>NZ_KQ089931.1:34469-474469 GCF_001037675.1 Enterobacter sp. MGH119 | reverse complement strand
TCCAGTAGTTATCCCCCTCCATCAGGCAGTTTCCCAGACATTACTCACCCGTCCGCCACTCGTCAGCAAAGCAGCAAGCTGCTTCCTGTTACCGTTCGACTTGCATGTGTTAGGCCTGCCGCCAGCGTTCAATCTGAGCCATGATCAAACTCTTCAATTTAAAAGTTTGATGCTCAATGAATTAAACTTCGTAATGAATTACGTGTTCACTCGTTGAGACTTGGTATTCATTTAGCGTCCGAGGACGTTAAGAATCCATGTCACTTTGAGTGCCCACACAGATTGTCTGATAAATTGTTAAAGAGCAGTTGCGACGCGCTTCAGCGCTCTGTCGCGAGGTGGCGTATATTACGCTTTCCTCTTTCAGAGTCAACCCTGATTTTCAGGATTTTTTCTCTTCAACCGACCGGGTTGTTTGTGAAGTGATTCACATCCGCCGTGTCGATGGAGGCGCATTATAGGGAGCCGCCGAGGAATGACAAGCGGAAAAATGCATTTTTATTTCAACCGCTCACCTTTTCGCCAAAACGCCTATTTTTGGTGCTTTTTAATCTCTTTTGGCAGTTCTGCCAGACTAGTTATCACCCAGTCGGCTGCATTTTCTGCTTCTGGGGTGACCGGTTTACCGGTACGCACTAATACTTTGGTACCTACACCTGCCGCCGTTGCTGCCTGCATATCTTCCAGTTTATCGCCCACCATATAAGATGCGGCCATATCAATGTGCAGGAATTCCTGTGCAGAGATAAACATGCCCGGGTGTGGCTTACGGCAATCGCAGGTCTGACGATACGCCTCTACACTTCCCTGCGGGTGATGCGGACAATAATAGATGCCATCAAGATCGACGCCGCGATCGGCCAGAGACCAGTCCATCCATTCCGTCAGCGTCTCGAACTGCGCTTCGGTAAATTTACCCCGGGCGATACCGGACTGGTTAGTTACCACCACCAGCGCATAGCCCATCTCTTTCAACTGGCGCATGGCATCTATTACGCCCTCGATAAATTCGAACTCATCAATCTCATGGACGTAACCGTGATCCACATTAATAGTGCCGTCACGATCGAGAAAAATTGCGGGTACAGATTTTGCCACCGGTTTGCTCCTGAAAAAGGCTTGTTCAGCTAGTATCTCATGAATCGCAGCGCAATAAAGTGCTCATCGCAAAGAGGTGGATTGATTTAGACGTCTGGATGCCTTAACATCCATTTTGTTTACGGTCATTCCCCGTATCTGGCAGAAGAAAATGCCACGGCTAACTTACTTACGATAAAAATAATCTAATGATTAAACTTTCCAATATCACCAAAGTGTTCCAGCAGGGGAACCGAACCATTCAGGCGCTGAACAACGTCAGCCTGCATGTGCCTGCTGGTCAGATTTATGGCGTCATTGGCGCATCGGGTGCAGGTAAAAGTACGCTGATCCGTTGTGTTAACCTGCTTGAGCGCCCAACCCAGGGCAGCGTAGAAGTTGGCGGCCAGGAGCTTACCGCTCTCTCAGAAAAAGAACTCACCAAAGCGCGTCGCCAGATTGGCATGATTTTCCAGCACTTTAACCTGCTGGCCTCACGCACCGTTTTCGGTAACGTTGCGTTACCCCTGGAGCTGGATAACACACCAAAAGAAGAAATTACGCGTCGCGTCACCGAACTGCTCGATCTGGTTGGTCTGGGTGATAAACATGACAGCTACCCGGCAAATTTGTCCGGCGGGCAAAAACAGCGAGTAGCAATCGCTCGCGCGCTGGCAAGCAACCCAAAAGTGCTGCTGTGCGATGAAGCCACCAGCGCATTAGATCCGGCTACCACGCGCTCTATTCTGGAACTGTTAAAAGACATTAACCGTCGTCTGGGCCTGACTATCCTCCTTATTACGCATGAAATGGATGTAGTGAAACGTATCTGCGACTGTGTAGCAGTCATCAGCAACGGTGAGCTGATTGAGCAGGACACGGTGAGCGAAGTCTTCTCGCACCCGAAAACGCCGCTGGCTCAGCAGTTCATTCAGTCCACACTGCATCTTGATATTCCGGAAGATTATCTGGAACGACTGAAAACAGAAGCCGTTGCAGACAGCGTTCCAATGCTGCGCATGGAGTTTACGGGTCAGTCCGTTGACGCACCGCTGCTTTCCGAAACCGCGCGTCGCTTTAACGTTAATAACAACATTATTAGCGCGCAGATGGATTACGCCGGTGGCGTGAAGTTCGGCATTATGCTGACGGAAATGCACGGCACACAGGAAAAAACCCAGGCGGCAATTGCCTGGCTGCAAGAACATCACGTAAAAGTAGAGGTACTGGGTTATGTCTGAGCCGATGATGTGGCTACTGGTTCGCGGCGTTTGGGAAACGCTGGCAATGACCTTCGTATCGGGCTTCTTTGGTTTTGTGATTGGGCTGCCGGTCGGCGTGTTGCTGTACGTCACGCGCCCGGGTCAAATTATTGAAAACGCGAAGCTGTATCGCACGCTCTCTGCGCTGGTGAACATTTTCCGGTCTATTCCGTTCATTATTCTGCTGGTGTGGATGATTCCGTTTACTCGCGTGATCGTCGGGACGTCGATTGGTTTGCAGGCGGCAATTGTCCCGCTGACAGTAGGCGCGGCACCGTTTATCGCCCGTATGGTGGAAAACGCCCTGCTGGAAATCCCAACAGGCCTGATTGAAGCTTCCCGCGCGATGGGTGCAACACCAATGCAGATCGTTCGCAAAGTTCTGCTGCCAGAGGCGCTGCCTGGGCTGGTGAACGCAGCAACCATCACGCTTATCACGCTGGTCGGTTATTCCGCAATGGGCGGCGCCGTAGGTGCTGGCGGTTTAGGCCAGATTGGATATCAGTACGGCTATATTGGCTATAACGCTACCGTAATGAATACCGTTCTGGTATTGCTGGTTGTGCTGGTTTACTTAATTCAATTCTCTGGCGATCGTATCGTCCGGGCTGTTACGCATAAATAACGTTACAAACAACACAAACTCGACGAGTTAAGGATATAACATGGCGTTTAAATTTAAGACCTTCGCAGCAGTAGGCGCACTGATTGGCTCGCTGGCACTGGTGGGTTGCGGTCAGGACGAAAAAGATCCAAACCACATCAAAGTAGGCGTTATCGTCGGTGCAGAACAGCAGGTTGCTGAGGCCGCGCAGAAAATCGCTAAAGAGAAATATGGCCTGGACGTTGAACTGGTGACCTTCAACGATTACGTTCTGCCGAACGAAGCGCTGAGCAAAGGCGACATTGACGCTAACGCCTTCCAGCATAAACCGTACCTGGATCAGCAGATCAAAGATCGCGGCTACAAACTGGTTGCTGTCGGTAACACCTTCGTTTACCCGATTGCCGGCTACTCCAAGAAAATTAAATCTCTGGATGAACTCCAGCCGGGTTCACAGGTTGCCGTCCCTAACGACCCAACCAACCTTGGCCGTTCCCTGCTTCTGCTACAGAAAGTGGGCCTGATTAAACTGAAAGAAGGCGTTGGCCTGTTACCGACCGTTCTGGACGTAACCGAAAACCCGAAAAATCTGAAAATTGTTGAGCTGGAAGCACCACAGCTGCCACGTTCTCTGGACGATGCGCAGATCGCCCTGGCCGTGATCAACACCACTTACGCCAGCCAGATCGGCCTGACCCCAGCGAAAGATGGCATCTTCGTTGAAGATAAAGATTCCCCGTACGTCAACCTGATCGTGACTCGCGAAGACAACAAAGACGCGGAGAATGTGAAGAAATTCATACAGGCATATCAGTCTGAAGAAGTGTACCAGGAAGCCAATAAGGTGTTTAACGGCGGCGCGGTTAAAGGCTGGTAATCTCCCGGCAGTGTAATATCATCAAGACGGGCATTTGCCCGTCTTGTCATTTGTGCGGTCAACTGCTTCAATATCTGACGTTTTGATTATCCACTGAGGAATTATTATGCGTGCTTTACCGATCTGTCTTTTAGCACTGATGCTGAGCGGCTGTTCTATGCTAAGCAGATCTCCTGTTGAACCTGTTCAAAGCACTGCAACCCCGCCAAAAGCGGAGCCAGCAAAACCGAAAGCGCCTCGCGCTGCGCCGGTACGTATTATTACCAAAGCCGACGAGCTGGTCGGTAAGCCATTCCGTGAACTGGGCGAAGTGAGCGGCGAATCCTGCCAGGCAACGAATCAGGACTCTCCACCCAATATTCCGACAGCCCGCAAGCGTATGCAAATCAACGCGTCGAAAATGAAAGCCAACGCGGTGTTGCTGCACAGCTGTGAAGTCACCAGCGGCACACCAGGTTGCTATCGTCAGGCGGTATGTATCGGTTCTGCGCTTAACATTACGGCGAAATGAGTTCATTTCAGTTCGAGCAGATAGGCGTTATCCGCTCCCCTTATAAAGAAAAGTTCGCCGTGCCGCGTCAGCCGGGTCTGGTCATTCACGGCGGCGGCGAGCTTCATCTTGTCGCGCCGTATAACCAGGCCGATGCAGTGCGCGGGCTTGAGGCGTTCAGCCATTTATGGGTGGTCTTTGTGTTTCACCAGACCATGGAAGGCGGCTGGCGTCCCACTGTGCGTCCTCCTCGTCTGGGCGGAAATGCCAGAATGGGGGTCTTTGCCACCCGCTCAACCTTTCGTCCCAACCCCATCGGAATGTCGCTGGTCGAGCTGAAAGGCATACGTTGTCAGAGAGATCAGGTGATCCTGGAGTTAGGTAGCCTTGACCTGGTTGATGGCACACCGGTCATAGATATTAAGCCTTACCTGCCCTTCGCCGAAGCGCTGCCGGATGCCCGGGCAAGCTATGCTCAGGACGCACCGCAGGCAGATATGCCGGTTCACTTCACATCTGAAATAACGACGCAAATCAGCGAGCTGGAAAAGCGTTATCCACGTCTGCGTGACTTTATCGTTGAAGTGCTGGCGCAGGACCCCCGTCCCGCCTACCGCAAAGAAGAGGAAGCCGGGAAAACGTACGCCGTCTGGCTGCTGGACTTTAACGTGCGCTGGCGCGTGACTGCGGCGGGTTTTGAAGTGTTTGCCCTGGAACCCAGGTAATTTTGTTCTCCTCTCTTTTGGCATCTTTGCCACACTGGTAAACTAAACCACTTTTTTTGTGTCAGGCTGGTGTTTCAGCCTGTTCCAATCGTCGAAATGGAACCGTAACAACATGCGTACTAGCCAATATCTGCTCTCCACTCTGAAGGAGACACCTGCCGACGCCGAGGTGATCAGCCACCAGCTGATGCTGCGCGCCGGGATGATCCGCAAGCTGGCCTCCGGGTTATACACCTGGCTGCCGACCGGCGTGCGCGTCCTGAAAAAAGTCGAAAACATCGTGCGTGAAGAGATGAACAACGCCGGTGCTATCGAGGTGTTAATGCCGGTCGTTCAGCCCTCTGAACTGTGGCAGGAGAGCGGTCGCTGGGAGCAGTACGGTCCTGAACTGCTGCGTATTGCCGATCGTGGCGATCGTCCATTCGTCCTCGGCCCAACGCATGAAGAAGTGATCACCGATCTGATCCGTAACGAGCTGAGCTCTTACAAACAGCTGCCGCTGAACTTCTTCCAGATCCAGACCAAGTTCCGTGACGAAGTGCGTCCACGCTTTGGCGTCATGCGTTCTCGCGAGTTCCTGATGAAAGATGCTTACTCTTTCCATACTTCTCAGGAATCGCTGCAAGAGACCTACGACAAAATGTACGCGGCCTACAGTAAAATCTTCTCCCGCATGGGGCTGGATTTCCGTGCTGTACAGGCTGATACCGGTTCAATCGGCGGTAGCGCCTCCCATGAATTCCAGGTTCTGGCGCAGAGCGGCGAAGACGATGTGATCTTCTCTGACTCCTCTGATTACGCCGCGAACATCGAATTTGCAGAAGCGCTGGCACCAAAAGAACCACGCGGCGCGGCAACGCAAGAGATG
The DNA here is from genome assembly GCF_001037675.1 of Enterobacter sp. MGH119. Taxonomy (NCBI): domain Bacteria; kingdom Pseudomonadati; phylum Pseudomonadota; class Gammaproteobacteria; order Enterobacterales; family Enterobacteriaceae; genus Enterobacter; species Enterobacter sp. MGH119. Next base: position 468,566 of record NZ_KQ089931.1, on the reverse strand, counting down.
ACGCTGGTTGATACGCCAAACGCGAAAACCATCGCCGAGCTGGTTGAGCAGTTTACTCTGCCGATCGAAAAAACCGTGAAAACCCTGCTGGTGAAATCGGCTGAAGGTAGCGCTTATCCACTGGTTGCCCTGCTGGTACGAGGCGATCACGAGCTGAACGAAGTGAAAGCCGAGAAGCTACCGCAGGTTGCCAGCCCGCTGACCTTCGCAACGGAAGCGGAGATCCGCGCCGTGGTGAATGCAGGTCCTGGTTCTCTGGGCCCGGTGAACATGCCTGTTCCGGTGGTCATTGACCGCACCGTTGCGGCGATGAGCGACTTCGCTGCGGGCGCAAACATCGACGGTAAACACTACTTCGGCATCAACTGGGATCGGGACGTGGCGACGCCGGAAGTGGCTGACATCCGTAACGTGGTCGCAGGCGATCCAAGCCCGGACGGCAAGGGTACCCTGATGATCAAACGCGGTATCGAAGTAGGCCACATCTTCCAGCTGGGCGATAAGTACTCACGCGCAATGAACGCTGCCGTTCAGGGCGAAGATGGTCGTAACCAGGTTCTGACCATGGGCTGCTACGGCATTGGCGTAACGCGCGTTGTTGCTGCTGCTATCGAGCAGAACTATGACGAACGCGGAATCGTCTGGCCGGATAACATCGCGCCGTTCCAGGTAGCGATCCTGCCAATGAACATGCACAAGTCTTACCGCGTGCAGGAGCTGGCTGAGAAACTCTACGCTGAGCTGAGCGCGAAAGGTATCGACGTGCTGATGGATGACCGTAAAGAGCGTCCTGGCGTGATGTTTGCTGACATGGAACTGATCGGTATTCCACATACCATCGTCATTGGCGACCGTAACCTCGACAGTGACGAGATTGAATACAAGTACCGTCGCAACGGCGAAAAACAGATGATCAAGACGGGCGATATTCTTGATTACCTGGTGAAAGCCATCAAAGGTTAAGAAACAAAAAACCCCGCCAGTGCGGGGTTTTTTAATGGCTATATCTTATTTGCTTTCGCAGTCTTTCCCCGCAGCAAACTTCGCGTCTTTATCAGCCACCAGCGTTTTCACCAGCTCGCCGCTATCCGGGTTTGGCTCCAGCGTAAAATGCCCTTCAACCGTCAGCAACACTGGCTTACTGTCGTTGCCGCGCGCGACGGCATAGTCTCGCTCCAGCTGGGCATTGTTCGCCACGCTGACTTTCTTCCCGGTTGCACAGTCAGTGAAGATCGCCGCATCCGCCATGTAGAAATACATTCCTCGCATCGCCATTGGGGTGGCTGGCAGGGTCGCTTTCACCGGGGCCAACGTGTAGTTGAACTGGGATTCAATCGGATTGCCTTCGCGATCGAGCATCTCCATCCCCTCGCCTTTGGCGCGGAAGAAGGTTTTATCGCCCGTGGTATCCGTCAATACCAGCTTCTCAGCCGTACGCGCCCATGTTCCGTAAGATGCAAAAGAAGACGGTTCTTTCGCCCCCTGGTAACGCTGGTTCATGACCCAGGTGCCATCTTTTTGCAGGAACAGAGAGGTTTCGATGCCCTCGCAATCTGCACACGGTAATACGCCGCGCCAGCTTTGCTGCATCGGCTTTAATTCTTCATTTTGCGTTGGCTGTAGTACCTGCGTTTCCGAACGGTTATTACAGCCAAAAAGCGCAAACAGGCTTGTCACGGCCAGCGCTGATAATAATGCTTTTTTCACAATACTTTCCTTATGAAAAGGGTATCCCTTTCGTCACATTATGGGTGACGGACTTTGCCACGCAGTGATTTTACGGTGGATTTCTGCGCCTTCGATGACAACCGACGTTCTTTCGATGCCCGCGTTGGACGTGTTGCCCGGCGACTTTTTTGTACAGCCGTCAGCTCTTTGATGACCGCGACCAGCCGGGCAATTGCCGCTTCCCGGTTAAGCTCCTGGCTGCGATACTCCTGCGCTTTAATCACTATCACACCCTCGCTGGTGATCAGGTGATGGCTGGCGGCAAGCAGGCTTTCTTTATAATACTCTGGCAGGCTGGAGGCCCGAATGTCAAAGCGCAAATGGATAGCCGTTGAGGCCTTGTTAACGTGCTGCCCCCCTGCGCCCTGGGCCCGGATAGCGGTGATCTCCAGCTCGTTATCAGGGATGCTGACATTTCGGGACAATACAATCATGATGCGGGCTGCCAGGCCGTGAGATGAATTTCCAGATTATTCTGAGAATCGGAAAGCCAGATGGCACCGTCCTGAATTGTTGCCTGTAGCGCCATCGTCCGGCTGGCGAACGCACTCAGCTGCGCCAGCTGTTCATCATCCAGATACCAGACGGTAAGATTTTTGAACTGCGCACATTTATTTTTATTTTGTTGCCACCAGATCTCCGCCGCGCGCTGGTTGTAGGCAAACAACGCCACTTCAGCAGACTGGGTGCAGGCCTTTTTGATCCGGCGTTCATCCGGCAGGCCAAGCTCAATCCATAAATCGATACCCAGATGATCGTTGCGCAACCAGGCTTCCGGTTCATCTTCCGCGCTTAAACCACGGGTAAATTGCAGACGCTCGTCGGCATACTTAATCCACGCCAGCAGGCGCAGCATCATGCGCTCCTGGGTTTCAGAAGGGTGACGCGCCAGCGTCAATGACGCATCCAGAAACTGGTTACGGTCAAGATCCGCCACATTGACCACAGCTTTATAAATAGTCGCTTTCAGCGCCATGAGAGAACTCCTTTTGAATCAGGCGTACATTGTAGCGAAAACCGCGGCAAAAGGCTGTTACGAGGTGGTGGCTCACTCTTATCAAGGCGCTGATATTGCTTAAATGAGTATGGTATAGTCACCTTGCTAAACCGAGTTTAACTTCGTAGGCTTAATGATATCTCACAGTAAGTCAGTACGCTGGCAGGAGGTGATGTGAATAATTATTGTGAGTTGATTCGCAGACGGTATGCGGAGATCGCCAGCGGAGATCTGGGGTACATTCCGGATGCGTTGGGCTGTGTATTGAACGTGCTAAATGAAGTGGCCTCTGATGAGAGCCTTTCTGAATCGGTCAGGGAAAAAGCAGCGTATGCTGCGGCGAATTTACTGGTGAGCGATTATGTCGATGAATGATACTTATCAACCCATCAATTGTGATGACTATGACAACCTCGAACTCGCCTGCCAGCATCATTTAATACTGACGCTGGAGCTAAAAGATGGCGAAGTGCTAAAGGCAAAGGCCAGCGATCTGGTTTCCCGTAAAAATGTGGAATACCTGGTTGTGGAAGATGCAGGTGCAACGCGTGAGCTACGCCTCGACAAAATTGCCAGTTTCAGCCATCCGGAAATCGGCACCGTCGTGGTGAGCGAATCCTGATAACCAACGGGCAGCCAGGCTGCCCGTTACGCTTTCCATTCAAAATTAACACCCGCTTCAGCCCACCCCTCTTCAGTGATGAACACCCCTGCCGCCGCGATGAGCGTGTCGCCGTAAAACAGAAGCGGCGTGGTATCACGTCGCCAGGGCGGAACGTTCTGTTCCTGCCAGATTTTCTTCAGCTTACGCCCGCCGTTACGACCGACGATATGCAGCATGCCGCTGGCCCTGAAGCGTATGGTAACGTTCTCGTCCGGCTCAGGTAGACGCACATTGCCCGAATGACTTAACGCAACGACACCGGCATTCATCGGTAGCGTTAACGCTTTTTCCGGCGACGGCCAGCCGAGCACAACGTCAGCCAGCGACGGCACAGATTTTACCCACCAGAGTTGCCCTTTATAACGCCTGACGTCATAACCATTCAGGTGTATACACGGTGCGGCATCTTCCCTCGCCTGTGCAACTTCCTCCCAGATACGGTTGAGCATCGCCCTGGACGGCATAACCGCACGGTGGTAAGCCAGCCAGCGGCGAATCAGAGCAGCCCGACGCACGGGGCTCATCACCTTCAACGGCGCAACGTTCAGGGCACCGTCAGCGGTAATCAGTGTATTCAGCTCCCCGCTCAGCAACTCATCCAGCAAGCTTTCCTGTTCAGCACACAGCATGGCGCTTCTGGCCGCCGCTTCGGAAAAATGCGCCCAGCGCTCACTCAGCAGCGGTAAGACGCGCAGGCGCAGGAAGTTACGGTCGTAACTGTCGTCCTGATTGCTGTCGTCTTCAATCCAGCACAGATGATGCTGCTGCGCCCAGGCTTCCAGTGATGCGCGCGTCTCACCCAGCAGCGGGCGGATGAGCTCTGTTTCAGCAAAATCAGCGCGCTCAGGCATGGCGGATAAACCCGCAGGCCCGCTGCCCCGCTTGAGCGCCAGTAAAAACGTCTCGCACTGGTCGTCCAGATGCTGCGCGGTGACCAACGCTTCTCCAGGCTGTAATGCGCCAGAAAACGCGGCGTAGCGGGCTTTCCGCGCCTGCGCCTCAATACCCAGCCCCTCATCCTCAAGCGTGACGCGTTCAACGATCAGCGGGATCTCCCACCCTGAGCACACCGCTTCGCAGTGCGCCACCCAGTCGTCGGCATGGGGGCTTAAGCCGTGATGGATATGCATCGCCCGCAGCTGGACGTCAGGCTCACGGTCGCGCCAGAGCTTAAGGCGGTGCAGCAAAACGGTGGAATCCAGGCCACCGCTGAACCCCACCAGCAGCTGGCGGTAGGGTGAAACGGCGTGCGCGATAGCGGGTAAGGTCATAGGAAATTACACATAAAAAATGCCCGAACTGAACGGGCATTATCACACATGACGGCGATTACTGCTGATAAAGCTCCAGCGGCAGGCCGTCCGGATCGTTGAAAAAAGTGAAACGTTTATCGGTAAAGGGATCGACACGAATCGCTTCGCAGGCCACGCCGTGGGCTTCCAGATGTTTTACCGCGCTGTCCAGGTCATCGACGCTGAAGGCCAGGTGGCGCAGGCCGCAGGCTTCCGGGCGTGAAGGACGCGCTGGCGGGAAAGGAAAAGAGAACAGCTCAATCACATATTGACCGTTTAACGCCAGATCGCCTTTCCAGGAGTCGCGCTCCTCACGGTAGGCCTCGCTCAACAGCGTAAAGCCGAGAACGTCGCAGTAGAATGCCTTACTTTTCGCATAATCGGTGGCAATGATCGCAATATGATGAACCGCTTTTAAACCCAGCATAGTTTCTCCTTTTTATGATGTCCTGAACGTTACAACCGACAACCCGCCCCTGGCAAGCGGCCCCTTTTATTTTAGGACTCTCACCCAGTACACGCCGTTATCGTCGCGTTTCGCGCCATGAATATCCGTTTCAAAGCCGGGATAGTGGCGCCCCACCGAACAGAGCATCAGCAGGAAATCGAGCACCGCCCGGCTCTCCTCAGTGATCATTTCACCCGGCATCAGCAGCGGCACGCCCGGCGGATAAGGCAGGATCATGTTGGCCGATACCCGCCCGACCAGGTTCTCCAGCTCAACGGTTTCAACCTCCCCTTTCACCTGGCGCTGCCACGCCCTGTGCGGCGTCAGCTTCATTTCAGGCAGAACATCAAATGCCTGCAACATCAGGCGCGGCAGATCGTGCTGGCGGATCAGCCTGTGAATCCCCTGGGCCAGATCCTGAATACGCATATTGCGGTAGAAGTCAGGATCTTCCGCGTAGAGATCCGGCAGCATGTTCTTCACCCGCAGGTTCAGATCGTATGCGCGCTTAAACTCCATCAGTCCCCGGAGCAGCCCCATCGCGCGGGTTTTATCGATCCCGATGCTGAACAGGAACAGCAGATTATAGGGGCCGGTTTTCTCCACCACCACGCCGCGCTCATCAAGGAACTTCGCCACCAGCGCTGCCGGGATCCCTTCCTCACCCATCACACCCTGCTCATCCATGCCCGGCGTCAGGATTGTCACCTTAACCGGATCGAGGAACATGTGGTCCGCATCAGCATCCCGAAAACCGTGCCAGCTCTCCCCCGGCGCGACGGGCCAGCATTCTGCCTCATCAATCTCTTCCGGCTGCCAGATATCAAAGAACCAGCCGTCCGCTTCATCTTTAAGTCGCTGAACCTCTTTTCGGAAATGCAACGCCCGCTCCACCGAACGATTGATCAGGCGTTTACCCGGATTACCGCGCAGCATCGCTGCCGCCGTTTCGATGGACGCCACCAGCGGGTAGCTTGGCGACGTGGTCGTGTGCATCATGAAAGCTTCGTTGAAGGTGTCCTCGTCGTACTCACCCTTGATGTGAATGAGAGACGCCTGGGAAAACGCGGCCAGCATTTTGTGCGTCGACTGCGTTTCGAAGAACACCTTGCCCGGCACCCGCTCGCCGCTCATCCCACTTTTACCCGAGTAAATCGGGTGGAAATTAGTGTAAGGCACCCACGCGGAGTCAAAGTGAATCGACGGCACGTCCAGCGTCTGCTTGATCCAGTTCGTGTTGTAAAGCAGCCCGTCATAGGTGGAGTTGGTGATCACCGCATGCACAGGCCAGCTTGCCTCGGGGATAGCCGCGATCTTATTCTCAATGGCTTCATGCGCGAACTCACGGCGAGGAATGCCGCCGAGAATACCCAGCGCATTACGAGTAGGCGACAGCCAGAGCGGCACCACATCGCTCATCATCAGCAAATGCGCCAGTGATTTATGGCAGTTTCGGTCAATCAACAGCGTACTGCCGGCAGGCGCGGCATACATCCCGACGATTTTGTTCGAGGTTGAGGTACCGTTGGTCACCATGTAGCTTTGCTCGGCGCCAAAGGTCCGGGCGATGTATTCTTCAGCTTCCAGATGCGGGCCGGTATGATCCAGCAGAGAGCCTAACTCGGTGACCGAAATCGACACGTCCGCCTTCAGCGTGTTACCGCCGAAGAAATCGTAGAACAGGCATCCCACCGGGCTTTTTTGATAGGCCGTTCCCGCCATATGGCCTGGCGTACAGAAGGTGTACTTCCCTTCTTTCACATAGGTGAACAATGCGCGCGTAAACGGCGGTGTGATGTTATCGAGGTATTCACCGGTGTACTGCTGAATGCGGGTCGCAATGTCCTCGGCAACGCCGAGTGAGTATTCGAAGAACCACAGCGCCATACGCATATCGTGCGCACTCACGTCCATGGTCGAGTGAGTGTTGATAAAGGCGTACAGCGGAAGATATTCGTTGAGCTTATTGATATCGCTGCACAACTCCATGTCGTATTCGTCCCAGTCGAATATCACGCCACAGATGCGCGGATTGTGTTCGATAAATTTCAGCAGGTCGGCGCTGTTTTGCGGCCAGATCAGCTGATATCCGCGTGCTTTAAGGGCTTGCTCCAGCTCCTTGATGGGTTCGTCTTTATAAAAGACGCCGTGTGGCCCCATGATGGCAATGATGTTCATGGTTTACCTCCTTGAAAAACATCAGATAAGCATAGTTAAGGTAAACGGCAGGTATAAAAAAAGCCGCAACAATGTGCGGCTTTTAGGATAATTGTGAGGCTTACGCGTAACCGTAGGTCATCAGACGCTGATAACGACGGTTGAGCAGATCTTCTGTGCTCAGCACGTCCAGGTCCGCCAGGTCTGCCAGCAGCTGCGCTTTCAGGGAAGCAGCCATCACTTCCGGCTTACGATGCGCGCCACCCAGCGGTTCAGGGATAACGGTGTCGATCAGCTTCAGCTCTTTCAGACGTGGGGCAATGATGCCCATCGCTTCAGCAGCCAGCGGCGCTTTATCGGCACTTTTCCACAGGATGGAGGCACAGCCTTCCGGAGAGATAACGGAATAGGTACTGTACTGTAGCATATTCACTTTATCGCCCACGCCAATTGCCAGCGCACCGCCGGACCCACCTTCACCGATAACGGTACAGATGACCGGCACTTTCAGGCGAGACATCTCGCGCAGGTTGCGTGCGATGGCTTCAGACTGACCACGCTCTTCGGCACCAACCCCCGGGTAAGCACCCGGCGTGTCGATGAAGGTGATGATTGGCATATTGAAACGCTCAGCCATCTCCATCAGACGCAGGGCCTTACGGTAGCCTTCTGGTGCTGGCATACCGAAGTTACGACGGATTTTCTCTTTGGTTTCACGGCCTTTCTGATGACCAATGATCATCACCGGACGTCCATCCAGACGCGCGATACCGCCGACGATAGCTTTATCGTCAGCGTATGCGCGGTCGCCTGCCAGTTCGTCAAATTCGTCAAACGCCAGGCGGACATAATCCAGGGTGTACGGACGCTGTGGATGTCGCGCCAGCTGGGCGATCTGCCATGCGCCGAGATCGGCAAAGATTTTCCGCGTCAGTTCTACGCTTTTTTCGCGCAGACGATGCACTTCTTCGTCGATGTTAATATCCAGTTTTTCATCCTGACGGCTCACGGCTGTCAGAGAATCGATTTTCGCTTCCAGCTCTGCAATCGGCTGTTCGAAATCAAGGAAATTCAGACTCATAGTATTCCTGTATTAGTCAAACTCCAGTTCCACCTGCTCCGAACCAATGAGGCCACGGAGATCGTTCAGTAAACGATCGCTCGGAGAGACACGCCACGTTGCACCAAAGCGCAACCGCGCGCGTGCATCCGCCCTCTGATAGTAGAGATGTACTGGAATGGTCCCCGAGCGGTGGGGTTCCAGAGACTGACGGAGTCGGTTTAAAAGCTGGTCATCAATTTGCCTGTCCGTCAGCGAGATAGCAAGCCCGCGAGCATATTTTTCCCGGGCTTCGTCAATGTCCATCACTTCGCGGGCGGTCATTTTAAGCCCCCCGCTGAAGTCATCAAAGCTGACCTGTCCGCTGACGATAAGTATGCGGTCTTTTTCCAGCAATTGCTGGTATTTATCCAGCGCGTCGGTGAACAACATCACCTCCAGACGCCCGGAACGGTCATCCAGGGTACAGATGCCGATACGATTGCCGCGCTTGGTGACCATTACCCTTGCAGCAATCACGAGCCCCGCAGCCGTGGTGATTTTACCACGTTCTGTCGGATGCATGTCTTTAAGCCTGTGGCCGCCGACATAGCGCTCAATTTCTTTAAGATACTGGTTGATCGGGTGTCCCGTCAGGTACAGACCTAACGTTTCCCGCTCTCCATCCAGCACTACCTGTTCTGGCCACGGCTGGCAGTTGGAATAGGACTGCTCGATCTGCTCTGGCTCTTCCGCCAGCACGCCGAACATATCCGCCTGGCCAATGGCTTCCGCTTTCGCATGCTGATCGGCCGCCTTCAGCGCATCGCCGAGCGAGTTCATCAGCGCGGCGCGGTGTGGCCCCAGACGGTCAAACGCGCCGGACATGATCAGTTTTTCCAGCACGCGGCGGTTCAGTTTTTTGGTATCGGTACGGGCGCACAGATCGAACAGCTCACGGAAGTAGCCGCCGTTGTTACGCGCTTCAATGATCGCCTCGATCGGCCCCTCACCCACGCCCTTGATCGCGCCGATCCCATAGACGATTTCCCCGTCATCGTTAACGTGAAAATGATACAGGCCCGAGTTAATATCCGGCGGCAGGATCTTCAGCCCCATGCGCCAGCACTCGTCCACCAGGCCAACCACCTTCTCGGTGTTGTCCATATCGGCAGTCATTACCGCTGCCATAAACTCAGCGGGATAGTGAGCTTTCAGCCACAGCGTCTGATACGAAACCAAAGCATAGGCGGCGGAGTGAGATTTGTTAAATCCGTACCCGGCGAATTTCTCCACCAGGTCGAAGATTTTCATCGCCAGTTCGCCATCGATGCCGTTTTTCTTCGCTCCATCTTCAAAGATGGAGCGCTGCTTGGCCATCTCTTCCGGCTTTTTCTTACCCATCGCACGACGCAGCATGTCTGCGCCGCCAAGGGTATAACCCGAAAGTACCTGGGCGATCTGCATCACCTGTTCCTGATACAGGATGATGCCATAGGTTGGCTCCAGTACCGGTTTCAGGCTTTCATGCTGCCACTGAACGTCCGGGTAGGAAATTTCTTCGCGCCCGTGCTTACGGTCGATAAAGTTATCCACCATCCCCGACTGCAACGGCCCCGGACGGAACAGGGCCACCAGCGCGATCATATCTTCGAAGCAGTCGGGTTGCAGACGCTTAATCAAATCTTTCATGCCGCGGGATTCAAGCTGGAAGACGGCTGTCGTCTCCGAGCGTTGCAGCATGTCGAAACTTTTCTTGTCATCAAGCGGGATAGCCGCGATATCCAGCGGCGGTTCGCCGTTCTTCTCGCGACGGGCGTTGATCATCTCCAGCGCCCAGTTGATGATGGTGAGCGTACGCAGGCCGAGGAAGTCAAACTTCACCAGCCCGGCGTATTCCACGTCGTTCTTGTCGAACTGGGTGACCGGATGCTGGCCCGCTTCATCGCAGTACAGCGGCGCGAAGTCGGTGATTTTGGTCGGGGCGATAACCACGCCCCCCGCATGCTTACCGGCGTTACGCGTGACGCCTTCCAGCTTGCGCGCCATGTCGATCAGCGCTTTCACCTCTTCGTCGGCTTCGTAGATTTCCGGCAGCTGAGGTTCGGCTTCAAAGGCTTTCGCCAGGGTCATGCCCGGATCGGGCGGGACCAGCTTAGAGATACGATCGACAAAACCGTACGGGTGGCCCAGAACGCGGCCCACGTCGCGGATAACCGCTTTCGCCGCCATCGTCCCGAAGGTAATGATCTGTGAAACCGCATCACGACCGTACATATCGGCCACGTGCTCAATCACCTGGTCGCGTTTTTCCATGCAGAAGTCGACGTCAAAGTCGGGCATGGAGACACGTTCCGGGTTGAGGAAACGTTCGAACAGCAGGTCGAATTCCAGCGGATCGAGGTCGGTGATTTTCAGTGCGTACGCCACCAGCGAGCCGGCACCGGAACCACGGCCCGGGCCTACCGGCACGCCGTTATCCTTCGACCACTGGATGAACTCCATCACGATCAGGAAGTAGCCAGGGAACCCCATCTGGTTGATCACCTGGAGTTCAATATCCAGGCGCTCGTCATATTCAGGACGCTTCTCTTTACGGACCGCTTCATCCGGGAAAAGGAATTCCAGACGCTCTTCCAGACCCTCTTTCGATTTCATGACCAGGAAATCTTCGGTGGTCATGTCGCCCGTCGGGAACTGCGGCAGGAAGTATTCGCCGAGACGCACGGTGACGTTACAGCGCTTGGCAATCTCTACGCTGTTTTCCAGCGCTTCCGGGATGTCCGAGAAAAGCTCACACATCTCCTCTTCGCTGCGCATGTACTGCTGCGATGAGTAGTTGCGCGGGCGTTTCGGATCGTCGAGGGTGAAGCCGTCGTGGATAGCGACGCGAATTTCATGCGCGTCAAAATCGCCCGCCTCAAGGAAGCGCACATCGTTGGTGGCCACTACAGGCAGGCCACGCGCTTCCGCCAGGGCGACGGCCGCATGCAGATAGCTCTCTTCGTCCGCACGCCCGGTACGGATCAGCTCCAGGTAATAGCGATCCGGGAAATACTCTTCGTAGAACGAGACGCACTGATCCACCAGCGCGTTGTTACCGCGCAGCAGACATTTGCCGACATCCCCCATACGACCACCGGAGATCAGCAGCAAACCTTCGTTCAGCTCTGCCAGCCAGTCGCGGTCAATCCATGGGCCCAGTGCGCCGTAGCCGCGCTGGTAGGCTTTTGAGATCAGCAGAGTGAGGTTCTGATAGCCCGTGTTATTCATGGCTAACACGGAAATTTGCGTCATCTCATCGCCGAGCAGGTCGCTCTGCACATGAAAATCCGCACCGACGATGGGCTTTAATCCTGCGCCATGCGCCGTTCCGTAGAACTTCACCAGGCCACACAGGTTGGTAAAATCGGTGATCGCCAGCGCAGGCATGCCAAGCGAGGCCGCCTTTTTTACCAGCGGCCCGGTCTTTGCCAGCCCATCGATCATGGAGTAGTCGCTATGCACCCGCAGGTGTACGAAACGTGGTTCAGCCATCTTCAAATCCCGCGTTACTTAATTGCTTGCGTCTTGATTCAGGACACCAGTCCCAGCGCGCGTTTCACCGGGCCAAAGCTGCGCCGATGATGTTCAGTTGCGCCATGTTCAGCCAGCTTTTCCAGATGGAAAGCCGTTGGATATCCCTTGTGCTGGGCGAAACCATACGCGGGATAAGTGAGGTCCAGCGCGGCCATTTCAGCATCGCGCGTCACTTTGGCAATGATTGACGCCGCACTGATTTCTGCGACGCGGCTATCGCCTTTAACAACAGCCATGGAAGGCATCGGCAGCGCCGGGCAACGGTTACCGTCGATCAGTACATACTCAGGCACAATCTTCAGGCCCGCAACGGCACGCTGCATCGCCAGCATGGTAGCGTGCAGAATGTTTAGATCGTCAATCTCATGCGGTTCTGCGCGCCCGAGACTCCAGGCCAGCGCTTTCTCTTTAATTTCATCGAACAGCGCTAAACGACGCTTTTCGCTCAGTTTTTTCGAGTCGTTCAGGCCAACGATCGGGCGGGCTGGATCGAGGATCACCGCCGCGGTCACAACGGCACCCACTAACGGGCCACGACCGACTTCATCCACACCGGCAACGAGGTGGGTATGGGGATAAATAAATTCCATCATTGTGCTAACTCCAGCACCGCATCGGCCGCCTGCTCATCAGCATTACAGCGGATCAGTTGATGCAGTTCACGGAAGGTATCATGCATCTGGTGGCTGGTTTTACCGTTGGCCAGCAGCGGCAGCAGCGCATCTGCCAGCGCCTGCGGCTGGCATTCATCCTGCAAGAGCTCTTTCACCAGCTCGCGACCCGCAAGCAGGTTTGGCAGAGATACGTAATCTGTTTTTACCAGACGTTTTGCCAGCCAGAAGGTAAACGGCTTCATGCGATAACCGACCACCATTGGGCATTTTGCCAGCATACACTCCAGCGCAGCCGTGCCGGAAGCCAGCAGTGCGGCATCGCTCGCAAACATAGCTTGCCGCCCTTTTCCGTCCAGCAGGCGGACGTGAAGATCCGGGGCGACGTCGGCTTTGATACGCTCAAACTGCTCCCGGCGTTTGGCATTCACCAGCGGCACGACCACTTCAAGATCGGGGTAAGTCTTGCGAAGAATTTGCGCCGTTTTCAGGAAATCAGCACTGAGCATTTCAACTTCCGCACCCCGGCTTCCTGGCAGCAGCGCCAGACAATGCACATCATGCGGGATGCCCAGTTCGTCACGCGCCGCGTTTTTATCCGGATCCAGTGGCATGGCATCCGCCATGGTATGACCGATAAAACGGCACGGGACATTAAATCTGTCGTAAAACGCTTTTTCGAAAGGCAGAAAAGCCAGCACCAGATTGGTGGACCGTCCGATTTTGAAAACGCGTTTCTGTCGCCACGCCCACACGGACGGGCTGACGTAATGGATCGTTTTGATCCCCTGCTTTTTCAGGTTCCCTTCAAGGGTAATATTGAAATCAGGCGCATCAATGCCGACAAATACATCGGGCTTGAGGTCGGTAAAGCGGCGGGTAAGGTCGGCGCGGATATGCAGCAGGCGACGCAAGCGGCCCAGCACCTCGACGATGCCCATCACAGCCAGCTCTTCCATTTCATACCAGGCTTCGCAGCCTTCGGCCTGCATTAGCGGCCCAGCCACGCCCACAAAGCGGGCGTTGGGTACACGGGCTTTAAGCGCGCGGATAAGACCTGCACCAAGAATATCGCCGGAGGTTTCTCCGGCGACCAGGGCGATGGTAAGCGGACGACTGTCGACCATTAACGAATCAGACCACGGGTTGAACGTTCAAAGAATTCCATGAACGTTTTCACTTCAGGGTGCTTATTCGCCAGCTCGGCAATTTCCGGCTTAGCCTCTTCCAGCGTTTTACCGCTACGGTACAGCAATTTGTACGCGTTGCGGATCGCGGTAATCGCTTCGCGGCTGAAGCCACGACGCTTGAGACCTTCAATGTTCACGCCAAACGGCGTGGCATGGTTGCCCTGCGCAATCACAAACGGTGGGACGTCCTGCGCCACACCGGAGCATCCGCCGACCATCACGTGTGCACCAATGATGCAGAACTGATGGACTGCGGTCATGCCGCCAATAATGGCGAAATCATCGACCGATACGTGTCCCGCCAGCGTTGCGTTGTTGGCGAGAATACAGCGGCTACCCACGGTACAGTCGTGCGCAATGTGCGCATTAACCATAAACAGGTTGTCGCTGCCCACCTTCGTCAATCCACCGCCTTGCGTTGTACCACGATGAATGGTGACGCTTTCGCGAATGCGGTTACGATCGCCGATTTCCACGCGGGTCGGTTCGCCAGCATACTTGAGATCCTGGTTAACTTCGCCGATGGAGGCGAACTGATAGATCTCATTGTTGCAGCCAATGGTGGTATGACCATTCACGACAACGTGAGATTTCAGTACTGTACCCTCACCAATTTCGACATGGGGTCCAACAATACAAAACGGGCCGATGTGGACATTGGCACCAATGATGGCACCCGTTTCCACAATGGCGGTAGGATGAATAAAGGCGGATTTATCAATCACGTATCAGGCCTCCCGGCTACGCGCACACATCATTGTCGCTTCGCAAACAACTTTGCCGTCAACCATAGCTACGCCTTTGAAGCGAGTCAGGCCGCGACGCGTTTTTTCAAAAGTGACTTCCATGATCATTTGATCACCAGGCACGACCGGACGCTTGAAGCGCGCTTCATCGATACCCGCGAAGTAATAGAGTTCACCCGGTTCCAGTTTACCTACGCTTTTAAACGCCAGAATACCGGTAGCCTGTGCCATCGCTTCCAGGATCAATACCCCCGGGAAGATAGGCTTACCAGGGAAGTGCCCCTGGAAGAACGGCTCGTTAACGGAGACATTTTTCACTGCGCGCAGAAAACGACCTTCTTCAAAATCCAGCACACGGTCTACCAGTAAAAACGGATAGCGGTGCGGCAGAAGTTCTAAAATCTCTTCAATATGCAGAGTATGAGTGTCAGTAGTCAAAATACTCTTCCTGTCAAATGTACTAAGTAGCAATAATAACACGGCCTGCCGGTTTATAAACAAAGCCGACAGGCCGGGAAATTTAGCGTTAAACGGATGAACGCTTAGTCTTGTTGATCGATTTTGCGCTCAATCGCTTTGAGTCGCTTGCTCATATCATCAATATTCATCACCAGTGCAGCTGTTTTACGCCAGACCTTGTTCGGTTGCAGCGGAATACCGGAGGAATAAACGCCAGGCTCAGTGATTGGACGCATCACCATGCCCATCCCCGTCACCGTGACTTTGTCGCATATTTCCATATGGCCATTGATCACGCTGGCACCGCCAATCATGCAGTAACGGCCAATTTTCAGGCTGCCTGCCATGATAACACCACCCGCCACTGCGGTATTGTCGCCAATCACAACGTTATGTGCAATCTGGCACTGGTTGTCTATGATAACACCGTTACCAATAATGGTGTCGTCAAGCGCACCGCGGTCGATGGTGGTGCAAGCGCCGATCTCCACACGATCGCCGATAATCACGCGACCCAGCTGAGGGATCTTAACCCAGTTACCCCGATCGTTAGCGTAACCAAATCCGTCAGAACCAATCACCGTGCTGGACTGTACGAGACAATTCTCGCCAATCTCAACCTCATGGTAGACAGAGACATTGGCCCACAGACGAGTCCCTGCGCCAATTTTCGTATTTTTTCCAACAAAGCAGCCTGGGCCAATCACCACGTTATCACCCAGCACGACGCCGGATTCGATAACGGCGTTTGCGCCGACTGATACGTTGTTACCCAGCTGAGCCGTCGGATCAATCGCAGCATTGGCTGCAATGTTCTGTGCCGGCTGCGGCGTGGTATCAAGAATTTGGGCCATGCGCGCATAGGTCAGGTAGGGATTTTTCACTACCAGTGCAGCGCTAGTGGCAAACGGAAGATCGTCCTGCGTCAGAACAACGGCAGACGCCTGGCACTGGGCCAGGTGTTCACGGTACTTAGGGCTTACCATGAAGGTAATAGTGCCTGCTTTAGCAGATTGCATGGACGCAACAGCGGTGATGACGATATCGCCATCACCGTGTAATTCTGCATCCAACTGCTGAGCTAAATCAGCCAGTCGAATTGAAGGCATTACTTATTTAACCTGTTTCAGAACATCAGCGGTGATGTCTTTAACATCGCTGCTGTTGAATGCAACGGCGTTCGAATCAACAACCAGATCGATGCTCTGATCGGCTGCGACTGCTTTAACGGCAGACTGAATACGCGTCACCAGTTTGCCACGCTCTTCGTTAGAACGACGCTGACGATCCTGCTCGAAAGCCTGCGCTTTCTGAGAGAAGGTCTGGCGCTGAGACATGACGTCTTTTTCCAGTTTGCTGCGCTCGCTCGCTTTCATGGTAGAACCATCACGCTGAAGACGCTGCATCTTGGACTGAAGATCACCTTCCATACGTTGCAGTTCGCTCGCACGGCCTTTGAATTCGTTTTCCAGCGTTGCAGAAACACCGGTTTTCTGTGCAACCTGCTGGAACAAATTACCCATGTTGACGATTGCAATTTTATCCGCTGCCTGAGCAGAAGTTGCCATCGCTAAACCGAGACCTGCAGCTAATAACCACTTTTTCACAATTAACTCCTTACCATCCCATTGGCACCCGAGGGGTACCGTTCTTTGCGTGGCAAGGCGATCGTTTTACCGATCGCCGGTTGTCAGCGCTACACTGCCAACGCATTCCATTGCAGCGGATTATTACCAGGTTTTACCAATGTTAAACTGGAACTGCTCCGCTTTGTCTCCATCGTATTTCTTAAACGGCTGGGCGTAAGAGAAGACCAACGGCCCCAGCGGTGACATCCATTGTAATGCGATACCTGCGGACATGCGAATGTTGCTCGGATCGCTGTAGTCCGGAACCCCCGCCGCACGCATCTGGGCGGTGTTCTCCCAGTTGGTGTCCCACACTGTACCTGCATCCATAAAGAAGGAGGTGCGGACAGAGTTTGCGTACTTGTCGCTGATAAACGGCGTAGGCGTGATGAACTCGAGGCTCGCCACGGCCATAGCGTTACCACCTACTGCGTCATCAGAGCTACATACTTGCTTAGGATCACGGCTTGCGCAGTTATCTTCGTCATTACCGCCGTAATAAACCGCTTTCGGACCAATGTTATTGGACTGGAAGCCACGCACGGTGCTTGAACCACCGGCGTAGAAGTTTTCATAGAACGGCAGTTCTTTGCTTCCAATACCGTCACCATAACCCCAACGGGTACGACCCAGAACAACCCACTTGTGATCTTCATCAATTGGGAAGTAGGACGCCGTATCCAGCGTGACCTTGTAGAACTCGTTATCCGAGCCCGGGATAGTCACTTTACCGTTCAGGTTGACACGTGAACCTTCCGTCGGGAAGTAGCCACGGTCAAGACGGTTGTAGGTCCAACCGTAGTTGAAGGTGAAGTCATCCGCGGCGAAACCGTTGTCATCGCTGGACGTACTCGCCGACTGACCGATGGAGTCCAGGTAACGCCACATCGCCACCTGCGGTTGCATGTTGGACAGGTCGTTATGCACGTACCCTAAACCTGCGCGCAGGGTGTTGTATTCGTTAACCGGGAAGCCGAGCGTACCATCCAGACCGTAACTCTTGTTGGTATACGAGGAGAGGTCCGCGTCATCCGCTTTAAAGTCGTTATAGAAGATACGACCGCCCAGGCTTACACCGTCAACGGTGAAGTATGGGTTGGTAACAGAGAACTCAGAGTAGGTCTGGTAGTCGTTTTTCGTCCCGTTGATACCGACAGAGTAGCCCGTACCCAGCCAGTTATCCTGCTGAACGCCGACCTGGAAGCTCACGCCACTTTCAGTGCCGTAACCAATACCGAAGTTGAAGCTACCGGTATTACGTTCTTTAACTTTATAAACAACATCAACCTGATCCGGACGACCTGGTACACGCTGAGTATCGGTATCGACCGTTTCGAAATAGCCCAGACGGTTCAGACGCTCTTTACCCTGGTCTACCAGATCGCTTCCCAGCCATGCCCCTTCCATCTGGCGCATTTCACGGCGCAGAACGGAGTCTTTAGAGGTATCGTTACCTTCGAAGCGGATCTTACGCACATAGAAACGGTTGCCCGCATCAACGTTAACGTGCAGCTTAACGGTTTTATCCGTGTCGTTAATTTCCGGCTGCGTTTGCACACGCGGATACGCATAACCATAACGGCCGAGCAGCTTCTTAATGCTGTCTTCCATTTTGGTGACTTTAGATCCGCTGTACAGATCGCCCGGCTGAATTTTGGTCAGAGATTCAATTTCAGCTGAATGTCCTGCCAGGTTGCCGCTGACTTCAACACCTGAAAGCGTGTACTTATCGCCTTCAGTGATGTTAACGGTAATGTAGATACCTTTCTTGTCCGGAGTCAGACTCACCTGAGTTGAATCGATGTTGAAACGGGCGTAACCGCGATCCAGATAGTAGCTGCGCAGGGTTTCAAGGTCACCCGCCAGTTTCTGTTTCTGGTATTTACGATCGCCCACCACGTTCCACCACGGCACTTCGTCACGCAGCTGGAAGTTGGAGATCAGTTCGTCGGTGCTGAACGCGTGGTTACCCACGATGTTGATCTGCTGGATCTTCGCAGAAACACCTTCCTGGAAGACCAGTTTCAGGTCGACACGGTTACGTGGCAGCGGTGTAACAACCGCTTTAACGCTCGCGCTGTATTTACCGACGCTGTAATAGAAATCTTCCAGACCTTTTTCAATGTCTGCAAGGGTTGTTCGGTCCAGAGATTCCCCCACACGAACACCCGATGCCTCAAGGTTCTGCTTGAGCATGTCATCTTTCACCGACTTGTTGCCGGAGAAAGTGATGCTGGCAATCGTTGGACGTTCTTTTACCTGAACCACCAGCGTATCACCATCGCGCAGGACACGGACGTCCTCAAAGTTGCCAGTGGCAAACAGAGCACGGATGGTGTTACTGATATCTTCATCATTAACCGTATCGCCGGGGCGCACAGGCATACTGAGGAGGGCCGCACCAACGGCGACACGCTGAAGGCCTTCGAAATGAATATCTTTCACTACGAACCCGTCAGCACCGTATACGGTCGCGCTGCTAAACAGCAGCGACGCTATGAGCAACTTTTTCATCGCCATCGTTATTATGCGTTCTTCCTAACTAACTCTCTTACAACCGAGAGAAATCATTGAAAAGTGCAAGCCCCATTAACAGCACCAGCAAAATCGAGCCAATGCGATAACTAAAGTCTTGAACTCGCTCGGATACCGGTCCGCCTTTTAGCTTTTCAATCGCTAAAAACAGCAAATGGCCCCCATCTAGTACGGGAAGCGGGAACAGGTTGATTATCCCCAGGTTCACGCTAATCAGCGCAAGGAACATGAGATAGTAAATCACCCCGAACTCCGCTGACATCCCAGCCCCCTGAGCAATCGAAATTGGCCCACTGAGGTTGTTCAGTTTCACATCACCGGTTATCAATTTCCCCAACATGTTGACCGTAAGCTTCATCAGCTGCCATGTTTTATCCGTGGCCTCAACGATGGCGCTAAACGGCCCATACTGGCGTATTGTCTTGTACTCATCTGGCAGTGGGATCACTTTCGGCACAACGCCGGCAAACCCTTCCGCCTTACCGCCGCCCGATTTGGTATCCGGGGTGAGAGTCAGTGAGAGCGAACTCCCCTGCCTTTCCACTTCCAGCGCGAGCGGCTTGCCTGGATTATCGCGCACCAGAGTAACAAAGGTCATCCATTGTGTTAATGGCTGACCATCGACTTTAACGATCCTGTCACCCGCTTGTAAACCTGCTTTACTCGCTGCCGATTTGGCCTGTACTTCGGCTAATACCGGCTCGATCTGCGCGCCGCGCGGTCGAATCCCGAGTGCGGCGACAGGGTCCTCTTTGTCTGGCTCAAAGCGCCAGTGGCGTAAATCCAGCACTTTTTCCTGCCGCTGGTCGGAACCAAATGGCGATACGCTGACGGTTGTCTGCTCATCACCGATTTTGGCAACCAGTTGTAACCTCACGGCATCCCAATCAGGGGTTTCGATACCATCAATCGCTTTAAGTTCCATTCCCGGTGTAATTTGCGCCGTTGCCGCAATAGAACCCGTGGTGATTTCTCCCACGACCGGGCGCACGCCAGGCACGCCGATGATAAACACCAGCCAGTAGGCGAAGATAGCGAAGATGAAATTGGCTACCGGGCCGGCAGCGATGATGGCAGCACGTTGTCCAACAGTTTTATTGTTAAACGCGCGATGGCGAAGTTCCGGGGCGACAGGCTCAACGCGTTCGTCGAGCATTTTGACATAGCCGCCCAGGGGAATCAGAGCAATGACAAACTCGGTGCCATGCTTATCGGTACGCTTCCAGAGCGATTTGCCAAAGCCAATCGAGAATCGCTCCACCCGCACACCACAGCGCCGGGCAACCCAGAAATGGCCAAATTCATGCACGGTAATCAGTACACCCAGTGCAACAATGAACGCCGCCAGATTCCAGAGAATGCTCAGCATAAAACCTTCCGTTATATCGTCCCAAACACCAGTAAAAGCAGGCAAGCAAATACAGGAACAGCCGCGGTAAGGCTGTCAATGCGATCCAGTATTCCGCCATGTCCTGGAATCAGGTGACCACTGTCCTTAATCCCTGCTTCACGCTTAAACATACTCTCGGTTAAATCACCCAGCACCGATGCCAGCGCCGCGAAAATCGAACATACCAGCAGCGTGGAGGGGGCAACCTCAAGATTCGCCCAGACGCCATAGCCCCAGGAGATAATTGCTGCCGTAAACAGGCCGCCAATGAAGCCTTGCCAGGTTTTGCCCGGAGAAACCTTTGGCGCCAGTTTATGTTTGCCGAACAGTTTACCAAACATATAGGCCCCGGAGTCAGCCCCCCAGACGAGAATCATCACATAAAGCAGCCATATCGCGCCGCTGTAGTGGTTTTCGTCATAGTGCCAGGCGCGCAGCGCAACCATCCCCCAGAAAAAGGGAACAATCGTGAGCAGACCAAAAATAAGGCGCAACACTTTAGAGTTACGCCAGATCGCCGCAGAGCCTGGATAGAAAAGCACTAAAACAAGCGCAGCAATCCACCAGGCCAGCGATATCCATAAGGATCCGGCAACCAGCGGCTGGTGAACATCGTGATGATATTCAGGCAAGGTATACAGCATCAGGGCCAGTAAAAAACCACAGAGTACCGCCAGCCATACCCGCTGAGTGCGCGAGGTAAAGCCGCTAAGCTGCCCCCATTCCCACGCGGCGAGCATACACACCACCAGCGTAACAATAGCGAATCCCACCGGAGGCAGTAAAAACAGCGCTGCGATGACGACGGGTATTAATACAAAAGCGGAAATCAGGCGATACTTCAGCAAAAGCTACCCCCATCAGGCGTTATCGCCACCAGGCTCGGTGCCGCCGAAACGACGCTCTCGATTGGCAAAGGCATGCAGCGCACCTTCAAAGTCTTGTTCATCAAAATCTGGCCAAAGAACATCCGTAAAGTAAAGTTCGGCGTAGGCAATTTGCCACAGCAAAAAGTTACTAATGCGATGCTCCCCCCCTGTCCTTATAACCAAATCCACGGGTGCCAGTTCATTCATGCAGATTTGCTGACTCAGCGCCTCTTCATCAATCTGGTCGGGTCTTAACAGCCCTTCCTGAACCTGCTCAGCCAGATGCCGAACCCCCTGGATAATATCCCAGCGTCCGCCGTAATTCGCCGCGATATTGAGCGTCAGGCCGGTATTATTTTCCGTCAGCGCTTCTGCTTTGCGAATCCGTTCCTGCAAACGTGAGTTAAAACGACTGGTTTCGCCAATAATACGCAAGCGGACGTTGTGGCGGTGCAGGCTTTTTACTTCGCTATCGAGCGCCCACACGAACAGTTCCATCAACGCAGTCACTTCCTGCGCAGGTCGATTCCAGTTCTCACTGCTAAAAGCATAGAGCGTTAACGCATCAATGCCGTTATTGGCGGCAAAAGAAACGGCGCGGCGAACAGATTTCGCCCCAGCTTTATGCCCAAAGGCTCGTATCTTCCCTTGTCTTTTCGCCCAGCGGCCATTGCCATCCATGATGATTGCAACATGGCGACAGCCATGTGCTGGCAAGTTTTCGCTTATTGGTTGATTCGCAGACAACATAACGCGTTTTTAGTCCCTGAAAGGATTTAACGGTACACAGGAATACTGAAGCCTATACATAAAAAAGCCGTGTCAAACCACGGCTTACCTGACCACTTAAAGCCAAATACCTGCGATCAGGTGGCGCAGACTATATCACTGAAGCCCAACGCTAACAAATAGCACGACGACTAGTGCTTGCTTTATCACCAGCTTGCGAGACGTGTCACCTGTTTACGCGCAACAATGCGTGCCTGTTCATCCACGGCCAGCACCTCTTCCACGCTCTGCGGCTCACGCAAATCCATCATCTCCAGCACGGATAAATTCAACGCGGCGATATCAGTAAAGCGGATCTGCTGGTTCAGGAATGCTTCAACGGTCACTTCATTGGCTGCATTAAGCGCCGTTGTCGCCGCCTGCCCCTGATCGAAGGCCGTCATCGCCAGTTTCAGACAGGGATAACGGTCGTAATCAGGCTCGCTAAACGTCAGTGAACTCAGCTTGCAAAAATCGAGAGGCTTAACGCCCGATTTTACGCGGTTTGGCCACGCCATTGTATGAGCAATTGGCGTACGCATATCCGGTTCGCCCAGCTGGGCCAGCACGCTGCCGTCCTGATAGCGCACCATCGAGTGAATCACCGACTGCGGGTGGATCAGCACTTCCATCTGTTTCGCCGACGCATTGAACAGCCAGCGAGCTTCAATGTATTCCAGACCTTTGTTCATCATGGTGGCCGAATCGACGGAGATCTTACGCCCCATTGACCAGTTCGGATGACGACATGCCTGATCCGGCGTCATTGCGCTCAATTCAGACAGTGGCGTTTCACGGAACGGGCCACCAGACCCGGTAAGCAGAATCGACACAACGCCATTCTGCTCCAGGTCAGCGTACCCCAGGTTTTGTTGAAAAGGTTGGGGTAAACTCTGAAAAATGGCGTTGTGCTCGCTATCGACCGGCAAAAGACGTGCCCCACGCTGTTTTACCGCCTCCATAAAGAGGCGTCCGCAGGTGACCAGCGACTCTTTGTTCGCAAGCAGGACATCTTTTCCCGCATCGATCGCGGCAAGCGTCGGCAGAAGACCCGCCGCCCCGACGATTGCCGCCATAACCTGATCGACTTCATCAAGCGCGGCCATATCGCACGCCGCCTGTTGCCCGCTGAGCACCTCGGTACGGCAGCCCTTCTCCTGCAACAGCGCTTTTACCTGGCGGGCGCTCTCTTCATCATCCATCACCGCAAAACGGGGGGTAAACTCCAGGCACTGTTCGACCATTCGCTGCACGTTTTTTCCGGCCACAAGCGCGGCTACGGTGTAGCTGTCAGGATTATGACGTACAACGTCGAGAGTGCTGCAACCGATAGAGCCGGTCGAGCCGAGGAGAGTGAGATGCTTCATGAGATGCCCAAAAGTTAGACCAGATAAAAGCAAAACGCCGCCAGCAAGACTCAATGTCCTTCTGAACGGCGTTTATCAGTGTACAGCGAAAATCAGAACTGCATCAGTTCCGCTTCTTTTTCTGCCAGCGCCGCATCAATTTTCTTGATCGCCGCGTCGGTCATTTTCTGAATGTCGTCCTGAGAACGACGATCGTCGTCTTCGCTGATCTCTTTTTCTTTCAGCAGAGCTTTCACTTTATCGTTCGCATCGCGACGCACGTTACGTACGGAAACGCGACCCTGCTCAGCTTCACCGCGAACCACTTTGATCAGGTCTTTACGACGCTCTTCCGTCAGCGGAGGCAGTGGAACGCGAATATCCGCGCCCGCTGAGCTTGGGTTCAGACCCAGGTCAGATGCCATGATCGCTTTTTCAACGGCCGGGCTCATTGAGCGATCGAACACGTTGATTTTCAGGGTACGGGTATCTTCTACCGTCACGCTCGCCAGCTGACGCAGTGGCGTAGGCGTACCGTAGTATTCTACGATGATGCCATCCAGCAGGCTTGGGGAAGCTCGGCCAGTACGGATTTTGCTGATTTGGTTTTTGAACGCTTCTACGCATTTGTCCATGCGTACTTCAGCATCTTTTCTGATGTCGTTAATCACGTTACGGATCCTTGAAAACTTGTCTCAGGCAGACTATCCGCCAGCACAGCGCTACAGGTGTGCTAAGTATAGTCGCGTTTAATTCATGACAACGCCAAAGGCGCGCCCGGGTAAGATACCACGTCGAAATAAAGCGGAATCTTACCTGTATTTATCGCCGACGGAAATTATTCCGTGATCAAAGTGCCTTCTTTTTCGCCCATAACAACGCGACGCAGCGCGCCAGGCTTGTTCATATTGAAGACACGGATCGGCAGTTTGTGGTCACGAGCCAGCGTAAAGGCGGCAAGATCCATCACTTTTAGCTCTTTTTCCAGCACTTCGCTGTAGCTCAGCTGATCGTACATGGTCGCTGAAGGATCTTTTGCCGGGTCGGCAGTAAACACGCCATCTACTTTGGTCGCTTTCAGCACCACATCGGCTTCGATTTCGATACCGCGCAGGCAGGCTGCGGAATCGGTGGTAAAGAACGGGTTACCCGTACCGGCGGAGAGGATCACCACGCGGTTGTTGCGCAGCAGGCTGATGGCCTCTGCCCAGCTGTAGTTATCGCATACGCCATTCAAAGGAATAGCGGACATCAGGCGAGCGTTCACATAGGCGCGATGAAGCGCATCACGCATCGCCAGGCCATTCATCACGGTTGCCAGCATACCCATGTGGTCGCCCACTACGCGGTTCATCCCCGCTTTCGCCAGACCAGCACCACGGAAAAGGTTGCCACCGCCAATGACCACGCCAACCTGAATACCCAGTTCGACCAGTTCTTTGATTTCCTGTGCCATGCGATCAAGGATGCTTGCGTCAATACCGAAGCCTTCCGATCCTTGCAGCGCTTCGCCACTCAGCTTAAGCAGAATGCGTTTGTACACGGGTTTTGCATTGGTAGCCATGTTTCTTTCCTGAGACTGTCAACGATTAAGATGGGGTTAATTCTGGCGACATGATATGTCGCAAATCAGCACAGCGATACTGGAGCCTGTCTGATTTCGTGAGACGGGTGACAAAAAGAAGCCGCCCTCAGGCGGCTCCTTTTCAATCATTAAGACTGCTTGGACATTGCAGCAACTTCTGCTGCGAAGTCAGTCTCAACTTTCTCGATGCCTTCGCCCACTTCGAAGCGGATGAAGCCAGTTACATCAGCGTTGTGCTCTTTCAGCAGCTGAGCAACAGACTTGCTTGGATCCATTACGAAAGGCTGGCCAGTCAGAGAAACTTCGCCGGTGAATTTCTTCATGCGGCCTTCAACCATTTTCTCTGCGATTTCTTTTGGCTTACCAGACTGCATCGCGATGTCCAGCTGAACCTGGTACTCTTTCTCTACCACTTCAGCAGACACGTCTTCTGGCTTAACGAATTCTGGTTTGCTTGCAGCGATGTGCATTGCCAGCTGTTTAACCAGCTCTTCGTCAGCGCCTTTAGCCGCAACCAGAACACCGATACGCGCGCCGTGCTGGTAAGAGCCCAGAACGTCACCTTCCAGGGAAGCAACGCGACGGATGTTGATGTTCTCACCGATTTTAGCAACCAGCGCAACACGCTCTTCTTCGAACTGTGCTTTCAGAACTTCAACGTCAGTGATTTTGCCTGCAACCGCTGCGTCCAGAACTTTGTTAGCAAATGCCTGGAAACCAGCATCTTTAGCAACGAAGTCAGTCTGGCAGTTAACTTCCAGAATGATGCCGTAGTTGCCGTCGATTTTGGTGATGATCACGCCGTCAGCAGCAACGTTGCCTGCTTTCTTAGCTGCTTTGATCGCACCGGATTTACGCATGTTTTCGATTGCCAGCTCGATGTCGCCGTTCGCTTCGGTCAGCGCTTTTTTGCAATCCATCATGCCTGCGCCAGTACGCTCACGCAGCTCTTTTACCAGGGATGCGGTAATTTCAGCCATTCTTAAATCCTCGGGAGATGTGAACTGCCCGGCCGGGAGCCAAACAGTATAAATTGAAAAAAGGGGCCGATAATGGGCCCCTATTCATACACGGTACTAATAAGGGGTAAAACCTTATTATTCAGCTTCTACGAAGCTTTCTTCCGCCTGAGAAGCCAGATCCTGGGAACGGCCTTCACGAACGGTAGCAGCTACAGCGCTCAGGTACAGGCTAACAGCACGGATTGCGTCGTCGTTACCCGGGATAACGAAGTCAACACCGTCCGGATCGGAGTTGGTATCAACGATAGCGAATACCGGGATACCCAGGTTGTTAGCTTCTTTGATTGCGATGTGCTCGTGGTCTGCATCGATTACGAACAGCGCGTCTGGCAGGCCGCCCATATCTTTGATACCGCCCAGGCTGTTTTCCAGCTTGTCCAGTTCACGAGTGCGCATCAGCGCTTCTTTCTTAGTCAGCTTATCGAAAGTACCGTCCTGAGACTGGGTTTCCAGATCTTTCAGGCGCTTGATGGACTGACGAACAGTTTTCCAGTTGGTCAGCATGCCGCCCAACCAGCGATGGTTCACGAAGAACTGGTCGCAGCTGTTAGCAGCATCTTTCACAGCTTCGCTTGCAGCGCGCTTAGTACCAACGAACAGAATCTTACCTTTACGGGAAGAGATCTTGTTCAGCTCAGTCAGGGCTTCGTTGAACATTGGTACAGTCTTCTCAAGGTTGATGATGTGAACTTTGTTACGTGCGCCGAAGATGAAAGGCTTCATTTTCGGGTTCCAGTAACGGGTCTGGTGACCGAAGTGAACACCAGCCTTGAGCATGTCGCGCATGGAAACAGTTGCCATGTTTAAAACCTCTATATTGAAAGTTGGGGTTATGCCTCCACGTATCCCATATTACCGACCCCGAAGGGCACCCCGGAATATGTGCCGATACGTGTGTGTTGTTACACAAAGTGAGATTTGTCGCTCCCGTCCAGCCTGTGTATCTGAGATGGATCGGAAGTCCGGCGCGCTTTATATCACAAAACACGGCCAGAAACCAATAATTGTTGGCGGAGTGTGCTGTTAATGATTCTCAATTTGGCACGGGGTGCGCCTGACTGATACCATTGACAACACTTACACTAGTATTGTCGAAAAAATCGACACCGATGGACAGATTACATGGCTATCTCTATTAAGACACCTGAAGAAATTGAAAAGATGCGCGTCGCCGGTCGTCTGGCCGCGGACGTGCTGGAAATGATTGAGCCGTTTGTGAAACCGGGCGTCAGCACTGGCGAACTGGATCGCATCTGTAACGACTATATCGTCAACGAACAGCACGCGGTCTCCGCCTGCCTTGGCTATCACGGTTTCCCGAAATCCGTCTGCATCTCTATTAATGAAGTGGTTTGCCACGGCATTCCGGATGACGAGAAGCTGCTGAAAGATGGCGACATCGTCAACATCGACGTGACCGTCATCAAAGACGACTACCACGGCGACACCTCTAAGATGTTCATCGTTGGCAAGCCAACGATTCTGGGCGAGCGTCTGTGCAAAGTAACGCAAGAGAGCCTCTACCTGGCGCTGAAAATGGTGAAGCCGGGCATCCGCCTGCGCACCATCGGCGCCGCAATCCAGAAATTTGTGGAAGCGGAAGGTTTCTCCGTGGTGCGCGAATATTGCGGTCACGGTATTGGTCGTGTGTTCCATGAAGAACCGCAGGTTCTGCACTACGATGCAGACGACGGCGGCGTAGTGCTGCAAAAGGGCATGACCTTCACGATCGAGCCAATGGTCAACGCGGGTGATTACCGCATCCGTACCATGAAAGATGGCTGGACGGTAAAAACCAAAGACAGAAGCTTGTCTGCCCAGTACGAGCATACTATTGTGGTTACAGACAACGGCTGCGAAATTATGACGTTGCGCAAGGATGACACCATCCCGGCGATACTGACGAACATTGAGTGATAAGAAGCCGGCGAATGCCGGCTTTTTTAATGGCGATAGCTTTTTCTTATGGGTGGCGCACGATGAGTAATCTCTTACCCGAACAGTATGCTAACACAGCACTTCCCACCCTCCCCGACCAGCCTGATAACCCGGGCGTCTGGCCACCGCATGAACTGACCTGCGCGCATATCAAAGCCCACATGGAGGTTTTCCATCGCTGGCTGGGAAGCGCATTTGACGCAGGCGTTTCGGCCGAGCAGCTCATTGAAGCGCGCACCGAATTTATCGACCAGCTCCTGCAACGTCTCTGGATCGACTACGGTTTCGGACAGGTGAGCGACGTCGCGCTGGTTGCTGTTGGCGGCTATGGCCGGGGTGAACTGCATCCGCTCTCTGATATCGACCTGCTGATCTTAAGCCGTAAAAAACTGCCGGACGATCGGGCGCAGAAAATCGGTGAACTGTTGACCCTGCTCTGGGACGTAAAGCTGGAAGTGGGCCACAGCGTACGCACGCTGGAAGAGTGTCTGCTGGAAGGGTTATCTGACCTGACCGTCGCCACCAACCTGATTGAAACCCGCCTCCTGATTGGCGACGTGGCGCTGTTCCTCGAACTGCAAAAGCACATCTTTAGCGACGGCTTCTGGCCTTCGGAAAAATTCTTCGCTGCGAAAGTCGAAGAACAAAACCAGCGCCACCAGCGCTATCACGGTACCAGCTATAATCTCGAACCGGACATTAAAAGCAGCCCCGGTGGCCTGCGCGATATCCACACGCTGCAATGGGTCGCCCGTCGCCATTTTGGGGCAACATCGCTGGACGAAATGGTCGGGTTTGGTTTTCTGACCGAAGCCGAACGTAACGAACTCAATGAGTGTCTGCATCTGCTGTGGCGCATCCGTTTTGCCCTGCACCTGGAAGTCACCCGCTACGATAACCGCCTGCTGTTTGACCGACAGCTCAGCGTGGCGCAGCGCCTGAATTACCAGGGCGAGGGCAACGAGCCGGTCGAGCAAATGATGAAGGATTTCTTCCGCGTCACCCGCCGCGTCTCTGAGCTGAACCAGATGCTGTTACAGCTGTTCGATGAGGCGATCCTCGCGCTGACGGCTGACGAAAAACCGCGTCCGATTGATGACGAATTTCAGCTGCGCGGCACGCTGATCGATCTGCGCGACGAAACGCTGTTCATTCGCGAACCGGAAGCGATCCTGCGAATGTTCTATACCATGGTGCGCAACAGCACGATCACCGGGATCTACTCCACTACCCTGCGTCATCTGCGCCATGCACGGCGTCATCTGAAGCAGCCGCTGTGTTACATCCCGGAGGCGCGCTCGTTGTTCCTGAGGATGCTTCGTCATCCGGGCGCCGTCAGCCGCGGACTGCTGCCAATGCACCGTCACAGCGTGCTGTGGGCCTATATGCCTCAGTGGTCGCATATTGTCGGGCAGATGCAGTTCGACCTGTTTCACGCCTATACGGTGGATGAGCACACGATCCGCGTCATGCTGAAGCTGGAAAGTTTCGCTAAAGAAGAGACGCGATCCCGCCATCCGCTGTGCGTTGATCTGTGGCCACGTCTGGCACACCCGGAGCTGATCCTGATCGCTGCTCTGTTCCATGATATCGCCAAAGGTCGCGGCGGCGACCACTCCGTACTCGGTGCCCAGGACGTGCTGAAATTTGCCGAGCTGCACGGCCTGAACTCGCGTGAAACGCAGCTTATCGCCTGGCTGGTTCGCCATCATCTGCTGATGTCGGTTACCGCTCAGCGTCGTGATATTCAGGATCCGGAAGTGATCAAGCAGTTC
The DNA here is from genome assembly GCF_001037675.1 of Enterobacter sp. MGH119. Taxonomy (NCBI): domain Bacteria; kingdom Pseudomonadati; phylum Pseudomonadota; class Gammaproteobacteria; order Enterobacterales; family Enterobacteriaceae; genus Enterobacter; species Enterobacter sp. MGH119. The sequence continues at coordinate 438,800 of NZ_KQ089931.1, read as the reverse complement.
GCCGAGGAAGTGCAAACGGAGAATCGCCTGCGCTACCTGGTCTGCCTGACGGTAGCCGATATCTGCGCCACCAACGAAACCCTGTGGAACAGCTGGAAGCAGAGCCTGCTGCGCGAGCTGTACTTCGCCACCGAAAAACAGCTGCGTCGCGGGATGCAGAATACCCCGGACATGCGCGAGCGTGTGCGCCATCACCAGTTGCAAGCGCTGGCCCTGCTGCGCATGGATAACATCAATGAAGAGGCGCTGCATCAGATTTGGGCGCGCTGTCGCGCCAACTACTTTGTACGCCACAGCCCAAACCAGCTTGCCTGGCACGCCCGGCATCTGCTGAAGCACGACCTGACGAAACCGATGATTCTGCTTAGCCCGCAGGCCACACGCGGCGGGACGGAGATCTTTATCTGGAGCCCGGACCGGCCTTATTTGTTTGCAGCGGTCTGTGCCGAGCTGGACAGGCGTAACCTGAGCGTTCACGACGCGCAGATTTTTACCACCCGCGACGGCATGGCGATGGACACCTTTATTGTGCTGGAGCCGGACGGCAGCCCGCTGTCGTCGGACAGGCATGAGGGGATACGCTTTGGCCTTGAGCAGGCGATTACGCAGCGCAGCTGGCAACCTCCGCAGCCGCGCCGTCAGGCGGCAAAACTGCGCCACTTTACCGTCGATACCGAGGTCAATTTCCTGCCGACCCATACCGACCGTAAATCGTTCCTTGAGCTGATTGCGCTCGACCAGCCAGGGCTACTCGCCCGCGTCGGCCAGGTTTTTGCCGATCTGGGAATTTCGCTTCACGGCGCCCGAATTACAACGATTGGCGAACGAGTAGAAGATTTATTTATAATCGCGACAGCCGACCGGCGTGCCCTTAATAATGACCTGCAACTTGAAGTGCAACAACGGTTGACAGCAGCCCTCAATCCAAACGATAAAGGGTGACGTGTTTTTTAGTGAAATGGAAAGAGTAAACAATGCAGCAGTTACAGAACGTTATTGAGTCCGCTTTTGAGCGTCGCGCCGACATCACTCCGGCAAATGTGGATACCGTGACCCGTGAAGCGGTAAACCAGGTTATTTCCCTGCTGGATTCCGGCGCGCTGCGCGTGGCAGAAAAAATCGACGGTCAGTGGGTTACTCATCAATGGCTGAAGAAAGCTGTGCTGCTCTCTTTCCGCATCAACGATAACCAGGTTATCGACGGAGCAGAAAGCCGCTACTTCGATAAAGTGCCAATGAAATTTGCGGATTACGACGAAGCGCGCTTTCAGAAAGAGGGCTTCCGCGTAGTACCACCGGCAGCCGTTCGTCAGGGGGCATTCATCGCACGCAACACCGTGCTGATGCCATCCTACGTGAACATCGGCGCCTACGTTGACGAAGGCACCATGGTGGACACCTGGGCTACCGTCGGCTCCTGCGCGCAGATCGGTAAAAACGTTCACCTGTCCGGCGGCGTGGGCATCGGTGGCGTTCTTGAGCCACTTCAGGCTAACCCAACCATCATCGAAGACAACTGCTTCATCGGCGCACGTTCCGAAGTGGTTGAAGGCGTGATCGTCGAAGAAGGTTCTGTGATCTCCATGGGCGTGTACATTGGCCAGAGCACCCGTATTTACGATCGCGAAACCGGTGAAATTCACTACGGCCGCGTTCCAGCCGGTTCCGTTGTGGTTTCCGGCAACCTGCCGTCTAAAGATGGCAAATACAGCCTGTATTGCGCGGTCATCGTGAAAAAAGTGGACGCGAAAACGCGCGGTAAAGTAGGCATCAATGAACTGCTGCGCACCATCGATTAATCGGGTATAACAAAAAGCGGGGGCAACCCCGCTTTTTTTATATCCGAAGGTGGCGAAAATAGATTTTTTCGTTAATTATTCATAGGTTATGTTGAGATCAAGGGTACCGCTATGTACGATAATCTGAAAAGTCTGGGCATTACCAATCCTGATGAAATTGATCGTTATAGTCTTCGCCAGGAAGCCAATAACGATATTTTGAAAATCTATTTTCACAAGGACAAAGGAGAGTTCTTCGCCAAAAGCGTGAAGTTTAAATACCCTCGCCAGCGTAAGACCGTTGTCGCTGACGGTATCGGTCAGGGATATAAAGAAGTACAGGAAATCAGCCCTAACCTGCGCTACGTGATCGACGAACTCGATCAAATCTGCCAGCGCGATCGCAGCGAAGTCGATCTGAAACGTAAGATCCTTGACGACCTGCGTCACCTGGAAAGCGTAGTCACCAATAAGATCAGCGAGATTGAAGCGGATCTTGAGAAATTGACGCGGAAATAAGTTATTCCGGTGCAGTCTGATGCCCTCACCCCGGCCCTCTCCCACAGGGAGAGGGTGAAAACCGTACACAACCTTATCTCTGCTCATCCAGCTGCAACGCCACATACAGCAGTAGCCGGTCGTCAAAATTCCCTAAATCCAGCCCCGTCAGTTCCGAGATCCGGTTAAGCCGATACTCCAGCGTATTACGGTGAATAAACAGCGCTTTTGACGTTGCCAGCGGCTGCACGTTATGCCGGAACCACGCCTGCAACGTGCGGCGCAGCAGCCCGTTGTTGTCCATCGCTTTCAGACGCACCAGCGGGCGCGCCAGCTCGTTGGCCTGCCAGCCACCGCGCAGGCTGTCGAGCAGGACCGGCAGCATCAGATCCTGATAGAAATAACTGCGGCTCTCCGGCATGCGCTGTTTACCCACCATCATGGTGGTGCGCGCCGTTCGCCATGAACGGGCTATACTCCCCGGCCCGGTAAAGTAATTTCCCAGCGCGACGCGAAAACGGAGCTGTCCGTTCTCCTTCATGCGCTCGATGAGCAGCTCAACGCGGCGACGATGATCTTCCGCGTCCCAGCGGCCAAACTGATTAAGCGCAGGCTTGAGCACCACCATTTCCGTTAAAGAGACGATTGCCACCAGGTTGTTACGCTCCGGCGTCGCCAGCATGTTTTGCAGCTGCTGTAGTTCCACCATGGCGCTGTCCACGCCAAGCTGGCCGCTATCCACCTCAATAACGGCAACCACGCGCGGCTGATTCAGGTCGATACCCAGACGCTGCGCCCACTCGCTCAGGGCAGGCGTATGCTCCTCCGCCTGAATCAAATTCATCACCAGCTCTTCGCGCAGGCGGCTGTCCTGGGCGAGCAGGTGCATCAGACGCGACTGCTCCAGCATCATCTCCGCCGTCATGCAGACCAGCTCACCGTATTTACGCAGCGATTCAGGATCGCCGGTCAGACCGATAACGCCAACAATCTCTCCTTCCAGACGCAGCGGCAGGTTGATCCCCTGACGAACCCCGTGCAGATGTTTCGCCACGGCGTCATCGATGTCGACCACGCGCCCCTGAGAGAGCACCAGCAACGCCCCTTCGTGCAATTCCCCAATACGCTCACGATCGCCGCTGCCGATAATGCGCCCACGGGCATCCATTACGTTGATATTGGTATCAATGATGCGCATGGTTCGCGCCACGATATCCTGCGCCATTTTGGTATCAAGATGCCAGCCAGCCATAAAACCCTCCCGTGAGCAGAGCTCAAGCATAGGGAAGTTCAGCTAAGGCTGCATTGTGCAGATGCCCAAAGGCAGAGAGAGATGTATGGAGTTGTGGGAAAGGTCACAGAAACGAGAAAGCCCCTGCGAACAGGGGCTTAAGATGATTACTGCATCAGGAGATAAATAGAAGTATCACCACGCTGAATATTCAGTGCCAGCACGGACGGCTTGCTGTCGAGAATTTTGCGCAGTTCAGCGATGTTTTTCACCGGCTGCTGGTTAGCGCCCATGATCACATCACCTTTTTTCAGGCCGATACGGGCAGCAGGTGAGTTCGCTTTCACGTTGTTCACCACCACGCCTTTATCTGCCCCTTTGTTGCTCATCTCAGCACCTTCAATACCGCTGAAGATGGTGCTGGAATCCACCTGATTCTGACTGCTCTGTTGCAGTTCCAGGCTCACGTTAACCGGCTTACCTTCACGCAGCAGGCCGAGGGTCACTTTACTGCCGATTGGCATAGAACCCACTTCCGCACGCAGGGCGGCAAAGCTGCTGATCGGTTTACCGTTCAGAGAGGTGATCACGTCACCCGCTTTAATGCCGGCTTTCGCCGCCGAGGAGTTCGGCATGACCTGGCTTACGAATGCGCCGCGCTGAGCGTCTACTTTCATCGCTTTCGCCAGCTCGGAGTTCAGCTCGGTACCCATGATACCCAGCTCACCGCGTTTCACCTGTCCATATTGCACCATCTGCGCAGTCAGGTTTTTCACCATGTTGCTCGGGATAGCAAAGCCGATACCGATGTTGCCACCGTCCGGTGCCAGGATAGCGGTGTTGATACCGATCAGTTCACCATTCAGGTTAACCAGCGCACCGCCGGAATTACCACGGTTAATGGCCGCATCCGTCTGGATGAAGTTTTCATAGTTTTCCGCATTCAGGCCGCTACGTCCCAGCGCCGAGACGATACCCGAGGTCACGGTTTCGCCCAGACCAAACGGGTTACCGATGGCGACGGTGTAGTCACCCACGCGCAGCGCGTCAGAGTCGGCAAGCTTAATCGCCGTCAGGTTCTTCGGATCCTGGATTTGAATCAGCGCGATATCGGAGCGCGGGTCTTTACCGACCACTTTGGCATCGAATTTACGGCCATCGCTCATCTGCACCTTAATGGTGTTAGCATTATCCACCACGTGGTTATTGGTCACCACGTAGCCTTTGGCTGCATCAATAATCACGCCCGAGCCGAGTGCCATGAATTTCTGCTGCTGGCCGCCGCCCATGCCGTCATCCCCTGCACCGCCGCCCTGACAGAACGGGGAGCTCTGGAATGGCGAACCGTCCTGGCAGAATGGCGAATTGTCGCCGAAGAACTGCTGGAAATTACGCGGCATACGCGGCGTATTGACGGTTGTGCTGCCCTCAACGTTAATACTCACCACCGATGGCATCACTTTTTCGAGCATCGGGGCCAGGCTTGGCATCTGCTGCGCAGTCGCTGCCGAGGAAGCTGTCTCGGCCGCCGTCGCCAGAGGGGACAGCGCTAAACCTAAACTCAGAGCCAGTGCACTCATTGCTAATGTGGTTTTTTTCATGTTTCTCAATCTCGATTTACCAGATAACGCAAAATTGCTGTGTAACTCAGATTCGTTTTATACCGCTTAGTTCCGGGATTAAGTTTATGGAAAAAGTAAAAATTTATTGGTCGTCTTTACAAAACTCATGGCTTATTCAACGGCCATAAGCTTGCGGTATTCATCCCAGGCATACAAATCTGTCATCCCGCTGATATAGTCCTGGATAAGACGACAGCGATAATAATATTCCATGACTGGCCATTGGGAAGAATGACGATCTAATTTACTGACGGCTTCAATGTATGCCAGCCGGTGGCGCGTTGAAAGCTTCTGATAGAGACGAGATTCAATCGGCAGGCGGCGAACACGTTCATTTTCGACCAGCTCGCTAAAATCATCGACCGTCAGCTGGAGCAGCGGGCCATAAATTTCCAGCAACCCGCTAATAACCCGGTATCCTTGCAGCTCCAGCTGTTCGACATCCGGGTGGCTGAAAACATGGCGGACAGCCACGTTTTTATATAATTCAAGAAGCTGGCTAAAACTGCTCTCATCTTCCAGCAGGGCGTGATTAAATTCCCCGCTAAATATCATCGGCAAATTATCAATGAAACGGGCGGCTGCATACGGCACCAGTTTATTCAGCGTGTTTACTCGCAAATACATAAAGAACTGATCTTCGGTACTGCGGCTCAGCGAATTTGAACGCGATTTATCCCAGGCATTCTCGACGACCTGCGCAAACAGAGAACCTTTTTCATGCTCTCCCCAGGCATCATGAAGATGCTGATACAGCTCCTCGACGCTGAATATTCTTTTTTCCACCGCGTCTTCCAGATCGGCCACGCAATAAGAAATGTCATCAGCCGCTTCCATAATCCATGTCAATGGAAAACGGCCATTGGGGGTCAGAGACAGTTCTTTACGCAACCGCGCGATATATGCTTCTTCCGATAAGTAATAGCCCGGTTTTTTCATCAGGTAGCTATGCGTGGCGGGCGTTTCTCCGGTCCACCACGCGGGACGCGTGTATTTAAGAATACAGCCCACCTGGGCCCAGGTCAGATTCATCCGCATCAGGGAGTGCACCAGACGGATCCCCTGCGCGTTACCTTCGAAATGACACAGATCCTGGCGCACCTTACGGCGCAGCTCGTTCAGGCTATCTTCACCTTCACGCAGGCGTAAATCGCGTACCACACAGCGGTCATCGCTGAGCGGCTGGCTTATGGCATCAGAGGGAAAAAGCCGCTGTTTAAACCAGTCATTGATGGCGGCCTCGCCGAAATGACCAAAGGGAGGATTGCCGATATCGTGCATCAGGCAGGCCATCTCAACGATGCTTTCGAACGGGCCGGTCAGTTCATCCAGTCCGTAGGTTTCCAGCAGACGTTGCTCTTTAAGGCGGCTGAGGATCTCTTTCGCAATGTAGCGCCCCACCTGCTGCACTTCCATGGAGTGCGTTAACCGCGTACGCACCGCGGCGTTACGCTCCAGCGGGAACACCTGGGTTTTTTGCTGTAACCGGCGGATGGCGGGCGAATTGATGATGCGTCCGCGATCGCTTTCAAAAATGCGCAGGATCTCATGTTCGCTCTTATCGCCCTGTGGCGAACGGAAACGTCGGTGCCAGTTAATTTTGGTGCGAAAATCGATTGGTGCCATGTGCTCCCCCGCGTGAGAATGCGTTTCCCCTTAACCGCATGATAGACTATGCATCTTAACAAGGCACATCGCGAGTAAATCTATGAAAATCGGCATTATTGGTGCAATGGAAGAAGAAGTTACGCTGCTGCGTGACAAAATTGAGAACCGTCAGACCCTCTCCCTCGGTGGCTGTGAGATCTACACCGGCCAGCTGAACGGTGTTGACGTGGCTCTGCTGAAATCAGGCATCGGTAAAGTTGCAGCGGCACTGGGCGCGACCCTGCTGCTTGAGCGCTGCAAGCCTGACGTTATCATTAATACAGGTTCTGCGGGCGGTCTGGCGCCGACGCTGAAAGTGGGCGATATCGTGGTTTCCGACGAAGCGCGTTACCACGATGCAGACGTCACCGCATTCGGCTACGAATATGGTCAGCTTCCGGGCTGCCCGGCCGGGTTTAAAGCGGATGATAAGCTGATTGCCGCCGCTGAAAGCTGCATCAACGAGCTGAACCTCAATGCGGTGCGTGGCCTGATCGTCAGCGGCGATGCCTTTATCAACGGCTCTGTTGGTCTGGCGAAAATCCGTCATAACTTCCCGCAGGCTGTGGCCGTCGAGATGGAAGCCACGGCCATTGCGCACGTTTGCCATAACTTCAGCGTGCCGTTCGTGGTCGTTCGCGCGATCTCTGACGTAGCGGACCAGCAGTCCCACATCAGCTTCGACGAGTTCCTGGCCGTTGCGGCCAAGCAGTCCACCGTGATGGTGGAAACCCTGGTGCAGAAACTGGCGCGTGGGTAAGGTGTCATTCAGGGCGCTGGTCGCCCTGCTTCTGTTCGCTCCGGCCTGGCTCATCGCCGCGCCGCGGGTGATCACACTCTCCCCTGCCAATACGGAACTGGCTTTTGCCGCCGGGATCACGCCCGTTGCGGTGAGCAGCTTTTCCGATTATCCACCGCAGGCCGCCCAAATCGAACAGGTTGCCACCTGGCAGGGAATGAATCTGGAACGCATCGTTGCGCTAAAGCCCGATCTGGTACTCGCCTGGCGCGGCGGTAATGCCGAACGGCAGGTAAACCAGCTCTCTTCGCTGGGAATAACGGTTAAATGGGTGGACGCGGTGAGCATCGAACAGGTGTCGCAAACCCTCCGTGACCTCGCGCCCTTCAGCCCTACCCCCCAACGCGCCGGACAGGCTGCACAGCAGATGCTCAACGACTATGCCGCGCTAAAAGCCCGATACGGCACGCAACCGAAACAACGCGTTTTTCTGCAATTTGGCAGCCAGCCGCTGTTCACTACCGGGAAAGGTTCGATCCAGAACCAGGTGCTTGAAACCTGTGGAGGTGAAAATATCTTTGCCGAAAGCCGGGTCCCCTGGCCCCAGGTCAGTCGTGAGCAGGTTCTGGCGCGACAACCGCAGGCCATTGTGGTGGTCGGAAATGCGAGCGAGATTCCTAAAATAGAACAATTCTGGCATCGGCAGCTTAAAATTCCGGTCATCGCACTCAACAGCGACTGGTTTGAACGCGCCAGCCCGCGTATTATCCTCGCCGCAAAACAACTCTGCGCCGAACTGGCAGAGGGTCACTCAAACAGATAAATACCCCCTTCGAGGATTTAACGATGCTCGTGTATTGGCTGGATATTCTTGGCACAGCCGTTTTTGCTATCTCCGGCGTTTTGCTTGCCGGAAAACTACGCATGGATCCTTTTGGCGTACTGGTGCTCGGCGTCGTTACGGCGGTGGGAGGCGGAACGATCCGCGATATGGCGCTGGCAAATGGCCCGGTATTTTGGGTAAAAGATCCCACGGATCTGGTGGTGGCGATGGTCACCTGCCTGTTAACCATCGTGCTGGTTCGTCAGCCTCGCAGACTGCCAAAATGGATATTGCCGGTGCTGGATGCCGTCGGTCTGGCGGTCTTTGTGGGAATAGGCGTGAATAAAGCCTTTATTGCCGGGACTGGCCCGCTGGTGGCGATCTGTATGGGCGTGTTAACCGGCGTGGGCGGAGGGATTATTCGCGACATACTGGCGCGAGAAGTCCCGATGATCCTGCGAACGGAAATCTACGCGACGGCCTGTATCATCGGGGGGATCGTTCACGCCACGGCGTATTACACCTTTGCTGTCCCGCTGGAGAATGCGGCGATGCTGGGGATGGTGGTCACGCTGGTGATCCGTTTAGCGGCGATACGCTGGCACCTGAAGCTGCCGACCTTTGCGCTGGATGAAAATTCAAGATAGGTATCGTTTATAAGCCCGGTAGCGCTTCGCTTACCGGGCCTACAATCTGCATTCAGGCTTAAATACTGAACGAAGAACCACACCCGCAGGTGCTGGTCGCATTCGGGTTAGTCACCACAAAGCGCGAACCTTCCAGACCTTCAGTGTAGTCCACTGAACCGCCCACCAGATATTGCAGGCTCATCGGATCAACCACCAGCGCGACGCCCTGTTTCTCGATAGTCATATCACCATCGTTAACCTGGTCGTCAAAGGTAAAACCATACTGGAAGCCACTACAGCCGCCGCCGGTAATATAAACACGCAGTTTCAGATCCGGATTGTCCTCGTCGGCAATCAGGGTTTTCACTTTTTTCGCTGCTGCTTCGGTAAATTCCAGCGGCAACGCTACGTCATCACTCATCTTATGCTCCCATGAATACTGCGACTGCTATTGGGCAAAAATCACCCAATTCTTTGTGTCATTATCTAATACCCTGGTAATTCATTCAAGTATTCTGCTTCAGGGCCTGTTCAGCTTCCTGTTTCGCCAGGGTACGGGCAAGAATGGTGGAGTATAGCGGTTTTCCACCCAGGAATTGGGCTAATAGTGTCGCGCCGAGACAGGTAATGATCATTGGCAAAATGAGCTGGTAATTGTCGGTCATTTCCAGCACCAGTACGATCCCGGTAAGCGGCGCGCGCAGGGAGGCCGCCAGCAGCGCCCCCATTCCCGCCACCGCAAACGTCCCCGCGTCCAGATGATAGGCAGGGAAGCCAACCGCTGCCGCCATGCCAAACGCCGTGCCCAGCAGCGTTCCCAGCGCCAGCATCGGGGCAAATATGCCGCCCGGTGCGCCGGAGGAGAAGCACAGCACGGTCGTGATAACCCGCGAGATAAACATAAACAGCAGCAGCCCCACGCTGAAATTCCCCGCCGCGGCAATGGGAATCAGGCCGAAACCGCCGCCCGCCGCGTTCGGTTCGATGAAGCCGAGGATCCCGCACACGCCGCCAAGCAGGCCCCCCACCAGCACCCATTTCGTGGTATTTCCGCCATGGATGCGCTGAAACATATCCTGAGCCCGTAAAATCAGGGTGTTAAAAAGCGGGCCAACGACGCCAAAAATCATCCCAAGAACCAGATACAGCCACAAAGTATTGACCGGCGCATTGGTCAGCTTGCCAACTTCAATCACCGCCCCTTCGCCATTAAAGACGCGAAAGACAATGCTCGACATAATCACGCCGGTAAACACCGCTTTAATGGAGATCAGGTTGTAGCGGAACTGGGCGCGCATCTCTTCAATGATAAACAGGATACCCGCCAGCGGCGCGTTAAACGCCGCAGACAGCCCCGCCGCCGCCCCCGTCGCCAGCAACGTATGCCGTGCTTCGGCGCTGCGCATACGGAACAGATCGCCGACCATGCGCCCGACGTTACCGCCCAGCTGTACCGTTGGCCCTTCCCGACCGAGCACCATGCCCGCCCCGAGCGTTCCCATCCCGCCGATAAATTTCACAGGAAGTACCCGCCACCAGCGAACCGGGCGTAGCTCCTCCAGCGCCCCCTCAATTTCCGGGATCCCCGAGCCGCCCGCTTCGGGTGCGAATTTACGTACCAGGAAATAGCCCACCATGGCAAACAGGGCCGAAAGGCCAAAGGCCCACACCCAGACCAGCCATTCCCGATCCGCAAAGCTGGCGACGGTGCCTATGCGCCAGTTGAGCACCGCGTTGACGGCTTTTTCAAACGCGACGCCCACGAGACCGGCCAGCGTGCCCACAACGGCAGCTGCCAGCAGAATGGCCAACGGGGTTTTGTCACGGTTGAGCAGCCGCCGGATGCTGACCCGGCGCTTCGCGCGCGTAAACTGCTGTTGTTCAAAAGACGGAGTGTTCTCGTTCATTACCTTTTCTGTTTCGTCATACAAATGGCCGCAGGGATTTTACCAGAGACAATCCCCTCGTCCCCTGAAAAATACTTAACAATTGTTAAGCCTTCTGAGGGGCAAAAATTTTATAACCTCTTCCGAATCACTTAGAATAGTTGCCTTAACTTATTTCTACGAACCAGGAACGACGCCATGAGCAAGTCTGAAAACCTCTACAGCGCAGCCCGCGAGCTTATCCCAGGCGGCGTAAACTCACCGGTGCGCGCCTTTACCGGCGTGGGTGGCACCCCGCTGTTTATCGAACGTGCGGATGGCGCATATCTGTATGATGTGGATGGTAAAGCCTATGTCGATTACGTCGGCTCCTGGGGCCCGATGGTACTGGGCCACAACCACCCGGCGATCCGCAACGCGGTGATTGAAGCCGCTCAGCGCGGCCTGAGCTTCGGCGCGCCAACCGAGATGGAAGTTAAAATGGCGGAGCTGGTCACCGAGCTGGTGCCAACGATGGACATGGTGCGTATGGTGAACTCCGGTACGGAAGCGACCATGAGCGCCATCCGTCTGGCGCGCGGCTTTACCGGCCGTGACAAGATTATCAAGTTCGAAGGCTGTTACCATGGCCACGCCGACTGCCTGCTGGTAAAAGCCGGTTCCGGCGCGCTGACGCTCGGTCAGCCTAACTCTCCGGGCGTGCCGGCTGACTTCGCAAAACACACCCTCACCTGCACCTATAACGATCTGGACACCGTTCGCGCGGCGTTCGAGCAGTATCCGCAGGAGATCGCCTGCATTATCGTCGAACCGGTGGCGGGCAACATGAACTGTATCCCACCGCAGCCTGACTTCCTGCCGGGCCTGCGCGCACTGTGCGATGAGTTCGGCGCGCTGCTGATCATCGACGAAGTGATGACCGGTTTCCGCGTCGCACTGGCGGGGGCGCAGTCATACTACGGCGTCGAGCCGGATCTGACCTGCCTCGGCAAGATCATTGGCGGCGGCATGCCTGTCGGCGCGTTTGGCGGCCGTAAGGACGTAATGGACGCACTGGCGCCAACCGGTCCGGTTTACCAGGCGGGTACGCTCTCCGGTAACCCGATTGCGATGGCGGCGGGCTTTGCCTGTCTGACCGAAGTGGCGCAGCCGGGCATCCACCAAACCCTGACGGACCGGACGACGCAGCTGGCAAACGGTCTGCTGGAAGCCGCAGAAGACGCGGGTATTCCGCTGGTGGTAAACCACGTCGGCGGGATGTTCGGGATTTTCTTCACCGAGGCGAAAACCGTGACCTGCTATCAGGACGTGGTGAAATGCGACGTGGAACGCTTCAAACGCTTCTTCCACCTGATGCTGGTAGAAGGCGTGTATCTGGCCCCGTCAGCGTTTGAAGCGGGCTTTATGTCCGTGGCGCACAGCGAAGAAGATATCAATAACACCATCGACGCAGCGCGTAAGGTGTTTGCGAAGCTGTAAAATGTGCGGCTTGATGCCCTCACCCCAGCCCTCTCCCACAGGGAGAGGGAGCAAACACTAAAACGGCAATCTAAGGATTGCCGTTTACTTTTATTACCGACTCTGCTTTCTCAACAGATATATAAAGTACGGCGCGCCGATAAAGGTCGACAGCAGGCCCGCCGGGATCTGATACGGGAACAGCACCATCCTTCCGCACCAGTCAGCAAAGACCAGGATCGCCCCGCCCGTCAGCGCAGAGATCACGATATGTGGCAAAGTCCTGCGGAAGCCCATCATACGGGCGATATGCGGCGCCATTAATCCGACAAAACTGAGCGGGCCGATAGTCATGGTGGCCGTCGCCGTCAGGCACGCGGCCAGCAGCAACAGGGCGATGCGCGTTGGCGTCAGCGCCACCCCGACCGCGCGAGCGGTATCCCCACCCAACGGCAGAATAGTCATCCAGCGACGGCACAGCGGCACAATCGCCAGCAGCACGATCATTACAATCCCGGTATACACCACCTGACTGCCGGTGGCGTTGTATGTTGAACCGGAAATCCAGGTCAGGATCTGCGCCATGCGCGGATCGCCGCTCGCCTGCAACATCATCAGCAGCATAGTAAATGCGGTGCTGAGCGCCATCCCGGCCAGCAGCATGCGGTGAGGCGAGAAACCGCCGCGCCCGGAGGCGATCAGGATAATCATCAGCGTCGCCGCCGCACCGATACTCCCGGCAGGCATCAGCCAGCCGAAGGCATTCCCCGGCACGAGAAACAGCATCAACACCACGCCAAACGCGGCGCCGGAACTGATGCCCAGGACTTCCGGGCTTGCCATCGGGTTACCGGTCAGACGCTGGATAATACAGCCCGCCACCGCCAGCATGACGCCCGCAATCAGCGCGGAGAAGATCCGCGGCCAGCGCCACTGCATGAGTTCATGCAGCAAATCCCCCGTCGCCCAATGCCAGCCCGTGGCGTCGCGTCCCAGCGAGAGTGCGGCAAACGAGGCGATAACCAGCACTGCCAGCCCGGCAAGGCTGAACCACACCACCGACTGACGCTCAGCATGTACTTTATCGCCGGCATCCATTGCCGGGGCGCTAATGCTGCGCAGGCGCGGCAAGAGCCACAGCAGCAGCGGCGCGCCGATCAGGGCCGTCACCGAGCCCGTGGAAACTTCCATCCAGACGCGCGCCAGCCAGAGAATGAGCTGATCGGAAAGCCAGAGGATCAGCGCACCAATCAGCGGCGCCAGCATCAGGCGCGCCAGCAGACGGCGTGCGCCGAGCATTTTTGCCAGCAGCGGCGCAAACAGGCCGATAAAGCCGATGATGCCGACGGCGTTAACCAGTAACGCGCTGAGCACAATCGCCAGGGTCAGGGCCGCCAGACGCGCCAGCGACAGCGCCAGCCCGAGATTGCGCGCCACGCCGTCGTCCAGGCCCATCAGCGTGAGCGGACGCAGCAGCAGCAGTGTCAGCACCACGCCGCCAAACAGCTGCGGCCACAGGCGCTGAACGATACTCCAGTCGGTCTGGGTGAGCGTGCCGGTACTCCACATAAACATGCTTTGCAACTGGTCGTGGTGAAACAGCACCAGCAGCTGGTTGATCGCCCCACAGTAGAGGCTGACGACCAGCCCCGCGAGGATCAGCGTGACCGGCGAGAGACGTTTTCCCCAGGCCACGCCAAAGACCAGCGCACCGACCACGCATGCGCCTGCCAGCGCGGCAAACTGCGAGGTTAACGCTCCCGGCAGGGTCCAGAGAGTGGTGATGGTGATCCCCAACTGAGCCCCCGTCGCCACGCCCAGCGTAGTCGGCTCCGCCAGCGGGTTACGTAGCACCTGCTGAAACAGTACGCCCACCAGTCCCAGTCCCGCCCCGACCAGCAGGGAGATAGCCAGACGCGGCAGCAGGCTGTAGTGGAACAGCATTTGCTGAATATTATCGATATCCGGTGCGGCAAACGCGGCTGCCCACTGATCGCGCGGCAACGCCGTGGTCAGGTTAAAGCCGGTTAACGCCAGGGCAGCCAGAAAAATGAGCGCTAACAGTAACATCGGGAAACGGGCCATACGCGTGCTCATGCCTTGCCTCCCAGTGCATTGTCCAGCACGCGGGCAAAATGCATGGCCGACAGCGTCGCGCCGTAGAACCATACCGCTGGCGCGCGCAGGAAGCGCTGCTCGCGGACGAACGGCATTGCCTGCCAGAGCGGGGTCGCCATCAGGGTTTGCATCTCGCGCTCATTGCCGTGGTCAAAGCACAGCACGTCCACATCACGAAACGCCGCCAGACGGTCAATCCCCACGGCGGTACTGCCCCAGAACGTCATCTCGCCTTCCCAGGCATTGCGAATGCCAAAGCTGTCGAGCACTTCCTGGAACAGACAGTTATTTCCAAAGACCAGCATATGGCGGGCATCCAGCAGGGTCACCATCAGCAAAGGCCGATCGCCACGGTGGGCAAAGCGCGGCTTAAGGGAATCAATCAGCGCATCAAATTCATCGAGATGTTTTTTCGCCTGAGCCTCACGGTTGAGGAACTGCGCCATCTCGTGGATGGAATTTTTTGCCATGGTCAGCGGCTTTTTACCGTCGCTAAAGGAAAAGCCCCGTCCGGGCGCAATCTTCGCCATGGTCTCTTCCGACGGACCATACCCCGCAGACCAGAATAAATAAGACGGTTTCATCTGGGTGAGAAGCTCAAGGTTCGGCTCCGTACGCAGACCGATGTCGATGACGGAGTCCGGCAGTTTTGGCTCATTCACCCACAGGGTGTAGTTGGGAATATCGGCCACACCGTAAGGCGTCACGCCCAGCGCCATCATCAGTTCAACGGGCAACCACTCCAGCGCCACGATGCGGTGCGGATCGATAGCGGCAGCGCGGGCCGAGCCCATCTTTAACAGCAGCGGTGAGAGCGCCATGGCCGTCAGCAGGCGACGGCGGCTAATGAATGTTGAATCCAGCATCAGTAGACAAAGCTCACGGGTGCAGCCCCGGCCGGGTGAGGCAGGATGCCCATAGGAATACCGTAGATATGTTCCAGCGTTTCGCTACGCATCAGTTCGGCAGGCGTACCCTGAGCGATCATTTCACCGCCGCGCAGCGCTACCAGATAGTCGCAATAGCGTGCCGCCATGTTGATATCATGCAGAACGGCAATCACCGTCAGGCCGCGCTGCTGACTTAAGCGATGCACCAGCGCCAGGACGTCAACCTGATGAGCAATATCCAGCGCCGACGTGGGTTCGTCGAGCAGCAGGCAGCGGCTGTCCTGCGCCACCAGCATTGCGATCCATGCGCGCTGACGCTCGCCACCGGACAGGCTATCCACCAGACGGTGCGCCAGCGGTTTTAATCCCACCAGCGCGATCGCCTCTTCCACTTTCTCTCTGTCAGCAACGCCAAAACGCCCGAGCGCACCGTGCCACGGATAACGTCCAATCGCCACCAGTTCGCGCACCGTCATCCCCTCCGCCTGCGGCAACTGCTGCGGCAGATAGGCCACCTTGCGGGCAAAGGCCTTACTGCTCCAGCTCGCCAGCGGCTGGTCATCCAGCAAAATGTCGCCCTCGGACGGTGGCTGATGACGGCCCAGCATCTTCAGCAGCGTCGATTTACCGGAACCATTGTGCCCGATTAAACCGGTCACTTTACCTGCGGGAAACGTCAAAGAGAGCGGATGCAGCAAGGTGCGCCCGGGTACGCGAAAGGAGAGATTGTTGAGCGTGAAGGTGGAGTCGGATTGCGTTTTGTTATCCTGCATATCAGCCAACTTAAATAAAAAGGGCACGGCGAACCGTGCCCATAAAGAGGTTAGAAGCGGAAGGTCGCCGTGGCAACAACCTGGCGTCCTGCTCCCCAGTAGCATGCATACTCGCTGTAGCAGCTGGAGACGTATTCACGGTCAAAGATGTTGTTCACGTTGACGCCGACGGAAGAGCCCGGCAGACCGAAGCGCGCCAGATCGTATTTCACGGTCGCATCCGCCAGGGCATAACCCGCGACGTTAAAGGACTCATAGGCTTTAGGCGACGCTGAGGAGTAGTACGTCACCGTGTTACCGATGTAACGCGCGCCTGCACCGACGGTCAGGCCACTCAGCGCCGTCTCGTGGAAGGTGTAATCCGCCCAGAGGGATGCCATGTTGCGCGGTACTTCTGCCGGACGACGACCTTCATACCAGGTATCGTGGGTGTATTCCGCATCGGTGTAGCTGTAGGCCGCCGTCACGTTCACGTTAGCCGACACCGCCGCTTTCGCTTCCAGCTCAAAGCCACGGGAGCGAATTTCACCGCCCTGCACGCTAAAGCCGCTGGTCGGGTTCGCCGGATCGGCGGTCAGGTTATTGTTCTTGGTCAGCTGGTATACCGCTGCCGTCACCACAACAGGCAGATCTTTTGGAACATACTTCACGCCCGCTTCATACTGCTTGCCGCGTGCCGGATCGAACGGTTTACCACCCTGAGTAGTGCCAGAGAGCGGTTCGAAAGATTCACTGTAGCTGAAGTATGGTGTAATCCCGTTGTCGAACAGGTAGTTAATCCCCCCGCGCCAGGTAAATGCCTGATCGTTAATTTCCGCGGTGGTTCCGTTATTACGGTTAAAGGCAGACGTTTTCGCAAAGTCATAGCGGCCACCCAGGGTGAGTACCCACTTATCCCATTCCGCCTGATCCTGCGCATAGAGCCCGGTCTGCTCCTGGCGATTGAGCATGGCATACGGGAAGTTCACATTAACGTTCGCATTGCCGTGCTGCGGATTGTTCATGCTGATCGGATCGGCGGTACCGTAGTCAGCATCAATGTCATTGCGCATACGAAGGTAATCCACACCCGTCAGCAGGGTATGGTCAACGGCGCCGGTCGCGAATTTCGACTGGAGCTGTGTATCAACCGTGAACGAGTTGAGGTCTTCATCTGAGCGCACGTACGCGCGGCTGATCTGGGCCGGGGCGATATAGCCGTTACCGTAAACTGAACGGTAAAGCGTGTTGATTTTGGTATAACGCAGGTTCTGACGCACGGTGAAGGTGTCGTTGAATTCATGCGCGAAGCTGTAACCCACCATTTTCTGACGACGGGAGATTTTATTGTCTTCATCGCCTTCGTTGAAGTCGGTCGGCAGTTTGTGCGCTTTTCCGTTAGCATCATAGTAAGGCACAACGGTACCTTCACGCGGCAGCCAGCCGTAGTAACCCGCATCCGGATCGCTCTGGAAGTTGCTCAGGAAAGTGAAATCGGTTTTATCATCAGGGCGCCAGCTGAAAGACGGCGCAATCGCGTAACGAGTAGACTTCACCATTTCCTGCTGCGCATTTTCACTGCGCCCCAGACCGGTCAGACGGTAGGACCACACGCCGTCATCGTCAATCGCGTCGCTGAAATCAAAACCGGTCTGCCAGAGGTTATCCGTCCCCATTTTGAACTGAATTTCTTTCAACGGTTCCGTGGTTGGACGCTTGCTGACCATACTCACTACGCCGCCCGGATGGCTTTTGCCATACAGTACAGACGTCGGGCCACGCAGCAGCTCTACGCGCTCAAGGAAGTACGGATCCATGGACGCTTCAGAGTAGTTGTCTCCCTGCAACTTCATACCATCCAGATACTGGTTGGTATTCACGGTGCTGGAGGTCGTGAAACCACGAATCGAAACCACATCGTAAGTTGTTGATGCGCCGCGCGTTGCGAAAACGCTTGGGGTATAGGCCAGCGCCTGTTTAACCGTTCCCGGCTGTTTCATGTCCATCTCTTCACGTGTAACCACGGAAATAGACTGCGGGGTTTTCTCGATCGGTGTATCGGTTTTCGTCGCCGTTGCAGTGCGCTTTGCTGCAATCGTCGGTGCAGGACCCCAGGCACTTTCCTGTGCAGCCGGTGCGGCAGTCACGGTGATGGTTTCTTCTTTCTTGGGGGTTTCAGCGGCCTGTGCGTAAGCAGACATGCCGGCAACCGCTGTGGCTACGACGACTGCGAGTTTACGCAGCGACGTGTTAATTGGCTGAGCAGTATTGGAAAGCGCCATGATGGATCTCTGATGGAAAAGGTGAATGATAACGTAAACGAGAATTATTATTATGACCGCAGAATAATATGCGAAACGCTGACGGCATAGCAAGCGATATGCGGCCCTACAAGAATTGAGGGTTTAAGAAATAATCAACGGAAAATGGGTCGTTAATAAGGATTGTAAACAGGGTTAAGGAAATGAGTTACTGAGGTGAAAAAATACCCCCTTCCTGAGAAGGGGGTATCAGTAGGTTAGTTCCCGCCGAACATATCCTTGATCCAGCCGGCGACGCCGTCGCTGTCTTTCTTCTCTTCCTGCTGCTGCGGCTGTTGCTGCTGCGGCTGCTGAGGTTGAGAAGACTGATCGAACGGGTTACCTGTCGGTTCTTCTGGCTGGCTTTGCTGGCACAGCGCATCCGGGTTGGTCGTCCAGACCGGCAGCGTACGCACGCCACCGCCGCAAATGAAGTTACCCGAGCTGTCCACGCCCATATCGACGATATCTTCCGGAGCAACGAGGTTCAGCGGCACCGGAGACTGATTCGCGAGGTAGCGCTGGTAAATCGACATAGCACCGCTCGCGCCATACAGTTTGGTCGGCTGGTTGTTATCTCGCCCCACCCAGGTGATGACCACTTCACGACCATCAATACCGGCGAACCAGGTATCGACATTGTTGTTGGTGGTCCCGGTTTTACCCGCCAGATGCAGACCAGGATACTTCGCCCCCAGCTGACGACCGGTACCGCGCTGAACCACCTGCTGCATGGTCCACAGCGTCATATAGGCCGCCTGTGCCGGAACAGCGCGCTCCGCCTGCGGGAAGCTCTGATACAGCACGGAGCCATCTTCGGCAATCACCGAACGCAGAGCGGAGAGCGGCGCTCGGTTACCGCCGCTGGCGATGGTCTGGAACGCCTGCGCCACTTCGATTGGCGTCAGGTTAAGCGCCCCCAGGATCATCGCTGGCACAGGGTGCAGCTGATCTTTCGGTACGCCCAGCTTCTGCCAGGTGTCGGTGATGGCTGGCAGGCCCAGCGCCATCCCGAGGTTAACCGTTGGCACGTTCATCGAGCGGGTTAACGCATCCACCAGCATCACCTGACCGCTGAACTGTCTGTCATCGTTCTGCGGTGACCATACCTGGCCGTTAGGCTGGCGCAGGGAGATTGGCGCATCGGCAATCCAGGTGTTCAGTCGATAGAGGTTCGGCTGGCTCAGCGCGGTCAGATAAGTCGCCGGTTTTGCCAGTGAACCAATCGAACGACGCGCCTGCATTGCGCGGTTATAGCCCGCATACTGTGGCTCAGCACCGCCCACCATGGCACGAACTTCGCCGGTGTTACGGTCAACCACTACCATCGCGGTTTCCAGATCGCTCAGCTTACGCTGCTTTTTCAGCACCGGAATACCTTCTACCGCCGCTTTTTCTGCCGCATCCTGCGCCACGGAATCAAAGGTGGTAAAGATCTTCACGCCTGAGAGATCTTTCACTTTATCTCCGAGCTTCGACTGCAACTCCTGACGCACCATCTGCATAAAGGCAGGCTGCGGAGAGATCACCCCACCGCGCGGCTGAACGCCCAGCGGACGTGCGCTCAGCATGTCGTACAGCTCCTGGTCAATCACCTGCTGTTGTTGCAGCAGACGCAGCACCAGGTTACGACGCTCCAGCGCCAGTTTCGGGTTACGCCACGGGTTGTAGATCGACGCGCCTTTCACCATGCCCACCAGCAGCGCCTGCTGGTCAAGGCTCAGCTCTTCTACCGGACGGCCAAAGTAGTACAGGCTCGCCAGCGGGAAGCCGCGGATCTCGTTATCGCCGCTCTGACCGAGGTACACCTCGTTCATGTACAGCTCAAGAATACGATCCTTGCTGTAGCGCGCATCCATCAGCACGGCCATGTACGCTTCGTTGGCTTTACGCCAGTAAGAGCGCTCGCTGGAGAGGAACAGGTTTTTCACCAGCTGCTGGGTCAGGGTACTCGCCCCCTGCACCGTACGCCCGGCGGTCAGGTTCGCCAGTACCGCACGACCAATGGAGTAAAGGCTAATACCGTCGTGCTCATAGAAGTGGCGATCTTCGGTTGCCAGCAGGGTATCCACCAGCAAATCCGGGAAGCCGTTACGCGCCACGAACAGCCGCTGTTCGCCGTTTGCGGACGACAGCATGGTGATGAGACGCGGATCGAGACGGAAGAAACCGAACTGGCGATCGTTATCCATGTTCTCAATGGTTTCCAGACGATCGCCGTCAAAGGTCAGACGCGCGCGCACCTGCCCTTCTTTACTGTCCGGGAAGTCGAACGGACGGCGGATCATCTCAATACTTTTCGCCTGGACGGTAAATTCGCCTGGACGGGTCATTTTCGTGACCTGACGATACTGCGTGGCTTGCAGCAGCTTCACCATCTCGTTCTTGCTGATGGACATGTCCGGCTCAAGGTTCACCATGCGGCCGTACACTGCCGCAGGCAATTGCCAGACTTTCCCGTCAATACGGCTGCGGATCTTCTGATCCAGATAAACGCCGTAAATCGCGATCAGGACAACAAAAACAATGAACAGCTTCAGCAGCAGCCAGAACCAGCCGCGCTTACCACGAGGCTTACGCCCTTTGCCTTTCCCTTTACGCGGCATCGGTTCTTCATCCTCATAATCGTCTTCATAGTCATCGTCATACTCCTCATCTCTGAGGCGACGACGGCTTACCTTTTCTTTCGCCGGACGCGTCGGCTTTCCCTTACGTCCTATTGGCTCGCGGTCATTCCCCGCCATGCTTTTTCTCCGCAACATTCAGGCGCAAAGGCCAGATTTTCTTATCTTGCACAGGTCAGTGAAAGAAGAAATCTCTCAAAGTTTATTTCTCCCTCTCCCTGTGGGAGAGGGCCGGGGTGAGGGCATCAGCCCGCACTTTCCCCATTACGAATATTTTTTCGTGCGCCGTGTCGGCGCGGTATTCGCCGGATCGTCCGGCCAGACGTGTTTGGGATATCGCCCTTTCATCTCTTTCTGCACTTCACGATAGCTCCCCGCCCAAAACGCCCCCAAGTCGCGGGTGATCTGCAAGGGACGATGCGCAGGCGAAAGCAGCTCAAGCACTAACGGCACACGGCCTTCAGCAATGGACGGCGTGGTGGCCTCACCAAACATCTCCTGCATCCGAACCGCCAGCGCCGGCGGATTATCCTCATGATAACGAATGGCAATCCGGCTCCCGGTTGGCACAGTGTAATGCCCAGGCAGTTCACTATCCAGACGTTGACGTAACGACCAGTCCAGTAAATTCTGTAACGCTGCCTTAACATCAAGCGCCTTCAGGGCGCGCAGGGAGTGTACGCCGCTCATCTGCGGCAACAGCCACTGTTCAAGCGTCGCGAGCAGCGTCTCATCATCCACCGCTGGCCACCCCTGTTCCGGCAGCCACTTCGCGGCGCAGTGCAGACGTATACGATATTGTTCAGCCTCCGGCGTCCAGTTCAGTACGCTCAGCCCTTTTTCCCGAATGCCATTCAGCATCGCCTGGTGTAACTCTTCCTCCGACGGCTTCGCCAGCGGTTTCGTCCCGAGCGTCAGTTTGCCAATCTGGCTACGACGGAACGCCTTCAGCGTGCCCTGGGTATCATCCCATTCCACGATGTCAGATTGCTGAAGCAGCTGCGGGCAGGCACGCGTCAGGACGTCAATATCCACGGCAACCGCCTGTAAAATACGCGCGTCCGGGGAGTGGCTGCCCTGGAGTAAGAGCGGCGCGATCAGCCATTCATGACGCGTCTGGGCGTCATCGCTGTCCAGCATCGCGCCCATCCCATTTGCCAGCTGATAGCGACCATCCAGCCCGCGACGGCGCGCGATTCTGTCCGGGAAGGCCTGGGCCAGCAGAGGGATAACTTTATCGCTGTCAGGCGAACCGCCCCGGCAATTCAGGCGTTTACACAGCTGCTGCGCCCGCTGTTGCCAGTTTCCCTGATGGCGTGAAAAGGCCTGTCCCAGATCGCTGCCGCCACCGCGCGGCGGCTCCTCAAGAATAGCCGCCAGTTTTGCCGCCGTGGCAATTTCATCGTCGCCCTGTGCTGCTACCAGCATTGCCGCCAGACGTGGATCGTTGCCCAGCGCCGCCATTTTCTGGCCGCGCGCCGTCAGTCGCTCGCCTTCCAGCGCGCCAAGCTGGGTCAGCAGACTGCACGCGGCGGAAAGGTTGACGACAGGCGGAGGATTAAGCCAGGTGAGCTGGTCAGGGTCCGGACAGCCCCACTGCATCAGATCCATCACCAGTCCGGAGAGATCGCTTTGTAAAATCTCAGGCGTGCTCTGGAATGCCGCACGCTCCGCCTGCTCGGCGCTGGTTAAATGCAGGCAAATACCCGGCTCAAGACGCCCTGCTCGCCCTGCGCGCTGCACCATTGAGGCCTGGCTGATGCGCTGCGTCAGCAGCCTGGTCAGCCCGGAACGCGGATCAAAACTGGCCACCCTCTCCAGCGTACTGTCCACCACCAGGCGAATGCCTTCGATGGTCAAACTGGTTTCCGCGATATTGGTTGCCAGCACCACTTTGCGCTGCCCCGCCGGTGCGGGAAGGATCGCCTTGCGCTGGTCAGCCAACGGCAGCGCGCCGTAGAGCGGGCACAGCATAACGTCACTGTTCACCCGGGATGCCAGCTGCTCCTGTACGCGCTGGATTTCGCCTACGCCGGGTAAAAACAGCAGCAGCGAGCCGGGCTCCTGGCGGAGCAATTCGGCGGTGGCGATGGCAACCGCTTCGTCAAAACGCTGATGGGCAGGCAGCGGCTGATAGCGGCGCTCGACCGGGAACGCACGCCCTTCAGAGGAGATCATCGGCGCGTCAGGGAGCGTCTGCCGGAGCCGCTCGTTATCCAGCGTCGCCGACATAATCAGCAGCCGAAGGTCGTCGCGCAGCCCCTGCTGAACGTCGAGCAGCAGCGCAAGGGCCAGATCGGCCTGGAGGCTGCGCTCGTGAAATTCATCAAGGATCACCAGCCCGACGCCGGTCAGCTCCGGATCGTTTTGCAACATACGGGTAAGAATACCTTCGGTGAACACTTCCAGCCGCGTGGATGGTCCAACGCAGGTTTCGGCGCGCATCCGGTACCCTACCGTCTCACCCGGTTTTTCATTCAGCAGTTCCGCCAGGCGCTGCGCCACATTGCGCGCCGCCAGCCTGCGCGGCTCCAGCAGGATAATTTTCCCGCTGATGTTCCCATCGCGCAGAATTTGCAGGGGCAGCCAGGTGGATTTACCCGCTCCGGTGGGCGCGCTGAGCAAAACCTGTGGCGCATGTTCTAAGGCTGCGAGAAGCTCAGGAAGGACGACGGCGACGGGCAAAGAGGACACTTACGGCTCCAGAGGGTTAACATTAATCGGCGTACATTGTAGCATCGGCGCATATCATTACCGAGTCTTGCGCATGTCTGAGTCTAAACGGCTATTCTTCGCCATTGAATTACCCACCACGCTTCAACGGCAGATTGTTCGCTGGCGCGCCAGCCACTTCCCCGCGGAAGCGGGCCGCCCCGTCGTCGCCGCCAATATGCACCTGACGTTAGCCTTTCTTGGTGAAGTAAGCGCTGAAAAGCAGCGCGCGTTAAGCGCAATGGCCGGACGCATTTCGCAGCCGGGGTTTACGCTGCATCTTGACGATGCCGGGCAATGGCTGCGCTCTCGGGTGGTCTGGCTGGGGACGCGGCAGCCCCCTCGCGGACTGCTACAGCTCGCCAACATGCTGCGGGCGCAGGCCGCGCGCAGCGGCTGTTATCAGAGCCCGCAGCCGTTTCATCCCCACATTACCCTGCTGCGCGATGCGGGTCAGGCCGTTGCCATCCCGCCACCGGGCTTTCACTGGTCCTTTCAGGTGAATGAATTTGCGCTGTACGAATCTGCCTTTGTACAAGGACGCACCCGCTATACTCCGCTCCAGCGCTGGACGCTGGGCGACACGTTAAGGAATCCTGATGAAGTTTAGTCCTGCACTCCAGCCCGCCACGCTGATCCAGCGTTACAAACGCTTTCTCGCTGATGTGATCACCCCTGCGGGCGAAACGCTCACGCTGCACTGCCCTAACACCGGCGCCATGACCGGTTGCGCCACGCCGGGTGACACGGTCTGGTATTCCACATCAGAAAATACTAAACGCAAATATCCCCATACCTGGGAAATGACCGAGACGCAAAGCGGGGCATTTATTTGCGTTAATACCCTGCGCGCAAATCAGCTGGTTAAGGAAGCTCTGACAAATGGAATGCTTCCTGAACTGGTGGGTTACGGCACGCAAAAAAGCGAAGTGAAATATGGCGATGAAGGCAGCAGAATTGATTTTATGTTACAGGCGGAAGACCGCCCTGAGTGCTATATTGAAGTGAAATCAGTGACGTTAGCGGAACAGGAAAACGGCTTCTTTCCGGATGCGGTAACGCTACGTGGCCAGAAGCATCTGCGAGAGCTAATGAGTGTAGCGGCGGCGGGCAAGCGCGCCGTGTTGCTGTTTGCGGTTCTGCATTCAGCCATTGAACGGTTTTCCCCGGCCCGTCATATTGATCCTAAATACGCGCAATTGTTGAATGAGGCACAAAAGCAGGGGGTAGAGATTTTCGCTTATAAAGCGGAACTTTCTGCCGATAATATGACTCTGAGATCCTCTCTTCCCATTGTCTTATAAGGGATTAGACGATTGACTAATAAGTGTTCTGGCCGCGTGCGCAAATACGCTTTTCCTCACAGGGTTGTCAAGTGTTACGTTTAGATAATTGCCATACGGAAAAGCATCTGCTATTTATAGCGACCTGATTTTTCCCCCAACACGGGGATCGATAGTGCGTGTTAAGGAGAAGCAACATGCAAGAAGGGCAAAACCGTAAAACATCGTCCCTGAGTATTCTCGCCATCGCTGGGGTGGAGCCGTATCAAGAGAAGCCGGGCGAAGAGTATATGAACGAAGCCCAGCTGTCGCACTTCAAGCGTATTCTTGAAGCATGGCGTAATCAACTCAGGGATGAAGTCGATCGCACCGTTACACATATGCAGGACGAAGCTGCTAACTTCCCGGACCCGGTCGACCGTGCCGCTCAGGAAGAAGAGTTCAGCCTCGAACTGCGTAACCGTGACCGCGAGCGCAAACTGATCAAAAAGATCGAAAAAACGCTGAAGAAGGTCGAGGACGAAGATTTTGGCTACTGCGAATCCTGCGGTGTTGAAATCGGTATTCGTCGCCTGGAAGCGCGTCCAACAGCCGATCTGTGCATCGACTGTAAAACGCTGGCAGAAATCCGCGAAAAACAGATGGCTGGCTAACGCCTGCCCTCTCACTACTCTGCTAAGGCGGGAGTCTCTCCCGCCTTGTTACCGTTGATATGTCTGAATCTCACTATATCGGGCGCTTTGCGCCATCTCCCTCCGGTGAATTACACTTCGGCTCATTAATTGCCGCGCTTGGCAGCTACCTACAGGCTCGCGCCCGTCAGGGTCAATGGCTGGTCCGCATTGAAGATATCGATCCTCCGCGTGAAGTTCCCGGTGCAGCAGAAACTATTCTGCGTCAGCTGGAACATTACGGTCTTCACTGGGACGGCGACGTACTCTGGCAGTCTCAACGCCATGATGCCTACCGTGAACGTCTGGCGTGGCTTGCTGAACAGGGCCTTTCCTATAACTGCACCTGCACGCGGGCGCGAATTCAAAGCGTGGGTGGCGTTTACGACGGCCACTGTCGTACGCGGCACAACGGTCCT
Organism: Enterobacter sp. MGH119; assembly: GCF_001037675.1. Lineage (NCBI taxonomy): Bacteria > Pseudomonadati > Pseudomonadota > Gammaproteobacteria > Enterobacterales > Enterobacteriaceae > Enterobacter > Enterobacter sp. MGH119. The sequence continues at coordinate 412,720 of NZ_KQ089931.1, read as the reverse complement.
GAGAATGCTGCCGTACGGCTGATACAGCGTTCTCCGGTGACGCAGTTTACCGACGTTCTCTCAGGAACCATTCAGGCGGATGAACGCCTGGCGCGTGAAGATTTTATTATTCACCGTCGTGATGGTTTGTTTGCCTATAACCTGGCGGTGGTTGTCGATGACCATTTCCAGGGCGTCACGGAAATCGTGCGCGGGGCGGATCTGGTTGAGCCTACCGTGCGGCAAATATCGCTTTACCAGCAGTTTGGCTGGACGGTGCCGGATTACATCCATCTGCCGCTGGCGGTCAATGAACAGGGAAATAAGCTGTCGAAACAGAATCATGCCCCGGCGCTGCCTGACGGCGATCCGTGCCCGGTTTTGATCGACGCGCTGCGATTTCTCAACCAGAATGTAACGCAGGAATGGCAGGATCTGAGTCTGGATGAATTGCTGAAAACGGCCATTGCTGACTGGGCGCTTATGGCCGTGCCAAAAATCCAGCATTCTCAAATGCGTTGCGCTGAGCTATGATTAGCCGCTTTTTTGATAACAAAACACACTACGAGGTGTACTATTTTTACCCGAGTCGCTAATTTTTGCCGTAAAGTGCTGAGCCGCGAAGAGAGCATGGCGAACGACGCTATTGCACAGCCACACATGTCGGTCATTCCGCGTGAGCAGCACAATATTTCCCGCAAAGATATCAGTGAAAATGCCCTCAAGGTGCTCTATCGTCTGAATAAAGCAGGCTACGAGGCCTATCTCGTCGGCGGCGGGGTGCGCGATTTACTGCTGGGCAAAAAACCAAAAGATTTCGACGTGACGACCAGCGCCACACCTGAGCAGGTGCGTAAATTATTCCGCAACTGCCGTCTGGTTGGCCGCCGTTTCCGTCTGGCGCACGTGATGTTTGGACCAGAAATCATTGAAGTGGCGACCTTCCGCGGTCACCACGAAGCGGGCGTCAACGATCGCACGACTTCCCAGCGCGGCCAAAATGGCATGCTGCTGCGCGACAACATCTTCGGCTCTATTGAAGAAGATGCTCAGCGTCGCGATTTCACCATCAACAGCCTTTACTACAGCGTGGCGGATTTTACCGTGCGCGATTACGTCGGCGGTATGCAGGATCTGAAAGACGGCCTGATTCGCCTGATCGGCACGCCGGAAACGCGCTATCGCGAAGATCCGGTCCGAATGCTGCGCGCCGTGCGTTTCGCCGCCAAGCTGAACATGCGTATCAGTCCGGAAACCGCAGAGCCGATCCCGCGCCTGGCGACGCTGATTAACGACGTCCCCCCTGCCCGTCTGTTTGAGGAGTCGTTAAAGCTGCTCCAGGCAGGCTACGGGTTTGAAACCTACAATTTGCTGCGTGAATACAACCTGTTCCAGCCGCTGTTCCCGACCATTACCCGCTACTTCACCGAAAACGGTGACAGCGCAATGGAGCGGATGATTGCACAGGTGCTGAAGAACACAGATACCCGTATTCATAACGATATGCGCGTGAATCCGGCGTTCCTGTTCGCGGCCATGTTCTGGTATCCGCTGCTGGAAACGGCGCAGCGCATCACTCAGGAGAGTGGTCTCGCCTATTATGATGCGTTCGCGCTGGCGGCAAACGACGTGCTGGACGAAGGCTGTCGCACGCTGGCGATCCCGAAACGTATTACCACGCTGGTGCGTGATATCTGGCAGCTTCAGCTGCGTATGTCCCGCCGTCAGGGTAAACGCGCCTGGAAGCTGATGGAGCATCCTAAGTTCCGCGCCGCGTTCGATTTGCTCTCTCTGCGTGCTGAAGTCGAAAGAAACCAGGAGCTACAGCGTCTGGCGCAGTGGTGGGGAGAATTTCAGGTCTCTGCACCACCAGAGCAGAAAGATATGCTTACGGATCTGGATGACGAGCCGGCACCGCGCCGTCGTCACCGTCGCCCGCGCAAACGCGCACCGCGTCGTGAAGGCACGGCATGACCCTTGCGTATATCGCCATCGGCAGCAATCTGGCCTCTCCGCTGGAGCAGGTTAACGCTGCCGTGCACGCGCTGGGGAAGATCCCGCAAAGCCGCATCGTCGCGCTGTCCTCATTTTACCGTACGCCGCCGCTCGGCCCGCAGGATCAGCCTGATTATCTGAACGCCGCCGTGGTGCTGGAAACGACCCTTGACGCAGAAACGCTGCTGGATAATACCCAGCGTATTGAGCTACAGCAGGGTCGCGTCCGCAAAGCCGAACGCTGGGGACCGCGCACCCTCGATCTCGATATTATGCTTTTCGGCCACGAGGTGATTAACACCGAACGCCTCACCGTTCCGCATTACGACATGAAAAACCGCGGGTTTATGCTCTGGCCGCTGTTTGAAGTCGCGCCCGATCTCACCTTCCCTGACGGCGCCTCGCTGCAAGCCGTTCTGCAAAATCTCAACGCGGATAAACCGACCCGCTGGTAATCCCGCCTCTGCATCGATTAACCATTCCTTATTTGCGGTTAATCGATTGCCTAAAATCATTGTTCCCTCGAATGTTACTGTTAGAATGCGCAAAGATTCGCTATTGGGCCATCAGGAAACAGTATGAAACCAACCACCATCTCCTTATTGCAGAAATGCAAACAGGAAAAAAAACGCTTCGCCACTATCACCGCGTATGACTACAGCTTCGCAAAACTGTTTGCCGAAGAAGGGATCAACGTCATGCTGGTCGGGGACTCGTTAGGGATGACGGTACAAGGACATGATTCCACTCTGCCGGTCACGGTCGAGGATATTGCTTACCATACCCGCGCCGTGCGCCGGGGTGCGCCCGCCTGCCTGCTGCTTTCCGATCTGCCGTTTATGGCGTATGCCACCCCGGAACAGGCCTTTGAAAATGCGGCGACAGTGATGCGTGCTGGCGCCAATATGGTCAAAATCGAAGGCGGCGCCTGGCTGGTCGATACGGTAAAAATGCTTACCGAACGCGCCGTGCCGGTTTGTGGTCATTTGGGGCTGACGCCGCAGTCTGTAAACATCTTTGGCGGATATAAGGTGCAGGGCCGAGGCGATGCGGCGCAGACGCTGTTTGATGATGCCGTGGCGCTGGAAGCCGCGGGCGCACAGCTGCTGGTGCTGGAGTGTGTACCGGTTGAGCTGGCTAAGCGTATCACTGAGGCGCTGTCGATTCCGGTGATCGGCATCGGCGCGGGCAACGTCACCGATGGCCAGATTCTGGTCATGCACGACGCCTTCGGGATCACCGGCGGCCACATTCCAAAATTTGCTAAAAATTTCCTGACAGAAGCAGGCGACATGCGTGCTGCTGTGCGGCAGTATATTGCCGAGGTTGAGTCCGGCGTTTATCCGGGCGAAGAACACAGTTTCCATTAAGGAGTCCAGGTGTGCTAATCATAGAAACTCTGCCGCTGCTGCGCCAGCATATCCGCCGTGCACGTCAGGAAGGTAAACGTATCGCCCTTGTTCCAACCATGGGCAACCTGCACGACGGCCATATGAAGCTGGTCGATGAAGCGAGAGCCCGTGCAGATATTGTGGTAGTCAGTATCTTCGTTAACCCGATGCAGTTCGATCGCGAAGACGATCTGGCGCGCTACCCACGTACCTTGCAGGAAGATTGCGAGAAGCTCAAAAAACGTCATGCGGATATCGTCTTCGCTCCGGCCCCCGCAGATGTATATCCCCAGGGCACCACTGAATCGACCTACGTCGATGTGCCGGGTATTTCGACCATGCTGGAGGGCGCCAGCCGCCCGGGCCATTTCCGTGGCGTTTCTACCATCGTCAGCAAGCTGTTTAACCTGGTGCAGCCGGACATCGCCTGTTTTGGCGAGAAAGATTTCCAGCAGCTGGCGCTGATCCGCAAAATGGTTGCCGATATGGGCTACGACATTGAGATAGTCGGCGTACCGATTGTGCGTGCGAAAGATGGCCTGGCGCTCAGCTCCCGTAACGGCTATCTGACCGCCGAACAGCGTAAAATTGCGCCGGGTTTAAGCAAAGTCATGAATACCATGGCAGAGCAACTGCTGGCAAAAGAGTTAACCGCAGAAGAAATTATCGCTCTGGCTGAACAGGCGCTGAACGAGAAAGGTCTTCGTGCTGACGACGTTCAAATTCGGGATGCCGATACGCTTCTGGCGCTTACAGAGACCAGCAAACGTGCGGTAATTCTGGTGGCGGCATGGCTCGGCCAGGCCCGCCTTATCGATAACAAAGTGGTTGAACTGGCGTAGTTTTACTACCCGGAAGTGAAAGGTAAACGTAATGATTCGCAAAATGCTACAAGGTAAGCTTCACCGTGTGAAAGTCACCCAGGCCGACCTGCACTATGAAGGCTCCTGCGCGATCGACCAGGATTTTCTCGACGCGGCGGGTATTCTCGAAAACGAAGCTATTGATATCTGGAACGTTAATAACGGCAAACGCTTTTCAACGTACGCGATTGCCGCTGAACGCGGATCTAAAATCATCTCCGTTAATGGGGCAGCAGCGCACTGCGCGGACGTAGGCGATATCGTCATTATTGCCAGCTTTGTGATGATGTCTGACGAAGAAGCACGTCGCTGGCAGCCTAAAGTGGCCTACTTTGAAGGCGATAATGAGATGAAACGTACCGCGAAGGCGATTCCGGTGCAGGTTGCCTAAGTCAATAGTACTGTTATAAATTACCCGGCAAAATAGGTTGGGTAATTTATACATAATTAAAATGAATAGCGTTCTTTTTATATTTTTTTATTAATATATTAAAGTCACCCTGCCGAGCACCCGATCATCAAAATGATGAACAATTATTATCACTTACTATTAAATAATCACATTGGCTTAAAGATCGTTTAAGTATTTCTAACATCTTACGGCTTCTCACAACCATTACTCATCACTTAGAATCCTTTTCCCGAAGCATCTGTTCGGAACGAACATAAGCCTTGCTTATGTGCACTTTTCTAGCATTTAAATATGGATATAAAAAATGTCTTTTAATAAATTAGGTCTGGCAACTGTAGTAGCAATGGTTCTGAGTGCGGGTTCTGCAATGGCAGCTGATATTCCTTCAGATACAGGCACTATTACTTTCCACGGTATGGTTTCTAATAACACCTGTAAAGTATCCCTGGATCAGAAGATTGACTAGGATGGTAATGATTTTGACGTTAACCTGGATACCGTGTTTGTAAAAGACTTCGCTAATGCGCTGGGTACCACCAGCACCCTGGGAGAAAAGAAATTCTCCCTCACCCTGACAGGTTGTGATTCTGCTACCGTCAAACAGGCATCCGCTCAGTTTGATTCCTGGGCGGGTTCTTCTTCAACTTCCGGCGGTCTGCTGGTTCCACCATCAAACACTCAAGGCGCCGCTAAAAACGTCAATCTGGTACTGTCAAACGATGGCAACTCCGCTACCGATCAGATCAAACTGGATCAGACCAACAATACCCAGAAAGCAACGATTGATACCACAGGCGCAGGCGCACTTTACTACCGTGTAGCGTATACCCAAGGTCAGAACTGGGATGCGGCCAACAACCCAGTGTCAGCTGGTGTGGTTCAGGCACAAGCTGCATTCACCATGATCTACGAGTAATTTTAAAAGCATAGATAAAATGCTCATATTATCCCCTGACGTACGTCAGGGGACTATTGATATCATTCCAACAGGAAGTGGAAAAATGTTAAGCACATCATTTTATAAAGGATTTAAAGCTGCCTGCTTTACAGTTGCTGCTGTCGCGTCATTCCAGGCAAGCGCAGATATCGTTATTTCGGGAACACGTATTGTTTATCAGCAGTCGCAAAAAGATGTCATCGTTTCTTTAGACAACCGTGGCAAAAAGCCACTATTAGTTCAATCATGGATCGATGACGGTCGCGATGACACCAATCCACAGGAATTAAAACTTCCTTTTATTATTACTCCACCAGTATCCCGAATTGATCCCCAAAAAGGTCAATCCGTTCGGATCTCGTACCTGGGTGGTTCATTGCCGCAAGATCGCGAATCCCTATTCTGGTTCAATGTGCTCGAGATTCCACCGAAGTCAAAAGTGAAAGACGGTGAAAATCCTAACCAGCTCCAGCTGGCATTCCGCACACGTATTAAACTCTTTTTCCGACCTGACGGCCTGAAAGGTACGCCAGGAAATGCAGCAGCCAGGGTAACGTGGTCGCAACAAAAACAAGGTAATACGCTAAACCTGATTGCACACAATGATTCCCCTTACAACGTTTCTATTTCAAATGTAAAGCTGAAATCAGCAAATAAAGAGTACCAGGTTGAGCATAAATCTATTTTACCGTTTAGTACTCAAATAATGCAGGTAAAAGGTTTAGGTAGTACTGCCACCGGCACTGTTGCTTACGAAACCATTAATGACAATGGCGGCTCTGATACTTTTGAAAGCAAAGTAAACTAATAACCGCATCACTGCCACATTATAAATATAATACGTATGAATGATTCATAGCATTCATACGACGACTTGTCTGGATGAAGCATGCTATTTCAACGATCAATTTTATGTCTCGCAATCTGTGCAGCATTTCCTCTGCATGCCAGCGAGACTGAAAAAAAAGCTGTAGACACCTCATCCGAAACAGAATCGGCCATTGAATTTAATGACCAGTTCCTTATCGATAATGGTGGAGGTATCAATGTCGATCGTTATGCTTATGGCAACCCAGTTCTGCCAGGTACTTACCGTGTAAAAGTGAATTTGAATGGCAATTCAAAATCCACGGTCGAGATGGCATTCATTGATAACAAAACGCCACGTGCCTCAGCATGTCTGACTAAACTCACGCTGACACAGGCAGGCGTTGATACCAGCATATTAGGCGATGATGTCAAAGACGACGAAACGTCTTGCGTAGATATCAAAAAATATTATCCCGGTGCTTCTGAAAATTTTGATAGTAGCAAGCAGGAAATGGATCTTAATTTCCCGCAAATCTACGTGCTTAAGCTTCCAGCAGGGTATGTCGATCCTTCATTATGGGATAATGGTGTTCCGGCCGGATTACTTTCATACGATCTTAATACCTGGCACAGCGAGTCAAACGGCACCAATTCAGATACCGCTTATGCGGGCTTGCATTATGGCCTGAACGTGGGGCCGTGGCGTTTACGTTCTCGCGGCAGTCTGAACTGGGACAGTGATAATGGCACACATTATTCCAGCCAGGATATATACCTCCAGCGAGACATCACACCACTTAACGCACAGATGGTAATGGGTGATTCCTACACACGCGGTGATGTCTTTGACTCGGTGAGCCTGCGTGGTGCGCGTATGTATAACGATGACCGCATGCTCCCGCAAGGCACCTCTGGCTACGCGCCAGTAATTCGTGGTGTGGCAAACAGTAACGCCAAAGTTAGCGTTATGCAAAGCGGCAATAAAATCTATGAAACCACCGTTCCACCCGGTGCTTTCGAGATCAATGACCTCAGTACAACAGGCTATGGTAATGATTTGATTGTCACTGTAGAGGAAGCCGATGGAAGTAAACGGACGCTTACCGTTCCGTTCTCCTCAGTTACACAAATGCTCCGCCCAGGCTCCAGCCGCTGGGATGTGGGTATAGGTGAGCTGAATGATGATTCATTGCATGATAAGCCAAACGTTGGCTACGCAACTTACGCGTATGGTCTGAATAATACCTTTACCGGTTACGTGGGTGCGCAATATACGGATATGGATTTCTACGCCGGCCTGCTTGGTCTGGCTATGAATACCCGTATTGGTGCATTCGCTTTAGATGTTACCGGGTCCTATGCCGATATCGACGGGCTGGACACGCTTAAAGGGCAGAGTTATCGGCTGACCTACAGCAAAATGCTTGAAGCCACTAACACATCTCTTAACGTGGCAGCTTATCGCTTCTCAACAGAAGATTATCTCAGCCTTAACGATGCCGCCTCATTGCAGGACAGTATTCACCACGAGGAATATGGCAATCGATCTTATGACAGCAATGCCGAGCTTTATGCTGATTATCAGCGTACCAAAAACCAGATACAGGTCAGCCTGAACCAGCCATTGAATGTTAACGGTGATGAATACGGCTCACTCTATATTAGCGGTACCTGGCAGGATTACTGGAATGATTCCAGCTCCACTTCCGACTACAGCGTGGGTTACAACAATAGTTTTGCTTACGGTAGCTATAGCGTTTCTGTGCAACGCACGTACAACGAAACAGGGGAAAAGGATGACAGCGTTTATTTAAACGTCAGTATTCCATTCAGCATATTCAATAAGGATAACGCGCAGTCAGGCGGATTTAATAACGTCAACATGAGCCTGCGCACTGATTTAAAAGGCGGTACCAGTTTTAACTCTACGGCAAGCGGCAACTCCAAAAACAGCGAAGTGAGCTATTCCGTTAGCGCCTCATCAAGCGGGGGAAACTACGGCAACCTGAACCAGGTCAGTGGCTATAGCTCATGGAACAGTCCTTACGGGCCGCTCGGTGTCTCGGCGTCCTTTGGCGATGACAATAGTAAACAGTATTCCGCGAGTTATAACGGCGGAATGGTTGTTCACTCGGGTGGCGTTGTATTTACATCAGGCAGTATCGGCGAAACGGATTCACTTGCGCTGGTAAAAGCAAGTGGCGCAACGGGTGCTCGGCTGGGTTACGGCCAAAGCCGCATTAACAGTTCCGGGTACGGGATTATGCCGTATATGTCAGCCTACAGAGAAAACCGAGTATCGCTCGATATCAGCACTCTCGAAGCAGACGTTGAAATCAAAAATACAAGCGCAGTTGCCGTACCTCGCAATGGCTCCGTTGTATTTGTGAATTTTGAAACGGATGAAGGCCGTTCGCTTGTTCTGGAATTACAACGTTCTGATAACGGCTTTATTCCGCTAGGTGCTGACGTTCTGAATGAGAAAAACGAATCTATCGGAACGGTAGGCCAGGCAGGACAAGCTTATGTACGCGGTGTGGAAAACAAAGGCGCTCTCCGGGTGGTATGGGGAAGCGATGGTTCCAGCTCCTGCACGGTGCATTATCAGATTCCTGAAAATGCGAAGAAAGCAGGCTTAACCACGATTCTGAGTAATCAACAGTGCCAAATGTAATGATGTTAAAACAGGGAATCACACCCATGGGAAATAATATGAAGAAAAATCATTGCGGTTATTCATTAATCGCATTAGCAATGTTAGCGATGTCAGGTTCTGCTGCGGCAGCCGATCTCAATGTTAACTTTACTGCCAATATCCGCGAAACCACCTGCGATATGAAACTGGTCGGCGATACGGGTTCAGATACGCAGCAAACGCTGACTATCGGTAATAACGGACAGGTACGCTTAGATGATGTCAAAGCCGGAACGGCAAATGCCAATTTCAAAATTGTGCTCGTTGAATGCCCGGCATCACTGACCTCATTGAAAACCAAAGTATCGGGAACAAGATCTGGATATTTGTACTCAGGCCTTATTAACCAAATACAAAAAATCGACGGAGGTGCAGACTACTCTGCTGTTGAGATTGCCAGAGCCAGCGCACCGGATGCCCCGTTTATCATTAACTCTGAGGACGATAACGAGCGCCTGGTCTGGAGTCCGACAGAAATCCAGAATAAGGAAGTTGCTCTGGTGGCCACCTTACGTGAAACACAGGAAAACAGGATGACCATAGGTGATTTACAGGCCGTGGCGACCTTTGAATTTATCTACGAGTGATTAGTGCAGGAAAACGGAGCAACATTATGAAATTCAATTCTACTTTTATCGCCCTGTCCGTTTCTGCCCTTCTGTTCTCGGGAATGGCAAGCGCAGCTATTACAGGCACCCCTAGTGTCGAATTAACGATTAAATCAAAAATTGTATCAGGCACATGTACCGCAAAAGTACTTAACGATGCAGGCACAGCTTCCACTGAAATTGCGTTCGGCGACGTATACAAATCCGATCTGGTGAACAAAACCCGTGTCGAGCCGCTCAAGATTAGTTTCACCAACTGTTCTGGAGTAACCAAGGCAACGGTGTCCGCTGCGAAAGGCGCTGGTGGTGAATGCAGTGGCGTCAACAAGACGGGTGATTCTTACTCCGGCGGCTTAGCAACGGGCTTTGAGATCTGGTCGGGTGTTGTCGATACTGGCGAGCTTATGAGCTGCAACACGCCTCCGGCTGCTAAGGATGTCACCATTACTGATGGTACCGGTGAATTCCCGATGAATTCCCGTATCGTTATCGGACAAGGCCAAACCATTGCTGAAGTAGGCGCGGGGGCGGTTAATGCGCCAGTCACGTTTACTATCACTTATCCATAATACCAGGAACCAGCATGCAACAATCACCGTTTACTTTATACCAGCCCGGTCTTGTGTTGCTTATGGGCTTGGCTGGTGGCATCTTGCCTGGCGTAGGCCAGGCAAGCTCAGGATTAGACGTAAATATTACCGCTAACATTGTTAATAGCACTTGTAAGATGACCGTGGAAAATGACGGCGAAATTTATCTCCCCAATGTAATGCGCAGCTGGTTTTATAACCCGGATGGTAGCGATCGTTTTACTGCAACCGATGATGCAGGCGGTACGCCTTTTAAGATCCATGTAGATGATTGCTATGGAGACAGCAGTACGGCTAAAAAGCTGAGTTTTAGCTTTTCGCCGCAGTCGGGTTTCTGGCCAGGACAAAATCAGCTTTTCAAAAGTGATGATACCGCCGCAGGCGCGGCAAAAAATGTCGGCGTCGTCGTTTTCTCTGAAAGATATAAAAAGAATGTTTTAAACAACGACGGCACGTCAAAAATCACTTATGACGTAAGCGGTCAGGATACTGCATTTTTAACGGATTATCAGTTCTATGCCCGATATCAAAATATTGGCGTAGTGGCTGGTGGTGTCGTTACCAGTAAAGTATTAGTTGACGTCACTTACGAATAATAATCAGAACAGGAAAAAGGATGAGAATGTTCAACTTTATAAGACAGGGTTTCACCGTGAAAGGCACAATGGCGTTTGCCATGGCGAGCGTGTTATTAACCCTCAGCCACTCCTGCTGGGCAGCTGAGTGTCGCATGAATAATGGAAAAGGCGGCACAACCACGCTGATCAATTCCGAATACTCAGGTGGCACCGTACGTCTTCCCCCTCCGGGTAATTATGCCAGTACTCTTTTTAACGTTAACCTGACACCGGGCATTCAGGCCGAATGTGGTCCAGGGAACGATGGTTTTAACCTCGTCTCACAAACAAACTCGACCTTGCTAAAGGGGGGCAGTTATGGCAGGGCTATGTTTGAAACAAATATTCCGGGGATTTATTATTCCGTAAGGGTCCACACCGCAGAAAGCGACGGAGGCATGGGTGGCTATTTCGCTATGAATACTACTGACTGGACTACCGTTGCATCCTCCGGAAATTCTGATCCCTGGGATAATAAATGGATTAACACCTCAGTTCAAATTTATATTGATGAAGGTTATAGAGGCAACCCGAACAAAGAAACCTCAATCAGACCCAAACCCGGCACTCTGGGTAAAATGGCTATTGGTAATCCAAATGATTCTAACAACCAACCATGGACATTTGTGGTCAACGAAGACTCATTCCAGATCCCGATCGTTCTTCCAACCTGCGACATGGCCATGCTTTCAGATGGTACTAATGATGTTAACCTGGGAGAATATTATGTTTCAGACATTAAAAACAATCGGGTTAAGGATATCCCTTTTTCAATTAGCTTAAGCAATTGTACCAGTGTGGCAAATATCACAACCAAACTCACCACCTCAAAGCTAACCGGAAAAAATAATGATCTTCTTGGAAATACGCTTTCGTCCGGAGCTGAGGGCGCAGGCGTGAAAATTATGTATAACGGAACCTCTCAACTCCTGCCGAATAATCCTGACTCATCCTATGTCATAACGGATTACCAAACCCCGGAATCCAAGCAAATTAATTATGTTGCTCAACTGGTAGCAAACGGAAGCACAGTGAAACCGGGGTCGTTTAAAGCCACCGGCGTATTCACCCTTTCATACGACTAACCGCTATCCCTGCGGCTGATTACTGATCAGCCGCGACATCGTCTCCAGTGAGTCCGTTCTTAATATATACAAACGCTTCAACAGGAACGGATTATCCCCCGGCTTCACCTTCCCTTTCACCGTGGTCACCGCCAGATGAAACCCCGCATCGTTCGCCGCTTTAATCGCTTTATTGTCATAGCCGCCAAACGGATACGACACATACAACACGCGCGGGTTGAACTGCGCCAGTGCACGACGTGATCGTTCAAAATCAAACAGGATCACGTGATAGCTACGGCTCAACAGGATGGGGTGTTTATAGCCATCCACGCGATGCAGGAAATGGGTGTGAGACTGAATGTCGAACACATCCTGGATGCCCTTGATTTCCTGAACGCTCATAAACTGTAGCGATTTTGGATCCCACTTCTGCGGATGGCCTTTGATACGTGATGAAATTATAAACGCCGTCGCGTTGAAGCCATATTCTTTCAGAACAGGGTACGCGTAGCGGCTCACCGATTTGAGACCATCATCAAAGGTGATCACCACTGCTTTCGCGGGTAGGTTCATCTTGTTACGCACGTACCCTTCAAGCTGGTACATCGTCAGCGTGGTATAGCCTTGATCGCGTAACCAGGCCATCTGATTATTAAACGCACGTACGCTGGTCGTCGTGGAGGTATGTCGAAAACGGGTGTTCTCTTCATCACGCAAAATATGATGGTAAGTCAGAACCGGTAGCCCGTTATCTTCCTGTGCATCGAGGCTGCTGATCCACGCCAGACGATTACCGATGCGAATTTGAAACCAGGTCTGGTTCAGGCGGTCTTTCAGCTTATTCAGAATCGGATAGCGAAGATTGGCGCTTAAGGTGCCAAAGGGCGCGCTTCCGCTGCTGGGGGCGTTATACACCGGCGTGTCTTTCCAGGTAATGAGGTTTTGATTACTGAGCGGCTTGTTCAAGTCACCCAGGCTATCCTCAACGCATTGTTTGCCCTGAACTTTTTCAAGGTGGTCTTTATCAATAAATCCCGTACCGAATCCAAAACGAAATTCATAGTAATCCGCCGCGGCCGGAAAGACAGCGAGGATCTGCCCGGCGCGGACATTCCCCACATTCACAACGGCATTTCCCACCTGCGCCCAGATGGCCGCATCTTCGGTGGTTTGCATATATTGGGCAGGAAGGCCTTGCTGACTGGTCAGGCTGGCAGACGCACCACCGGAAACCAGCACCAGAAGGATAAAGATAACGCGCATGAGCATGGGATATAAATCGATACGGAAAATCAGTCGCCATTGTAGCAAAAGCGACATCAATACCAATGTTTAATGCTTATACAGATCGTGAAGCAGAACGAAAGGCGGGTTCTTCTGCTGCTGGTGCCACAGGCTGCTCACGCCCGGGGAGCCCTGCGCCACAATGGCGTGGCGAAACTCAGCGCTGCTCAACGTTGCGCGCAGCGGATACATCGCTTCGAGTAAAGGCAGGCTGATACCGGAGATCACTTCACAATTATCATGCTTATGGCTCATTAACGCTGCTGAACGGTAAGGCGCCGCGCCCGATTTGTCGGTGAGAAAAATCACGCCATCACCGGTGTCGGTTTCATGCAGCGCGTCGCACATCATCCGGCTGAGCATGTTGGTGCTCAGCCCTCGCCAGTAATTTACCGCACGACATTGCGCCAGAGGGCCAAATCGGGCCTCCAGCTTCAGGAGCATTTCCTGTGCCTCTTCATCGTGGCAGGTGATAACCCATCCCAGCATAACGTCTCTCCTTAGCAGGCGAGTAGTTTATCCAGGTGAAGGTTAGTTTACGGTGATAACTGTCAAAGAAAGTGCCCGGCAAACAGAACGTCTGCCGGGCAGAAGGTTAGCTACGCAGCCCACGTCCACGCTGGATCAGATACCAGCACAGCAGGTAGAAGGCGATAATGAACACCACCAGCACCACCACCGTGGTAAACAGCGGGACATCGGTAATGCCGAGGAAACCAAAGCGGAAGCCGCTGATCATGTAGACAATCGGGTTCAGGTGCGAGAGTGCCTGCCAGAACGGCGGCAGCAGCGTCAGGGAGTAAAACACCCCGCCGAGGTAGGTCAGCGGCGTCAGCACAAAGGTCGGGATCAGGCTGATGTCGTCAAAGGTTTTAGCGAACACCGCATTCAGCAAGCCGGCCAGCGAGAACAGAATCGCGGTGAGCAGCAGCGTCAGCGCCACGAAAAGCCAGGAGTGAACCTGAAACGGCACGAAGAACAGCGAAATGGCCGTTACCAGGATACCCACGCACAGCCCGCGCGCCACGCCGCCGCCCACGTAACCGGCGATGATGACGTGCGTTGGCACCGGCGCCACCAGCAGCTCTTCAATGTTGCGCTGGAACTTGGCGCTGAAGAATGAGGACGCCACGTTCGCGTAGGCGTTGGTGATCACCGCCATCATGATCAGGCCCGGCACGATAAACTGCATATAGGTGAAGCCGTGCATCTCACCAATGCGGGAGCCAATAAGGTTGCCGAAAATGATGAAGTAGAGCGTCATGGTGATCACCGGCGGCACCAGGGTTTGCACCCAGATACGCATAAAGCGGTTAATCTCTTTCGCCCAGATGCTTTTCAGCGCGACCCAGTAAAGATGCGTCATGCCTTGTCTCCTTGTTTGTCGTGCACCAGAGAGACAAACAGCTCTTCCAGTCGGTTTGCTTTGTTACGCATGCTTAATACCTGAATGCCCTGCGCACTCAACTGTGAGAACACGCTGTTAATACCCTGCTCGCGCAGCACTTCTACCTCCAGCGTCGAGGTATCGACCAGGCGATAGTTGTAGCCCTCCAGTTTCGGCAGCGCGCTTTTCGCCGCCAGATCGAGGATAAAGGTCTCTGATTTGAGCTTGGAGAGCAGATTCTTCATCGAGGTGTTTTCCACCAGCTCACCGTGCTGAATGATGCCGATATTGCGGCACAGCATTTCCGCCTCTTCCAGGTAGTGCGTGGTCAGAATGATGGTGGTGCCTTTGTCGTTCAGATCTTTCAGGAAACCCCACATGGAGCGACGCAGTTCAATATCCACACCAGCGGTCGGCTCATCAAGGATAAGCAGCTTTGGCTCGTGCATCAGCGCGCGGGCAATCATCAGGCGGCGCTTCATCCCTCCGGACAACATCCGCGCGCGCTCGTTACGTTTCTCCCACAGATCAAGCTGTTTCAGGTACTTTTCGCTGCGCTCAAGCGCCTCTTTGCGCTCCACGCCATAGTAACCCGCCTGGTTAACAACAATCTGCTGTACCGTCTCAAACGGGTTAAAGTTGAACTCCTGCGGCACCAGCCCCAGCTGGCGCTTGGCGTTGACCACATCTTTTTGCAGATCGTAGCCAAACACGCTGACGCGGCCCGAGGTTTTATTGACCAGTGAACTGATGATCCCGATGGTGGTGGATTTCCCTGCCCCGTTCGGCCCCAGAAGCGCGTAGAAATCTCCCGCTTCGACTTTAAGATCTATCCCGCGCAGCGCCTGAACGCCCCCCGGGTAGGTTTTTTTGAGCTGTTCAAGCTCCAGTGCAATCGCCATGAATTCAACTTACCTTAAGTTCTGACACACGTTGTGTGGTTTCATTAAAAGTCGGGTTACCCTATAGTAGCGCAACGCAATCACTTGGTTACAGGTCGCTAACCTCCATGAACGACATAGATACACTCATCAGCAACAATGCACTATGGTCAAAAATGCTGGTGGAGGAAGACCCCGGATTTTTTGGAAAACTCGCGCAAGCGCAGAACCCACGCTTTCTCTGGATTGGATGTTCTGACAGCCGCGTCCCCGCCGAACGTCTGACTGGTCTTGAACCTGGCGAACTGTTTGTTCACCGCAATGTGGCTAACCTGGTTATTCATACCGATCTCAACTGCCTTTCGGTTGTTCAGTATGCCGTCGACGTTCTTGAGGTTGAGCACATCATTATTTGTGGTCACTACGGCTGCGGCGGCGTGCAGGCGGCGGTCGAAAATACAGAGCTGGGGTTAATCGATAACTGGCTGCTGCACATTCGTGATATCTGGTTCAAACATAGCTCACTGCTGGGCGAAATGCCGCAGGAGCGCCGTCTCGACACGCTGTGTGAGCTGAACGTGATGGAGCAGGTGTATAACCTGGGCCATTCGACGATTATGCAGTCTGCCTGGAAACGCGGGCAGAAGGTCTCCATCCACGGCTGGGCGTACGGTATTCACGACGGCCTGCTGCGCAATCTGGAAGTGACCGCCACCAACCGCGAAACGCTGGAACAGCGTTACCGCTCGGGAATTGCCAACCTCAAGCTTAAGCACGTTAACCATAAATAACAAAGCCGGGGGTTTTCACCCTCTCCCTGTGGGAGAGGGCTGGGGTGAGGGCATCAGCCCGAAATTATTCGTCAAGAATCACCACTTTCCCAACATACGGCAGATGGCGATAACGCTGTGCGTAATCAATGCCGTAACCCACCACGAATTCGTCCGGGATGGAGAAACCAACGAACTCCACCGGCACCTGCACTTCACGGCGCTCAGGCTTATCCAGCAGGGTACAAATCGCCAGTGATTTTGGTTCACGCAGGCTCAGGATCTCACGCACTTTAGAGAGCGTGTTGCCGGAGTCGATGATGTCCTCAACAATCAACACATCTTTGCCACGAATATCTTCATCCAGATCTTTCAGGATTTTCACATCACGGGTTGTGGACATGCCGCTGCCGTAACTGGAGGCGGTCATAAAATCGACCTCGTGCGGCACCTGCACTTCACGACACAGGTCTGCCATGAACATGAAAGAGCCACGCAACAAACCGACCAGCACCATTTCGCTGCCGCTGTCCTTGTAATGTTCGGTGATTTGACGACCCAGTTCGGCGATACGCGCTTTGATCTCGGCTTCCGGGATCATCACTTCAACAGTATGTTTCATATTACTAACCAAATGATTTTAGTGAAAATCTCTCAATGCGGATGACTCTCGCTCCGGCATCGATACGCAAGCCAGCCATTATACCAGTAAATGGATAAGCCTGGCGTATGAGTTATAAAAAGCAATATTTGTGATTCCGATCACAGTTGTTAATACCTATAATTAATTGCTAGCAAATAATTAACAAAACTGACGAGTACTTTTCTATGGCTGAAACAAAAACTAAACAGCCGCGTCTACTGGTGACATTAACAGCCGCGTTTGCCGCATTCTGCGCGCTGTATTTGTTAATCGGTGGCGTATGGCTGGTCGCGATTGGCGGCTCCTGGTACTACCCGATTGCGGGTCTGGTTATGGTTGGCGTAACCGTCCTGCTTTTACGCAGAAAACAATCTGCTCTGTGGTTGTACGCAGCGTTACTGCTCGCAACCATGATCTGGGGCGTCTGGGAAGTCGGGTTCGACTTCTGGGCGCTGACGCCGCGCAGCGACATTCTGGTCTTCTTCGGTATCTGGCTGATCCTGCCGTTTGTCTGGCGTCGTCTGATTGTCCCTTCCAGTGGCGCCGTGGCCGGTCTGGTCGTTGCTCTGCTGATTAGTGGCGGCATCCTGACCTGGGCCGGTTTTAACGACCCGCAGGAGATCAATGGCACGCTGAACGCGGAATCCACGCCGGCTGCGGCTATTTCGCAGGTGGCGGACGGTGACTGGCCTGCTTATGGTCGTAACCAGGAAGGTCAACGCTACTCCCCGCTGAAGCAGATCAACGCGGACAACGTGAAAAACCTGAAGGAAGCCTGGGTATTCCGTACCGGCGACCTGAAGATGCCAAACGATCCGGGTGAGCTGACCAACGAAGTGACCCCGATTAAAGTGGGCAACATGCTCTACCTGTGTACGGCGCACCAGCGCCTGTTCGCGCTCGACGCGGCCACCGGTAAAGAGAAATGGCACTTTGATCCACAGCTGAACTCCAACCCGTCGTTCCAGCACATCACCTGCCGCGGCGTCTCTTACCACGAAGCGCGCGCAGATAATGCCAGCCCGGAAGTCATTGCCGACTGTCCTCGCCGCATTATGCTGCCGGTGAACGATGGCCGCCTGTTTGCCATCAACGCTGAGACCGGTAAGCTGTGCGAAACCTTCGCTAACAAAGGCATTCTGAATCTTCAGACCAACATGCCGGACACTACGCCGGGTCTGTATGAGCCGACCTCCCCGCCAATCATCACTGATAAAACCATCGTGATTGCCGGTTCGGTAACGGATAACTTCTCTACCCGCGAAACCTCCGGCGTTATCCGTGGTTTCGACGTGAACACCGGTAAACTGCTGTGGGCCTTCGACCCGGGCGCGAAAGATCCTAACGCGATCCCATCCGATGAACACACCTTTACCTTTAACTCACCGAACTCCTGGGCACCGGCAGCGTATGACGCGAAGCTGGACCTGGTTTACCTGCCGATGGGCGTGACCACGCCGGATATCTGGGGCGGTAACCGCACGCCGGAGCAGGAACGTTACGCCAGCTCCATCGTGGCGCTGAACGCAACGACCGGTAAACTGGCATGGAGCTACCAGACCGTTCACCACGATCTGTGGGATATGGATATGCCGTCCCAGCCGACGCTGGCGGACATTACCGTTAACGGTAAAACCGTTCCGGTGATTTACGCCCCGGCCAAAACCGGCAACATCTTCGTGCTGGATCGCAGCAACGGTAAGCTGGTTGTTCCTGCGCCAGAAAAACCGGTTCCGCAGGGCGCGGCCAAAGGCGACTACGTCACCAAAACGCAGCCGTTCTCTGACCTGAGCTTCCGTCCGAAGAAAGATCTCAGCGGTGCAGACATGTGGGGTGCCACCATGTTTGACCAGCTGGTGTGCCGCGTGATGTTCCATCAACTGCGCTATGAAGGCATCTTCACGCCGCCTTCAGAGCAGGGCACGCTGGTCTTCCCGGGTAACCTGGGGATGTTCGAGTGGGGTGGGATCTCCGTTGACCCTAACCGTCAGGTCGCCATCGCTAACCCAATGGCGCTGCCGTTCGTTTCCCGTCTGATCCCACGCGGTCCGGGTAACCCAATGGAGCAGCCGAAAGATGCGAAAGGCAGCGGTACCGAAGCCGGTATCCAGCCGCAGTATGGCGTTCCTTATGGTGTGACTCTGAATCCGTTCCTTTCTCCGTTCGGTCTGCCGTGTAAACAGCCTGCCTGGGGTTATATCTCCGGTCTGGATCTGAAGACCAATAAGATCGTCTGGAAAAAACGTATTGGTACGCCACAGGACAGCATGCCGTTCCCGATGCCTGTTCCAGTGCCGTTCAATATGGGTATGCCAATGCTGGGTGGCCCAATCTCCACCGCCGGTAACGTGCTGTTTATCGCGGCAACCGCAGATAACTACCTGCGCGCGTACAACATGACCAACGGTGAAAAACTGTGGCAAGGCCGTCTGCCAGCCGGTGGACAGGCAACGCCGATGACCTATGAAGTGAATGGCAAACAGTATGTTGTCATCTCCGCGGGTGGTCACGGTTCGTTTGGCACGAAGATGGGCGACTATATTGTCGCGTATGCACTGCCTGACGACGCTAAGTAACGAAAAAGCCCGGTGGCGCTAACGCTTACCGGGCCTACGATTTCCATATGTAGGCCGGGTAAGGCGAAGCCGCCACCCGGCTTTTTTTATACGGTAAAACCGAGCATCATCCCCGTATCTTCATGCTCCAGCAGATGACAGTGGGCCATATAGGCAAACTCTTTCGGTGCCTCGTGGTCGAACTTCACCAGCACCTCGCTGACGCCGCCTTCCACCCTCACCGTATCTTTCCAGCCCGCGCGATGCGGCTCCGGCGCTTTACCATTTTCAGACAGAATACGGAACTGCGTGCCGTGGATATGGAACGGGTGCAGCATCATGTCCCCTTCGCCTGAAATCACCCAGCGTTCAAACTGCCCTTTCGTGGCGGCGAACATGGGCGTGTTCATATCGAACGCTTTGCCGTTGATGCGGTTGGCATTGTGGAAATCGAAACCATGGCCGCCGTGATCCATGCCGCCCATATTGCCGTGGTCCATATTCATATGGCCCATCATCTGGCCGTGATGCATTCCCGCCATGGCCTGATTGCCGTACTTCTTCATCAGCGCCTGCATGCCCATCATGTCGAGCATCGGGTCCATGGAGAGCTGAAGTTTACGCTGCGTAAGCCCATCCAGCGACGGGAGTGCTGGCAGAGTGGTGAGGGTCTCCGGCAGCGTACCGGAGGCGGTGATCTGTAGTGGCTGAATGCGCAGGACCGGATGCGGCTTATCAAACGGCGCAACGGCCATCCCCATCTGGCTGACCGGCAGGGTCACCAGGTCAAACGCTTTGCCATCGCTGATATCCACCAACACCTCGAAGCGCTCGCCCATCAGCATCGGCAGCTCGCTCACCTTCACCGGCTCCGGCAGCAGGCCGCCGTCGCTTGCCACTACGTAAAGCGGGCGTTTATCGCTGGTGGCGAAGTTCAGCGAGCGGGCGTTACAGCCGTTAAGCAGACGTAAGCGCAGCCAGCCTTTTGGCGCGGCATGCTGCGGGTAGATCGCGCCGTTGGTCAGCAGCGTATCGCCAAACCAGCCTACCGCCGCGCTCATTACGTCCAGCTGATAGTCAATTTGCCCGTCAGCGCTGAATTTTTTGTCCTGCACAATCACCGGGACATCGTCGATACCCCACTGTTTCGGCAGGCGCAGCAGGCGGCTTTCATCGTCTTCAATCAGCACCAGCCCGGCCAGCCCCATCGCCACCTGATGGCCCGTTTTGCCATGCTGATGCGGGTGGAACCAGCAGGTCGCCGCGCGTTGTTCCGGGGTAAAGGTTACGCTGCGTTTACCACCAGGCCTGATGACGCCCTGAGGCCCCCCATCCACTTCGCCCGGGACTTCCAGCCCGTGCCAGTGCAGCGTGGTCTCTTCCGCAAGCGTGTTATGAATGTCTACCGTCACCGCCTTCCCTTTGCGTAACTGCAACGCCGGGCCGAGCAGATTGCCGTTATAGCCCCACGTCGTGGCGGCGTGCTGACCGAACGTGGTTTTACCGGCCTGCACCACAAGCTGAATGCGGCTGCGGGCATCTGGGGCGAGTAATTCAGGAATGGGTAAAGCCGTTCTGTCGGCGGCAAAAACGGCGCGGCTCCAGAGAGGTATCGCGCTGGCAACCCCCAGCGCGGCAGAAAATTTTAAAAAATCACGACGTTGCATGTGCATTTCCTTATTTCCAGCAGGCGATCTTTTGAGCATAAACCCTCCCCTTACCGGAAGGTCAAGCACGGCGGCAATAATAAAGATCGTCGGCCTGGCATCAAGTATGCTAACGTTAATTTTCCGTGATGCAGTGGTAAAGGCAATGAAGACGTTTTTCAGAACAATTTTGTTCGCCAGCCTGATGGCGATGTGTGCGAACAGTTACGCGCTAAGTGAAAACGAAGCGGAAGATATGGCCGATCTGACGGCAGTTTTTGTTTTTCTGAAAAACGATTGTGGTTACCAGAATTTACCCAATGGGCAAATTCGTCGCGCACTGGTCTTTTTTGCCCAGCAGAATCAATGGGACCTCAGCAACTACGACAGCTTCGACATGAAGGCGCTCGGTGAAGACAGCTACCGTGATTTAAGCGGTATTGGCATTCCCACTGCTAAAAAATGCAAAGCGCTGGCTCGCGATTCACTCAGCCTGCTCGCCTACGTGAAGTAACCTTCCCGACGCCCCTTGTTGACCCGCTAACCGCCTCTCGGCGGTGTTGTGTTGCGCCCATCTGCCGGATGTAATGGATGTTAACGAAGGAGGTGCTCCCCATGACCGAAAAAACGGTATGGCAAGAAACGCTGCACGACCAGTTTGGTCAGTATTTTGCCGTGGATAACGTGCTCTATCATGAGAAAACCGATCATCAGGATTTGATAATATTCGAAAACGCCGCTTTTGGCCGCGTGATGGCGCTGGACGGCGTGGTGCAAACCACCGAGCGCGACGAGTTTATCTATCACGAAATGATGACCCACGTCCCGCTGCTGGCCCACGGCCACGCGAAGGACGTGCTGATTATCGGCGGCGGCGACGGCGCGATGCTGCGTGAAGTCTCTCGCCATCAGAATGTCGAAACCATCACCATGGTGGAAATCGACGCCGGGGTCGTGTCGTTCTGCCGCCAGTATCTGCCCAACCATAATGCCGGCAGCTATGACGATCCGCGGTTTAATCTGGTTATCGACGATGGCGTCAATTTTGTTAACCAGACCACGCAAACGTTTGATGTCATTATCTCTGACTGTACCGACCCTATCGGTCCGGGCGCGTCGCTGTTTACCTCGTCGTTTTACGAAGGCTGCAAGCGCTGCCTGAAGCCTGCCGGAATTTTTGTGGCGCAAAACGGCGTTTGCTTCCTGCAACAGGATGAAGCGCTTGATAGCCACCGTAAGCTGAGCACCTATTTTGCTGACGTCAGCTTCTATCAGGCGGCCATTCCGACGTACTACGGCGGTATCATGACCTTTGCCTGGGCGACGGATAACGACGTATTACGTCATCTCTCCACCGAAATTATTCAGGCCCGCTTCCATCAGGCAGGTCTACAGTGCCGATACTACAATCCGGCTATTCATACCGCAGCCTTTGCGTTGCCTCAATATCTGCAAGACGCGCTGTCCTCAAAGGAGGTGAACTAATTGAAAAAGCTTAAACTGCATGGCTTTAACAATCTGACCAAAAGCCTGAGTTTTTGTATTTACGATATCTGCTACGCCAAAACAGCAGAAGAGCGCGATGGTTACATCGCCTATATCGATGAACTCTACAACGCCAACCGTCTGACCGAGATCCTGACAGAGACCTGCTCGATTATCGGCGCGAACATCCTCAATATCGCGCGCCAGGATTATGAGCCTCAGGGTGCGAGCGTCACCATTCTGGTGAGTGAAGAGCCGGTTGACCCGAAGCTTATCGACAAAACCGAACACCCCGGCCCGCTGCCGGAAGTGGTGGTTGCTCACCTGGATAAAAGCCACATCTGCGTGCACACCTACCCGGAAAGCCACCCGGAAGGCGGGCTGTGTACCTTCCGCGCGGATATTGAAGTGTCCACCTGCGGCGTGATTTCACCGCTAAATGCGTTGAATTATTTAATCCACCAGCTGGAATCGGACATCGTCACCATTGATTATCGCGTACGCGGTTTTACCCGTGATATCAACGGCATGAAGCACTTCATTGATCATGAGATCAACTCCATTCAGAACTTCATGTCCGAGGACATGAAGTCGCTGTACGACATGATGGATGTGAACGTCTATCAGGAGAATATCTTCCACACCAAAATGTTACTTAAGGAATTCGACCTTAAGCACTACATGTTCCACACGAAGCCGGAAGATTTAAGTGAGGAAGAGCGAAAGGTCATTACCGACCTGCTCTGGAAAGAGATGCGCGAAATTTACTACGGCCGTAACATTCCGACCGTGTAAACGTGACCCGGAGCAGGGACGCTTCGGGAAGTTACTTCTGTTTCATAAAGTCGCGGTAGGCATTCACCACACTCAGGAAGTCTTCCACGCCGCACAGCGACAGGCTCTCTTCGTCGTAGTAGCTCATCCCCTCTTCAATTTCATCACCCGAGAACTCAAGCTGGTTGGCGCGCACCATCACCTCTTCGCCATCCATCCACAGGGTGTATTCGTGCCCGGCGCGTTGCCAGGAGCGTTCACTGCCTTTCACCGTTTCCGCCGCCTGCTCAACTTCATCCAGCAGCGCGAGGTTCTCTTTCACCTCTTCGTTAAACCAGTGTCCAACGGCTTCGTGCCCCATCGACATTCGCACTTTCACCACGCCGGTGATGTCGCGCAGAAATTCGTAATCCATAGTGTTTTCCTCTGCAAAGCCATTAAGGTAATTATCGCAGCAGCGAGGAAGAAAAAAAGCGTGGGAGGTGGGAGGAATGAAAATAAAAAGGTGAGAGCAAGACCCTGCGGCCTGATGCCCTCACTCCGTCCCTCTCCCACGGGAGAGGGTGCAAACACTAAAAACCGTCTCGTAGAGACGGTTTTGCTGTTTATACCGCCGTCTGGAAGATCACCCCGTCTGCCTTCTCGGTGTACTGAGAGAGCTGGTCGAAGTTCAGGTAGCGATAGGTATCCACCGCCGTCTTATCCACCTGAGCCACAAAGGTCTGGTACTCTTCCGGCGTTGGCAGTTTGCCAATCAGCGCCGCAACCGCCGCCAGCTCCGCAGAGGCCAGGAAGACGTTCGCACCGGTACCTAAACGGTTCGGGAAGTTACGGGTCGAGGTGGAGACCACCGTCGCGCCGTCGGCTACGCGCGCCTGGTTGCCCATACACAGGGAACAGCCAGGAATTTCGATACGCGCGCCGCTCTTACCAAACACGCTGTAGTAGCCCTCTTCGGTCAGTTGAGCCGCGTCCATACGGGTTGGCGGCGCCACCCACAGACGGGTTGGCAGCTGGCCTTTGTGGGTATCCAGCAGCTTGCCGGCTGCACGGAAGTGGCCGATGTTGGTCATGCACGAACCGATGAACACTTCGTCGATCTTCTCGCCCTGAACTTCGGACAGCGGACGCGCGTCGTCCGGATCGTTCGGTGCACACAGGATTGGCTCTTTGATATCCGCCAGATCGATGTCGATCACCGCCGCGTACTCTGCGTCAGCATCGGCTTCCAGCAGCTGCGGATCGGCCAGCCATTTTTCCATGCCCTGGATACGACGCTCCAGCGTACGACGGTCGCCGTAGCCTTCTGCAATCATCCACTTCAGCAGCACGATGTTAGAGTTCAGATACTCAATAATCGGCTCTTTGTTCAGCTTGATGGTACAGCCCGCAGCCGAACGCTCAGCGGAGGCATCGGTCAGCTCGAAAGCCTGCTCAACTTTCAGATCCGGCAGACCTTCAATTTCCAGAATGCGGCCAGAGAAGATGTTTTTCTTCCCTTTTTTCTCAACGGTCAGCAGACCCTGTTTGATGGCATACAGCGGGATCGCGTGAACCAGGTCGCGCAGGGTAATACCCGGCTGCATTTTACCTTTGAAGCGCACCAGCACCGATTCCGGCATATCCAGCGGCATCACGCCGGTCGCGGCAGCAAACGCCACCAGACCGGAGCCCGCCGGGAAGGAGATACCGATTGGGAAACGGGTATGGGAGTCACCGCCGGTACCGACGGTATCCGGCAGCAGCATGCGGTTCAGCCAGGAGTGGATAACGCCGTCGCCCGGACGCAGAGACACGCCACCGCGGTTCATGATGAAATCTGGCAGCGTGTGGTGCGTGGTCACGTCAACCGGCTTCGGATACGCCGCAGTGTGGCAGAAGGACTGCATCACCAGATCGGAAGAGAAGCCCAGGCACGCCAGGTCTTTCAGCTCATCACGGGTCATCGGACCGGTGGTGTCCTGAGAGCCGACGGAGGTCATTTTCGGCTCGCAGTACGCGCCAGGACGGATACCAGCGACGCCGCAGGCGCGACCGACCATTTTTTGTGCCAGCGAGAAGCCACGGTTGCTTTCCGCCACGTCTTTCGCCTGACGGAACACGTCGCTGTGCGGCAGACCCAGCGCTTCACGCGCTTTGGTGGTCAGGCCACGGCCGATGATCAGCGGAATGCGGCCACCAGCACGTACTTCGTCGATCAGCACGTCGGTTTTCAGCTCAAAGCTCGCCAGCAGCTCGTTAGTTTCGTGATTACGCACTTCGCCTTTATACGGGTAAACGTCAATCACGTCGCCCATGTTCAGGTTAGAGACATCCACTTCGATCGGCAGCGCGCCAGCATCTTCCATGGTGTTGAAGAAGATTGGCGCAATTTTGCCGCCGAGGCACAGGCCGCCGCCGCGCTTGTTTGGCACGTGCGGAATGTCGTCGCCCATGAACCACAGCACGGAGTTGGTGGCGGACTTACGGGAAGAGCCGGTACCCACAACGTCACCCACGTAAGCCAGCGGGAAACCTTTTTGTTGCAGGGCTTCGATCTGTTTGATCGGGCCAACGCTGCCCGGCTGGTCCGGCTCAATGCCTTCACGGGCGTTTTTCAGCATCGCCAGGGCGTGCAGAGGGATATCAGGACGAGACCACGCGTCCGGTGCCGGGGAGAGGTCATCGGTGTTGGTTTCACCGGTCACTTTGAAGACGGTAACGGTAATTTTTTCAGCAAGCTGAGGGCGGTTCAGGAACCATTCGGCATCGGCCCAGGACTGCATCACCTGCTTCGCATAGACGTTGCCTGCTTTAGCTTTTTCTTCCACATCGTAGAAGTTATCGAACATCAGCAGCGTTGAAGAGAGCGCTTTAGCGGCAATCGGTGCCAGCTTGTCGTTATCCAGCGCGTCAATCAGCGGATGAATGTTATAGCCACCCTGCATGGTGCCGAGCAGTTCAATCGCTTTTTCAGGAGTAACCAGTGGGGAGGTGGCTTCGCCTTTGGCAACGGCGGCAAGGAATCCGGCTTTTACGTAGGCAGCTTCATCTACGCCAGGCGGTACACGGTTGATCAGCAGATCTAACAGGAATTCTTCTTCGCCCTCAGGCGGATTCTTCAGCAGCTCGACGAGCGCGGCCATTTGGGTTGCATCTAACGGTTTGGGTACAATTCCCTCGGCGGCACGTTCTGCTACGTGCTTACGGTATTCTTCTAGCACGACGGTTCTCCTCGCTCTCATTGTCATATGCGGCGGGCGTTCTCTTCACGCTCCTGTGAGACAGCAGTTTGTAGGGTAAATGCCCGATACCGCGTCGGGCAGCATAGCAGGATTTCTGCACAGTGTTAATCTGTTTACAAAAAAGCAACATTAAAAAATTTGCTGAATCGTTAAGCATTATGTAGCACCCCGTCACCGGGCCCGGAAGCAGTTCCGTAAGTCTGTCGCCCCCCCCCCCGGCAACGCGCTGCTGGTCGCTCGCAAGAGCGGCCTTCTGAATTTCCGTCGCCTGCTCAGCCATCCGATATAATTGTGTAATAAATACTCACACTCTTTATCCGGATGCTTCGGAGTTTTTCCCAACAAAAGTCAAAACTGTAAAACACGGGTGAATGATACTCGCGGCAACAGCAACGCCTCACGGCACTGCACTCGTCTCGTTGGAGTCAATCTATGAAGTTGCCTTTTAAACCACATCTTCTTGTTCTGCTTTGCAGTGCGGGGCTGTTTGCCGCCTCAGGCGTCATGTTCGTTAAAAGCCGCGCAACGGAACCCGCTCCCGCACCTGCGCCGGTAGCCCCGCAGCTCCCCGACCCGGCAGCACAGCCTGCCCCGGTGGCCACCCCTGCCTATACCGCCGCGCAGATCGATCAGTGGACCGCGCCCATTGCGCTCTACCCCGACGCGCTGCTGTCGCAAATTCTGATGGCCTCAACCTATCCGGCGAGCGTGATTCAGGCCGCCCAGTGGTCAAAGGACAACCCTAAAATGCAGGGCGATGCCGCCATTCAGGCGGTCAGCGGGCAGCCATGGGATGCCAGCGTGAAATCGCTGGTCGCCTTTCCGCAGTTAATGTCGCTGATGGGGGAAAACCCGTCGTGGGTACAAAGCCTCGGCGACGCCTTTCTGGCCCAGCCAAAGGATGTGATGGATTCCGTGCAGCGTCTGCGCCTGCTGGCGAAGCAGACAGGCACATTGCAATCCACCCCGCAGCAGACCGTCACCACCGTGAAAAAATCTGCGCCAGCCTCCGCCAGTACAGCCGCGACGTCAACGTCGGCTAGTCCGACGGTGATTAAAATTGAGCCAGCCGATCCACAGGTGGTTTATGTCCCTACCTACAACCCTTCCACCGTTTACGGCACGTGGCCAAATGCCAGCTATCCGCCGGTGTATCTGCCTCCGTCTCCCGGCCAGCAGTTTACCAATAGTTTTGTCAGAGGCTTTGGCTATAGCCTCGGCGTAGCCACCACCTATGCGCTGTTCAGTAACATCGACTGGGACGATGACGACGATCATCATCACGATCACCACGGCGGTTATTCGCATAACGGCGATAACATTAATATTAATGTTAATAACTTCAATAAGATCACCGGCGAGCACCGTACCGATAATCACCAGGTCTGGCAGCATAATCCGGCCTACCGCAACGGCGTGCCCTACGCCAATAGCCAGCTTGCCAGCCGCTATCATCAGACTTCAGTGCCGGGCGGGTTGAGCGCTACCCGGCAGCAGCCGGTCAACCGCGATAGCCAGCGGCAGGCCGCGATGGCGCAGGTACAGCAGTCGACGGGCAAAACGCTCACACAGCTACAGCATGGCGACGCGCATTTCCCGCAACATTCAGCGTCCGCGCAGCAACTGAAGCAGCTCTCTCAGCGCAGCAACTACCGCGGCTACGACAGCGTGCGGCCCCACGCACAACAGATGAATAATACTCTTGCGCAAACCAGACGCCCGACGCAGGTTCAGCATCAGCCGCTGCGGGCAAACGCCCTGAGCGGCAACGACAGCCGTTCGGCCAGCTGGCAGGCCCAGCACCAGCGCGGGCTGCAAAGCCGCCAGCACGCGTCGCTGAACAATGAGCAGCGTGCCAGCTTCCGCCAGCAGCTGTCCGAACACCATACCGAACACCATGAATTCCACCGTCGTTAAGGGAGCCGCTATGAACATGAAACCGATCGGTGGAATGCTGTTGTTGATGGTATCCACCTTCGCCTTCGCCCAGCAATCTTTCTCCACACCTGAGCAGGCGGCCAATGCCCTGACGAAGGCCATCAGCGAGCAGAATGAGAGAGCGATGGCCGACCTGCTGGGGGATAACTGGCGCGATTATCTGCCACCTGAAGGGGTTGATCCGGAGGCGGTGGCTCGATTCCTGCGTGACTGGAAGATAAACCATCGTACCGAAATCAGCGGCGATATTGCCCATCTGTCAGTTGGCGATAACGGCTGGCAACTCCCCATACCGGTAGTGAAGAAAAAAGAGGGCTGGCAATTTGATATGCAGAAAGCGGCTGATGAGATCCTGACCCGCGAAATCGGCCGCAACGAACTCGCGGCTATCGAAGCGCTGCACGCCTACGTCGACGCACAGCGGAGCTACTACGCCATGAACCACCGCTATGCACAGAAGATTGTCAGCACGCCAGGGCTAAAAGACGGCCTGTACTGGCCCATCTCGCCGGGCGAAGCGCCAAGCCCGCTGGGTCCCGCCTTTAGCCCGCCGGAGCCTGGTATGGGCTATCACGGCTATCGGTTCCGCATTCTGTCGGATAAAAATGGCTTTGCGATGGTTGCCTGGCCCGTAAGCTATGGTCAGACGGGGGTAATGAGCTTTGTCGTTAACCAGGAAGACAAGGTTTATCAGGCAAATCTCGGCAACGATTCGGCGCAGAAAGCGCAGGCGCTCGCTGCATACCACCCGGATAAAACCTGGCAGCCTGTCACCCCCTGAACGCAGTGCATAAAAAAAGCGGCCTGAGGCCGCTTTTTTCATCTGAAGAAACTTATTTCTTCTTCGCTTTCGCGTTTGGCAGATCGGTGATGCTACCTTCAAACACTTCTGCCGCCAGGCCCACGGACTCGTGCAGAGTCGGGTGAGCGTGGATGGTCAGCGCGATGTCTTCCGCGTCACAGCCCATTTCGATAGCCAGACCGATTTCACCCAGCAGCTCGCCGCCGTTGGTACCGACAATCGCACCACCGATTACACGGTGAGTTTCTTTGTCGAAGATCAGTTTGGTCATACCGTCTGCGCAGTCGGACGCGATAGCACGGCCAGAAGCAGCCCACGGGAAGGTGGCGGTTTCGTAGCTGATGCCTTTCTCTTTCGCTTCTTTCTCAGTCAGACCAACCCATGCAACTTCTGGCTCGGTGTAGGCGATAGATGGGATCACTTTCGGATCGAAGTAGTGCTTCATGCCGGCGATAACTTCAGCGGCAACGTGACCTTCGTGAACACCTTTGTGCGCCAGCATTGGCTGACCGACGATATCGCCGATAGCAAAGATGTGCGGCACGTTGGTACGCAGCTGTTTGTCAACGCGGATGAAGCCACGGTCGTCCACTTCCACGCCAGCTTTGCCCGCGTCGAGGTTTTTACCGTTCGGCACACGGCCGATAGCCACCAGTACGGCGTCGTAACGCTGTGGTTCGGATGGGGCTTTTTTGCCTTCCATGGAAACGTAAATACCGTCTTCTTTCGCTTCAACGGCAGTCACTTTGGTTTCCAGCATCAGGTTGAATTTCTTACTGATGCGTTTGGTGAAGACTTTAACGATGTCTTTGTCGGCAGCCGGGATAACCTGGTCGAACATTTCAACCACGTCGATCTCTGAACCCAGCGCATGGTACACGGTACCCATTTCCAGACCGATGATACCGCCGCCCATAACCAGCAGACGCTTAGGAACGGTTTTCAGCTCCAGCGCATCGGTGGAATCCCACACGCGTGGATCTTCATGTGGAATGAATGGCAGTTCGATTGGGCGAGAGCCTGCCGCGATGATCGCGTTGTCGAAGTTAATCACGGTTTTACCGTTTTCACCTTCCACTTCCAGGGTGTTCGCACCGGTGAATTTACCCAGACCGTTTACCACTTTCACTTTACGGCCTTTGGCCATACCCGCCAGACCGCCGGTCAGCTGAGTGATAACTTTCTCTTTCCAGGTACGAATTTTGTCGATGTCGGTCTTCGGCTCGCCGAAGACGATACCGTGTTCAGCCAGCGCTTTGGCTTCTTCGATAACTTTCGCTACGTGCAGCAGCGCTTTAGAAGGGATACAGCCGACGTTCAGACAAACACCGCCGAGGGTGCTGTAACGTTCTACGATGACGGTTTCCAGACCTAAATCCGCGGCGCGAAATGCTGCGGAGTAACCTGCCGGGCCTGCCCCAAGTACTACGACCTGAGTTTTGATTTCTGTGCTCATCATGACCTCTTAATGTATACCCGTCGTCCACCGGGTCGTTCTATCCGCCCGTATTTTACAAAATTGTTAACAATTTTGAAACAACAAACGGCTCACGAATTATCGCTTTCACCAATAACCTCAAAAACCCCATGAGATTATCAGAAAAAAGCCGGCCGATTGGCCGGCTTTTCGATTACATCACCAGGCGGCGAATGTCGCTCAGCATGTTGTTAATGATGGTGATGAAACGCGCACCATCAGCCCCGTCGATCACGCGGTGATCGAAGGACAGAGAGATTGGCATCATCAGACGCGGTACGAACTCTTTGCCATTCCACACCGGCTCCATCGCGGACTTGGACACACCGAGGATAGCCACTTCCGGCGCGTTCACAATCGGCGCGAAGTGGGTGGTACCCAGGCCGCCGATGCTGGAGATGGTGAAGCAGCCGCCCTGCATTTCGCCGGCAGTCAGCTTACCATCACGCGCTTTCTTGGAGATGGTGGTCAGTTCACGGGACAGCTCTGTGACGCTCTTCTTGTTCACGTCTTTGAAGACCGGAACAACCAGACCATTTGGCGTATCAACCGCAACACCGATGTTGATGTATTTCTTCAGCGTCAGCTTCTGGCCGTCTTCGGACAGGGAGCTGTTGAAGCGTGGCATCTGTTCCAGCGCCGCCGCAACCGCTTTCATGATGAAGACCACTGGGGTGAACTTCACGTCCAGCTTACGCTTCTCAGCTTCGGCGTTCTGCTGTTTACGGAACGCTTCCAGATCGGTGATATCGGTCTTATCGAAGTGGGTAACGTGCGGGATCATCACCCAGTTACGGCTCAGGTTAGCACCGGAGATTTTCTGGATACGGCCCAGTTCCACTTCTTCGATTTCGCCGAACTTGCTGAAGTCCACTTTCGGCCATGGCAGCATACCCGGGATACCGCCGCCAGCGGCTGCCGCAGGTGCAGCTTCGGCGCGTTTCACCGCGTCTTTCACGTAAGCCTGAACGTCTTCGCGCAGGATACGACCTTTACGGCCGGTGCCCTTCACTTTCGCCAGGTTCACGCCGAATTCGCGCGCCAGGCGACGGATCAGCGGAGTCGCGTGGACATAAGCGTCGTTTTCAGCGAACTCAGATTTTTCTGCTTTAGCAGCAGGGGCAGCAGCCGGTTTAGCAGCCTGAGCCGGTGCAGCAGCCGGTGCCGGAGCAGCCGCAGCAGCAGGAGCGGCGGCAGGTGCAGCGCCTTCCACTTCGAAGACCATGATCAGAGAGCCGGTAGAGACTTTGTCGCCGGTGCTGATTTTGATCTCTTTAACGGTACCCGCGAACGGCGCAGGCACTTCCATGGAAGCTTTGTCGCCTTCAACGGTGATCAGTGACTGTTCAGCGGCAACTTTGTCGCCCACTTTCACCATCACTTCGGTCACTTCAACTTCGTCACCGCCGATGTCTGGTACGTTAACGTCTTTCACGCCGCCAGCAGCCGCTGGTGCAGCAGCCGGAGCCGGAGCAGCTTCCGCTTTCGCTGGAGCCGCAGCGCCTTCAGAGCCCGCCACTTCGAAAATCATGATCAGGGAACCCGTAGACACTTTGTCACCGGTGTTGATCTTGATCTCTTTAACGGTACCGGCGAATGGCGCTGGTACTTCCATAGAGGCTTTATCGCCTTCTACGGTGATCAGTGACTGCTCAGCCGCAACGGTATCGCCCACTTTCACCAGGATTTCAGTGACTTCAACTTCGTCACCGCCGATGTCAGGCACGTTCACTTCTTTCGCTGCCGCGGCCGCCGCTGGAGCAGCAGCAGGAGCGGCTTCTTTCTTCTCTTCCTGCGCAGGTGCAGCAGCTGCTGCACCGTCGGCGGAATCGAAAATCATGATCAGTTTGCCAGTCTCGGTTTTATCGCCAACAGAGACTTTGATCTCTTTAACGATGCCAGCCTGAGGAGACGGGACTTCCATAGAAGCTTTGTCGCCTTCTACGGTGATCAGCGACTGTTCAGCTTCAACTTTGTCGCCCACTTTGACCAGGATCTCGGTGATTTCAACTTCATCAGCCCCGATGTCCGGTACATTGATTTCGATAGCCATTATTCTTTTACCTCTTACGCCAGACGCGGGTTAACTTTATCTGCATCGATGTTGAATTTAGTAATTGCGTCTGCAACCACTTTCTTATCGATTTCGCCACGTTTAGCCAGTTCGCCCAGTGCTGCTACAACCACGTAGGAAGCATCAACTTCGAAGTGGTGACGCAGGTTTTCGCGGCTGTCAGAACGACCGAAGCCGTCAGTACCCAGTACGCGATAATCATCAGCTGGAACGTAAGTACGAACCTGCTCAGCGAACAGTTTCATATAGTCAGTAGACGCCACCGCTGGCGCGTCGTTCATCACCTGAGCGATGTACGGAACGCGTGGGGTTTCCATTGGGTGCAGCATGTTCCAGCGCTCACAATCCTGGCCATCACGCGCCAGTTCAGTGAAGGAGGTAACAGAGTACACATCGGAACCCACACCGTAGTCTTTCGCCAGGATCTGCGCTGCTTCACGAACGTGACGCAGGATAGAACCGGAGCCCAGCAGCTGAACTTTACCTTTGCTACCTTCGATGGTTTCGAGTTTGTAGATACCTTTACGGATACCTTCCTCGGCACCTGCTGGCATTGCCGGCATGTGGTAGTTTTCGTTCAGGGTGGTGATGTAGTAGTAAATATTCTCTTGCGCTTCACCGTACATGCGCTGCAAGCCGTCATGCATGATGACTGCCACTTCGTACGCGTAAGACGGATCGTAAGAGATACAGTTAGGGATAGTCAGAGACTGAATGTGGCTATGACCATCTTCGTGCTGTAGACCTTCACCGTTCAGGGTCGTACGACCGGAAGTACCACCGATCAGGAAGCCGCGAGCCTGCTGGTCGCCTGCCTGCCAGCACAGGTCACCGATACGCTGGAACCCGAACATGGAGTAGTAAATGTAGAACGGGATCATCGGCAGGTTGTTGGTGCTGTAAGAGGTCGCAGCGGCCAGCCAGGATGCGCCTGCACCCAGTTCGTTGATACCTTCCTGAAGGATCTGGCCTTTCTCGTCTTCTTTGTAGTATGCAACCTGCTCACGGTCCTGCGGGGTGTACTGCTGGCCGTTCGGGCTGTAGATACCGATCTGACGGAACAGACCTTCCATACCGAAAGTACGCGCTTCGTCGGCGATGATTGGAACCAGACGATCTTTGATCGACTTGTTCTTCAGCATCACGTTCAGGGCACGAACGAAAGCGATAGTGGTAGAGATCTCTTTGTTCTGCTCTTCCAGCAGCTGAGAGAAATCTTCCAGCGCTGGCAGTTCCAGCTTCTCGGTGAAGTTAGGCTGACGAGCAGGCAGGTAGCCTTTCAGCGCCTGACGACGTTCGTGCAGGTACTTGTGTTCTTCAGACCCTTCCGGGAAGGTGATGTAAGACAGTTTTTCTACCTGCTCATCGGTCACTGGAACGTTGAAACGGTCGCGGATATAACGCACGCCGTCCATGTTCATTTTCTTAACCTGGTGAGCGATGTTCTTACCTTCTGCGGTATCACCCATGCCGTAACCTTTGATGGTGTGGGCCAGGATCACAGTCGCTTTACCTTTGGTTTCACGCGCTTTTTTCAGTGCAGCGTAAACTTTCTTCGGATCGTGACCACCGCGGTTCAGCGCCCAGATCTGCTCGTCAGTCCAGTCTGCAACCAGGGCTGCGGTTTCAGGATATTTGCCGAAGAAGTGCTCACGAACGTAGGCACCGTCTTTAGATTTGAAGGTCTGGTAGTCGCCGTCAACGGTTTCGTTCATCAGCTGGATCAGTTTACCGCTGGTGTCTTTACGCAGCAGTTCATCCCAACGACCGCCCCACATCACTTTGATCACGTTCCAGCCAGCACCTGCGAAGATGCCTTCCAGTTCGTTGATGATCTTGCCGTTACCGGTTACCGGACCATCCAGACGTTGCAGGTTACAGTTGATGATGAAGCACAGGTTGTCCAGCTTCTCACGGGTCGCGATGGTGATCGCGCCTTTAGATTCTGGCTCATCCATTTCACCGTCGCCCAGGAAGGCGTAAACGGTCTGCTCAGAGGTGTCTTTCAGACCACGGTGTTCCAGGTACTTCAGGAATTTAGCCTGATAGATCGCACCGATTGGACCCAGACCCATAGATACGGTCGGGAACTGCCAGAACTCAGGCATCAGTTTAGGGTGCGGGTAAGAAGACAGACCCTTACCGTGAACTTCCTGACGGAAGTTGTTCATCTGCTCTTCAGTCAGACGACCTTCCAGGAAGGCACGTGCATAGATGCCCGGAGAGATGTGGCCCTGGAAGTACACCAGATCGCCACCGTCTTTCTCGTTAGCTGCACGGAAGAAGTGGTTGAAGCACACTTCGTAAATGGTCGCAGAAGACTGGAAGGACGCCATGTGGCCACCCAGTTCCAGGTCTTTCTTGGATGCGCGCAGAACGGTCATGATGGCGTTCCAGCGGATAGCAGAACGGATACGGCGTTCCAGATCCAGATTGCCCGGGTATTCCGGTTCGTCTTCGACGGCAATCGTGTTTACGTAGTTGCTAGCCCCTGCACCTGAAGCCACTTTCACGCCGCCTTTGCGTGCTTCAGAAAGCAGCTGATCAATCAGATACTGAGCGCGCTCAACACCTTCTTCACGGATGACCGATTCGATCGCCTGTAGCCAGTCGCGAGTTTCGATCGGATCCACGTCATTTTGGAGACGTTCTGACATGGGGGTATTCCTTATCTATCTAATACGTTGATTTGTCTGGAACCTGTCCCATTGTATTTTCGCCAGAAAACACAATAAGACAGGTTCTGCGTTTAGTTGCCGCGCTCTAAAAGTTCCTGGCGCTTAATCCTTTCGTTGCTGTATGCGGCGTAATGAACGTTCGCGACGCGATTGTTCACGGCTGCGGTCCAGCAAGATTTCCTCAATGAAAGCCAGATGGCGGTGCGACGCTTCGCGCGCCTGCTCCGGTTCCCCGGCCATTATCGCCTCGAATACTCGGGTGCGATGGTTGCTTACCAGCGGGAGCATCTCCCGACGGGCATACAACAATTCAAAATTCTGACGAACGTTCTGGGCCAGCATCGGCTCCATGCAGCGTAGCAGATGGAGGAGCACCACGTTGTGCGCCGCTTCGGTGACGGCAATTTGATACTGGACGACGGCGCTGGACTCGGCGTCTAAATCGCCGGACTGCTGTGCCCGTTCAATGGCCTGATGCAGCTCGCGAATACGTACGCGGTCTTCATCAGTGCTGCGAAGGGCGGCGTAATAGGCCGCGATACCTTCCAGCGCGTGACGGGTCTCAAGCAGATCAAACTGGGATTCTGGGTGGTCAGAGAGAAGTTCTACCAGCGGGTCGCTGAAGCTCTGCCACAGGCTGTTTTGCACAAAGGTTCCGCCACCCTGGCGACGGAGCAACAGGCCCTTTGCTTCGAGACGTTGAATCGCCTCACGCAGAGAGGGACGTGAAACGTCGAACTGTTTTGCCAGCTCGCGTTCTGGCGGGAGCTTCTCGCCCGGGCGCAGTGTCCCTTCGAGAATT
The DNA here is from genome assembly GCF_001037675.1 of Enterobacter sp. MGH119. NCBI lineage: Bacteria > Pseudomonadati > Pseudomonadota > Gammaproteobacteria > Enterobacterales > Enterobacteriaceae > Enterobacter > Enterobacter sp. MGH119. The sequence continues at coordinate 376,336 of NZ_KQ089931.1, read as the reverse complement.
AAAAACTCCAGCTGCTGCTCAATCACATCGGAAAGTTTTGGTTGGCGAATTTTGCTGTAGGCCATATTCCCTGTCTTACGCCTTTTTGCCCGGAGTCAATTGGTCTTACCAATTTCATGTTCGTATCGCTAAAGTAACAAAGTATTCACCTTCTGTCCATATTGGTTTTGATTGAAATCAGTAAACCCGGCACATTTTAACAACCTTACAGAACTAACGTTTCAGGAATGTAACTTTGCACAAATGAAATGGTTACTACCAAAGAGGCAGTTTTAACCATAATGAAACGAGGGTTTTTGCAATCTGAAGCGATTCAACAAGGCAAAAAATGAAAATTCGCCCTCTTATGATGAATTTCTATTCTATAGGTTGGGGTATGAGGGGTTAACGTACCGATTTACAATTGGTTTCTTTTTATTCAAGTCGTCATCGCCCCTTCATAAAGCAGGTGCATTCGCTGGCGCTTACCACTATTCTGGCGCTAACGGAAGCCATCTCCGCTTTTTTCGGTATCGTTAACCGTAAAGAAATAAATACAGAATATGGACTTTCATAATTACACACGCACAGCGTGAACATAACAACCACACACGAGGTTTCAAATGGAAGCTCAACAGCATGGCGATCAGCTAAAGCGCGGCCTTAAAAACCGCCATATACAGCTCATCGCCCTGGGCGGTGCTATTGGTACTGGCCTGTTTCTGGGCAGTGCATCGGTTATCCAGTCGGCCGGTCCGGGCATTATTTTGGGGTACGCGATAGCGGGTTTCATTGCATTTCTGATTATGCGTCAGTTAGGGGAAATGGTTGTTGAGGAGCCGGTCGCAGGCTCATTCAGCCACTTCGCCTATAAATACTGGGGCAGCTTCGCAGGTTTCGCCTCGGGCTGGAACTACTGGGTTCTGTACGTTCTGGTTGCCATGGCCGAGCTGACCGCCGTCGGGAAATACATTCAGTTCTGGTACCCGGAGATCCCCACCTGGGCGTCTGCGGCGGCCTTCTTCGTCCTGATTAACGCCATTAACCTCACCAACGTAAAAGTGTTCGGTGAGATGGAGTTCTGGTTTGCCATCATCAAAGTGATTGCCGTTGTAGCGATGATCATCTTCGGCGGCTGGCTGCTGTTCAGCGGCAACGGCGGCCCGCAGGCCACCGTGCGCAACCTTTGGGAGCAAGGCGGGTTCTTGCCTCACGGCATGACCGGCCTGGTGATGATGATGGCGATAATTATGTTCTCCTTCGGCGGTCTGGAGCTGGTGGGCATCACCGCCGCGGAAGCCGACAACCCGGAACAGAGCATCCCGAAAGCCACAAATCAGGTTATCTACCGCATCCTGATCTTCTATGTGGGCTCCCTGGCGGTGCTGCTCTCGCTGCTGCCATGGACGCGCGTCACGGCGGATACCAGCCCGTTTGTGCTCATCTTCCACGAGCTGGGCGATACCTTCGTGGCGAACGCGCTCAACGTCGTGGTGCTGACCGCTGCGCTCTCCGTTTATAACAGCTGCGTTTACTGCAACAGCCGTATGCTGTTCGGCCTGGCGCAACAGGGCAACGCACCGAAAGCGCTGCTCACCGTTGATAAGCGTGGCGTACCGGTTAATACCATCATCGTGTCGGCGGTCGTGACGGCGCTGTGCGTGCTGATTAACTACCTGGCCCCGGAATCAGCCTTCGGTCTGCTGATGGCGCTGGTGGTTTCCGCCCTGGTGATTAACTGGGCAATGATTAGCCTCGCGCACATCAAGTTCCGCCGCGCCAAGCAGCAGCAGGGCGTAACCACGCGCTTCCCTGCCCTGCTCTATCCGCTGGGGAACTGGGTTTGCCTGCTGTTCATGGCAGCTGTACTGGTCATCATGCTCATCACCCCAGGCATGGCGATTTCCGTCTACCTGATCCCGGTCTGGATTGCGATCCTCGGCGTGGGTTATATGGTGAAACAGAAAAATGCCAAAACGGTGAAAGCGCACTAAATGTTTTCTCGCTGTACTCGCGGTTGCGGGTACAGCGTCTTGTTACCTTCCTCACAAATTCGCGCCAACAGCAAAATCCTCCATATCACCGCCTTTATATTGCAACGCATATATTCGTTTGCCAGCAAATAATTCTCTCCATACCGAAACCCGGAGAGCTGTCGATGAATAACAACAAACTGTCAGTAAAAGAAAAGATCGGCTATGGCATGGGTGACGCCGGATGCAACATTATCTTTGGCGCCATCATGTTATTTGTTAACTATTTTTATACGGATATTTTTGGTCTGGCTCCTGCACTGGTTGGCGTTTTACTCCTGTCCGTGCGCGTCATTGATGCCGTAACGGACCCGATCATGGGCGCGATTGCTGACCGTACCCGCAGCAAATATGGCCGGTTTCGTCCATGGCTGCTGTGGATTGCCTTCCCCTATGCGCTGTTCAGCATTCTGATGTTCACCACGCCAGAGTGGAGCTATAACAGCAAAGTTATCTATGCCTTTGTCACCTACTTCCTGCTGTCGCTGACCTATACCGCCATCAACATTCCGTACTGCTCGCTCGGCGGCGTGATCACCAACGACCCGAAAGAGCGCGTTGCCTGCCAGTCCTACCGTTTTGTTATGGTTGGTATCGCCACGCTGCTGCTGTCGCTAACGCTCCTGCCAATGGCCGACTGGTTCGGTGGGGATAACAAAGCCAAAGGCTACCAGATGGCGATGACCGTGCTGGCGCTGATTGGTACCTGCATGTTCCTGTTCTGCTTCGCCACGGTGCGCGAGCGCGTGCGTCCGGCGGTGCAAACCCATGACGAACTTAAAAACGACCTGAAAGACGTGTGGAAGAACGACCAGTGGGTGCGGATCCTGCTGTTAACCCTGTGCAACGTCTGCCCTGGCTTTATCCGCATGGCGGCCACCATGTATTACGTTACCTGGGTCATGGGGCAAAGCACCCATTTCGCCACGCTGTTTATCAGCCTGGGCGTGATCGGCATGATGTTCGGCAGTATGCTGGCGAAAGTGCTGACCGACCGCTGGTGCAAGCTGAAGGTCTTCTTCTGGACCAACATCGCGCTGGCGATTTTCTCCTGCGCCTTCTACTTCTTCGACCCGAAAGCGACGACAACCATTGTTGTGCTTTACGTCCTGCTGAACATCCTGCACCAGATCCCATCCCCGCTGCACTGGTCCCTGATGGCCGACGTGGACGACTACGGTGAATGGAAAACCGGGAAACGTATCACCGGGATCAGCTTCTCCGGCAACATCTTCTTCCTGAAACTGGGTCTGGCGATTGCCGGGGCAATGGTCGGTTTCCTGCTCTCCTGGTACGGCTACGATGCGGGCGCAAAAGCGCAGAGCGCGGATGCCATCAACGGGATCGTGCTGCTCTTTACCGTCATTCCTGGCATTGGATACTTAATTACCGCGGGCGTAGTACGTCTGCTGAAAGTGGACCGTGAGACCATGAAGCAGATCCAGTCCGATCTGGAAAAGCGTCGCACCAACTATCGCGAGCTGAACGATTATCAGGAACTCAAAGCCGCTGAGACTAAATAAGGAAAGCCGAATGCAAACCTGGCCAAACCCGTTTATTGAACAACGCGCCGACCCGTATATCCTGCGTCACGATGGGCAATATTACTTTATCGCCTCCGTACCGGAGTACGATCGGCTGGCGATCCGCCGCGCGGACTCGCTGGAAGGTTTACGCGATGCCGAAGAGGTGGTTGTCTGGCGCAAGCCCGACACCGGCCCGATGAGCCAGCTGATCTGGGCACCGGAACTGCATCATATCGACGGCAGTTGGTACATCTATTTTGCCGCCACGCATACCCAGGCGCTCGATCAGCTCGGGATGTTCCAGCATCGCATGTTTGCCATTGAATGCGCAGATCGCGATCCGCTCACCGGTACGTGGGTAGAAAAAGGGCAAATCAAAACCCCGTTTGACACCTTCGCGCTGGATGCCACCACCTTTGTTCATCAGGGTAAACGCTGGTATCTGTGGGCGCAAAAAGCCCCGGATATTTCCGGTAACTCGAATCTTTACCTGTGTGAAATGGAAAATCCGTGGACGCTGAAAGGCGAGCCGGTGATGCTCAGTAAACCGGAATATGACTGGGAGTGCCGCGGGTTCTGGGTCAATGAAGGCCCGGCGGTGCTGTTCCATGGCGATAAGCTGTTTATCAGCTATTCCGCCAGCGCCACCGACGAGAACTACTGCATGGGATTACTGTGGGCAGACCTGAATGCCGATCTGCAAAACCCGGCTAACTGGCATAAATCCCCGCGCCCGGTGTTCGTCACCAGCTACGAAAACCGTCAGTATGGGCCAGGCCATAACAGCTTTACACAGACGCCGGAGGGCGAAGATGTGCTGGTCTACCACGCGCGAAACTACACTGAAATTGAAGGCGATCCGCTTTACGATCCCAATCGCCATACTCGCCTGAAACTCATCCGCTGGAACGAAAACGGGATGCCTGAATTCGGCATCCCGCCCGCAGATACACCGTAACGGCTTCGGCGCGCTGGCTTAAACCAGCGTGCCGTAAATCGTCAGCAGCGCCACAATCACCACCACCACAAACGACGTTTTCTTCGCCATCGAGACGGCAGCCTTTGGCGTTGCGACTTTGTCCGTGTGCGGCTCACGCGCCAGCGAGAACTGTGCCAGTCGGGTTAAAACCTGATACTGCGAGGTATGGCGGTCTGCAAGGGAGACAAACCACGCGGGCAGCGCCTTTTCACCGTGACCGATGAGGGCATAGACCACGCCTACCAGACGCACCGGAAGCCAGTCGAGCACGTGCAGGATGGCATCAATGCCGGACTGTAGACGTTCATGCGGCGTAAGATAGCGGGCAAGCCAGGTCTGCCAGGCGCGCAGGAACGCGTAACCCATCAGCAGTACCGGCCCCCAGGGTCCGCCCACCACGAACCAGAACAGCGGCGCCAGGTAGTAACGGAAGTTAATCCACAGCAGCGCGTTTTGCAGCTCCCGCAGAAACTCGCGTTCATCGCAGTCCGGCGGTACGCCGTGGATCATCGTCAACTCGCTCGCCATCGCGCCGCGCGCGTGGGCATCATCCCGGGAAGCGGCTTTCAGATACGCGTGATAGTGCAAACGCACCTTGCCCGCGCCAATACACAGCACGCCGAGCAGGATCCACACCACCAGCAGCGGCACGTTGAAAAAGAGGCCGTAAAGCGAGCGCAGCAACAGGAACGTAATGGCCATCACGCCTGCCGCCATCAGCAGCGTGCGCAGCATGGAAAAATGCCTGATGCGGCGGAATAACACCTCCAGCCGATGATCCAGATGCCAGTGCTCGCCGAGCTTAAACAGGCGTTCAGCGATCATAACCAGCAGCATGGTAAACAACGTCATGTTATCTCCTTATCTGACGACGTGGTAAGCATGGCGTGAAACCGGGACCAGTCAAACGCCGGGCCGGGGTCGGTTTTTCTTTCGGGGGCGATGTCGCTGTGCCCTGTAATATTGTCTGCAATGGCGGGATAGCGCCCGATTAACGTTTGCGTTACAGCAACCAGTTTCTCATATTGCGCATCGGTGTCAGGCGTGGTGTCCGTTCCTTCCAGTTCAATTCCAATGGAGAAATCATTGCACCGCTCGCGCCCCTGATACTTCGACACGCCGGCATGCCAGGCACGCTTATCAAAAGGAACATACTGAACCACTTCGCCATCACGACGGATCAGACAGTGCGCCGATACGCGCAGATGCGCAATCTCAGCAAAGAAGGGGTGGGCATCGGGATCTATCGTTCCAGTGAATAACGCATCGATCCACGGACCGCCAAACTCACCCGGCGGGAGACTAATATTGTGAACCACCAGCAGTGTGGGCTTTTCATCCTCCGGGCGGCAGTCGTGGTGCGGCGACGGTACATGCCGCGCGTCCACCAGCCATCCGTTTTCTAACAACATGCTGGAACTCCTTATCTATGGTGCTGTTACTCGGTTCAGAGTAGCATGTTTCAATATTATGATTCGTTACCAATTTGGAGTTTTATCATGCCGCCTCGCCGCTATAACCCCGACCACCGACGTGACGCGCTTCTGGAACGTATTAATAGTGATATCCCGGCAAGCGTTGCCCATGCCCTGAGAGAAGACCTCGGCGGTGACGTCAGCGCCGATAACGATATTACCGCCCAATTGTTGCCAAAAGAGACACGCTCGCATGCGGTGGTTATCACCCGTGAAGCAGGGGTTTTCTGCGGCAAACGCTGGGTTGAGGAGGTCTTTACCCAGCTGGCGGGCGACGAGGTGCAGGTAACATGGCACGTTGAGGACGGCGATGCGGTCACGGCGAATCAGCCACTGTTCGAACTGGACGGCCCGTCCCGCGTCTTGCTGACTGGTGAACGCACCGCGCTCAATTTTGTGCAAACGCTCTCTGGCGTTGCCAGTGAAGTACGCCGCTACGTTGACCTGCTGGCAGGCACCCGCACGCAGCTGCTGGATACCCGTAAAACCCTGCCGGGTCTGCGCACCGCGCTGAAATACGCGGTACTCTGCGGTGGCGGCGCCAACCATCGTCTGGGGCTATCCGATGCCTTCCTGATCAAAGAGAACCACATTATTGCCTCTGGCTCGGTGCGTCAGGCCGTGGAAAAAGCCTTCTGGCTGCATCCGGATGTGCCCGTCGAAGTGGAAGTGGAAACGCTGGAGGAGCTGGACGAGGCCATTAAAGCGGGGGCTGACATCATCATGCTCGATAACTTCGACACGGAGCAGATGCGTGAAGCGGTCAAACGCACAAACGGCCAGGCGCAGCTTGAGGTGTCCGGCAACGTGACGTTCGACACCATCCGCGAATTTGCTGAAACCGGCGTCGATTACATCTCCGTAGGCGCCCTGACCAAGCACGTCCGCGCCCTCGACCTCTCGATGCGCTTCAAATAAATTATCCCCCCTCTCCGCCCGGAGAGGGGAAATACGAAACCGCTCGCAATTACGCTGTCCTTCTCTGCAACACTGAATCATTTCCCTGAAAGCCCCTTCACGTTCACGCTTTTGTCCCTCGTTTCTGCATGCTGGCACTGCCACAGTAGCGCCACTTAACGTAAGGAGCAGACATGAACAGACAACAAGGATTTACCCTGATTGAGCTAATGGTGGTCATTGGCATTATTGCCATCCTGAGCGCGATTGGCGTTCCGGCCTATCAGAACTACCTGCGAAAAGCGGCGCTCACCGATATGCTGCAAACGTTCATCCCCTACCGCACCGCCATTGAGCTTTGCGCCCTGGATCGTGGTGGTGTGGATAGCTGCGACGCAGGCACCAATGGCATCCCCTCCCCGACAACCACACGTTACGTTTCAGCGATGAGCGTGGCAAAGGGGGCCGTATCGTTAACAGGGCAGGAAAGCCTTAACGGACTTGAAGTGCTCATGACACCGATCTGGAGCGACGGTAACGGTATGACGGGCTGGACGCGTGACTGCAAAATTGCGTCCGACACGGCGCTCAGACAAGCCTGTGAAGATGTTTTCCGCTTCGACAACAACTGACAGGAGTGGACAATGAATACCGAACAGCTAATGACGCTCTGTCAGCGCCATCACGCACTGCTACTCGCAAGCGACACCGATATGATCAGCATTGCGGTGGTGGGTAATCCTGCCTCTGAGCTGATGGAAGCGTTACGCTTCGCCACGCAGAAGCGTATTGATATTGAGTGCTGGACGGCAGAACGGATGGAAAAACGGCTTCAGTCCGTCTCATCATCACACCTGCCGGGCATAGCGCCAAACTCAGCCGCTGACGTGCTCAGTACAACCTTGCAGCAGGCAGTAAACCAGCGGGCTTCTGACATCCATATTGAACCGACGGAGCACGGCTACCAGATCCGTTTGCGAATCGACGGTTTTCTCTACCCGCAACTGCCGATCTCTGCCGCCCTCGGGACGACGCTTGCCGCACGCCTGAAGGTGCTGGGTCAACTGGATATTGCGGAGCGCCGCCTGCCGCAGGACGGCCAGTTTACGGTGGAGCTGGCAAGCGTCCCCGTCTCTTTTCGTATCGCAACCCTTCCCTGTAGCGGTGGAGAAAAAATCGTGCTTCGTCTGCTTCACCAGGTACAGCAGGCTCTGGAGCTTGAACAGCTGGGGATGAGCGCAGACCAGCAGGTCCGTTTTGCCGGGGCGCTTAACAGCCCTCAGGGGTTGATTCTGGTCACCGGCCCGACAGGTAGCGGGAAAACGGTGACGCTGTACAGTGCGTTACAGGCGCGAAATACACCTGACGTTAATATTTGCAGCGTGGAAGATCCCGTTGAAATCCCGCTTGCAGGCTTAAACCAGACGCAGATTAATCCGCGTGCGGGGCTGACCTTCCAGAGCGTGCTGCGCGCCCTGCTCAGGCAGGATCCTGACATCATTATGGTAGGTGAAATTCGTGACGGCGAAACGGCAGAAATTGCCATTAAGGCGGCACAAACCGGGCATCTGGTGCTGTCCACCCTCCATACTAATTCGACGACTGAAACGCTGGTACGGCTGCAACAGATGGGTGTCGCGCGCTGGATGATCTCTTCGGCGCTCTCGATGGTGATTGCCCAGCGGCTGGTGCGCCGTTTATGCCCGTACTGCCGACAGGAAGCCAGCCGCCACACCGAATTACCCCGCACGCTGTGGCCCCGGCCGCTTCCTCGCTGGCAACCCACCGGCTGCGATCGCTGCTACCACGGTTTTTATGGTCGCGTAGCCATTTTTGAAGTACTCGTCATCGACGACACGCTGCGGCAGGCCATCGCCAGCGGAGCAAGCACGGAGGTGATTGGGTCCAGCGCTCGTCAGGCGGGAATGACCTCTTTGTTTGAGCATGGCTGCATGGCCGTAGAGCAAGGGCTGACTACGCTCGAAGAGTTGTTGCGCGTCCTGGGAATGCCCGATGGCTGCTAATTCGCTCTGGCGCTGGCGTGCCCTGACCACCGAGGGGGAGGTGCAAACCGGCACCCTCTGGGCCATCGACCGTAACGCAGCTTACACGGCTCTGGTGCTTAAACAGCTGCACCCGCTGGCGCTAAAACGCTGCCAGCAGCACCACCGATGGCAAGTGCAGCACTGCTACGATATTTTTCGCCAGCTCGCCACGCTGCTACAGGCCGGACTCACGCTGTCCCAAAGCCTGCACATGCTGGCGGAACAGCATCCTTTGCAGCACTGGCAGGCGCTGCTGCACAGTCTTGCTGATGACCTGAGCGAAGGTTTCGCTCTGTCAGAGGCCATGAAGAAATGGCCAGAGGTGTTTAGCCCCCTTTATGTCTCGATGGTGAAGACGGGTGAACTGACGGGTAAGCTCGAAGCCTGCTGCCGTCAGCTTGCGCAGCAACAAAAATCCCAGCAGCAGCTCAGTGCAAAGGTGAAGAAAGCGCTGCGCTATCCGCTGATCATCCTGACGCTGGCCGTTTTCGTGGTGCTGGCGATGGTCACGCTGGTTTTGCCTGAGTTTGCTGCAATCTACAAAACGTTCAACACCCCGCTCCCTTTGCTCACGCAGGCAGTCATGGGGCTGGCGGCCTTGGTTCAGGCGCATATCCTCACCCTTTTGGCCCTGCTCGTGGCAATGGTTGTCATCGCTTGTAAGCTGCGGCGGCATCCGCGCTGGCAGTACGTCCTGTTACATGTACCAGTGATGGGCACGCTGATGCGTGGGCAAAAACTGGGGCAAATTTTTACCGTGCTGTCATTAACCCAGCAGGCCGGAATTGCCTTTTTACGAGGACTGGAGAGTGTGGAGGAGACCGTTGAGTGTGGCTACTGGCAGGAGAAACTCCGTGAGATACGCAGCGATATCGAACAGGGGATGCCCGTGTGGTGCTCCTTCCAGAAGGCCTCTGTTTTTACGCCACTGTGTATTCAGCTCATTCGCACCGGAGAAGTGTCGGGTTCACTGGATGTCATGCTGATGAATCTGGCCCGCCATCATACGGAACAGACATTTCAGCAGGCAGACAATCTGGCGGCGCTTCTTGAGCCTTTGCTACTGGTCGTGACAGGTCTGATTATTGGCACGCTGGTGGTGGCAATGTATCTGCCGATTTTCCATCTGGGGGATGCAATGAGCGCGGGGTAACGCTGGCGCACGGACGCGCGCCAGCCGTAGCCGTCAGAGGCTATTGAAAACGCGGTTTTCCTGCTCCTGAACGCGGATAAACGTCGTGCGTTTAGTCAGCTCTTTCAGGCGGGAAGCCCCAACGTAGGTGCAGGCAGAACGCAGTCCGCCGAGGATATCGCGCGCCGTGTTTTCGACCGGACCACGCAGTGGTAGCTTAACGGTTTTGCCTTCCGCCGCACGGTATTTCGCGACACCACCCACGTGACGGGTCATAGCGGATTCAGAGCTCATTCCGTAGAACAGCATGAATTTCTCGCCGTTCTCTTCCACCACGGTACCGCCGCTCTCTTCGTGGCCTGCCAGCATGCCGCCGAGCATCACGAAATCCGCGCCGCCGCCGAAGGCTTTCGCGACATCGCCTGGCATGGTGCAGCCACCGTCGCTGATGATCTGGCCGCCCAGACCGTGCGCAGCGTCAGCGCATTCAATTACCGCAGACAGCTGCGGATAACCCACACCGGTTTTCACGCGCGTGGTGCAAACGGAGCCCGGGCCAATGCCTACTTTCACAATGTCGGCTCCGGAGAGGATCAGCTCTTCACACATTTCACCGGTCACCACGTTGCCCGCGATGATGGTTTTGGTTGGCCAGGCTTCACGCGCCTTGCTGACGAACTGGACGAAATGTTCGGAATAACCATTTGCCACGTCAATGCAGACAAAATTCAGCGCCGGATTGGCGTTCAGGATCTGTTTGGTTTTCTCGAAATCTGCATCAGACGTACCGGTCGAGACCATCACATGCTTCACCACTTCAGCCGAGGCGGAGGCGACAAACGCATCCCACTCTTCAGCGCTGTAGTGTTTGTGTACCGCAGTAAGGATGTCGAATTGCGCCAGTGCGGTCGCCATCTCGAAGGTCCCGACGGTGTCCATGTTGGCCGCGATAATCGGCACGCCAGACCACGTCTGACCGGAATGCTTAAAGGTGAATTGACGTTCGAGTTCAACGTCTGAGCGACTTTTCAGTGTAGAGCGTTTAGGGCGGATAAGAACGTCTTTGAAACCTAACTTCAGATCTTCTTCGATACGCATGTGCGGATTCCTGGGGTTAGAGGCAAATATATTAAAAGCACAACTCCAGTGACGCTATCATACGCACTAATACCTGCTCCGCAAGACTGCGAAATTCTCTTTTTTTACGCTACAATCCTATAAATTTACCTGGTAAAAAGCGGGTAAAGAGAGCTAAACATTGGCTGTTGTAAGTTTGAATTTTAAGCAACTGATTTTAAAACTGAATAATTCCCAGGATCTGATTTAATGGGGTATATCGTCGCATTAACCGGCGGCATCGGTAGTGGTAAAAGCACCGTTGCGCACGCGTTTGCTCGTCTCGGCATCACGATTATCGACGCCGATATCATTGCCCGTCATGTGGTAGAACCCAATACACCCGCCTTAAACGCCATCGAAGCGCATTTTGGTCGCCGTGTGATACAGGCTGACGGCACCCTGAATCGTCGGCAGCTGCGTGAGTGCATATTTTCCGATCCAGCGGAAAAAGCCTGGCTTAATGCCCTGCTCCACCCCATTATCCACCAGGAAACTCAGCGTCAAATTGCCGCAGCCCGTTCGCCCTATGTGTTGTGGGTCGTCCCGTTACTGGTGGAAAATCAGCTTCAGAATAAAGCAGACAGAACGCTGGTGATTGACGTTTCCCGCGAAACGCAAATCCAGAGAACCATGGCGCGTGACCATGTTTCACGCGAACATGCTGAACAAATTCTTGCCGCACAGGCCACGCGCGAAGCGCGCCTCGCCGTTGCGGATGATGTTATTGATAATAACGGCGCACCAGATGCCATTGCATCGGATGTTGCTCGTCTGCACGCGCAGTATCTGACCTTCGCCGCGCAGGCCGTTGCACAGGAAAAACCATAATGTCGACTCATATCCTTTTTGAGCACCCGCTTAACGAAAAAATGCGTACCTGGCTACGCATAGAATTTCTTATTCAACAGCTTTCACAACATCTGCCTGTCAACGATCACGCCACCGCGCTGCATTTTTTCCGCAACGTGGGCGATCTGCTGGATGTGATTGAACGCGGTGACGTCCGCACTGAGCTGTTGAAAGAGCTGGAGCGCCAGCAGCGTAAATTACAGGCCTGGGCCGAAGTACCGGGCGTGGATCAAAGTCGAATTGACGCTTTACGCCAGCAGCTGAAAAACAGCAGCACGACGCTGATGGCCGCGCCGCGCGTTGGCCAGTTTTTACGAGAGGATCGTCTGATTGCGCTGGTGCGCCAGCGCCTGAGCATACCGGGCGGTTGCTGTAGCTTTGACCTGCCAACGCTGCATATGTGGTTGCACATGCCGCAGGAACAGCGCGATCGCCAGGTGAACAGCTGGCTGGGCAGCCTGGAGCCGATGAATCAGACGTTATCCTTGATCCTCGATCTTGTGCGTAACTCTGCCCCGTTCCGCAAACAAACCAGTCTCAACGGTTTCTATCAGGATAACGGCGACGACGCCGATCTTCTGCGCCTGAATCTGTCTCTTAGCGAGCAGCTTTACCCGCAAATTTCCGGACATAAAAGCCGTTTCGCGATCCGCTTTATGCCGCTGGACAGTGAACATGGCACCGTGCCGGAACGCCTCGATTTTGAACTGGCCTGTTGTTAAGGAGTGCCGATGTCTGACGTAACCACCGTAAACTGCCCAACCTGTGGGAAAACTGTCGTCTGGGGAGAAGTGAGTCCATTTCGCCCATTCTGCTGCAAGCGCTGTCAGCTTATAGACCTGGGCGAATGGGCGGCGGAAGAGAAACGCATTCCGAGCGAAGGCGATCTCTCGGATAGCGATGACTGGAGCGAAAACCAGCAGTAACGTTCAAAGCCTGCTGGCGCTTCGCTTAGCAGGCCTACGGTTGTGCAACCAGCCGGAGGATCACAGGCTCATTGGCGGGCGGGAATTTTTCCGCATCGCTGGCCTGAAGCTCAATCCAGTTACCCGGCTGCCCCTCTTTACCCCACGGTTCACCTTCCCAGCTTTCCACCAGCCAGAACCACAGCGTGATGTGACGATCCGGAAACTGGTACTCCAGCTTATCGAACAGCGTTGCGCCATGCGGGGTGATCCCCACCTCTTCCTGAAGCTCACGCACCAGCGCCTGCTCCGGCGTTTCACCTGATTCGATTTTCCCGCCGGGGAATTCCCATTTGTTGGCCATGTGCGCATCGGCGGCACGTTGGGTAATGAAGATCTGGTTTTGCGGGTTGCGAATGATCCCGACAGCAATTTGCAGTGTTTTCATCATGTCACTTCCATAAAAAAGGCGCAGATATCTGCGCCTTTTCAGTTTGTTATGTTCTTAGCTCAGACGGCCGTGGCACGCCTTGTATTTTTTGCCGGAACCGCATGGGCACGGATCGTTACGACCAACTTTACGATCGCCCGTCTGCGCTGCGATTGCTGCTGCGGCTTCGCTCTCATCGGTCTGATGGCTCAACTGCTGCATCTGTGCCAGACGCTCAGCTTCTTCACGACGCTGCTGCTCCATCGCTTCCACTTCTTCCGGCATACGCACCTGAACTTTGCTCAGAGTGCTGATGACTTCATACTTCAGCGACTCCAGCATGGCGGCAAACATGGAGAAGGATTCACGCTTGTACTCCTGCTTCGGATCTTTCTGCGCATAACCTCGCAGGTGGATACCCTGACGCAGGTAGTCCATTGCCGCCAGGTGCTCTTTCCACAGGGAGTCCAGGGTCTGCAACATTACGCCTTTCTCGAAGTGACGCATCATCTCTGCGCCAACCACTTCTTCCTTACGCTTGTAGACGTCCAGCGCGGTTTCGTAGATACGCTCGCGCAGGGTCTCTTCGTGCAGCTCAGGCTCTTTGTCCAGCCACTCTTTGATTGGCAGTTCGAGATCGAAGTCGTTTTTCAGACGTTCCTGCAAGCCTTCGATATCCCACATTTCTTCCAGAGACTGCGGTGGAATATGAGCGTCGATAGTGGCTTTGAACACATCTTCGCGAATGCTGTTGATGGTTTCGCTCACGTCGGACACGTCCAGCAGTTCGTTACGCTGGGTGTAGATCGCACGACGCTGGTCGTTGGCAACGTCATCATATTCCAGCAGCTGCTTACGAATATCGAAGTTGCGGCTTTCCACTTTACGCTGGGCGTTGGCAATCGCTTTGGTAACCCACGGGTGCTCGATCGCTTCGCCAGGTTTCATGCCCAGTTTACGCATCATGCCGGACACACGGTCAGAGGCGAAAATACGCATCAGCGCATCTTCCATAGACAGATAGAAGCGGGAAGAACCGGCATCACCCTGACGACCCGCACGACCGCGCAGCTGGTTATCGATACGACGAGATTCGTGACGCTCGGTACCAATGATGTGCAGACCACCGGATGCCAGCACCGCGTCGTGACGCACTTGCCAGTCGGCTTTGATCTGCGCGATTTGCTCTGGGGTTGGGTTTTCCAGCTCCGCCACTTCGGCCTGCCAGCTACCGCCGAGCATAATATCGGTACCACGACCCGCCATGTTGGTGGCGATGGTTACGGCTGCCGGGTAACCCGCCTGCGCAACGATATCTGCTTCTTTAGCGTGGAACTTGGCGTTCAGAACGTTGTGTTTGATGCCTGCTTTAGTCAGCTCGTTAGACACCACTTCGGACTTCTCGATGGAGATGGTCCCCACCAGTACCGGCTGGCCCTTCGCGGTACGTTCGCGAATATCTTCGATGATCGCCTGAATTTTTTCCGCTTCAGTCATGTATACCAGGTCCGGCATATCCTTACGGATCATCGGACGGTTGGTAGGTACTACCACGGTATCCAGCTTATAGATGGAGCTAAACTCAAACGCTTCGGTATCTGCGGTACCGGTCATCCCCGCCAGCTTCTCGTACAGACGGAAGTAGTTCTGGAAGGTGATGGATGCCAGCGTCTGGTTTTCGTTCTGAATATCCACGCCTTCTTTGGCTTCCACGGCCTGGTGCAGGCCATCGGACCAGCGACGTCCCTGCATGGTACGGCCGGTGTGTTCATCGACGATGATGACTTCCCCGTCTTTAACGATGTAGTCAACGTCGCGGGTGAACAGCGCGTGCGCGCGCAGTGCAGCCGTTACGTGGTGCATCAGCATGATGTTGCTCGGGGAGTACAGAGACTCGCCCTCTTCCATAATGCCTTCAGCAACCAGCAGCTCTTCGATTTTCACCAGGCCGCGTTCGGTCAGGTTGACCTGACGCGCTTTTTCATCCACGGAGAAGTGACCTTCACCCTGGAAGGTATCGGAGTCTTCTTTCTCCTGACGCAGCAGGTGAGGAATGATTTTGTCGACTTTACGGTACATCTCGGAGCTGTCTTCGGCAGGGCCGGAGATGATCAGCGGGGTACGCGCTTCATCGATCAGAATGGAGTCAACCTCATCCACCAGCGCATAGTGCAGTTTACGCTGGACGCGCTCTTCCGGGCTGAACGCCATGTTGTCACGCAGGTAGTCGAAGCCGTATTCGTTGTTGGTGCCGTAAGTGATGTCCGCGTTGTAGGCTTCACGCTTGGCAGGTGCCGGCAGGCCGGACATGTTAATGCCCACGGTCATGCCGAGGAATTCGAACAGTGGACGGTTGTTTTCGGCGTCGCGCTGCGCCAGATAGTCGTTGACGGTAACAACGTGAACACCCTTACCCGTCAGCGCATTCAGGTAAGCCGGCAGCGTTGCGGTCAGGGTTTTACCTTCACCGGTACGCATTTCCGCGATGCAGCGCTCGTTGAGCACCATCCCGCCCAGCAGCTGCACGTCGAAGTGACGCATGCCGAACACGCGTTTACTGGCCTCACGTACTACGGCAAAGGCTTCCGGGATCAGGCTTTCTAAGGTTTCGCCTTTCTCCAGACGCGCACGGAACTCCGCGGTTTTCGCTTTCAGCTCATCATCAGAGAGCTTCTCCATCGCCGGTTCCATACCGTTGATGACGTTCACAGCTTTGCGCATGCGGCGCAGGGTACGATCGTTACGACTACCAAAAACTTTGGTTAACAATTTGATTAGCATAATAAATTCTCAAACGCCCCAGTCGGGCAGATAAATTAAGGTATTGAAAAAGGTTAATTTAGCTGAGGCGTTGAGGCCCGGCACGGATGCCGTGAACCTGGCTAATCCATGTCGAAACAGAGAAGGATGCAGGGGAAACAAAATCCGTTTTCGCCGTCTGATTCACGGTCACTGGCGGCTGGTTGTCCTGCGTCAGAAGCGCATTAAGCGTATCGAGCAGGGCAAGATGCTGAGCCTGGACCGGCAGCGTTTCTTCCGCAACAGGCATCGTCTGCGGCGCCATCGCGAACGACAGATGGCGGATAACCGTGCGAATCGCGTGCTGCTGCCAGTAATCAACGGAGAAATTGGGACGACGGCTGGCTTCAAGCCATGCGAGATTAGTGAAGTTAACCCGTGTGGTGAGATCGTGTTTGGTCGTCGTGGAACGTGCTGGCGTTGCCGCGTCTGCGCTGTTGCTGAGCACAGGCAAGCCGAGACTCGCCGCGACCATCCCCAATAAGAGATGCGGCCAGAAGTAACGTCTGCCAAATTGTCGCCAGCGCGTCAGTATTCCGCTCACTTGCTCCACCACGTTCGCCCGCCAGTGCAGGCTGAGTTTAGTTATTCTTTTTTAGCGCCCAGATATTACCACTAAAGCCAATACACGGCAGCAGGAATGACACCTTGCAGCAGGTAAAAACGGTCAATAATGCAGCGAACACACCGTTATTCGGCACCCGACACAGGCCAGGGGTGAAAGGGACAAATTAAAGAAGGGCAGAAATAAAAACGACTGGCTTCCCTGGTCGGAGAGAGTACCAGGTGAACCAGTCGCTTTTCTTACGAAACGGGTTTAACCGTTACGCCAGGACCATAGTCGGTGCTTTGAACGCCAGCGGCAGTTCAGCTTCGTCTTCGAAGGTCACATATTCCCAGGCTTCCTGTTTTGCCAGGACTGCCTGCAACAGTTTGTTGTTCAGTGCATGACCGGATTTAAACGCGGTAAATGCACCAATGATGTTGTGACCACACATGAAGAGGTCGCCGATCGCGTCCAGCATTTTGTGACGAACAAATTCATCTTCAAAACGCAGGCCGTCTTCGTTCAGTACGCGATAATCGTCAACAACGATGGCACAATCGAAGCTGCCGCCCAGGCACAGGCCGCGGGATTGCAGATATTCGATATCACGCATAAAGCCGAAGGTACGTGCTCGGCTGATCTGGCGCATGAACGCATCCGCAGAGAAGTTCATCGCATAGCGCTGGGTGCTGGAGTCAATCGCCGGATGGTTAAAATCGATGGTGAAGTCCAACGAAAAACCATTGTACGGTTTGAATTCAGCCCATTTGTCGCCATCTTCGACGCGAACGGTCTCTTTAATGCGAACAAATTTCTTCGCGCAGTTCAGTTCTTCGATGCCGGCATCCAGCAACAAATAAACGAACGGAGCAGCACTCCCGTCCATGATCGGGATTTCTGGCGCATCGACTTCAACCATAATGTTGTCGATACCCAGACCCGCCAGGGCGGCGTTCAGGTGCTCTACGGTAGAAATCCGCACGTCATGCTCGTTCACCAGACAAGTACAGAGCATAGTATCACGCACAGATTTGGCATCGGCCGGAAAATCTACCGGTGGATTCAAGTCGGTGCGACGATAGATGACCCCGGTATTGGCCGGCGCAGGGCGTAACGTCAGTGTGACTTTCTTGCCGGTATGTAAACCGACACCCGTCGCCTGAACGATACGTTTAAGTGTCCTTTGTTTGATCATCGTATAATCTCGCCAAATTAACTATCCAACCGAGAGTGTATATCACTAACGGTGGGCCAGTTTAGCACAAAGAGCGCAAATCCCCAAATTCCAGCCAATTCTTAGTCAGCTTGCTTACGCAGGAACGCCGGGATATCCAGATAATCTGGCTCTTTTGCCGTTTGTGGAGTCGGGTCGTTCACCACTTTCGCAGCGGGTTTTTGCTCCTGAGTCAGAGGCGCCATACCGTGCTGCTGGTAACGATCCATAACCGGCTGCTGAGTCTGTTTGTTAGTCACCAGGGTGATCTCAGGACGCTTGTCCATACCGATACCGGTGGCCACAACGGTCACACGCAGTTCGTCGTTCATTTCCGGATCAAGGGAGGTACCGATAACGACGGTCGCGTTGTCAGAGGCGAATGCACGGATGGTGTTACCCACAGTTTCGAACTCATCCAGACGCAGGTCAAAGCCAGCGGTAATGTTGACCAGCACGCCGCGCGCGCCAGACAGATCGATATCTTCCAGCAGTGGAGAGGAGATCGCCATTTCAGCAGCTTCTTCCGCACGGTCTTCGCCGCTCGCCACGCCAGAGCCCATCATCGCGTAGCCCATCTCGGACATCACGGTACGAACGTCTGCAAAGTCGACGTTCATCAGGCCAGGACGGGTAATCAGTTCAGCAATACCCTGAACCGCGCCTTTCAGCACGTCGTTTGCCGCGCCAAAGGCGTCCAGCAGAGAGATACCGCGACCCAGCACTTTCAGCAGCTTGTCGTTCGGAATGGTAATCAGAGAGTCCACGTGCTTGGACAGCTCGGTGATACCCTGCTCCGCGAAAGCCATACGCTTCTTACCTTCAAAGTTGAAAGGCTTGGTCACGACAGCAACGGTCAGAATACCTAAATCTTTAGCGACTTCCGCCACAACGGGTGCTGCACCGGTACCTGTACCGCCGCCCATACCCGCTGCGATGAAGACCATGTCTGCACCGTCCAGTGCAGCGCGCAGCGCTTCACGATCTTCTTCAGCCGCGTTGCGGCCCACTTCCGGGTTAGCCCCTGCTCCCAGACCTTTGGTGATGCCACCACCGATCTGAATCGTCTGGCCAACAGCCGTTTTACGCAGCGCCTGCGCATCGGTGTTCACCGCGAAGAATTCAACACCTTCGATGCGCTCGCGCACCATGTGCTCTACGGCGTTACCGCCGCCGCCACCGACGCCGATGACTTTAATCACCGCGTCGTTGGTTAATTCCATAGGTTCAAACATAATCTCTCTCTCCGTTGTGCCTGTCGCCCGAGACCGCTAATTCTCTCCGGTCTCTTAAAAAAATTAAAATTCTTTTCGCAGCCAGGTGTTAAGTCGTTTGACCCACGACCCCACCGAGACGCGTTTTTCCACCTCTGCCTCACCACTTAAATGGGACTCTTTCCCGTAGTGCAGCAGGCCCACCGCCGTTGAATAGTACGGCTCCTGGGCATAATCCGTTAAACCGGTGATATTCAGCGGCGCACCGATACGCACCTGCGTATGGAACACGCGCTGAGCGCAGGCCGCAAGACCTTCAATTTGCGCTGCCCCGCCGGTTAATACAATCCCCGCCGCGAGATGATGTTTCACACCCTGCTGGCGAAGCTGTTCCTGTAACTGCAAAATCTCTTCGTTGACCAGGTTGAGCAGCTCGGTATAACGCGGCTCAATTACCTCTGCCAGCGTCTGGCGTTGCAGGCTGCGCGGCGGTCGACCTCCTACGCTCGGCACTTCAACGCTCTCGTCTTTGCCGACGATAGAGCCCAGCGCGCAACCATGGCGCACTTTAATCGCCTCTGCATCGCTCGGTGGCGTACCAAAGGCGTAAGCGATATCGCTGGTAACCACATTCCCGGCGTACGGGATCACTTTGGTGTGGCGTAACGCACCGCCGGTATAGACAGCCATGTCCATTGTACCACCACCAATATCGACCACACAGACGCCCAGTTCACGTTCGTCTTCGGTCAGCACGGAATAGCTCGCGGCAAGTCCGGCGAAAATGAGTTGGTCAACTTTCAGGCCACAACGTTCAACGGCTTTTACAATGTTCTTCGCCATATCGTTGTGACATGTGATCAGGTGCACTTTTGCCTGCATACGCACGCCCGACAGACCGACCGGATTCTTGATGCCTTCCTGGTAGTCGATCGCGTATTCCTGCGGGATCACATGCAGCACACGGTGCTCGTCGCGAACACGCACGGATTTCGCCGTGTGGACAACGTTCTCAACGTCTTCCTGCGTCACTTCTTCTTCGGAAATCGGCACCATACCGATTTCATTCTGGCAGCTGATATGCTTACCAGAAAGGGCCAGATAGACAGAGGAAATTTGGCAATCTGCCATCAATTCAGCCTGGTCGATGGCGCGCTGAACGCATTTCACCACCGACTCAAGGTCGTTTACCCCACCTTTATCCATACCACGGGAGGGGCAGCTGCCCACGCCAATGATATTGACCATACCGTCGGGCAGAACTTCCCCTACCAAAGCGGCAACCTTCGCGGTGCCAATCTCCAGTCCTACTACCAATTTTCTGTCCGTCGACTTGATCATTGTTGTTCTGCCTGTACCTGTGCCTGATTTTGTTGCTGATTAGGTTCCTCGACCGGAGCCGGCTCCCAACCGACTGCTGCGCCTGAGTCATAGCGCAAATCAACGTAGCTTATCCGTTTGCCATCCGTCTGCGCCTGCTGCTGTAAAACCGGGTAAAGTTCGACAAAACGCGCCAGACGTTTCATTGTATCGCCGCGGCCAAGGTTGAGCTTGATGCCATTCGTTAAGGTCAACTGCCAGGAACGGCGCGCCGTCATCGCAGCATCTTTTAACGTAAAGCGATCCTTAGCCAGCACCTGCCCCATCTCACGAAAACCCTGCAATACTTCGTTTTCGCTGCCTTCCGGCCCATACAACATCGGTAAATTCTGCTTGTTGACACGATCGCTCGGGACGCTGAACGAATTTCCGTCTACATCAACCATATGCTGATCATTCCAACGCGCAATCGGCACATATTCAACCAGATGAATCTTCAATTCATCAGGCCATTGCTTTCTGACACTTGCCTGTTTTATCCACGGCAGACGTTCAATCTGACTCTGAATAATGTTGACGTCCTGCGTCATAAAGGTGCCAGGCGACCCAAGCGCCAGAATCGACTGGCGAATATCATCGTTACGCGTGTAGTGTCGCTCCCCGGTCACCACCAGCTTTGAAAGCGGCAACCGCTGCGCATCTTCCATCCAGCCCAGCACCATCCAGCCGCTGATAAACACGGTGCACAGCACCCCGAGCAGGAAGATGATCCCTGCAAGACGCGTTCCATTACTCCGGCGCGAAGAGGAATATTCTTCTTCGTCATCGCGGTTGCGCGTGTTCAATGCAGCCTGAGACATATCAGCCCGCCTGGTCCAAAATACGTACAACTAATTGCGAGAAGCTCATTCCCGCCTGACGCGCCGCCATCGGCACAAGGCTATGGCTGGTCATACCCGGAGACGTGTTTGCTTCCAGCAGATAAAATTGCCCGTCACCGTCAAGCATGACGTCAATGCGTCCCCAGCCACGACATCCCAGAACATTCCACGCTTTAAGCACCAGAGACTGTAATTCGGCTTCACGCTCTGCTTCAAGACCCGCTGGGCAGAAATATTGCGTCTCATCAGAGAGATACTTCGCCTCATAATCATAGAAGACTCCGGCGGGTTGGATGCGAATTGACGGTAAAATTTCTTCGCCAAGCATCGCGACGGTAAATTCCGGCCCGCTAAGCCATTTTTCAATCAGAACTTCTTCATCATGTTGAAATGCCAGTGCTAAAGCGTCAGCCAAATCTACAGCTTTATCAACTTTGGACATTCCCACGCTCGACCCTTCACGGCTCGGCTTAACAATAACCGGTAAGCCCAGTGCCGCAATGCGTGTATTAACGCTGTCCGACAGACCCAATTCATATTCACGACGCGTCAGTGCAACCCATGGCGCAACGGGCAGGCCCGCGCCCTGCCACAGCAGTTTGCTGCGCAGTTTATCCATGGAGATGGCGGATGCCATCACGCCGCTGCCGGTGTACGGTATACCGATCAGCTCCAGCAGCCCCTGCAACGTGCCGTCTTCACCACCGCGGCCGTGCAACGCGATGAAGGCTTTATCGAAGCCCATCGCTTTCAGCTGCGTGACGTCCACCTCTTTCGGATCAACCGGATGCGCGTCCACGCCACCTTCACGCAGGCCCGCCAGCACGGCAGCGCCCGAATTCAGAGAAACCTCGCGTTCGGCGGAAGTGCCGCCAAACAGGACAGCAATCTTATCAGCCATGACGCTCGTCCTCCTGAGTTTGCGGCTTCAGTTTGATTTCAGCTAAGGTACGGGCGATTTTGCCGATATTTCCCGCGCCCTGAATCAGGATCAGATCGTTACCCGTCAGGACCGGGGCAAGCATTTCAGCCACCTGCGCCGGGTCGGGAACCAGAATAGGATCCACTTTACCGCGTCCACGGATGGTACGACATAAAGAACGACTGTCCGCACCCGGAATCGGCGTTTCACCCGCAGCATAAACATCCAGCATCAGCAGGGTATCAACCTGAGAAAGGACGTTGGCAAAATCGTCATACAGATCGCGGGTACGCGTGTAACGGTGCGGCTGGAAGATCATGACCAGATTCTTTTCCGGCCAACCCGCACGTGCCGCTTTGATGGTTGCGTCCACTTCCGTCGGATGGTGACCGTAGTCATCCACCAGCATCGCAGACCCTGGCTTACCGTTTACCGGCTCCAGTGGGAATTCACCGAGGAAGTCGAAACGACGGCCCGTCCCCTGGAAGCTCTCCAGTGCACGCAGGATCGCTTCATCGTCAATGCCTTCTTCTGTCGCAACAGCCACCGCCGCCGCCGCATTCAGGGCGTTGTGACGTCCCGGCGCGTTCAGGGTGACATGCAGCAGGTCTTTATCCTGACGCGCGAGGGTGAAATGCCCCTGCGCACCGATCTGTTTGTAATCTTCTACGCGTACATCCGCGTCTTCGCTGAAGCCGTAGGTCGTAATTTGACGCCCGACGCGCGGCAGCAGTTCGCGAATAACCGGATCGTCCACGCACATCACCGCACGGCCATAGAACGGCAGGTTGTGCAGGAAGTTAATAAAGGTCTGCTTTAAGTTCTCGAAGTCACCCTGGTAAGTGTCCATATGGTCAGCTTCGATGTTGGTGACGATCGCCACCATCGGCTGTAGATGCAGGAACGACGCGTCGCTCTCATCCGCTTCCGCAATCAGATAACGGCTATGGCCCAGACGCGCATGCACGCCAGCGGCTTTCACCAGACCACCGTTAACGAACGTCGGGTCGAGACCCGCTTCCGCATAAATGCTGGAGACCATCGCTGTTGTGGTGGTTTTACCGTGCGTGCCGGCCACCGCAATGCCGTGACGGAAACGCATCAGTTCCGCCAGCATTTCCGCGCGACGGATCACCGGAATGCGCGCCTCATGCGCCGCAACGATTTCCGGGTTATCCGCGGAGATAGCGCTGGACACCACAACCACGCTCGCATCGCTCACGTTTTCCGGGCGATGATTGAAATAGATAGTCGCCCCCAGCGACGCCAGCTGCTGCGTAACAGGGTTTGGCGCCAGGTCAGACCCGCTGATCTGATAGCCTTCGTTAGCTAACACTTCGGCAATACCGCCCATGCCAGCACCACCGATGCCGACAAAGTGAATGTGCCGGACGCGACGCATCTCGGGCACGATAGAACGCAGTTTTGCCAGTTGTTGTGTATTCATTCTCTAAACGCCATCGACTACTTCAAAAAAATCGTGCAGCGCAACACGCGCTGCGAGAATTATGCCTGGGCTGCCAGGCTCACTTCTTTTGCCACCCGTTCCGTTGCATCCGGGATAGCGGTCGCGCGTGCGCGTTGCGCCATCTCCAGTAATACATCCCGGTTCCAGCCCGCCAGGGTAGTGGCGACCGCATCAGCGGTAAATTGTGGCTGCTCAAAAATCTTCGCGGCACCCGCTTTTTCAAGCGGCAGTGCATTCCAGTACTGCTGTCGATCTTTGTGCTGGAACGGCACAAACAGCGCCGGTAAACCGGCGGCGGCGATTTCGCTCACCGTCAGCGCGCCCGAGCGACAGACCACGACATCGGCCCATGCATAGGCTGCGGCCATATCATCAATAAATTCAGTTACTTTATGCTGCGGCTGACCTTCCTGCGCGTAGGCCTGCTCAACGGTCTGCTGAGCGCCCTTCCCGCTCTGGTGCCAGATGGTCACTGCATCACCCAGTTTTGCCGCAACCTGCGGCATCGTCTGGTTTAAAATACGCGCGCCCTGGGAACCGCCGACGACCAGCACCCGCACCGGCCCTTCACGACCCACCAGACGCGTATCTGGCAGCGGCAGCGCCAGCACGTCCACACGTACCGGATTCCCTACGACATCCGCTTTCGGGAATGCCCCGGGGAAGGCCTGCATAACTTTGGTGGCGATTTTTGCCAGCCATTTGTTGGTCAAACCGGCAATACCGTTCTGCTCATGCAGAACAACGGGGATCCCTAATGACCACGCCGCCAGTCCGCCAGGGCCGGAAACGTAACCGCCCATGCCCAGAACGACGTCAGGCTTAAAGCGCTTCATGATGGCGCGCGCCTGACGCCAGGCATTGAAAATGCGCACCGGCGCCAGCAGCAGCGCCTTGATCCCTTTGCCACGAAGGCCAGAAATACGAATAAAGTCGATCTCGATACCGTGCTTAGGTACCAGGTCGGCTTCCATGCGGTCTGCGGTTCCCAGCCAGCGTACCTGCCAGCCCTGTTCCATTAAATGGTGCGCAACCGCCAGCCCCGGGAACACGTGTCCACCGGTACCGCCTGCCATCACCATTAACCGCTTCGGTTGATTCATCGTGAACCTCGTGTAAACGCCTGAGCTTTCTCCAGACGCGTTTCATAATCTATGCGTAACAAAAACATGATGGCCGTCGACATGA
This sequence comes from Enterobacter sp. MGH119, assembly GCF_001037675.1. NCBI lineage: Bacteria > Pseudomonadati > Pseudomonadota > Gammaproteobacteria > Enterobacterales > Enterobacteriaceae > Enterobacter > Enterobacter sp. MGH119. The sequence continues at coordinate 351,415 of NZ_KQ089931.1, read as the reverse complement.
TCAACAGACTCGAACCACCATAACTGATCAACGGTAACGTCAGACCTTTAGTCGGCAACATACCCGCTGCCGCCCCAACGTTTACCAGTGCCTGGAAGCTAAACCAGATACCAATAGAGCAGGCCAGGAAACCGGAGAAGCGGTGATCGATCTCCAGCGCTTTCCGGCCAATCGACATGGCGCGGAAAGCGACGAAGAATACCATTAATAGCGCCAATACCACACCGATATAACCCAGTTCTTCCCCAATAATGGAGAAGATGAAGTCGGTGTGCGCCTCCGGTAAATACTCCAGTTTTTGCACCGAGTTGCCCAGGCCTTGGCCCCAGACTTCGCCGCGGCCAAACGCCATCAGCGACTGCGTCAGCTGGTAACCGCTGCCGAACGGATCTTCCCATGGGTTCCAGAACGAGGTCACACGGCGGATACGGTAGGGTTCGGCGAGGATCAGCAGCACCACCGCCGAAATCCCCATCCCGATGATGGCAATGAACTGCCACAGTTTTGCGCCCGCCAGGAACAGCATCGCCAGCGTAGTGACAAACAGTACGACTACCGTACCGAGGTCGGGCTGCGCCAGCAGCAGGATCGCGAGGACCAGAATCACGCCCATCGGTTTTAAGAAGCCGCGAAGGTTGTTACGGACTTCGTCAACTTTACGCACCAGGTAGTTAGCCAGGTAGCAGAACAACGACAGTTTGGTGAACTCCGCCGGCTGAATACGCAGTGGGCCAAAGGCAATCCAGCGTGATGCCCCGTTAACGGAGCTCCCGACAACCAGCACGATCAACAGCATGATAATTGAGGCGATGAGCATGGCCGTACTGTGCCGCTGCCAGAACGACATTGGCAGGCGTAAGGTGATCAGCGCCAGGCAGAACGCGAGAATGATGTAAAGCCCGTCACGCTTGGCAAACAGGAACGGGTCGTTTGCCAGACGCTGTCCGACAGGCATTGACGCCGAGGTGACCATAATAAAGCCGATCGCTGCCAGCCCCAGCGTGAGCCAGAACAGCGTGCGGTCGTACATGATCAGGCTGTCGGAATCTTTATCCCGTGAAGCCATCACCCAGCCTTTCAGCGCCGTAAACAGCCATACCAGGATACCAAATCCTGGCAGGCGCGGCATTTTCAGGCGAGGGAGAGATAAACGCATCAGCCTAACTCCTTCGCCAGGCGGGTAAAGACATCACCCCGCTGTTCGAAATTCTTGAATTGATCGAGGCTGGCACAGGCTGGTGAGAGCAGCACCATATCGCCGGGCTTCACGCGTGGGGCAATAAGACGCATCGCCTGCTCCATGGTCTCGGTTTGCTCGGCGACCTCAGGACGCAACGCCGCCAGCTCGCTACCATCGCGGCCAAAGCAATACAGGCGCACGTTATCACCGTTGAGGTACTGCTTCAGCGAGGAGAAGTCAGCCGATTTACCGTCGCCGCCCAGCAGCAGGTGCAGCGTGCCATCAACGTGCAGACCGTTCAGTGCCGCCTCGGTGCTACCCACGTTGGTCGCTTTGGAATCGTTAATCCAGCGTACGCCGTTGTGCTCCAGCGCAAGCTGGAACCGGTGCGCCAGGCCGGTAAAGGTGGTCAGCGCCTTCAGGCTTGAAGATCGCGGCAGGCCAACGGCATCCGCCAGCGCCAGCGCCGCCAGGGCATTGGTGTAGTTATGCTGGCCGGAGAGCATCATCTCTTTCACGTTCAGCACTTTCTCACCTTTCACCCGCAGCCAGGTTTCGCCCTGCTGACGGTTAAGGTGATAGTCACCCATATTAATACCAAAGCTAATGCAGCGATCGTCTGCGCCGCGCACCGGCATGGTGAGTGCATCATCGGCATTCACCACGCAAACTTTGGCATTTTCATAAACGCGCAGTTTGGCCGCACGGTATTGCTGCAAGCCGAACGGGTATCTGTCCATATGATCTTCGGTGACGTTTAAGATCGTCGCCGCCGCCGCATGCAGGCTTGAAGTAGTTTCCAGCTGGAAGCTGGAAAGCTCAAGGACGAACAGCTCGCACCCTTTATCAAGCAGCATCAGAGCGGGCAGACCAATGTTACCGCCCACGCCGACATTTTTGCCCGCCGCCTTCGCCATTTCCCCCACCAGCGTGGTGACGGTGCTTTTACCGTTTGAACCGGTAATGGCGACGATCGGCGTCTGCGCCTCCCGGCAGAACAGTTCGATATCGCCGACAATCTCAACGCCTGCATCCGCGGCGGCGCTCAGGGAAGGATGCGCCAGCGCCATACCGGGGCTGGCAACAATCAGATCGGCGGCCAGCAGCCACTCATCATTCAGACCACCCAGGTGGCGTTCAACCTGCTCCGGCAGCTTGTCCAGACCCGGCGGAGAGACGCGCGTATCCATCACGCGCGGCGTCACGCCACGCGCAAGGAAAAAGTCCACGCAGGAGAGGCCGGTGAGGCCCAACCCGATGATAACGACTTTTTTGCCCTGGTAATCTGCCATGATTAACGTACCTTCAGCGTTGCCAGGCCAATCAGCACCAGCATCAGCGAAATAATCCAGAAGCGCACAATGACGCGCGGCTCCGGCCAGCCTTTCAGTTCATAGTGGTGGTGAATCGGTGCCATACGGAAGATGCGCTGACCGCGCAGCTTGAAGGAACCGACCTGCAAAATCACCGACAGCGTCTCAACCACAAACACACCGCCCATGATTACCAGCAGGAACTCCTGACGCAGCAGCACGGCGATAATACCCAGTGCGCCGCCCAGCGCCAGTGAACCGACGTCGCCCATAAAGACCTGCGCCGGATAGGTGTTGAACCACAGGAAGCCCAGCCCCGCCCCGACAATCGCCGTACAGACGATAACCAGTTCCCCCGCGTGTCGCAGGTACGGAATGTGCAGGTAATTTGCAAAGTTCATGTTACCGGTCGCCCAGGCTACCAGCGCGAAACCGCCCGCGACAAACACGGTTGGCATGATGGCCAGGCCATCCAGACCATCGGTCAGGTTGACGGCGTTGCCGGTACCGACGATCACAAAGTAAGCCAGCAAAATGTAGAACAGCCCCAGCTGCGGCATCACGTCTTTGAAGAACGGCACCACCAGCTCGGTAGCCGGGGTGTCTTTTCCTGCCAGGTAAAGGGCAAAGGCCACGCCCAGCGCAATCACCGACATCCAGAAATACTTCCAGCGGGCGATCAAACCTTTGGTGTCTTTGCGTACGACTTTGCGGTAGTCATCAACAAAACCGATGATCCCGTAGCCAACCAGAACGGTCAGCACGCACCAGACGTAGGGGTTAGACGGATACGCCCACAGCAGCACGGACACCACAATCGCGGTCAGGATCATGATCCCGCCCATGGTCGGCGTACCCCGCTTGCTGAAGTGCGATTCCGGACCGTCGTTGCGCACAACCTGGCCGAAAGAGAGTTTTTGCAGACGGGCAATCATGCGCGGGCCCATCCACAGCGAGATGAACAGCGCAGTCAGCAGGCTGACGATGGCACGAAACGTCAGATAGGAAAAGACGTTAAAGCCTGAGTAATATTTGACCAAATGTTCGGCCAGCCAAACTAACATGTCCCGTTCTCCTGTAATGCGTGCACAACCTCTTCCATGGCGGCACTACGTGAACCTTTAACTAAAACAGTCACAATCTGTTTTTCTGTAATCAATGCCTTCAGGCGTTCGATCAGTGCAGATTTATCGGCAAAATGTTCGCCAACTTCACTGGCATCGGAAATGGCCTTGCTCAGCGGGCCTGCGCTCAATACGCGGTCAAGCCCGGCGGCTTTCGCCGCTTCACCCACCTGAACATGGCAGGCTTCGCTTTCATCACCCAGCTCGGCCATATCGCCCACAACCATCACGCGATAGCCCGGCATTTCAGACAAGACCTGCACGGCCGCCGTCATTGAGCCAACGTTAGCGTTGTAGGAGTCATCCAGCAGGAGCTTGTTTTCAGCCAGCTGGATCGGGAACAGACGCCCCGGCACGGCTTTTAAATTTGCCAGACCTGCTTTGATCGCCGCGTGTGAGGCACCTACCGCCATTGAGAGCGCTGCCGCAGCAAGCGCATTGGCGATGTTATGACGACCCGGCAGGGGCAGCAGCACGTCGATGTCGCCCGTTGGGGTTGTGAGGGTGAACTCGGTACCGTGTGACGTCACATGAATGTTGGTCGCCGAAAAATCACTGTTTGCCGCATTCGGTGAGAAGCGCCAGGTTTTACGTGAACCAATGATGCTCTGCCAGTTCAGCCAGTCGTTGTTATCGGCGTTCATAATGGCGATGCCGTCATCCGGCAGGCCGGTATAAATTTCACCTTTCGCTTTCGCCACACCGGCCAGAGAACCAAAACCTTCAAGATGTGCCGCCGCCAGGTTATTCACCAGCGCCGCTTCCGGACGGGTCAGGCTCACGGTCCAGGCGATTTCGCCCTGATGGTTAGCCCCTAACTCAATCACCGCATATTCATGCTCGTGGGTCAGGCGCAGCAGCGTCATCGGCACACCGATGTCATTATTAAGGTTGCCCGCCGTATAAAGCGTGTTACCGCACTGGCTAAGGATCGCCGCGGTCATCTCTTTAACGGAGGTTTTGCCCGACGAGCCCGTCAGTGCCACGACGCGTGTTGGCACCTGCTGGCGAACCCATGCCGCCAGCTCGCCAAACGCCAGGCGCGTATCTTTCACCACAATCTGCGGCAAATCGATATCGAGCTTACGACTGACCAGCAGCGCGCCCGCGCCGTTATCTTTAGCCTGTTGCGCAAAATCGTGGGCGTCAAAACGTTCACCCTTCAGCGCCACAAACAGGCAGCCCGCCGTCACCTTACGGGTGTCGGTGGTTACAGCCTCGATGGTCAGATCCTGACCATGCAGCACCCCCTGCAATACCGCAGCGGCCTGGCTTAACGTAATGCTAATCATGCCACCACTCCCAGCAGACGCGCTGCCGTCACGCGGTCGGAGTAATCCAGACGACGATTGCCGACAATCTGATAATCTTCATGACCTTTACCGGCCAGCAGAACCACATCGTTCTCCTGCGCCTGCATAATGGCGTTAGTCACGGCCTCCGCACGGCCTTCGACCACGCGCGCACGTCCCGCATCCAGCATGCCCGCCAGAATGTCGTTGATAATGACCCGCGGCTCTTCGGTACGCGGGTTGTCATCGGTTACCACGGGAATATCCGCGAACTGCTCAGCGATGGCGCCCATCAGCGGACGTTTGCCCTTGTCGCGATCGCCACCGCAGCCAAACACGCACCAGAGCTTGCCAGCGCAGTGCAGACGCGCCGCTTCCAGCGCTTTTTCCAGCGCATCCGGCGTGTGGGCGTAATCCACAACCACCGTCGGCTTGCCAGGCGCGCTAAACACTTCCATGCGGCCACAGACCGGTTGCAAACGCTCAGCCGTTTTCAGCAGATCCGCCATCGGGTAACCCAGCGCCAGCAGCGTCGCCAGCGCCAGCAGCAGGTTACTGACGTTAAAGGCCCCCATCAGGCGGCTTTCAATTTCACCTTCGCCCCAGATGGAAGCGAAGCGGATCGTCGCCCCACTATCGTGGTAGTTCACCTCGACCGCCTTCAGCCAGCGGCCGCGGCAGTTCGGATTAATGCGATCTTCCATCGACACCGCCACCGCATCTGGCAGTTTTTCCAGCCAGCGGCGACCGACTTCGTCGTCGGCGTTAATGATCGCCTGCCCGTGGTGGTGAGTGGAATAAAGCAGCCATTTCGCCGCTTCGTAGTGCTCCATATCACCATGATAATCAAGGTGATCGCGGCTCAGGTTAGTAAAGACAGAGGCAGCAAATTTCAGGGCCGCCACGCGATGTTGTACCAGACCATGGGAAGAGACTTCCATCGCAGCGAAGGTCGCCCCCTGCTCAGCGAGGCCCGCCAGCACACGCTGCACGTCAACCGCCGAGCCTGTAGTGTTTTCCGTCGGGCTTACTTTGCCCAGAAGACCGTTCCCCACCGTGCCCATGACGGCACCGGTTTCGCCCAGCAGCTGCGCCCACTGCGCCATCAGCTGAGTGGTGGTGGTTTTTCCGTTGGTTCCTGTCACGCCAACCAGCTTTAACTGGTCGGAAGGTTCGTTGTAAAAACGTCCTGCCAGCGCGGAGAGACGCTCATTCAGCTGGCTGAGATAGATGACCGGCACGCCGTGCATTTCACGGATCTCACCGTCTGTTGCCTCATCTTTGGCCTCAGCAATAATGGCAGCAACACCTTGCGCAATCGCCTGCGGGATATAACGACGCCCGTCCGCCTGATGACCCACCACTGCCACAAAAAGATCGCCAGAAGCCGCTACGCGGCTGTCCAGTACCATCTCTCGCAGTGCTCGCGCAGGTAGCATAGGCACCCACGGAGCAAGAAGGTCGCGCAAATTACGATCTGCCACCTGTTCCCTCGCCTTGATTAATTACAAATTCACTTTTTTCGCCCGTCGCCAGCGCATCCGGTTCAATGTTCATGGTGCGCAACACGCCGCCCATAATAGCCCCGAACACAGGCGCGGAGACGGCGCCGCCGTAGTATTTACCCGCCTGCGGATCGTTGATGACGACCACCAGTGCAAAACGCGGATTGCTTGCAGGCGCTACGCCTGCGGTATAGGCAATGTATTTGTTGATATAGCGGCCGTCCGGCCCCACTTTTTTCGCTGTACCGGTTTTAATGGCGATACGATAGCCCTTAATTGCGGCCTTCACGCCGCCACCGCCAGGTAACGCAACGCTTTCCATCATATGCACGACGGTACGAACGATAGATTCCGGGAAAACACGTTCCCCCGGAACCGGTGGATCAACTTTGGTGATCGACAGCGGACGATAAATGCCATAGCTGCCAATCGTTGCGTAGACTCGCGCTAACTGTAAGGGAGTTACCATTAGCCCGTAGCCGAAAGAGAAGGTGGCCCTCTCTATGTCAGACCACCGTTGTTTTTGAGGATATAAGCCACTGCGTTCTCCGACCAACCCCAAATTGGTCGCCTTTCCCAGCCCAAAACGTGAGTAAGTATCTACTAACGCTGAGGACGGCATCGCTAACGCCAGTTTTGACACACCGACGTTACTCGACTTCTGTAAGACCCCGGTCAGGGTCAGTTCGCTGTAACGTGCCACGTCTTTGATTTCGTGACCGTTAATTCGATAAGGGATCGTATTCAGAACGGTATTTTCGTTGACGATGCCTCGCTGTAGAGCCGTCATCACCACCATGGGTTTTACGGTCGAACCGGGTTCAAACACATCGGTGATGGAGCGGTTACGCATTGCATCTTTTGCTGTACCGGCAAAATTATTCGGGTTGTATGAGGGGCTACTGGCCATCGCCAGCACTTCGCCTGTTGCCACATCCACCAGCACGGCGCTGCCCGATTCCGCCTTGTTAAACGCGACGGCGTTGTTCAGCTCACGATAGACCAGCGCCTGCAAGCGTTCATCAATACTCAGGGCCAGGTTGTGCGCGGCCTGGCTGTCTGTCGAGGAAATGTCTTCAATGACGCGACCATAGCGGTCTTTACGCACGATTCGCTCGCCAGGCTGGCCGGTAAGCCACTTGTCGAAGCTTTTTTCAACGCCCTCAATCCCCTGGCTATCCACGTTGGTAAAGCCAATCAGGTGCGCGGTGACTTCGCCGGAAGGATAGTAACGGCGGGATTCTTCCCGCAGATGAATGCCCGGCAGCTTCAGTTTCTTAATGTAGTCAGCCATGTCAGGGTTCACCTGACGAGCAAGATAGATGAAGCGCCCTTTCGGGTTGGCGTTAACGCGTGACGCCAGCTGATCCAGCGGCATTTTCAACGCGTCTGAGAGCGCCTTCCAGCGGTTATCAAGGGTGATCCCGCCTGCGTCGTGCAGCTCTTTCGGATCGGCCCAGATCGCCTTCACCGGCACGCTCACCGCCAGCGGGCGGCCGGAGCGGTCGGTGATCATCCCACGAGAGGTAGAAACTTCCTGCACGCGCAGAGAACGCATATCCCCCTGACGCACCAGCATGTCAGGCGCGATGATTTGTAGCCACGCCACGCGTCCCAGCAGGAAACCCAGCGCCAGTAAAATGCAGCCGCAAAGCAACGCAAAACGCCAACTGACAAAGTTGGCCTGTTCTTCCTGGCGTTTTGGTTTTAGCGTTTTTGCCGCTGCTTTCATGCGTCGCGTTTTCCCTTATTTTTGTACAACGATATTTTCCTGCGAAGGATCAACATGCTGTAATTGCAGTTTTTCCGTTGCGATCCGTTCAACCCGGCTGTGATCGCCGAGCGCGTTTTCTTCAAGGATCAGATTTCGCCATTCAATATCCAGCGCATCGCGTTCCAGTACCATCTGTTCGCGCTGCGCAGTTAATAAACGGGTATGGTGAGCGGTGGTGACCACCATGACTGCCGTCACAATGATGCAAATGAACAAGCAGAGTGGCAGCTTCCCAAACCGCAAAAGATCGTCGCCGATCACGCCAGGCAAGGCATGGCGCTCGTTGCTTCCTAACGATCCCTTAACTTTGCTTAGGGTCTCTGTCACTCTGCTGATCATGCGTTCGTCCTCTCTGCAATACGCAGCACTGAACTACGGGCACGTGGATTCTCTGCCACCTCTTCTTCGCCCGGCATCAACTTGCCTAATGCTCGCAACTGACGGCCGCCCAGCTTTCTGAGTTGTTCTTCCGTCATCGGCAGCCCCGCCGGAACCTGAGGACCGCGGCTCTGTTCACGCATAAAGCGTTTTACGATGCGATCTTCCAGCGAATGGAAACTGATGATGGATAACCGCCCACCCGGGGCCAGCACGTCGAGCGAGCTTTTTAGCGCCAGCTCTATTTCCTCCAGTTCACTGTTTACCCAGATACGAACCGCCTGGAAAGTACGGGTCGCAGGATGTTTGTGCTTGTCCTTCACCGGCGTTGCCGCCGCGATGACTTCTGCCAGCTCTTTGGTACGGGTCATTGGCTCAACGCGGTTGCGCTCCACGATGGCGCGGGCAATACGTTTGCCAAAGCGTTCTTCGCCGAAGGTTTTGATTACCCAGGCAATATCCGCTTCGTCAGCAGTTTGTAACCATTCAGCGGCAGACTGGCCGCGAGTAGGGTCCATACGCATATCCAGCGGTCCATCACGCATAAAGGAAAAACCGCGTTCTGCATCATCAAGCTGTGGTGAAGAGACGCCAAGATCGAGGAGAATCCCGTCGATCTTGCCGGTCAGGCCGCGCTCAGCGACATAATCCGCAAGCGCAGAGAAAGGTCCATGCACGATGGAAAAGCGAGGATCATCGATGGTTTGCGCAACGGCAATCGCCTGCGGATCGCGGTCAATTGCCAGCAGGCGTCCTTCCGCTCCAAGCTGAGAGAGGATCAAACGCGAGTGACCACCGCGACCAAAAGTGCCATCAATATAGATGCCGTCTGGACGAATATTCAGGCCGTTAACGGCCTCATCCAGCAGCACCGTTGTATGTTTATAATTTTCCATCATATTTATAGAGACAAGTCCCGCAGCCGTTCCGATAATGTTTCGGAATCAGACTGCTCAGCGTCGATATCTTCCTTGACCTGTTGATACCAGGTCGTTTCGTCCCACAGTTCAAACTTGTTGAACTGTCCGACCAGCATCACTTCTTTAGTCAGACCGGCATGTTGCCGCAACACAGGCGCAATCAATAATCGCCCGGCGCTATCCATCTGACATTCACTGGCATGTCCCAATAACAGCCGCTGTACGCGGCGTTCCTGCGGGTTCATGCTCGACAGTCGCGACAGCTTTTGCTCAATGATTTCCCATTCAGGCAAAGGGTAAAGCAGCAGGCAGGGGGAGTTGATGTCAATGGTGCAAACCAGTTGACCCGAAGCGTTCTCAATCAGCTGGTCGCGGTATCGGGTTGGTACCGATAAACGCCCTTTGCTGTCGAGATTGACTAACGTTGCTCCACGGAACATGCCAGTCTCACCCCTCCCCACCACTTTAACCCACAAATTCCCACCTGAAGGAGTTTACGGAGCGAGGGAAAAGCTTGTCAAGCCAGGACTCTCTCTATACCGGCGCGAAAGCACCGTATTTACAGAGCAAGCGTGACCTGGCTAATTACTACACAACTGGCGAGGCAAAATTAACGTTATGAATATTTGTAAGAAAAAAACAGAATATGCACACGAGCGTTAAGACTCACTCAATATCATCGCAGGGAAATATAAAGTGTCAGTTTGCGACGCGGGCAGCATTTTAAGGCATATCGCCGGGGGATAACAGCGCCAGATTAACCTCAAAGCCAGATGGATTCGTTCGTGTGCGTTGAGGTCTGAAGGGGGGAGTAAAAAATGGCTGAATATTCATCGGCTGGCACCTGTTTGTAACAAAACAATACAAAGAAATGCCCGTTAGAAATTATAATTGCACTTTTTAACGTCAAAATGGATTCAAAATAATAGCAGGCTATGAATCTTAGAGATAAATCCTAATTTTTATCCGGGAATTATTTCCCGCAATAAATGCGCTTCAAAAGGGGCAGTTTTACCGCCCCTGTGGAAATATTAATGGCGGCTCAAAATTCCGCGCCGATAGAGATTACGTTTGATGCGCGTAAGCCCGGGTTTCGGTTTGCGGGGTTCATCCAGGCTTGCCAGAACAATCTCAAGCACGCGCTCGGCGACGTCGCGGTGACGCTGGGCCACGGCCAGCACCGGACATTGCAGGAAGTCGAGCAGTTCGTTATCGCCGAAGGTCGCAATCGCCAGATCGGATGGCAGTTTGCCATCGCGACGTAACGTCACATCCATCACCCCCTGCAACAGGGCAAACGAGGTGGTAAACAACGCCTGCGGCATCGGGTGCGTTTCCAGCCATTTCTCGAACAGCTGGGCAGCCGCTTCACGCTCATAGCTGTTGGCATACAGATAATGAACGTCACGCGGATCGTCTTTCCATGCCGTACGGAACCCTTGTTCACGCAGGAAGCTTACGGAAAGTTCAGGCAAAGCGCCAAGATACAGCACCGTTTCAGCCGGGAAGGTACGCAGCTCGGCAGCCAGCATTTCTGCATCGTCCTGATCGGCACCTACGACACTGGTGAAATGTTCACGATCCAGCGCACGATCCAGCGCCACAATCGGGAACGGATCGTTTGCCCAGCGCTGATAGAAAGGATGCTCTGGTGGTAAAGAGGTCGACACGATGATGGCGTCAACCTGACGTTGCAGCAGATGCTCAATGCAGCGCATCTCGTTGTCAGGCTGATCCTCGGAGCAGGCAATCAACAGCTGATAGCCCCGCTGACGAGCCTGACGTTCCAGATAGTTGGCGATGCGGGTATAGCTGGTATTTTCCAGGTCCGGGATCACCAGGCCAATCGAGCGGGTGCGCCCGGCACGTAAACCTGCGGCGACAGCATTCGGATGGTAATTATGCTCACGAACGACTGCCATCACTTTCTCAACGGTCTTATCGCTGACACGATACTGCTTTGCTTTACCGTTAATCACATAGCTGGCCGTGGTTCTCGACACGCCGGCGAGCCGGGCGATTTCATCCAGTTTCACAATTGCCCCTCAAAAAAAGAAAAAAGTCCATGGCCCTGTCAAGGTTATGGTTAAATATTTTAACATCTAAACGCAGAATAGCTTTCACGGCAACCGCTTTTGTCCGCGTTGTCGGTGGATTACGCAAAAAAAAGCCCGGCTTTGGCTACCGGGCTGAAAGAGGCGAACCTTTTGCGCAACTAACGCATGATTTTATCGCCGCGCGAGAGGCCAACAACGCCAGAGCGCGCAACTTCAACAATTTTTGCTACATCCCTGACGGAGGCCAGGAACGCATCCAGCTTATCGCTCGTTCCGGCAAGCTGCACAGTATATATAGAAGGCGTGACGTCGATGATCTGCCCACGGAAGATATCCGTGTTGCGCTTGACCTCTTCACGACCGTAACCGCTGGCCTGAATTTTCACCAGCATCACTTCACGTTCGACGTAAGCCCCCTGCCCCAGCTCGCTGACGCGCAACACGTCCACCAGTTTGTGCAACTGTTTTTCGATCTGCTCAAGCACTTTCGCATCGCCGACAGTCTGGATCGTCATGCGGGAGAGCGTCGGGTCATCGGTCGGCGCAACGGTCAGGCTTTCAATGTTATAGCCGCGCTGCGCAAAAAGCCCAATGACGCGTGACAGTGCGCCCGACTCATTTTCCAGTAATACAGATAATATCCGGCGCATATCAGGTTCTCTCCGTTTTGCTTAACCACATTTCATCCATACCGCCGCCACGGATATGCATCGGATAAACATGCTCTGTGCCGTCGACGATGACGTCCATGAAGACGAGGCGATTGTTTTTAACGTGCCCAAGCGCTTCGCCGAGCTTCGCTTCCAGCTCTGACGGATCGGTTACCCGCATGCCAATATGACCATAGGCTTCAGCCAGGCGGACAAAGTCCGGAAGTGACTTCATATAAGACTGAGAGTGACGGCCAGAATAAATCATATCCTGCCACTGCTTTACCATACCGAGGTAACCGTTATTCAGGTTCAGCACCAGCACTGGCAACTCATATTGCAGCGCAGTAGAAAGCTCCTGAATATTCATCTGTATGCTGCCATCACCCGTCACGCAGATCACCGTTTCGTTTGGCAACGCCAGCTTCACCCCCAGCGCGGCGGGCAGACCAAAGCCCATCGTGCCGAGCCCGCCAGAGTTGATCCAGCGACGCGGTTTATCAAACGGGTAATACAGCGCAGCGAACATCTGATGTTGGCCCACGTCAGATGTGACATACGCATCGCCATTGGTCAGACGCCAGATCGTCTCGATCACCGCCTGCGGCTTGATGTTCTCACTTTGTGTGTCGTACTTAAGGCACTGACGGCCACGCCACTGTTCGATTTGCTGCCACCAGTCGCGGATCTCGTCCAGCGGTTGAGACGCGGTCTCCTGCGCCAGCAGATCCAACATTTGATCCAGCACCTGTCGTGCGTCCCCCACGATCGGCACATCCGCCGGCACCGTTTTAGAGATTGAAGTCGGATCGATATCAATGTGCAGCACCGTCGCATGCGGACAGTATTTCGCCAGATTATTGGTGGTGCGATCGTCAAAACGCACGCCGACGGCAAAAATCACATCAGAATGGTGCATCGTCATATTGGCTTCATAGGTGCCGTGCATACCCAGCATGCCCAGCGCCTGACGGTGGGTAGCCGGGAATGCCCCCAGCCCCATCAGCGATGACGCGACAGGAAGATTCAGCTTCTCAATCAGTTCGCGTAGTTGCGTTTCACAGGCTGCATTGACGGCGCCGCCCCCCACATAGACTACGGGCTTTTTCGCAGCCAGCAGCGTTTGCAGCGCACGCTTAATCTGGCCTTTGTGCCCCTGCGTCGTCGGATTATATGAACGCATGCTCACCGACTCAGGCCACAGGTAAGGCAGTTTATTCGCGGGATTGAGAATATCTTTTGGCAGATCGACAACCACTGGCCCAGGACGACCGCTGGCGGCCAGCCAGAAGGCTTTTTTCAGTACGCCCGGGATGTCTTCCGTTTGCTTAACCAGAAAGCTGTGCTTCACCACGGGGCGTGAGATCCCCACCATGTCGCATTCCTGAAACGCATCATAGCCAATCAGTGACGTCGCCACCTGTCCGGAGAGAATGACCAGGGGAATGGAGTCCATATACGCAGTCGCAATGCCGGTAATGGCATTGGTCGCCCCCGGTCCGGAAGTGACGAGCACAACACCCACCTCGCCCGTGGCGCGGGCCAGGCCGTCTGCCATATGCACAGCAGCCTGTTCATGACGAACCAGAACATGATCAATACCGCCTACCGTGTGCAGCGCGTCATAAATATCAAGAACCGCACCTCCAGGATAGCCGAACACTTGCTTCACGCCCTGATCGATAAGCGATCGGACGACCATTTCCGCGCCAGACAACATCTCCATGCTTTGCCTCCAGGCTTTTGTTATAGACGGTCAACAGAATTCATTTCCGCGCCGTCTTCTGACAGGGTAAACCCATCTTATAATGTGCAGAGTGATGGATACCTTAACCGCTCGTTATGAGCCAGGCAATTAGCAAACGGAATGCGGGAATGGGCAATAAAAGCAGAAAAAACAGCTGTCAGACACGAATATGGTGAATTCATCTGCTATGAGGGGAGACGCTAATAATTCATCTCTTAAAAAGAGGATGGATCAGGAAATCATCTATTTTTAAGCCTCCCTGAGTGTCTGAAAAAATGCGCACAGAACAAAATATTGCTTGCATAAAAAACCACAGAATAAACCGCATGGCACCATGCGGTTTATTCATCCTGTCTTATCGACGACAAATATTGACCAGCAGCTCTTCCATCCATTGATGCCCTTTATCCCGCCCCGCCGCTTCATGCCAGGAAAGATAACAGGTACGGCTATTCAGCTTGAGCGGCAGAGGTAAAATTTGCAGGCTCAGCGAATCGGAGAACTCTTCAGCAAGCCAGCGCGGTGCAATAGCGACTAGCTGCGTCTGAGAAACGACATTCAATACGCTGACCATCGCCATTCCCTGATAGGCCACGCTGGCTTGTTTATCGGCAGTGTCATACCACGGCAGACTAAATGAGGCATATCTGTCCAGAGCAACCACGGCATGCTGCTCGCTGTAAACATCGCTTTCACGCAGCGGAGAATTCATACGGGGATGTTTTTTGCTGGCGACTAACACCATTTCATCTTTAAACAATGGAACACAGGCAAACTCTGGACGGCGAAACTCTTCATAGCCCAGAACGAACTCCGTTTCCTGATAACGAAGCTGGTGCTCAGTATTTTGATTTAATGATGATTTAAAAACGAGATGAATATTAGGAGCAATCTGTTCAACTTTATTATATATAACAGACGTCAAATAATTGTCTAACGGACTGCAAACACAGAGATGGAAAACCCGTTCACTGCTTAAGGGTTCAAAACCCGAGCCGGGAAGCTCATTTTGTACCAGCTGTAGCGCCTGACGAATCGAACCGAATAGCTGGAATGCACGCGCCGTGGGCTGGATACCTCTTCCATAGCGGACGAATAACTCGTCGTTAAACATCACCTTAAGTCTGGCTACGGCATTACTCACGGCAGGTTGAGACATTCCCAGAGATTGCGCTGCTCGCGTAATATTCTGCTCCTGCATAACTGCATCAAATACAGTTAACAGATTGAGATCCACTGTGCGCAACTGAGGCTTAACCCCATCATAAGTCTGTGGTTGGTTAATATTATTTTCTGGCATTTCTGACTCCACCGTCACGCTAAATTCCCTTTGCCAAGGTACAGTAATAACTTCGAAAAATATGATTTACCATGCATATACAACAAGCGAAAGGAAATTATTTAAAATTCGGAATATATAAAGAAACCCCATTCAACGAGCGACTTTACGCATCCCATAAATGAAGAGCTAAAAATCGTTCAAAAGATATCTCAAACTTTAATGTGGGCATGAAACCATAAATCAGACAAATGCACAATCAACGCACTCATTAATAATGACTTAAGTGTTATTAAACTATTAATGGCATACATCGCATTTTCATTAACAAAATGATATCAATTTTGATAACTTACTCACCCGCAAATCATTCATGTAATTTATAAATCAATGATATGAAACAGATTCCATTTCACAGCACATTGGTAAAAATAGTATGTTCAATTGCTACCAATTATATTCAAATTATTCCAGAGATGAATCGCCAGTCCAATAATAGACAATAAAATCGGTTAGACATGCAAAAACCAGCACAATTAGCTAATGTGTTTATCCTGTACTGAGTGGCCGTTTTGCCTGAGAGGGGTTGACATGAGTTGGCGTATCCAGTACCACTAAAAGCATATCGCATTCACCTGGAGCACGATTTATGATTCGCACCCTTCGTTTCACCGGTCTACTACTACTAAACGCATCCACTGTGCGCGGTAGACTGGCGGGCGAAATTCAGCGTTGAATCGTCTTCAGTAAAACTAAAAACCCGCGCCACTGCGCGGGTTTTTTTATGCTCGTAGCAAGGCGCCCTAAGACTGACAAGGACCTAACCCATGAGCCAGCAAGTCGTTATTTTCGATACTACTTTACGTGACGGTGAACAGGCATTACAGGCGAGCCTGAGTGTTAAAGAAAAACTGCAAATTGCTCTGGCCCTCGAACGCATGGGTGTAGACGTAATGGAAGTCGGCTTTCCCGTCTCCTCGCCAGGTGATTTCGAGTCAGTGCAGACCATCGCCCGCACCATCAAAAACAGCCGCGTGTGCGGTCTGGCTCGCTGCGTAGAGAAAGATATTGATGTGGCCGCGGAATCCCTGAAAGTTGCAGAAGCCTTCCGTATCCATACATTCATTGCCACCTCCCCCATGCACATTGCGACCAAGCTGCGCAGTACGCTGGATGAAGTGATTGAACGTGCGGTGTATATGGTCAAACGCGCGCGTAACTACACTGATGACGTCGAATTCTCCTGTGAAGATGCAGGCCGCACGCCGATTGACGATTTGGCCCGTGTGGTGGAAGCCGCCATCAATGCCGGCGCCAAAACCATCAACATCCCTGATACCGTCGGCTACACCATGCCGTTTGAGTTCGCCAATATCATCACCGGCCTGTATGACCGCGTACCGAATATTGATAAAGCGATTATCTCCGTCCACACCCACGATGATTTGGGTCTGGCCGTGGGCAATGCCATCGCAGCCGTCCACGCCGGCGCGCGTCAGGTAGAAGGGGCAATGAACGGCATTGGTGAACGTGCCGGCAACTGCTCGCTGGAAGAAGTGATCATGGCGATCAAGGTGCGCAAAGACATTATGAACGTGCACACTCGCATCAATCACAACGAAATCTGGCGCACCAGCCAGACCGTGAGCCAGATTTGCAACATGCCGATCCCGGCGAACAAGGCGATTGTTGGGGCTGGCGCGTTCGCCCACTCCTCCGGTATTCACCAGGATGGCGTGCTGAAGAACCGTGAAAACTACGAAATCATGACTCCGGAATCCATCGGTCTGAACCAGGTTCAGTTGAACCTGACCTCGCGCTCTGGCCGCGCGGCGGTAAAACACCGTATGGAAGAGATGGGTTATAAGGACAGCGATTACAACATGGATCAGCTGTACGACGCATTCCTGAAGCTGGCTGACAAGAAAGGCCAGGTCTTCGATTACGACCTGGAAGCACTGGCATTCATCAATAAACAGCAGGAAGAGCCAGAACACTTCCGTCTGGACTACTTCACCGTTCAGTCAGGCTCAAGCGATATCGCTACCGCCTCCGTCAAGCTGGCCTGCGGCGATGAAATTAAAGCGGAAGCCGCCAACGGTAACGGCCCTGTGGATGCCATTTACCAGGCGATTAACCGCGTCACTGAGTACGACGTAGAGCTGGTGAAATACGACCTGACGGCAAAAGGGCACGGTAAAGACGCCCTGGGCCAAGTTGATATCGTCGTCAACTACAACGGTCGCCGCTTCCACGGTGTGGGTCTGGCGACAGATATCGTCGAATCCTCCGCGAAAGCGATGGTGCATGTCCTGAACAACATCTGGCGCGCCGCCGAAGTCGAAAAAGAGTTGCAACGCAAAGCTCAGAATAAAGAGAACAACAAGGAAACCGTGTGATGTCGAAGAATTACCATATTGCTGTGTTGCCGGGTGACGGTATTGGCCCGGAAGTGATGGCACAGGCGCTGAAAGTATTGGAAGCCGTACGTTCGCGTTTTGCGATGAAAATTACCACCAGCCACTACGACGTGGGCGGTATTGCGATTGATAATCACGGTACTCCCCTGCCGAAAGGGACTGTAGAAGGCTGCGAAAATGCCGATGCCGTTCTTTTTGGCTCCGTGGGCGGCCCAAAATGGGAACACCTGCCGCCAGCAGAGCAGCCAGAGCGCGGTGCGCTGCTGCCGTTGCGTAAGCACTTCAAACTGTTCAGCAACCTGCGTCCGGCGAAACTGTACCCGGGGCTGGAAGAGTTTTGCCCGCTGCGCGCGGATATCGCGGCCAACGGTTTCGACATCCTGTGCGTGCGTGAGTTGACCGGCGGCATCTACTTCGGTCAGCCAAAAGGTCGCGAAGGCAGCGGTCAGCATGAGAAAGCGTTTGATACCGAGGTCTATCACCGTTTTGAAATCGAACGTATCGCCCATATCGCGTTTGAGTCAGCGCGCAAACGCCGCCGTAAAGTGACCTCTATTGATAAAGCAAACGTGCTCCAGTCGTCTATTTTGTGGCGCGAAATCGTCAGTGAAGTCGCTAAGCAGTACCCGGACGTTGCGCTGTCGCATATGTATATCGACAACGCAACGATGCAACTGATCAAAGATCCGTCTCAGTTTGACGTGCTGCTGTGCTCCAACCTGTTCGGCGATATTCTCTCGGATGAATGCGCCATGATCACCGGCTCCATGGGTATGCTGCCCTCGGCCAGCCTGAACGAAGAAGGCTTTGGCCTGTACGAACCGGCGGGCGGCTCCGCGCCGGATATCGCAGGCAAAAATATCGCCAACCCGATTGCGCAGATCCTCTCCCTGGCTCTGCTGCTGCGCTATAGCCTGGATGCAGGCGATGCAGCAACCGCAATTGAAAACGCCATTAACCGGGCGTTAGAAGAAGGTGTCCGTACCGGTGATTTAGCACGCGGCACGGCGGCAGTCAGTACCGATGAAATGGGCGACATCATTGCCCGCTATGTCGCTGAAGGGGTGTAATCATGGCTAAGACGTTATATGAGAAGTTGTTTGATGCGCACGTGGTCTACGAGGCACCAAACGAAACCCCACTGTTGTACATCGACCGTCATCTGGTACATGAAGTGACCTCTCCTCAGGCATTTGACGGCCTGCGCGCGCACAAGCGCCCGGTGCGTCAGCCGGGTAAAACCTTTGCCACGATGGATCACAACGTTTCCACCCAGACCAAAGACATCAATGCATCTGGCGAGATGGCGCGTATCCAGATGCAGGAGCTGATTAAGAACTGTAACGAGTTTGGCGTGGAGCTGTACGATCTGAACCACCCCTATCAGGGTATCGTCCACGTAATGGGGCCTGAGCAGGGGATTACCCTGCCAGGCATGACCATCGTCTGCGGCGACTCCCATACCGCAACCCACGGCGCATTTGGCGCGCTGGCGTTCGGGATTGGGACCTCTGAAGTTGAACACGTTCTGGCGACGCAGACCCTGAAGCAGGGCCGCGCCAAAACCATGAAGATTGAAGTGAAGGGCAAAGCGGCACCTGGCATTACCGCGAAAGATATCGTGCTGGCGATTATCGGCAAAACCGGCAGTGCAGGCGGCACCGGTCACGTCGTTGAGTTCTGCGGAGATGCTATCCAGGCGCTGAGCATGGAAGGTCGTATGACCCTGTGCAACATGGCCATTGAGATGGGCGCCAAAGCAGGACTGGTGGCCCCAGACGAAACCACCTTCAACTATGTGAAGGGGCGTCTGCATGCGCCGAAAGGTCAGAATTTTGACGACGCGGTAGCGTACTGGAAAACCCTGAAAACGGACGAGGGGGCAATTTTTGATACCGTTGTGACGTTACAGGCGGAAGAGATCGCCCCGCAGGTCACCTGGGGCACCAACCCGGGCCAGGTGATTTCTGTCAACGACAGCATTCCTGACCCGGCTTCCTTCGCCGATCCGGTCGAGCGCGCCAGTGCGGAAAAGGCGCTGGCCTATATGGGGCTGAAACCCGGCGTACCGCTGACCGACGTGAGCATTGATAAAGTGTTCATCGGCTCCTGTACCAACTCCCGTATTGAAGATTTACGCGCTGCGGCAGAAATTGCTAAAGGCCGCAAAGTGGCGCCGGGCGTGCAGGCGCTGGTTGTGCCGGGCTCCGGTCCGGTGAAAGCCCAGGCGGAAGCGGAGGGTCTGGATAAGATCTTTATCGAAGCAGGCTTCGAATGGCGCCTGCCCGGCTGCTCCATGTGTCTGGCGATGAACAACGACCGCCTGAATCCGGGCGAGCGATGTGCCTCCACCAGCAACCGTAACTTTGAAGGCCGTCAGGGCCGCGGTGGGCGCACCCACCTGGTCAGCCCGGCAATGGCCGCCGCTGCGGCAGTCACCGGTCATTTCGCCGATATTCGCAGCCTGAAATAAGGAGACAATCATGGCAGAGAAATTTACCCAACATACGGGCCGTGTTGTCCCGCTGGATGCCGCTAACGTCGATACTGACGCTATCATTCCTAAGCAGTTTTTGCAGAAAGTGACGCGCACGGGTTTTGGTGCGCATCTGTTCAACGACTGGCGCTTCCTCGACGATAAAGGCGAAGTGCCAAACCCGGAATTCGTCCTGAACTTTCCGGAATACAAAGGCGCCTCCATTTTGCTGGCGCGGGAAAACTTTGGCTGCGGATCGTCGCGTGAACATGCGCCGTGGGCATTGACCGACTACGGCTTTAAGGTGGTTATCGCCCCAAGCTTCGCGGATATCTTCTACGGCAACAGCTTTAACAACCAGCTGCTGCCGGTGACGCTGAGTGACGAACAGGTCGATGAACTGTTTGCGCTGGTGCAGGCAAATCCGGGGATTTCGTTTGAAGTGGATCTGGAAGGGGAAGTGGTGAAAGTCGGGGATAAAACCTACAGCTTCAGCATTGATGCCTTCCGTCGCCACTGCATGCTGAACGGTCTGGACAGCATTGGTTTAACTCTCCAGCACGAAGACGCCATCTCCGCGTACGAGAAAAAACAGCCTGCGTTTATGGGCTAAAGACAATGGCCCGCAAAAAGCGGGCCATTGATTTGTTTCGTAAAGCCGCCTTCCAGAATCAGACATCCTTAACCCGGCAAGTCAGCCCAAGCGTAACCACCGAAATCGCGGCAATCACCCAGTAAACTGAGCCATGCCCGTAACTTTGCGCCAGCGCCCCCTGAATCACCCCCGCCAGGATCACGCCGGTCGAAATGCTGTTGGTAAACAGCGTGGTCGCGGAGCCTGCGCGCCCCGGCATTAAATCCTGGAACCAGAGCATGCCGATCCCGGCAACGATGCCGATAAATACCGCGTTAAACAGCTGTAACGTCAGCAAAGCTTCACGCGAATGGAACAGGATCAGCCCCGCGTAGAACACCACCCCAGCCGCCACGGCGACGACCATCATCCGACGCTTTCCGAAACGTTTCACGTAGTAACCCGCCAGAATCATCGCCGGGATCTCCAGCCCGGCAGCGGTGCCCATCAGAATACCCGCGAGCTTGTCGGGCAGTCCCAGATCGCTGCTGATCCACAGCGGCATATCGATAATGTACATGGTGTTGCAGGTCCACATCAGCGTGGAGGCGATAAACAACATGCGGACGTTTTTATCCTGCCAGCCGCTTACGTGGGTGATGGGCTTGTCCGTCACCTGCTCTACGCGCGCCACCGATGGCAGCACAAAGGCTATCAGCGCCAGGCTGATGGCAAAAATTCCCGCCGCGATGGTGAACATGACGGTGAAACCGTAGTTCAGCGCCAGCATGAACGCCAGCGGGGGACCGATGACCCACGCCAGCGAGAGCTGCGCACGCATCACCGAGCTGAACATCACCACTTCCCTCGCCGAGTTGTCGGCGTACTCCCGTGCCAGGGCGAAGAGCTGCGGCATGGCGGTGTTCGCCAGAGAGGCCAGCAGCACGCCGCAGGTAATGAGCGTCAGGTAATGGCGGTTGAAGGCAAACAGCAGCGCGTTGCCCACGGCCATTGCGCAACAAAAGAGGATCAGCTTGCGGCGATCGCCCTGGCTGTCGGATCGTTTCGCCAGCCACAGGCTGACGAGGATCCCGGCAATGGCGTTGACGGTGTAGAACAGGCCCACCCAAAACGGCTGCGCCCCCACCTCGCGGCTGAGAAACAGGCTCAGCGTCGGCGCCTGTAGCGCGCCGGCTACGCCCATCATGAAGGCCACCAGCATAAAAGCGGCGTACACGCCATTCAGGCGTCGCCCCATCGTCATCAACCAGAGCATGCGCAAGTCCTTATGAAAGCGAATCGAAATTGGGTGAAATAGTAAACGAAAAAAGCCAGCAAAAAACATTTTGCTGGCGGGTGATTAGCACCAATACTCAGTCACACATGATCGAGGCGAGTTAGCGAGAAGAGGTCGGTTTCGTAACGTCCCACTGCATCAGATCTTCCAGTATTCTCAGCCGCTGCTCTGCGCACTGGCGGGCCAGCCAGGACACTCCCTTTGTCGCTGAAAAATAGTGCTGATAAAACTGACGTGCGGTAGACCTCTTCATAATTTACCTCCTCGCTTCATCGATAAGGATTATTGGCTTAATATAGGGATTAATAAATTGCTGATTTTTTGTCAGGAGTTCCCCTTTTATGCCTTCTGGTCGTCTGCAACAACAATTTATCCGCCTCTGGCAGTGCTGCGAGGGGCAATCGCAGGAGACCACGCTGAACGAGCTGGCTGAACTCCTCAACTGCTCCCGGCGTCATATGCGTACCCTCCTCAACACCATGCAGCAGCAGGGCTGGCTAAACTGGGAGGCTGAAGCCGGACGCGGCAAGCGCTCGCGCCTGACTTTCCTTTATACCGGCCTGGCGCTACAGCAACAGCGGGCGGAGGATCTGCTGGAGCAGGACCGCATCGATCAGCTGGTCCAGCTGGTGGGCGACAAAGCCGCCGTGCGCCAGATGCTGGTCTCGCATCTGGGACGCAGCTTTCGTCAGGGACGCCACATTCTGCGGGTGCTCTACTACCGTCCGATGAAAAATCTGTTGCCCGGCACGGCGTTACGGCGTTCTGAAACCCACATGGCCCGGCAGATATTCAGCGGCCTGACGCGGATAAATGAGGAAAACGGGGAACTGGAGGCGGATATCGCGCACCACTGGCAACAGCTTTCCCCGCGCCACTGGCGCTTTTTCTTACGCCCCGGCATTCATTTCCACCATGGACGCGAGCTGGAGATGCGCGACGTTATCGATTCCTTAGAGCGAGCCCGCACGCTGCCGCTCTATTCGCATATCGCGCGGATCCACTCCCCAACGGCCTGGACGCTGGATATTGAGCTATCGCAGCCGGACAAATGGCTTCCGTGGCTTCTGGGCTACGTCCCCTCAATGATCCTGCCTGCCGAGTGGCGCTCCCTGAACAATTTTTCCAGCCAGCCGATTGGTACGGGCCCCTACTCCGTTACACGAAACAACAGTAATCAGCTGAAGATCCGCGCCTTTGATGATTACTTTGGCTACAGGGCGTTGATCGACGAAGTGAACGTCTGGGTGTTACCGGATCTCAACGAAGAGCTGAGCGCAGGCCTGACCCTGGAAGGGCCAACAGCCGGTGAAAGGGCGTTCGAAAGCCGCCTGGAGGAGGGCTGCTACTACCTGCTCTTTGATAGCCGCAGCCATCGCGGGGCAAACCACGACGTACGCAGGTGGATCAGCCATATTCTTGCCCCTGCTAACCTGATTTATCACGCAGAGGAGCAATACCAGACCTGGTGGTTCCCGGCCTATGGCCTGCTTCCGCGCTGGCACCATGCGCAGCCAGTGCGCAGTGAAAAACCTGCCGGACTGGAGACCATTACCCTCAGCTACTATCGCGATCACATTGAGCACAGGTTTATCGCAAGGATCATGAGCACGCTGCTGGCAGCCGAAGGCGTGACGCTGGCGATACAGGAAGTCGATTATGATGAATGGCATCGCGGAGACGTCATCAGCGATATCTGGCTCAACAGCGCAAACTTTACGCTGCCGCTTGATTTCTCGCTCTTTTCTCACCTGTACGAAGTGCCCCTGATTCAGCACTGTATCAACCGGGACTGGCAGCAGGACGCCGCACGGTGGCGGGCAGGAGAAATGGATCTGGCCGCCTGGTGTCAGGAATTACTGGCCGGGCAGACGATCGTACCGTTGATTCACCACTGGCTGCTGATCCAGGGGCAGCGCAGCATGCGCGGCCTGCGGATGAATACCCTCGGCTGGTTTGATTTTAAATCCGCCTGGTTTGCGCCGCCGGAGCCATAACGCTTTCGTAATATTCACCAAATCATTACAATAGCGCCGTTCTCAACGGGGTGCTGCATCACAGATGTGCGCTGAGATAATACCCGTCGAACCTGATCCGGATAACGCCGGCGAAGGGATTTGAGGCTGTCGCTCAAAATCCTTTGCCACTCAACCCTGAGGTGCAAAGTGTTAAAAAACGTTCTTCCTCTGCTGGCGCTGTTTGCGCTGCCTGTTTTTGCTAAGCCTGTTCTGACGGTCTACACCTACGACTCCTTCTCCGCCGACTGGGGCCCTGGCCCGGTGGTAAAAAAAGCCTTTGAAGCGGACTGCAACTGCGAGCTGAAATTCGTGGCGCTGGAAGATGGCGTCTCGCTGCTTAACCGGCTGCGCATGGAAGGCAAAAACAGCAAAGCCGACGTGGTGCTCGGGCTGGATAACAACCTGCTGGAAGCCGCCACCCAAACCAGACTGTTCGCCAAAAGCGGCGTGGCGGCAGATGCCGTTAACGTACCGGGCGGCTGGAAAAACGACACCTTCGTTCCCTTTGATTACGGTTACTTTGCGTTTGTCTACGATAAAAACAAGCTGAAGAATCCGCCCAAAAGCCTGAAAGAGCTGGTCGAAAGTGACCAGAAATGGCGCGTGATTTACGAAGATCCGCGTACCAGCACGCCGGGTCTGGGGCTGCTGCTGTGGATGCAAAAAGTTTACGGGGATAAAACGCCGGAAGCGTGGCAGAAGCTGGCCGCGAAAACCGTTACCGTCACCAAAGGCTGGAGCGAAGCCTATGGCCTGTTCCTGAAAGGCGAAAGCGACCTGGTGCTGAGCTACACTACCTCTCCGGCCTACCACATTATCGCCGAGAAGAAAGACAACTACGCCGCCGCGAACTTTGCTGAAGGGCATTATTTGCAGGTGGAAGTGGCCGCCCGCACCGCCGCGAGCAAACAGCCGGAGCTTGCGGAAAAATTCCTGAAATTTATGATCTCCCCGGCATTTCAGAACGCTATTCCGACCGGCAACTGGATGTACCCGGTCACTGACGTTGCGCTGCCGGCAGGCTTTGAGCAGCTAAACAAGCCGCAAACCTCACTGGAATTTACGCCGCAGCAGGTTGCCGCCCAGCGCGCCGCATGGATTAGTGAATGGCAACGCGCCGTCAGCCGCTGATCCCCGGCTGGTTAGTTCCCGGGCTGCTCGCCGCCGTACTGATGGTCGTCGTCAGCCTGGGTGCATTCCTTGCGCTGTGGTTTAACGCGCCAGAGAGCGATCTGCTCGCCCTCTGGCACGACAGCTATCTCTGGCACGTCATCCGCTTCTCCTTCTGGCAGGCGTTTCTCTCCGCGCTGCTGTCGGCGATCCCGGCCATTTTCCTTGCACGCGCCCTCTATCGCAGACGTTTCCCCGGCAGGCTTGCCCTGCTGCGGCTGTGCGCGATGACGCTGATCCTGCCCGTGCTGGTGGCGGTGTTCGGCATTCTGAGCGTCTACGGTCGGCAGGGCTGGCTGGCATCCCTCTTCAACCTGCTTGGTCTGGAATGGACCTTCTCCCCTTACGGCCTGAAAGGCATTCTGCTGGCGCATATTTTTTTCAATATGCCGATGGCGACGCGCCTCTTTTTACAGGCGCTGGAAAACATTCCCGGTGAGCAGCGTCAGATTGCCGCCCAGCTTGGCATGCGCGGCTGGTCGTTCTTCCGCTTTGTCGAATGGCCGTGGCTGCGACGCCAGATTGCTCCGGTTGCCGCGCTAATCTTTATGCTCTGCTTCGCCAGCTTCGCGACCGTACTTTCTCTCGGCGGCGGGCCGCAGGCCACCACCATTGAGCTGGCGATCTATCAGGCCTTAAGTTACGACTACGATCCGGGCCGCGCCGCGCTGCTGGCGATCGTGCAGATGGTCTGCTGCCTGGCGCTGGTGTTACTCAGCCAGCGGCTAAGTAAAGCGATCCCCACAGGTAGCAATAACCTGACAGGCTGGCGCGATCCGCAGGACAGCCTGCACAGCCGCGTCGCGGATTTTATGCTAATCGCATTGGCACTCCTGCTTCTGCTGCCCCCGCTGCTGGCCGTTATCGTTGATGGCCTGAATCGCAATGTGTTGTCGGTACTGCAACAGCCTGTCCTGTGGCAAGCAACGTGGACCTCATTGCGCATCGCGCTGGCTGCCGGGCTACTGTGCGTGATCCTGACCATGATGCTGCTCTGGAGCAGCCGCGAACTGTACGCGCGTCATGCCCGTAAAGCCGGACACGCGCTGGAACTGACGGGTATGCTGATCCTGGCGATGCCGGGCATTGTGCTGGCGACCGGATTCTTTTTACTGTTCAACAGCACCATCGGCCTGCCGGAAAGCGCCGACGGCATCGTCATTTTTACCAACGCATTGATGGCCATCCCTTACGCGCTCAAGGTGCTGGAAAACCCGATGCGCGACGTCAATAGCCGCTACAGTTTGCTGTGTCAGTCGCTGGGCATGCAGGGCTGGCAGCGTCTGAAGGTGGTCGAACTGCGCGCGCTAAAGCGTCCGCTGGCCCAGGCGCTGGCGTTTGCCTGCGTGCTGTCGATTGGCGATTTTGGCGTTGTGGCCCTCTTCGGCAACGAGGATTTCCGCACGCTGCCGTTCTGGCTTTATCAGCAAATTGGCTCCTATCGTAGCCAGGACGGCGCCGTCACGGCGCTACTCCTGTTGCTGCTGTGCTTTGCGTTATTTACCGTTATCGAAAAACTTCCGGGGCGTGATGTTAAAACTGACTGATGTAACCTGGCTTTATGAGCACCTGCCAATGCGTTTTACCCTCTCCGTTCGTCAGGGAGAGCGAATCGCAGTGCTTGGCCCCAGCGGGGCCGGAAAAAGTACCCTGCTCAATCTGATTGCCGGTTTTTTACAGCCTGCCAGCGGGTCGATCGTCATTGATAATGGCGAGTATACCTACGCTCCGCCGGCTAAGCGCCCGGTGTCGATGCTGTTCCAGGAAAACAATCTGTTCAATCATCTTACGGTGTGGCAGAACATCGCGCTGGGTATGGATCCGGGGTTGAAGCTCAATGTTGCGCAGCGTCAGACGCTGGAGGCGATCGCCGAACAAATGGGCCTGGCTGCGTTTATCAACAGACTACCGGGTGAGCTTTCCGGCGGCCAGCGCCAGCGCGTGGCGCTGGCGCGCTGCCTGGTGCGCAAGCAGCCGCTGCTGCTGCTCGATGAACCCTTTTCGGCGCTCGACCCCGCTCTGCGTCAGGAAATGCTCTCGCTGGTTGAGGAGGTTTGCGAGCGCGAACAACTGACGATGCTGATGGTTTCGCATAGCATCGAAGATGCCGCACGCATCGCGCCGCGATCGGTGGTGATCGCGGAGGGACGTATTTTGTGGGATGGGGAAACAGAAGAACTTCTGAGTGGTAAGGCGGGGGCATCTTCACTTTTAGGTATTCGTGAGGTCTGATGCCCTCACCCTTGCCCTCTCCCACAGGGAGAGGGAAAACACCTTAACGGCTCACCACCTTCAACAGGATCTCGCCGTACACCGGCATCAGCGGGTGGCGGATCAGCGCGATCAGCGCCACCACGGCTCCCCCCAACGTCAGCGGGGCCAGCCAGAGCAGGCGAGTGCGCGGAAGATAGCGCGTCAGACGATCAACACTGGCTTTCGCGCTGCGCCACAGGCGCCAGCAGAGCCAGACCGCCAGCCACAGCAGCACCGCCGTGCCCAGCAGCAGCCATTTAAACTCACCGCTTTGCATACCGTCAGGAATATCAATCGCCGCGCCCGCCAGGATACCCGGCAGGAAGTAGAACGGCGGCCAGAAGACGCAGCCGATGATATTCGGCACCACAAACTTCGCGACGGGCAGATCCAGCATCCCGGCCACCATCGGCACCAGCGGTGCAGCGGCTTCTTAAAGCGCCAGCCCAGCCAGAAGGAGATCCAGTCCCCCAGCAAACAGCCGATAATACCGGCCATCCACGCCTGCCAGAAATTGACCTCGCCGCTGCCGATAAGCGCCCCAAGCCCCGCCATCATCACGGTGCCGGGCAGGATCAGCCCGACCAGCGCCAGCGACTCCAGAAACGCCACCAGCGCCACGGCGATGAGCGAATACATAACGGACTGGGTAATAAAATGTTCCAGCAATGCCTGCATAACTATTCCGGTCAGAAAACGAATCAGCGATTCTGCTTAGCGCCCTGCACCGCGTCAAGGCATCAATTGTCTGAATAGTTTACAAGATGCGCCTGAAGTTCACCTGAATGTTTACCGATTATTCACATCCCGCACGGAATTCGCTCGGGCTGGCACCGGTGCACTTCTTAAACACGCGAGAGAAATAGAGCTGATCTTCAAAGCCGACGTTACGCCCGACGGTGGCGATAGGCATTCGGGTGGTGCTGAGCAGCAGTTTCGCCTGGCTGATGCGCTGATCCTCGCGCCAGCTGAGTACGCTCACGCCAAGCTGCTGGCGGAACAGATGCGACAGCCGTGACGGCGACAGGCACACATGCTGGGCGACGCTGGCAATATCAAACTGGCTGTCGGCAAGGTGGTCGCTGATGTACTGGCAGGCGTCGCGGACGCGGTTGTCCAGCGGCGGATTAAGCGACTCGTTGATGGCCTCCATGCGGCGCAGCAGCACCTGTTCAAGCAGGTTGATGGCCAGCAGTTCGGCGTAGCGCCCGCCCGCCTGCCCTGCCTCAATAATCTGTGCGAACAGCTCACGGAACTGCGCCAGATGCGCCTCATCCGGGCGATATAAACCGGTATGGGCGAAAATGGCCGGCCACGAGAGCCACTCCTGCCAGTAGGCGCGCGGACGGAAATAGACCCACTGGTGATACCACTCTTTGGCATCCGGGTGGCGCCCGTAGTGATGGATCTCCCCCGGCGGGAACAGCAGCATATCACCGGGGCGGCAGATAAACTGTTGATCCCCATTTTTGACGACGCCTTCTCCGCGTACGGTCAGGTTCAGGATATATCCCTTCATGCCAAGAGGGCGATCGACGTAAAAATCGAGATATCCCTCGGCCTCAATTGGCGTCAGTCCCGCCACCAGATGGGCGTTAAATGAGTAGCCCGGCAGTAAGGGATCGTTTTGCGGTTCGGCCATAGATTCAGTTCTCCCAAGGGTCCTGAAGGAAACCAATTGTCCATATCGATAAAAGCAGTATAAAAATGGCCCGCGAAAAGATCCAAAAAGCATCACGCCTCTTTTACGTCCGCCATGTTTCAGCCTTTCCCCCTGATTTCTCCGCCAGCACGGGCGGATAAGCAGTAACAAAAGTGTCTATAAGTGCGGCAGAAATGTCCACATAGAATATTTGCACGGCGTCACACTTTGCGTGGCTACAGCAATTTAGTCCATAAGATTAGCGGATCCTGCCTGACGATTTTTGTCCCTAGTCTCTAATGTTCTTCCATACCTGTTTTTTGGATGGAGCAACACCATGGCAATTGCAATTGGCCTCGATTTTGGCAGCGACTCAGTTCGCGCGCTGGCAGTGGACTGTACGACTGGCCAGGAGATAGCAACCAGCGTTGAGTGGTATCCGCGCTGGCAAGAGGGGCGCTACTGCGATGCGCCAAACAACCAGTTCCGTCACCACCCGCGGGACTACATCGAGTCGATGGAAGCGGCGATCAAAACCGTTCTGGCGGAGTTGACCGACGCCCAGCGGGCCGATGTCGTGGGGATTGGCGTCGACAGCACCGGCTCAACGCCTGCCCCTGTCGATGCCGAAGGCCGCGTACTGGCGCTGCTACCGGAGTTTGCCGACAACCCGAACGCCATGTTTGTGCTGTGGAAAGACCATACCGCCGTGGAAGAGGCGGAAGCCATCACCCGCTTATGCCATCAGCCGGGCAAAAATGACTACTCCCGCTACATCGGCGGGATTTACTCCAGCGAGTGGTTCTGGGCCAAGATCCTGCACGTTACCCGCGCGGACGCGTCGGTCGCACAGGCAGCGGCGTCATGGATTGAGCTGTGCGACTGGGTTCCCGCCCTGCTCTCCGGCACCACGCGTCCGCAGGATATTCGCCGCGGCCGTTGCAGCGCCGGGCATAAATCGCTGTGGCATGACAGCTGGGGTGGTCTGCCTCCGGCAGCGTTCTTCGATGAACTCGACCCGATCATCAACAAAAACCTGACATACCCGCTGTTCACCGACACCTTCACCGCCGATATTCCGGTCGGCACGCTCTGCGAAGAGTGGGCGAAACGCCTCGGTCTGCCGCAAAACGTGACCATTTCCGGCGGCGCGTTCGACTGCCATATGGGGGCCGTGGGCGCGGGTGCGCAGCCCAACACGCTGGTGAAAGTTATCGGCACCTCCACCTGTGACATTCTGACGGCAGATAAAGCCAGCGTCGGCGACCGCGCGGTGAAAGGCATCTGCGGTCAGGTTGACGGCAGCGTGGTGCCTGATTTTATCGGCCTTGAAGCGGGCCAGTCCGCCTTCGGTGATATCTATGCCTGGTTTGGCCGCGTGCTCGGCTGGCCGCTGGATCAGCTGGCTGCCGCGCATCCTGAACTGAAAACGCAGATTACGGCGAGCAAAAAACAGCTCCTGCCGCAGCTCACCGACGCCTGGGCAAAAAATCCGTCTCTCGACCACCTGCCGGTGGTGCTGGACTGGTTCAACGGCCGTCGTACGCCGTTTGCCAACCAGCGTCTGAAAGGAGTGATTACCGATCTCAACCTCGCGACCGACGCGCCCGCGCTGTTTGGCGGCCTGATCGCCGCCACCGCGTTCGGCGCGCGCGCCATCATGGAGTGCTTCATCGACCAGGGCATTGACGTGAACAACGTGATGGCGCTGGGCGGGATCGCCCGTAAAAATCCGGTGATTATGCAGGCCTGCTGCGACGTGCTGAACCGGCCGCTGCAAATTGTGGCCTCCGATCAGTGCTGTGCGCTGGGTGCCGCGATTTTCGCTGCCGTGGCCGCAGGCGTCCATGCGGATATCCCGACCGCGCAACAGCATATGGCGAGCGCCGTCGAAAATACGCTCCATCCGCAGACTCAGCAGGCACAACGCTTTGAACAGCTTTATCAGCGCTACCAGCAATGGGCAAAAAGCGCCGAACTTCACTATCTCCCTGTCGCCGCCCCGGCCAAAAGCACCGCGGACACTACGGCAACCCTGACACATTAAGGACACGATAATGACCATTTTTAATAATTATGAAGTGTGGTTTGTGATTGGCAGCCAGCATTTGTACGGACCGGAAGCGTTGCAGCAGGTGACGAAACACGCGGAGCACGTTGTGAATGCGCTGAACGCGGAAGCCAAACTGCCGTGCAAACTGGTGCTGAAGCCGCTGGGGACTACCCCGGACGAAATCACCAACATTTGCCGCGATGCCAATTACGATGACAAATGCGCTGGCCTGGTGGTGTGGCTGCACACCTTCTCGCCAGCCAAAATGTGGATCAACGGCCTGGCTATCCTCAACAAACCGCTGTTGCAATTCCACACGCAGTTCAACGCCTCCCTGCCGTGGGACAGCATCGACATGGACTTCATGAACCTGAACCAGACCGCGCACGGCGGCCGCGAGTTCGGCTTCATCGGCGCGCGCATGCGTCAACAGCATGCCGTGGTGACCGGCCACTGGCAGGATGGCCAGGCACAAAAACGCATTGGCTCCTGGATGCGTCAGGCGGTATCTAAGCAGGATACCCGTCACCTGAAAGTGGTGCGTTTCGGCGACAACATGCGCGAAGTGGCGGTCACCGACGGTGATAAAGTGGCCGCGCAGATTAAATTTGGCTTTTCCGTCAACACCTGGGCGGTGGGCGACCTGGTGCAGGTGGTGAATGACATCAGCGATGGCGACGTTAACGCGCTGGTGGACGAGTACGAAAGCAGCTACCGTCTGACGCCTGCGGCACAAATCAACGGCGACAAGCGCCAGAATGTGCTGGACGCGGCGCGCATCGAGCTGGGCATGAAGCGCTTCCTGGAACAGGGCGGCTTCCACGCTTTTACCACCACCTTTGAAGACCTCCACGGTCTGAAACAGCTGCCGGGTCTGGCGGTACAACGTCTGATGCAGCAGGGCTACGGCTTTGCGGGCGAAGGCGACTGGAAAACTGCCGCTCTGCTTCGCATCATGAAGGTGATGTCGACCGGTCTACAGGGCGGCACCTCTTTTATGGAGGACTACACCTACCACTTCGAGAACGGCAACGATCTGGTGCTCGGCTCGCACATGCTGGAAGTGTGTCCATCCATCGCGGTTGAAGAGAAACCGATCCTCGACGTGCAGTACCTCGGCATTGGCGGCAAAGCGGATCCGGCCCGTCTGATCTTCAACACCCGTACCGGCCCGGCCATTAACGCCAGCCTGATCGACCTCGGCGACCGTTTCCGCCTGCTGGTGAACTGCGTCGATGCGGTGGAAACTCCGCATTCTCTGCCGAAACTGCCGGTCGCCAACGCCTTGTGGAAAGCGCAGCCTGACCTGCCAACCGCGTCGGAAGCCTGGATCCTGGCCGGCGGCGCGCACCACACCGTATTCAGCCACGCGCTTGACCTGAACGATATGCGTCAGTTTGCCGAGCTGCACGACATCGAACTGACCGTGATTGATAACGATACCCGTCTGCCAGCCTTTAAAGACGCGCTGCGCTGGAACGAAGTCTATTACGGTTCAAAACGCTAAGCCCTGAATGCCCGGTGGCACTTCGTTTACCGGGCCTACGGTTCTGTAGGCCGGATAAGCGAAGCGCCATCCGGCAGGAGACGACAATGTTAGAAGATCTCAAACGTCAGGTACTCGAAGCCAACCTGGCGCTGCCAAAACATAACCTGGTGACCCTGACCTGGGGCAACGTCAGCGCCGTTGACCGGGAAAAAGGGGTGTTCGTGATCAAGCCTTCCGGCGTGGATTACACGGTAATGACCGCAGAAGACATGGTGGTGGTCAGCATCGAAACGGGTGAAGTGGTTGAAGGCAATAAAAAGCCCTCCTCCGATACGCCCACTCACCGCCTGCTGTATCAGGCCTTCCCGACCATCGGTGGGATTGTGCATACCCATTCGCGTCACGCGACCATCTGGGCGCAGGCGGGCCAGCCTATTCCGGCGACCGGCACCACCCACGCGGACTACTTTTACGGCACCATTCCCTGCACGCGTCTGATGACCGATGCGGAGATCAACGGTGAGTACGAATGGGAAACCGGGAACGTGATCGTCGAAACCTTCGAAAAACAGGGAATCGACGCGGCGCAAATGCCCGGCGTGCTGGTGCACTCCCACGGCCCGTTTGCCTGGGGTAAAAACGCGGAGGACGCTGTGCACAACGCGATCGTGCTGGAGGAAGTCGCCTATATGGGGATCTTCTGCCGCCAGATGGCACCGCAGCTGCCGGACATGCAGCAAACCCTGCTGGATAAGCATTACCTGCGTAAGCACGGTGCGAAAGCCTACTACGGGCAGTAAACCTTTGCCCGGTGGCGCTGCGCTTACCGTGACTGCGGAACCTCTAGGCCGGATAAGCGCAGCGCCATCCGACTGAACAGGCACTGTATAAAACCCCAGCAAACACCCCTCAACCAGGCTATAATCAGGCCTGGTTTTGTTTTATGGGATAACGCCGTGACGCAGGCGCAAGAAGGCTTTTTACTGACCAGACACTGGCGGGATACCCCTCAGGGTACTGAGGTTGAATTCTGGCTGGCAACGGACAACGGCCCGCTAAACGTTACGCTCCCGCCGCAGGAGTCCGTGGCCTTTATTCCTGAAGCTCACGTCGAGAAAGTGAAACAAATGCTGCGCGGCGAAAACGGCTGGCGCATAACCCCGCTTGAACTGAAAGATTTCCACCGCCAGCCGGTTTACGGCCTCTATTGCCGCGCCCATCGCCAGTTAATGCGCTATGAAAAACTGCTCCGTGAAGCGGGCGTGACGCTTTACGAGGCCGACATTCGCCCGCCTGAACGCTTTCTGATGGAGCGGTTTATCACCGCCCCCGTCTGGGTAGATGGCACCGCGCAAAATGGCAGGATCGTTAACGCGCGCCTCAAGCCTAGCCCGAATTATCGCCCCCCGCTCAAGTGGGTCTCGCTGGATATCGAAACCACCCGCCACGGCGAACTGTACTGCATTGGTCTGGAAGGCTGTGGGCAGCGGGTTGTCTATATGCTCGGGCCGCCAAACGGCGATGCGTCCGCGCTGGATTTTAATCTGGAGTACGTCAACAGCCGCCCGCAACTGCTGGAGAAGCTTAACCAGTGGTTTGCCGAGCACGATCCGGATGTTCTGATCGGCTGGAACGTAGTGCAGTTTGACCTGCGCGTGCTGCAAAAACATGCCGAGCGTTACCGTATCCCGCTGATGCTGGGGCGCGGAAACAGCGAGCTGGAGTGGCGCGAGCATGGTTTTAAGAACGGTATTTTCTTCGCGCAGGCCAATGGTCGCCTGATTATCGACGGCATCGAGGCGCTGAAATCCGCCTTCTGGAACTTCTCTTCCTTCTCGCTGGAAGCGGTCGCCCAGGAACTGCTCGGCGAAGGTAAATCCATCGACAATCCCTGGGACCGAATGGACGAGATCGACCGGCGCTTTAATGAAGACAAACCCGCGCTCGCCACCTATAACCTGAAAGATTGCGAGCTGGTGACGCAGATCTTCCACAAAACCGAGATCATGCCCTTCCTGCTGGAGCGGGCGACGGTGAACGGCCTTGCGGTCGACAGGCACGGCGGCTCGGTAGCGGCCTTCAGCCACCTCTATTTCCCGCGGATGCACCGGGCGGGCTATGTCGCCCCTAACCTCGGCGACGTGCCGCCGCAGGCCAGCCCCGGCGGTTACGTGATGGATTCACGGCCCGGGCTGTATGACTCGGTGCTGGTGCTGGATTATAAAAGCCTGTATCCGTCCATTATCCGCACGTTTCTGATTGATCCGGTGGGGCTGGTGGAGGGGATGGCGCAGCCAGACGATGCGCACAGCACCGAAGGTTTTCTTGGAGCACGCTTCTCGCGGGAAAAACACTGCCTGCCCGAAATTGTGGGAAACATCTGGCACGGCCGCGATGAGGCCAAGCGCCACGGCAACAAGCCGCTCTCACAGGCGCTGAAAATCATTATGAACGCCTTTTACGGCGTGCTGGGTACCAGTGCCTGCCGCTTCTTTGATCCCCGTCTGGCGTCGTCCATCACCATGCGCGGGCACGAGATTATGCGCCAGACCAAAGCGCTGATTGAATCCCGGGGCTATGATGTGATTTATGGCGATACAGACTCCACCTTTGTCTGGCTGAAAGCCGCCCATTCGGAAGACGACGCCGCACAAATCGGCAAAGATCTGGTCGCCTTTGTGAACGACTGGTGGCGCGAAAGTTTGCAAAAAGAGCGGTTAACCAGCGCGTTAGAGCTGGAGTTTGAAACCCATTTTGCCCGCTTTTTAATGCCGACCATTCGCGGAACCGACCAGGGCAGCAAGAAGCGCTACGCCGGGCTGATTCAGGAAGGTGACACGCAGCGGATGGTGTTTAAAGGGCTGGAGACAGTGCGCACCGACTGGACGCCGCTGGCACAGCAGTTCCAGCAGACGCTCTACCTGCGGGTGTTCCGTAATGAGCCTTATCAGGATTATGTGCGCGACACCATCGCCAGCCTGATGGCGGGTGAACTGGATGACCAACTGGTGTATCGCAAGCGCCTGCGCCGCCCGCTGGCCGAATATCAACGTAACGTTCCTCCCCACGTACGCGCCGCGCGGCTGGCGGATGAAGAGAACGTTCGCCGGGGCCGTGCGCCGCAGTTTCAGAACCGGGGAACGATCAAATACGTCTGGACCACTAACGGCCCGGAACCCGTTGATTACCAGCAGTCTCCGCTTGATTACGATCACTACCTGACCCGCCAGCTTCAGCCGGTTGCGGAGGGAATTTTACCGTTCATCAATGACGACTTTGCTACACTAGTGACAGGACAACTTGGGCTATTTTGACGCGTGACGAAACCGTTGCCATCCAGTACCATAGCGCCCTTTCCATTCCCGGACCCATTTTTCGATGACCGTCTTTTTTGACGGGGTCGAACTATTGCCTGCAATTAAAGATTAGAGCCGAACAACTATGCCTTTTACACTTGGTCAACGCTGGATCAGCGATACAGAAAGCGAACTTGGATTAGGAACCGTCGTTGCCGTCGATGCGCGCATGGTTACCCTCCTTTTCCCTGCTACCGGTGAAAACCGCCTGTACGCTCGCAATGACTCCCCTGTTACCCGCGTAATGTTCAATCCGGGCGACACCGTGACCAGCCACGAAGGCTGGCAGCTGAAGGTTGAAGACGTAAAAGAAGAGAATGGACTGCTCGCCTACATCGGTACGCGTCTTGATACCGACGAGACGAATGTTATCCTGCGTGAAGTGCTGCTCGACAGCAAACTGGTTTTCAGCAAGCCGCAGGACCGTCTGTTTGCCGGGCAAATCGACCGAATGGATCGCTTCTCTCTGCGCTACCGCGCGCGTAAGTTCCAGAGTGAACAGTACCGCATGCCGTGGAGCGGCCTGCGCGGTCAGCGTACCAGCCTTATTCCCCATCAGCTGAATATCGCCCATGACGTGGGCCGTCGCCATGCGCCTCGCGTGCTGCTGGCTGACGAAGTGGGCCTGGGTAAAACCATCGAAGCAGGCATGATCCTGCACCAGCAGCTGCTCTCTGGCGCTGCCGAGCGCGTGCTGATTGTGGTGCCGGAAACGCTGCAACACCAGTGGCTGGTCGAGATGCTGCGCCGCTTTAACCTGCGCTTCTCCCTGTTCGACGACGAGCGCTATGCCGAAGCCCAGCACGACGCGGACAACCCGTTTGAAACCGAACAGTTGGTCATTTGTTCCCTGGACTTCGTGCGCCGCAGCAAGCAACGCCTGGAGCATCTGTGCGACGCTGAATGGGATCTGATGGTCGTCGACGAAGCACACCACCTCGTCTGGAGCGAGGACGCGCCAAGCCGCGAATACATGGCGATTGAGCAGCTTGCCGAGCGCGTACCAGGCGTTCTGCTTCTGACCGCCACCCCGGAGCAGCTGGGTCTTGAGAGCCACTTCGCCCGTCTGCGCCTGCTCGATCCGAACCGTTTCCACGATTTTGAGCAGTTTGTTGAAGAGCAGAAAAACTATCGTCCGGTGGCGGACGCCGTCGCGCTGCTGCTGGCCGGTAATCGTCTCTCTAATGATGAACTTAACACCCTCAGCGATCTTATCGGCGAGCAGGATATTGAGCCGCTGCTTCAGGCCGCGAACAGCGACAGCGATAATGCGGGATCTGCGCGTAAAGAGCTGATCGACATGCTGATGGACCGCCACGGCACCAGCCGCGTGCTGTTCCGTAACACCCGTAACGGTGTAAAAGGCTTCCCGAAACGCGAACTGCACACCATCAAATTGCCGCTGCCGACCCAGTACCAGACGGCGATCAAAGTCTCCGGCATTATGGGCACCCGTAAATCTGCGGAAGATCGCGCGCGCGACATGCTCTATCCGGAGCAGATTTATCAGGAATTTGAAGGCGACACTGGCACCTGGTGGAACTTCGATCCGCGCGTGGAGTGGTTGATGGGTTATCTGACCGCGCACCGTTCCCGGAAGGTGCTGGTGATCTGCGCCAAGGCAGCCACCGCCCTGCAACTTGAACAAGTGCTGCGCGAGCGCGAAGGTATTCGCGCCGCCGTGTTCCATGAAGGCATGTCTATTATCGAGCGCGACCGCGCTGCGGCGTGGTTTAGTGAAGAGGACAGCGGCGCGCAGGTTCTGCTGTGCTCCGAAATCGGTTCTGAAGGCCGTAACTTCCAGTTCGCCAGCAATCTGGTGATGTTCGATCTGCCGTTTAACCCAGATCTGCTTGAGCAGCGTATCGGCCGTCTGGATCGTATCGGTCAGGCGCACGATATCCAGATCCACGTTCCGTATCTGGAGAAAACCGCCCAGTCCGTTCTGGTTCGCTGGTACCACGAAGGCCTGGATGCGTTTGAACATACCTGCCCGACCGGCCGCACCATTTACGATCAGGTGCATGCAGACCTGATCGGTTACCTTGCGGCGCCGGAAAACACCGAGGGCTTTGATGAGCTGATCAAATCCTGTCGAGAGAAGCACGACGCGCTGAAAGCCCAGCTGGAGCAGGGGCGCGATCGCCTGCTGGAGATCCACTCCAACGGCGGTGAAAAAGCGCAGCAGCTGGCCGAAAGTATTGAAGAACAGGACGATGACACCAGCCTGATTAGCTTCTCCATGAACCTGTTCGACATCGTCGGCATTAACCAGGACGATCGCGGCGAGAACATGATCGTGCTGACCCCGTCCGATCATATGCTGGTGCCGGATTTCCCGGGCCTGCCGGAAGACGGCTGCACCATCACCTTTGAGCGTGATGTGGCGCTGTCCCGCGAAGACGCACAGTTCATCACCTGGGAGCACCCGCTGATCCGCAATGGCCTGGATCTGATCCTCTCAGGCGATACCGGCAGCAGCACCATCTCCCTGTTGAAGAACAAAGCCTTACCTGTGGGCACGCTGCTGGTGGAGCTGATCTACGTTGTGGAAGCGCAGGCGCCGAAACAGCTTCAGCTTAACCGCTTCCTGCCGCCAACCCCGGTGCGTCTGCTGCTGGATAAAAACGGTACGAACCTGGCCGGTCAGGTGGAGTTTGAAAGCTTCAACCGTCAGCTGAGCGCGGTGAACCGCCATACCGGCAGCAAGCTGGTGAATGCGGTGCAGCAGGACGTGCATGCCATTCTGCAACTGGGTGAAGCCCAGGCCGAAAAAGCGGCCAGAGAACTGATCGATGCGGCGCGTAGCGAAGCCGATGAGAAGCTTTCTGCCGAGCTGTCGCGCCTGGAAGCGTTGAAAGCGGTGAACCCGAACATTCGTGACGATGAGCTGGCCGCTATTGAGAGCAATCGCCAGCAGGTGCTGGAAAGCCTGAATCAGGCGGGGTGGCGTCTCGACGCCCTGCGTCTTATCGTTGTGACGCATCAGTAAGCGGAGCGCAAGATGGTAATGGAGCCCTACAATCCCCCGATGGATCCGTGGCTGGTCATTCTGTATCAGGATGAGCACATTATGGTGGTTAACAAGCCGAGCGGCTTGTTATCCGTGCCGGGGCGTCTGGAAGAGCATAAAGACAGCGTGATGACGCGTATCCAGCGTGATTATCCTCAGGCCGAGTCTGTCCATCGTCTGGATATGGCGACCAGCGGCGTGATTGTGGTGGCTCTGAATAAAGCGGCAGAACGCGAGCTGAAGCGTCAGTTCCGCGAGCGCGAGCCGAAGAAGCAGTATGTCGCGCGCGTCTGGGGTCATCCGGCGCAGGCGGAAGGGCTGGTGGATTTACCGCTGATTTGCGACTGGCCGAACCGGCCAAAGCAGAAGGTGTGTTATGAAACCGGCAAGGCCGCGCAAACCGAGTATGAAGTGCTGGAGTACGCGCCGGATAACACCGCGCGCGTCCTGCTAAAGCCGATTACCGGGCGCTCCCATCAGCTGCGTGTGCATATGCTTGCGATGGGTCACCCGATTCTGGGGGACAGATTCTATGCGCCGCCAGAAGCGCTGGCCTTAGCGCCGCGCCTGCAACTGCATGCGCAGACGCTCACCATTACCCACCCTGCTTTCGGCAACGCCATGACGTTCAAAGCCCCGGTGGACTTCTGAAAAAATGGCCCGACAGTGTCGGGCCATTTTTTATTTAAAACCTTTCTGCTCTTTAATCAGCTCGTAGGCTTTCTGAATTTCCTGCGCTTTTTGCTTCGCCATCTCCATCATCTCTGGCGGCAGGCCTTTCGCCACCAGCTTATCCGGATGGTGCTCGCTCATCAGCTTACGATAGGCGCGTTTGATGGTCGTGACATCGTCAGACGGCTTCACGCCGAGGACGTTGCAGGCATCTTCAAGCGTAGGGCCACGCTGCGCCTGCTGCCAGCCGCCGGAGGAGTGCTGTTGCTGATAACCACCGCCAAACTGCGCGCCGCCCTGCATCATACGCAGGAACTGGTCGAACTGCATGCGGGAAATGCCCAGCTCTTCGGCAATCACATATAAAACGTCCCGTTCATTCGGATGCAGAGAACCATCCGCGAAGGCGGCCTGGATTTGAATTTCCAGAAACATCCGAATTAAATCAAAACGCCCGAAACAGATGCTACGGAACTGCCGCATTTTTTCACGCAGCGGGTAGTTATCTGATTTACCAATCCGGAACGCATTCTGCGCCGCGATACGGGATTCGCCGTGCAGATTCATGCGATCCATAAAGACGCTGGCCACCTGAATATCGGCTTCCGTTACGCGCCCTTTTGATTTGGTTAAGTGCCCCATCACCTCGAAGGTGGTGGAGAAGAAGAGTGACTGGCGCTCGCGCTGGTTGGCAAACCAGGCCATTTTGCGGCTGCGTGCTTTATCAAACATATGGCCGATAATGAGGCCAAGAACGACACCCCAGAATCCGGCACCCATAATAATTGCGAACGCAACGCCGATTATTTTACCCCAATACTGCATATACTCCCCGAATGGTCATGTTCCTGGCCGACGCAACGCCATCATTACAGTGGTCGCGCCACGGTCAATTGAGGGACATCGCCTATAATTTGCATTATCATACTCGTCATTCGATAGCGAGCCTAACACTCTGGCGCGCAAACGGGCAGGATTAACGCTGGTACTGCGCTGATGAGTAAGATAGTCTCTGAGCGTTTGTAAGCCGTAGCCACTGATGACGGAACAATAAAATACAACGTATGAAAAAACGTATCCCCACCCTTCTGGCCACAATGATTGGCACCGCCCTGTATAGCCAACAGGGGCTCGCAGCCGATCTCGCCTCGCAGTGTATGCTTGGCGTCCCAAGTTACAATCGCCCACTGGTGAAAGGCGATACGAATGACTTACCCGTCACCATTAATGCCGACAGCGCAAAAGGTAATTATCCTGACAATGCAACCTTTACGGGCAATGTCGATATTAACCAGGGCAACAGTCGCCTGCTTGCTGACGAAGTGCAATTGCACCAGAAGCAACCGGAAGGTGCTCAGGCGCCTGTCCGTACGGTGGATGCGCTGGGTAATGTGCACTATGACGACAATCAGGTCATCCTGAAAGGTCCGAAAGCCTGGTCGAATCTGAATACCAAAGACACCAACGTCTGGGAAGGTGATTACCAGCTGGTCGGTCGTCAGGGGCGCGGTACCGCGGACCTGATGAAGCAGCGCGGCGAAAACCGCTACACCATTCTCGAAAACGGCACGTTTACCTCCTGTTTGCCAGGGTCAAATACCTGGAGCGTTGTGGGCAGTGAAGTGATCCACGACCGTGAAGAACAGGTTGCAGAGATCTGGAACGCTCGTTTTAAACTCGGCCCGGTGCCCATTTTCTATAGTCCTTACCTGCAACTGCCCGTGGGTGACAAACGTCGTTCAGGTTTCCTGATCCCGAACGCCAAGTACAGCACATCGAACTACTTTGAGTTCTACCTGCCGTACTACTGGAACATTGCGCCCAACATGGACGCCACGATCACGCCGCACTATATCCATAAGCGCGGCAACATCATGTGGGAGAACGAATTCCGCTATCTGACCAAGGCGGGCGCGGGTCTGATGGAATTTGATTATCTGCCATCAGATAAGGTCTTCCAGGACGAGCATCCGAGCGAAGGTGATAAGCACCGCTGGATGTACTACTGGAAGCACGCCGGGGTATTGGATCAGGTGTGGCGCTTCAACATCGACTACACCAAAGTCAGCGATCCGTATTACTTCAACGACTTTGATTCTAAATACGGCTCCAGTACCGACGGTTACGCCACGCAGAAATTCAGCGTGGGCTACGCCATTGAGAACTTTGACGCGACGGTGTCGACCAAACAGTTCCAGGTGTTTGATACGCAATCGCGTAGTACCTATGGTGCCGAGCCGCAGCTGGACGTGAACTGGTATCAGAACGATGTGGGTCCTTTCGACACGCGCGTTTACGCTCAGGCGGTCCATTTCGTCAACACCAACTCGGATATGCCGGAATCAACGCGTCTGCATATCGAGCCGACGATCAACCTGCCGTGGTCAAACGACTGGGCGAGTCTGAATACCGAAGCCAAAGTGATGGCCACCCACTACCAACAGAAGAATCTGGACTGGTATAACAAACGTTATGGCACCGATCTTGAAGAATCGGTAAACCGTACGCTTCCGCAATTCAAAATGGACGGGAAGCTGATTTTCGAACGTGATATGGCTCTTCTCGCGGATGGATACACCCAGACGCTTGAGCCACGTATGCAGTATCTTTATGTGCCTTATCGCGATCAGAGCAAAATTCAAAACTATGACTCGTCCTTCCTGCAATCAGACTACAGCGGCCTGTTCCGTGACCGTACCTACGGCGGCCTTGACCGTATTGCGTCTGCTAACCAGTTAACGACCGGCGTCACAACGCGCGTATATGATGATGCTGCCGTTGAACGTTTTAACGTTTCTGTTGGTCAAATCTACTATTTCACCGAGTCTCGCACCGGTGATGACGACATTAACTGGGAGAAAGACAACAAAACGGGCTCACTGGTATGGGCAGGCGACACCTACTGGCGCATGACGGATCGTTGGGGTCTGCGCGGTGGTGTTCAATACGATACACGACTGGACAATATCGCGACGGGCAGCGCTGCCATCGAATATCGTCGTGATGAAGACCGCATGTTGCAGTTAACGTACCGTTACGCCAGCCCGGAGTATATCCAGGCGACACTGCCAAACTATGCGAATACAGACCAATACAAAGACGGTATTTCACAGGTGGGTACCGCCGCGAGCTGGCCGATTGCCGATCGTTGGTCAGTCGTCGGGGCCTACTACTATGACACGAATGCCCAAAAACCTGCTGACCAGATGCTGGGTCTGCAATATAACTCCTGCTGTTACGCAATACGTGTCGGTTACGAACGCAAACTTAACGGTTGGGATACGCAAAACAGTCAGGGCAAATACGATAACGTGATTGGCTTTAATATCGAGTTGCGCGGCCTGAGTTCTAACTACGGTCTGGGCACGCAGCAGATGCTGCGCTCGAACATTCTGCCGTATCGTAGTTCATTGTAATATGCTTGATTTACAACGTAATCCGCTTTGCGGTTAATTGAAATGGAAAAAGTATGAAGAACTGGAAAACGCTGCTACTCGGTGTCGCTATGGTTGCGAATACCAGCTTCGCGGCCCCACAGGTTGTCGATAAAGTCGCGGCTGTGGTTAACAACGGCGTCGTGCTTGAAAGTGACGTTGACGGTTTGATGAAATCTGTAAAGCTCAACTCGGGCCAGGCAGGTCAACAACTTCCGGATGACGCTACGCTGCGCCACCAGATCCTGGAACGTTTGATCATGGATCAGATTGTCCTGCAAATGGGCCAGAAAATGGGTGTGAAGATCTCTGACGAGCAGCTCGATCAGGCGATCGCCAACATTGCAAAGCAGAACAACATTACCCCGGACCAGATGCGTAGCCGCCTCGCCTATGACGGCATCAGCTACGCCACCTACCGCAATCAGATCCGTAAAGAGATGCTGATTTCAGAAGTGCGTAATAATGAAGTCCGTCGCCGCGTCACCATCCTGCCGCAGGAAGTGGATGCCCTGGCAAAACAGGTGGGGAATCAGAATGATGCCAGCACAGAGCTTAACCTGAGCCACATCCTGATCCCACTGCCGGAAAACCCAACCTCCGATCAGGCGGCAGAGGCGGAAAGCCAGGCGCGCGCTATCGTTGAGCAGGCGCGTAATGGCGATGACTTCGGCAAGCTGGCGATCACCTATTCCGCTGACCAGCAGGCGCTGAAAGGCGGCCAGATGGGCTGGGGGCGTATTCAGGAGCTGCCATCCCTGTTTGCCCAGGCGCTGAGCACCGCGAAGAAAGGCGATATCGTCGGTCCAATCCGTTCCGGTGTGGGCTTCCACATTCTGAAAGTGAACGACCTGCGCGGCCAGAGCCAGAACATTTCGGTTACTGAAGTGCATGCGCGTCATATCCTGCTTAAGCCGTCTCCGATCATGACTGACGATCAGGCCCGTGCGAAGCTGGAACAGATCGCCGCAGACATCAAGAGCGGTAAAACCACCTTCGATAAAGCAGCAAAAGAGTTCTCTCAGGATCCTGGCTCTGCAAACCAGGGCGGTGACCTGGGTTGGGCGGCCGCTGATATTTACGATCCGGCTTTCCGCGATGCGTTAATGAAGCTGAATAAAGGCCAGATGAGCGCGCCGGTACACTCCTCCTTCGGCTGGCATCTGATCCAGCTGATGGACACGCGCAACGTGGATAAAACCGACGCGGCGCAGAAAGACCGCGCGTATCGCATGCTGTTTAACCGTAAGTTCTCTGAAGAAGCCGCAACCTGGATGCAGGAACAACGCGCCAGCGCTTACGTGAAAGTGTTGAGCAACTGATGAAACCGCATCGTGTTGTGATCACCCCCGGCGAACCCGCCGGGATTGGGCCTGACCTGGTGGTTCAGCTCGCCCAGCGCAGCTGGCCGGTAGAGTTGGTTGTCTGTGCAGATGCAACACTGTTACAAGACCGGGCAGCTTTGCTCGGTCTGCCTTTAACGCTCCTCCCTTACGTTGAAGGCCAACAGCCCGCACCGCAGCAGTCTGGTACTCTCACCCTGCTTTCTGTTCCGCTCCGTGCGCCTGTTGTCCCCGGCGAATTACACACCGAAAACGGCCACTACGTTGTCGAGACGCTGGCGCGCGCCTGTGACGGTTGCCTTCAGGGCGAATTTGCCGCCCTGATCACCGGTCCGGTGCATAAAGGCGTGATCAATGACGCGGGCATTCCGTTTACCGGGCATACCGAATTTTTCGAAGAGCGTTCGCACAGCCCGAAAGTGGTGATGATGCTGGCAACCGAAGCAATGCGCGTTGCGCTGGTGACAACGCACCTGCCGATCAAAGCCATTCCGGATGCCATTACG
This sequence comes from Enterobacter sp. MGH119, assembly GCF_001037675.1. Taxonomy (NCBI): domain Bacteria; kingdom Pseudomonadati; phylum Pseudomonadota; class Gammaproteobacteria; order Enterobacterales; family Enterobacteriaceae; genus Enterobacter; species Enterobacter sp. MGH119. Next base: position 306,480 of record NZ_KQ089931.1, on the reverse strand, counting down.
CCTGAACTCCTGCGTGAGATCATTGGCATTTTGCATCACGATCTGCAAACCAAATTCGGCATTCCGCAGCCGCATGTGCTGGTTTGCGGCCTGAATCCGCACGCGGGTGAAGGCGGACATATGGGCACCGAAGAGATAGACACCATCATTCCGGTGCTTGAGGAGATGCGGGCGAAGGGGATGAACCTCAGCGGGCCTCTGCCTGCCGACACCCTTTTCCAGCCCAAATACCTGGATAATGCCGACGCCGTACTCGCGATGTACCACGATCAGGGTCTGCCCGTGCTAAAATACCAGGGCTTTGGCCGCGGGGTGAATATCACCCTCGGTTTACCCTTTATTCGAACGTCCGTTGACCACGGTACTGCGCTGGATCTGGCAGGCCAGGGAAAAGCGGATGTCGGCAGTTTTATTACGGCGCTTAATCTCGCCATCAAAATGATTGTTAATACTCAATGACTAATCGAGTCCATCAGGGCCACTTAGCCCGTAAACGCTTCGGGCAAAACTTCCTCAACGATCAGTTTGTGATCGACAGTATCGTTTCTGCCATTAATCCGCAGAAAGGTCAGGCCATGGTCGAAATCGGCCCGGGACTTGCCGCGCTGACCGAGCCGGTAGGCGAACGCCTCGACGAACTGACCGTTATCGAACTCGACCGCGATCTGGCCGCGCGTCTGCAAACGCACCCGTTCCTCGGGCCGAAGCTGACGATTTATCAGCAGGATGCGATGACCATGAACTTTGGCGAACTGTCAGAAAAAATGGGACAGCCGCTGCGCGTGTTCGGTAACCTGCCGTACAACATCTCCACCCCGCTGATGTTCCATCTGTTTAGCTATACTGATGCCATTGCCGACATGCACTTCATGTTGCAAAAAGAGGTCGTTAACCGTCTGGTTGCAGGGCCGAACAGTAAAGCGTATGGTCGTTTAAGCGTGATGGCGCAATATTACTGCAACGTGATCCCGGTATTAGAAGTACCGCCTTCCGCGTTCACGCCACCGCCAAAAGTAGATTCTGCGGTTGTGCGCCTGGTGCCGCACAAAACGATGCCGTACCCGGTCAAAGACCTGCGCGTGCTGAGCCGTATCACGACAGAAGCCTTTAACCAGCGCCGTAAAACGATTCGTAACAGCCTTGGCAATCTGTTTACCGTTGACGTGTTAGCTGAGTTGGGCATCGACCCGGCAATGCGTGCGGAAAATATTTCCGTAGAGCAGTACTGCAAGCTGGCTAATTACATCAGCGACAATGCGCCGCCGAAGGAGAGCTAAGCCATGATTGATTCGCCCCGCGTCTGTGTTCAGGTTCAAAGCGTCTACATTGAGTCCCAATCCACACCGGATGAAGAACGTTTTGTCTTTGCTTATACCGTAACCATTCGCAATCTGGGGCGGATGCCTGTGCAACTGCTCGGGCGCTACTGGCTTATCACCAACGGCAATGGCCGTGAAATTGAAGTCCAGGGCGAAGGTGTGGTCGGTGAACAACCCCATATCGCCCCTGGCGAAGAGTATCAGTACACCAGCGGCGCGGTAATTGAAACGCCGCTGGGTACCATGCAGGGCCATTACGAAATGGTCGATGCCGACGGTAATGCTTTCCGCATTGCTATTCCCGTATTCCGTCTCGCCGTACCTACACTTATTCATTAATCTAATGTCTACATATCTGATTGGCGACGTTCACGGTTGCTACGATGAACTGATCGCATTATTAAAACAGGTCGACTTCACCCCCGGGCAGGATACGCTCTGGCTGACGGGCGACTTAGTGGCGCGCGGTCCCGGTTCCCTGGACGTTCTCCGCTATGTCAAATCGCTGGGCGACAGCGTGCGCATGGTGCTGGGCAACCACGATCTGCATCTGCTGGCCGTATACGCCGGGATCAGCCGTAATAAGCCGAAAGATCGCATTACCCCCCTGCTGGAAGCGCCGGATGCCGATGAGTTGCTCAACTGGCTGCGTCGCCAGCCGCTGCTACAGATTGACGAAGAGAAAAAACTGGTGATGGCGCATGCCGGCATCACGCCTCAGTGGGATCTTGAGACGGCAAAAACCTGCGCGCGCGACACCGAAGCGGTGCTGGCGAGCGACTCCTACCCGTTCTTCCTCGATGCGATGTACGGCGACATGCCAAATAACTGGAGTGATGATCTCAGCGGCCTGGCGCGACTGCGTTTTATCACCAATGCCTTTACGCGCATGCGCTACTGCTTCCCGAACGGACAGCTGGATATGTATTGCAAAGATACGCCGGAAAATGCGCCTGCGCCGCTTAAGCCGTGGTTTGCCATTCCGGGCCCCGTGACAAACGAATACAGCGTGGTATTTGGGCACTGGGCATCGCTGGAAGGAAAAGGCACCCCGGAAAATATCTACGCGCTGGATACCGGATGCTGCTGGGGCGGGGATTTAACCTGCTTACGCTGGGAAGATAAAACTTACTTTGTGCAGCCATCCAACCGACAGCTGGACTTAGGCGAGGGTGAGGCAGTCGCCTCCTGAAGATGTTTATCCTCTCCCTTCGGGGAGAGGATAAAACCGTTAACGACGTTCCAGAATTTCGAAGCAGTAGCTGTGTGAGTTTTGCGCATCCGCATCGTGAAACTCACTGAATACAGACTCCCACTCGTCCGGATCGTAATCCGGGAAATGGGTATCCCCTTCCACTTCCGCATCAATGTGCGTCAGATACAGTTTCTGCGCTTTTGGCAGGAACTGCTCATACACACGCCCGCCGCCGATCACCATGATCTCTTCGGCATCGCCGCAGGCGGCAATGGCTTCATCAACGGACTTAACCCACTGAACGCGATCGTCGGTGCCCGGCTGGCTACTGATCACAATATTCTTACGACCCGGCAATGGACGACCAATCGACTCCCAGGTCAGGCGGCCCATCACTACCGGCTTGTTTAACGTAGTACGTTTAAACCATGCGAGATCGGCAGGCAGGTTCCACGGCATGGCGTTTTCCATGCCGATAACGCGGTCTACCGCCAGCGCTGCAATCAGACTGATCATTGAAAATTTCCCGGATGCAAAAAATTGCCGCCACTATACGGAAAGCTTAATCTTTCGTCGACTGGCGGCAGGGTAAAGAATTAGAAATTTTTTAATATTGCTGGCAACTCCACTTCACGCAGAGGGTTTACTCTCCGGTTCATCCTCAGGATCACCGGTATGCTTGCCCTCTTCCGTTCCTTGCCAGCCGTGGCGCTGAACCAGCGACAGGTGATTACGATCCTCGTTGATGATCTCCGTCAGCATGGTGCTGGTGCGTTTAAACACCGCAGCGCGTTCGGTTGCCGTACTGCTCGCCATCGCCACCATCTCTTCCACCATCTCATGGTTAAAACGGCGGAATAAATCGGCACGCTCACGCGCTTCATACGCGCCAAGTCCCAGGCTTTCAAGCGCCATGCGGCCAGATTTGAGCGCCCCTTCGAAGGTTTCACGTTCAGGGGATGCCACACCCGCCTGACGGAGCTGGATGTAATGATCCACATCGCGCGCACGAGAGATAATGGTCAGATGCGGAAAATGCTCTTTGACCAGCTCAACCATCTGCATACTGGTCTCTGGATCGTCGATGGCGTTAATCAGCACCTCGGCCTTCGCCGCGCCGGCGGATTCCAGCAGATCAACCCGGGTCGCATCACCGTAAAATACTTTCATATCGAATTTACGCAGCGTATCCACATGGTCAGGATCGTGATCGAGGATAACCATTTTGACTCCGCTGGAGAGCAGTAAACGGCCGGTAATCTGCCCGAAGCGGCCAAATCCGGCGATGATCACCCGCGGCTGCTCCTCGTCGATCTCATCGGCTTCTCGTTCCTGTTCGCTTCCCGTTTTTTCCAGACGCGTCAGCAACACCAGCAGGATCGGCGTTGCGGCCATCGACAGCGCAACCGCCAGCGTCAGCGCTTTTGCCCATTCCGGATCGAGTACATTTGCCATCTGCGCTGCGCCAAAGACCACGAAAGCAAACTCACTCCCCTGCCCCAGCAGCACGGCAAACCAGCGGCGCTGCGGTTTTGGCACGTTTAACGGGCGGGCGATCAGCCACAGCATCGCCATTTTAATGACCAGGAAACCTACCAGCAGAATGATGATGCGCAGCGGATGGGTCACCAGCGTCCCGAAGTCGATAGACATCCCGACGCCGATGAAAAACAGCCCCAGCAGCAATCCTTTAAACGGCTCGATATCGCTTTCCAGCGCGTGACGGTATTCGGAGCTAGCCAGTAAGACCCCCGCGAGGAAGGCGCCCATTGCCATCGACAGCCCGGCCTCTTCAAGCAGCAATCCAAAACCAAACACCAGGAATAACGCAACGGCGCTGAAGACTTCGCGCAGGCCAGAGCGAGCAACAAAGCGCAGCAGCGGACGCGTTACGTAGCGACCAAGCAGAACAACCAGCGCCAGCGCACCAACAACCTTCAGCGCTGATAAGGCAAATGCCCCCAGCGTCGTTGATGCGCCGCTGGTTGCCAGCAGCGGGATCATCGCCACCAGCGGGATGGCGGCAATATCCTGGAACAACAGTACGGAGAAGGTGCTGCGCCCCATTTGCGACACCGTCAGGTTACGCTCGTTCATAGCCTGCATGGCAATAGCCGTCGAGGAGAGCGCCAGCGTCATGCCGATCAACTCCGCGACTTTCCACTCCATCCCGAGCAGAATGCAGAACCCGCCCAACAGCAGACCGCAGGCCAGCATTTGCAGAGCACCTCCGCCAAACACCGAGGCGCGCAGTTTCCACAGCCGCTGCGGATCCAACTCCAGGCCAATCACGAACAGCATAAGCACCACGCCGATCTCCGCAAAATGCAGGATCGACTCGGCATCCGTCACCAGCCGAAAACCCCAGGGGCCAATTACACACCCGGCAATCAGATAGCCGAGCACCGAGCCCAGCCCCAGACGAACCGCCACGGGCACAATTAATGCCGCCGCGCCAAGATAAATCAGCGCCTGTATCAGCGTATGGCTATCCATTGTGCGTCTCCTGCCACTCAAGTAAGCGTTGTTTGTAGTGACGAGCCTGCGCCTGCAAGGTTTCATCGTCGCAGACAAAGGTACAGTGCATCGCAAAAGGCGGAAGCCAGTTCAGACCGCAGTAAAGGGCAGTAGCCTGGAGCGGCTGCGCCAGCACGTCAAATCCGGGGAAGGCGCCAATCTCAAAATGGCTTTCCCCCCCGCCGGTGGTAACAGCCCACATCAGGCTTTTGCCATGAAGCGCGTTGCCGTTGTGTCCGTATGCCCAACCGTGGGAGAAAACTTTGTCGATCCACAATTTCAGCAGCGGAGGGGTGCTGTACCACTGCATCGGATGCTGCCAGACGATCAAATCGGCACGAGAGAGCGCCTCCTGTTCGGCGGCGACATCGATATTAAAATCAGGATAGAGTTGATAGAGGGAACGTATCTCTACGTTTTCGAGCGTCCTTGCCTGCTCAAGCATCCGCTTATTCGCATGCGAATGCTGCGGATAGGGGTGCGCATAAATTATCAGAACCATGAATATGCCTGTCTTCTGCTTTTCTTGTAGCAATGAGTGTAGACAGTTCCCCCCCCAACTGAAAGAGGCTAACGACCGCTTCAAAGTAAATCGCAAGGATTGGCAACCTTTGTCGCCATACAAACGCGACTGACGCGAAAGAAGGAGCACCACGCTAGCGACGAATTAACCCTGCAAAATGATTATGCAGACTCATATTTTTAACGAATATTTTTAGATTATCTTAAGTCATATTTTAATAAATCAACCTGTACATAACTCATTGAAAAAATAATAATTTTATGCTTTTTTGTTTTGAGCTCAACCTTAAAGATAGTCAATATACGTTTTACACACGTTATCTGATGTTCCTTCTCACTCAAATGGATGTGTACATGAGCAAAAAATTCTTCAAATTAAATAATACAACCAAAACTCTAGGGAAGATATTTCCTGCTTTGTTGATATGCACCCCCGCGGTTGCATTTTCTGCAATCATTGATCAATCAACCTCTGTCCCTCAAGATTTTTCAGCCGATGCTGAATATGTTATTAATAAAGACGTGACGATATCCTCCGCGGGTAGTGAAGCGGCGGTGTCTGTCACTGGGTTTACTACCACTACTACCACTAATTATGGCAATATTTCTGGCACGGGAAATGGCCTGGATATTAATACTGGTGAACAGCGCATTTTAATTAATAACGACATCGGTGCAACCATTTCCTCCACCACCGCGAATGCTGTTAATATTCAGTCAATGCTCGGTGATTTTAATAACAGTGGAAATATTATCGGTGCGGAAAATGGCATGTTTGTCGGCGAAAACTCTTCCGCAGTAAACATTATCAATACCAGCAACGGAATGATAAAAGGAAAAACGGGTCTAAGTACTCGGTATGGTATTGGCATTAATAACAGTGGCGCAATTATCGGTACAAATGGTGATGCTATTACGGCAACTAATGGCAACACCAAGCTTACTAACAATGCCCTTGTGCAGGGAACCGAGAACGGTATCAATGTAAAAGATACTGCAAAATTGGATATCAAGAATAGCGGAACGATTAGTGGTAATACAGCCGCTATTATGTTTGCCAGCAATAAAAATAACACGCTGGTGCTTGATACGGGTTCCGTCCTTGTCGGTGACGTTATTTCCACCAATTCCACGGGAAACACCCTCACTCTGATCGGCACCGGTACAGAAGACAGCAATTTTGTGGGTCTGAATGAAGGGGACGGTTTTGCCAGCGTCACAATGAACGGCGAAAACTGGGCGCTGTCGGGCGATATTGACATTATTGGCTCTGGCGACTCCTTGATGATAGACAAGGGCGCGTTAACCCTGGCGGGCGAAGTATCCAACACCGGTAATACGCGGGTGGCCAAACACGCCTCGCTGCAACTGGGCGATGGCGAAAAAACTGCGACGCTCAGCGGTGGGATCACCAACAACGGTACCGTCATTTTCAATCAGGGTAGCGATTTCACTTTCGCCACCGACATGACCGGTAGCGGTAACGTCGAAAAAGTAGACTCCAACACCCTGACCCTGACGGGCAAAAATAGCTACAAAGGGGATACGGTTCTGCACGGCGGCACCACGCTGGTCTCCACCGGCGCAACGCTCGGCGTCAAGGGCAGTAACGCCACTGTTACCGTTGAAAATGGCGCGACCTTTGCCACCGCAGGCGAAGTGAACAACAACATCGCAGTTCTTAGCGGCGGTACGCTGGCGGCATGGAATGCCGTCCAGGGTAACTCCACGCTCAGCGCTTCCGACGTCGATACCATCAACGGCAACGTGACTAATGGTGGTACGCTGTTACTCAGTGCGGCTGATAATAGCGTTGGCAATAATTTTACGATTAATGGCGACTACACCGGCTCTGACGGTAGCCAGATTGTGATGAACAGCACCCTGGGTGAAGATAATTCACCAACTGACCACCTCACTATTACGGGCAGCAGCTTCGGTCAGTCCGGCGTCAGCATTACCAACATTGGCGGCGCAGGCGCGCAAACCATTAACGGTATGGAAATTGTCAGCATCGGCGGCAGTTCCGAAGCCCAACTGACGCTGGCAAAACCGGTCGTCGCAGGCGCCTGGGAATATAACCTATACCAGCACAGTGACGGCAACTGGTATCTGGAATCAAAGGCGACGCCTTCTGATGATCCTTCTGACGACACCGATGACGGTGGCAATACCGATGATGGCGGCAACACCGATAACGGCGGCAACACCGATAACGGCGGCAACACCGATAACGGCGGTAACACCGATAACGGCGGTAACACCGATAACGGCGGTAACACTGACAACGGCGGCAACACCGATAACGGCGGTAACACCGACAACGGTGGTAACACCGACAACGGCGGTAACACTGACAACGGCGGCAACACCGACAACGGCGGTAGCACTGACAACGGCGGTAACAATGCGCCGGAAGTCATGGCGCCTGAAGTGGGTGCTTACTTAGGCAACTACCTTGCCGCACAGGGCATGTTCCTGCATAAACGTGACGATCGCGACCAGATCACCTTCCGCAATGAAGACGACCTGAACACCTGGATGTACGTTAAGGGTCGCTATCACGAGAACGATGCGGGTGGCGATAAAGTCAGCTATGACACCACCACGACCGTACTGCAAGTCGGCAGCGATTTCATGAGCAAGCCAATGGATAACGGTATCCTGCGTGCTGGCGGGATGTTCGGTGCAGGCCAGGCGAAGACCCACTCTGATGCGAAGCACAACGTGCGTGACGCTCAGGGTAAGGTTGATGGTTTCAATGTTGGGCTTTACGCCACCTGGCAGGAAGATCAGAAATTACGTCTGGGCAGCTACGTTGATACCTGGGCCGCATACAGCTGGTACAACAACAAAGTCACCAGCAACCGCAACGACGAAGACTACGATAGCGAAGGTTTCGCCGCGTCTGTTGAAGTCGGCCACGCGTGGGTTATCCAGTCAGAAAATGAACGTACCTGGAAGATCGAGCCGCAGGCGCAGGTGATCTACAGCTATCTCGATCAGGAAAATCATACCGATCGCGACGGCGTACGCGTCACTACCCTGGACAACGACAGCGTCTTTGGTCGTCTCGGCGTTAAAGCAAGCTACTTCCAGCAGAAGGACGTCAAGGCCTGGCAGCCGTACGTCGCGGTTAACTGGTTGAAAGGTGCTGGTCAAAACGATCTGGCATTCAACGACGAGACCGTCAGCAACGATACGCCGGAAGATCGTGGTCAGTTAGAGCTGGGCGTAACCGGCAACCTGAACGAAACCACGACAATCTCCCTGCGAGCCAGCGGCGAATGGGGTGAAAACAGCTATGCCGCATACGGCGGTCATATTTTGTTAAACCATCGGTGGTAATCGATCATTCTGAAGCAAAAAAGCAGTGGCATGTGCCACTGCTTTTTTTTAGTTATCCAGCTCACCCATTGATTTAACCTGGTCGCGGTTAATCTGTTCAGTTTGACCGGTTTCGGCGTTTTTGTACGATACCAGACCGGTATCGTCATCCACCTGCGGTTTCCCGTCAGTAACAATCGTTTTGCCATCGGTGGTTTTTACGGCCTGATTGGACGAACAGCCCGCCACGGTGAACATTGCGGTGGCAGCCAGAACGGAAGCGATCAGTAATTTATTTTGCATGGTGTATTCCCCTGCTCTCAGTTGAATTTTCGTTATCGACCTAACTATTTTAGGCTAACTGACTGAAAGCGGATGAAAAACCAGAAGGTTCTTAAGATGGGAAAATTGCCCGGTAACCGAACGGTACCGGGCAATGGGGGTTACTTGCTAATCTGCGCGTGCATTTCCTGCACCGAAATCACCTTCTCGGTGGCATCCGCATTCAGCGCCATCGCTGTTGCGAAACCGCCGTTCAGGGTGGTGTCGTAGTGCACTTTGTATTGCAGCGCGCTGCGGCGAATCAGCTTGGAGTCTTCAATCGCCTGGCGTCCTGCGGTGGTGTTGATGATGTAGGTATATTCGCCATTCTTGATACGATCCTGAATGTGCGGACGACCTTCATGCACTTTGTTCACCAGACGCGGGTTGATACCCGCTTCACCCAACACAATCGCCGTACCGTGAGTGGCGTCCAGCTCGAAGCCCTGTTTCAGCAGCTTGGCGGCCAGGTCAACCACGCGCTCTTTATCGCCTTCGCGAACGGAGAGCAGCGCACGGCCAGATTTTCTCATGGTGGAGCTACTGCCCAGCTGCGCTTTCGCAAACGCTTCTGCGAAGGTGCGGCCCACGCCCATTACTTCCCCGGTAGAGCGCATCTCTGGCCCTAACAGCGGGTCAACGCCCGGGAATTTGTTGAACGGCAGCACCACCTCTTTCACCGAGTAGTACGGCGGGATGATTTCTTTCGTGACGCCCTGCTGAGCCAGCGTCTGGCCAGCCATCACGCGCGCCGCCACTTTCGCCAGCGGAATACCGGTCGCTTTAGAGACAAACGGTACGGTACGCGCCGCACGCGGGTTGACTTCAATCAGATAGACTTCGTTGTCTTTTACCGCGAACTGAACGTTCATCAGGCCGCGAACCTGAAGCTCGAAGGCCAGCTTCTGCACCTGCTGGCGCATCACGTCCTGAATCTCCTGGCTCAGGGTGTACGCTGGCAGAGAACAGGCGGAGTCACCCGAGTGCACGCCCGCCTGCTCGATGTGCTCCATGATGCCGCCAATCAGCACCATTTCGCCGTCGCAGATGGCATCCACGTCGACTTCAACCGCGTCGTCGAGGAAGCGGTCGAGCAGCACTGGCGCATCGTTGGAAACGCTCACCGCCGTCTGGAAGTAGCGACGCAGGTCCGCTTCGTCGTAGACGATTTCCATCGCGCGGCCGCCCAGTACGTAGGATGGACGCACCACCAGCGGGTAGCCGATCTCTTTCGCTTTCTCAACGGCCATTTCAATCGCGGTCACGGTGGCGTTCGCCGGCTGTTTCAGCTTGAGACGGTCAACCGCCTGCTGGAAACGCTCGCGGTCTTCCGCACGGTCAATCGCATCCGGGCTGGTGCCGATAACCGGTACACCTGCTGCTTCCAGCGCGCGCGCCAGCTTCAGCGGAGTCTGGCCGCCGTACTGCACGATCACGCCTTTTGGCTTCTCGATGCGCACGATTTCCAGCACGTCCTCCAGGGTAACCGGCTCGAAGTAGAGGCGGTCGGAGGTATCGTAGTCGGTCGAGACGGTTTCCGGGTTACAGTTGACCATGATGGTCTCGTAACCGTCTTCGCGCAGCGCCAGAGAGGCGTGTACGCAGCAGTAGTCAAACTCGATGCCCTGGCCGATACGGTTTGGACCGCCGCCCAGCACCATAATCTTGTCGCGGTCGACGGACGGGTTCGCTTCGCACTCGTCTTCATAGGTGGAGTACATGTACGCGGTATCGGTCGAGAACTCTGCCGCACAGGTGTCCACGCGCTTGTAAACCGGATGCAGGTCATACTGGTCGCGCAGCTTGCGGATCTCCGCTTCGCGCACGCCCGCCAGCTTAGCCAGACGCGCATCGGCGAAGCCTTTACGCTTCAGCATGCGCAGGAAGTCTGCGTCCAGGCCGTTGATGCCCAGCTCAGCCACTTTCTCTTCCAGACGCACCAGCTCTTCAATCTGTACCAGGAACCAGCGGTCGATGTTGGTCAGGTTGAACACGCCGTCGACGGACAGGCCGGCACGGAAGGCGTCGGCGATGTACCAGATGCGCTCCGCACCCGCGTCTTTCAGCTCGCGGCGGATTTTGGTCAGCGCTTCAGGGTCGTCCAGGCTCACTTTCGGGTCAAAGCCGGTCGCGCCCACTTCGAGGCCGCGCAGCGCTTTCTGCAGGGATTCCTGCTGCGTGCGGCCAATCGCCATCACTTCACCGACGGATTTCATCTGGGTGGTCAGGCGGTCGTTGGCGCCGGCAAATTTCTCGAAGTTGAAGCGTGGAATTTTAGTCACAACGTAGTCGATGGACGGCTCGAAGGACGCAGGGGTGCGGCCACCGGTGATGTCGTTCATCAGCTCGTCGAGGGTATAACCCACCGCCAGTTTCGCCGCCACTTTCGCAATCGGGAAGCCGGTCGCTTTAGAGGCCAGCGCGGAGGAACGGGACACGCGCGGGTTCATTTCGATAACAATCAGACGGCCGGTTTTCGGGTTCACCGAGAACTGCACGTTAGAACCGCCGGTTTCCACGCCGATTTCACGCAGTACCGCCATCGAGGCGTTACGCATGATTTGGTACTCTTTGTCGGTCAGCGTCTGAGCTGGCGCAACGGTGATAGAGTCGCCGGTGTGGATCCCCATCGCGTCGAAGTTTTCGATGGAGCAGACGATGATGCAGTTGTCGTTTTTATCACGCACCACTTCCATCTCGTACTCTTTCCAGCCAATCAGCGATTCATCAATCAGCAGCTCTTTGGTTGGGGAGAGATCCAGGCCGCGCTCACAAATCTCTTCAAACTCTTCGCGGTTGTAGGCAATGCCGCCGCCGGTGCCGCCCATGGTGAACGATGGACGGATGATGCACGGATAGCCCACTTCAGCCGCAACGGCCAGCGCTTCTTCCATATTGTGCGCGATACCGGAACGCGCGGTATCAAGGCCAATTTTTTTCATTGCCACGTCGAAGCGGCGACGGTCTTCTGCTTTATCAATCGCGTCGGCGGTCGCACCGATCATGGTCACGCCGAACTCTTCCAGCACGCCCTGACGCTCCAGCTCCAGCGCACAGTTCAGCGCCGTCTGGCCGCCCATGGTCGGCAGCACCGCGTCCGGACGCTCTTTCTCGATAATTTTGCGTACCACTTCCCAGTGAATCGGCTCAATGTAGGTTGCATCAGCCATTTCCGGGTCGGTCATGATGGTCGCCGGGTTAGAGTTCACCAGGATAACGCGGTAACCCTCTTCACGCAGGGCTTTACACGCCTGCGCGCCAGAGTAGTCAAATTCACAGGCCTGGCCGATAACGATCGGGCCAGCGCCAAGGATCAGGATGCTTTTTATGTCTGTACGTTTTGGCATGGTCTTCTCAGCTCCTGATTATTTAGCGGTCTTACGGTATTGCTCGATAAGTTCGATGAAGTGATCGAACAGCGGCGCGGCGTCGTGCGGGCCCGGGCTCGCTTCCGGGTGGCCCTGGAAGCTGAACGCTGGCTTATCGGTACGATGGATACCCTGCAAGGTACCATCGAACAGCGACTTATGGGTCACGCGCAGGTTAGCCGGCATCGTCGCTTCATCGACGGCGAAGCCGTGGTTTTGTGCGGTGATCATCACCGTGTTGTTATCGATATCTTTCACCGGGTGGTTACCACCGTGGTGGCCGAACTTCATCTTGACGGTGTTCGCACCGCTCGCCAGCGCCAGCAGCTGATGGCCGAGGCAGATGCCGAATACCGGGATATCGGTTTCCAGGAAGGACTTGATGGCAGCGATGGCATAATCGCACGGCGCCGGGTCGCCAGGGCCGTTAGAGAGGAAGATGCCGTCCGGGTTCATCTTCAGAACATCTTCCGCAGACGTTTGTGCCGGGACGACCGTCAGGCGGCAGCCACGGTCAACCAGCATACGCAGGATGTTGCGCTTGGCGCCAAAATCGTAGGCCACCACGTGGAACGGCAGCTCGCTTTCCGGTTTCGCTTCCGGCAGGTCGCCTTCCAGCGTCCAGCTACCCTGCGTCCAGCTGTAGGCTTCCGCCGTGGTCACTTCTTTCGCCAGGTCCATACCGTTCAGACCCGGGAAGGCTTTCGCTTTTTCCAGCGCCAGCGTCGCATCGAGGTTATCCCCTGCGATGATACAACCGTTTTGTGCGCCCTTCTCGCGCAGCAGACGCGTCAGCTTACGGGTATCGATATCGGCAATCGCCACAATGTTATGGCGCTTCAGGTAAGAAGAGAGGTCTTCGGTGTTGCGGAAGTTGCTGGCAATCAGCGGCAGGTCGCGAATGACCAGGCCTTGCGCATGTACCTGAGAGGATTCTTCGTCAGCCGCATTGGTGCCGACATTGCCGATATGAGGATAAGTAAGAGTAACGATTTGGCGAGAATAGGAAGGATCAGTGAGGATTTCTTGATAACCGGTCATTGAAGTATTGAAAACGACTTCCCCAACCGCCGAACCCGTTGCCCCTATGGCCCGACCGATAAACTGGGTTCCGTCTTCCAGAACCAATAGCGCTGACTTAATCAAAACACCCTCCAGAGAATATTCACTCACTTTATTTGCATATTAATTCATAACCATATCATGGATCAATGCAAATGTGTTGCCAGCGGATTTTTGGCAAACGGCGGCATTCTGGGGATTTGCCATGTAAAAGTCAACTTAAAACGGGAGTTTTGTTTATTCTTTTGCAAGCCTGGCATCTGGAATGGGATTTAATGGGCAAAAAGATCAGGTAAATCATCCCGGAAAACGCTTGCGCGGCAGGTTTGTTAGAATTTTAGGGAGGCGGGTGACAAAAAGTGGACCAGATGGTCAAAATTTACATATATTTCACAGAAAAATGGCACATCAATAAGCTTTATACCGCCTAAGCATTATTTTTTATCTAAAACGGATAAAATAAGAGGGCAATAAATTATTGCCCCATGCAATCAAGTAATTACGACTGCAATAACCACATCACGATGGGTAATATCGCTTACAAATTATTGAGATCAAGCACATCTCGCATATCAAAAATACCCTTTTCCTTCGCGTTAAGCCACAAAGCGGCGCGAACTGCACCATTCGCAAACGTCATGCGGCTTGACGCTTTGTGGGTAATCTCAACACGTTCGCCAATATCGGCGAACATCGCCGTATGTTCACCGACGATATCGCCTGCACGAACGGTTGCGAAACCAATTGTCCCGGGCACGCGTTCGCCGGTATGTCCTTCACGGGTATAGACCGCGCACTCTTTTAAATCCCTATCAAGTGCATGAGCAATCGCTTCGCCCATCGCCAGCGCCGTGCCTGATGGAGCATCAACTTTATAGCGGTGGTGTGCTTCAACAATCTCAATGTCGGTATAATTGCCCATCACCTTCGCTGCCTTTTCCAGCAGTTTCAGCATGACGTTAACGCCGACGCTAAAGTTCGCAGCGAAGACAATCGCAATGTCGGTGGCTGCGTCCTGAATGGCCTGTTTACCGGCATCATCGAAACCAGTGGTACCAATCACCATCCCTTTACCGTGCTGACGGCAAAACGCCAGATGAGCCAGCGTGCCTTCCGGACGGGTAAAGTCGATGAACACATCAAAGTCTTCTTTCACTGCCTCAAGGCTGCTCTGTACGGTTACGCCTGTCTTGCCCGCGCCCGCCAGTTCGCCTGCATCGGCTCCCAGCAGGGATGAACCCTCACGCTCCAGCGCCGCGCCGAGTGCCACGCCATCCATCTGTAGTGCCGCCTGAATCAGCTGGCGACCCATACGTCCACCCGCGCCCGCAATAGCAACGCGGATCTGTGCATCATGCATAGTTATTCTCTTACGTTAAAATGATGTAAACCGTTTTCAGATTAACCAGCCTTGGCAAAGCCTGCCAACTGAAAACACCGATAATTAGAATTTAACGTGAAACCGACTTAAATATCAGTAAAAGACATGATTTTGTCGTCACGATAAAGTTTGGGGCAAAAAAAAAGCCAGCACAGGAGGTGCTGGCCTTTCATCAGATAAAGAACTATTCCACTTCTCGCGCGTCAATACGCAACTCTTTCGGCACTTCAAAGACAATGTTCTCTTCGCGGCCTTCCAGCGGCACCGCTTCGCCACCGCCCAGCTCTTGCAAGCGGGCAATGACGTTCTGCACCAGAATATCCGGCGCTGAAGCGCCTGCGGTAACACCGACGCAGACCGCGTTTTTCACCCACGCTTCCTGAATGTCCGTTGCGTCGTCGATTAAAAACGCCGCTTTCCCCATACGCTGCGCCAGTTCGGCCAGACGGTTAGAGTTAGAGGAGTTTTTCGAGCCGACCACCAGCACCACGTCCGCCTGTTCAGCCAGCGCGCGCACGGCTTCCTGACGGTTGGTGGTTGCGTAGCAGATATCATCTTTGCGCGGCCCGACGATTTTCGGGAAGCGCTGGCGCAGGGCGTCAATCACGTCTGAGGTGTCGTCCACGGAAAGCGTCGTCTGGGTCATAAACGACAGTCGGGCTTCGTTTTTCACATTCAGCGTAAAGACGTCTTCCGGTGACTCAACCAGATACATGCCCCCTTCCGGGTTGCTGTACTGGCCCATGGTGCCTTCCACTTCCGGGTGACCGGCGTGACCAATCAGAATTGACTCTTCACCGCGACGGCTGGCGCGCGCCACTTCCATATGCACCTTAGTCACTAACGGACAGGTGGCATCGAAAACGGTCAGGTCACGGCTTTTCGCTTCGTTACGCACCGCCTGCGACACCCCGTGGGCCGAGAAGATCAGGATCGCGCCGTCCGGCACTTCGCTAATCTGCTCAATGAAGATAGCGCCGCGCTCGCGCAGGCTGTCCACCACGTAGCGGTTGTGCACCACTTCGTGACGCACGTAAATCGGCGCGCCGTAAATCTCCAGCGCGTTTTCAACAATGCTGATAGCGCGGTCTACACCGGCGCAAAAACCGCGCGGGTTAGCCAACAGGATCTGCATTTCAGGCCTCCAGTGCCGGATCGATCTCCAGCACTTCTACATCAAAATGGACAGTGCGCCCGGCAAGCGGATGGTTGAAGTCAACGGTAATCGAGTCGCCGTTGATTTCGCGGATCACGCCAGGCATTTCGCTGCCGTCCATAGCGGTAAAGAGCATAATTGCCCCGATCTCCGGTTCACCCGCGTCCATAAACTCACGACGGGAGAAGTACTGGATCAGATCCGGGCTTGGCACGCCAAACGCGGCATCCGGCTCCAGCGAAAAGGCTTTTTTCTCACCCTCTTTCAGACCGAGAAGCTGCTGCTCAAGACCTTCAGACAGGGAGGTATCGCCAAGACGAAACAGGGCTGGTTTGCCGTTGTTGCGGGTGGATTCGGCCGTAGAGCCGTCATCCAGCTTCAGCGTAAAGTGAACGAGAACCGCGCTGTTGCTCTGTACGGATTTAGACATGCAAATTGCTCGCTTGTTTTGGGTCACCTGTTGCCCGGTGGCGCTACGCTTACCGGGCCTACGGGGGCCACAAATTCTGTAGGCCGGGATCGCTACGCGTCACCCGGCTGGTTTTGTTACGCCTGCTCTTTCGCAGCCGGTTTAGGCAAGAAGCCTTCCAGCACGATTAACGCCGCACCAACGCATATTGCGCTATCGGCGAGGTTAAAGGTCGCGAAGTGCCAGTCGCCGACGTAGAAGTCGATCATATCGACCACAAAGCCGTGCCACAGGCGGTCAAACAGGTTACCCAGCGCGCCGCCAATGATCAGCGCGTAGGCGATGTTATTCAGCTTTTGCGTGGCCTTCGAGCGGTACATCAGCACCGCCAGCACGACGCAGATACCGATAGCGATACCCGCGAAGAACCAGCGCTGCCAGCCACCGCTGTCGGCAAGGAAACTAAACGCCGCACCGTAGTTGCGGGCGTAGTGCAGGTTAAGCGACGGGAACAGCGGGACCGTATCCCCCAGAGCGAAATTCTGGAGGATCAGGAACTTGCTGCCCAAATCAATAATCAGCACCACTACCACCAGCCACAGCCAGCGCAGTCCTGTTGAACAGAGAGTTTTACTCATCAGGCAAACTTACGTTTTTCGCCGTCACCGGCGACGTTGCTTACACAGCGTCCGCAGATGTCTGCGTGTTCCGCCACCTGACCGACATCGGTAGTGTAATGCCAGCAACGCGGGCATTTCTCACCGTCGGCTTTGCTCAGTGCGACCTTCAGTCCTTTGAGCAGTTCGCTCTGCTGAGCATCAGCAGACGCCTCGGCATAATCCGCAACTTTCGCACCGGAGGTCAACAGGACAAATCGTAATTCATCGCCCAGCGCGGTCAGCTTCGCGGCCAGCTCAGGCTCTGCGTACAGGGTCACCGTCGCTTCCAGAGAGCCACCGACTTTCTTGTCAGCGCGCGCCTGCTCGATAACCTTGTTCACTTCGCCACGCACTTTCAGCAGCTCGTCCCAATAGGCATCGTTCATCGCTTCGGTGCTGGAGAGATCGAACAGACCTTCATACCACTCGCCGGTGAAGACATACTTCTCACGGTCGCCCGGCAGGTAACCC
Organism: Enterobacter sp. MGH119; assembly: GCF_001037675.1. Taxonomy (NCBI): domain Bacteria; kingdom Pseudomonadati; phylum Pseudomonadota; class Gammaproteobacteria; order Enterobacterales; family Enterobacteriaceae; genus Enterobacter; species Enterobacter sp. MGH119. The sequence goes on along the minus strand of NZ_KQ089931.1, from coordinate 288,773 downwards.
CAGATTTCATCCGCGGTGAAGGACATGATCGGCGCCATCCAGCGCACCAGCGCTTCTGCGATGTGGTACAGCGCAGACTGACAGCTGCGGCGCGCCACGCTGTCCGCTTTCGCGGTGTACTGACGGTCTTTAATGATGTCGAGGTAGAACGAGCCCATCTCGATGGAGCAGAAGCGCATCAGGCGCTGCACCACTTCGTGGAAATCGTAAGACTCATACGCTTTCAGGATATCTTCCTGCGCCGCTTTCGCGCAGCCTACCGCCCAGCGATCGAGCACGACCATCTCTTCCGGCTTCACCATATCTTTTACCGGATCGAACCCGTTCAGGTTCGCCAGCAGGAAGCGCGCGGTGTTACGGATACGACGATAGCTGTCGGCAGCACGCTTCAGGATCTCGTCAGACACCGCCATTTCGCCGGTGTAGTCGGTAGAGGCTACCCACAGACGCAGGATGTCCGCGCCCAGCTTGTTCATTACGTCCTGCGGCGAAACGGTGTTACCGATGGACTTGGACATCTTACGGCCCTGACCATCCACGGTGAAGCCGTGAGTCAGTACCTGACGGTAAGGTGCTTTGCCCTTCATGGCGGTGGAGATCATCAGGGATGACATGAACCAGCCGCGGTGTTGGTCGGAGCCTTCGAGATACATGTCGGCAGCGTGACCGGCGAACTCAGGGCGCACGTCAACCACAGAGGCATGGGTTGAACCGGAGTCGAACCACACGTCCAGGGTATCCGGCACTTTCTCGTAGTTGTCCGCGTCCGCGCCCAGGATGTCGCGGGCGTCGAGATCCCACCACGCCTGAATGCCGTCAACTTCAACGCGTTTCGCCACTTCTTCCATCAGTTCCAGGGTGTTCGGATGCAGTTCCTGCGTCTCTTTGTGCACGAACAGCGACATCGGCACGCCCCAGGTGCGCTGACGGGAGATACACCAGTCAGGACGGTTAGCCACCATGGATTCGATACGCGCCTGGCCCCAGTCCGGGATCCACTGCACGCCTTTGATCTCTTTCAGAGACTGCTCGCGCAGGCCCTTCTGATCCATGCTGACGAACCACTGCGGGGTCGCACGGAAGATGATTGGCGTCTTGTGACGCCAGCAGCACGGATAGCTGTGCTGCATTTTTTCAACGTGCAGCAGCGCGCCGCTGGTGCGCAGCATGTCGACAATAATGTCGTTCGCTTTGAAGACGTTGATGCCGTCCAGCGCCGGGTAGGTGCCAGGCAGGTAGGAGCCGTCCGGCCCAACCGGGTTGGCGATTTCCAGACCGTACTTCAGGCTGATGTTGTAGTCGTCAGGGCCGTGGCCACCGGCGGTATGTACCGCACCGGTACCCGCGTCCAGCGTTACGTGGTCGCCCAGAATCGCCGGAACGTCGAAGTCCAGGAATGGGTGTTTGAAGCGCATCAGTTCCAGCGCGTCGCCTTTTACGGTGCCCAGCACGGTGTAATCGGTGATGTTCGCGCGTTTCAGTACGCTTTCGACCAGGTCTTTCGCCAGGATAACCGCACGGCCATCAATCTGCACCAGCGCATACTCAAACTCGCCAGAGAGGGAGATCGCGCGGTTAGCAGGCAGCGTCCACGGGGTAGTTGTCCAGATAACCAGCGAGACTGGACCGCTTACCCCAGGCAGACCAAATTTAGCTTTGATCGCATCCTGATCGACCGCTTCGAACGCCACGTCGATAGAAGGCGAGGTTTTGTCGTAATACTCTACTTCCGCTTCTGCCAGCGCAGAACGGCAGTCCACGCACCAGTGCACCGGCTTCGCGCCTTTGTGCAGGTGACCGTTACCGATGATTTTACCCAGCGCACGGATGATGTTGGCTTCGGTTTTGAAATCCATGGTCAGGTACGGATGCGACCAGTCGCCCAGTACGCCCAGACGGATAAAGTCAGCGCGCTGACCGTCAACCTGGGTGGCTGCGTATTCGCGGCACTTCGCGCGGAATTCTGCGGCGGTGAACTTCTCACCCGGCTTTCCGTACTCTTGCTCCACTTTCAGCTCGATTGGCAGACCATGGCAGTCCCAGCCCGGAACGTAAGGCGAGTCATATCCCGCAAGTCCTTTGGACTTCACGATAATGTCTTTCAGAATCTTGTTTACAGAGTGACCAATATGAATGCTGCCATTCGCATATGGAGGGCCATCATGCAGAATGAAGGTTTTTTTGCCTTTTTTGGCTGCACGAATGATGCCGTACAGGTCATCATCGGTCCAACGCGCCAGCATTCCCGGTTCACGCTTGGCGAGATCGCCGCGCATCGGGAACCCTGTTTCCGGCAAATTCAGGGTTGATTTATAGTCACTCATCAGATTCTCGGTTCCGTATTTATCACGTAGGCAGTTAAGCCGGTTCTAAAGCCCAAAAAACTCGCGGGCCGTTAATTCATCTCGCGCGATTTGCGCCTTAAGTTCATCCAGCGAAGCGAATCGCTGTTCATTGCGTATTTTTTTACGCAGTATCACATCTATATGGCGACCATACAGGTCCATTACAACGTCCAGCAGGTGTACTTCTAACTGTTGACGCACACCGGCAACCGTTGGACGTGTGCCAATGTTGGCGACGCCGTAGAAAGGCTTCTCGCCCAGTCCTGCCACTTCCACCGCATAGACCCCTTTAACCGGGGAGACCTGACGACGCAGCGGTATATTCGCCGTCGGGAAACCTATCGTGCGGCCCAGCGCATCGCCATGGACCACGCGACCTGAAATCGTGAACGGGTGACCCAGCAGCGTTTCTGCCGTGTCCAGTTCATCGTTCGCCAGCGCCTGACGTACCGCCGTGCTGCTGACGCGCACGCCGCCCTCGCAGAAGGTCATTGTACTGGTGACGTCAAACCCGTACTCCAGGCCAGCCTTCTGTAATAACAAGAAATCGCCCTGACGACCAGCGCCAAAGCGGAAATCATCGCCCACGGCGAGAAACTGCACGCCAAGCTGCCTGACCAACAGGTCGCTGACAAAATTTTGTGCGGTCAGCGCGGCAAAACGACGGTCGAACCGTACACACAGGACGTAGTCCACCCCTGACTCCGCCAGGTAGCGTAACTTCTCACGCAGACGCGTCAGCCGCGCGGGGGATTTCTCGCCTGCAAACAGCTCCAGCGGCTGAGGCTCGAAAATCATCACCACGACGGGCAGGCCTCGCGCCTCGCCTTCTTTACGCAATCCCTGCAACAGCGCCTGATGCCCACGATGCACGCCGTCGAAATTACCAATGGTCAGCACGCACCCGTGCGGGGCTTGACTGAGATTATGTATGCCGCGTATCAGCTTCATGACTGGCTCAAAACAGTGAAAATCGCCAAAGTATACCTTGTACAGCGGTTAAGGTTAACCGGCGATTGTTCACGCTAAACAGAAAGCCGTATGATTTCATCACGCTGACCTTTCACAGCAAAAAAATCTGCCCGCCAACTGCGATTTTTACGCCGAAAAGCTGTATTCACGAACGACAAGCTGGTAGAATCCTGCGCCATCACTACGTAACGTAGCGTCGCCATATTAACGGCGCTTATTTGCACAAATCCATTGACAAAAGAAGGTATAGAGGGCATATTCCTCGGCCTTTGAATTGTCCACATAGATCATATTTGGGAGTTGGACCTTGGCTAATATCAAATCAGCTAAGAAACGTGCCGTTCAGTCTGAAAAGGCTCGTAAGCACAATGCAAGCCGTCGCTCTATGATGCGTACTTTCATCAAGAAAGTATACGCAGCAATCGAAGCTGGCGACAAAGCTGCAGCGCAGAACGCATTTAACGAAATGCAACCAATCGTGGATCGTCAGGCTGCTAAAGGTCTGATCCACAAAAACAAAGCAGCGCGTCATAAAGCAAACCTGACCGCGCAGATCAACAAACTGGCTTAATCGCCACTTGTTGTTGCTTGTTTGAAAGAACCCGCTTAACGCGGGTTTTTTTATGCCTTCAGATTGCCGGCGGCGTAAACAGCGCCGAGTAGTCCCGGTTGCAGATTCGCTGCACCGCCGGATGCTGAATCATCCTTTCGGCGAATATGGCGTGATACTCTTCCATCACGTTATCCACCCTGCCAATCTCGGTAATCTTGTCGTCTGAATAGAGATCGTGCGCATACAGCGTCGGGGCAACGAAGATAGCGTTGTGCGCCTCGCCAAAGGCTTTCATCAGCGCCGCATCGTCGAACTCACCGAGAATTTCTACGTTTAGCCCCTGCGAGTTAAACCAGTTCAGCAGCTTACGTCCGAGCATGGACCGCCTCCCCGGAACCAGCAAGCGGCGCTCTTCCAGGCAAGCCGGAAACGGTTTTTCCGGCGGTGGATTGATGCACCAGAAACTGACACCGCATTCGCCAATTTTCACCGAGAACAAGCCTTCCTGCTGCGTGGAATCGATAGGACAATCCGAAATAATCATATCCAGCTTATGCTGGCTCAGCTGTTCCAGCAGCATCTCGTGAGTGGACTCAAAGCAGCGTAAATGTATCTGTTCATCTTCCACCACCGCCGCATCCAGCACACCGCTTACCAGCCGTTTGGACAACGCATCCGCCACGCCCACGTCAAAGAGCAGGTTCGACTCTTTGCGATAGTTAACGATATCCAGCATCTCCTGGCTCAGGGTGAACATCTTGTCCGCATAGCGGAATACCAGTTCACCCAGCTCGCTCGGCTCAATGCCACGCCCTTTCCGCTTAAAAAGCTTTCCCTGCAAGCGCTCTTCCAGGGCTTTGATTTGCCCGGTGATAGTCTGTGGCGTCAGGTAGAGCGCCTCTGCGGCACCCACGACCGAGCCCTGCTTGTAGACATGCCAGAAGTAATAGAGATGGTTATAGTTCAAATGAGACATCACGTTTTCACTCCCTGATAGTTTATCGGGAGAAGGCTTCCCTTCTCCCGGTTTCCTGTTATGCCTGGACAGCCTGTCCGGACAACTTCACCTTCAACAAGGTGTAACCCATAACCGCGGCCAGGAACGACCCGATAAGAATGCCGAGTTTCGCCCAGACGATAAGCTCAGGCGCGCTTGCGCCAAACGCCAGCGTCGAGATAAAGATCGACATGGTGAATCCAATACCGCACAGCACGCCAACGGCCATAATCTGGCTAAAGGTGGTTCCGTTTGGCAATGACGCCAGCTTCAGCTTCAGCGCCAGCCAGCAGAACAGGCTGATGCCCAGCGGCTTACCAATAAACAGACCGGCGATGATACCCAGCGGCAGCACAGAGGTGAGTCCGTCCAGGGTAACCCCGGCCAGGGAAACACCCGCGTTGGCAAACGCAAACAGCGGCAGGATCATAAAACCCACCCACGGATGAAGCACATGCTCCAGCTGTCTGGCAGGCGATTTGCCGTCCTGTTCCTTCAGCGGAATAAAGAAGCCAACGATGACGCCCGCCAGCGTGGCATGCACGCCAGACTTCAGCACCGCCGTCCACAGCACCATCCCCACCAGAATATAAATCCCCGTGCGTCGAACGTTGAAGACGTTCAGCAACGCCAGCACCGCAATAGCCACGGCCGCCACGCTCAGCGACAGAACGGACAGATCGCTGGTGTAGAACAGCGCGATAATCACAATAGCGCCAAGATCATCGATAATCGCCAGCGCCATCAGGAAAATTTTCAGTGCTACCGGGACGCGGCTACCGAGCAAGGCTAAGACCCCGAGCGCAAACGCGATATCCGTTGCGGCCGGGATCGCCCAGCCGTCACGAGCAACCGGATCCTGCCACGCAAATGCGAGAAAGAGCAACGCCGGAACGATCATCCCGCCAATCGCCGCGATCACCGGAAACGCCGCACGCTGACGGCTGGCAAGCGAACCGCTCACCAGCTCACGTTTAACCTCCAGGCCCACCAGCAGGAAGAACACCGCCATCAGCGCATCATTGATCCACAGCAGCATGTTCTTGTTAATTTCCAGCGCCCCGACCTTCAGCTCGACGGGCGTTTCCAGAAATGCGTGATAGAGATCGCGTGTCATGCCCATATTGGCGAGCAGCATGGCAGCCGCAGCAGCAATAATCAGGATGACGCCGCCGGATGCCTCACTGCTAAAGAAACGGTGTAGTAATTTCACGTTTAAACTCTCTTTTACAACAATACCTCGGTAAAACCATAATATCAGCGCAAACAGATCGGTAAAAACAGATTAATATTGGTTATAGATTCAGTTTAACCGAGGTATAACGCTATAAAGCAAAAAGCCCGGAATCGCTTCCGGGCTTTAAATGATAGTAACCAGCTGGCGGGTTAGCGGGTTAAATCGTCGAAGAATTTTTTGACGCCATCGAAGAAGCTTTTGGAGCGCGGGCTGTTTTTCTCACCTGTCGGGCCACCAAAGCTTTCCTGAAGCTCTTTCAGCAGCTGTTTCTGCTTATCGTTCAGGCCGACCGGCGTTTCCACGACCACGCGGCATAACAGGTCACCCTGCGCGCCACCGCGAACGGATTTAACGCCTTTGCCGCGCATGCGGAACAGTTTCCCGGTCTGGGTTTCGCCAGGGATTTTCAGGTTAACGCGACCGTCCAGCGTCGGCACTTCGATTTCGCCGCCCAGCGCCGCCATCGCAAAGTTGATCGGCACTTCACAGTACAGGTTGTTACCTTCACGCTCGAAGATGGCGTGCTGCTTCACCTGAACCTGAACGTACAGATCGCCTGCCGGTGCGCCGTGCTCGCCGGCTTCACCCTCACCTGCCAGACGGATGCGGTCGCCCGTATCGACGCCTGCCGGGATCTTAACGGACAGCGTTTTGGTTTTCTCCACGCGACCGTGACCATGACATTTGGTGCACGGATCTTTAATCAGCGTACCGCGACCATGACAGTGCGGACAGGCCTGCTGCACCGCGAAGAAGCCCTGGCGCATCTGCACCTGACCGGAACCGTGACAGGTTGGGCAGGTCTGTGGCTGAGTCCCCGCTTTCGCACCGCTGCCGTGGCAAACGTCACACTCTTCCAGCGTCGGAATACGGATCTCTTTGGTGACGCCGCGAACCGCTTCTTCCAGCGTCAGGTCCATGTTGTAGCGCAGGTCTGCGCCGCGCGCCGCGCGCTGACGGCCACGCCCGCCACCGAAGATATCGCCAAATACATCACCAAAGATATCGCTGAAATCAGCGCCGCCGCCGAAGCCGCCGCCACCAAATCCACCGCCGCCCATGCCGCCCTGTTCAAAGGCCGCGTGACCATATTGATCATAGGCCGCACGTTTTTGTGCATCGGTCAGGACTTCGTAGGCTTCTTTAATCTCTTTAAATTTGGCTTCAGCCTCTTTGTCACCCTGATTACGGTCAGGGTGGAATTTCATGGCCAGGCGCTTATACGCCTTTTTGATTTCACGCTCTTCCGCAGTTTTCGGAACGCCTAAAATCTCGTAATAGTCTTGCTTTGCCATTGGTTTTTTTAAGCCCCTTAACATGCGAGCACGGGCGTGGAGAATTCTCCTACGCCCGTGCCGATTACTTACCCTGCATCAGGGCGATTATTTTTTGTCTTTCACTTCTTCGAACTCAGCGTCGACAACATCGTCGTCTTTCGCGTTGTTCGCCGAAGCATCAGCGCCCGCCTGCTGCTGTGCGTGCTGCTGCTGAGCGATTTCCATCAGCTTCTGAGAAACCTGTGCCAGCTCCTGCATCTTCGCTTCGATGTCCGCTTTGTCTTCGCCTTTCAGAGACGTTTCCAGCGCGCTCAGTGCAGTTTCGATTGCAGTTTTGTCTTCCGCTGGCAGTTTATCGCCCGCTTCTTCAACCTGCTTACGGGTGCTGTGCAGCAGATGGTCACCCTGGTTACGGGTCTGAACCAGCTCTTCAAACTTACGGTCGGATTCCGCGTTAGCTTCGGCATCACGAACCATTTTTTCGATTTCCGCTTCGTTCAGGCCAGAAGATGCCTTGATGGTAATCTTCTGCTCTTTACCGCTGTTTTTGTCTTTCGCAGACACGTGCAGGATACCGTCAGCATCGATGTCGAAGGTGACTTCGATCTGTGGCATGCCGCGTGGTGCCGGGTTAATACCGTCCAGGTTGAACTGACCCAGAGATTTGTTATCCGCCGCGCGCTTACGCTCACCCTGAATCACATGGATGGTTACCGCAGACTGGTTGTCTTCAGCGGTAGAGAACACCTGGCTGTGTTTCGTCGGGATAGTGGTGTTTTTGTTGATGAGCGGAGTCATCACGCCACCCATGGTTTCGATACCCAGAGACAGCGGGGTAACGTCCAGCAGCAGTACGTCTTTCACTTCACCGGTCAGTACACCACCCTGAACCGCAGCACCGATAGCAACCGCTTCGTCCGGGTTCACGTCTTTACGTGGCTCTTTACCAAAGAATTCAGCCACTTTCTTCTGAACCATTGGCATACGAGTCTGACCACCTACCAGGATAACGTCCTGAATGTCAGACACGGACAGGCCAGCGTCCTGCAATGCAACTTTCAGTGGCTCGATAGAACGGTTCACCAGGTCTTCTACCAGGCTTTCCAGTTTCGCACGGGTCACTTTGATGTTCATGTGTTTTGGACCGGTCGCGTCTGCAGTGATGTACGGCAGGTTCACGTCGGTCTGCTGAGCGGAAGACAGCTCGATCTTCGCTTTCTCAGCGGCTTCTTTCAGGCGCTGCATAGCCAGCGGGTCGTTACGCAGGTCAATGCCCTGATCTTTCTTGAACTCGTCAACGAGGTAGTTGATCAGACGGGTATCGAAGTCTTCACCACCCAGGTGGGTATCACCGTTGGTTGCCAGAACTTCGAAGGTTTTTTCGCCGTCAACATCGTCGATTTCGATAATAGAAATATCGAAGGTACCACCACCCAGGTCGTAAACCGCGATAGTACGGTTGCCAACTTCTTTATCCAGACCGTAAGCCAGTGCTGCTGCGGTTGGTTCGTTGATGATACGTTTTACTTCCAGGCCTGCGATACGGCCAGCATCTTTGGTTGCCTGACGCTGAGCATCGTTGAAGTAAGCAGGTACGGTGATAACAGCTTCAGTTACCGGTTCACCCAGGTAATCTTCCGCAGTTTTCTTCATTTTCTTCAGCACTTCAGCAGAGATCTGCGGAGGTGCAGTTTTGGTGCCTTTCACATCAAGCCATGCATCGCCGTTATCGGCTGCGATGATTTTGTAAGGCATGATGGAAACGTCACGCTGAACTTCTTCGTCCTGGAAGCGGCGGCCAATCAGGCGTTTGATCGCAAACAGGGTGTTTTGCGGGTTTGTCACTGCCTGACGTTTAGCCGGCTGACCAACCAGAGTTTCACCATCCTGGGTATAAGCAATGATAGAAGGCGTGGTGCGATCGCCCTCGGCGTTCTCCAGCACACGTGCAGTAGTGCCATCCATAATCGCTACACAAGAGTTGGTAGTACCCAGGTCGATACCAATAATTTTACCCATCTAAACGTCTCCACTAAAAATTCAGTCAACATGTGGTTGTGTACCTGTAATAAGGGCAGAACGTGCTTTTTCAACTGCCCAGATTTGATTTTTTTCAGGTCCACACACTGCGGTTGCTTACAAGATGGGGTCACAACGGCATCCATCAAGGGGGAAGGATAAAAAATTTTTTAATTTCACCCCGGTGAGATCATAGACGGCGTCGATGCCGCCCATTATGATGCCGCGCCCCGTCAGGGAGAACTGGCGCGGGTTTAACCATTTCACCATATTAATGATGATTTTTTGAGGACTTATGGGCAACACTAAGTTGGCTAATCCGGCTCCGCTGGGCCTGATGGGTTTTGGCATGACCACCATTCTGCTGAACCTGCACAATATCGGGATGTTCCCGATGGACGGCATTATCCTGGCGATGGGCATTTTTTACGGCGGTATCGCACAGATCTTTGCGGGCCTGCTGGAATATAAGAAAGGCAACACCTTCGGCTTAACCGCCTTTACCTCTTACGGTTCCTTCTGGCTGACTCTGGTCGCAATTCTGCTGATGCCTAAAATGGGCCTGGCAGAGGCGGCAAACGCCCATTTCCTGGGCGTGTACCTGGGACTGTGGGGCGTGTTCACCCTGTTCATGTTCTTCGGTACCCTTAAGGCGAACCGCGCACTGCAATTCGTCTTCCTGAGCCTGACCGTCCTGTTCGCCCTGCTGGCCATTGGTCACCTGGCGGATAACGAAGGCATCGTTCACGTTGCCGGCTGGGTCGGTCTGGTTTGCGGCGCAAGCGCAATCTACCTGGCCATGGGTGAAGTGCTGAACGAGCAATTCAACCGCACCATTCTACCGATTGGTGAAAAACACTGATCCCTCTGTCGTGCCCGCGTCGCGGGCACGACGTCCCTCTGACTGGCGAAGCCACACCCCCAATACCAGCCCCATCAGCGATAACGCCAGCACGTACCACGCAGGTGCAAGGGGTGACATCCCCATCAACACCGTCACCACAATCGGCGTTAGCCCACCGAAAATGGCATACGAGACGTTATAAGAGAAAGAGATCCCGGTGAAGCGTACCTCCGGCGGGAAGGCGCGGACCATTACGTACGGTACGGCGCCAACGACGCCCACGCACAGCCCGACGACACCGTACAGCAGGAACAGCTGTTCAGGATGGGTGCCCGCAAGATGATAAAATGCCCAGCTCGACGCGGCCAGCAGCAGGCTGCCGACAATAAAGGTCGCGCTGGCGCCGAAACGATCCGCCGCCAGCCCGGCGGCCAGACAGCCAAAGCAGAGCATAATTGTCGCGATACTGTTCGCCTGTAACGTCACGGCAGGCGCAAAACCGTACTGTTTTTGCAGCCAGACCGGCGACATCAAAATGACCACCACGATACCCGCAGACAGCAGCCAGGTCAGAAGCATCGACACGACTACCGCTTTTTTATGCCGCACCACCACGGTTTTCACCGGCAGTTCTTGCGCCAGCGCCTTCCGCTGCTGCATTTCCAGAAATATTGGCGTCTCCTGCAACCAGCGTCGCAGGTACATTGCCACCAGCCCGAACGCCCCGCCCAGCAGGAACGGGATACGCCAGCCCCAGTCATGAACGGCCTGTTGCGTCATGCTGGTATTGATGATGGTTGCAACCACGGAGCCAAGCAGGATCCCGATCGTCAGCCCTGCGGTCAGCGTTCCACACGCAATGCCGATGCGGCGCACCGGGACATGCTCAGCGACAAACACCCAGGCGCCAGGCACTTCCCCGCCGATGGCCGCACCCTGGAGAATACGCATCAGCAGCAGCAATAACGGGGCGATAATGCCCATCGACTCATAGGTAGGCAAAAGGCCAATCGCCAGCGTCGGCACGGCCATTAGCAGGATGCTGAGGGTAAACATCTTCTTGCGCCCAACCAGATCGCCAAAGTGCGCCATGACAATGCCGCCCAGCGGACGCGCCAGATACCCGGCAGCGAAAATGCCGAAGGTTTGCACCTGACGCAGCCATTCCGGTATATCCGCCGGGAAAAACAGCGCCCCCACAACGGCGGCGAAGAAGACAAAGATGATGAAATCGTAAAACTCCAGCGCGCCGCCCAGGGCAGCGAGCGTGAGGGTTTTGTAGTCCTGTCGATTCAGAGGTCGGGTATTATGTGACATAGCGAACCATTGTGCATGTGTTGTGGATTATTTTTTACAGCAATCGTAAAGAAAAAATTACTATATCGTAAATCCATTTACACGCTACTGCGGCTGGCGCTTATGTCACATTTTAATCATTTTCAGGAGATTGTTTCGCGGCGAGCGCTTTTAGGGCGAAATGCTGCTACCACGTTGCCGTCAGTTTCCACGTACGGACCGTCAAGCAGTTGTATACAATACGGTACACTTGCAAAGATACCGTGGACGATAACGCTTCCGTCCTCGGCTTTTACCCCTTCCAGCGTCTCTTTTATCGACTTCGGCTGCCCCGGCAGGTTCAGGATCAGCGCCTGTTTGCGGATCACCCCGACCTGACGGGAAAGAATGGCCGTCGGGACAAAGTGTAGACTGATCTGGCGCATCTGTTCACCGAAGCCCGGCATTTCACGATCGGCGATAGCCAGCGTCGCGTCCGGTGTCACATCGCGGCGCGCGGGGCCGGTGCCGCCCGTCGTCAGCACAAGGTGGCAGCTCATCTCATCCACCAGCTCACACAGGGTTTGCTCAATGATCGGCTGCTCATCCGGGATCAGGCGAGTCTGGATCTCAAACGGGGTAGTGAGCGCGCTGCCCAGCCACGCTTCCAGAGCAGGGATGCCTTTATCCTGATAAACACCGCTGGAGGCGCGGTCAGAAATCGACACTAAGCCGATGCGTAAGGTATTCATATCCATTCCATTCAAAAAGTACTGATTAAAGGGAATGATACACGCAGAGAGAAAATTCAGACAGAGGCGGGGGAAAGACGCGTGACCGGGAACCCGGTCACGCAGAATGATTACAGCAGGTCGCCGATCATTTTTTCCAGTTTTTCCTGGTCGATAGCAAACTTACGGATACCGTCCGCCAGTTTATCTACGGCCATTGGATCCTGGTTGTGCTGCCACAGGAACTCGGACTCGGTGATGCGCTCAGGGCGCGCTTTCACTTCGCCAGTGTAAGACAGTTTACGCTCGATAGCACCTTCGCTTTCTGCCAGCTCTTTCAGCAGCGCAGGGGCGATGGTCAGGCGGTCACAGCCAGCCAGCTCGATGATTTCGCCGACGTTACGGAAGCTTGCGCCCATAACAACGGTCTCATAGCCGTGCTGTTTGTAGTATTCGTAGATTTCAGTCACAGAAATCACGCCTGGATCTTCAGACGCCGCGTACTCTTTCTTGTCGGTGTTGGCTTTGTACCAGTCCAGAATACGGCCCACGAACGGAGAAATCAGGTATACGCCAGCTTCGGCACATGCACGCGCCTGTGCGAAGGAGAACAGCAGAGTCAGGTTACAGTTGATGCCTTCTTTTTCCAGCTGCTCAGCAGCGCGGATGCCCTGCCAGGTAGAGGCCAGTTTAATCAGGATACGGTCGTTGCTGATGCCCGCATCGTTGTACAGTTTGATCAGGCGTTTTGCTTTGGCGATAGAGGCTTCGGTGTCGTAGGACAGGCGAGCATCAACTTCGGTAGAGATACGGCCAGGAACGAGCTTCAGGATTTCCAGACCGATGTTCACTGCCAGTTTGTCAGTGGCATCCACAACCTGCTGCGCGCGGTCATTGCTCTGTGCTTTTGCCCAGGTCACCGCCTCGTCGATCAGTTTGCGATACTCAGGGATCTGCGCGGCGTTAAGGATCAGAGAAGGGTTGGTTGTGGCATCCTGCGGCTGGTACAGCTTCATTGCCGCGATATCTCCGGTGTCAGCGACGACAGTGGTGAACTGACGAAGGGAGGTCAATTTATCCGTCATGATAGTGTTTCTCTTTTAACGTGCCCTGGATAATTCACACTACCGACAGCTTGCCAGCAGCGGAAAAATGACAGGTTTACTTGTTAGGGGGATGTAACCGGTCTGCCCTGATGATAACACGAGTGAGAGGCAGCGCAACCGCAGACAGTGCGCTTAGGCAGAGTATGATAAACTCAGAATATTAACAGGCTGCTAAGTAACAGCATGCACACTCAGTGGTAGCGCTTACATATTCACTTTGGCATCAACAAGAGGGACGTTAGTGCCTGATTTCTTTTTCTTTATTAACGAAGTCCTCTGGGGTTCGATCATGATATACCTGCTTTCTGGAGCAGGTATCTGGTTTACGTGGCGCAGCGGGCTGATTCAGTTTCGCTATATCCGCAAATTTGGCAGAAGTCTGAAAAACAGCGTCACCCCACAGCCGGGCGGCCTGACATCGTTTCAGGCGCTCTGTACTAGCCTTGCCGCGCGCGTCGGCAGCGGTAACCTGGCCGGTGTCGCGCTGGCGATCGGCGCGGGCGGTCCGGGCGCGGTATTCTGGATGTGGGTGACGGCGATTATCGGTATGGCCACCTCCTTTGCTGAATGCTCGCTTGCGCAACTCTACAAAGAAAAAGACGGCAAAGGTCAGTTTCGCGGCGGTCCCGCCTGGTATATGGCTCGCGGGTTGGGAATGCGCTGGATGGGCGTTCTGTTCTCGATCTTTTTGCTGATTGCCTATGGCCTTATTTTCAATACCGTTCAGGCAAATTCCGTCGCCCACGCGCTGCGCTTTGCCTTTAATTGCCCGGAGTGGCTGACGGGCGGCGCGCTTGCCCTTCTCACCCTGCTGACCATTGTGACCGGGCTCAAAGGGGTTGCCCGCCTGATGCAATGGCTGGTTCCGCTGATGGCGCTGCTGTGGGTGTCCACCAGCGTGATGGTATGCGCGATACATATTGACGAGGTGCCGAACGTCATCGTCACCATTTTCCAAAGCGCGTTCGGCTGGCGCGAAGCGGCTTCAGGCGCGTTGGGTTACACCCTTAGCCAGGCTCTCACTGCGGGTTTTCAGCGGGGTATGTTCTCCAACGAAGCGGGAATGGGCTCCACGCCGAATGCCGCCGCAGCGGCCGCATCCTGGCCCCCGCATCCCGCCGCGCAGGGCATTGTACAGATGATTGGCGTCTTCACAGACACCATTGTTATCTGCTCCGCCAGCGCGATGATCATGCTGCTGGCCGGTGCCGCTGAGCAACCGTCCGGTAGTACGGCAGGCATTCATTGGGTACAACAGGCGCTGGTCTCCCTCGTCGGCGGCTGGGGCGCGGGCCTTGTCGCACTTGTCGTGGGACTTTTTGCCTTTAGTTCCATTGCGGTGAACTATATCTATGCCGAAAACAACCTTATCTTCCTGAAAGTCAATTCGCGTCTGACCCGCAACGTCCTTCGCGCGGGTGTGCTGGGAATGGTTTTCGTCGGCTCCCTGCTCAGTATGCCGTTGGTCTGGCAAATAGCGGACGTCATCATGGCGCTGATGGCCATCACGAACCTGACGGCCATTTTGCTGCTTTCACCGGTTGTGGCGCTGATCGCGCGCGATTATCTGCGTCAGCGCAAGCTCGGCGTACAGCCCGTCTTTGACGCCTCACGCTATCCCGAAATCGAGTCACAAATTGCCCCTGGCACCTGGGATGATTTGCCGCGGCAATAACAGCTATCGATCAATTCAGGGCGATTTTTTGTTAAAGTCGCTCTAAATTTCCTGCAAGGACTGGATATGCTGATTCTGATTTCACCTGCCAAAACGCTCGACTACCAGAGCCCGCTCGCCACTGAGCGTTATACCCAGCCGGAATTGCTGGACTACTCGCAACAGTTGATCCACGAAGCGCGTAAGCTTTCGGCTCCGCAAATCGCTTCGCTGATGAGCATCAGCGATAAACTTGCCGACCTGAACGCCACCCGTTTTCATGAGTGGCAGCCTGACTTCACGCCCGCCAACGCCCGCCAGGCGCTGTTGGCCTTCAAAGGTGACGTCTACACTGGCCTGCAAGCAGAAACGTTTAGCGAAGCCGATTTCGATTTTGCCCAGCAGCATCTGCGCATGTTATCCGGCCTGTACGGGGTGCTGCGCCCGCTGGATCTGATGCAGCCGTATCGTCTGGAGATGGGTATCCGCCTGGAAAACGCTAAAGGTAAAGATCTGTACCAGTTCTGGGGCGATGTCATTACCGACAAGCTTAACGCGGCGCTGCAAGCCCAGGGGGACAACGTGGTGATCAACCTGGCCTCCGATGAGTACTTCAAATCGGTGAAACCGAAAAAGCTGGATGCGGACATTATCAAGCCGGTATTCCTCGACGAGAAAAACGGCAAATTTAAAGTAATCAGCTTCTACGCCAAAAAAGCGCGCGGTCTGATGAGCCGCTTCATCATTCAAAACCGCCTGACGAAGCCAGAGCAGCTCACCGGCTTTAACAGTGAAGGGTATTTCTTCGACGAGGCATCGTCAGGAAAAAACGAGCTGGTGTTTAAGCGTCACGAGCAATAAAAGACAACCCCGCCAGCTGGCGGGGTTTATGTTAATGGTGCTTCCGGTCCGGGCCGGGGCGGCGCTCGTCATGACGGTGGTGATCGTCACGATCGCGATGTTCATCGTGCGGACGCCAGTGGTTATCGCGCCAGTCATAGTGTGCTTTCCACCAGTCATGGTCGCGCCAGCGGCCGCCATCCCAGTAGTGCCCGTTATTATCCCGATCGCCAATTTGCAGTTTTACCGCGGGCACGAGGGTGATCTCAGCTGCCTGCACCGCCATGGGAGCGACCAGCATCAGTGAAAGCGCGATAAGTGCAGGTTTCAGGGTAGACATAGGTGACTCCTTATTCTTCTTGCCCAACGTGGGCCGATGTAAGGAGAGTACGTGATGGGAACGGGGGATGTTATTCTCTGCAATCCTAAACGCTAAGTGACCGCATTTATTGGGAATTTCTGCTTTTTTCCTGCTGTTTTTCTCCTTAATTTCTCCAT
The DNA here is from genome assembly GCF_001037675.1 of Enterobacter sp. MGH119. Classification (NCBI taxonomy): domain Bacteria; kingdom Pseudomonadati; phylum Pseudomonadota; class Gammaproteobacteria; order Enterobacterales; family Enterobacteriaceae; genus Enterobacter; species Enterobacter sp. MGH119. The sequence goes on along the minus strand of NZ_KQ089931.1, from coordinate 272,425 downwards.
AAAAAAGCCGGGTGGCGCTGCGCTTACCCGGCCTACGTTCTGAGCCGTTGTAGGCCCGGTAAGGCGTAGCCGCCACCGGGCAACAAACTTACGCTCGGGTCATCATCAGCTTACGCAGCGCGGCAAAGTCTGCGGGCAGCACATGAGACAGCAGCGGCAGGTCGGCACGCTCGGCCAGCTCTTTTGGCAGCGGCAGCGTTTCCCCCAGGATCGCTTCCACGCTCTCTTTGAACTTGGCCGGATGGGCGGTGCCGAGGAACAGGCCATACTCACCCGGTTGAAGCTGATCGCGCAGGGCACGATAGGCAATCGCCGCGTGCGGCTCAGAGGTATAGCCCACCGCTTTCAGCTCGCGCATGGTGGCTTTCGTGGTTTCGTCCGTCACCGCTGCGTAACCCAGATCGCCCAGACGCCAGACCTTACGGCGGAACAGCTCTTCCACACGCGGCCAGTTGTTAGGCTGTGACACATCCATCGCATTGGAGAGCGTGGCCTGAGTCGCGTTCGGCGCCCATTTTCCGTCCTTCAGGAAACGCGGCACGGTGTCGTTGGCGTTGGTGGCGGCGATAAAGCGCTTCACCGGCAGGCCGAGTGATTTCGCCAGCAGGCCTGCCGTCAGGTCGCCGAAGTTCCCGCTTGGCACGGAAACCACCAGCTGATTGCGCGCGTCCTGCGGCAACTGCGCCACCGCTTCGAAGTAGTAGCAGATCTGCGCCAGCAGACGGCTGATGTTGATGGAGTTGGCAGAGTTCAGCCCCAGCGCCGCCTTCAGCTCTTCGTCATCGAAGGCTTGCTTCACCAGCGCCTGACAGGCATCGAAATCGCCGTCGATCGCCACGGTTTCAATGTTGCCCCCAAGGGTGCAGAACAGTTTTTCCTGAAGCGGGCTGATTTTGCCTTTCGGATAGAGGATCACCACGCGGACGTTTTTCAGGCCGTAGAACGCATGGGCCACCGCCGCACCGGTATCGCCTGAAGTCGCGGTCAGAATGGTCACCGGTTTGTCGCCGCTGATGTGGGTCAGCATCTGCGCCATAAAACGACCGCCGAAATCTTTGAACGCCAGCGTCGGGCCGTGGAACAGCTCCAGACAGCCAACGTCAGGCTCCACCTGCTTCACCGGCGCCGGGAAAGCAAACGCCGCACGCACGCGCTCTTCCAGCAGCTCCTGTGGGATTTCGTCGCCGATAAACGCAGACAGAATTTTGGTGCTGCGGGTGACAAAGTCCTGCTTCAGCAGTTCATCGATTTCGGTCAGCTGAAATTCCGGCAGGTCGTGGGGGAAGAACAGCCCCTGATTTTTGCCCAGCCCCTGCGTTACCGCCTGCGCAAAGCTGACCTGCTCGTTATGATCTTTAAGGTTGTAGAGTTTCATTCGTTATCCCAGTACTCGTGCGCCAGCCGTGTCCAGACGGCAAATATGAACAAAGCCTTCCTGATTTTGCAGGTAGTGTTTAGAGAGCCAGTCCGCCACGCGCTGCGCGGTGTCTGGCTTGTCGCATAAGGCGAACAGCGTCGGGCCGGAGCCGGAGATGCCGCACGCCTGTGCGCCGATATCCATGGATGCCTGTCGCGCTTCGTTAAAGCCCGGCAGCAGCTTCGTGCGATACGGCTCGGCAATAATGTCTTTCATCAGTTTCGCCGCCAGCTGCGGCTGTCGGGTGTAGCAGGCATGAATAAAGCCCGCCAGATGACGCCCGTGGGCAATACAGTCCTGACGACGATACTGCGCCGGCAGGATCGCACGCGCTTCGGCGGTAGACACTTTAATGCCCGGATAGGCCAGCACCCACAGCCACTCATCAAACCCTGGCACCTGCTGGCTGATGATGCCATTTTCTTCAATCATCAGCTGCATGCCGCCAAGGAAGCACGGCGCCACGTTATCATAATGAATGCTGCCGGAGATGCGCCCTTCCAGCTCGCCCATCAGCGCCAGCAGACGGCTGTTGTTCAGCGGCTTGCCGCAGTGCTCATTCATCGCCACCAGCGCGGCAACCACCGAGCAGGCGCTCGAGCCCAGCCCCGAACCAATCGGCATGCTCTTTTCCAGCGTCATGGCGACCGGCACGTTTTTGCCAATCTCCTGACAGAAGCGTTCCCAGCACTGATAAACGATATTCTCGCGCGGTTCAGACGGCAGCTTACTGGCGAAACGGCCGATGTTATTCAGGCTGAAGCGCTCTGCTGCCTCAACCGTAACCGTATCGCCCAGCAGCGAACCGTCCACCGGCGTTACCGCCGCGCCCAGCACGTCAAATCCGACGCTCATATTGGCGCTGGAAGCCGGGGCATATACTTTAACCATCTTAAACTCCTAACTTCCATGACAGGGTACGCAGCAGATCGGCAAACACGCCTGCCGCCGTCACATCATTCCCTGCGCCATAGCCGCGAAGCACCAGCGGCAGTGGCTGATAATAATGGCTGTAGAACGCCAGAGCGTTCTCGCCGTTTTTCACCTTGTACAGCGGATCGTTGCCATCCACTTCGGCAATCTTCACCCGGCAGACGCCGTCTTCTTCAATGTTGCCAACATAGCGCAATACCTTACCTTCATCACGGGCTTTCGCAACGCGTGCGGCAAAGGCATCGTCAAGCTGAGGTAAATTCGCCATAAAGGCGCTGACGTCACCGCTGTCATCAAATTCTGCTGGCAGCACCGGCTCAATCACGATATCCGAAAGCTCCAGCTCGCGGCCGGTCTCGCGCACCAGGATCAGCAGCTTACGCGCCACGTCCATACCGGAGAGGTCGTCGCGCGGATCCGGCTCGGTGTAGCCCAGCTCGCGCGCGGCGCGGGTGGCTTCCGACAGGCTCATCCCTTCGTCCAGCTTGCCGAAGATAAACGACAGGGAGCCGGAGAGGATGCCGGAGAAACGCTTTAGTTCGTCGCCCGCGTTCAGCAGGTTTTGCAGGTTCTCGATGACCGGCAGGCCCGCGCCCACGTTGGTGTCATACAGAAACTTGCGGCGCGACTTACTCGCCGCCAGACGCAGCTGGTGATAGTAATCCATCGACGAGGTGTTGGCCTTTTTGTTCGGCGTCACCACGTGGAAACCTTCGCGCAGGAAATCCGCGTACTGATCGGCCACCGCCTGGCTGGAGGTACAGTCAACGATCACCGGGTTAAGCAGGTGATATTCTTTCACCAGACGGATCAGGCGGCCCAGGTTAAACGGCTCTTTCGCCTCTTCCAGCTCCGCCTGCCAGTTTTCCAGGTTCAGACCGTGGACGTTAGTCAGCAACGCTTTCGAGTTCGCAATGCCGCAGACGCGCAGATCGATATGTTTCTTCTTAAGCCACTCCTGCTGACGCTTTACCTGCTCCAGCAGCGCGCCGCCGACGCCGCCGACGCCCACCAGGAACAGCTCAATCACCTGGTCGGTGTTGAACAGCATCTGATGCACCACGCGCACGCCGGTAGTGGCGTCATCGTTATCCACGACAACGGAAATGGAACGCTCGGATGAGCCCTGGGCAATCGCCACGATATTGATATTGGCCCGCGCCAGCGCGGCAAAGAATTTGGCGGAGATACCGCGCAGGGTGCGCATACCGTCGCCGACCACCGAGATAATCGCCAGACGCTCCTGAATCGAGAGCGGCTCCAGCAGCTCTTCTTTCAGCTCCAGATAGAACTCTTCTTCCAGCGCGCGACGGGCGCGCAGGCAATCGCCCTGCGGAACGCAGAAGCTGATGCTGTATTCGGAAGAAGACTGCGTGATCAGCACCACGGAGATCCCGTTGCGGGACATAGCGGCAAAGACGCGTGCCGCCATGCCGACCATGCCCTTCATCCCCGGGCCGGAGACGCTGAACATCGCCATGTTATTGAGGTTAGAAATGCCTTTCACCGGCAGGTCATCTTCATCCGCGCTGGCGCCAATCAGCGTACCCGGCGCCTGCGGATTACCGGTATTCTTAATCAGGCAAGGGATCTGGAACTGGGCAATCGGGGAGATGGTACGCGGGTGAAGCACTTTGGCGCCGAAGTAGGAAAGCTCCATCGCTTCCTGGTAGGACATCGACTTCAGCAGCCTGGCGTCCGGCACCTGACGCGGATCGCAGGTATAAACGCCGTCGACATCAGTCCAGATCTCACAACAGTCTGCGCGTAAACAGGCCGCCAGCACCGCAGCGGAGTAGTCAGAGCCGTTACGCCCCAGCACCACCAGTTCGCCCTTCTCGTTACCGGCGGTAAAGCCTGCCATCAGGATCATATGGTCAGACGGGATTTTGCTCGCCGCAATACGGCGTGTCGACTCGGCAATGTCGACGGTGGATTCAAGGTAGTGGCCCACAGCCAGCAGTTTTTCAACCGGATCGATGACCGTCACGTGGTGACCGCGCGCTTCCAGCACGCCTGCCATGATGGCGATAGAGAGTTTTTCACCCCGGCAAATCAGCGCCGCGTTGATGCTGTCCGGGCACTGGCCAAGCAGGCTGATACCGTGAAGAACGTGTTTAATCTGGGCAAATTCAAGTTCAACGGTGCTTTTCAGCTGCGCCAGCGGGAAACCAGGCTGGGCGTCGGCCAGCCCCTGAAGCAGATCGGCGAAGATACGCTCGGCGTCGCTGATGTTCGGCAGTGCATCCTGACCACCGATGGTTTTTTCAATCATCGCCACCAGGTGGTTCGTGATTTTGGCCGGGGCAGAGAGCACGGTGGCAACCTGCCCCTGCCTGGCGTTGCTTTCCAGGATATCGGCAACACGCAGAAAACGTTCTGCATTTGCCACTGACGTACCGCCGAACTTCAACACTCGCATGGTTCTACCTCATTTCCTTTAGCCGAAAAAAAAGCCCGCACTGTTCAGGTGCGGGCTTTTTTCTGTTTTTCCTGTACGCGTCAGCCCGCATCGTTACCTGTGGTAATGATGATGGTTGTAGTAATGGTGGTGATGCTGATGCGTTTCATGGATGTTGTGTACTCTGTCATTATTATCTGTCTGTGCTCTATTCTTTTAGGGTTAAAGGATCGAGCCCCTTAAGTCAATGAATTTTTAATTCGATCACAATTCGGGACATTCTCACGTCCCGCTGCGCGCAGATTTATTTTCATCGGAATACCCCAGTTGCAACCCCAGACATCAGCAGGATCGGCCATAATAAAAACCTATGGCACTATTTTACTCGGCTAATTTTTTTTCAATATCATGAAGCAATCGGTGCAGCATTGCCGTGTCGCGCTGTTCAAGACGCCCCAGGCGCTGCTGTAACCAGTCCACCATTTTTTGATCGTCAGCGACGCCCAACTGCGCAAGAAGCTTATCTGCACGAACACGCAGTGCCGCCAGCTGGTTTTCATCCGAAACTGTCACCGGTGGCTGAGAAATTTGTATTAAGGATGCTAATTGATAGCAATAGACCATCACCGCCTGCCCCAGATTGAGTGACGGATAATCCGCCACCATCGGCGCGCCCGTCAGCACGTCAGCCAGCGCCAGCTCTTCGTTAGTCAGCCCGGAATCTTCTCGCCCAAACACCAGCGCGGCTTTCTCCAGCCACTGGCTTTTCTCTTCCAGCATCGGCACCAGTTCAGCAGGCGTGGCGTAATAGTGAAACTTCGCCCGGCTGCGCGCGGTCGTCGCGACGGTAAACGAAATATCGTGGAGTGCGTCGGCGAGCGTAGCGTAAGTGGTTATATTATCGAGAATATCACCCGAACCGTGCGCCACCCAGCGCGCAGCAGGCTCCAGATGCGCCGTGCTGTCCACAATACGCAAATCGGTAAAACCCATAGTCTTCATGGCACGCGCCGCAGCGCCAATATTTTCAGCTCTTGCTGGTGCCACCAGCACAATCGACAGATGCATTTACGCTCTCTTTTTAGTCAGTTAGCAGGTAAAAATGTGATTCAGTTCAACATATTACGCAGCACGAATTTACATTTTTGCAACACAAATCACCGAAATAGCGTTTCATAACAATTAAAAAAAGCTAAACTATTTTGTGGCTGAACAATCAGTTAGAATGTTAACAGAAGACCATTATCCTTATGTTTTGTAATGATAATGACCATATGAATACTCATTTCTGATTGGATTCGTACCGTTTATCAATCAATGTCCGCAACTAGTTGGTTTATTGAAAAATTGTGACAAAGGCTAGCATTCAGCTACGATGATTTCATCAAACTGTTAACGTGCTACAATTGAACTTGATATATGTCAACGAAGCGTAGTTTTATTGGGTGTCCGGTATCACTTAGCCTGTTATGTTGCTGTTAAAATGGTTAGGATGACAGCCGTTTTTGACACTGTCGGGTCCAAAGGGAAAGTACCCACGACCAAGCTAATGATGTTGTTGACGTTGATGGAAAGTGCATCAAGAACGCAATTACGTACTTTAGTCACGTTAAGCCGATCATGTTAATTTGCGACATGCATCAGGCAGGTCAGGGACTTTTGTACTTCCTGTTTCGATTTAGTTGGCAATTTAGGTAGCAAACATGCAGACCCCGCACATTCTTATCGTTGAAGACGAGTTGGTAACACGCAACACGTTAAAGAGCATTTTCGAAGCAGAAGGCTACGATGTCTTTGAAGCGACCGATGGCGCAGAGATGCATCAGATCCTTTCTGAAAATGATATCAACCTGGTGATTATGGATATCAACCTGCCGGGCAAAAACGGGCTTCTTCTGGCGCGCGAACTGCGTGAACAGGCGAACGTCGCGTTGATGTTCCTGACAGGCCGTGACAACGAGGTTGATAAAATTCTTGGTCTGGAAATCGGCGCGGATGACTACATCACCAAGCCGTTCAACCCTCGCGAGTTAACCATTCGTGCACGCAACCTGCTGTCCCGCACCATGAATCTGGGTACGGTCAGTGAAGAGCGTCGTAGCGTCGACAGCTACAAATTCAACGGCTGGGAACTTGATATCAACAGCCGTTCGCTGATTAGCCCGAACGGTGAGCAGTACAAACTGCCGCGCAGTGAATTCCGCGCGATGCTGCACTTCTGCGAGAACCCGGGCAAGATTCAGTCTCGTGCAGAACTGCTGAAGAAAATGACCGGTCGTGAGTTGAAGCCACACGATCGTACCGTTGACGTAACCATCCGTCGTATTCGTAAACATTTCGAATCTACGCCTGATACGCCGGAAATCATCGCCACGATCCATGGTGAAGGCTATCGTTTCTGCGGTGACCTCCAGGAGTAATCCTCACATCACGCAGTAAAGAACGGCGCATTTGCGCCGTTTTTTTTTATTAATGCCACGGCATAATCGGCACCGCGCTAATCGCGTTTTTCGGTGAGCCTTCCACGACTTTGTCCGAGTAGGCCAGATAAGCCAGGGTATTACGCTTCGCATCATAAAAACGGATCACCTGTAGCTTTTTGAACACCAGCGAGGTCCGTTTCTGGAATACAACGTCGCCCTGCGCTTTGCCGTTTTTAATTTTGTCACTCAATTCCACCGGTCCAACCTGCTGGCAGGAGATGGCCGCGTCAGACGTGTCTTCAGCCAGCCCCAGGCCGCCTTTAATCCCGCCGGTCTTCGCCCGGCTGACATAGCAGGTGACGTTTTTAACGTCCGGATCGTCAAACGCCTCCACCACAATTTTGTGGTCCGGCCCAAACATTTTAAACACGGTATCCACGGAGCCAATTTGCTCCGCCTGCGCCACGCGCCCTGCCATCAGTGCCAGTGCTGCAAAGACTAAAACCTTGTATTTCATATTGTTACCATTCATAAAAAATTACGCTGAGCGATTATTCAACAGGTTAGATAAAAATGTAGCAAGATCACAGGATTAGAATATATCCGCACATAAATCACCATAAAAAGCATTTATGCGCAAAAAAAACACTGAATGCTAAAACGTCAAAAAATGCTATTATCCGCTAACCTGTAAACAGGCACCTGCGGCAGTTTTAAGGATGAGGATAGTATATGGATCAGGCTGGAATTATTCGCGACCTGCTCACCTGGCTGGAAGGTCATCTCGACCAGCCATTGTCACTGGATAATGTGGCGGCAAAAGCAGGCTATTCCAAGTGGCATCTGCAAAGGATGTTCAAGGATGTCACCGGTCATGCTATCGGTGCCTATATTCGCGCACGTCGTTTATCAAAGTCTGCTGTTGCGTTGCGCCTGACCGCGCGACCAATCCTTGATATTGCCCTGCAATATCGTTTCGATTCACAGCAAACTTTCACCCGCGCCTTTAAAAAGCAGTTCTCGTTAACGCCAGCGCTTTATCGCCGCTCGCCGGACTGGAGCTCCTTTGGTATGCGTCCGCCGCTGCGTCTGGGCGAGTTTGCGATGCCAAAATATGAAATCATCACCCTGCCAGAAACGCACCTGGTCGGCACCACGCAGAGCTACTCCTGTTCCCTTGAGCAGATCTCCGAGTTCCGCCATCAGATGCGCGTTCAGTTCTGGCGCGAATTTTTAAGCCATGCTCCGGCGATCCCGCCGATTCTGTATGGTTTGAACGAAACGCATCCAAGCCAGGAAAAAGATGACGAGCAGGAGGTGTTCTATACCACGGCGCTGACGCCTGATATGGCGAACGGTTACATTCATGGCTCGAAGCCTGTCGTGCTGGAAGGCGGCGAGTATGTGATGTTCTCATACGAAGGTTTAGGAACGGGCGTTCAGGAGTTCATCCTGACCGTTTACGGGACCTGCATGCCGATGCTGAATCTGAATCGCCGTAAAGGTCAGGACATTGAGCGCTACTATCCGGCGCAAGATGCTAAACCGGAAGAAGGCCCTATCAATCTGCGTATGGAATTCCTGATTCCGGTACGTCGTTAACGCTGCAATTCGTCCAGTGCAGGGGCATCAAGATGCGAAATGTCCCCTGCCATCTCAACCACCCACCCCGATGCCAGCCAGGCACTTTCCTGATAGTCGATACGGGAAATGGAACAGTTGCGCAGACGCAAACGGCGTTCGGCGTAAGCGGGCAGTCCCAGAATGGTGCTCACCAGACAACCCAGCGCGATACCGTGGCTCACCAGCAGCGGTCGGCTACCTGCCGGGAGTTTCAGGCACTCGGCCAGGGCGGCATGCATACGTACGCTGAGCTCCTGCATGGATTCGCCCTCAGGAATACGGCCATCTTCGGTACCGTTTACCAGCGTGCGTCGCCAGCCCTCTTCCGTTTCCGTCAGCGTATCGATAGGACGTTTTTCCAGCACGCCCATATCCAGCTCGCGCAGGCGCGGCTCAAGCATGACGTCACAGCCGCAGGCGTCTGCGATGATGCGCGCCGTCTGCTGTGTGCGACCTAAGTCGCTGGTAATCACGTGGGTAATGCCCAGCGTTCTGGCGCGTTCCGCCACCTGCCACGCTTGCTGCACCCCCTTCTCAGTGAGAGGACTGTCTGACTGGCCTTGAATACGTCGCTCGGCGTTCCACTGCGTTTCACCGTGGCGAACAAGGTATACCTGTAACATGCTTTTTTTCCGTTATACTGCGATGAATTTTTTAAATCGAGCTTAATTATGCACCATGTTGTCTCTGCTACCACCAATCCTGCCAAAATTCAGGCAATTCTAAGGGCATTTGAAGAGATCTTTGGCGAAGGATCCTGCCATATTGACGCCGTCGGCGTCGAGAGCGGTGTGCCGGAACAGCCGTTTGGCAGCGAGGAAACACGCGCTGGCGCACGAAATCGCGTGGCGAATGCAAAAGCCGCCGCGCCAGACGCTGACTTCTGGGTCGCGATTGAAGCTGGTATCGACGAAGGAGCGACCTTCAGCTGGGTTGTCATCGAAAGCCGCGAGCAGCGCGGCGAAGCGCGTTCTGCCACGCTGCCGCTGCCGGAGGTCATACTGGAGAAAGTCCGCGCGGGTGAGGCGCTGGGGCCGGTAATGTCGCACTATACCGGCATTGATGAGATTGGTCGTAAAGAGGGGGCGATTGGCGTCTTTACCGCGGGCAAGCTCACCCGTTCGAGCGTTTACCACCAGGCCGTTATTCTGGCGTTAAGTCCGTTCCATAACGCGATTTATCGTTAAGTCTGTAGGCCGGATAAGGCGAAGCCGTCATCCGGCGTTTTTCAGCAATACCGCTTCCAGCCACTGACGCAGTTCAACCGGCGCCGACTTCAGGCTGTTTGAACCACGGGTAATGGTCGCGATGCCCGCGCCCAGCTCGTTTTTCAGCTCGCGCTGGCTCATTTCGCCGCGCAGCAGTTCCTCAATAATGCGTACCCGCGTGCCCAGCGCTTCGCGTTCATCGGGCGTCAGCATCAGCTGTAGCAACGGTAAATGCAGATCTTTGTCGTAAGACTGGCGGAGCAACTCCACAAAACGAAGCCACTCCTGATGACGCTGTTCGGCCATGGCCGAGGAATACGGGGAATGCTGGGTCATGTTATGCTGCCTCTTGTACTCATTAGCGAGTACAGCATAACACAACCCGCGCCGATCAGTAACGTCTCTGCCACTCGGCATCGCTCATCAGGGTATCTTTCTGCCCCATGAAGTAGCGATAGTAGGCGTCATAGGCCAGCACGTTCTTCACATAGCCGCGCGTTTCCGAGAACGGAATGCTCTCGACAAACGCCACGGCGTCGATACGCCCTGCGCTGTTACCAAGCCATGTCCGCACGCGGCCTGGCCCGGCGTTGTACGCCGCTGACGCGAAGATACGGTTATTACCGAACTGCTGATAGACGTACTGCAAGTAGCTGGTACCGATGTTGATGTTGGTCTCCGGATCCAGCAGCTGGGACGGGCTGCTGTAGCCTGGAATATTAAACATCTTCACCGTGTGCGTCGCGGTGCCCGGCATAATCTGCATCAGGCCGCTGGCACCCACTGGTGAACGCACTTTCGGGTTCCAGGCGCTCTCCTGACGGGCAATGGCCATCGCGTAGCTTTGCGGAATATCTTTGCCGCTGGTGTAGCGATCGAACAGATCCTTATAAGCCAGCGGGAAACGCTCTTCGAGATGATCCCACAGTTTGCCGGCGATCGTCGCCTGCACGCTCAGATCCCACCAGCGATTATCAAACGCATAGCGGGCAAGCTGCGCTTTCTCATCAGTGGTACGGCTGGTGACCAGATTCGCCCATTCGCTGCGCGCGGTATTATCCAGATTCCAGTACATCAGCTCGCGCACGCGCGCCATTTCCGGCCCCTGCGTCAGCGCCGGGTTCGCGTTGGCTGGCGCTTTGTCGATCTTCAGGGTGTACTCCTCGCCCAGACGCTGCGCCGCCGCCATCGGGTAGAATCCGCGCTGCTGCATCAGGGAGTGGAGGATCTCTTTGGCTTCATCGTCACGACCACGTTCCAGCAGCAGGTCTGCCTGCCAGTAACGCCATTCATCTTTCTCTTTGGCATCCATCGGCAGACGCGCCAGCCAGGTATTGAGGCCACGACGATCGCCCGTTCCCAGCGCCATGCGCACGCGACGCTCCACCAGCGAGACAGAGTTTGAACGCATCACCGCATCATCACGCCAGCGCGCCTGTTCGTCGGTGACATCTGTTCCCATCAGTCGCCATGCCACGATATCGCGCAGCTCCTGAGTTTGATCGTCATTAAGCTGCTGGGCATGCACCAGCTGCGGGATCATCAGCCTGGCGTTTTCCACATCATCACGCGCCACGCTGGCAAAGGCCACCGCCGCCATCTGGCGGGTAAAATCGGTCGCGCCGGTGGTACGCGCAAACGTCAGGACGGTGTTCGGATCGTTTGCCAGGCCGATAACGGCAGAAGCAATGGTCTGATAATCCGCCGGCATTTGCCCCGCCAGCACGGTGACCAGCCGCGTGTTCCCGGCCTTCATAGCCAGGCGGATGCGTTCGAGGTAGGAGAGCGGATCCTGCTGCCCCGACGCGCGCCAGGCGCTGAAAAGCGGATCGCAGGCGTTTGGCTGGCTTTTGCCCGTCAACCACAGCTCTTTCGCACCGACCCAGGCTTCCTCCTGCTGACCGGTCGCCCATTTCGCATAATAGTAATTACACTGCGCTTCCGTCGCGCCCGGTTTATCCGGGCTGAAAGCCAGCAGGCCGCGCCAGTCTTCGCGACGGGCCAGCTCGTTCACAAACCGGGACTTCAGGGTGCGCGCAGGCGGCAGGGTCGGGTTCGCCTGAATGAAATTATTCACGGTGACGGTCGGCTGGTTCATCAGATCGTCCGTGATCTGGCGATACTCCAGATACGGATACAGCGGATAATCCTTGAGCGTCGGCATCAGCGCCTGCACGGTATCCATCTGCTTGTTGTCCCATGCCTGCTTAATCTGGGCATAGCGGCTACGTTGTTCGTCCAGTGAATCGGCATGCACCGCCTGGCTTACCGCCATTACGCATACGCTGGCAGCCAGCAGACGCCAGACCACCCGTTTGGCTTTTTCCACAAGCTCTTCCTCATTGTTTTTCGTCAGTTGCAGCGTCTTGCCACGTCAAAGTTACATCAACTTATGCTAACCAGGCATCCCACAACGCGCCACGTCATGGACACTTTTTTACCTTTCTTGCGCGTTTTAACACTCCCGACGTTCCTGGCTGGGATTAGGGCGTGAAAAAGGCTACACTTCGAGGCTGAAATTCATTCTCATCACGATAAAAGAGGCGAAGTCCAACGTGGCTCAATTCGTTTATACCATGCATCGTGTCGGCAAAGTTGTCCCGCCGAAACGTCATATTCTTAAAAATATCTCGCTGAGCTTCTTCCCGGGCGCAAAAATCGGTGTTCTGGGTCTCAACGGTGCCGGTAAGTCCACCCTGCTGCGCATCATGGCCGGCATCGATACAGACATCGAAGGTGAAGCCCGTCCGCAGCCTGGCATTAAGATCGGCTACCTGCCGCAGGAACCTCAGCTGAACCCGGAGCACACCGTGCGTGAATCCGTTGAAGAAGCGGTATCCGAGGTGGTTAACGCCCTGAAAGGTCTGGATGAAGTGTATGCCAAATACGCCGAGCCGGATGCGGACTTCGACAAACTGGCCGCTCAGCAGGGCAAATATGAGGAAATTATCCAGGCGCACGATGGTCACAACCTGAACGTGCAGCTGGAGCGCGCGGCTGATGCCCTGCGTCTGCCAGACTGGGATGCGAAAATCGCTAACCTGTCCGGTGGTGAACGCCGCCGCGTGGCGCTGTGCCGCCTGCTGCTGGAAAAACCAGACATGCTGCTGCTCGACGAACCGACCAACCACCTGGATGCCGAATCCGTGGCGTGGCTGGAGCGCTTCCTGCATGACTTCGAAGGCACCGTGGTAGCGATTACCCACGACCGTTACTTCCTCGACAACGTTGCGGGCTGGATCCTGGAGCTGGACCGCGGCGAAGGTATTCCGTGGGAAGGCAACTACTCCTCCTGGCTGGAGCAGAAAGACCAGCGTCTGGCGCAGGAAGCGTCTCAGGAAGCCGCCCGCCGTAAGTCTATTGAGAAAGAGCTGGAGTGGGTGCGTCAGGGCGCGAAAGGCCGTCAGTCTAAGGGCAAAGCCCGTCTGGCACGCTTTGAAGAGCTGAACAACACCGAATACCAGAAACGTAACGAAACCAACGAACTGTTTATTCCACCTGGAGCTCGTCTGGGGGATAAAGTGGTTGAAGTGACTAACCTGCGTAAGTCCTACGGCGACCGCGTGCTGATCGACGATCTGACCTTCTCCGTTCCGAAAGGCGCTATCGTCGGCATCATCGGTCCGAACGGCGCGGGTAAATCCACCCTGTTCCGCATGATGTCTGGTCAGGAACAGCCTGACAGCGGCTCTATCACCCTGGGTGAGACCGTGAAGCTGGCCTCCGTTGACCAGTTCCGCGACGCGATGGACAACAGCAAAACCGTGTGGGAAGAAGTCTCCGGCGGTCTGGATATCATGCGTATCGGCAACACCGAGATGCCAAGCCGCGCCTATGTTGGCCGCTTTAACTTCAAGGGCACCGACCAGGGCAAACGCGTAGGCGAGCTTTCCGGCGGTGAGCGCGGTCGTCTGCACCTGGCAAAACTGCTCCAGGTTGGCGGCAACGTTCTGCTGCTCGATGAACCCACCAACGACCTGGACATCGAAACCCTGCGCGCGCTGGAAAACGCCCTGCTGGAGTTCCCGGGCTGCGCGATGGTTATCTCGCACGACCGCTGGTTCCTGGACCGTATCGCGACCCACATCCTGGACTACCAGGACGAAGGTAAGGTGGAGTTCTTCGAAGGTAACTTCACCGAATACGAAGAGTACAAGAAACGCACGCTGGGCGCAGACGCGCTTGAGCCGAAGCGTATTAAGTACAAGCGTATTGCGAAATAAAACCAAAACGGCAACTTCGGTTGCCGTTTTTTATGTTTGTTCCCTCTCCCCGTGGGAGAGGGCCAGGGTGAGGGCATCAGGCCGCACAAAATCACCCGCCCACGTAATACCGCTTCACCTCATCAAACTGCATCGCAAAGTCGATATAGCTCATCAGCGCAGGCGAATTGAGCTTACGGCTCGGGTAGGCCAGCCAGAGATCGTTTCCCTCAACGCTCCACGCCGACAGCACCTTCACCAGCGCGCCCTTTTCGATCTTATCTTCCAGCAGGAATGCGGGTAACAGCGTGATCCCCGCCCCGGCAATGGCGCATTCCCTGGCGTACACCAGATTATCCGTCATATGAGCGTTATCCGGCAGGTAGCGGTAATCCTCATTCTCGCTTCGCAGAAGCCACTCCGACCATGCCCGGTGCGTAATGCAGCGATGCTCCACCAGCTGTCGGGGATGAATTAACGGCTCCCGGCGTGCCAGGTAGTCGGGCGAGGCCAGCATGTAGCGCGGACAGTGCCCAATCATGCGGCCAATCAGGGAAGAATCCTGCGGTTTGCCGGTGCGCAGCGCCACGTCAAAGCCAGACTCGACCAGATCCACCACGTCGTCTGAGATCGACACATCCAGTGACACGTCCGGATAGCGAAGCTGGAACTCGGCATTCATATGCGCCAGCAGCGTCGCGCCAATTCCTGCCGGACAGGTGATCCGCAGCCGCCCGCTGGGGTTTTCTCGCAGCCGCTGAATGGCATACTCCGCGCGCTCGCTGGCCGCCAGCATCTCGCGACAGTGCACCAGATAGTGCTCGCCCGCAAACGTCAGGCTTATTCTGCGCGTCGTGCGATTCAACAGACGGATCCCCACCTGCTGCTCCAGCTGGCTAATGCGCTGGCTGACGCTGGATTTTGGCAGTTCCGCCTTCTGCGCCGCCGCGGTAAAGCTGCCCATCTCGGCCACCAGCGCAAACAGTGCCATATCCTGAAGCTGTTTAAACATGATTGTTCACTCTGTACGAACGCTGAGTTCTGGATTGTCCATCTTATCATGCGGCTGACCACTTAATAGACTAGCCTCAACAAAACGAATGCCATTGAGGAGCACACCATGTCAGTGAAAGCCATTGCCGTTAACCCAGAAAATCCCTCCACCTTCGTTGAAATCACCCCGCCGATGCCGCAGCCCGGCGAACACGATCTGCTGGTGGAGGTGAAAGCCGTCTCCGTAAACCCGGTGGACACCAAGGTACATGCAGGCATTGCTAAAAGCGGGCTGAAGGAGCCGCGCATTCTCGGGTGGGATGCCAGCGGGATCGTAAAAGCCGTTGGGGCTGGCGTCACCGGATTCAAACCGGGTGACGAAGTGTGGTACGCGGGGGATATCACCCGACCGGGCAGCAATACCACACATCAGCTGATCGATGCGCGCATTGTCGGGCACAAGCCTGCAAGCCTTGACTGGGCCGCCGCGGCTGCACTGCCGCTGACGGCGCTCACCGCGTGGGAAGGCCTGTTTGAACGGCTGAAGATTCAGGATGCCGACGCAGATAAAACGCTGCTGATTATTGGCGGCGCGGGTGGAGTCGGATCGCTGGCGATCCCGTTTGCGAAGCACAACAGCAAGGTGAAGATCGTCGCAACCGCTTCGCGAGAAGATTCCGCCCAGTGGTGCCGCGATCGCGGGGCGGACATAGTCGTAAATTACCGCGACCTGAAGGGGGAAATGGCGAAACAGGGGCTCACCTTTGTGGATTACATTTTTATCCTCAACGACACCGACGGGCACTGGGATGCGGTCAGCGATCTAATTGCCCCTCAGGGACACATTTGTTCCATCGTTGAAAACGCGCATCCGCTGAATCAGGACAAGCTGAAGTCCAAATCTGCCGCCCTGCACTGGGAGTTTATGTACACCCGCAGCATGTACCAGACTGCGGATATGGCGCGTCAGGGTGAGATTTTAAATGAGGTGGCGAAGCTGGTGGATAACGGCGTAGTGGAAAGTTCGCTCAGCGAAACGCTGCACGGGCTAAGCGTGGAAAGCATTACCGAAGCGCACCGCAAGGTGCTGGAGGGACATATGCGTGGAAAGGTGGTGGTTGAGTATTGAGTGGACTGATTCCCTTACCCTGGCCCTCTCCTAAAGGGAGAGGGAGATTAAAGTCCCCTCTCCCTTTGGGAGAGGGTTAGGGTGAGGGATAAATCTTTTACCCCTGCTCCCCCATCATCTCCTTCACCAGCTCGACGCAGCGCAGGAAACGGGTGTCGTAGTCCGACTCTTCCACATGGACAAACTCAACGTTGTTCTCGTTAAGCATCTCTACCAGCATGGTCTGGAACTCACGCCTGTCCACGGAGCTGCCCAGGCTGCGCATGCCGTCGGCCACCCATGGGGTGTTGTTTTCCAGCAGGATCACCAGGTCAAAGCGGTATTCGTCAATCAGCGCCTGCACAAACGGGTGCTCGCGCCCCTCGTACTTTTTGCAGAACGCCTGCGTGGTGACGAAATCGGTATCAATAAAGGCGACTTTATTGGCGTATTTCACCGCGAAATCAATGTACTGGGCATGACCGAGCGCGATTTTATCGTAGTCGGAATACTGCAACGCCATCTCGTCGCCGCCAAGGTGTGAAAAGACATAATCGCGGCCATACTCCCACGCGCTGGTGGTGTTGAAGATGTTCGCCAGCTTATTGACCAGCGTCGATTTCCCGCTCGACTCGCCGCCGAGGATCGCCACCGTACGCACGAAGAACGGCTTCACCTCGGTCGGGATGTAGTCCCAGTAACGGAACGGGTTCTCGCGAATCTGCGCCCCGCTGATGTTCATGAAGGTGCGTTTAGGATCGATCAGCACCGTCTCGATACCCAGATGCTCGCGGAACTGCGGCGCGTCGGACTCTTCAGAGGTGTAGATCCAGTTAGGCGCAATGCCCTTCTCTTCCATAAACGCTTTGATGCCGTTGCTCCACACGTCCCAGCCGTGCGGATATGGCTCCATGCCCTCTTCGTTAAAGGCATGAATACGAATATTTTTCTGATATTTAAAGGTCTGAAGCAGCCAGCGCAGGCGGTCCGGCACGGTGGGCTGCTGCGACATGGCGCTGTCTTCAAACAGCTGGCGATCGCGGGTTTCATCATAACCCATGATGATATGCAGCTCGTCGACCTGGCTACAGGCGCGCTGGATCAGATAGATATGCCCGGTATGCAGCGGGTAGAACTTACCGAACACCACGCCAATGTTCTTTTGCATCCGCGGAAATTCAAGCCCCAGAAAACGGTGCAGCGCTTCCAGCTTCTGCGCGCTGGGGCTTTTGATTTTGGCGTTCAGCAGTTGGCTCAGGTAGCCCTTGGTCATGCCGCTGGCGTCCGCCACCTGCTGCAACGTGCAGCCCTTCTGGCGGATAGCGGTCTTGATGTAGTCAAATGATGACATAAATTACGGTGCCTCCTGCAAAATCGAATACGTAATTATAAGTCGTCAAAGACATTTAACGCATCTGCGAGTTTTTTAACGCCGAAAACCTGCATCCCTTCCGGAATTTTTTTCGGCACGTTGGCGGCCGGAACAATCGCGCGGCGGAAGCCATGTTTTGCCGCTTCGGAGATACGCTCCTGACCGCTCGGCACCGGGCGGATCTCGCCGGCCAGCCCTACCTCACCAAATACCACCAGATCCTGCGGCAACGGTCTGTCGCGCAGGCTGGAGACCATTGCCAGCAGCAGCGCCAGGTCCGCGCTGGTTTCCGTAACCTTCACCCCACCAACCACGTTGACGAACACATCCTGATCCGCCATTTGCAGACCGCCGTGACGGTGCAGCACCGCCAGCAGGATCGCCAGGCGGTTCTGTTCCAGACCGACCGCCACGCGCCGCGGATTGCCCATCATCGAGTGATCCACCAGCGCCTGAATTTCAACCAGCAGCGGACGCGTTCCTTCCCACAGCACCATCACCGAACTCCCGGACGTGATCTCGTCGCCACGGCTCAGGAAGATGGCCGACGGGTTGCTGACTTCGCGAAGCCCCTGCTCGGTCATGGCAAACACGCCCAGCTCATTCACCGCGCCAAAGCGGTTTTTATGGCTGCGCAGGGTACGAAAACGGGAATCCGCATCGCCATCGAGCATCACCGAGCAGTCGATACAGTGTTCAAGCACTTTCGGTCCCGCCAGCGAGCCGTCTTTGGTCACATGACCAACCATCACAATCGCCACGCCGCGCGTTTTGGCAAAGCGCGTCAGGTAGGCCGCGGTTTCACGCACCTGCGCCACGCTTCCCGGTGACGACTGAATGTCAGCCATATGCATCACCTGAATGGAGTCGATCACCATCAGCTTCGGCTGCTCTTCTTCGGCGATCATGCAGATCTGCTCGATGCTGGTTTCCGACAGCATATTCAGATTGCCGGTCGGCAGGCCGAGGCGGTGCGCGCGCATCGCCACCTGCTGGAGTGATTCTTCCCCCGTGACGTACAGGGTTTTCATCTGTTCGGCGAGCTTGCAGAGCGTTTGCAGCAGCAGGGTCGATTTACCCGCGCCCGGGTTACCGCCGATCAGAATGGCGCTGCCCGGCACTACGCCACCGCCGAGCACGCGGTCAAATTCTTTGAATCCGGTTGAGAAGCGCGGCAGCGCCTCAAGGCTGATATCCGAAAGTTTTTGTACCTTCGACACGCCTGCATTGCCCGCATAGCCGCTCAGCCGTTCATTGCGGGCCACGCTCGGCGAAGCCGCCACACCACGCACTTCGGTGATGGTGTTCCAGGCATGACAGGCGCTGCATTGCCCCTGCCAGCGCGGATAATCCGCACCACATTCATTACAGACAAATGCGCGTTTTGGAGCTTTCGCCACGGTTTACCTCGTTATTTTTGATTAATGCTGCCGGAGAGAATACAGAACACCCCCATCAGATCAGCATGACGGATAGTGACTTCCGTCTTTTCATTCACTTTCGGTTTGGCATGGTAGGCAATACCCAGCCCGGCAACTTTGATCATCGGCAGATCGTTCGCGCCATCGCCGATGGCGACGGTTTGCTCGACCGGGATGGCATATTTCTCTGCCAGACGCGTCAGCGTATTGGCTTTGTACTGCGCATCCACGATGTCGCCGATGACCTGTCCGGTGAGTTTGCCGTCCATGATCTCCAGCTCGTTTGCCACCACGGTGGTCAGACGCAGCTTGTCACGCAGGTAGTCGGCAAAGAAGGTGAACCCGCCGGAGGCAATCGCCACTTTCCAGCCGAGCGTCTCCAGCTTGAGTACCAGCTGCGTAAGCCCAGGCATCAGGGGCAGTTCATCGCGCACCTGACGCAAAATGTTAGCATCGGCCCCCTTCAGGGTCGCCACGCGCTGTCTCAGGCTGGCGGTGAAATCCAGCTCGCCGCGCATCGCGCGCTCGGTGACTTCCGCCACCAGCTCTCCGCTGCCCGCCAGTTTAGCAATCTCGTCAATACACTCGATCTGAATGGCGGTGGAGTCCATGTCCATTACCAGCAGGCCGGGCGTTTTCAGGTGCGGAATTTTGCCGAGGGGAGCAACGTCCAGCCCGGCGTCGTGCGCCAGACGCGTGGCGCGCTGCGTCAGGGAACCCGCCAGGCGAATGACCTGATAATCTTCCACACACCAGGCCGCAACGATGACCATCGCTGCGCCCAGTTTGGTTTGATACTGGGTGAGGCGTTGCTTATCCAGGCCGCGTCCGTACAGCAGCCAGCCGCTACGGCCAGCGTGGTAATCGAGAGGCATCACCTCATCGCCACTTAAAGAGAGCGGCAATCCTGGCCATAAAGAGACATCCGTTGGCAGGTCGCACCAGGTAATGTTCGGCATTGAAGCTCCTGTAATTTCGTTCGCGCCGGAAGGTTCCAGAGGGAAAATAACGCATGAGGCTACCCTGTAACCATCACTTCTGGCAACATTAAGCCGTAAATTTTAAGCAGGTGGAATATGGCTCGCGCAAAACTGAAATTCCGGCTTCATCGCGCCGTGATTGTCCTGATCTGTCTCGCACTATTAGTGGCGCTGATGCAGGGGGCATCCTGGTTTAGCCAGAATCACCAACGACAGCGTAACCCGCAGTTTGAGGAGCTGGCCCGGACGCTGGCGCGCCAGGTGACGCTCAACGTTGCGCCGTCTATGCGCACCGAAACGCCGGATGATAAGCGAATAGCCCAGGTATTGCGCCAGCTTACGAAAAACAGCCGCATTCTGGATGCGGGCGTGTACGATGAACAGGGCGACCTGATTGCCCGCGCGGGTGAGCATGTCGACGTGCGCGACAGGCTGGCGCTGGATGGCAAAAAAGCCGGTGGTTATTTCAACCAACAAATCGTCGAACCCATTCAGGGCAAAAATGGTCCGCTCGGCTATTTACGTCTGACACTCGACACCCACACCCTGCCAACCGAAGCCAAACAGGTAGATAACACCACCAATATTTTGCGCCTGATGCTGCTGCTCTCACTGGCGATTGGCGTGGTACTGGCACGTACGTTGCTCCAGGGCAAGCGCACCCGCTGGCAGCAGTCGCCGTTCCTGTTAACCGCCAGCAAGTCGGTTCCCGAAGAGGAAGAGAGCGAGAAGAAAGAATAGTGATAAAGTAGGCGGATGATTCGGAAAAGGAACTCTGCCATGTCGACGTTACGCCTGCTAATCTCTGACTCTTACGATCCCTGGTTTAACCTGGCGGTAGAAGAGTGCATCTTCCGCCAGATGCCTGCCACCCAGCGCGTCCTGTTTCTCTGGCGCAACGCTGATACGGTCGTTATTGGCCGCGCGCAAAATCCGTGGAAAGAGTGTAACACCCGCCGTATGGAAGAGGACAACGTCCGCCTGGCGCGCCGCAGCAGCGGCGGCGGTGCGGTATTCCACGATCTGGGCAATACCTGCTTTACCTTTATGGCGGGCAAGCCGGAATACGACAAAACCATCTCGACCTCCATTGTGCTTAATGCGCTCAATTCGCTCGGCGTGACGGCTGAAGCCTCGGGACGTAACGATCTGGTGGTCAAAACGCCCGATGGCGACCGCAAGGTATCCGGCTCTGCCTATCGCGAAACGATGGATCGGGGATTCCACCACGGCACATTATTGCTGAATGCCGATCTGAGCCGTCTGGCTAACTACCTTAATCCAGATAAGAAAAAGTTACAGGCTAAGGGTATTACCTCCGTGCGCGGGCGCGTGGCGAATCTGGTGGAACTGCTGCCCGGGATTACTCATGAGCAGATTTGCGATGCGATCCGTGAAGCCTTCTTCGAACATTACGGTGAGCGGGTAGAAGCTGAAGTGATCTCCCCTGACAAAACACCGGACCTGCCCAACTTCGCGGAAACCTTTGCGCGCCAGAGCAGCTGGGAGTGGAACTTCGGCCAGGCACCGGCCTTTTCACACCTGCTGGACGAACGGTTTACCTGGGGCGGCGTGGAACTGCACTTTGACGTGGAGAAGGGCCATATTACCCGCACGCAGGTCTTTACGGATAGTCTCAATCCTGCACCGCTGGAGGCGCTGGCCGCACGTTTACAGGGCTGTCTGTACCATGCAGACAGTCTGCAACAGGCGTGCGAAGCGCTGTGGGTGGATTTCCCGGACCACGAGCGGGAGCTACGGGATCTCTCCCAATGGATCGCTGGCGCGGTGCGTTAATAAAAACAAATAAGGGAAGTGAATACGCTTCCCTTATTCCTGAAAATTAACACACGTATATAAATAAACAGGGAACATACACAAAATATATATTTATAGCTTATATATTAAGGGGAATTACATTCAAAAATTAACACTCCTTAATGTAAAGTTAAC
The DNA here is from genome assembly GCF_001037675.1 of Enterobacter sp. MGH119. NCBI lineage: Bacteria > Pseudomonadati > Pseudomonadota > Gammaproteobacteria > Enterobacterales > Enterobacteriaceae > Enterobacter > Enterobacter sp. MGH119. Next base: position 250,391 of record NZ_KQ089931.1, on the reverse strand, counting down.
TTTTCCTCTAGAATAATAGACAGCAAGAAATAGTTTTCTATTTCTTCTCCACACGTCTGTTTCGAACGTTAAGGATTAACGATGAAAAAAATCATTATTGCAACCGCTGTTGCAATGACCCTCTCTGCGACTGCACATGCCGACTCTACTGCGGTATTAAAATTAAAAGGCGTATTAACCAACAACGCCTGTACCCCAACGCTGAGCGATGGCGCTGTCGTTGATTTCGGCACTAAATATATCAGCTCGCTCTCCGCAACGGCAGATAACCAGCTGGGTTATAAAGATATTTCTCTGACTATCAACTGCTCTGCCGCAACGAAAGTAGCGTGGTCCATTACCGATGATCACGCAGATTCAATGAAGAAAATGACCATCGATAACGCCACTTTCGCGGGCGATCAGGCATGGAGTTCAACTAACCAGTACGGCGTAGGTAAAACGGCTGGCGGCGTCAATATCGGCGCTTACTCCGTGGGTATGAATTCGAATGTAACCGTAGATGGAAACGTCAAAGCATTAGGTTATTCTGCGATAGCAGATGATCCAATGTGGTTACTTGCGAATACGGGTTCGCAGCTCGTCACTCATAGTGACGGTTCTATCCAGTATAGCGCACTAAATAGCAGTGATCGGACGTTGGTTCCCTTTATGAATGCCGTATTCCCGCTGCGCGTTGCGCTGGCGGTGCAGAAAACTGACACCCTGGCAATTACCGACGATACCCCGATCGACGGCCAGGCCACCATCACTTTGCATTATCTGTAACTGGCTCATTTCGCTTGTGAACTGAGCGTGATGGCCTGCATTTGTTAAGGAACAACAATGAAAAAGATTTTAGTTGCCACTGCCGTTGCGCTGGCCCTCTCCGCGACTGCCGCTAACGCCGCCTCTACCGCCGTACTGAAAGTGACCGGTTTACTCTCCGTTGCCGCCTGCACCCCGCAGTTAAGCGGCGGCGGCGAGGTGGATTATGGTCTTATCCACCTGGCGGATCTCTCCGCGACCAGCGTTAACCAGTTGGGTCAGAAAGATATCTCCCTGACCATCACCTGCCCGGTAGCCACTAAAGCTGGCTGGACCATCAGCGATGACCGCGCAGACACCCATCCGGGTGCTTCTGTGATCACCATTAACACCGCAGACGCGGCGGGCGGCAACGTTTCCGACACCACCCAGTCCTACGGCGTGGGCAAAACCGCGGGCGGCGTGAAAATTGGCGCTTACTCCATCTTTGCTGATGTGGCGAACGTCACCGCCGACGGCGTGAAATCAGACGTTATCTCCGGTACCGTGGACAGCCCGTCCTGGCAGAAAACCGCTACCGGTATCATCAAAAACGCCAACATGGAAATGATGACCGTGGCCGCTTCCGGCACCACTGCGCCGCTGCCTTTCACGACCGCAGTATTTCCGCTGAAAACCTCCCTGGCGATTCAGAATACCGCGGCCCTCGCGATTACCGATGATACCAACCTGGATGGTCAGGCCACGATTACCGTTAAATATCTCTGATTATCAACCCGATAAAGTGTGAACTATGCCTCCTCTTAACAGAGGAGGTATTTTGTCAGGTTAAAGGATTAATCTTGATGTCAGTTGAATCCACGATCGCTCAGTGCGCCATTGCCGCACCGTTATTATTCTCTGCTCTCTTTGCTCAGGCGTATGCCGCCGGAATGGTGCCAGAAACCACGCTGCTGGTTATTGAAGAGTCGACTCACAGCGGCACCATGAACGTAAAAAATACCGACACCTTCCCGGCCCTGATCTATACCATCATTGTCGATCTTCCTGACGATACAGGCGTGACGTTAAACGCGTGACCCTTGAGGCTATCCCGCCGAAAAACACCGATAAACATATGTGGATCGGCTTTAACCTGAGTCAGGATCTGCCCAACGGCATCAAGAACATTTCTGTCGCCCATACAGCCTTCAGGGAGCTGGATTTCAAAGTACTGAATACCCGTCGCGTAATGCTCGAAGTGAAACGTGCAGACGGCTCGTGACTGTCAAAAGGGACCAGTATCGTGGATGAGAAAAACAACTACCTGGTCAGCGCGGTGGACAGCGGGCGTGTTTTTGTCACTGATATGTCCAATAGCCCGGCACTTTATGCCGTTGACGATAATATGCAGCGCATCTGCCGCATCGATTAATCCCTGAGTGAGACTCAGGACAAAGAATCGTTTTATGAAACTGCTAAAGGAGTCTGTAAATGAAACACCTGGGTAAACATTTACTGATGACTTTTTCGCTAATGGCTACGCTTTTTACGCCTGCCTCGTGGTCCGCCGATGAGTGCCAGCTCACCCTCACCCCGGTGCTGAATGACCGCCAGTTTAATCACATAGGTGATACGGTGACGCTGGAAAGCAATTTGATGTGGGAAGTGTTGACGAAGTAAGCACCATAGGGGGCAAACCTGCCCCCCTGAAGAAAACGAAATTACTCTTGATCGCCCAGCAGAACGGATTCCAGCGCGATTTTGATCATGTCGTTGAAGGTGGTCTGACGCTCGGCAGCGGTGGTCTGCTCGTGAGTACGGATATGGTCAGACACGGTGCAAATGGTCAGCGCTTTCGCACCGAATTCAGCCGCCACGCCGTAGATACCGGCCGCTTCCATTTCCACACCCAGAATGCCGTATTTTTCCATCACGTCGAACATGTCGCCTTCTGGCGAGTAGAACAGATCGGCAGAGAACAGGTTGCCCACGCGCGCGTCAACGCCCAGCGCTTTTGCCGCGTCAACCGCGTTACGCACCATGTCAAAGTCAGCAATGGCCGCAAAGTCATGATCTTTAAAGCGAATGCGGTTGACTTTAGAGTCGGTGCACGCGCCCATGCCGATCACCACGTCACGCAGCTTAACGTCCATGCGAACCGCGCCGCAGGAGCCGACACGGATGATTTTCTTCACGCCGAAATCGGTGATCAGCTCTTTGGTGTAGATGGAGCAGGATGGGATACCCATGCCGTGACCCATCACGGAGATTTTGCGGCCTTTATAGGTACCGGTGAAGCCCAGCATGCCGCGCACGTTGTTCACTTCACGCACATCTTCGAGGAAGGTTTCTGCAATGTGCTTCGCGCGCAGCGGGTCGCCCGGCATCAATACGACGTCAGCGAAATCACCCATTTCTGCATTAATGTGAGGAGTTGCCATCTTCAGTTCCTTTTACATTGTTGTTTTTTCCGGGTGGCGGCTGCGCCTTACCCGGCCTACATTCTGTTTTCCCTCTCCCTGTGGGAGAGGGTCGGGGTGAGGGCATCAGGCCTCACCCAATCCGTTTAGAACATAGCCTTGCCATATTCCATGTCAGACGTACCAAAGTATTTCGCAATCGTCTGGCCGATGTCCGCGAAGGTTTCACGGTGACCCAGCGAGCCCGGTTTGACTTTCGGGCCGTACACCAGCACCGGAATGTGCTCACGGGTGTGGTCGGTACCGGTCCAGGTCGGGTCACAGCCATGGTCAGCGGTCAGGATCAGAATGTCATCTTCTCCCACCAGCTCCATCAGCTCTGGCAGACGGCGGTCAAACAGCTCCAGACCCGCAGCATAACCGGCGACGTCGCGACGGTGGCCCCAGGAGGAGTCGAAGTCCACGAAGTTGGTGAAGACAATGGTCTTATCGCCCGCTTCTTTCATCTCTTTGATGGTGGCGTCGAACAGCGCATCCAGACCGGTCGCTTTGACCTTTTTGGTAATGCCGCAGTTGGCGTAAATGTCCGCGATTTTACCCACGGAAACCACGTGACCGTCTTTCTCGTCGACGAGTTTTTGCAGCACGGTCGGCGCCGGTGGCTCCACAGCCAGATCGTGACGGTTGCCGGTACGCTGGAAGTTACCCGCTTTGTCGCCGATAAACGGACGCGCGATAACGCGGCCAATGTTGTAGCCGCCTTCGGTCAGCTCTTCACGGGCGATTTCGCACAACTCGTACAGTTTATCCAGGCCAAACGTCTCTTCATGGCAGGCGATCTGGAACACGGAGTCAGCAGAGGTATAGAAAATCGGCTTGCCGGTTTTCATGTGCTCTTCGCCGAGCTGGTCCAGAATCACGGTACCGGAAGAGTGGCAGTTACCGAGGTAGCCCGGCAGGTTGGCGCGCTTCACCAGCTTATCAAGCAGCTCTTGCGGAAAGCTGTTCTCGTGATCGGAGAAGTAACCCCAGTCGAACAGCACCGGCACGCCGGCGATTTCCCAGTGGCCGGACGGAGTATCTTTACCGGAAGAGAGCTCGTGCGCCCACGCGTAGGCGCCCACCACTTCCGCGTTACCGTCCATACCGGCTGCGATCTTACCGGTAGAGCCTTCATGCGCTTTTACCAGCCCCAGACGGGTCAGGTTTGGCAGGTTCAGAGGGCCTTTACGACCGTTGTCCGCTTCGCCTTTTGCACAGGCTTCCGCGATGTGACCCAGGGTATCGGAACCCACGTCACCAAATCGTTCTGCATCTTCGGTTGCGCCGATGCCGAATGAGTCCAGCACCATAATAAATGCACGTTTCATAATTGTTCTCCGTACTTAGTGCTTCATAAAAATGCGATCAGATCAGTATACCGCTATTCAGTGATACGACGATAGACCGTCGGTGTGGTTTCCGGTGCTTTATCGTCAAGAGATATTGCCGCCTTCACCGCTTTCGCCGCGTCCTGCAAGCTGGCTTCATCTTTCGCGTGGATCACCGCCAGCGGACGTTGGCCGTCAACGCTGTCGCCCAGACGGGCCATATCGGTAAAGCCGACGCTGTAATCAATGGTGTCCGATGCCTGACGACGACCGCCGCCCATAGACACGACAGCCATGCCGAGCGCGCGGGTATCCATAGCCGAGACAAAGCCTTCGCTATCCGCATAGACCGCTTTGCTGAGCATCGCGGTGGGCAGGTATTTCGCGTAGTTTTCCACGAAGTCGGTCGGGCCTTTCTGCGCCGCCACCATCCGACCAAAGATCTCCGCCGCTTTGCCGTTGTCCAGCACCGCCTGAAGCTTCGCGCGCGCGTCAGCGTCGTCTTTGGCCAGCTTGCCGGAGATTAACATCTCAACGCACAGCGCCATGGTGACATCGAACAGGCGCGGGTTACGGTATTCGCCTGTGAGGAACTGCACAGCCTCGCGGACTTCAACCGCGTTCCCGGCGCTGGAGGCCAGCACCTGGTTCATGTCCGTCAGCAGTGCGGTGGTGCGCACGCCCGCGCCGTTGGAAACGCCAACGATCGCTTCGGCCAGCGCCTCAGAGAGTTCATAGGTTGGCATAAACGCGCCGCTGCCCACTTTCACATCCATCACCAGCGCATCCAGACCTTCCGCCAGTTTTTTGGCAAGGATAGAGGCGGTGATCAGCGGGATGGAGTCTACAGTCGCGGTAATGTCACGCGTCGCGTAGAAACGCTTGTCAGCCGGAGCAAGAGAGCTGGTCTGGCCGATAATCGCCACGCCAACGTCTTTAATAATGTCGCGGAAGCGGTTGTCATCCGGGAAGATATCGAAGCCCGGAATGGCTTCCAGTTTGTCGAGCGTACCGCCGGTGTGGCCCAGGCCGCGCCCGGAAATCATCGGGATGTAACCCCCGCAGGCTGCCACCATCGGGCCAAGCATCAGGGAGGTCACGTCGCCCACGCCGCCGGTGGAGTGTTTGTCCACAATCGGGCCGTTGAGGTTGAGGCTTTTCCAGTCCAGAACGGTTCCTGAATCTCGCATCGCCATGGTCAGCGACACGCGCTCAGGCATCGACATATCGTGGAAGAAAATGGTCATCGCCAGAGCCGCAATCTGCCCTTCAGAGATGGTGTTATCACGAATGCCATTGATAAAGAAGCGGATTTCTTCGTCGCTTAATGCATGACCATCACGTTTTTTACGAATAATTTCTTGTGCGAGAAACACGGTAACCTCCATGCGGAATCGGGTGAATGGCGGCGGGTATGTTGACCCGCCCCACGATCCTTTAGGCCGGGTTAGCGTAGCGCCACCCGGCAATTCAACTTAGTAGCTGCTTGCGCTCTTACCGTCGCCGTGACCCAGCGCTTTCAGCAGGCTGGCCAGCAGGCTGGACGCGCCGAAGCGGTAGTGGCGGGAGTCCGCCCAGTCGGCGCCGAACAGCTCGTCGGCAATCGCCAGGAACTGCTGCGCGTCTTCTGCGGTACGCACGCCGCCTGCCGGTTTGAAGCCAACGGTTTTGGACACGCCCATATCACGGATGACTTCCATCATGATGCGTGCGCTTTCCGGGGTAGCGTTGACCGGCACTTTACCGGTAGAGGTTTTAATGAAATCCGCGCCCGCTTTGATGGAGATTTCAGACGCCTTACGAATCAGCGCCTCTTCTTTCAGCTCGCCGGTTTCAATGATCACTTTAAGCAGCACGTTTGCCGCCGCACACGCGTCTTTACAGGCTTTCACCAGGTCAAAACCGACCTGCTCGTTGCCGGCGATCAGCGCGCGGTACGGGAATACCACGTCAACTTCGTCTGCGCCGTACGCAATCGCTGCGCGGGTTTCTGCCAGCGCGATCTCGATATCGTCATTGCCGTGCGGGAAGTTAGTTACGGTGGCAATGCGCACTTCCGGCGTGCCCTGCTCTTTCAGCGTTTTGCGGGCAATCGGGATGAAGCGCGGATAGATACAGACGGCGGCGGTGTTACCCACTGGCGTTTTCGCCTGATGGCACAGGGCGATGACTTTTTCATTGGTGTCGTCATCGTTCAGGGTGGTCAGGTCCATCAGTTTCAACGCGCGCAGGCTGCTTGCAGTTAAATCGGTCATAACATTCTCCAACGGCAGTGCCGTATAAATTTTACCTTGCGGGTCTGTGAGTATTCTAACATTCACCCGCATCCACACTTCGACATTCATCACAGTTAATGAAAACTGTGTGCAAATTTGCATTACTGTAATGAGATCTTCTTCAAATTTTAGTGCGTTAATTGCTGACTAAATCGGCGATATCCCCTTTCTGATCAAAGCGCCACCAGGCTGGCTTCCTACAATTCGTTCACTATCCGCAGAACAACCAAGGAAGTGAACATGCCCGACGCCCTGCAACAACGTTGCCAGCACATTGTGACCAGCCCGGTGTTAACCCCAGAACAAAAACGTCATTTTCTGGCGCTGGAAGCGGAGAACAATCTGCCCTATCCCGCTCTGCCAGAGGCGGCCCGCGCCGCACTGGACGAGGGATTCATCTGCGACATGTTCGAAGGCCATGCGCCTTACAAACCGCGCTACGTGCTGCCGGACTACGCTAAATTTCTGGCTAACGGCTCAGAATGGCTGGAGCTGGAAGGGGCGAAAGATCTGGATGATGCCCTCTCGCTGCTCACTATCCTTTATCACCATGTTCCGTCCGTCACATCGATGCCGGTCTATCTGGGCCAGCTCGATGAAATACTCAGCCCATATGTTAAAATTCTAACACAGGATGAAATCAATAGCCGAATAAAACGTTTCTGGCGCTATCTCGACCGTACGCTTCCCGATGCCTTTATGCATGCCAATATCGGGCCGGAAGATACCCCCGTCACGCGTGCCATTCTGCGTGCCGATGCAGAGCTGAAGCAGGTCGCGCCGAACCTGACCTTTATTTATGATCCAGCGATCACCCCGGATGATTTGCTGCTTGAGGTGGCAAAAAACATATGTGAATGCAGCAAACCGCATATTTCTAATGGCCCGGTGAATGATAAAATTTTCACAAAAGGCCATTACGGCGTAGTGAGCTGTTACAACTCCCTGCCTCTGGCAGGCGGTGGCAGCACCCTGGTGCGCCTCAACCTCAAGGCCATCGCCGAACACAGTACGTCAATGGAAGACTTCTTCAGCCGCGCCCTCCCGCATTACTGCCAGCAGCAAATGGCCATCATCGATGCCCGCTGCGATTTCCTGTATCAACAATCCGGCTTCTTTGAGAATAGCTTCCTGGTGAAAGAGGGGCTGATTGATGCCGATCGGTTTGTGCCGATGTTTGGCATGTACGGCCTGGCAGAAGCGGTAAACGTGCTCTGTGAGAAAGCCGGGATGACTGGGCGTTACGGCAAAGACGAGCAGGCCAACGCGCTGGGCTATCGCATCAGCGAACAGCTTGCGGCGTTTGTCGAAAACACGCCGGTGAAACACGGCTGGAAGCAGCGCGCGATGCTGCATGCGCAGTCGGGGATCAGCTCTGACTCGGGCACCACGCCGGGCGCACGCCTGCCCTACGGCGACGAGCCGGATCCCATCAGCCACCTGCTGGCCGTTGCGCCGCACCACAAGCACTACGCTTCCGGGATCAGCGACATTCTGACGCTGGATGAAACGGTAAAACGTAACCCGCAGGCAGTGGTCCAGCTCTGTCTCGGCGCGTTCAGGGCGGGGATGCGCGAGTTTACCGCCAACGTTGCGGGTAACGATCTCGTGCGCGTTACCGGCTATATGGTGCGGCTCTCCGATCTGGAGAAATACCGGGAGGCCGGCTCGCGCACCAACACCACATGGCTCGGCGAGGAGGCCGCGCGCAATACCCGTATTCTGGAACGTCAGCCGCGCGTGATAAGTCATGAACAGCAGATGCGCTTTAGTTAGTCAGGTCATACCCTTCTCCTGCGTGGACGGGCCGGGCAGCCGCCTGGCGTTGTTCCTCCAGGGCTGTAACCTGCGCTGCAAAACCTGCCACAACCCGTGGACGATAGGGCGCTGCAACGACTGCGGCGACTGTGTACCCCACTGTCCGCATGATGCGCTGACGATTCAGGCCGGGCGCGTCTGGTGGCAGGAGAGTCACTGTCAGCAGTGCGACACCTGTCTGCACCTGTGTCAGCAGCAGGCGACGCCGATGGCGCAGCGCTATAGCGTCGAGGAGATCCTCTCCCGGGTGCTCACGTCCGCGCCGTTTATTGAGGGCGTGACCGTCAGCGGGGGTGAGGCCACCACGCAGCTGCCGTTTTTGGTTGCGCTTTTCACCGCGATCAAAGCCGATCCGTCCCTGCGCCATCTGACGTGCCTGGTGGACAGCAACGGCCTGTTAAGCGAAACCGGCTGGCAAAAGCTGTTTCCGGTGTTTGACGGCGCGATGGTGGATCTGAAAGCCTGGGGCAATGAACATCACCGTTTTCTGACCGGGCGCGAAAACACGCTGATCAAGCAGAGCATCCGCTGGCTGGCCGATCGTCATCGCCTGACGGAGCTGCGCCTGCTGGTGATCCCCGATCGGTGTGATTATCTGCAACATCTGCCATCGCTGACCGCTTTTATCCACACGTTGGGGAACGTTCCGGTGCGGATCAACGCGTTTCATGCCCATGGGGTTTACGGGGAGGCGGCGCGATGGCGGAGCGTCACGCCGGAGGACATCGAGCCGCTGGCGCAGGCCCTGGAACGGCAGCAGATCACGGTGATCCGCCCGGCCCTTTATCTATAGCGTGATGCCGAAGACCGCTCGGGTATTTTCCAGCAGCGCGCTGGCAATCACATCTTCAGGCTCCTGACGCAACTCACACAGCACATCAAAAACGCGCGCCGCCTGCTCCGGGCGGTTAGGCTGGCCCTGAAAACCATTCAGCGGCATGTCAGGCGCATCCGTTTCCAGCAGGAGCGAGGTCAGCGGGAGCTGTGCCATCACATCACGGGTTTTGCTGGCACGCGGATAGGTAATGGTGCCACCGACGCCAATTTTATAGCCCAGCTCGATAAAACGCTGCGCCTGCTGAAGGCTTCCAGCGAAACCATGGACCACGCCCCTGCGCGGCACGTCGATGCGCTTCAGGTGCATCGCCAGTTTGTCATGGGTACGTCTGGAGTGGAGGATCACCGGCAGATCGTGGCGCTTTGCCAACCGGAGCTGCGCGTCCAGAATCGTCTGCTGGCGTTCAAACTGCGGATCTTCACGATAGAGATCGAGGCCGATCTCACCGATGGCAACCAGCTTCGTATCCGCGTTTTGCAGCGTGGCATCCAGCCTGTCGAGATGGTCATCAAGATGGTGCTCAATAACGATCGGATGCAGACCCAACGCGGCATACAGCGCATCGTGCCCCCGGGCAAGCGCCAGAACTTTGTCGAATCTCGCCGCTTCAATAGCGGGCACAATAATGGCTCTCACACCGGCCTCAGCCGCACGCGCAAGACTGGATGTTTCCTCCCCGCTAAACGGCGGGAAATCAAAGTGGCAATGGGTATCGATAAAGCAGTGCGTCACGCCAGATCCTCGTTATCGAGTAAGCCATCGTTGGCCTGCGGCGCGTCCACCAGCGGCATCGCCACCGCGTCATTGGCCACAACGGCAGGCGGCAAAATGATGCTTTTATGCCGATGAAGAGGCGGTTGCTCGGCCAGCATTTTCCCGACGGTCGCCAGGAAGTAACGCCCGCACAGCCGCCCCGTTTTGTAATCCATACGCAACGCAGGCAACCGACTGCCCAGCGCCATGCTCAACAGCGGCTTCGGCGGATAAATTTCAAAGATGCGCAGCTTGCCCGGTGGTTTTTCAATAAAACGCTGCATCGCGCCGTAGGTGGTTTCATGCTGCTTCGCAATATTCACCAGCGGTTGCAGGCTGCTGTCGCCCAGCCAGCGTTCCATCCGCTTAAACCACTGTGGGGTGTAATACATCTGCGAAGGCACCGTACGGATCACCACAATGGTTTTTGCCCCGCGCCGCGCCGCCTCCTGTACCGGCACCGCGTCGCTGATACCACCGTCAAGATAGCTTATCCCCTCCAGCAACGCGCCGGTGCGGTAGAATCCCGGGATCGCGCTGGATGCGCGGATGATATCCAGCCAGTTCTCTTTCTGCGGCGAAAAGTAACGCGGCGAATAGTCATCGCCACGGCTGGCGCACATCCAGAACTCTTTGCCGGTATCGAACAGTCGTGACGCGGTATCCATGGCCAGCGGCATCTGGCTGGAGGTGGCATCCAGTAACCAGTCGAGATCGATCAGGTTCCCGCCGCGCACGAAGCGTACCGGATTGAAGAATTCTTTCGAGGTGGTATAGCGCATAATCACTTTGCGCGCATAGCCGGGCTGGTTGCAGACATAGGCGGAGAGGTTCTGCGCCCCGGCAGAGGTACCGAAATAGAGATCGAACGGGTTGAATTGCGCGCGCATAAATTCGTCGAGCACGCCGGCGGTAAAAATACCGCGCTGCCCGCCCCCTTCACAGACCAGCGCAAGCTGGCCTGCATGAAACGGTTTTAACGTCAGCGGCGCAATATTGCCGAGCGTAACGGGAATTCGTTGCCCCACCTCTGCCTTCCTGTTTTCATTATTGTGATGAGACACAGTAACGCACTTCCCCGGTGGTTCTCAAACGAGAAAAAGCCAGTCACGAGGACTGGCTTGAGTTTGTTTAGTAAATATTGCGTTTGCTACGGGCGACGTCGACCCGTAAACAGGCTGACCAGGAACAGAATAATACCGACGACGAAGACAATTTTCGCTGCCCATGCCGCGGTACCCGCCAGTCCACCAAAGCCCAATGCGGCGGCAATTAACGCGATAACCAGAAATATAATGCCCCAACGAAACATAAGCCTCTCCTTTACCATAGTTAATGTCGGCCGCTAAACGTGAGCGCTCAGGTCACTCACCGGCTTTTCCAGAATCGTTTTTATTTCGCCCGCGGTTTTAAGCCTTACGGGCGAATGGTACTGCTTTACTTCGTTTTCAGATCGTTTTTGACGCTTTTCACACCATCAATAGCTTTCGCAATTGACTCGGCACGATCGCTTTGTGCCTGATTCTCAACCGTACCGGACAGCTGGACCACACCATCGGTGGTTTCAACTTTCACCATACGGGATGGCACGATGTCGTCAGCTAACAGTTTAGCTTTGATTTCGCTGGTAGTTGCTGCATCTCCGGCATAGCCCTTCACGGACGATTCTTTGCTGTCACGTACGTGCAGTTTGTCGCTGACGGAGCTTACGCCCTCAACGCCTTTCGCCACTTTAACGGCTTCTTCAGCCTGGGTCTGGCTTTCAACGAAACCGCTCAGGGTGACAACCTTGTTGTCGGTTTTAACAGAAATATCGGTGCTCTTAATGGAGTCGTGATCCACCAGTGCGGCTTTCACTTTTGCTGTGATTGAGCTGTCATCCATGAAATTACCGACTTTATTCATAGAGCTATCGATTTTTTCCCCTGCGGTATTGGCGGAACTTTGCGCTTTATCCATGGTGCTGGATTCCGCCAGAGCAGAACCGCTTACCAGGACACTACCCAACGTTACAGCCAGCAGAGTTTTAGAAATCTTCAGTCTTGTCATATTCATCGATTTATTCCTGTGTTTTGCCCGTTATTTGGGCGACATACTTCCCTAAATCTTGGTTTTATATATTGCGAATTAACACCGGGGCAAAATGGAGAACCAATGGACATGCATTGAACAGTTAATTCATCCACGCCCGGTGCTAAACACTGAGTTAAATATAGATCACAATCAGAGGGGTGCATTCAGAATTGGGGAAAAAACGAACGAATAGCGAAAAAATGCGGTGAATTAAGAACATTCCGCAAGGGATTAATAACACAGGAATTAAAGAAGAGCACGGCGGCTGCCGTGCTCTGAGAGGGAATTAATGCTCGCGCGTTTTGCGGAACTGAACATCAGGATAACGTTCCTGCGTCAGGTTCAGGTTAACCATGGTCGGGGCGATATAGGTCAGGTTATCGCCACCGTCCAGCGCCAGCTGAACTTCGTTCTTACGTTTAAATTCTTCGAATTTCTTCACGTCTGAACATTCAACCCAGCGGGCGGTCGCCACGTTCACCGATTCGTAAATCGCTTCCACGTTGTACTCGCTCTTAAGACGGGCAACCACCACGTCAAACTGGAGCACACCCACCGCGCCCACGATCAGATCGTTGTTAGCAATAGGGCGGAACACCTGTACAGCCCCCTCTTCGGAAAGCTGGACCAGGCCTTTCAGCAGTTGCTTCTGCTTCAGCGGATCGCGCAGGCGAATGCGGCGGAACAGTTCTGGCGCGAAGTTCGGGATACCGGTGAACTTCATCATCTCGCCCTGCGTGAAGGTATCGCCAATCTGAATGGTACCGTGGTTGTGTAAACCAATGATGTCACCCGGATAGGCTTCTTCTACATGCGAACGGTCGCCTGCCATGAAGGTCAGCGCGTCGGAGATCACCACGTCTTTACCGATACGGACCTGACGCAGCTTCATGCCCTTCTCGTACTTACCGGAGACCACGCGCATAAAGGCAACGCGGTCGCGGTGTTTCGGGTCCATGTTGGCCTGAATTTTAAAGACGAAGCCGGAGAACTTCTCTTCCTTTGCTTCTACTTCGCGGGTGTCGGTTTTACGCGGCATTGGCTGCGGGGCCCACTCCACCAGACCGTCGAGCATATGGTCAACGCCAAAGTTGCCGAGGGCGGTACCGAAGAAGACCGGGGTAATTTCACCGCTCAGGAACAGCTCTCGGTCGAACTCGTGCGACGCGCCTTTAACCAGCTCCAGCTCATCGCGCAGCTGCGCGGCCAGCTCTTCACCGACCGCTGCGTCCAGATCCGGGTTGTCCAGACCTTTCACGATGCGCACTTCCTGAATGGTGTGACCCTTACCGGTCTGGTACAGGTAGGTTTCGTCTTTATAGAGGTGGTAAACCCCTTTGAACAGCTTGCCGCAGCCAATCGGCCAGGTGATTGGCGCGCAGGCAATCTTCAGCTCGTTTTCCACTTCATCCATCAGCTCCATCGGATCACGGATGTCACGGTCGAGTTTGTTCATAAAGGTGAGGATCGGCGTATCGCGCAGACGGGTGACTTCCATCAGCTTGCGGGTACGATCTTCAACACCTTTCGCGGCGTCGATCACCATCAGGCAGCAGTCCACCGCCGTCAGGGTACGGTAGGTATCTTCGGAGAAGTCTTCGTGCCCCGGGGTGTCCAGCAGGTTCACCAGACAGTCGTGATACGGGAACTGCATCACGGAGGTGGTAATCGAAATACCACGCTGCTTTTCCATCTCCATCCAGTCGGATTTAGCATGCTGGCTGGAGCCACGGCCTTTAACGGTACCCGCGGTCTGGATCGCCTGTCCGAACAGCAACACCTTCTCGGTGATGGTCGTTTTACCGGCATCCGGGTGCGAGATAATGGCAAAAGTGCGGCGTTTGGCCACCTCTTGCAGATAAGGAGACAACGTCATAATCAATTCTTCTTAGGTAAGCGCGGCAGCAGGCCGCGCATCATGGAATACGAAAAATGCGGCTATTTTACCCATCAACAGGGGGCAGGCAATCATTGTTTACACAGGAGCTGCTCCAGTTCGTTCAATGACGTAACGGTCCAGGTCGGCTCGATGCCTTCCGGCAGCATGCGGCCATGCGCATTCAGCCAGACGGTCGACAGGCCCGATCTCATACCTCCCAGAATATCAGATTCTGCCGTATCCCCCACCATCAGCACGCGATCGCGGTCAGGATTGCCCGCTTGCGCCAACGCATAATCGAAAATACGCGGATCCGGCTTCGGTACGCCCACCTCTTCGGAGATCACCAGCGCGTCGAAATGATCGCGCAGGCCGGTGCGTTCAAGGCGAATCTGCTGAAGCGCGGTAAAGCCGTTGGTAATGATCCCAAGCTTCACCTTCCCTTTCAGCGAATCCAGCAAAGAAACGGCGCCGGGCAGCGGCGCGCAGATATCCGCCATCGCATTCAGGAAGGCCTCGTTCAGCACCCCAGGACTCACGTTTAACCGTTCAGCCCACACGTCAAAACGCTGATGCTGAAGCTGTAACGCGGTGATGGCTCCGTTCTGGTAATCCACCCACAGCGGTTTGTTCACCGCCTGATAGTCCTGAAAATCTTCCGCGGTGAACGTCACGCTATAGTCGAGAAACATCCGCTGTAGGCCGCCGAACGAGTCAAACGTAAACAGCGTTTCGTCGGCATCAAAGAAAATCCAGTCCCATTTCATCGTTACAACCTTATTTTCGTTATCCAATCGGCAGAGCCATGATAATGGCGTCTTCACGTCCCTCTGCGGTGGGGTAGTAGTTACGGCGGATAGTCGCCTCGTTGAAGCCTAAGCTTTCATAGAGCGCGATGGCGGCGACATTGGACGCGCGCACCTCCAGCCACAGGGTGAAAACGTCACGGGTTTCCAGCTCACGAATGAGGTGCTCAAGCAGTTCCCTGCCCAGCCCGCGGCGCTGGTATGCGGGATCGACCGCGATATTAAACAGCGTCGCCTCGTCCAGAACGACCTGCGTGATGGCGAACGCAGCCATCGCACCGTCAACGTCCAGGCGGAGATTTAAATAGCGTTCGCCCTGATTGCTGGCAAACGTCTTTTCGCTCCACGGAAAGGCATGGGCGCGGGTTTCAATCGCGAACGCGGTGGTCAGGTCAGCCGTCGTGAGGGAAGAAATCGTGTTCATATTCGCAAATTTGTTGCCATAGCGCGCTACGCGCTTTTGGGTTGGCTTTCAGTTCGTCCAGCGCTGGAGAACTGATCTGGCTTCCTTCAAGGGGTAGCTCATCCACCGCCCCGATTCGCCAGCTGTTACAGCGGCTGTCAGAGGGAAGCATCGCGACGCTTTCGGGCGCCAGCTGTAATACCTGATCGTGGGTCACCTTCAGGCTGCGAAGGACATCCTCAATCAGGGGCTCGTTCAGGGCAGGCGGCGCTTCTGCCACCATCACCAGGCGGACATGCGCAGGGATGGAGATGGCTATTTCGCCCCGCAACGCCGTCGGGCGACGCAAAGCCCACTGGGTGATGCCCAGTTGCTGCAACTGCCAGTCTCGTCGGGATGTCATAGCGAAAACTCCTGTCTCTCAGGCGCGCAAATATAGCAAATGTGTCGAAACTGCGCCATCTACCTACTATAATCCCCGCCTGAGTTTATTGAGGAACAATTCATGTCTGCATTTACCCCGGCAAGTGAAGTCTTGCTGCGTCACAGTGATGATTTCGAAGAGAGCCGTATTCTGTTTGCCGGAGATATGCAGGATGACCTGCCCGCACGTTTCGACTGTGCTGAAAGCCGTGCCCACACCCAGTACTATCACCACTGGCAGGTGCTGAGCCGCCAGATGGGCGAGCGCGCGCGCTTTAGCCTGGCGGCGGAGCAGAGCGATATTGCTGACTGCGATACGCTCATTTACTACTGGCCGAAAAACAAACCGGAAGCCCAGTTCCAGCTGATGAACCTGCTTTCTCTGCTGCCGGTCGGCTGCGATATTTTTGTTGTCGGTGAAAACCGCAGCGGGGTGCGTAGCGCAGAGCAGATGCTCGAAGCCTGGGCGCCGCTGACGAAAATCGACAGCGCCCGTCGCTGCGGCCTGTACCATGGTCGTCTGGAAAAACAGACCACCTTCGATGCCGACGCCTTCTGGGACGAGTACCAGCTTGACGGCCTGACCATTAAAACCCTGCCGGGCGTGTTCAGCCGTGATGCGCTCGATACGGGCAGTAAGCTGCTGCTGTCCACCCTGACGCCTCATACCAAGGGCAAAGTGCTGGACGTCGGCTGTGGCGCGGGCGTGCTGTCAACGGTTCTCGCCAGTCACTCACCAAAAGTGCGTTTAACCCTGTGTGACGTGAGCGCTCCGGCGGTAGAAGCCAGCCGCGCCACGCTTGCTGCGAATGGCATTCAAGGCGACGTGATTGCCAGCAACGTCTTCTCCGACGTGACCGGTCGCTTTGACATGATCATCTCTAACCCGCCGTTCCACGACGGAATGGAGACCAGCCTTGAAGCGGCGCAAACGCTGATCCGTGGCGCAACCCGTCACCTCAACAGCGGCGGTGAGCTGCGTATTGTGGCGAACGCCTTCCTCGCATACCCGAAAGTACTGGATGAAACCTTTGGCTTCCACGAAGTGATCGCCCAGACGGGTCGCTTTAAGGTCTATCGCACCGTGATGACGCGCCAGGCGAAAAAGTAACCCCCCCGGTCCGGCGATGGCTGACGCTGCCATCGCCCAATTTTGCAGCAATCAAAACAACGTGCGCAATTTTCTGTTGACGTAAAGCTGAAAACATCTAGAATGCGCCTCCGTGGTTACGATACTTTTACAGTGTCGATGGTATGCGAAGGTGGCGGAATTGGTAGACGCGCTAGCTTCAGGTGTTAGTGTCCTTACGGACGTGGGGGTTCAAGTCCCCCCCCTCGCACCATAAATCACGTTGATATTGCTCGCACTGGGCGAAGGTGGCGGAATTGGTAGACGCGCTAGCTTCAGGTGTTAGTGTCCTTAGGATGTGGGGGTTCGAGTCCCCCCCCTCGCACCAACGAGGCGATATCAAACCAGTAAGATGACTGTGCGAAGGTGGCGGAATTGGTAGACGCGCTAGCTTCAGGTGTTAGTGTCCTTACGGACGTGGGGGTTCAAGTCCCCCCCCTCGCACCAATTATCTTACATCCTCTCAGCAGTGCCTCTTCTTTTTCCCTTTTATTTCAAACTCATCAGAATCACCAGCAGTCCACTGATTAGCGCCACGCATGAAGGCAGCAGGACATAATGCCGTAACTGTTTGTGCCAGATCATCGCGGATGTCACCAGCAAGCCTGAAACAATCATTGCTTTCCAGACATCAATGGGGAGATCGGTAAACATCAGCCCACCGATAATGGAACCAGGCAGTAATATTCCCCACCCACTTCCCAGCGCTTTGCTCAACATGGTTTCACCTCTCGCACTGATAATGATAACCAGTATCATATGATAGTAATTATCACTTGTCAGCAGGCGACGTAAGAAATTGCGCCAGCAATTGCTTTCCCATAATGACAGAGAATGTGTAAGGTGATAAATTGCCCACCTGTTAACTTCCGATAAAGTTTTTCTGATAATAAAAATTCAATTTTGTAGCGACCAATATTACACAACAACACCTTGCTCATTGTTTTAATTGAGTTTTAATAAAAACGCACGCATATGACATCACAATCCTGGCTGTCTTTAGTCAACAAGAAATATCAGCTATCTTTACGTTTGTTTTTATTTCTGAACGCCGCATCAGCATTGTTCTCGGTAACAAATCCTCTCTATTCCGTACGTGTGTTATCAGTCCCGCTCTTTGCCGTACTGACTATCAGCACAGGCTTACTTATCTGGCACTGGAAAAACAGCACGCGAAAAATAAATATCCCTGTTGTTTCAGCTATTTTTGGTCTTTTATGGGCCTGGCAGATCGTCTCTAAATTTCTGTTAATCACGCACGATCACGCGACCTATTTAATGATGGCGCTATTAACAGTGCTTTTTATAGGGTCTCTGGCGTTCGCGAGTAATATTAAAGCCTTTACGTTACATTCATTTCCCGCATTTATATCCTGCCTGTGGCTTAGCCCGTCCGAAAACTGGCTGAGAATGGCCTATTTTTTCGCGCTGCCGGTGGTCGCCATTGGTATCCATCATGTTCTTCAGCGGCGCAATGACCGTTTCGCCCAGGAGCTGCTTTCCGAACTGCTGGAGGAGCGCGAAACCCTGACCGATCTCAGCATGATGGACCCGCTCACCGGCCTGTATAACCGTCGCGGGCTGCAAAGCCGGCTGGAGAACCTTCCCAGGCCTGACGCTGGCGAGCACTTCGTGCTGCTGATGGATATCGACCACTTCAAAGCCTACAACGACCATTACGGCCATATGATGGGCGATCAGGCCTTGATCAGGGTCTCGGCTGCGATACGCGACGCCGTGCGCTCACGCGATGTTGTCGCCCGGTTTGGCGGGGAAGAATTTATGGTGCTGTTGAGTAACATCCCGCTGGAGCAAGCGCGCCAGACGGCTGAACGCATACGTCAGAAGGTTTACGATCTTAAAATCCCCCATATGTTTAACGAAAGCGTCGCCACTAACGTGACCATCAGCATCGGCATCGCCATGTTCGAAGGTGAAGACGTTGAGGGCGCGCTGGCGAAAGCGGATAAAGCCCTCTATGAAGCCAAGCATATGGGACGTAACAGCATTCTGCTGAGCGAAGAGCTTCATACTGCCTGAAACCGCCTTCACAGCGCCAGGATAAAACGCTTGCGCTTGGTTTTATCTATAGTTAGGATTGGCAATCATTATCATTTAGATTTGTAATCCACACTATGGCGACTCGTACCGCACACATCGTTGAGCCCCTGCTCTGGCGAGCTCCACTCTCCGCCGGGGAAACGACGCTTGCGGATGCCATTCGGGAAAAAATTGCCGTAACGCGCGCCCATCTGCTGGATTTCATCAAACTGGATGAAGCACCGCCGCATCATGCGCTGACGCTGACTGAGTGGCAACGTCCTGCCGAGCTGCGGTCGCTGCTGGCAACCTATTCCGACCATATTTATCGTAACCAACCTACCCTGACGCGGGAAAATAAACCGCTGTTATCCCTCTGGGCACAGTGGTATATCGGGCTGATGGTGCCGCCTGTCATGCTAGCCCTGCTGACCCAGGAAACGATGCTCGATCTCTCGTCGGAACATTTTCATGTTGAATTTCATGAAACCGGGCGCGCTGCCTGTTTCTGGATTGATGTACATGAAGATCCGAGCGCGAGACACCTGTCAGCGCAGGCGCGTATGGAACGGCTGATTACAAGAGCGCTGGTTCCGGTCATTGATGCGCTGGAAGCGACGGGAGAGATTAACGGCAAACTGATCTGGAGTAATACCGGGTATCTTATCCACTGGTATTTAACGGAAATGAAGCCGCTGCTCGGCGACGAGAAAGTGGATGCACTGCGTCAGAGCTGTTTCTTTGCCAGACAGCTATCGGATGGACGGGATAACCCTCTTTACCGCACCGTGGTTCCGCGTGAGGGACTTCTGGTACGTCGTACCTGCTGTCAGCGCTACCGTCTGCCGGACGTCCAGCAGTGCGGCGATTGCACGCTTAAGTAGTCTGGCCCGGCCTGATACCCGCAGTGAGAGAGAACAAACACTAAAAACGGCAACCTGCGTTGCCGTTTTGCTTTTACCTAAGCGACCTGCTGATTTTCCTCTTCTCCATTACGCTGTGCTTCTTCCGCTTCCTGCTGAAGCAACTGTTTCTCGTACACCTTGAAGAACGGGAAATAGATAATGGCGGAAACGCAGGCCAAAACCAGCACCAGAATGGCTGCACGGAAATCCCAGCCCAGCGCCCAGGCGGCACCAACCGGAGCCGGTGCCGTCCACGGCACGACGGAAATCACGCGGCCAATCAGATCAAACTTCATCGCTGCCCATGCCAGCACGGCATTAACCATCGGCGCCAGCAGGAAAGGAATAAAGAACACCGGGTTCATCACAATCGGCGTACCGAAAATCACCGGCTCATTGATATTGAAAATGCTTGGCACCACGCTCAGACGTCCAATAGAGCGCAGGTGCGCGGAGCGGCTACGCAGATAGCAGAACACCAGACCCATCGTCGCCCCCGATCCGCCGATAACGATAAAGAACGTCCAGAAGGCTTCCATAAAGATGTGTGGCAAAGGCTGGCTTGCCGCCAGCGCGGTCTGGTTCGCCCCCAGGTTCGTCAGCCAGAACATTTGCAGCATCCCGGAGACAATCGCCGCGCCGTGGATCCCGGCAAACCACAGCAGGTGGCCAATCAGCACCGCCAGCAGGATCGCAGGCAGCGAGTCAGCCGCAGAGACCAGCGGTTTGAATATCGACATGATGGCCTGTGGGATCAGCATACCGAACTGCGACTGGATCAGCAGACTCAGCGGATAGAGCGTCAGCACCACCACCAGCACCGGGATCAGCAGATCAAACGAGTTTTTGATCATCGGCGGAACCTGGTCTGGCAGGCGGATCCCGATATTGTGTGCTTTCAGGAAACGCATCATCTCAACGCAATAGATCGCCACCAGAATCGCGGTGAAAATACCGGTCCCTCCCAGGCTATCGACCGGCAAAGCGCCTTTGGTTTTAGGGGCGGCGACCAGCAGGAACGCCATCAGCGACAGCATCGCGCACATGAACGGATCCAGCTGATGGGTTTTAACGTAATGTTTGCCCAGGTTGTAGGCAATAGCCGCACAGATATAAAGGGACATCACCCCCATTGTCATATCAAACGGCGTCAGAATTTGGCCTTCAAACTGCTTCGCCATATCCAGCCAGGCGCGAGCAAAACCCCAGGTGGTATCAGGCGAAAAAGGTGGGTAAGCGAACACTAACAGAAACGAGCCCACAATCATAAACGGCATCGCTGAGATAAACCCGTCACGAATAGCCATAACGTGACGCTGGGAAGAGATGCGCCCGGCAATAGGGCTAACATAATTTTCAACGAAGCGGAAAATCAGATTAAATGCAGCATGGTTGGCAGACATAGCAGATCTCCTGTCATACGTTCGTTTCGGACGTTCTCACGTCACACGTTGTTCCATACATCAGCGTCACAACCTTGCCGGATCGTGTACCTGCGGTACTGCTCAAACGGAATGGTTTCATAATTAGCTCTTATTATTAGATACAGGGGAAGTTACACACTCAGTATTAATCTCTGCATCACGCTCTGCAACCGGTTACTGTAACCGGTTTCTGTGAATGTGAAGGCGATCCAGAAATCGCCCCAGACGGATATTTGTTACTTAAGGAATATTTACAGCGACTAAATTCTTATGACAGATTACGCAGGATATTTGTCAGGAGGAATCAATGAGTTTGCAGTCTGTACAACAGTTTTTTGCCGAACACGCTCCGGATATAGAGATCATTGAGCTTAACCAAAGCACAGCGACTGTTGCCCTTGCTGCTGCCGCGCACAACGTTGAACCCGGCCAAATTGCCAAAACGCTGTCACTAAAAATTAAAAATGACGTGATTCTGGTGGTTGCAAAAGGCGATGCGCGTCTGGATAACAAAAAGCTTAAAGAGACATTCGGCGCAAAAGCCCGCATGCTCAGCAGCGATGAGGTAGTCACCCTGACAGGTCATCCTGTTGGCGGCGTCTGCCCTTTCGGACTGGAAAACCCGCTTTCTGTTTACTGTGACATCACATTAAAACAATACGCGGAAGTGTTACCCGCAGCGGGCGCCATCCACAGTGCGGTGCGTATATCGCCCGACAGAATGGCGGAACTGACCGCAGCAAAATGGGTGGATGTGTGCATTTGAACGATGCGCCAGAAGCACTCTGGCGCATCATTTAACGCTAAGAGAATGAAGGAACGGTGAGAGCGGAACGACGAACTTCCCGGGCAGGGAGATGCGCCAGGATATCCGCCGCATCCAGTAATCCCACGTCAGAATTGACGCCCAGCTTTACCATGGCGTTAAACTTATGCGCCCGGATAGTTTTAATATTGCGTTCAAGCTGTGCTGCAATTTCAGGGATCGAAAAACCCGATGACATATAACGCAGAATCGCCCTCTCGGTTGGGCTTAACATACGATTGCTAACACACCAGTGATTGTACATGTTGTCGTTCACCTGATGCGTTTCGCTGAGTAATGTCTTCAGGCCCTCCATTAGCTGCTTTAGCGGAACCGATTTACTGATGATTCCATGCAAGCGAGAAGGCGAAAGATGGCTGACCAGCCTCGCCTCCATTTCGTCAGAGGCCAGCACAATACGCTGGACGTCGCTGTGGGTGAAGGTGAGATCCCGTAAACAGGCAAGACAGTTTCTCCGCTCCTCACGCTCATCAGACAGTGAATAGATAACCGCATAGAATGAGATATCCGAGAGCGCCGCTTTAAAGCTGGCGAATCTGCTAAACAGGTGCACCTGGTAATGGCTCAGGCTGGGCATCGCAAAGAGATGCTTCAACCCCACAGCGCTCATTGAGCAGCTTTCGATGACGGCGATATGTCTTGTTGCAGTGGTCTTTTCCATTCCTCAAACTCTCCATAAGCCGACATTAAACTGAGTTCTCGCATTCCCTGGGTACTGCTTATCCACGCGTACATATCGGCATTACTGCGAAGTGATAAGCGACGCATTGCACTGTTTTTCTGTGCGCTGATCGTTTTATTACTTTTATTCAGTAGTGTGGCAATTTGGTTGATTCCCCAACCTTTACCGAGTAAACGCAACACCTTGCGTTCAGAGTGAGTGAGTGCAATCATTTGCTCACTCTCCTCTTCAATATCGGGCGTTTCCGGTATTAATAACGTCTGGCTTATTCGCTCGGCACGTTCACTGCCCGCGCGAATAGCGTTAATGACGCCTTCAATAGGCTCCATATCTGAAAGCAGCGTGCTTTCCGGACGCATAAGAAGCTCTACTGCAAGCGGATAAAGAGGACGCGAGACAAGGAATATCCAGTGAATATCCCGATACTGATTCATTAATCCATAATACTGCTCAAGCGTGCCGCGAGGATTACGATACTCACCCGAAATATCGGCAATAACGACCCCGGCGCGACGCAACTGAAGTAGCGTCAACTCCTGCATCGAACGGCAGTACGTTATCTCAAAATCGGGAAAATGACGCGACATGACGCCACCTAACCCATTTTGCATAACCGGCACTCTGCTAATCACAACTCCGTGTTTACCATTCAATGGCAACATAGACCCTCCATGTCATGAATTCATTATTTAAGAACGAACTAACCCTACGAGGTTAAACACGTTTGTATTCCTTAGTACAAAACGGCTTAATATTCGTAAACCAGAAGAAATGTCACATGGGTTATGAAACGCCCAATACAGTCTTAATATCGCATAAAGACTACAAGAATTTAATTCTGGTTGTGTGAAAAGATCGAAAATATGAAATTAGAAATACTTAATATATTTTTTTTATAAATTCTCGTCACATATTCATTAAATAAATAAAGATACGGCCTCTTCGCCATGCTGGACACGCAACTGATCGCACAAATGTTGATCTGGTCCAGCGCAAAGGGCCCTGCCCTTTGTGTTAAAAGTAAGCAATCTCTCTTCTCTTCAGGGCGTTTCATGCAGGCAGATCGGTCTACGCAACGTGCTACCACGCGGCTATGTATTCAGTGCGGACTTTTTCTTTTACAACACGGGGCAGAAAGCGCCCTCGTCGAAGAACTTTCCACACGCCTTGGTCTGGCGCTGGGGATGGACAGCGTTGAGAGCTCCATCTCGTCAAATGCCATTGTACTGACCACCATTAAAGACGGACAGTGCCTCACCTCCACTCGTAAAAATCATGACCGCGGCATTAACATGCACGTCGTGACGGAAGTGCAGCACATTGTGATCCTTGCTGAACACAGGCTGCTCGATCTGCGGGAAATAGAGAAACGCTTCAACCAGATCAAACCTCTCCGGTATCCACGCTGGCTGGTTGTGCTGATGGTGGGACTCTCCTGCGCCTGCTTCTGCAAGCTCAACGCGGGCGGCTGGGACGGCGCTGTCGTGACCTTCTTTGCCAGCAGCATCGCGATGTATTTCCGCCAGTTGTTGACGCACAGGCAACTGCATCCGCAAATTAACTTCTGCATCACGGCATTTGTGGCGACAACCGTATCCGGCCTGCTTTTGCGCCAGCCTTACTTCGCCAGCACGCCTACTGTTGCGATGGCCGCCAGCGTATTGCTGCTGGTGCCGGGTTTTCCCTTAATCAATGCCGTCGCTGATATGTTCAAAGGCCACATCAACACCGGTCTGGCGCGCTGGGCGATAGCCAGCCTGCTGACGCTGGCGACCTGTATCGGGGTGGTAATGGCCATGACACTCTGGGGGTTACGCGGATGGGCGTGATCGATTTTCTGCTCGCACTGGCGCAGGACATGCTCCTGGCAGCCCTTCCCGCCGTTGGCTTTGCGATGGTGTTTAACGTCCCGCAGCGTGCATTACCCTGGTGTGCGCTGCTGGGTGCCATTGGCCACGGCTCACGTATGATCATGATGACCGCGGGCTTTAATATCGAATGGTCGACGTTTATCGCCTCCATGCTGGTCGGCAGCATCGGTATTCAGTGGTCCCGCTGGTATCTGGCGCATCCGAAGGTGTTCACCGTGGCGGCAGTCATTCCTATGTTCCCGGGTATTTCAGCCTATACGGCGATGATTTCCGCCGTCAAAATCAGCCACTTTGGCTACAGCGAACCGCAGATGATCCTGCTTCTGAGCAACTTCCTTAAAGCCTCGTCGATTGTGGGCGCGCTCTCCATCGGCCTGTCGATCCCCGGCTTATGGCTTTACCGCAAACGTCCACGCGTATAATAAAATAGCTTGCAATTGTATCGCGCACTATTTATATTCATTTCATGGATGCAAAAATGAACGACACCACTAACGCGCTTCTGCTGGATAACCAGCTCTGTTTTGCCCTCTATTCGGCAAATCTGGCGCTTAACAAGCTCTACCGGCAACTGCTGGCGCCGCTTAACCTGACCTACCCGCAATACCTGGTGATGCTGGTGCTGTGGGAGCAGGATGATATTACGGTATCAGACATTGGCGAGCGGCTGTTCCTGGATTCCGCCACGCTGACGCCCCTGCTGAAACGCCTGGAAAGTGCAGGATTAATCTTCCGCCAGCGTTCCCGTCAGGATGAGCGTCAGGTCGCCGTCACCCTGAGCGACGCGGGTCGGGCGCTGCAACAGCAGGCCGTGACGATACCCCACGCCGTGGGCTGTGCAGCGCAGTGTGATACCGACACCATGCTGGCGCTCAAGCACCAGCTCGAACTTTTGCGCCAACAGCTTCATCGCGCGTAAGGCTATACTTTACGCGCCTGATTTTAACTTAATACATCGCGCGCTATTTAATAGTGCATATAAACGTAAGATGAGGAACCTGCCATGTCTTTAGAAAAAGTTGTTTACACTGCCAAAGCCAAAGCAACCGGAGGCCGTGATGGCCGCGCAACGTCTTCCGATGGCGTTCTGGATGTCAAACTGGGTGTCCCCAAAGAGATGGGTGGCATGGGGGGTGAAGTAACCAACCCTGAACAGCTGTTCGCTGCGGGCTACTCCGCCTGCTTCCTGGGCGCAATGAAGTTCGTTGCGGCACGCGACAAATTCGCTCTGCCAAAAGATGCCTTTATTGAAGGCGAAGTGGGGATTGGCCCGCTGCCAACCGGTTTTGGTATCGAAGCGAAGCTGAACATCCACGTTGAAGGGATGGACGCAGCGGAAGCCAAAAAACTGGTGGATGCGGCGCATATTGTCTGTCCGTACTCTAACGCGACGCGCGGCAATATCGACGTGACGCTGAACATCATCGCGTAATCAGCTCCTGTGATTTTAGCCCCGGTAAGCGTAACGCCGCCGGGGAAATCCTCTCCTTTCCTCTCCTCTCTCTGTGCTACCATAACCCTCAATCACGCCCGTAGTAATCAGTTGAGAAAGTGTTATGTCCTCCAGAATCCTGACCACCAGCATTGCTGGCATTGATGCCTTTATGCGCGATCCTCGCGGTGTGTTGACGCACGCCGAAGGCGGCACGCTCGCGGTATTTGCCGACAACGCCCCGGCGTTTTATGCGGTCACGCCGGAACGTCTGGCGCAGCTTCTGGAAATTGAAGCGAAGCTGTCGCGCCCGGCGAGCGATGTCATGCTGGATAATCAGTTTTTTGGCGAACCCGCCAGCGCTCCGGTGGCCGTTCCAATGGGGAAATTTCCCATGTACGCCGGTTGGCAGCCGGACGCCGATTTTCAGCGGCAGGCGGCCTTATGGGGAATAGCCCTCGCGCAGCCCGCGACGCCAGAAGAGCTGGCGGCCTTTACCGCTTACTGGCAGGCTGAAGGAAAAGTCTTCCACCATGTTCAGTGGCAGCAAAAGTTCGCGCGCAGTCTGCAAATCAACCGCGCCAGCAACAATGGCCAGCCAAAACGTGATATCAATGCCTTTTCAGAACCGGACAAAAAAATCCCTGATGGATTCCGAGGTGCGAAATGAAAAACGTCGGCGACCTGATGAAACGTTTGCAGAAGATGATGCCCGCCAACGTGAAGCCCGCCTTCACCACCGGTGAAGAGCTGCTGGCGTGGCAAAAAGAGCAGGGTAAAATTCGCGCGGCTGCCCTCGCCCGCGAAAACCGCGCGATGAAAATGCAGCGCACCTTTAACCGCTCTGGCATTCGCCCTCTGCACCAGAACTGCTCCTTCGAGAATTATAAGGTCGAGTCGCAGGGGCAGATGAACGCCCTCAACCAGGCGCGCCAGTATGTGGATGAATTTGACGGCAACATTGCCAGCTTCATCTTTAGCGGAAAACCCGGCACGGGGAAAAATCACCTTGCGGCCGCTATCTGCAACGAGCTGCTGCTGCGCGGGAAGTCAGTGCTGATTATCACCGTGGCCGATATTATGTCCGCCATGAAGGACACCTTCAGCAACCGCGAAACCAGCGAAGAACAGCTGCTGAATGATTTAAGTAACGTGGATTTGCTGGTCATCGACGAGATCGGCGTCCAGACGGAGTCCCGCTACGAAAAAGTGATCATCAATCAGATTGTCGATCGCCGTTCGTCGTCAAAACGCCCAACCGGTATGCTGACGAACCACAATATCGACGAGATGACCCGACTTCTTGGCGAGCGGGTGATGGATCGCATGAAGCTGGGTAACAGCCTGTACGTCATCTTCGACTGGGACAGCTATCGCAGCCGCGTCACCGGCAAAGAGTATTAAGATATTTCCAGGGAGCGCCGGAAGAGCAGAGGTATATACTGAACCCACTTCTGGCCCAAAACGGACCTTGTTGAGTAAATCATTATGAAAAAACAGTTTCTTATCAGCATCCTTACTGGCACCCTGCTGGTGACTGGCGCAGCGCAGGCCGCATCATGGCAGGAGTCGCTCTCCAGCGCAGCAAGTGAGTTAACCAAAGAGAGCGGCACTTCCCAGGGCGGGCTGTCAGCCTCGTCCCTCACCGGCCTGCTGAGTAACAGCTCCCAAAGCCTGAGCGCCGGCACGATGAACAATGCGGCGGGCATTCTGGAATACTGCGCGAAGCAGAAACTGGCTTCCGTCACCGATACCGAAAACATTAAAAACCAGGTGCTGGGTAAACTGGGTCTGGACACCCAGGAGCAGAAAGCGGACACCAACTATATGGACGGTATTCAGGGCCTGCTGAACGCGCAAAATGGCCAGCAGCTGAACCTCAGCACCCTTGGAAATTCATCTCTGGCGAAACAGGTGAAAACGAAAGCCTGCGATCTGGTGCTGAAACAAGGCGTTAATTTCCTCTCCTGATCGTCTCCCATTTTCTGCCACAACACGCCGGGTTTATTACGTTAGTCTTACACCGCGGCGTGAAGTGCGTTTTTTTATCCCCTGCCACCACCTCAGCCTCCGTATACCACGATGCGACTGTATTCAAAAATCCGATTTTATAAACCAAATCCTAACAACAGCACACTTTCGTGACACTAAAATTGCAGCTAAGCGACATCGCAATTACATTGTATTACCCAAAAAATAAGCAATTAGCCGGCTAAGCGTCCGGCATGATGAGGATCTGCTGTTGTCAGAGTTAATGTCCCTTGTCCTTTTCCTGGCTTCCATCGGCGTTTATGCCTGGAAAGCCGGTCGTCACACCTGGTGGTTTGTGGCCACCCTGGTGGTGCTCGGCATTTTTATTGTTTTAAACATTACGTTATATGCCAGCGATTATTTTACCGGCGACGGTATTAACGACGCGGTGCTCTACACGTTGACCAACAGCCTGACCGGCGCTGGTGTAGGTAAGTATATCCTTCCGGGTCTGGGGCTGGTGGTCGCCCTGGTGGGCATCTTCGCCGCGCTGGCCTGGGTTCTGCGCCGTCGCCGTCACCGTCCGCATCATCATGGCTACAGCCTGCTGGCGCTGTGCCTGGCGCTGGCCTCCGTGGATGCCAGCCCCGCATTCCATCAAATTACCGAGCTGGTAAAATCCCAGTCGCGCGATGGCGACCCGGACTTTGCGGCCTATTACAAAGAACCCTCGAAGAAGATCGACAATCCCAGACTCAACCTGGTCTATATCTACGGCGAAAGTCTGGAGCGCACCTATTTTGATAACGATGCTTTCCCGAACCTGACGCCAGAGCTTGGCGCGCTGAAAAACCAGGGCCTCGACTTCAGCCACACCATGCAGCTCCCTGGCACGGATTACACCATCGCCGGGATGGTGGCCTCCCAGTGCGGCATTCCGCTGTTCGCTCCGTTTGAAGGCAACGCTTCCGCCTCAATGTCGAGCTTCTTCCCGCAGAACATTTGCCTCGGCGATATCCTGAAAAACTCGGGCTATGAAAACTACTTTATGCAGGGCGCTAACCTGCGCTTTGCCGGGAAAGATGTGTTCCTGAAATCCCACGGTTTCGATCACTTGTATGGTTCCGAAGAGCTGAAAACCACGGTGGCCGATCCGGCCTACCGCAACGACTGGGGCTTTTACGACGATACCGTTCTGGATGAAACCTGGAAGAAATTCGAGGAGCTTTCCCGCGCCGGTAAACGCTTCTCGCTGTTTGCGTTGACCGTCGACACGCATCATCCGGATGGTTTTGTCTCACGCACCTGTAAACGTCAGGGCTACGACATTGACGGTAAAAACAACAAGTCGTTCAGCGCCGTGACCTGTAGCCAGGAGCATATCGCGGCGTTAATCGAAAAAATCAAAGCGTCGCCGTATTTCAAAAATACGGTCATCGTCGTCTCATCTGACCATCTGGCGATGAAAAACAGCGCCTGGGATGAGCTGAATAAGCTGGATCGCAGCAACCTGTTCTTTGTGCTGCGCGGCGATAAACCGCAGCAGGAGATCATTGCCGCTAAACGTAACTCGATGGATAACGGCGCTACCGTGCTGGATATTCTGGGTGGCGATAACTTCATTGGACTGGGCCGCAGTACGCTGTCGGGCCAGTCCCTGTCGGAAATCTTCCTCAACATGAAGGAAAAAATCCTCGCCTGGAAGCCGGATATCATTCGTCTGTGGAACTTCCCGAAAGAGATAAAAGACTTCACCATCGATCAGGATAAAAAAATGATCGCGTTCTCCGGCAGCCATTTCCGCCTGCCACTGCTGCTGCGCGTGTCGGATAACCGCGTCGAGCCGCTGCCGGAAAGCGAATACTCCGCGCCACTGCGCTTCCAGCTGGCGGAATTCGCCCCGCGCGATAATTTCGTCTGGGTCGACAAATGCTACAAAATGGGCCAGCTCTGGTCGCAACAGCTGTCGCTGTCCACCGACTGGTGCGTCTCTCAGGGGCAACTCGGCGGCGAGCAGACCGTGCAACACGTTGACAAACCGCAGTGGCAGGGAAAAACCGCGTTTAAAGATACGGTTATTGATACCGCACGCTATCAGCGCAACGTTGACCTGCTGAAAATCGTCGACAACGACATTCGTTATAAAGCAGACAGCTTCATCTTTAATGTTGCCGGCGCGCCGGAAGAGGTGAAGCAGTTCAGCGGTATTTCGCGGCCGGAATCATGGGGGCGCTGGTCTAACGCCCAGTTAGGCGATGAGGTGAAAATTGAATATACCCATCCGCTGCCGGAGAAATTCGATCTGGTGATCACCGCCAGGGCATTTGGTCCCAACGCGAATCGCCCTATACCGGTGCGCGTCGGCGATAAAGAACAGACGCTGACGCTGAGCAATGATGTCACCACCAGCACGCTGCACTTCGATAACCCAACGCGCAGCAATACGCTGGTCATTGTGCCGCCCGATCCGCAGTCCACTAACGAAGGGAATATTCTCGGTCACGCTCCGCGCAAGCTGGGGATCGGCATGGTGGAGATTAAAATTGTGAGCAGCGCTGGCTGATGACGGCGTTCACCCTTCGCCCGACGCGCATCGACGACGTCGCTGCCCTGCCCGCCATCGAACGTGCGGCGGGGCAGCGGTTTCGCGACGTTCCTGAGCTGGCCTGGCTGGCAGACAATGAGGTTATTTGTGTTGAAGATCACCTCGGTTACGCCGGACGCGGATTAAGCTGGCTGGCGCTGGCTGACGACAGGCCTGTGGGCTTTATTCTCGCCGAAGCTCATCCATCGTCGCTGTTTATTGTGGAACTGTCGGTTCACCTGGACTGGCAGGGACGAGGTCTCGGACGCCAGTTAATCGCCCGTGCCGCCGCGCATGCCCGCAGTCTGGGGCTGAACTCGCTGACGTTAACGACGTTTCGTGATGTCCCGTGGAATGCGCCCTTCTACAGGCGATTAGGGTTTGAAATGCTGACGACGCTGACGCCGGAACTGCGCCAGAAACGCG
Organism: Enterobacter sp. MGH119; assembly: GCF_001037675.1. Lineage (NCBI taxonomy): Bacteria > Pseudomonadati > Pseudomonadota > Gammaproteobacteria > Enterobacterales > Enterobacteriaceae > Enterobacter > Enterobacter sp. MGH119. The sequence continues at coordinate 219,313 of NZ_KQ089931.1, read as the reverse complement.
AGGAAGAGACGGCGCACGGTTTAGCGTATGGTTCCCGCTGCGCCATGCGCCTGCCTCTGTAAGATCGCCCGGTGGCGTTGCGCTTACCGGGCCTACAAAACCCATTTCCGCAGGCCGGGTAAGGCGCAGCCGCCACCCGGCAAAACGCACAGCGTCAGAACGTTTCCCAGTTATCGCCCGCATCTGCGGTCGCCGGTTTACGCGCCACTACCGGAGCGGCAACGCTTTTCGCGGAGGCGAACTCGCGCGCCTTCATCTGTTCCTGCTGAATACGGAACACCGCAACGGCCTGCGTCAGACGGCTCGCCTGCTCTTCCAGTGCCGCGGCCGCCGCCGCAGACTCTTCCACCAGCGAGGCGTTCTGCTGGGTCACGCGATCCATCTCAGCCACCGCCAGCCCAACCTGGTCGATACCGCGGCTCTGCTCGTCAGACGCAGACGCGATTTCGCCCATGATGTCCGTCACGCGCGTTACCGCATTCACGATCTCACCCATGGTTTCACCCGCGCTTTCCACCAGCGTTGAACCAATTTCCACGCGCCCCACGGAGTCTTCAATCAGACTCTTGATCTCACGGGCCGCCTGGGCGCTGCGCTGCGCCAGGTTTCGGACTTCACCTGCAACCACCGCAAAGCCGCGGCCCTGCTCGCCCGCACGCGCCGCTTCTACCGCCGCGTTCAGCGCCAGAATATTGGTCTGGAAGGCAATCCCGTCGATCACGCTGATGATATCGGCAATTTTCTGCGAACTGCCGGCGATATCGCGCATGGTCTGCACCACGTTATCCACCACCTTGCCGCCTTTCTGCGCGGTTTCAGACGCGCTCAGGGCCAGGTTGCTCGCCTGACGGGCGTTCTCGGCGTTCTGCTTCACGGTGGCAGTCAGCTGTTCCATGCTGGCGGCGGTCTCTTCCAGAGAGGCAGCCTGCTGTTCGGTACGGGATGAGAGATCGTTATTGCCCATCGAGATTTCGCTCGCACCGCTGTAAATGGCGTTTGCGCCGTTACGCACGTCACCCACGGTACGCACCAGCTCGCCCTGCATGTGGCGCAGGGAGTCAGCCAGTTCCCCCATCTCGTTGGAGCCTTCCACGTCGATGCGCTTCACCAGGTCGCCGCTGGCGATATGACGAATGCTGTCAATCAGACGGTTCAGCGGCGAAATCAGCGCCTGACGAATACCCAGCCAGACGGCAACAATCACCACCAGCACCGCAGCCAGCACGCTAATCAGCACCCAGATAGCCTGGCGGTAAGAACTGTTGCTGTCTTCAACCGCGGTCTGATACAGCGCGTCGTTCTGTTGCAGATAGGTGACGTACTGCTTCTCAAAGCCATCCTGATAGCTCTGGGTCGGCTGGTCGAAGAACTCATTGATCTTGCCCGCCCCCAGCAGCTGGATCAGCTCGGCCAGCGCGCCGTGGTAGATATCGTAATTACGTTTGATTTCCAGTGCCGCAGCGTCGCTCTGACGCGGGTCGCGCGGCAGCGCTTCGTAATCCGCCCAGTTTTTTTCCGCCTGTTTCAGAGACGCAGAGGCAATCTGCATCAGCTCGGCGACGGTTGAGCCGCTACCGATATTGTTCTGATCCATCATATAGCGGATACCCGCGCGGTTCAGAGTGTTACGGGTTTGCAGCAGCGCCACCCAGCTACCGTTCAGGGTGGATTGTTGCTGGCGAATGGTTTGCAGGATGGTGAAATTCTCTTTGTCATGCTTCAGGGCATTGAAGAAAAGACCACCGGATGTGAGTTGTAAAAGGCCAAATATCGCTAAAACCAGCAGTAAGCTGGTGACAATCTTGATACGATTTAACATGTTTTCTCTTTCCTCAGACAGATACAGAATTTTCGGCCTGGAAAGGGAAAACTTTACGAAAATCATCCTGGAATTTAGGGTTTTTACTCTTCGTCCCGCGCGGCAATATGTCGGTTTCCAAGTTCAATAAATTCTTCCAGCAGCGCCGTGAGCTGCGTCATCTTCTCCGGGGTATATTCCGCCTCAATCTGCTGGTACGCCTCTTCCACCTGAGCCTGAGCACGCTGGTACAGCGCGTTGCCTTCTTTCGTCAGCGATACGTACAGCTTGCGCTGGTCATTCACCGGCTTTAAGCGCAGCACCAGACCGTCGCGCTCCATCCGCGTCAGAATGCCGGTCAGGCTTGGGCGCAAAATGCAGGTGCGGAACGCCAGATCGTGAAAATCCATGGAGGGATGCTCGGCCAGCACGCGGACGATACGCCACTGCTGCTCGGTCAGATTATGCCGCTTCACTATCGGGCGGAAGTAGCCCATCGCCGCTTCACGCGCCTGCAACAGCGCGATGGTTAATGAGTCATGCATCACCTTCCCCTTACATCATTAACAAGTAAACAATTTAAAACAGATGCTTTTATAGACAACACGTTGTAACCCAAAAAGTCTAACAGAAACAACGCAATTTTTTTAATCCATTGAATTAAAAGATAATTAACTCATTTATGTAAATTTATTGTTATTCATATCACAAATTATTCACTTCTGATTGCGAAACGAACAGCAAAAGCATAAAACCAGATCATTAACATATTAATGAAATCAAAACCGGACAGCCGGTTTGAGGAGTATGGGAATGAAAGGTACTGTTTTTGCCGTAGCGCTAAACCACCAAAGCCAGCGTGCAGCCTGGGCTGAGGCGTTTGAAAAAGCCCCCTATAACGCGCCGCCAAAAACGGCGGTGTGGTTTATCAAGCCACATAACACCGTTATTCGCGCAGGCGAGCCGATTCCCTTCCCACAGGGAGAAACCGTGTTAAGCGGCGCAACGGTGGCGCTGGTGGTGGGCAAAACCGCCAGCAAAGTCCGCGTTGAAGAGGCGGCGGCGTACATCGCTGGCTACGCGCTGGCCAACGAAATCAGCCTGCCGGAAGAGAGCTTCTACCGTCCGGCGATCAAGGCCAAATGTCGGGATGGATTTTGCCCGCTCGGCGAACCTGTCGCCGTTGATAACGTGGACAACCTGACCATCATCACCGAGATCAACGGTCGCGAAGCGGACCACTGGAACACGGCCGATCTGCACCGCAACGCCGCCGAACTGCTGAGCGCGTTGAGCGAATTTGCCACCCTGAACCCCGGCGATGCGATATTGCTCGGTACCCCACAAAGCCGTGTCGAAATTCGCCCGGGCGATCGGGTACGCATTCTGGCAGAGGGATTTCCGCCGCTGGAAAACCCGGTGGTAGTGGAACGCGACGTTACCATTGCTTCGCGCACGCCGCCGCACGCCACGCTGTTCGCACTCGGCCTGAACTACGCCGATCACGCCAGCGAGCTGGACTTCAAACCGCCTACCGAGCCGCTGGTGTTTATCAAAGCGCCGAACACCTTTAATGGCGACAACCAGACCTCGGTGCGCCCAAACAACATTGAATACATGCATTACGAAGCCGAGCTGGTGGTGGTCATCGGTAAAACCGCGCGTAAGGTCAGCGAAGCCGAGGCGATGGACTATGTTGCGGGCTACACGGTGTGCAACGACTACGCCATCCGCGATTATCTCGAAAACTACTATCGCCCAAACCTGCGGGTGAAAAGCCGCGACGGGCTGACCCCCATCAGCCCGAACGTGGTACCAAAAGAAGCCATCCCTGACCCGCACAACCTTCGTCTTCGCACCTACGTTAACGGTGAACTGCGTCAGGAAGGCACCACCGCCGATCTCATTTTCAGCATCCCATTCCTGATTGCGTATCTGAGCGATTTCATGACCCTGCAACCGGGCGACATGATTGCCACCGGCACGCCGAAGGGGCTATCCGACGTGGTACCGGGCGATGAAGTGGTGGTGGAAGTGGAAGGCGTAGGCCGTCTGGTAAACCGAATTGTCAGTGAGGAGACTGCAAAATGAAAAAGATTAACCACTGGATCAACGGGAAAAACGTCGCCGGAAGTGAGTACTTCCAAACCACTAACCCGGCCTCCGGCGAGGTGCTGGCTGAAGTAGCCTCCGGGGGCGAAGCCGAAATCCATCAGGCCGTTGCCGCCGCCAAAGAGGCGTTCCCGAAATGGGCCAACCTGCCGATGAAGGAGCGTGCGCGCCTGATGCGTCGCCTGGGGGATCTGATTGACCAGAACGTGCCGGACATTGCCGCGATGGAGACCGCCGACACCGGCCTGCCGATCCACCAGACCAAAAACGTGCTCATTCCGCGCGCCTCGCACAACTTCGAGTTCTTCGCCGAGGTGTGCCAGCAGATGAACGGCAAAACCTACCCGGTAGACGACAAGATGCTCAACTACACCCTGGTGCAGCCGGTGGGTGTCTGCGCGCTGGTGTCGCCGTGGAACGTGCCGTTTATGACCGCCACCTGGAAGGTCGCGCCCTGTCTCGCGCTGGGTAACACCGCGGTGCTGAAGATGTCTGAACTCTCCCCGCTGACCGCCGACCGTCTGGGCGAGCTGGCCCTCGAAGCGGGCATTCCGGCGGGCGTGCTCAACGTGGTGCAGGGCTATGGCGCCACGGCGGGCGACGCGCTGGTGCGTCATCATGACGTGCGCGCCGTCTCCTTCACCGGCGGCACCGCCACCGGGCGTAACATCATGAAAAACGCCGGGCTGAAGAAGTATTCTATGGAACTGGGCGGCAAATCTCCGGTGCTGATTTTTGAAGACGCGGACATCGAGCGCGCGCTGGACGCCGCCCTGTTCACCATCTTCTCCATCAACGGCGAACGCTGCACCGCCGGCTCGCGCATCTTCATCCAGCAGAGCATCTACCCGGAGTTCGTCAAACGCTTTGCCGAGCGCGCCAACCGCCTGCGCGTGGGCGACCCGACCGATCCGAACACCCAGATTGGCGCGCTCATCAGCCAGCAGCACTGGGAAAAAGTCTCCGGCTATATCCGCCTCGGCATTGAAGAGGGGGCAACCCTGCTGGCGGGCGGCCCGGACAAACCGACCGATCTGCCTGCGCACCTGGAAGGCGGCAACTTCCTGCGCCCGACCGTGCTGGCGGATGTCGATAACCGCATGCGCGTGGCGCAGGAAGAGATCTTCGGGCCGGTGGCCTGCCTGCTGCCGTTTAAGGACGAAGCGGAAGGGCTGCGCCTGGCGAACGACGTGGAGTATGGCCTGGCGTCGTACATCTGGACCCAGGACGTCAGCAAAGTGCTGCGTCTGGCGCGCAACATCGAAGCGGGCATGGTGTTCGTCAACACCCAGAACGTGCGCGACCTGCGCCAGCCGTTTGGCGGCGTGAAGGCCTCCGGCACCGGCCGCGAGGGGGGCGAGTACAGCTTCGAGGTCTTCGCGGAGATGAAGAACGTCTGCATCTCCATGGGCGACCATCCGATTCCAAAGTGGGGGATCTGATCATGGGAAAATTAGCGTTAGCGGCAAAAATCACCCACGTGCCGTCAATGTATCTCTCTGAACTGCCGGGCAAAAACTACGGCTGCCGCCAGGGCGCCATCGATGGGCATAAAGAGATCAGCAAGCGCTGCCGCGAGCTGGGCGTGGATACCATTATCGTCTTCGACACCCACTGGCTGGTGAACAGCGCGTATCACATCAACTGCGCGGACCATTTCTCAGGCGTCTACACCAGCAACGAGCTGCCGCATTTTATTCGCGACATGACCTACGACTACGACGGCAACCCGGAACTCGGCCAGCTGATTGCCGACGAAGCGGTGAAGCTTGGCGTTCGCGCCAAGGCGCACAACATCCCGAGCCTCAAGCTGGAGTACGGCACGCTGGTGCCGATGCGCTACATGAACGCGGATAAGCACTTCAAAGTGGTCTCCATCTCGGCGTTCTGCACGGTTCACGACTTCGCCGACAGCCGCAGGCTGGGCGAGGCCATCATCAGCGCCATCGAAAAATACGACGGCACCGTGGCGGTGCTCGCCAGCGGCTCGCTGTCGCACCGCTTTATCGACGACCAGCGCGCGGAGGAAGGGATGAACAGCTACACCCGCGAGTTTGATCGCCAGATGGACGAGCGCGTGGTGAAGCTGTGGCGCGAGGGGCAGTTCAAGGAGTTTTGCAGCATGCTGCCGGAGTACGCCGACTACTGCTACGGCGAGGGCAACATGCACGACACGGTGATGCTGCTGGGGATGCTCGGCTGGGACAAATACGACGGTAAGGTGGAGTTTCTCACCGAGCTGTTCGCCAGCTCCGGCACCGGCCAGGTCAACGCCGTTTTCCCGCTGCCCGCCTAAGGAGTCGTTATGCCGCACTTTATCGCTGAATGTACCAACAACATCCGCGAGCAGGCCGACCTGCCGGGTCTGTTCGCCAAAGTGAACGAGGCGCTCGCCGCCACGGGGATCTTCCCGCTCGGGGGCATCCGCAGCCGCGCCCACTGGCTGGATACCTGGCAGATGGCCGACGGTAAGCACGATTACGCCTTTGTGCATATGACGCTGAAGATCGGCGCGGGGCGCAGCCTGGAAAGCCGGGAAGAGGTCGGTGAAATGCTGTTTGCGCTGATCAAAACGCACTTCGCAGAGCTAATGGCGGGCCGATATCTGGCGCTCTCGTTCGAGCTGGACGAGCTGCACCCGACGCTTAATTACAAGCAAAACAACGTGCACGCGTTGTTTAAATAACACCGCACGGTCTGTCCCCTCTCCCACAGGGAGAGGGAGAAAACAAATAAAAACAGGATATCGCCATGCTCGACAAACACACCCATACCCTGATCGCCCACCGTCTGCATCAGGCGGAACAATCCCGGGAGCAGATCCGCGCGATCTCGCTGGAGTACCCGGAGATCACCATTGAAGACGCCTACGCCGTCCAGCGCGAATGGGTGAGCCTGAAAATTGCCGAAGGCCGCGTGCTGAAAGGCCACAAGATCGGCCTTACCTCCAAAGCGATGCAGGCCAGCTCGCAGATCAGCGAGCCGGACTACGGTGCGCTGCTGGACGATATGTTCTTCCACGACGGCAGCGACATCCCCGTGGATCGCTTTATCGTCCCGCGCATCGAAGTGGAGCTGGCCTTCGTGCTGGCAAAACCGCTGCGCGGCCCGAACTGCACGATCTTCGACGTCTACAACGCCACGGATTACGTCATCCCCGCCCTGGAGCTGATCGACGCCCGCTGCCATAACGTTGACCCGGAAACCCAGCGCCCGCGCAAGGTGTTCGACACCATCTCCGATAACGCCGCCAACGCGGGCGTGATCCTCGGCGGCCGCCCGATTAAACCCGACGAGCTGGATCTGCGCTGGATCTCCGCCCTGCTTTACCGCAACGGCGTGATCGAAGAGACCGGGGTCGCCGCAGGCGTGCTTAACCACCCGGCGAACGGCGTGGCGTGGCTGGCGAACAAACTCGCGCCATACGACGTGCAGCTTGAGCCAGGGCAAATCATCCTCGGCGGCTCGTTTACCCGCCCGGTTGCCGCCAGCAGAGGCGACACCTTCCACGTCGACTACGGCAACATGGGCTCGATTAGCTGCCGCTTTGTGTAGGAGTGCACCATGGAAAACGCATTTAAGACCGCGCTGAAAGCCGGAAAGCCGCAAATCGGCCTGTGGCTGGGGCTGACCAGCAGCTACAGCGCTGAGCTACTGGCCGGGGCCGGTTTTGACTGGCTGCTGATCGACGGGGAGCACGCGCCGAACAGCGTGCAGACCGTCCTGACTCAGCTCCAGGCCATCGCCCCTTATCCCAGCCAGCCGGTGGTGCGCCCGTCGTGGAACGATCCGGTGCAGATCAAGCAGCTGCTGGACGTGGGGGCGCAAACCCTGCTGGTGCCGATGGTGCAAAACGCCGACGAAGCCCGTCTGGCGGTCAGCGCCACCCGCTACCCGCCTGCCGGTATTCGCGGCGTCGGCAGCGCGCTGGCGCGGGCGTCGCGCTGGAACCGCATCCCGGAGTATCTGCATCAGGCTAACGACGCCATGTGCGTGCTGGTGCAAATCGAAACTCGCGAGGCGCTGAAAAACCTGCCGCAGATCCTGGACGTGGAAGGGGTGGACGGCGTGTTTATCGGCCCTGCGGATCTGAGCGCCGACATGGGCTTCGCCGGTAATCCGCAGCACCCGGAGGTGCAGGCCGCCATAGAGCAGGCGATCGCGCAGATCCTCAGCGCGGGCAAAGCGCCCGGCATCCTGATGGCGAACGAGCAACTGGCAAAACGTTATCTTGAACTCGGCGCGCTGTTTGTCGCGGTCGGCGTGGATACCACCCTGCTCGCCCGCAGCGCCGAAGCGCTGGCGGCCCGCTTTACCGACGTCACCACAGCAGTTGATAACAATAAATCCGTCTACTAAACGTACGATGTGGAGCGCAACATGACGACCTCAACCCTGCATAATAAAGCTGTTGAACATCGCGTTATTAATAAGCTGTTCCGTCGTTTGATCGTGTTTCTTTTTATCCTGTTTGTCTTCTCGTTTCTCGATCGCATCAACATCGGCTTTGCCGGGCTGACGATGGGCAAAGATCTGGGCCTCACGTCGACCATGTTTGGCCTGGCCGCGACGCTGTTTTATGTGACCTACGTGCTGTGCGGGATCCCCAGCAACATCATGCTGGCGAAGATCGGCGCCCGCCGCTGGATCGCCGGGATCATGGTGGTGTGGGGCATCGCCTCTACCTGCACCATGTTCGCCACCAGCCCCGAAACGCTCTACGTCCTGCGCATGCTGGTGGGTATTGCCGAAGCCGGTTTCCTGCCGGGCATTCTGGTCTATCTCACCTGGTGGTTCCCGGCCTATCACCGCGCCCGCGCCAACGCGCTGTTTATGATCGCCATGCCGGTGACCATGATGCTCGGTTCGATCCTCTCCGGGTACATTCTGGCGATGGACGGACTGTGGAACCTTAAGGGCTGGCAGTGGCTGTTCCTGCTGGAGGGGCTACCGTCGGTGGTGCTCGGCGTGGTGACCTGGTTCTACCTTAACGACACCCCGGATCAGGCCACCTGGCTGGATGATGACGAAAAGCAGGCACTCAAAACGATGATCGCCCGCGAGCAGGAGCTGGCCATTGCGCATGCCGCCACGCCGCGATCGACGCTGCGCGAGGTGCTGACCCCCGCCGTGCTGCTCTACACGCTGGCCTACTTCTGCCTGACGAATACGCTGAGCGCGATCAACATCTGGACGCCGCAGATCCTGCAAAGCTTCAACACCGGCAGCAGCAATATCGTGATTGGCCTGCTGGCGGCGATCCCGCAGTTTTGCACCATCCTCGGGATGATCTGGTGGAGCCGCCGCTCCGACAGGCTGAAAGAGCGAAAAAAGCACACCATCCTGCCGTATCTGTTTGCAGCGGCGGGATGGATGCTGGCCTCGGCGACCGATCACAGTCTGATCCAGCTGCTTGGCATCATCATGGCCTCAACCGGATCGTTTACCGCCATGGCGATATTCTGGACCACGCCGGATCAGGTTATTAGCCTGCAATCCCGCGCGGTGGCGCTGGCGGTGATCAACGCCATCGGCAACGTCGGGTCTGCCGTCAGCCCATTGCTGATAGGTATTTTGCGCGACGCGACCGGCAGCTTCAGCTCGGGACTGTGGTTCGTGGCAGGTCTGCTGGTGGTGGGCGCGCTGGTGCTGACGCGCATTCCGATGACGCGCCGGGAAAGCCTTGAGCGTGAGCCGGACATCGCGGCGCAAAAGATCCACTGAGGAGCCGCTATGTGTCAGAGCCCCATCACCAACATCGATATCAGCAAGGAGTACGACGAAAGTCTGGGCACCGACGATGTGCACTACCAGTCGTTCGCCCGCATGGCGGCCTTTTTTGGCCGCGACATGCAGGCGCACCGCCACGACCAGTATTTTCAGATGCATTTTCTCGACACCGGGCAGATTGAGCTCCAGCTCGACGACCACCGTTACTCGGTGCAGGCGCCGCTGTTTGTGCTGACGCCGCCGTCGGTACCGCATGCGTTTATCACCGAATCCGACAGCGACGGCCACGTGCTGACGGTGCGCGAGGATCTCATCTGGCCGCTGTTAGAAGTACTCTACCCCGGTACGCGGGAAGCGTTCGGCCTGCCGGGGATCTGCCTGTCGCTTGCCGACAAGCCTGATGAGCTGGCGGCGCTGAAGCACTACTGGCAGCTGATTGCCCGGGAATCCACGGAACAGCTGCCCGGTCGCGAGCATACGCTGGTCCTGCTGGCGCAGGCCGTTTTTACCCTGCTGCTGCGCAACGCGAAGCTCGACGACCACGCGTCAGGCGGCATGCGAGGTGAGCTGAAGCTGTTTCAGCGCTTTAACCAGTTGACAGATGCTCATTACCACGAGCACTGGACGGTGCCGGAATACGCCAGCGAACTGCATCTCACCGAATCCCGCCTGACCGATATCTGTCGCCGCTTCGCCAACCGCTCGCCGAAACGGCTGATCTTCGACCGTCAGCTGCGGGAAGCCAGACGCCTGCTGCTGTTTTCCGACAGCACAGTGAGCGAAATTGCCTGGCAGCTGGGTTTTAAAGATCCGGCCTATTTCGCCCGTTTTTTTAACCGACTGACGGGGTGCTCACCCAGCGCGTACCGGGCGCAGAAAGTACCGGTGTCGCCTGTTCCCCTCACCCCTGCCCTCTCCCAGAGGGAGTAACCGTCCCCTCTCCCAGAGGGAGAGGGTGAGGGAAATCACACTCTGTGATCTCTCGCGAAAAGTACCTGCCGTTGTCCCAATCGTCCCTTCACGTTCCGCCCCTCTCACGCTTCAATTAAACAACAAAAACAAAACATAAATTTAACAATCATCTTCCGATACGAGGTCCCTATGAAGCCTGAAGATTTCCGCGCTGATGCCAAACGTCCGTTAACCGGTGAAGAGTATTTAAAAAGCCTGCAAGATGGCCGTGAGATTTATATCTACGGCGAGCGCGTTAAGGACGTCACTACCCACCCGGCATTTCGCAATGCGGCGGCGTCCATCGCCCAGATGTACGATGCCCTGCACAAGCCAGACATGCAGGATACCCTCTGCTGGGGCACGGACACCGGCAGCGGCGGCTACACCCATAAATTCTTCCGCGTGGCAAAAAGCGCCGACGATCTGCGCCAGCAGCGTGACGCCATCGCCGAGTGGTCGCGCCTGAGCTACGGCTGGATGGGGCGTACGCCGGACTACAAAGCCGCGTTCGGCTGCGCGCTGGGGGCGAACCCTGCCTTCTACGGTCAGTTCGAGCAGAACGCCCGCAACTGGTACACACGTATTCAGGAAACCGGCCTGTACTTTAACCACGCCATCGTCAACCCGCCGATCGACCGCCATAAACCGGCAGACGAGGTGAAAGACGTTTACATCAAGCTGGAGAAAGAGACCGACGCCGGGATCATCGTCAGCGGCGCGAAAGTGGTGGCCACCAACTCCGCCCTGACCCATTACAACATGATCGGCTTCGGCTCTGCGCAGGTGATGGGCGAAAACCCGGACTTCGCGCTGATGTTCGTCGCGCCGATGGATGCCGAAGGGGTGAAGCTGATCTCCCGCGCCTCTTACGAGATGGTGGCAGGGGCGACCGGTTCCCCGTACGACTACCCGCTCTCCAGCCGTTTTGACGAGAACGACGCCATTCTGGTGATGGATCATGTGTTGATCCCGTGGGAAAACGTGCTGATCTACCGCGATTTCGACCGCTGCCGTCGCTGGACGATGGAAGGTGGCTTCGCCCGCATGTACCCGCTTCAGGCCTGCGTGCGTCTGGCAGTGAAGCTCGACTTCATCACCGCTCTGCTGAAGAAGTCGCTGGAGTGTACCGGCACCCTCGAGTTCCGCGGCGTGCAGGCGGATCTCGGCGAAGTGGTGGCGTGGCGCAACATGTTCTGGGCGCTGAGCGACTCCATGTGCTCCGAAGCCACGCCGTGGGTAAACGGCGCGTATCTGCCTGACCACGCGGCGTTACAGACCTACCGCGTGATGGCGCCAATGGCCTATGCGAAGATCAAGAACATCATCGAACGTAACGTGACCTCCGGGCTGATCTACCTGCCGTCCAGCGCGCGGGACCTGAACAACCCGCAGATCGACCAGTATCTGGCGAAGTACGTGCGCGGCTCCAACGGGATGGATCATGTCGAACGCATCAAGATTCTGAAACTGATGTGGGATGCCATCGGCAGCGAGTTTGGCGGACGTCACGAGCTGTACGAAATCAACTACTCCGGTAGCCAGGATGAGATCCGCCTGCAATGCCTGCGTCAGGCGCAAAGCTCCGGCAACATGGACAAGATGATGGCGATGGTTGACCGCTGCATGTCCGAGTACGACCAGCACGGCTGGACCGTACCGCACCTGCACAACAACACTGATATCAACATGCTGGATAAGCTGCTGAAATAACGCAGCGGGAGGTTTCAATGCAATCTGAAGAACGCCTGCGTTTTCGCGACGCGATGGCCAGCCTGTCGGCGGCGGTGAATGTGGTCACCACCGAGGGCGATGCGGGTCGCTGCGGCATTACCGCCACCGCCGTCTGTTCGGTCACGGACACCCCGCCTTCGGTCATGGTCTGCATCAACGCCAACAGCGCCATGAACCCGGTCTTCCAGGGCAACGGCAAACTGTGTGTCAACGTGCTGAACCACGAGCAGGAGATCATGGCCCGCCACTTTGCCGGGATGACCGGCATGGCAATGGAGGAGCGCTTTGCTCTCTCCTGCTGGCAGAAAGGACCGCTGGCGCAGCCGGTGCTGAAAGGCGCTCTGGCAAGCCTGGAAGGCGAGATAACCCAGGTGCAAACCATCGGTACCCATCTGGTCTACCTTGTGGAGATTAAGAACATCATCCTCAGCAGCGAGGGGCACGGCCTGATCTACTTCAAACGCCGTTTCCACCCGGTGATGATGGAGATGGAAGCCGCGATTTGATCCCGTTGCACAAAAAACGCTAAGGTTTCCGCAAAGGTGCGCCGTTAACTATCCATAAGATAAATTTTCCGGGGCGGCTGGCGACGTCGTCAGGCGCCCCCTTAACGCTGGAAAGTCTTATGGCCCCTTCACCCCGAAGCCGCTCGGCTGAACGTCTGGTTGACATCATTATTGCCCTGCACCGCAACGGAAGCGTTAATCGACGCGATCTGATGCAAAAATTTGGCATTACCGAACGCACGGTGTACCGCGATTTGCAGGCGCTTTCCCCTATTATTGAACACGACGGCAAAGGGCGCTATCAGCTGCTGCCTGCGTATCAGACCTGCCGCTGCGTGCACTGCCCTGAAGCGAACGACGAAACCCCGCAGGGGTAGATTATTCTCAGTGATCTCAATCACATATTTTCTTCCACCGTGGGTGAGCCTTAACCACTCACCCTCGCTTTTGACCGCTCACGCATCGCTTTCAACCACTCACCTATTTACCGTGCTTTATACGCGCGAGGATCTGGCACGATCGCTCCAGCATTAATCAATACCTCCTCACAACGAACCCTGACCCTTTTTTCTTTACATAAAAAACCAGGTCTTACTATGGATACTAAAAAACTACTTAAGCACGTGCCCTGGGCCATCCTCGGGATCATCGGTGCTTTCTGTCTGGCGGTTGTCGCATTACGCCGGGGCGAGCACGTCAGCGCCCTGTGGATCGTGGTCGCGTCAGTTTCCGTCTATCTTGTGGCTTATCGCTACTACAGCTTGTACATCGCGCAGAAGGTCATGAAGCTCGACCCGACGCGCGCCACCCCGGCGGTCATTAACAATGACGGCCTGAACTACGTGCCAACCAACCGTTACGTGCTGTTTGGTCACCACTTCGCCGCCATTGCAGGCGCGGGTCCGCTGGTCGGCCCGGTACTGGCCGCGCAGATGGGCTACCTGCCGGGTACGCTCTGGCTGCTGGCGGGCGTGGTGCTGGCGGGAGCGGTGCAGGACTTTATGGTGCTGTTTATCTCCTCGCGCCGTAACGGTTCGTCGCTGGGTGAGATGATCAAAGAAGAGATGGGCCGCGTGCCGGGCACCATCGCCCTCTTTGGCTGCTTCCTGATCATGATCATCATCCTCGCGGTGCTGGCGCTGATCGTGGTGAAAGCGCTGGCCGAAAGTCCGTGGGGCGTCTTCACCGTCTGCTCTACCGTACCGATTGCGCTGTTCATGGGCATCTACATGCGCTTCCTGCGCCCTGGCCGCGTTGGCGAGGTGTCGGTCATCGGTATCGTGCTGCTGGTCGCCTCCATCTACTTCGGCGGCGTGATTGCGCACGACCCGTACTGGGGCCCGGCGCTGACCTTTAAAGACACCACCATCACCTTCGCGCTGATCGGTTACGCGTTCATCTCAGCGCTGTTGCCGGTGTGGCTGATTCTGGCTCCGCGCGACTACCTGGCGACCTTCCTGAAAATCGGCGTGATCGTCGGGCTGGCAATCGGGATTGTGATCATCAATCCTGAGCTGAAAATGCCAGCGGTGACACAGTACATTGACGGTACCGGTCCGCTGTGGAAAGGCGCTCTGTTCCCGTTCCTGTTTATCACCATCGCCTGCGGTGCCGTGTCTGGCTTCCACGCGCTGATCGCCTCGGGCACCACGCCGAAGCTGATGGCCAACGAAACCGACGCGCGCTTCATCGGTTACGGCGCGATGCTGATGGAGTCCTTCGTGGCGATCATGGCGCTGGTTGCAGCGTCGATTATCGAGCCAGGTCTGTACTTTGCGATGAACACCCCACCAGCGGGTCTCGGCATCACCATGCCAAACCTGCATGAGATGGGCGGCGAAAATACCGCGCTGATCCTGGCGCAGCTGAAAGACGCCAGCGCACACGCGGCGGCGACCGTCAGCTCCTGGGGCTTCGTAATTTCGCCTGAGCAGATCATGCAGACCGCGAAAGACATCGGCGAACCGTCCGTGCTGAACCGCGCAGGTGGCGCGCCAACGCTGGCGGTGGGTATCGCACACGTGTTCCACAAAGTGCTGCCGTGGGCGGACATGGGCTTCTGGTACCACTTCGGTATTCTGTTTGAAGCGCTATTCATCCTCACCGCGCTGGATGCCGGTACGCGTGCAGGCCGCTTCATGTTGCAGGATCTGCTGGGTAACTTCGTGCCATTCCTGAAGAAAACCGACTCTCTGGTGGCCGGTGTTCTGGGTACCGCGGGCTGCGTAGGCCTGTGGGGTTATCTGCTGTATCAGGGCGTTGTTGACCCGCTGGGCGGCGTTAAGAGCCTGTGGCCGCTGTTCGGCATCTCTAACCAGATGCTGGCGGCTGTGGCCCTGGTGCTGGGTACCGTTGTCCTGGTGAAGATGAAACGCACCAAATACATCTGGGTCACCGTGGTGCCTGCGCTGTGGCTGCTGCTCTGCACTACCTGGGCGCTGGGTCTGAAACTGTTCAGCACCAACCCGCAGCTGGAAGGCTTCTTCTTCATGGCTAACCAGTACAAAGAGAAGATTGCCGCAGGCGGCGCGGATCTGACCGCGCAGCAGATTGCCAACATGAACCATATTGTGGTGAACAACTACACCAACGCGGGTCTGAGCATTCTGTTCCTGGTGGTGGTGTACAGCATTATCTTCTACGGCATCAAAACCTGGATGAAAGTGCGTAACGTTGAGGGCCGTACGGATAAAGAAACCCCGTACGTGCCGGTGCCGGAAGGCGGCGTGAAGACCTCCTCACACCATTAATTAAGCATGTTACTGTAGGCCCGGATCGCTGCGCGCCTCCGGGCTTCTTCTATCTGGAACCCTCAATGTTTGGTAACTTAGGCGAAGCAAAAAAATACCTCGGTCAGGCGGCGAAAATGCTGATTGGCATTCCGGACTATGACAACTACGTTGAGCATATGAAGACCAACCATCCGGATAAGCCGTACATGACTTACACTGAATTCTTCCGCGAGCGTCAGGAAGCGCGCTACGGCGGAAGTGGAGAAGGCGGCGTCCGCTGCTGCTAAAGGAGAAACCATGACCCCGATTGCCGTTACCCTGCTGACCGGTTTTCTCGGCGCCGGTAAAACCACCCTGCTGCGCCACATTCTGAACGAGCAGCACGGCTTCAAAATCGCCGTCATCGAAAACGAATTTGGCGAAGTCTCCGTTGACGATCAGCTGATTGGCGACCGCGCCACCCAGATCAAAACCCTGACCAACGGCTGCATCTGCTGCACCCGCTCTAACGAATTAGAAGACGCCCTGCTGGACCTGCTCGACAGCCGCGATCGCGGTGACATCGTCTTCGACCGTCTGGTGATCGAGTGCACCGGCATGGCCGACCCCGGCCCGATTATTCAGACCTTTTTCTCCCACGAGATCATCTGCCAGCGCTACCTGCTGGACGGTGTCATCGCTCTGGTGGATGCGGTACACGCCGACGAGCAGATGAACCAGTTCACCATCGCCCAGTCTCAGGTGGGCTACGCCGACCGCATCCTGCTGACCAAAACCGACGTGGCAGGTGAAAGCGAAAAACTGCGCGAGCGCCTGACGCGCATCAACTCGCGTGCGCCCATTTATACGGTGACGCACGGCGATATCGATCTCGCTCAGCTGTTCAACACCAACGGCTTTATGCTGGAAGAGAACGTTACCGCGAAACCGCGCTTTCACTTTATGTCCGACAAGCAAAACGACGTGGCGTCGATCGTGGTGGAGCTGGACTACCCGGTAGACATCAGCGAGGTCTCCCGCGTGATGGAAAACCTGCTGCTGTCGTTTGCCGACAAGCTGCTGCGCTATAAAGGGATGCTGTGGATCGACGGCGAGCCGAACCGCCTGCTGTTCCAGGGGGTGCAGCGCCTGTACAGCGCCGACTGGGATCGCCCGTGGGGCGATGAAACGCCGCACAGCGTGATGGTGTTTATTGGAATACAGCTGCCGGAAGAAGAAATTCGGGCAGCGTTTGCGGGGCTGAAAAAGTAAATCGCACCGATCATCCCCTCTCCCCCGCGGGGAGAGGGTTAGGGTGAGGGGGAAACTTATTTCAACGCCTCCGGCAGCGTCACAATCCACAGCTCGCTGTCGGACTCCGGCTTCTTCAGCGGCTTCACGCTGAGCGTGGTTTCCACCGGTTTATCATCCAGCGTCAGCTTGCCTTCCGCGTTCACCCGGTAATCCTTGAGCTTCTTGCCCTCGGCCGGGTTGTGCATCGCCACCTTCACGCCAAAGTCGTTATCGTTCGCCACCGCCAGCGTTTTGCTGTCAATCAGCGCCAGTCCTTCGGCCTTTTCCTGCTGCCAGCCCAGCGCACGCAGATCGACCACCTGCGTTTTTTCAGCAAGTGTAATGCCGCGCTGCGCCAGCGTTTTCTCATCGTCAAACTCCGGGTATTCGCCCGGCTTGTCGAAGGCGGCCAGATCGCTCGCCTTGCTCAGATCCACCCTGTAGATGAGGTTACGCATTGCGTCATTTTTATCCTCACCCTGTTCAATCAGCAGGATGGTGTGGTTATCCAGCGCCACTATGTCGCCGATTTTGGCGTCGCTGTTTTTGCTGTAGGCCGTGCTGTCGACAGGGTAGCCGTACATCGCGGTTTTCCCGGTCGCCGGATCGAAGCTCACCAGACGGGTAAACAGCGCCTGTTTTTTGTTCTTCCCGTCGATATCCAGTGTGCTTTGCACGGCGGCAATAATCCGTCCGTCCGGCATGCGGGTCAGGCCTTCAAAGCCCCGGTTTGCCTGACGCCATTTGATAACGTTTGGCAGACCGCCCGCGATGGATTTCTCCCCTTGCGTCGCCTGCGGACCGTGGATCGCGAGGATTTTCCCTTTACTGTCGACGTTAATCAGGAACGGGCCATACTCATCGCACAGCCAGTAGCCGCCCTTCCCGTCCGACGTGATGCCTTCCGTATCCAGCCCGCGGTTATCGCCTTTCAGTACTTTTAAGGTGTCGCTTAGCGCGACTTCATTGGTGGAACCAATCACACCGCTTTGCAGTGGCAGGCCGTTGATCTCGCCTTTATCGTCATGCAGCGGTCGCGCGTCCACGGCCTCCGCTTTACCGTTTTGCACGCGGATCGTCATCAGCAGCGGAGCGAAATCCGGGGTAACAAATATTTTGGCATCGTTTTTCCCCATTTTTGGCGAATCCGCGTTAGGACCGCGATCGGTCACGGTCGCAAACGTCAGCGCATCGCCCTGCTTGCCCGTAAACAGCAGACCAGAACCCATCCCCACCGGGAGCCCGTTCGGGAACGCATCGGCAAACGCGCCGCTGTATTTCACATGGGAGCCGTCAGGGAAGCTGACGATATAGCGCTCAGCGGTAGGCTGCGCAGCCAGGCCAGAGAAAGAGAGCGCACAACCGATAAGCACAGGAATAATTTTTCTTTTCATATTGTTAGCATCCAGTAAGTGAAGCCAACAACGTAATGAAGAAACGTGTCAGAAAAATGACATGAAAAGACAGCGGATCGGCAAAGAAATACGTATAGCAATCACCAGAAATGTAAACCTCTGTCTTGATCTGTGACAGCCGAAATACTTTTGGAAATTATTAGAAAATTAATTAATTCACCTCAAACGGCTTTCTTCGCCTCGTTCATTAAACGTTTAGCCAAAAATATAAACTTTCCCTAAACACGAATGGATTGAGGATTGACGATCTGCCATAAAAACATCTCATCAACATTTAAGATTAAAAAAACCAACAAAAACAGCATAAAACTGCGATACCCATCACATTTGCAGTCATAAACATCCCTTGTTAAGGTGCCCTCAGATTAATTTGATGACGAGGAAACACGCATGAAAAAGCTTAACGTTCTCATCCTTTCTGCTCTCACCGCCGTATCGGGCTCCGCACTGGCAATGGGCGGCAGCATTGAGCAGGGTAAAAACTTTACCAATCTGAATGTGGAAATGGGCAAATCAACTTCCGGTCTGTACACCGAAGGTAATTGGCTGAAAAACACCGACGACGGCACCACGACCGGTGGCGTGGGCGCAGGCTACAATTTCGAAGTCGGCCCGGTAATGCTGAACGCAGGCGCTAAGGCCCTCTACGTTGGCCCGAAGAAAGGCGATAACGGCGTGGCGTTCCCGGTCGGCGGCGGTGTGAACGTTGCCCTGACCGACAGCATCAGGGTATTCGGTGAAGGCTACGTTGCGCCAGACGGACTGAACAACAGCGTGAAGAACTACGTTGAAGCTAACGGCGGCGTAAGCTGGACCCCGGTCAAACCGGTTACGCTGAAAGTGGGCTACCGCCACGTGAGCGTTGATGGCAAAGACGGTCGTCCAAACCACACGCTGGTAGACGGCGCTTACTTCGGCGGCGGCGTGAGCTTCTAAGCCACCTGATAGATAAAAAAACCTGCCCTTCGGCAGGTTTTTTATTACTACGTCACTTACGCACCACCACCAGCTTCTGGTTCACAAACTCTTTGATCCCCAGATCCGACAGCTCGCGTCCGTAACCCGAACGTTTTACGCCGCCGAACGGCAGTTCTGCCGCCGTATCGGTGAGCCAGTTGATGTACACCATCCCGGTCTCAATGCGCGACGCCATTTTCTTCGCGCGCTCGATGTTCTGGCTGAACACCGCTCCGCCCAGACCGTAGTGGGAGTCGTTCGCCAGGGCAACCGCCTCGTCGTCGTTTTTCACCACATAAATCTGCGCTACCGGACCAAAGAACTCTTCGAAATACGCCGGGTTATCGCGCGAGATATTGGTCAGGATGGTCGGCTCAAAGAAGCTCCCGTCACGCTGCACCGGCTTGCCGCCATGGTGCAGCTTCGCGCCGTTTTTCACCGCCTCGTTAACCTGCTTAGTTAGCGTCTCCAGCGCGTCTTTGGATGACAAAGGCCCCAGCGTGGTACTTTCGTCCAGCGGATCGCCAATCTTCACCTGCTTAAACGCCTCGGTGAATTTGCTCAGGAAGGCGTCTGCAATCTTTTCATGCAGGATAAAGCGCTTCGCCGCGGTACAGACCTGCCCGGCGTTATTAAGCCGCGCGTTAACGCCGATCTTCACGGCTTTCTCCAGCTCCGCATCGTCCAGCACCACGAAGACGTCGTTCCCGCCCAGTTCAAGGGTCGATTTTTTGATGTGTTTCGCAGCCTGTGCCGCAACCACGCTACCCGCTTTTTCTGAACCGGTCAGCGCCGCCCCCTGTACGCGATCGTCGGCGATGATGTTCGCCACCTGTTCGGACGAGATAAACAGGTTGGTCCACGCCCCTTCCGGCGCGCCCGCTTCACGTACCAGCTGTGCAAAGGTTTCTGCACAGTGCGGCACGATACTGGCATGCTTGGCGATCACCGGGTTGCCCGCTGCCAGGTTTGGCGCCAGAACGCGCATCAGCTGATAGTATGGGAAGTTCCATGGTTCGACGGCCATCAGCACGCCGATGGGGTGATGTTCAACCCATGCTTCCCCGAGTTCAGAGTCATACTTCACCGGGGCCAGGAACTGCTTCGCGTTGTCAGCATAGTAGCGGGCGATTTGCGCGCATAGCTTCACTTCACCGCGGCTTTGTTCGATGAGCTTACCCATCTCCTGACTGGCGATTTTCGCCAGATCCTCCGCGCGTTCGTCGATCAGGTCCGCCAGCTTATGCAGCACCGGCAGGCGCTGGCTTATGTCACCTTTCGCCCAGTCGGAGTGATAGAGCGCATCGGCTGCCTTCAGCGCCGCTTCAACGTCTGCGTCAGTGTGAGAGGGATATTCTTTGATGAGCTGGTTCGTGGCAGGATTTACTGTCTGGTAAGCCATATCGAATCTCCTTGTTTTACCGCTTAGGGTATTAAGGGTAGTCAATGTGACTGGCTATGAAGGTAAAGTTGGGTATATACGGAAGGTTCTTAATGAAGCGCTGCCAGACGGTTCGCTGACGTGGTATAAAAAACGTCCAGAAGGAGTTCATATGACCGATACCCGACACATCCGGCAGACTTTTCACCGCGCCTCAGGCCTTGAGCTGCGCAGCACGTGGCAGAGCACGCAGGCCTATAAGCGTCATTGTCACCCGCAGCTCTCCATCGGCGCGATTGTGGAAGGCCAGACCTGCTGCGTGTGCCATGACCAAGAGTACATTCTTCATCCCGGGGACCTCATTGCGATCCCGGCTTATGCGCCGCACAGTTGCAACCCCGTCGACGGGCAGTCGCGCAGCTATCATATGCTCTATATCGACACCGATCTTCCTCTGGCGCTACAGGTGATTCGTAACCCTGCCCTGTTTGCCCATTACCTGGACGTCGTTAAGACAATGTCTCTAGCGTCCGTGGAAGCGCTGCTTTCTGCCCTTCCCCGCTGCGCGGATAACGCAGACGCGCTTCGGCCAACCAGCCAGCAGGTTCAGGAGGCGTTTCTTTCCAATCTCACCAGCCCGCCCTCTCTCGACGAACTTGCCCAACGCTTCTCGCTGCGCAAGGAGACGCTGATCCGCACCTTCCGGCAGGACACCGGCCTGACGCCGGGCAGCTTCCTCAACATCTCCCGCGTGGAGTTCGCCAAAGCGCGGCTACGTGCCGGGGACGACATCGCCGACGTCGGCTACCAGAGCGGGTTTGCCGACCAGAGCCATTTTCATAAGACCTTTGTCAGCTATACCGCGGCCACGCCGCGTCAGTATGCGACAGGCCGATCAATATCTGACAATAAATAGCGTTTGCATCACCGTAGGCTGACCTCAGATTGTTAACCGAGGTTGCTATGGAACTGTTCTTCCCTTCCGCTTTTCTCGCCCTGGCGCTGGCGCATTTTGTCGCCCTGTTAAGCCCGGGCCCGGACTTCTTCCTGCTGGTGGGCTACGCCGCGCGCTACCGACTGCGCGGCAGCGCCGGGTTGTGCTTCGGTATCGCCGCGGGTAACGGGCTGTATATCTTACTGGTGATTATCGGCTGGAGCGCACTGCGCCAGTTTGCCTGGCTGTTTACGCTGATAGAGCTTTGCGGGGCACTGTATCTGCTGTGGATCGGCTCGCATCTGGTGCGCAGCCAACCGCAGGCGCTGGCGCTTGCTGAAACCCGACAGCGGTGTCCTTCTCTGATGAAGCAGATCCTGCTGGGGCTGGGGTCGGCGCTGTTAAATCCGAAAAATGCGCTGTTCTACCTGGCGCTGATGACGGCGTTACTCGGGCCGGACGTCACGCTGCTCCAGCAAACAACGTGCGGCGTCTGGATGGTGACGGTGGTGCTGGTGTGGGATCTGGCACTGGTATCGCTGATGGGGTTACCGGCGGTTCAGCGAAAGCTCAGCCGTTCGCTCTGGCTGATAGAGCGCACGGCGGGGGTGGTATTGATGGGGTTTGGTGGGTGGGTGCTGTGGCGGTTTTTGCACTTTTCCCCCGTATCCCTCTATCCTTAACCCATGGAAAAGCATACCGAACTCAAACGCGCCAAGCTTCTCGCGCTGTCGCTGCTGCTGATTGCCGTCGCAGCGTTTATCACCACCCTGTTCATGCCGCAAACCTTCTGGGTGCGCGGCGTAAAGGCCATTGCCGAGGCGGCGATGGTTGGCGCGCTGGCGGACTGGTTTGCCGTTGTCGCGCTGTTCCGCCGGGTGCCCATTCCCTTTATCTCGCGCCATACGGCGATTATCCCGCGCAATAAAGACCGCATCGGCGACAATCTCGGCCAGTTCGTGCAGGAAAAGTTTCTCGATACGCAATCCCTTGTCGATCTTATCCGTCGCTACGAGCCCGCACAGATGATTGGGACCTGGTTCAGCCAGCCCGATAACGCCCGGCGCGTGGGGCAGCATCTGGTGCAGGTGATGGGCGGTTTTCTGGAACTTACCGACGATGGGCGCATCCAGCGCCTGCTCAAACGCGCGGTGCATAAGGCTATCGACAAGGTCGATTTAACCGAGACCAGCGCCGTCATGCTGGAAAGCATGACCAAAAACAACCGTCACCAGGTGCTGCTGGACGCCATCATAAACCGCCTGATTACCCTGATTCAGCGGGAAAGCACGCGGGAATTTATTGCTGACCAGATCGTTCACTGGCTTAAGACCGAGCATCCGCGCAAGGCCATGGTGCTGCCCACCGAGTGGCTGGGCGATCAAAGCGCGGAGATGGTGTCGAACGCGGTGAACACGCTGCTGGACGATATCAGCCACGACCGTACGCACCAGATCCGTCAGGCGTTTGACCGCGCCACGATCAAGTTCATCGACAATCTGAAAAACGATCCGGAGATGACGGCGAAAGCCGAGAATATCAAACACTACCTCAAGAATGATGAGGCCTTTAACCGCTATCTGGGGGAAATGTGGGCTGACCAGCGCCAGTGGCTGAAAAATGACATGCAGAGCGATGATTCCCGCGTGAAGCAGCGTATCGCCAACGCCGGGCTGTGGTTTGGCGAAACGCTGACCAACGACGCCAGCCTGCGGGCGTCGCTGAATGAGCATCTGGAGCAGGCCGCGCACCGCGTGGCGCCGGATTTCGCCGCGTTCCTGACGCGCCATATCAGCGACACGGTGAAAAGCTGGGATGCCAAAGACATGTCACGCCAGATAGAACTCAATATCGGTAAAGATCTTCAGTTCATTCGCGTTAACGGTACCCTGGTGGGCGGTACGATTGGCCTGATCCTGTTTCTGCTCTCGCAGCTACCCGCCGTGCTGGGGCATTAATCCGCTTTTGGCGGCGCGATAACGTAGCGCGTCGCCTCGAAGCGATTCAGGATCAGGTGCACCAGAAAGACCATCGTCAGCGTGACCACCAGCGCGAAGGTAACGGAGGTGATGCGGTACAGATCGCTGAACACCAGGTCGCTGTCCGGGTGCATGTTCTGCCCGAACATAATGCCGATGGTGGTGATACTGGCGAAGCCTACCCCGGCGCCGACCTTCTCCATTACGTGCAGACGCGCGCCAAACGCCAGGCCAAGGCCAATCAGCGGCATCATCAGCAGCATATGGCTGCTGTGATCGTAGAGGATAAGCTGGACGACAAGGATATAGAGGCACCCCAGCACCACGCCAACCACGCGCCAGATGGAGCTGATAACCGAGCCGCGATAGTGCATCGGGAACAGGATCAAAATCCCCGCCATCAGCGCCGAAAGCGAATCGCTTAAGTCGCTAATCTGGAACACGACGAAAATCAGCGTCGCCACGGTGCCGGATAGCAGCGACTCGTGGCGCACGCGGGCATCGTCTTTCTCAATCAGCGGCGGCGGCTTACGCGGCTCCACGTCCGGCAGCAGGTAGTTCATCAGCGCGCTCAGGCACACCGCCATCACGCTCGCTTCGATGTTAGAGAATAAAAGCGTGTGCCAGTTGGTGGTGGGGTAGCTCATAAAGTTGAGCATCACGCTCTGGCAAACCACGCCCATCGAGCCGAACAGGAACAGCGGCCCCTTACTCATAAAGCGAAAACGCATCACGTACAGGGCAAACACCACCAGCGTCATGATGACCGGCCACTGCGACAGATAGCCGATAATCAACACCATTTCGACGCAGTTCAGCGAGGCGCTGAAGATAAACTGCTTCGCCACGTGGCGATTAAACACCGGTACCAGCGAGAGAAGCATGATCGGGTAGACCACAAAAAACACGCCGTAGCTGGTGTTGTAGAAACTCGAAATACTGAGCGCAATCATCCCGGCAAAGACGATACGCAGGGTCTGGCGAAAGTCGTTTGCCGTATAGACGATGTTGCCGTGCGGGGTAAATACCCGTGCCAGGGTGCTAATAGACATAGTGAAGCAGGCTCACCAGATGGATTTGCATCCCGGAGAAGAATCGCGCAAACGGCCCTTCGCTGTTGTAGAGCTGCACGGTGGCGCGCGCGCCGGTCGGCAGCGGCTTCGGT
The DNA here is from genome assembly GCF_001037675.1 of Enterobacter sp. MGH119. Taxonomy (NCBI): domain Bacteria; kingdom Pseudomonadati; phylum Pseudomonadota; class Gammaproteobacteria; order Enterobacterales; family Enterobacteriaceae; genus Enterobacter; species Enterobacter sp. MGH119. The sequence goes on along the minus strand of NZ_KQ089931.1, from coordinate 194,647 downwards.
AAGGCTTCGTCCAGCGCTACGTGAATGCGCATACGCTGGGCATCACGCACCCAGCGGTTGGAGGTTTCCGGTTCAGAAAGTTGACCGTTTACGGCCTCCTGTCCGGCGAGGATCCCCGCGTCGCTGCTGGTAACGTGGGCACGGAAAACGTGCCCCGGGAAGGCGTCAAACACCACGGCAGCGTCGGTCCCCTGATGGGTATGACGCAGGCTCTTCTCGCGGAAATCCGCCACGATATCGATCCGGGTGTTCACCAGCGCCAGCGCAGCCGAACCGGATGAGGCGTAAAAACCGGGGCTTAATTGCAGGTTACTGACCGTGCCGTCCGCCTCGGCGTAGACCTTCGTCCAGCCAAGATTCAGCTCCGCTTCATCCAGCGCGTTACGGTATTTTTGCAGCGTCACGTTACGGTGCTCATCCCGCTCGCCGCGCTGAATGCGCAGGTTATGAATATTCGCCTGGATCGAGCTGACGGACTGCTCGCTGCTCTGCCAGGTGGTACGGACCTTATCCAGATCCGCCTGCGATACGTTCTGCAAGGTGCTCAGTTTCTGGTAGCGGTCGAATGTCACTTTGTCGTTACGCGCGGTCAGCACGGCGGTTTTCAGGCTGGCCTGCGCTGCGGCAATCTGCGCATCCAGCTGATCGTTAGACAGACGCGCCTGTTCCAGCGCGATCTGCGCCGCCTCGACCTTATTGCGAAACGGCGTGGCGTCGAGCTCAAACAGCAGATCGCCTTTCTTAACCTGGCTATTGTTATGGACATGTACCGCCGCCACATACCCGGAGACGCGGGCAGACACCGGGGTCACCACGCGCATCACGGTGGAGTCCGGCGTCAGCGGGATCCAGATATCCGCGACGATAAAGTAAACAAACATCAGCAGGAAAGAGGCAATACTCACCCTTACCCAGCGGGCAAACTTTTGTTCAGGAGTCATTATTTTTCGGTCTTATTATCTTCTTCGCGGATTGTCCGCAAATTGCAGGCGATTTGATTGAGAGTAGCGCTGAAAATATCGATATGTTCCGGCGCGATGTTTTGCGATACGCGCGCCTGGAACGTCTCAATCACCTGAGAGAGCCTTTCAAGAATGGCTTTTCCCTCAGGCGTCAGCGTCAGCAGCCGGATACGCTTGTCATACGGCGAGACGGTGCGCAGCAGGTAGCCCTGCTTTTCCAGCTGTGTCAGCGTGCGCATTAGGGGAGGCAGTTCAATGCCCTGCACTTCCGCCAGCTCGCTGACCGAGACGTTATCCCCGAGTTGATGAAGCTGCATCATCACCGTCCAGCTCGACTGGGTTAACCCGGTGTCGAGAATGGCGTCGTCGATGACTGCGCGCCACTGACGCACGATCATCGCCATCCGCATGCCCATCGGCCTGCGGCTAAACAGATCTTCTTCACTCATGGGGAGCCCTCTCGTAGTACGCCATCACGATAATAGTTATCAGGATAAGTATCAAGAAACGAGAAGTTAAAGCGCAGGAATTGCGAAACGATGTTCTCCCTCTCCCTGTGGGAGAGGGTCGGGGTGAGGGCATCAGCCCGCAGCGGCGTTTAGCGGCTAAAATGCTTCCTGACGGCACTTTTCCCCGAAGCCGTCACCACCACCTCCCGATAACCCGCCACCCGCTGGATCCAGCCTTTGCTTTCCATGTGGATAAGCAGCGCAGCGCCCGCCTCACCGCCAAGATGAAACCGCCGCTCGCTCCAGTCCAGGCAGGCGCAGCAGGCCTTCCGACGCGGATGAGCGCTTAACGGAATACCGAGCGCCAGGAACTGCTCCCGACCATACAGGGTCAATGCGGAACCGTCAGCCTCCAGCCAGCCTTCCGCCTGCATGAAATCATAGATCTGCACCGCCACCGCGCCTGCGAGATGGTCGTAGCAGGTCCGGGCTTCACGCATGGCTTTCGGCGCGCTGGTTTCCGGCGGGGTAATGCGGCTCCACGAAAGCCCCATCATCTGTTCCACCAGCGCCGCCACGTCGTGCCCGGCAAGACGATAATAACGATGCCGCCCTTGCGACAGGCAGGTAATTAGCTGCCCTTCAACCAGCCGGGCAAGATGCCCGCTGGCGGTCGACGGCGCAACGTCTGCCGCCGCACTCAGTTCAGTGGCCGTCCACGCACGCCCGTCCATTAGCGCACAAAGCATCTTCACGCGCGACGGATCGGCCATTGCAGCCGCCACCGCGGCAATCGCCTTTTCCAGCATCGCGCTGTTGTCAGGGGGTAAACTCGTCTTAAGCATGGGCCGCCCAGGGTTCGGTGATCTCTGCGGCCAGCTTATCATCATCCGTCAGCAGAATAAGGTGATTCGCATGGTCGCTGTACTGAGTCAGGATAGACACGCCGCGTGCCCTCCGGTTTCGGAACTGTATTCCCGCACCAGCTGCGCCACGCGAATACGGTAGAAAGAGAAAATCGACGCCCGTCCTTCGGCCTGCGCCGCCTGATGAAAGACGTTCTGCTTCCAGCGGCGGACGGCCTCTTCATCCCGCCACCAGGAAAGGGAGAGGATTTTGCCGTCGGTCGTCAGGCTCTGGAACCGTTCGATATCGATAAAGCCGTCGATGTCGGCCAGCAAAGGCTTAAGCTCTGCGGCAAGTTGGAGGTAGCGCGCCTGATGGGCAGGCGCGGCTTTGGCTTCGAAAAGGACTGCGATCATGATGGTCTCTCCGCTGTGATGTTGAGGAGAGAATGCAGGATGGAAAAGCACAATGCTTCGGTAAAGAGCGAAGCTTTAGCCCAGAACCGACCTCGGCTCCATAAACGCGCGGATCCCCCACTCGCCCATCTCGCGCCCCACGCCGGAGTGCTTAAACCCGCCAAACGGCGCTTTCGGTTCATGAGCCAGGGTGTTCACCAGCACGCGACCGGAAACAATCTGCTGTGCCACGCGTCGCGCGCGGTCCACATCGCCGCCCAGCACCATCGCGCTCAGGCCGTACTCGGTATCGTTGGCAATGGCAATCGCCTCCGCCTCGTCCTGATAAGGGATTACGCACAGCACCGGGCCGAAAATCTCGTCGCGGGCAATGGTCATCCGATTGTTCACGCCGGCAAACAGCGTCGGACGCACAAACCAGCCGTCCCGCGTGCCTTCCGGTCGCCCTTCGCCGCCCGCCAGCAGGCGCGCCCCTTCTTCGATTCCTTTGCGGATATAGCCCTGCACCCGCAGCCACTGCTTTTCGCTGACCATCGGGCCGACGTCTGTCGTGCTGTTGCGCGGGTCGCCGGATTTCACCGCCGCCACGGCCTGCGCCAGCGCGGTTTCGATCTCCGCCTTGCGCGAGTAAGGCACCAGAATGCGCGTCCCGGCCACGCACGCCTGCCCGCTGTTCATAAACCCGGCCTGGATCACCAGCGGGATCGCCTGCTCGAGATCCACATCATCCAGCAGGATCGTCGGCGATTTACCGCCCAACTCCAGCGTTACGCGCTTAAAGCTTTCCGCCGCGTTGCGCAGGATCGCCTTGCCGGTATTCGTGGAACCGGTGAACGAGATTTTCGCGACGTCCGGATGGCGGCTGAGGGTTTCGCCCACCGTCTCGCCGCGTCCGGTGACGATGTTAAACACGCCCGGCGGCAGCGCGGCGTCGCGCAGCGCTTCGGTGACAATCTGCGTTTGCAGGGCGCTCATTTCGCTCGGCTTGATGACCGCCGTGCAGCCCGCCGCCAGCGCGGCCGCCAGTTTGCCGCAGATAAACCCCGCATCGCTGTTCCATGGCGTAATCAGCCCGGCCACGCCGAGCGGCGTCATCTGCACCGTTGCGGCACCTGCGGAGGTGACAAACTCAAACGCCTCAAGCGCCTCGATGGCCTGAGCAATCACCTCTGCCGGATAGCTTGCCATCCATGCCGAGCGCGAGGCGGGCGCGCCGTACTCTTCAATGACCGCTTCCAGCAGATCGTCGTGACGAGCGGCCACGGCGGCGTGCATGCGCTTCAGCGCGGCGATGCGTTCCTGCTTTGTGGTCTGCGACCACGCCGGAAACGCCGCTTTCGCCGCCGCGATAGCGCGTTCAGCGTCAACCTCATCCGCCAGGCGAATCTGACCGATGACCTGCGCCGTCGCCGGGTTGTACAAATCAAACCACTCGGTGCCGTGCGGGGTAACAAACTCGCCGTTAATAAAGATCTGTTCGATGGTGTGCATATAAACCTCCTCAGGCTGTGTGAGACCAGTCTGTCACGGCTTCTCCGTTGCGATAATCCACGCTATGCTGCAAGGGTTGTTTCGATTTTCAGGATAATCTATGCATCGTTCAGGTCTGACAGAGCTGGAAGTGGTGATGGCGGTGGTGCGGCGCGGCAGCTTTCGCGGCGCGGCGCAGGAACTGGGGATGTCCGCCACGGCGGTCAGCAACGCCATCGCCGGGCTGGAGAGCCGCCTTGAGACGCGACTTTTCAACCGCACCACCCGCAGCGTGGCGCTCACCGACGCCGGGCAGCGCTACGTGGCGCGTATCGGCCCGGCGCTACAGGAGATCCGTCTCGCCGGGGAGGAGATCCACAGCGACACCGGGGAACCCGCCGGCACGCTGCGTCTGAACGTGCCGAACCATATCGGCACCCTGTTTCTGGACCAGCTGCTGATCGACTTCATGATCCGCTACCCGAAAATGCGCGTGGAAACGGTGAGCGAAGCGAGGATGATCGACATCGTCGCCGAAGGCTATGACGCGGGGATCCGCCTCGAAGAGTCCGTTCCGCAGGACATGATCGCTGTGCCGCTGACCGGTGAGATCCGCCAGCTGGTGACCGCCACGCCGGACTATTTCGCCCGTCACGGCATACCCGAGACGCCGGACGATCTGCTTTCACATCAGGGGATCGGCATGCGTATGGCCCACGGCGGGATCTACCGCTGGGAGCTGGCCCGTCGGGGGGAAACGTACGCCCTTGCCGTGCCGCCGCGCTTTGCGACGTCCGATCTTTTTGCCTCGATCCGCGCCGTAAAAGCGGGGTTAGGGGTGGGATTTTTACCGGAAATCTATATTCAGGACGAGCTGAAAAGCGGGGAGCTGGTGAGCGTCTTAAACGACTGGGCGCAGCCGTTTGCCGGGCTGCGCCTGTACTACCCCGGCCATCGCCACGTCCCGCCGGGGTTGCGGGCGCTGGTGGCGATGATCCGCGAGCGCGGGATTATTCCAGGTTAGCCTTGTTCAGCCCGTACGCCGCATCCAGCGAGCCCGGCTCCATGCGGGAGGTAATGCCCAGGCGGTTCCAGGCGTTGATCGCCACGATGGCGAAGTTCAGCTCTGAAATCTCCACGTCCGAGAAGTGCTCCGCCACGCTGCGGTACAGCGCATCGCTCACGCCGTGAACGCCGATTTGGGTCAGCGCTTCGGTGAAGGCCAGCGCCGCTTTTTCACGGGCGCTGAACAGCGGGGACTCGCGCCAGGCCGCCAGATGGTACAGGCGCAGCTCGCGCTCGCCGGCAATTTTCGCCTCTTTTGAGTGCATATCAAGACAGAACGTACAGCCGTTCAGCTGCGACACGCGAATGTCGATCAGGTGCTTCAGCGCCGGATCAATAGAGGTTTTCGCCACTTCCATGCTCAGGGCGGAAAGCGCGTTGGTGAGTGCAGGTGTGGCTTTGTGGTGGTTTACGCGAGTGCTCATTGTCTTTCCTCTTTTTTGTGCGGCATGTGTCATGCGATGAAGCAAATCTACGCCGTTCATGACATAGTAAAAAGATACAAAAAGCGTGAAATGAGGTAGGACATGAAGCCGGGCTATCACGAGATTTATTCCCGCTATCGCGACAACATCATGCGCGGCGTGCTGAAGCCGGGCGACAGGGTACCTGCCATCCGCCTGCTGGCGGAAGAGCTGAAGGTGGCGCGCAAAACCGTCGAGACGGCGTATGCCATTCTGACGGGCGAAGGGTATCTGGTGAGCCAGGGCGCGCGCGGGACGCGGGTGAATCCGGATCTTCTGCTGCCCGCGCAAAACGCCCCCACAGAACAAGCGACCGGCACGCTGCCGGCGTCGTTGATTAGCCAGCGCGAACGGGCCGGTTTTCTGCGCCCCGGCATTCCCGCGCTCGACAGCTTCCCCTATAAAAAATGGCTGCTGCTGGCGGGCCAGGCGACGCGCGCCATGCGTCAGGATGAAATGCTCAACCCGCCCGTTCTGGGCTGGTATCCGCTGCGCGAGGCGATAGCCCGCTATCTCAATATCTCGCGCGGGTTATCCTGCACTGCGGAACAGGTAATGATCACCAGCGGCTACAGCGGCAGCCTGCGCCTGATCCTCGACACGCTCGCCAGCCGCAGCGATAAGGTGGTATTTGAGGATCCAGGCTACTTTATGGGCCAGCAGTTGCTCAAGCGCATTGTGCCCCGCCTGCACACCGTGCCGGTCGATCGCGCAGGGATGGATACGGACTACCTGCTGCGTAATCATCACGATGCCCGCTTCGCCATCGTTACTCCGTCTCACCAGAGCCCGCTGGCGGTGACGCTCTCCCTGCCGCGCAAGCAGCAGTTGCTCGACTGGGCGTCACAAAACGAGGCGTGGATTATCGAAGATGATTATGACGGCGAATTTCACTACACCCGCAAAGTGCTGCCGTCGCTGAAAAGCCTCGACCAGCATGACAGGGTGATCTTTATGGGCACCTTCAGCAAAACCATCATGCCATCGCTGCGCATGGGCTACGTGGTGATGCCCGCCAGCACCGTCGGCGCGTTTACCGACAGCGCGGACATCCTCACCAGCGGCCAGCCGGTGCTGACGCAAAAGATCCTCACCGCGTTTCTCAACGAAGGGCATTTTTTCCGTCATCTGAAAAAGATGCGCGCGCTCTATCAGACCCGCCGCGACTGGATGATTGCCGCCCTGCGTGAGGTCTATGGCGATCTGTTTTTCACCGAGCAAAACGACGGCGGGATGCATATTGTCGCGTTCCTCGCAAAGGGAAGCGCTGACCGGGAGATCGCCCGCTGCTGGCAGGAACAGCAATTGCAGGTCAATGCGCTTTCGGCGTGGTATCAAGGATCAGGAAAACGCTACGGGCTGGTGATGGGCTATAACAACGTGCGGTCGTATCAGGAGGCGCTGGATTTGCTGGAAAGGCCGAAACGGCAGACGCTAGAACTGTTGAGCTGAAAACCACCGGGTGGCGGCTGCGCCTTCCCCGGCCTACGGTCTCCTGTAGGCCCGGTAAGCGTAGCGCCACCAGGCAACCCTATGCTCACACATCATATCGCGATAACCCGACGTCCTTGAGCTGCTCGTCGCTCATCTGGCTCAGAATACGGCGGGTACGGTTGATGCGATACCAGTTACGCAGCGTTTTCGCTACCCAGACAAACGCGATAAACGGACGTTTTGAACGATTCTCGTAGAATTCCATGATGCTCTCCTCGCTATGCCAGTGGGGTTATCATCATGGAAAACGGCCAGTACAATACAGATTCAAAAACTGCTTTTGTTTACCATACAGATCCGCTAAAACGGTATCTGCATGGTGGTTTATTCATCCATCTGTACTGGTTTAATGCTCTGTATGGTGAAAACAAAGGATACAGCATGACGCGCTATCAACATCTGGCCAACCTCCTGGCGGAACGCATTGAACAAGGGCTGTATCGCAGCGGCGAACGTCTGCCGTCGGTACGCACGCTGAGCCAGGAGCACGGCGTGAGCATCAGCACCATACAGCAGGCCTACCAGATCCTCGAAAACCTCCAGCTGATCACGCCTCAGCCGCGCTCCGGCTATTTCGTCTCGAAACGCAAAGCCCAGCCGCCCGTCCCGGCGATGACCCGTCCGGTACAGCGCCCGGTGGACGTTACCCAGTGGGATGAGGTGATGATGCTGCTGGACGCCCGCGCCGACAAAGAGATGATCTCCTTTGGCGGCGGCTCGCCGGACATTAACCAGCCGAGCCTGAAGCCCCTGTGGCGCGAGATGAGCCGCATCGCGCAGCATAACCCCGGCGAGATGCTGAGCTATGACGTGCTCGACGGGCGCCTGGAGCTGCGCGAGCAAATCGCCCGCCTGATGCTGGACGGCGGCTCCACCGTCGCGGCAAACGAAATTGTCATTACCAACGGCTGCCACGGCGCGCTGTCGATCGCCCTGCTCTCGGTGTGCAAACCGGGGGATATCGTGGCGGTGGAATCGCCGTCGTTTCACGGCACCATGCAGATGCTGCGCGGCTTTGACATCAAGGCCATTGAAATTCCCACCGATCCTGAAACCGGGATCAGCATCGAAGCGTTGGAGCTGGCGCTGGAGCAGTGGCCGATCAAGGCGGTGATCCTGGTGCCAAACTGCAATAACCCGCTCGGGTTTATCATGCCGGAGGCGCGGAAGAAGCAGGTCTTAGCCCTGGCACAGCGGCACGATATCGTGATTGTTGAGGATGATATCTACGGCGAGCTGGCGGCGGAGTATCCGCGTCCGCGCACCATTCATTCTATGGATATTGATGGTCGCGTGCTGTTATGCAGTTCGTTTACCAAGACCGTGGCGCCGGGCCTGCGCGTCGGCTGGATTGTGCCGGGGCGCTATTACGATCGGGTGATGCACATGAAGTACGCCGCGGGCGGGTTTAACGTGCCGGGCACGCAGATGGCGGTGGCGGCGTTTATCCGCGACGGCCATTACCATCGCCACGTGCGGCGTATGCGCCAGATTTATCAGCAGAATATGGAGACCTACACCTGCTGGGTGCGGCAGTATTTTCCGGCAGAGATATGCGTCACCCGCCCGCAGGGCAGCTTCCTGCTGTGGGTTGAGCTGCCGGAGACGGTCGATATGGTGTGCGTCAGCAAGCAGCTGTGCCGGCTGAAGATCCAGGCCGCGGCCGGGTCGCTGTTTTCCGCCTCCGGGAAGTACCGCAACTGCCTGCGGATCAACGTAGCGCTGCCGCCGACAGACAAAAATCGCGAGGCATTGAAAAAGATGGGTGAAGCGATTGTGATTGCGATGGAGGAGTAGTGCGGCATTTTGCCCTCACCCCGCCCCTCTCCCACAGGGAGAGGGAGAAAACCGCTCCCGCCACCCGGCAAGATCAACAACTCAGAACTTCCACGAAACGCTGCCCACAATGCTGCGTTCTGCACCGAAGTAGCAGTAAGAGAGAGAGTTACAGGCCGCGACGTAGCTTCTGTCCGTCAGGTTATTGACGTTCAACTGCGCGCTCACGCCCGTGAGCCCCACTTTTGACAGGTCATACCCCACGGTCATATCCACCAGCGTGTACGACGGAAGCGTATGGGTGTTCTGGCGATCGCTGGCGATCCCGTTGACATAGCGCACGCCGGAGCCGACGGTCAGGCCGTCCAGCAGGCCGGTTTTGACGTCGTAGCTCAGCCAGGCGCTGGCCATGTTACGCGGGGCATAAACGGCGCGCTTGCCCTCCTCTTCCGGGCTGCTCTTCTTGTAGCGAATATCCGTGTAGGTGTACGCCGCCTGCATACGCAGGCTGTCGGTCAGCTGACCAATCGCCTCCAGCTCAACGCCTTCGGATTCGATTTCACCAATGGAACGGTACGGATCGGTCGGCTCCTCTTTAGTGGCAATGTTCTTCTGGTTGATGCGGAACACCGAGGCGCTGAACTGGCTGTTCATCCCTTCTGGCTCATACTTCACGCCCGCTTCCCACTGCTTGCCCTTCATCGGATCCAGGATATTGCCCTGCTCGTCGGCAAAGCTGGTCGGCGTAAAGGCGGTGGAGTAGCTGACGTACGGCGCAACGCCGTTATCAAACAGATACAGCAGCGCCGCGCGGCTGCTGAAGTTGTTTTTATCCAGATCGCTGCGGGTGTGGTTAAAGTTGTCGACGTTCGACACGCTCACCTGGTCGTAACGCCCGCCGAGCGTCAGGCGCCAGCGGTCAACGGACATCTGATCCTGTAGGTAGTAGCCGGTCTGGCGAAGCTTATGCTTTTCCCGGCTGTACTGGGTGATGTAGTCCGGCTTCGCACCGTAAACCGGGTGGAAGGCGTCAATCGGCGGGAAGCCGCCATAGTAGCCGGTCACGTTGTTGGTGCGGTCCTGATAGTCCATGCCGATCAGCACGCGGTGGTTCACCGCCCCGGTGTCGAAGCTGCCGTCGACCTGGTTATCCAGGGTGATGGCGTTCATCTTCTCGTCAGAGCCGGAATAGCCGCGATTCAGCTCGGTGTCATTCAGCCAGCCTGCGGCATACACCTGGTTCAGCTCGACTTTGGTGTGCAGGTAGCGCAGCTTCTGGCGCACAGACCAGCCGCTGTCAAACAGGTGCTCGATGTTATAGCCGACCATTTTTTCCCGACGATCGTACTTGTCGTAATCGTCCTCGCCCTCGAAGAAGGTGTTGGAGATTTTCTTACCGCTGTGCGGTACAACGGTGCCCTCATATGGCAGGCCGGAGTGGCTGCCGCCTTCCGGATCGCGGTGCAGGTAGGCCATCAGATCCAGACGGGTGCTGTCGGTGATACGCCAGGTCAGGCTCGGCATCAGGGCGTAACGCTCTTCTTTGAGCGGATCGAACTGGGAATCAGCATAGCGGGTCATCCCGCTGAGGCGCACCGCCACGCGGTCGTTATCATCAACCGGGCCGGTCACGTCGAACATCGCCCCACGCTGGTTATTGTTACCGGCGAAGAGCTTAATCTCCCCGCCAGGATCGAACGATGGCTTACGGGAGGTGAGCGCCACAATCCCGCCCGGCGATGAGCGGCCATAGAGCACGGAGGCTGGACCGCGCACGACTTCGATACTGTCCAGGAACCACGGGTCAACCACCAGCGAGCTGTGGGAATTGGTGTCGCCCATCATCTTCAGGCCGTCGAGGTAGACGTTGTCCAGACTGCCGTCCGAGAAGCCGCGCAGCACCATGTAGTCAAAGCGGTTTGACGCCCCGATCTGGTTGCTGTAGACCCCCGGCGTGTAGCTCACGGCCTGACGCACGCTGGTTGCGCCCTGCTCTTCGAACTGCTCGCGCGTGACGATAGAGACCGACTGCGGGGTTTCAATATCCGGTGTTTCAAGCTTGGTGGCCGCAGACTGCATCTGCGAGGTCACCACCACGGTGTCAGTTTTTTGGGCATCCTGCGCCAGTAAAGGAAAAGCGACGCTACCGGTAACCCATCCCACCAGCAGTGCCAGACGCGATTTAGCAAACATAACCCTCTCCAGAGATATTTCTTATTGTTAATAAGAATTATTACCTTTTTGAGAGTGCAAACGGCTATGCGTACAGCCAGGTTACGTATGCGCGATGCTAAACCGCACGGGATGCATTCGCGCGACAGGAGAAATTACGTTAGCGGAGTTTGCGCACGTCACCCGGTGAAATCCCGTAATGACGACGAAACGCGGTGGCGAAGTTGGTGGCATGCTGATACCCGCACATCCACGCCGCCTGCTGCACGCTGTGGCCTTCCAGCAGATAGCGTCGCGCCAGCGCAAGGCGACAGTTGCGGAGATAGTCGAAGAGGGTGCAGCCATAGCGCTGACGGAACTTGCTACGCAGGCTGCTTGGGCTCATTGCAGCCAGGGCTGCCAGCTGCGCGAGAGTATGATCCCGTTCAGGAGACTGTTCCAGCAGGCTCCGCACGCGTTCAAGACGCGCATGTTCAGGGCGGCTTGGGCAAGGCTGCTGGCGCTGGTTGAGGCCATGGCCGAGCAGCTGATACATCAGCCCCTCAAGCAAAAGCTTGCGTGAAAGCACGCTTACCCCCTGCCGCTGCGCATGCAGAATACCTGACATCACAAACTCAGGAACCTGCCAGACAAACGCGGGTGCATTCAGGCTTTGCCATTCCAGAAGCAATGACTCAAGCAAGGCTTCACGTCCGGCATCGTGCGGGTACACGCCAAACGAGAGCGTTTTCAGCGTGCTATCGGCATCGTGACGCGCGCTCATTACCTGATCTTCACTCAGACGTGAGCTGAACGCCATGCCCGGGCGGACGGGATAATTGATATCATTGAGCGTGAGCGTCACGCACCCTTCCAGCACCACCAGCATATAGAGCGGGCTGCTGTGGCGAGAGGTGGTTTCATAGGGCTGTAATACACGTACGTCGGAATGGGTCAGCGAAATGCCGGACGAGAGCATCATCTCTTCAACATTCCCCTGCAACACGGGGCTACCGCTGACCTGCGCCTCTTTTAACTGGGGGAAACGGTAGTCGATGCCGTAGCGCTCGCCGAATACCTGAAAATCTTCAACAAAAAATATGCGTTTCGCTGATCTATTTTCACTCTGGAGCATCATTCGGGGCCTGCATCGGGAAAGGACAGGCAAAACAGTACCATCCATTTGCAACGGCAGCAATCACCGGGCGCAGACACTATTACGCTCCGGACGAAGCCGGAGCGAAGGCATATATTTCCTTGCGAGAGATATATTTATGCTTCCTGCCACTCAGCAAAAACCTCTTTATGGTTTTTGGTCAGGACAACTTTATTATCTTCGACTTTATCAACCCAGCCGAGAGGAATAAAATGGTGCTTGCCGCCCGATTCCGGATCGCTCTTCGCAAGCTTGATACGCTCACCATCAAGATGGTCCACAACCCCGACGTGCGTTCCGCAGCTGGCGACAACCTGAGTGTGATCCTTAATTGCGCTTTTATCTACCATAATTATTCTCCTGTTTCGGTTATTTGCCTGTTGCACGAAATTAACTGTAGCGCATAAATTAAGGCTTAAACGCCCTATTAGCATTTTGAAACATCATTGACAGAACCGAATATTCATTCTACTTAACGCCGAAATGAAAAAATAAGAATGAGATGAATTATTACCGACTGATTATTTCCCGTTCATAATTAACTTATCGCAACCAACGAGGAGGTATTTATGACGATTCGCAACAATCGGACAGAAATTTCGCTGGCTCTTGGTGAAGCGGTTTTAGACATCGTGCAAAAAGGCCATGAGTTATCGCGAGAGAATCTCGCCCAGGCGATGAAAATCAAAGCGGAGAAAGAGCGCGACGACGAGCGGCTTTTGAACTACTGGAAGGCGTGTAATATGCTGGTTTGAACGTAGCGGCGTTTAGGCTGACTAAACGCCGCCTGCTGTTACTCGTCGAAGTACCAGTACCCCTGGTTAATCAGCCCGGTGAGTTCGTCCACAAACGCCGGATTATTCAGCGCCTCGCCCAGCTCGGCCTGGCCGAGCTCGGTGTAGCGGCACAGCGCGTCTGCCCCGTTCACATCCGCCGTTTCCAGCTGTTCACTGTTGATAAAGAAGCTGCCGTTAACGTTCAGCACGCGCAGGCCGCTCAGGCGCGACAGCGTTTCGCCGCCCTGAAGCGCGTCCAGCACCTCTTCTGCGGAATACGGCGGCTCGGCGGCGGCAATATCCAGCTCGTGACGTGGCGTGGAGACGAAGCTGCCAAACCATTTCGTGAAATCATCCGGCTTGCTAATCATGTCGATCATCATCTCGCGAATGCGATCAAGCTCGTACTGCTCCACGCGGCCCGGGTGTTCGCGGCAGGTCAGATCCGGATCGCTGTAGTGTTCGCCGCCCAGATCGTTCTCCAGCGCATAGTCGGCAAAGCTGCTGATCAGATCGCGACCGTTCGGCCCGCGAAAACCGACAGAGTAGTTGAGCGCGGTTTCATGGGTGAAGCCGTCATGCGGGAATCCAGGCGGAATGTAGAGGATATCGCCCGGCGCCAGATCTTCGTCGATGATCGGCTCAAAAGGATCGACATGTAGCAGAGCCGGATGCGGGCAGAACTGACGCATCGGCAGCTTTTCACCCACGCGCCAGCGGCGGCTGCCCATCCCCTGGATGATAAACACATCGTACTGATCGATATGCGGCCCAACGCCGCCGCCCGGGACAGAAAAGGAGATCATCAGGTCATCGAGACGCCAGTCCGGCAGGACGCGGAACGGACGCACCAGCTCTGCGGCGGGCATATGCCAGTGGTTCACCGCCTGCGCCAGCAGGGACCAGCCGGTTTCACCGAGGTTATCGAAATGCTCAAACGGGCCATTGCTCGCCTGCCACTTGCCGTTAGCATGGCTTACCAGGCGGCTATCGACTTCCGGCTCCATCGCCAGACCCGCCAGTTCATCAGGGGTAATGGGGTCGACAAAATTCGGGAAGGCATTTTTCAGTACAACGGGTTGTTTTTGCCAGTATTTTTCAAGAAATTCCGGCCAGTTCAGGTTCAGTTGATACGCCATGGTTAGCACCAGTGAGAGGGTAAACAGGCGCGATTATAGGTAAGAAAGCAGAGGGGGAACTTGTCATGGGTCAATCGAGCGCGTGTAGGTCGGGTAAGGCGAAGCCGTCACCCGACGCACACGCGGGCTAAAACTTAATCCAGGTTCAGCTCGTCATAATGGGTGATCAGTTTGCCCACGATGCCGTAGTCCAGCGCTTCCGCCGGTGACATCCAGAAGTTACGGTCGGTGTCTTTCTTCACTTTCTCCAGCGGCTGGCCGGTGGCGTCGGCAATCAGCTTGTTCACGCGTTCCAGCATGCGGATGATCTCCCGCGCTTCGATCTCAATATCCGTTGCCTGACCGCGCACGCCGCCCAGCGGCTGGTGGATCATAAAGCGGGTATTTGGCAGCGAGTAGCGGTGCTCTTTTTTCGCCGCCAGGAAGATGGTGATCCCGGCGCTTGCCACCCAGCCGGTGCCAATAACGTGTACTTCCGGACGGATAAACTTAATGAAGTCGTGGATGGTATCGCCCGCTTCTACATGGCCGCCCTGGCTGTTGATGTACAGCTTGATCGGATCGTTACTGACGCTTTGCAGCAGGATCATCTGAGTGATGACTTTCTGGGCCAGCTCCTGGTTGATTTCACCGGAGATGACAATCGAACGGGATTCCAGCAGTTTTTGCTGTAGAGCGCCCGCGCCGTTTGTTCCTTCCGCTTTTTCTTTATCGTCACTGCTTTTCAGTGTGTAGTGCATCGTTATGTCCTCAGCTTGTCGCGCTCAAAATCAGAGTGTAGCCTGTTTTACCCGTCGGCGTCCTCACACAAAACATCGCGTGTCGTGCGCTGGCTCCGCCCCCGGAAAGGTCACTAAAAACAGCGCTCCACTCCTAACTAATTCGCCACATTTTTATTACACTTTCATATCATCTTCATATTGGTAAATGATAATAATAATTAATGTGTTAGTATGAATGAGGATAGCAAACAGTCGCTTACGTTCAAAAAGGCGCTATTTTATTGTCGATGATTTACTGATCACACACCGGGGCGGTGAATGGAACACATTGTTTATGTGGTTGATGACGATGACACAGTCAGACAGTCCGTTGTCAGGCTGCTGGAATCCGCGGATATGCACGCCCTTGGCTTTTCCTCAGCAGAAGCCTTTCTCAGCCATCCCTTTGAGGATCTGCCCTCCTGCGTGATCCTCGATATGCAGATGCCCACGATAACCGGATTTGATGTCGCAGATGCGCTGAAAGCCAGCGGGCGGGAAATACCGATCATCTTTCTCACCGGTCACGGCACCATCCCTATGTCCGTCCGGGCGATCAAAGGCGGAGCCTACGAATTTCTCACTAAGCCCGTTGAATCCAGCGCGCTCATCGGCTCCATCGAATCCGCGCTCA
Organism: Enterobacter sp. MGH119; assembly: GCF_001037675.1. Classification (NCBI taxonomy): domain Bacteria; kingdom Pseudomonadati; phylum Pseudomonadota; class Gammaproteobacteria; order Enterobacterales; family Enterobacteriaceae; genus Enterobacter; species Enterobacter sp. MGH119. The sequence goes on along the minus strand of NZ_KQ089931.1, from coordinate 179,088 downwards.
GACTGGCACAGCACAACGCCGCCCGCGTCAAAGAGCACTACGCCCTGAAGCAGCGCCACATGTCCCTCACGCCGCGCGAGCATGAGGTGCTTGAGCTGGCCATCAGCGGCAAGCTCAACAAGCAGATCGCCGCCGAGCTGGGCGTCAGTGAGATCACGGTGAAAGTGCACCGCCGCCGGGTAATGGAGAAAATGCAGGTCCGCTCCGTGGCCGAACTGGTCAGGGCCGTCGAGCGCCTGACCAAACATCAACCAGTGGAATAACCGTTACTCCTCCTGTCCGGCAAGCGGCAACGCGAAGGTAAATACCGTGCCGTACGGCTCTCTGCGGCGCGCGCTCAGTTTCCCCCGGTGCCGTTCAATGATGCTGGCGCTGATGGTCAGCCCCATCCCCATTCCCTGCGCTTTGGTCGAATAGAACGAGTCAAAGATCCGCTCGGTGAGCTCCGGCTCAATGCCGCTGCCGGTATCGGCGATCTCAAAGATCACCTTCCCCTCGCCGCAGTTCGCGGTGGAGATCGTGATGCTGCACGGGCGATCCGTCACTTCCGCCATCGCTTCCATCGCATTCATCACCAGGTTAAGCAGCACCTGCTGGATCTGCACGCTGTCGCCGATGATAAAGCTGTCGTCAGCGTTCAGAAGATAATCAACGCTTATGTGTCGCAGCTCAAGTTCGCTGCGTGAAAGCATAATGATGTGGTGGATCAGGAAGTGCAGATCAATACGCGTAAACGTGGGGTCCTGTTTGCGCGTCAGAGACTGAATGCTGCGAATGATCTCCCCTGCCCGCTCGCCTTCGGCGGCGATCTCCTCCAGCCCCTCGCGCACTTTGTCCAGCCGCGCCGGATCGCGGTTGAGCCAGCGCAGGCTCGCGCCGGCGTTCGAGACAATCGACATCAGCGGCTGGTTGATCTCGTGCGCGATCGAGGAGGTCAGTTGCCCGACGGTGGTGGCCCGTGAGACTCGCGCCAGATCCGCCTGCGCCACCCGCATCGCATCTTCCGCCGCCCGCTGGCTGGTGATGTCGGTAATGATGCCGTAATACTCATTCACTTCGCTGCCGACGCCGACCGGATCGCCAATCCCGAGGATGTAGCGAACGGAGCCGTCGGTGCGGATAATGCGAAACTCCGCGCGCATCGACAGCCCGTCGCGCACGCTCTGGTTAACGAGGGTGCTGATCCGGCCATAATCGTCCTCATGCACGAAGGTTAAAAACTCCGCCATTGAGATCATCTTTTGCTGCTCCGGCAGGCCAAGGATACGGGCGTACTCTTCAGACATAAACATCAGATCCTGCACCAGCTCCCAGCGCCAGCTGCCGGTATGGCTGATCTGCTCGCCCAGCATCAGTGAGGTCTGGCTGGCGCGCAGCTCTTTCTCCACCCGTCGGCGCTGGATGTTTTCCGCCAGCAGCTCGGCGTAAAGCCGCGCCGTCTCCAGCGAAACCGCCGCCTGCGCGCCCAGCAGGCTGACCACGCGCGAATGTTCGGCGGTAAACACTTCCGGCATCAGGCGGTTTTCCAGATACAGCACCCCCACCAGCCGCGCCTGTTTGAACATCGGGACACACATCACGGCGGCGCCGGACGTCACCAGATACGGATCCTGGCTGAACGGGTGGAACTCCTCCGGTTTGCCGGTGCGGATCTCCTGCCCGGTGCGGATCACTGCGGCCAGCACCGACAGCGGCATGTCCGTCGCCATCGGTGACGCCTTCAGGATGCGCACCCGCACCCCGTCGGTACTGGTCCAGGCACTGGCCTCGATCTCCGGGATGTGATTATCGCTAACGCGCAGCAGCAGGCCACGCTGCGCCCCGGCCCGTTCAAGCAGCAGCGTCATCAGGTTTTCAATTAAACGCTCGAGGTTAATTTCTTCGGACAAGGCGCGTGAGGCTTTGATGACGCTCTGTAAATCGCGGATCACCTCGTTCTGGGCGAAGGCCGCCGTGTCATACGCGCGGCTCTGCCCGGAGGCCAGCAGATGCGGGAAATCCTGCTCCAGCTGGCGCACCTTGGCCTGCGCCCCGGCGCGCCCCCAGGCGGCAATCGCGCCGCGGAAATGGGCGTCGGAGGCGGTCGGGTAGCCGCAGGCCAGCGAGAAACGCCCTGCCAGCTCGTGCGCCAGGGCATTGATCGGGTTAAAGCCGCCCTCCCGCGAGAGCCGCACCGCTTTTTCATACTGCTCCAGCGCGATGCTGTTCATGCCGTCCAGACGGACGATTTCGGCGTAAATCAGCGCTTCTTTATCGGCAAACGTGCCCGAATTGATCCGCGCCCAGAGGGCAATTTTGTCGTAATGGTGATGAATACTGCGGCGATAATCCGCCGAGAAGGTCTCCGGCGTGAGCTGACGGGAGAGCGCCAGCGCGCTGTAAAAATGGTAATCCAGCAGATGAATATGACCCGGCGCGGACCACGCATACCAGCCCGCCCTCTCTAAATCCGCCTGCGCGTCGGCGTATTCGCCGCAGGAAAAGTGCGCCATCCCGCGATAGAGCCAGTACCAGAACAGCATGGTCGAGGTCTGCTCGGGCGCCTGCTCCGGCGGCGCGGGCAGCAGATCGTCAGGCAGCGCCTGGGCGGCGCTCCATGGGCCCGTCACCGGCGTGCGTAAAAACTCCACGTAGCGGCGCTGAATGTGCAGAACGGTTTCAATGTCCTGGTAATCCGTTTTGCGCACAAAGGCCAGACCGCGATCGATGCTGGTCAGCACGCCATCCAGATGATCGCCCCGGGAGAGGAAGTTAATGATCTGATGACAGGCCGCGAAACAGGCCATCGTCATGTCGCCGTGGGTCACCGCCGAGGTAAAGCAGGCCTTTGCGCACTCGATAGTGTACGACAGCGGCTGGGTCCAGACGCTGAGCTGGTCGAGCGGCAGCAGAGTTTTGGCTTCATAGGCATCATAGCCGTGGCGGTTCACCAGCTCACGAGCCAGCGTGCCGTACTCAAATCCGAGACGGTATTCGGCGTAGCGGTGACCAATCAGCACGCCAAACCAGGCCATCGCCGTGGTGGAGGCGCCGGTGATGCCGTGATCGAGCGTGAGGTGCATCATCCGGCACAGGAGTAAAAAGTGCAGGCGCGGGCAGGTAAAGCTGGCGAAAATACTGGCGCTGTAAAGCAGGTTCATCACCGCTTCGGTCTCTGCGTTCTCCATCAGCTTAAGCTGAGAAAACGGGTTCAGCGGCGCGTCGGCGGTGCGTTGACAGAACTGCTGCCAGGCCTCGTCACATTCGGCATTTTCCGGGTAGCGGCTGATCTGGATCCCGAACACGCCCAGCCAACATAACGACGCCTCCAGCGCCAGGCGGATCTCCGACTGGCGCATATACACTTCCGCCAGCAGGTTGGCGGCCAGCGCTTTCTCCGTCAGCCCGCCCGGTGAACCGAGGATCGCATCGCACAGCGCACGCGTACGCTCCAGGTGCCCGAGCGCAAACTCACAGCCCGCCTCTTCGATATCCAGCATAAAGTCCGAGACCGGGCCCACATTCCCCAGCGCTCTGGCGGTCTGGATATAGCTTAAGGCGGAAAGGTAATCGCCGGTACGCTTCGCACGCCGCGCGGCCTGAAGGCTCAGCTCCCGGAATCGCTGCCGCTGGGGTGCAGGCTGGATGCAGTCCAGCGCGGCGCTGACGTGGTGAACCGCGCGGAACAGCAGTTCGTTGCCCGCCGTCTGCCGTGCGGCATCCGCCAGCAGGCTGGCGGTGGTCAGGTGCAGATGGCTTTTCTCGCCCTCATCCAGCAGGGCAAAGGCGGCTTCCTGCACCCGATCGTGAGTAAAAGTGTACTCTTTCTCCGTCAGCACAATCAGCTGAGCAGTAACCGCCGGGTGAAGCGCGTAGCGGATTTCCGCCGCCGACCGCCCCACCACGTGGCACAGCATCTCCAGCTCGCCCGTGCAGCCGAGGCAGGCGATGCTGCCCAGCAGGCGGCGCGTCTCGTCGGGCATCTCCTTGAGCTGTTCAAGTACCAGCGTCACCACGTTTTCGGTGTAGTGCCGGGCGCGGATGGCCTGGAGATCGTAATGCCATTTCCCCTGATATTTGTTGTGCACCACCAGTCCGTCATCGACGATGCGGCGGAAAAATTCCTGCACAAACAGCGGGTTGCCACCGGTTTTTTCATGGATCAGCGTGGCAAGATCGGCGGTGCCGCTACTGCGGGCATGAAAAATTCCCCCGAGCCAGCGCGCCACGGCCTTCACCGACAGCGGCTGCGGCACAATCGTCGTGGCGTATTGCGCCGCCTCCGGCAGGCTCGCCAGCGCGGTCTGCAAGGTGGGATCAGAAAGCGAACTGAGATCGCGGTGCGCCACCACCACCAGCAGCGGGATGGCGCCGCAGGCGCGCAGCAGGTGATCGAGCGTTTGCAGGCTGGCGGCGTCGATCCACTGTACATCATCCAGCAGCAGCACCAGCGGCGCGCCCTGGGTGGCGAAGGTTTTCACCAGCGCCAGCACCATATGGCTGAAGCGCGCCCGCGCGTCGATGGAAAAGGTATCCGCGGAGAAACGCGGTTTGTTCTCAAGGAGTAAATTCAGCTCCGGCACCAGGCTGACGGCCAACTCCTCGAAGCCTTCCAGCGCGCGCGACAGACGGATTTTCCACGTCGCCACCTCCCCGGCTGGCAGCCCGAGCAGGTGCAGCGTGAGCGTCCGAAACGCCGAACTCAGCACGCCGTAGGGCAGCGTGGGAGAATATTGATCGACCTTGCCCACCGCCAGCAGCACCTTGCGCTGTTGCAGCGATTTCAGCGTGGTGGCGATCACGGAAGATTTGCCGATCCCCGAAGGCCCCCCAATCGTCACCAGTTCCGGCGCACCGCTCTGGCTGACCCGCTCAAACGCGGCGATGACGTCGCTGGCCTGCGGATGCGCAGAGAAAAGCGAATCGGCCAGATGGATCGCCGGAGAGCGATCCTGCTGGCCGGGAATAAAGTCGACAATTTCGCCTTCAACGGTCAGCGTCGCCTGGCAGCGCCTGAGGTCGGCAATCAGCCCGTCGACGGTCTGATAGCGATTCTCCGGATTCTTCTCCAGCAGCTTAAGGATAATGGTCGACAACATGCCGGGTACGTCCGGGCGCACCCGACCCGGCGCAAGCGGTTCAGAGGCAATGTGATAATGCGCCCAGTTGGTCTGGTCATCAGCGCTCAGTTCAAACGGCAATCGCCCGGTCAGAAGTTCATAAAGCACGATCCCCAGACTGTAGAGATCGCTCCGGCTGTCAACGGCGCGCCGGGTACGCGTGGTGTGTTCCGGTGACATGTAGGCGGGCGTGCCGCCAGACGCGGCAAGCCGGGACTGGGAGAAGGCGTCGGAGGTGCCGCAGGAAAGACCGAAGCTGCACAGACGGCAGGTGGCATCGTGATGAACGAAGATCGACCCGGGTTTGATATCGCCGTGGATCAGGTTGTGCTGATGCATCTGGCGCAGGGGACCGCAGATGCGGATCGCCATCTCGATAAAGCGGGCGATCCCGGAAATCGCCTTACCTGCCCGGCACGCCAGCAGTTCAAAGCAGAACGGCGCGTAGACCAGCGCAAAACGTCCGCGGTACTGGGTTGAAGCGACGGGCCGGATAGCCCAGCCGTCATGAAGGCGATCGCGCAGGGCAAACTCGTTTTTCAGCAGCCGCGTTGCCCGCTCCTCTTCTTCATCGCTGACCGCGGTGGCAATAATAAACGAACCGCCGGACTGGGGATGCCGCCCGTTCATCCAGGAGATGCCGCCCTCCTGCGCCAGCACGGTAAAAATGACATCCTCTTTCAGAACAAAAGCCCGCCCTTCATGGAGACTTCCCCGGGCGGGCCAAAATGCAGGCGACGTATGTTCGTTCATCCGCGATCCTTATTGTCGGCGGGTCAGCTCCCGCTGAATATGATCCAGCAGAATATCGATGTTAATCGGCTTACGCAAAAATGCAGCGGCGCCCAGACTGAGTGCATACCGCTGCATATTTTCATCAGCATGGCCGGAGATAAAGAGTATTGGCGGTGGCGGCATGGCCAGCAACCGCAGCTTCTCAAACAGCTCGATGCCGTTCATGCCGCGCAGCTTGATGTCGGCGATCACCAGCGACGCGCCGGACAGGGCGAGAGGGTGGCTCAAGAACACCTCTGCCGAATCGAAGGTATCGGTAGCATACCCTTCCGATTGCAGCAGGTTACTGAGCCCGCTGCGAACAGAGCGTTCGTCATCAATGATGGCAATGCGCCACGGCAGCGTCATGCTGTCTTTCCTCAAACAAATCGTTACGCGTCGCGGCTTTCCTTCGCGGGCGCGGGGGGCGCAGTACCGCTGATTTTCGGTACGCATTCATGACGAAACCAGGCCAGGGTCAGCGGTTCGCGGCTCACCAGACGCCGTCCGATGGGGATCAGCTGTTCACCCACCAGCATGCCGAACAGGCCTAGCAGCGCGACGACCGGCGGCGCCGGGGAATGTACGTCGAGCAGGGCGTAAAGTACCCCAGCCGCGGCCCCGCACACCAGCGAAATAATCCAGGCCTTCATGATGACGCTCCGGTCGGGTGCTGAACGTGGGGAACCGTCACCTGCACGGCAGCCGGATTATCGCGGGATAAAAGATGACGCATCGCCTGTTCACCTGCCAGCATCCCCAGCAGGCCAATCAGCGCCAGCGCGGGCGGCGCGGGGGAGCGCACCTTCAGCACGGCATACATCAGGCCAATCAACACGCCTGCCGCAAGGGATATCAACCCTGTACTCATTGAGAACTCCAGAGAAAAAGGCGCGGCGAGCCGGATGAGGGACCAGCCCGCCGACGGGACTTAGCGAGCCGGGACCGGCGCTAAGGTGCGGTGCTCGCTCTTCTGGCGAGACGGCGCTTTGTGCACCATGGTGTAGGCGTAATCCACGCCCATGCCGTACGCGCCGGAGTGCTCGCGCACGATATCCATCACCGCGGTGTAGGTCTCTTTGTGCGCCCAGTCACGCTGCCACTCCAGCATCACCTGCTGCCAGGTCACCGGGATCACGCCCGCCTGGATCATGCGCTGCATCGCGAAGTCGTGGGCCTCTTTGGAGGTGCCGCCGGACGCGTCCGCCACCATATAAATTTCGTAGTCGCCTTCCAGCATCGCGCACAGGGCAAAGCTGTTGTTGCACACTTCGGTCCACAGACCGGCGACAACCACTTTCTTCTTGCCGTTGGCCTTCAGCGCGTCACGCACTTTCTGGTCGTCCCAGGAGTTCATGGAGGTACGCTCCAGAATGTCCTGGCCCGGGAACACGTCCAGCAGCTCCGGATAGGTGTTGCCGGAGAAGCTTTCGGTCTCAACGGTGGTGATGATGGTTGGGATGTTGAACACCTTAGCCGCTTTCGCCAGCGCCACGGTGTTGTTTTTCAGCACCTGGCGGTCAATAGACTGCACGCCGAACGCCATCTGCGGCTGGTGGTCGATGAAAATGATCTGACAGTTGGCAGGGGTTAAGACTTCGAGCTTAGAAGTGGTCATAAGATTATCCAGTGAGGTTAAAGGTTAAAATCGCCGCGAACAGCACGCCGATAAAATCGCGTTCATCCTATGACCCACAGCGCTGTGGTGTAATTATCTCTTCGTATAGTTAACCTTAGGTATAGTTATACTTTGGTATACCTATCCTATTGTATAACTGGATCTTTGCCGAAACCGGTTCCCATAATCCTGACCATTCCCCTCTTAGTCTGGAGCTCTTATGGTTACCCTCGGTAAAGCCGATCTCATTCTGGTTAACGGCCAGTTTCACACCGTCGATCGCGAGAATCCTCTCGCAGAAGCCGTTGCCGTGCGCGACGGAAAATTTCTGGAAGTGGGTACCGTCGCCGAGGTGATGCAGCACCACGGCGACGGCACTAAGGTGGTCGACTTAAAAGGCCACACCGCCATCCCCGGCCTGAACGACTCGCACCTGCACCTGATCCGCGGCGGGCTGAACTACAACCTCGAGCTGCGCTGGGAAGGCGTGCCGTCGCTCGCCGACGCCCTGCGGATGCTGAAAGAGCAGGCCCTGCGCACGCCGTCGCCCCAGTGGGTGCGCGTGGTGGGCGGCTGGAGCGAGTTCCAGTTTGCCGAGCGCCGCATGCCGACGCTGGATGAGATTAACGACGCCGCGCCGGACACCCCGGTCTTCATTCTGCACCTGTACGACCGCGCTCTGCTCAACCGCGCCGCGCTGAAGGTGGTCGGCTACACCAAAGAGACGCCAAACCCGCCGGGCGGCGAGATCCAGCGCGACGCCAACGGCAACCCGACCGGGATGCTGATTGCCCGTCCGAACGCCATGATCCTCTACGCCACGCTGGCGAAAGGGCCGAAGCTGCCGCTGGAGCAGCAGGTTAACTCCACCCGCCAGTTCATGCGCGAGCTGAACCGTATGGGGCTGACCAGCGCCATCGACGCGGGCGGCGGCTTCCAGAACTACCCGGAAGATTACGAGGTGATCGCCGAGCTGCACGAGAAAAAGCAGATGACCATCCGCATCGCCTACAACCTGTTTACCCAGCGTCCGGGCCACGAGCTGGAAGACTTTGAAAAATGGACCGACATGCTCACGCCGGGCCAGGGCAGCGACTTCTTCCGCCACAACGGCGCGGGCGAGATGCTGGTCTTCTCCGCCGCCGATTTTGAAGACTTCCTCGAGCCGCGCCCGGACCTCGCGCCGGGCATGGAGGACGAGCTGGAGCGCGTGGTGCGCCATCTGGTGGAGCACCGCTGGCCGTTCCGCCTGCACGCCACCTATAACGAATCCATCAGCCGCATGCTGGACGTCTTCGAGAAGGTGAACCGCGACATTCCGTTCAACGGCCTGCACTGGTTCTTCGACCACGCGGAAACCGTCACCCAGGCCAACATCGACCGCATCAAAGCGCTCGGCGGCGGCATTGCCGTCCAGCACCGCATGGCCTTCCAGGGCGAGTATTTTGCCGAGCGTTACGGCATCGAAGCCACCCGCCACACGCCGCCGGTGGCAAAAATGCTCGAGACCGGCGTGCCGGTGGGATTAGGCACCGATGCCACCCGCGTGGCGAGTTACAATCCGTGGATCGCGCTCTACTGGCTGGTCTCCGGCCGCACCGTCGGCGGGATGCAGATGTACGACCACAGCGCCCGCCTGGATCGCGATACCGCCCTGATGCTCTGGACCCAGGGCAGCGCGTGGTTCTCCAGCGAGCAGAATCAGAAGGGGCAGATCAAGGTCGGCCAGCTCGCGGATCTGGCGGTGCTCAGCAAAGATTACTTCCGCGTGCCGGAGGAGGAGATCAAGGGCATCGAGTCCGTCCTCACCGTGGTGAACGGCGATATCGTCTACGCCGCTGGCAGCTTTGGCCCGCTCGCCCCGCCGGCCATCCCGGTCCTGCCCGAGTGGTCCCCGGTGGTCAAGGTGCCTGGCCACTACCGCAGCGCGCCGCCGCAGGCCGCACGCGTCGGCATGAGCGCCGTCCACCACTGCAGCGGCCCGTGCGGGGTGCACAGCCACCAGCATGATTTCGCCCGCACGTCAGCGATGCCGGTGTCCGACGATAACGCTTTCTGGGGGGCGCTGGGCTGCAGCTGCTTTGCATTCTGATGAAAAACACCACTGTGCCGCCCCGGGTCGACCTGGGGCTGTTCTTCCTGCGCCTGACCGGCAGCCTGCTGCTGCTGTACGTGCACGGCCTGCCGAAGGTGCTGCACTTCAGCGAAGAGCTGACGCGCATTGAAGATCCGTTCGGCTTCGGGCCTTACGCGAGCCTGATCCCAGCGATTGCCGCCGAGGTGATCTGCCCGCTGTTGATCATTGCGGGCGTCTACACCCGCCTGGCGTGCCTGCCGATTATCGCCGTGCTGCTGGTGGCGATGCTGGCGGTCCACCCGAACTGGTCGATTGCCGAAGGGCAGTTTGGCTGGCTGCTGCTGATTATCTTCACCACTCTCGCCCTCACCGGGCCGGGCCAGTGGCGGCTGCAGCGTAAGGCAACGGAGAGGTTCGCATGACCCAGGTTAACGACGTTCGCGACGCACACGTCGAGACGACGCCCGCCCCGGCGGTTTCACCCTGGCAGCCGCTGAGCCAGCCGGTGTTCCGCATGCTGTGGATCGCCACGGTGGTCTCTAACGTCGGCTCATGGATGAGCGACGTCGGCATCAACTGGAGCATGCTGACGCTCAGCGCCGATCCGCTGGATATCGCGCTGGTGCAGGCGGCGAGCAGCCTGCCGATGTTCCTCTTCGCCCTGCCGTCCGGGGTGATGGCGGACATCGTTGACCGACGTAAATACCTGCTCTTCTCCCAGCTGTGGGTGTTCATCGCCGCCGCCGGGCTGACGCTGCTCTCCTTCACCGGACACGTCACCCCTACCGTTCTGCTGGTGGCGACGTTCCTGCTGAGCGTGGGCGCGGCGATGAGCTCGCCGCCGTTCCAGGCGATTGTGCCCGATCTGGTGAGCAAGCCGGAGCTGGGTTCCGCCGTGGCGCTTAACTCGCTCGGGGTCAATATCAGCCGGGCGATTGGCCCCGCGCTGGGCGGTTTTCTGCTGTCGCTTGCCGGACCGTGGATGGTGTTTGCCCTGAACGCGCTCTCCGTGGTCGGCGTGGCGTGGGTTCTGTGGCGCTGGCGTCCGGCGCCGTCCGTTCAGCGTCTGCCGCCGGAGCACTTCTTCTCTGCGGTGCGCACAGGCATCCGCTACGTGCACGCCGCGCCGGTGCTGCGCAACGTGCTGGTGCGCACCGTGGCGTTCTTCGTTTTCGGCAGCGCGGGCTGGGCACTGCTGCCGCTGGTGGCGCGCCGCGAGCTGGGCCTGGGCCCGGCGGGCTACGGCGTGATGCTGGCGTGTATCGGCCTTGGCGCCATTGCCGGGGCCATCCTGCTGCCGCGCCTGCGCCAGCGGCTGAACGCCGACCGCCTGATGGTGGCCGCGAGCCTGACCTTTGCCCTCACCATGCTGGCGCTGGCGTTCGTGCGCCACGTCTGGCTGCTCAACCTGTTTGAGTTCTTCACCGGCTTCGCGTGGATTGCGGTGCTCTCGACGCTGAACCTCGGCGCGCAGCGCAGCGCCGCCCGCTGGGTTAAGGCCCGCGCACTGGCGGTGTACCTGACGGTGTTCTTCGGCTCGATGACCGCAGGCAGCGCCATCTGGGGGCAGATTGCCTCTCAGTTCGGCACCCCGACCTCGCTGGTGGTCGCCACGCTGGGGATGGTGCTGGCAAGCGCCACCGTGTTCCGCTGGAAGCTGGAGAAAGATCCTGATTTAAACCTCGACCTGAGCGGCCAGCCGCTGGACGGCGAGGAGATCGACCTGCCGAACGAGCGCGGCCCGGTGCTGGTCTCGCATGAGTACATCATCGACCCGCACAACGCGAAAGCGTTTTTGCAGGCCGTGCACGAACTACGCCGGGTGCGACGCCGCGCCGGGGCGATGAGCTGGGCGGTATACGAAGATATTGAGCGCCCCGGCCTGTTTATCGAGACCTTCCTGATGGGCTCCTGGATTGAGCATCTGCGCCAGCAGGAGCGCCACACCATGAATGACCTCCTGCTGCAGAGTCGCGTTCTGGCTTTTCATCAGGGCACAACATCACCGGCTATTCGCTACCTGGTCGCGCCGGTATAACCATAACCATCACCTGTACAGGAACACACTATGGCAACGTTTAAGGCACAAGACGGCACGCAGATTTACTACAAAGATTGCGGCGCGGGCAAACCGGTTCTCTTCAGCCACGGCTGGCCGCTGGACGGCGACATGTGGGACAGCCAGCTGAACTACCTGGCCGAGCGCGGCTTCCGCGCCATCGCCTTTGACCGTCGCGGCTTTGGCCGCTCGGATCAGCCGTGGAACGGCTACGACTACGACACCTTTGCGTCCGACATTAACGACCTGATCACCACGCTGGATCTGCGCGACGTGACGCTGGTGGGCTTCTCCATGGGCGGCGGCGACGTGACGCGCTACATCAACAACTACGGCAGCGAACGCGTTGCCGGTCTTGCCCTGCTGGGCGCGGTCACGCCCATTTTCGGCAAATCCGATAGCTACCCGGAAGGGGTGGATCAGAGCGTGTTCGACGGCATTCGCGACGGGCTGCGTAAAGATCGCGCCCAGTTCATCAGCGATTTCGCTACCCCATTCTACGGCACCAACGCCGGGCAGACCGTTTCTGCCGGTGCCCTGACGCAGACGCTGAACATCGCCCTGCTGGCGTCCCTGAAGGGCACCATCGACTGCGTAACCGCGTTCGGCGAAACCGACTTCCGCCCGGATATGGCGAAAATCGACGTGCCGACGCTGGTGATCCACGGCAGCAACGACCAGATCGTGCCGTTTGAAACGACCGGCAAGCTGGCGGCAGAGATGATCAAAAACGCCACGCTGAAGGTGTACGACAACGCGCCGCACGGCTTCGCGCTGACCCACCAGGATCAGCTCAACGAAGATCTGCTGGCGTTTGTGAAGTCGCTGTAAGTCTGAGGGCTGATGCCAACGGCGACAGCCCCCTTTTCACCTCAACCCACCTGAACAAGCAGTGACACTATTCAGATTAATCCTATAAAATACTGACCTTTACCGCCTTTACCCGACTTCCGGAGTTTATGATGGTTCAGGATCGCACCGCGTTAGCCCCCTTCTTTAATGAGCATATCAATAACAACAGCCGATACAGCCCTAAATGGGGGCCAGCCTATCACCAGATGGTCAAACGCGTAGCGACAGAGCGACCCGAGTTTCGTGATCAAAGCCTTATCAAGGCACTTTGGTATGAACGCTCCAACGGCGTCGCCAGCATTAAACAGGGTGGAATGTCGCAGAACGAATACAATGCGGCCCAGATTCACCTGCGGGAAATCACAACCCTGATGGCACAGGGCTGCACCCCGGCCGTATATGAAAAGGTGGTCAACAAGCTACAGGCGCTTAAGGCCAAATCCATTCTCAAGAAACAGTACTGGGCGTTGTGTCACCGGGCTTTTGCCACGCTGTACCCTGAGCGGGTTTCGAACGTGGTAAATACCAAAATGTTTTCCCGCATTTATAACTACTGTAATAACCGCTTCGGGCTTGGGCTCGCCGGGAAAGGGACGTGGTTTGAAAAAAACCTGGAGCTGAAGGCGGCTCTGAACCGCGAGCTGGGCGGCCATGTAGACCCTGTCGAACTCAATATGTCGCTGTGGCATCTCTACACGCATTTCATCAAAGATAAGAGCGATATCGGCCTGGTAGGTAGCGAGTCCTGGGCCGAAGACGACGATCAGGATACGGATGAGAGCGTGGCGGATGTTCCACTGAACGTCATTCTCTATGGCCCTCCGGGGACGGGTAAAACCTATTCCACCGTTGAGCATGCCGTCCGTGCCTGTGAACCCGCTGAGTATTCCCGCCTGCTGGATGGCCTTCAGGGCAGTGATTACCGAAACGCACTTAAAGCGCTTTATGACCGGCTGGTCTCCGAACAGCGCATCCGCTTTGTCACTTTCCACCAAAGCTTTGGTTATGAAGAGTTTATTGAAGGGCTACGCGCCGATACCACCCGTGACGGTAACGTTCGCTATGACATTAAATCCGGCGTCTTTAAGCAAATCTGTGAGGATGCGGCGTTTGGTTACGCAGGTGAACAGCTGGCGCTGAACGAGGCGCTATCAAAGTTTCAAAAAGAACTGCTGAATGGCGAAGCCGCCACGCTCAAAACGACATCAGGTAAACCGTTCGGCGTCACCTATAAAAGTGAAACGAACTTCGGCATCTTCCCTTTAAACAGCAAAAAAGGGGATCTGGGGAATGGATACAACGCCTACGTGAAGGACATCAAAGCTTGGTATCAGAACAACGGGATTGATATCCACAACGAGTCGTATGTCCGGGGTATCCTCAACTATCTTCATGATAATTATAATCTTCCCGTCACACCGAAAAAAAATGCACCGGCAAAACGCCAGAACTACGTGCTGATTGTTGACGAGATTAACCGTGGCAATATCTCCAAAATTTTCGGAGAGCTCATCACCTTAATTGAGAAATCCAAGCGCATGGGTGAACCCGAGGCCCTGAGCGTGACGCTACCCTATTCGGGCGAAAAATTCAGCGTGCCAAACAACCTGTTCCTGGTCGGCACCATGAATACCGCGGACCGTTCCCTGACCGCTCTGGACACCGCCCTGCGCCGCCGCTTCGAGTTTAAGGCCATGCTGCCGAAAGCCTCCATTCTGGAAGGCCACGTCATCAAAGGTATCGATCTCAAACGGCTACTGCAGATGCTCAATGAACGCATTGAGGCACTGTACGATAGCGAGCACACGCTCGGGCACGCTTTTTTCATACCGGTAATTGAGACGGAGGACGATGACGTTGCTTTCGCCCGTCTGCAGCGGGTGATTAAAAATAAAGTGCTGCCGCTGCTGGAGGAGTACTTTTACAACGACTGGCAGAAAATTCGTCTGGTCCTTGGAGATAACCAGAAGCAGGATCCCGCCCTGTGCTTCATCCGTTCGATCAAAAACGAGGGAAATATTCAGCGGCTGTTTGGAACGGATGCATCGGACGATCTGCAGGAAGAGGGAGAGCGCTATCACCTTGCAGGCGAAGACGATCCTGTCTGGAATAATGCCATCGCCTGGCGTCAGATTTACGATGCAGGTGCGCGAGGCGCGGAGAACGACGAATGACCGGGCGGCGGCAGTGGTCCACCTTTGAATACGGTTATCTGGTCAGTAAAGAGGACAGCGGCCGGGTTAAGGACGCAGTGGAGCTTCCTCCGGCCTGTTTTGCGTGGCTGGAGAAATGCTGCCTGAACGACGATGCGGAATACGACGCGCGCCTGCTGACGCTGAAAACGGTCGGGCGCGTGAAGGTGCTGCAGGTGAAAAACTATGTCGGCGTCATTGCGCTGCCGGGAGGAGCGTTCATCGAGGTGTTGCCAAAGACCGGCCATGATAACGCCCGCGAACAGCTGATGATGATGCTGCGCACGCTGAAAACCTTCCGGCACATCGCCACAACCTCCGCCAGTATCAAAACCTCGCGCATGCCGCTGATGGATATCTTTATTCATCAATTTATCCAGAGCGTCCAGGCGGTCCTGCAGCAGGGTCTTAAGCGTGACTACCTTCGCCAGCAGGAGAATCTACCGTGGATGAAGGGAAAACTGCGGGTTTCAGCACAACTGTCGACAAATAGCGTTCGCCGGGATCGCTTTCAGGTGGAGTATGACGAGTACAGTGTTGACCGACCGGAGAACCGCATTCTCAAAACGGCCATCGATACGGTTTCGCGCCTGACCCGCAACCCTCAGCTCATCCAGCAGCTTCGCCCCTTGCAGTCGGCCTTCGAAGGTATTCCTCCCGTTGTTGATACCGCACACGCGTTCGATCTGGTTCGCCTCGACAGGCATATGCATCACTATGAACAGGCGCTGGAGTGGGCCAAATTGATCCTACACGGGGAGTCACCACTTTGTATGCAGGGTCATGCTGATGCCATATCGCTGCTCTTTCCAATGGAAGCGGTATTTGAATCATTTGTTGCGGCGTGGATGAGGCATCATCATCATCAACGTTACCAAATTGATACCCAAGCAAAAACACACACTCTGGCTCGATATCACACCAGGTATATGTTTAGACTCAAGCCGGATATCTGGCTTCGCCCGTATAACACGTCGAAACATTCTTCAATTATTTGCGATACGAAATGGAAAAAGATTAAGCCTCATAAACCTGGCTTTAACATTTCGCAAAGCGATCTTTACCAGATGCTGGCCTACGGAACGAAATATCTCGATAGCCGCGGCGATATGATCCTGATCTACCCGCAGCATGACGGTTTTAGCGATGCGCTTCCCCATCCCTTCGAACTTCATAAGCCGGACAGCCATGCGCTACGTTTGTGGATCGTCCCTTTTACCATCGGAACCAGTATTCAGAGCTCGATACTCCACCTCCCCGAGTCCCTGAAGCTGCGGAATTAGAAGCAGACGCCTGCAAAGCAGGCGTCTGAAGCGATTAATTGACCGATACCGGGCGGGTCAACGCCTCATCCACGATGCCATTCTGCTCGCTCCCCCGCCTGCGTTCTGCCAGCAGCCGACACACTTCCGCATGCTTCTCCTCGGTAAAGGTAAAGCGCGACATAAAGCCCATGCGGATCAGCGACCCAATCGCCGGCAGCAGGCAAATCCCGAAGAACAGCCCCGACAGCACGCTATCGCTCTGGGCCTGCGCCTGCGGCACATAGTCGATCATCGTCAGAAACACGCCGATTAACCCGCCGCCTACCGCCACCGACATCTTGCCGGTGAAGGTCTGCCCGGAGAAGGTGATCGCCGCGCAGCGCTTGTTAGTGTGGTACTCCGCGTACTCGATGGTGTCGGCAATCATCGACGAGGTGAGGATGTTGGTCATCATCACGAACAGCGTGCTCAGGCCGAGCAGGATAAACAGCAGCGCCGTGTGCTGATAGCCCGTGAACCACATCACCACGCGCACCGCCACGTCCAGCCCGCAGAGGATCATAAACAGCTTCCGCTTCTGCATCCGGCGCGTCAGCATCGGGGCGACCAGGCACAGCACCGCCGCCACAATGCCCATCACGCCAATCGCCATTTGCAGGCTGCCGTCGCCCATATTGTTGATAAAGAAATAGATATAGAGCCCGCCCGCCACGTTGTGGAACACGCAGAAAAAGAACGACAGCAGGACGATAAACAGCGGCTTGTTCTGGCGCAGGTTGTGGAAGGTGTCGCGGATGGTCACCTTTTCCGGGCTCGGCGGCACGCGCTCTTTGATCTGCATAAAACCGTTGAGCATCAGCGGCAGCCCCACCAGCATCATCACCAGCGCCGCCATAAAGTAGCCTTTATCGTTGCTGTACCGGGCGAAGAACGCCGCCAGCTTCGGGAAGAAGATGTTGGCGCAAGCGATCCCGGCGTTCACCCCGAGCATTGCCGCCGTCACCGCGCGGGTGCGCTGGGCGGAGTCGTTGGTCATCACCGACGACATCGACCAGAACGGGATATCGGAGATGGCGTACAGCGTTCCCCACAGGATATACGTCACACCGGCGTAGAGGATTTTGGTGGTCATATCCGCTTCGATTTTATAGAACGACAGCAGCGTGACGCCGGTGATCAGCAGCGGCGCGATCAGCAAAAAGTGGCGAAACTTGCCGAACCGGCTGTTAATGGTGTCCATAATGCTGGCAAACAGCGGATCGTGAACTGCGTCCCATGCACGGGCAATCAGGAAGATGGTGCTCGCCGCCAGCGCCGAGATCCCCAGCACGTCGGTGTAAAAATAGTTAATAAACGAACCCACTAAACCAAAGCTAAAACACTGACCTAAACCATAGCCAAAGTAGGACCATAACTCGCGAGACGGTATTTTCATTGTCGTTGCCATAGTGCGTACCTGGTTGCCCGGCGACAGCGCGCCGGGTCGTTATTATTAGCCCTGCGGATCCGGGGCGATTTTGCGCAGCTTCTTCATCAGCGCGATTTCAGCGCGTGAAAACGGGATACCGTTCTCCTCGAACACGTCGTGGAACCAGAGGCGGCAGTAGTCCGTGGACTCCTTCATCACCACCGGCCACGGCAGCCAGGTCTGGGTTTTGCCGCGCACCAGCCCCCACTGGTACGGCGCGACCTTCGCCGCGTACATCAGCGGGAGCTGCTCTTCGATGGTGCTGCCCACGTGGCGCGCCAGCCATTCGGTGCAGAACAGCGGACGGCCAAGCTGTTGCAGCTGCTGAATAATCGCCGTCATGCGCCCCGTGTGGGTGTAGGCGTGGAAGCTCACCACGTCCGAGAGCGCCAGCGCGGTCTGGTCCAGCGGATGCTGGAAGAACGTCTCGCCCTCCTCTTCCGGCGGCAGGCGCCACGCGCAGACGGTGAGCGGCTGGGTCGGGTCCTCCTCACGCACCCACCGGAACGCCAGCTTCATCAGCTCATGGGCGCAGGTCTCCAGCTTCGCGTCGTACTGCACCTCCTGCGTGCCCGTCGCGAAAATGCCGCGGTTGCCCGGCTCGTTGTAGAGATCCCACAACAGCACGCGCTTATCGTCGCGGAACTGGCGCACAACGTCGCGGATATAGCGCTCAATCTGCGGCCAGCAGTCGGGATCGCACACTTTGTCGCGCCCCGGGCTCGCCGCCGCCTGGCTGTTGTGTTTGCCCGGCACTGGCGGCTTTTGCGGGCCGAGGTACGGTTCGTCGCCGGAGAAGCCGCAGTCGTCCATCAGGGTCAGCATGGTGCTGAAGCCGTGACCGTCGGCAATCGTCAAAAAGCGGTCGATGCGCGCCATCAGCCCGTCGCGGTCATGCTCCCAGACGATAAACGGCAGGTTGATGCGCAGGGTGTTATAGCCCGCCTCCGCCGCCCAGCCCAGCTCGCGCTCGATGGTTTCGGCATCGAAGGTCTCTGCCTGCCAGATATCGGTCCAGTTCACCGCCGTCGACGGCAGATAGTTAAACCCGCACAGCCAGCCTTTTTGCTGATACCACGCCTGTGCCTGCTCCCTGCTCCACTGCTCTTTCATTACGCGTCCTCTTACTGATAATATTTAGCTAATAAATATTAGTTGCAGGATAAATGCGCAAATCACGGCGTTGAGAAAAGCGATGCCCCTCACAAAGTTCACGCTTCGATGATTGAGAAACGTGATCGACGGCGCTAAAGCGTGCGGTTAGGGTATGATGCGAATTCGCGAAAGGGAGAGGACGGATGAAGCGAAAAACGAAAGTGACGATGAACGATATTGCGCGGGCGGCAGGGGTGTCGCAGGCGACGGTATCGCTGGTGCTCAACCAGTCCCGCAACATCAAGCTCAGCGACGACACCCGCCAGCGGGTCATCGGCGTCGCTACCGAGCTCGGCTACGACCGCCTCCCCGCCATTCACGCTCCGCGCAACCAGGAAGAGATCGCCCTGCTGGTGAGCTCCATGCAGAGCTTCGACCCGTTTATCGACGCCATCAGCCAGGCGCGGGAAGCGGCGTGGCGCAACGAGACCCTGCTCACCGTCTACGACTACGGCGACGACATCGAGCTGGCGCTGAACATCATCCGCCAGCTGGAGAAGCGCAACTGCATCGGGATTGTCCTCGCCTCACCGGTCACCACGCTGGTGGACATGACGGCCTTCCAGGACTGCACCCGCATCCCGCTGGTGCTGCTCAACCAGCGCGACCCTGGCTCGCCGCTGCTGCCGTCGTTTATCCCGGACGACTACGCCAACGCCTTCCAGGTCACTAAACACCTCATCGCCTGCGGGGCCACGCGCATCGCCCACATCACCGGCGAGAGCTGGATGGAAGCCTCGCGCCAGCGTCTGGCGGGCTACCAGGCCGCGCTGCAGCAGGCCGGACTCGCGTGCGACGACGGTCTGGTGCGCCAAACCAACTGGCAGTTCAGCGAGTCCTTTACCGCGACAGCTTCGCTGCTGGAACTGGCCGAGCGCCCGGACGCCATCTTCTGCGCCAGCGACTGGCTGGCGATTGGCTGCTACCAGGCGCTGGCGGTGAATGGCGTGCGTATCCCGCAGGACATGCTGCTGGCGGGCTACGACGACCAGAAGATCTCCGAGCAGCTCACCCCGCCGCTGACCAGTATCCAGCTGCCCTACAGCGAGCTGGGACGGCTGGCGGTGGAGTACCTGTGCAATCAGGAAGATGCCGCCACGCACGTGACGCTGGCGGGCAGGCTGAAGGTACGCGCCTCAAGCCTCGTCTGAGGCAAACACCATGCCCGAATAGGGCTTCTCGCGACACGCCGCCAGCCGCGCGGCGAGGCTGCCCACGTGCAGCTCCAGCTTGTGCCCGTCCGGGTCGAGAAAATAGAACGACGCCCCCTCGCTTTTGTTCTGCTTCCAGACGGTGACGCCCGCCTGCTCCAGCCTGTGCGAGAACGGTTCAAAATCTTCTTCCGTGACGGTAAACGCGTAGTGGGTGTAGTCGCTCTCCTGCGGCGGCACGTACTGGCGCGCCTCGTCGAACGACAGGCAGACCCACAGATCGCCGCAGGTGAGATAGGCCCCGGTATTCCAGCGGGCGTGCAGGGGCAGCCCCAGCAGCTCGTGCCAGAAGGTGACGCTTTTTTGCAGGTCGCTGACCGCGAGGGTCAGGTGGTTGAGAGATTGCAGCATGACGAGCCCTTTTGTTTTTCGCGCCGGACGTGGTACGGTAAAGAGATGAACATAAACCACGCCGTGCTCACCGTAAACCGCTGGTGGCTGCCTTCTTAAAGGCGGCACGGAGTAGTTTTCCCCATTTTCAGATAGCCGCCGAAAGGCGGCTTTCTCACATCTCAGACCCCTTTCGGCAACTGCACATTAAGGAGTCTTTATGAACACGCAAACCATCCTCACCGGCGACCGCCCAACCGGCTCGCTGCACCTCGGCCACTTCGTCGGATCGCTGCGCCAGCGCGTGGCGCTCCAGCACACGCACAACCAGTTTGTGCTAATTGCCGACCTGCAGGGGCTGACCGACAACGGCAGCAACCCGCAGAAGATCCGCGATAACATCCCCGAAGTGCTGGCCGACTACCTCGCCGCCGGCATCGACCCGAGCCTGACCACGATCTGCCTGCAGTCCGCCCTGCCCGCCCTCGCCGAGCTGACGATGCTGTATATGAACATCGTCACCGTCGCCCGCGTGGAGCGTAACCCAACGGTGAAAAACGAGATTGCGCAGAAGGGGTTCGCCCGCTCGCTGCCGGTCGGGTTTATGGCCTACCCCATCAGCCAGGCGGCGGACATCACCGCGTTTAAGGCCGAGTGCGTGCCCGTCGGCGACGACCAGCTGCCGATGATTGAGCAGACCAACGAGATTGTGCACAAGATGAACAGCCTGCTGCCCGCCCCGGTGCTGCGCCACTGCAAGGCGATGCTGAGCGACACCAGCCGTCTGCCCGGCATTGACGGCAGCGCCAAGATGTCGAAATCGCTGGGCAACACGCTGCACCTTTCGGCCAGTGAAGAGACCATTCACCGTGCGGTGAGCGCGATGTACACCGACCCGAACCACCTGAAGGTGAGCGACCCGGGGCAGATTGAGGGGAACGTGGTGTTTACGTACCTCGACGCGTTTCACCCTGACAAGGAGAAAGTGGCGGCGATGAAGGCGCACTATCAGGCGGGCGGGCTGGGTGACCGGGTATGTAAGAACGAGCTTGAAGCGTGCCTGCAGGAGTTGATTGCGCCGATGCGGGAGCGGAGGGCGATGTATTTGCGGGATAAGGGGGAATTGATGGCGATGCTGAAGCGCGGGACGGAACGGGCGCAAGGGGTGACGCAAGGGACGTTGAGGGAGGTGAAGGTTGGGCTGGGGGTGCCGGTATTTTGAAACGCAGCTTAAATAATAATCCCGGCCCAGAGCCGGGATTTTTATCAGGCGTTGCGCTTAATTATCGGAATATCGCCGGTGTCATTTAACGCTCCCGGAAATGTTTTTAACCACTGCGCGACTTTCTGCTTATTGATATTCACCACGCTCATACCCTCCAGGCATCCCCATAATTCTCTTGTATGCTGTGGCGTAATCACGATGCAGTCTTTCATGGCGCGGATTTTTACGGGCATGCCGTTGATAAAGCCCGCGCGGGTTAACCACTCGCCACCCAGAAGAAGGTATTTCATGTCTATGCGTGCATAGAGTTCGCAGCAGGCGGCACTGTCCTGCGGCGTTTCCGCGCGAGGGTGGACGGGCGCCGCGTTGGGCTGGTTGCCGTGAAGTCGGCGGGCGCTGTTTTTGCGTACCAACTCGCGGTTTTCAATCATGCCGGTGAAAGCGTCTGATTCTGTTTTGCAAACAGTAAACTCTGGCTTAAAATTCGTCGCAGCCATTTTCAACTCCTCAGTAGTTGTTGTGGTTAGCGGTATGGGGGTGTTGCAGCACCTTCATATCGCGAATTCCTCGTTAAATTCTCTTTGATACTTTCTTTGCCGTTCGGCGTAATTTGTGGTGCTCATTATACAGGGCTGAATATAAATACAGCGGTTTTGGGTGGGGTAAATTTGGAATTTGCGAGGAGGATTCAGGAAATAGGGTTGGGTTCATTAAGGTCATATTTTTGTTGGTTACGGGTTGATTGGTCTGGGTTTTGCGAGCATCATCGCAATTATTTACTTTCTTCCGTAACGCGATGGCTTCCAGCAAAACTCTCGAACAGGCGATTGCCGACATCACCATCTGGCGCAAAGGCGAACAACGTGCGCCGCATAAGCCTTTATTGCTTCTGTACGTGCTGGCGAACTATCAGCAGGGACATGCGCGACTCTTTGATTACGGAACCGAGGTTCACGAGCAGCTGCTTAGCCTGTTAGAACGCTTTGGCCCACAGCGGAAGGCACATTACCCAAATATGCCCTTCTGGCGGCTCAATAGGGACGGGTTTTGGGATCTTCAGAATACTGAGTTCTGTTCAACTACTGGCAGTAAACAACCGCCTGTTAAAGAACTTGTGGAACATAATGTCGCAGGCGGGTTTGATGAAGAACACTTTGCGCTGCTGAGTAAGAACAAAAACCGGATCGGCTCGCTGGCGCAGCAGATCCTTGAAGCGCACTTTCCTGAAAGCATTCAGGAAGAGATCGCGGATGAGATGGGTTTTGATATCCAGCAAATCCGCAAGATTCGCGATCCGCTGTTCCGCCAGCAGGTGCTGCGTGCGTATAACTATGAATGTGCCATCTGCGGATTCAACATGCGGCATGACAATGCCTCTGTTGGACTTGAAGCCGCGCATATCAAGTGGAAGCAGTTTGGCGGACCGTGTGAGATCCCAAACGGACTGGCGTTGTGTTCAATTCATCATAAAGCGTTTGATAAGGGCTCGATCGGGCTAGATGATAGTATGCGGGTACTGGTGTCTGAGGCGGTGAATGGGAATGGGATCGTTGGGCGGTTGTTCTGGGATTTTGCCGGGAAGCAGATTGCGTTGCCAATGGTGAAAGGGAATTATCCAAGGGAGGGATTTGTGGAGTGGCATCGGAGGGAGGTGTTTAAGAGTTAATCAGGCAGCCAAAGGCTGCCTATTAGATTAGTTTGATTCTATATCATTAAGTAGGCGAACAAGAGATCGTCCCAATGCTGCAGCCATATTTACCGGAACGGCGTTTCCTATTTGACGATAAATAGCTCCAAGTGATCCTTTAAACTCCCATTCATCAGGGAAAGTCTGGATCCTAGCATATTCACGTATCTGCAATGGCCTAGTTTCCACAGGGTGACATCTTTCAGTTTGTTTTTGCGCCGGGGAAGTTGTAAGGGTTAAGCTAGGCTCATCAAGCGATAAGCGTCTCGCCATTCCGGTTTTACCACCGCCAAGAAAGTAACTTCCTTGCATATATTCTTTTTGAAGTTCAATACTAAGATCTTTCCAATATCCACCTGGTGGAACAAAGGACATGATTTCCTTTTTCCTTAACGGATATAATTGGCCAGGAGAATCAGGAACATCTGTAGAATAAAGCTCTCCCGCATAAAAAGCATCCCTAAGAGTCAGGACTCGCTTATAAGGTGAGGGCCATTTAAATACAGCGCGTTTTGCGAGATCTTTTCTAACGCCAACAAGAATAAGCCTCTCTCGCTTTTGTGGAACTTTATAAAACATTGCCTTGAGAACTCTTGGTTCAACAAGCTCATAACCAAGCTCATGAATAATTTCACGGATTATTTCAAGGGTTCTTCCGTTTTCATGTGTTAACAGACCTCTAACATTTTCCGCCATAAAAACTTTCGGCTGTAATTCTTTTACAGCACGTGCAAATTCAAAGAACAGTGTACCTCTTGTATCTTCAAATCCTAATTTTTTACCTGCATAAGAAAATGCCTGACATGGAAAGCCACCAGTTAAAACATCAACATCTTCACTGATCTTAGTGAAATCTATACTAGATATGTCTCCTTCAACAACATTCCAATGCGGTCTGTTGTGTCTGAGTGTTGCACAAGCTGCTTTATCTAATTCATTGAGAAAGATGCTATCAAATCCAGCTTTTTCAAGCCCAACAGCCAAGCCGCCGCCACCAGCGAAAAGTTCGACTAACTTATATGAGCGAGAAGGAAAAATATGCTCTTCCGTTTCCCACTCGCTACTAATCAATTGATTTATCTCTGGAAAATGAGATAAATCCTGTAGATTAAATAAAACTTTATCGCCTGGTGTTGACGACGGGCTCAAGATCCCTTTAGAAACCCAAGCATCTAGTGTACGCTTTGATTCTGAAAGGATATCAGCAAGCACTTCGAGCGAAAGATACTCATTACTCGTTTTAGGGAAAAAATCTTGGACATCAGACATATGACGCTTCCAAACTTGTTAAACACTGTTTTATTATACAGTATTTACAAGCGTTTGTTTAGCGTTTTGTTATGAAAATTGAGGAAGATATGGAAGACAAAGATTTGATTTTGGAGCAAGTAAAACAATGGTTTAGTCAATCCATTGCAGCAAATCATATCAAGAATACGGTTAAACTTGTAAATCCAAATGAATTTGACATAAATCCTTTTCTAACAATTTATTTAGCAAAATATTTAACCGGTGAAGCATCTGCACAGAGCATAGCCAGAGCGTTGATATTGCCGAGGGTCTTAGGAACTTCTATAACTACTTCATTCGGTCAAAACATGCAAAATTTCATTAGTATTTTAAGGGAGTCGTACGGGAGTACAACTTCTGGAGTAGACATAGAATTTATAGACCAAATAGATGGTCATAGAAAATATTGCCAAATTAAAGCCGGGCCTAATACTATTAATAAAGATGATGTAGAATCGATTACCGGACATTTTAGAGACGTACTAAATTTAGCAAGAACTAATAATCTTCGAATACCGCATGACGATCTTATCATTGGTGTCCTTTATGGTGAACAATCAGATTTAAATGCAAGCTATAAAAGGATCACAAAACAATATTACCATCCTATTTATACGGGTAAAGAATTCTGGCATAGGCTAACTGGTGATGAGGATTTCTATTCTGACCTGATAGATGCAATTACTTCTGTTGCTACCGATGCAGATTTCAGCGAAAGATTAGAGGATGTAATAAATGAGTTAGCAAGTAATGAGAAAATAATTGCTCTTGAAAAACTCAACTAAAAAACAATCGCATGTTTCTTATGTAAACATGCGATTAAAAAATTAATTTTCCAAAATTAATCACTTTATAAAAAATAACATAATCACAAGGCTCATCTTTTTCATTTAAAATCAAAAAAAAAAAAAAATAGGACTTGCCCCACCGAAAGAAACAAAACAAAAAATAATGCAACAACAATAAAATATCAAATAAACGTGGCTCTTAGTTGATATTTCTGTCATTGGATTTATTTATAGCATAGGGACAGTAATAATGTTACTCAATTGCACAGGAGCAAATATTTTTATCTGGTTTATTTCACAAAAAATTATTTTTAAGATATACGTTCGCATGAGGTGGTGCAGCGCATCAGCATCCGCGACCGTTTAAAAGATTTTATGCAGGCACACGGCGCGGAGCTGGCCGCCGCCCTTGCCCCTGAGCTGATGAATTATTACGTGCAACATCCTGCAGTTCAGTGCTGTGCCATGCAGCACTCACTCAACTATCTTCGCGAGGTGCTACAACTCTGGCTGGCAGTCGGTGAAAAAAATTAATTATTCGGCGCAGGATAATGACATTTTTACGGCCATCGGATTCAGGCCTGACGCGGCCTCGCGCGATGATAATCGTGAAGAATTCACACCTGCACAGAGCCTGAATTACACCCGCCGCCGTGCAGAACTGGCCGCGCAGTAGTCCGCTTAAAAATTCCCGAAAATCCCGCCATTTTTACGTAAAAAAGCCATGCATGCATAAGGTGCATGGTTTTGCATGCGTTTTACCGATACTGGAACACCCACCAGCGCCAGCACTGGCGCGCCCTGAGGCCGGTCATGCACCTGCATGAAAAGCGCCCCCTTAAGCGGGCAGGCGGGGCGGGGAGAGCATTGCGCGCATTGCTCTCTACTAATTAAAAAAATGAATAGTGTTGCCGAAATCTTAAGTTCCCCCCACCCCATTGATCGAATCGGATTATTCTGATAAAAATATAAGGTATACATTAACAATAGATAATAAAAAATCAAGAGGGATCAAATGAGTAAGATATCTTATTATCAACACAATTCAACCGAGATAGTTGACTTACTATCAAATTGCTTTTCAAATAATAATTTAATTCCAATAATTGGTTCTGGTTTCACTGTTGGCTGCCAAACAAAGGCAAGAAAAAGGGTTCCCTCGGGAACTCAGCTTTCAGATAAAATGATCGAAATGATTGTTGAAGAAAAGAAGCTAACCGTAGACAAAAAAGAAAAACTAAAACAAAAAAAATTTAGTGAAATTAGTGATTTTTTCTTTAATGACGAATGGGTTGACAAGGAAAGAAGAAATAAATATCTCATTGAGAGCTTTGATGGAGTAGAGCTGGATAGTCAAAAAAAAGGGTTTATTCGAGATATTAAATGGCCATATATTTATACCCTGAACGCGGATGATGCGATAGAAAACTGTTCTGAATATAAAGTGGCACTCCCTTACGATGCGCATTTATCTTTTGAATCGAAAAATCACCCGACTTTATATAAAATTCACGGTGACATTCAATATGAAATGAGACACGAAGTTAGCAGACTTATTTTTAAAAGATCAGACTACTTAACTTCGTTAGAGTCTAACCGAAGAATGCTGGAATTATTGCAATTAGACTTTAAAGAAAAAAATATAATCTATATTGGATGCAGTCTGACGGATGAAATTGATTTAGCATTCGCTATCGCTCAACAGTCACAATCCGAAAGGAAGCAAACTCAAAACATAATATTTCTAAATGAAAAACTCGATGAAATTGATGAACAAGATTATATCAACATGGGGATTAACAGTATAATATTGTTTGACAAAGGTAAATACGAGCAAATATACACCTTAATTAATTCAGCTTATCAAAAGTCTGCCAAAAGCACTCCTGAACTTGAAGAGTTTAGTCACTCTATTAAAGTATTATCAAATTCTCCAGAAGATAACAGAGATTATTTTTTAACTGGCATAGCTCATATTAACAATGGAGAACGTTATAGCAGTCAAGTTATCCCTTATTTTTATGGAAAAAGAAAAAATGAAGATGATATTGCAAAATCACTACGCGAAAAGGATGTTGTTATAATAAAAGGTGCCCGGGTATCTGGACGCACTTTGCTTTGTTACAAATTGTTAAGCAACATTCAAGATAGAAAAGTCTTCGTCATAAACTCAAACAACAAGTTAAACAACCACTCTTTAAATAAACTTATTGGTCAAGATAACTCTGTAATCTTTTTCGATTCCAATGTCCTTGATGTTGAATTATTAAAAAAAATAAGACTACAAAAAAGATTCCTCAAAAACAAAAAAACAACAATCTTATTGTGTTCTGATCTTAACAATAGCGACGAGGAATATTTTTTAGATGCTGATGATTCAAGTATTGTTTATACTTTGTCGAACAAACTTTCAGAACCAGAGGTTTCAAAAATAAATGAAAGTGCAATAAAAGTACGACTCCCAACTTTCACCAAAGGAAAATACCTCCTAGATAAAATATTTAATGTTTATCAAGTCCTTGGCGAGAGTAATTACTTGAGTAAAATCGTCGCAAGTCAAGAATTATATATTTGTTTATGTGTTATCGCTACTAAATATAGCATTACCGGGCAGGAAATAATAACTGGGGGTATTAACCTCAATCAAACAAAAGAGATTTGTGAGAACTACTCACCCTACCTTGAAATAGAAAAAATAAAGAACGAAGAAAAATATGACCACACAAGCTTTAAGATAACATCTTACGCTTCAAGCTGGGTTGTAGCATTGCTGAGAGAGTTTTACCGCAGTAAAGGTAAAGATTGGTGTGTAGATAACATTATTAGCTTCTTAAAAAATACATACCCGCGTGATAAAGTTCTAGCCACTTCGATAAGAAAGTTTGATAATTTAAACCATATATTTACAGAGGGGCACAAAGGTGCGGCTGATTTAATAATCGATATATATAACCGCCTTCAAGATATTGAAGGTCAGGAACCTGACTTTTACGTTCAGAAGGCGAAGGCGTACTACAACATATATCATGGAAGTAATTTATCAGATGAAATCAACAACAGAATTAGAGAGCTAAATACAGCATTAACCTGGGCGCAGTCATCTAAAAACATTACAGCGGAAAGAAACATCATTCATATTACTGCATTACTATGGATTCAAAAAATGAATTTACTCGACATCGAGTCTATAACTGAGCATGAATTTTCGCAGTCATTAACCTGTATTTTAAGAGCAGTCGATAATGTTGGTAACAATAGTTATAGCGATACATTATTAAGTAGTAAAAGTAAATCAGCGATAAATCTTAAGCAGTATATTGATAAGATTGAAAATTCACATGGCCGGTTATCTTTCCTACTTAAATTTAAACTGGAATGGAACGGATTGAAGTCAAAGACATACTTCAATTGATCCTATTGACCTTGCTGTTTAAAATAGCAAGGTCACTTTTAATACTTCGAAGTTTTTTTCGCAAAACCAAAAGGAGATATAATATTCATTCGATTATCATCCAAATAATCAGCCCACCACTGCACCATTAGCCTACGCTCATCCAAATGCTCAGAAGTATGAATATAAGCCGCACGTACATAATTACGATCCGAGTGGCTCAACTGCCGTTCTATCGCGTCATCACTCCATAAACCTGACTCACCTAAAGCACCACGTGCCATCGTTCTAAATCCGTGGCCGCAAACTTCTGTCTTAATGTCATAGCCCATCGTTCGTAATGCACTATTCACGGTGTTTTCACTCATGACCTTTGTTGCGTCGTGATCCCCCGGAAAGAGCAGTTCTTTATCACCACTGATTTGCTTGAGCTGCTCTAACAACTACACAGCTTGTAGGCTAAGTGGAACAATATGTTCCTCTTTCATCTTCATGCCACGGTACGAGTAACGCACGCCTTTTATCTCTTCTCACTTCGCCGGTATGCGCCAGAGAGCCTTTTCAAAATCAAACTCATCCCAACGGGCAAAACGCATTTCGCTAGAGCGAACAAAAGTCAGCAGTGAAAGCTCGACCGCGATCCGTGTCATTACACGGCCACGATATTCGGCAAGACGAGCAAGAAACTCAGGGAAGCGGCTAGAGGGAAATGCGGGATAGTGTCGCGCTTTGGTTGTCGATAACGCACCGGCCATGTCACTGGCTGGATTTAAGTCGATGTAATCGTTCTGTACGGCATAACGCATTATGGCCGTGACGCGCTGTTGCAGGCGCTGTGCGACGTCGTGTGTTTACCACTGGCATCAACTTTTTTAATCGGGGCTTACAGGTGACTAGTGTTGAGCTGGCGGATGTCGGACGAACCAATATGAGGGGAGATATAAAGCTCAAGCTAACGTAGAACGCGCGATCGGTGATCTTCACTCCAGCGCTTATTGCTGGCATGCCATTCACGAGCGATAGTTTCGAAAGTATATGCCCCCGAATTCTCGGCCTGAGCTTCTTTCCGTTCGGCTTTTGAATCAATGCCCTGCGCTAACAGCTTTTTAGCTTCATCGCGCTTTGCTCTTGCCTGAGCAAGCGTCACAGTAGGCCAAACACCAAAAGCGAGGCGATCCTCTTTTTGGTCTGAGGGACGTCTGTATTTCATGCGCCAGTATTTAGAACCTTTGGCCGAAACCTCGAGATACAATCCACCACCATCGACCATTTTGTAGGTTTAGTCTTTTGGCTCTGCGGTCTCGACCTGACTACCGTTGAGCTTCATTTGGGGGTACATTTCTAATCGAAGTTAAAATGTCACCAATGACATCAGGATTTCAACGGACAACTGAGGATGTGAAAATCGCTGCAGGTATTGATTTTTAAGGAATAATTGGACTTTATCGGATGATCTTGAAAGTACTAATGGTGCCGAAGGCCGGACTCGAACCGGCACGTATTTCTACGGTTGATTTTGAATCAACTGCGTCTACCGATTTCGCCACTTCGGCACTGAAGGGGATGCGGAAACGTTGTGGATTATACCTGTCGCGCGCCGCCATGCAAGCGACGACGCGCTAAACCCGCGCTAAGTGCCCAAAAAACCAGCGCCCTTCGTCAGTCCAGCTCAGAAACCGCCAGCCGAATCACCCCCGCCGCCTTCTGCTCCGGCAGCGCCAGCACCTTGGCCCACATCTCCTGCACCATATCGCAGGAGAGCTTCTCTTTGCCCGCCGCCTTCTCCGGCATCTGCAACAGCTGGATATCCTCGCCGTACTGATCGGCAAGTTGCTTCATAATCGGTCGCACATCCTCGACGGCCGCCTCACGCTCGGCCTGGGTCACGGTGTGGCGGTTTTTGCCGTAGGCCGCGCGCATCATGTCCGCATCGGCCTGCATGCGCCGCGCCATCAGGTCTTTATCCAGCATGCGCATCGGGTTGATGCCGCCCTTCACCATCGGGTAGAGGAAGCGGAAGCAGGCGTCGTCGCTCACCTTCTGGATGGCGGCGGTCTGCTCCATGTTGATGGTCATGTAGTTCACCACGTTGGCGTCCGGGGCGTTTTGCAGGCGCGTCATCTGCAGATGCAGGATCTGCGGCTGGATGGTGTCGATAATCTGCTGCTCCGGCTCGCCCGCTTTTTGCAGGGCAGCCATCTGGTCGAGGATGCGCTGATGCAGCGCGGGCTCCTGCTCCTTAATCACCTGCCAGGCGGGCATCGCGTTGAGGGCGTTATCCATCTGCCGTTCCGGAGCGCGCTGCCTGTCGAAAAACACCCAGAACGCCACGGCGGCAGCCGCAATGACGACAATCACAATACGGGTCCACTTTTTATTCATCTCGCATCCTTATCCTTGAGTTATGCCGGGTTACACCGGCACGCCGCTGTGGAAGCGAAACTCGTGGTCCGGTGTCGAGATAAGTGTGGCTTCAATTTCGCCAAAATGCTGTATGCGCGGTGAGATATCGTCGTCGCTTACCTGCTGGGCCAGCGTCAGGTAGTCCTGATAGTGGCGCGCTTCCGAGCGCAGCAGCGAGAGATAGAACTTCTGTAGGTCGTCGTCGAGGAACGGGGCCAGCGCGGCAAAGCGTTCGCAGGAGCGGGCTTCGATATAGGCGCCGCAGATGAGCTTGTCGATAAGCGTCAGCGGCTCGTGGGTGCGAACGTCCTTCAGCATCCCTTTGGCGTAGCGGCTGGCGGTGATTTTGACGTACGGAATGTCGCGCGCCAGCATCGCCTCGCGCACCTGCCAGAAGTGGTGCAGCTCCTCTTTAATCAGCAGCACCATGCTGTCGATGAGCGCCTGGCCCCACGGGTCGTCGGTTTTGGGCATCACGCTTTTGCCGATCTGCCTGTGCAGGGCGATGAAGTCCGGCTCCGGGCCGTCGCGGAAGGTGAACTGTTCGTAGGGTTTGAGCCAGTCGAGCAGCGCGTCGGCACCGCTTTCGTCGGCGACGTATTTACGCACCAGCAGCAGCGCGGTCTGGGCGGCCTTGAGCTCGCACACCATGTGGTCGGTGAGCAGCAGCGGCAGGTTCGCCGGGTCGCGGGCTTTATCAATCCATGCTTGCGGGGTCGGGCACTGGAGGAAGTTGAGTACGGGGGCGAGTATCTGCGGGTAATCCATGGTTCTGCCTTGAAAAAGCGGTGGCGCGCGCCACCGCCTGAAACGCTTAGTGACGCACGCCGTCGTCGTCTTCGTCGACGTAATCTTCGTCGTCGCCTTCTTCGCCGTCTTCACCGTTCGGATCTTCGAAGTAGGTTCCCCAGCCGTCGTATTCCACTTCAAACTTCTCGGCCAGGTTCATCAGCTGTTCTACCTGCGCGTCGATCAGCTCCGCCTTCAGCGCGCCTTCGCTCAGGATGTCGCAGCAGATGACGGTGTCGCCCTCTTCCACTTCCAGCTCTTCCGGCTCGGTCACTTCGTAACCCAGCTTGAAGGCTTCCACGGCCATTTTTTCCAGCGCGTCGAAATCATCCGCAGAGAAATGGTGCTCGATGGTGTACAACGCGTCCGGATCGCTACCGTCTTCCAGCAGCTCTTCAATAATCAGACGCGTCTCTTCGCGTTGCTCTTCCAGTAATTCCGGGTTTGCCATGGCTCAATCCTCTTTAAAGTGCGGCAGATACTTCTATTTTCACACACGGACGGGTTTGCCTCCACCTTTGTTGGAAAGATTTGTGAAACGGGGTTGCAAATGAATAATTACACATATAAAGTGAATTTTAATTCAATAAGTGGCGTTCGCCATGTGAGGATAAAATGTCTGATCTGTACAAGAAACACTTTCTGAAATTGCTCGACTTTACCCCTACACAGTTCACTTCTCTGCTGACCCTTGCCGCACAGCTCAAAGCCGATAAAAAAAATGGCAAGGAAGTACAAAAGCTTACCGGTAAAAACATCGCGCTCATCTTCGAAAAAGACTCGACCCGTACCCGTTGCTCTTTCGAAGTTGCCGCATTTGACCAGGGCGCGCGCGTCACGTATTTAGGGCCGAGCGGCAGCCAGATTGGGCATAAAGAGTCAATTAAGGACACCGCGCGCGTGCTCGGGCGGATGTACGACGGCATTCAGTATCGCGGCCACGGCCAGGAAGTCGTCGAGACGCTGGCGCAGTATGCGGGCGTGCCGGTGTGGAACGGGCTGACCAACGAGTTCCACCCGACGCAGCTGCTGGCGGACCTGCTGACCATGCAGGAGCACCTGCCGGGCAAGGCGTTTAACGAGATGACGCTGGTCTACGCGGGCGACGCGCGCAACAACATGGGCAACTCGATGCTGGAAGCGGCGGCGCTGACCGGGCTGGATCTGCGCCTGGTGGCCCCGAAAGCCTGCTGGCCGGAAGAGAGCCTGGTGGCAGAGTGCAGCGCGCTGGCGGAAAAGCACGGCGGGAAAATCACCCTGACGGAAGACGTGGCGGCGGGCGTGAAGGGCGCGGACTTTATCTATACCGACGTGTGGGTGTCGATGGGCGAAGCCAAAGAGAAGTGGGCGGAGCGGATTGCGCTGCTGCGCGGGTATCAGGTGAACGCGCAGATGATGGCGCTCACCGGCAATCCGGACGTGAAGCTCCTGCACTGTCTGCCGGCGTTCCATGACGATCAGACCACGCTCGGCAAGCAGATGGCGAAGGAGTTCGATCTGCACGGCGGGATGGAAGTGACGGACGAGGTGTTTGAGTCGGCGGCGAGCATCGTGTTCGACCAGGCGGAAAACCGAATGCATACGATTAAGGCGGTGATGGTGGCGACGCTTGGGGGGTGATTGACTCCTCTGCGGTCTGGTGCCCTCACCCCAGCCCTCTCCCACAGGGAGAGGGAGAAAACACTCAAAACGACAACAGCGTTATCGTCGGGCAGAAAAATTCATTTTACTGACACTTTCTCAGATAGGCATTAACCATAATAGATATTTATATTTTTATTGACCATTATTTACTGAGTAGATAATGGTTAATATCAGATCATTATCAATTACAAAACACCGTATATTAGCGGCGTAATATTTCCTTATTGCTGCATTTCGTTAATAAGGATTATTTATGTCATGGAATAAGCATGAAGCTGTGTCGTATGCCCGCAGCCACGCACATCATAAAAATACCGGTTACTGCCCCCGCGCCGTTGCTGCAGCTATCCGCGCCGGAGGACTGAAGATTGATGGCGCTGATGCAAAAAACTTCTGGCGTTCTCTTGAGAAGGCAGGATTCAGTAAAGTGTATGACCCCCCTATTGAGGGTGATGTTGCAGTCATTGACGCATTGCCTGGTGCGCATCGGAAGATACGGCCAAAAATCACCCTTTACAGGCACTATTGATATGAAAAATATCTTACCGCTTCTCTTAATATTTTCTTTCTATGCAACGGCTGGCCTTTCTGATCCAATTGAGCTTGCTGTAAAATTTAACAGCTGGTACGTAAATCAAATCAACAAAGACATATTTCCCATTACTGATGGAAACGAAATAGATAAATATGTCACAGCATCAACAATGAAAAAACTCCGTCACGCGCAGGATCCTCGCTATGCAGACGAAGAGTTTTACGAGGCCGATATATTTTTAAAAGCGCAATACGTCGGCGATGACTGGCCGCAGAATGTAACAGCCATAGCAGGGGATACCGATCCAGTCTGTGTCAACGTATACATTGCATTCGGTAAAAAGAAGGACCACATAGTCATAGACTGCATGGTTAAAGAAGACAACTTATGGAAGGTACAGTCAGTTTCTGCTGTTGAATTTTCAAGAAACCTGACTATACCGAACTGAGCCAAACGACGTACCGGCAATGATATTGATACTGCGCGCTCTTTTTGCCGGGTGGCGTTGCGCTTACCCGGCCTACACAACCCGTAGGCCCGTGCAAGCGAAGCGCCGCCGGGCGAATCAGGCCAGCTCCATTTCATTGATTTTTCACCCCGAAAAAGGTACGTTTTCGCCTTCATTCCAGCGTGGACATGCCAGCATTATGCCGATTATTCAGTCTGTTGAACGTGCGTTGCAGATCCTCGACCTGTTCAACGAGCAGGCCACCGAGCTTAAGATCACCGACATCAGCAAACTGATGGGGCTGAGCAAGAGTACCCTCCACTCGCTGCTGAAAACTCTGCAGCTTCACGGCTATATCGATCAGAACCCGGAGAACGGCAAATATCGCCTCGGCATGAAGCTGGTCGAGCGCGGCCATTTTGTCGTGGGCTCCATCGATATTCGTCAGAAGGCGAAAGGCTGGCTGACGGAGCTGTCCCGGCGAACCGGGCAGACTACCCATCTGGGGATCCTGGACGGGCGTGAAGGGGTCTATATCGAGAAGATTGAAGGCAAGCTGGCCGCCATCGCCTATTCGCGCATTGGCCGCCGCCTGCCGGTTCACGCCACCGCCATCGGCAAGGTGTTGATTGCCTGGCTGGGCGAGGCCGAGCTGAACGCCCTGCTGGAGGGCTATCAGTACACCACCTTTACTCCCGCTACTCTCTCCTCTCGCGAAGCCCTAATAAGCGCCCTGGCGCAGACCCGCGAGCAGGGCTACGCCCTGGATAGCGAAGAGAACGAGCAGGGCGTGCGCTGCGTGGCGGTGCCGGTGTGGAACCATGAATCCCGCGTCATCGCCGCCCTGAGCCTGTCGACCCTGACCTCGCGCGTGGACGACGCAGAGCTGGCTAATTTCCGCGAACAGCTTCAGCAGGCCGGGCTCGCGCTGTCACGCGCGCTGGGCTACCCGGCCTGAGCCGTTAAACCGGCTCGTAGGTGAAGTAGTCGAAGTCCGCATGACAGCCGTCACCGCTGATGTCCTCGCAGTGCAGCCCCACAAACGCGCCGGTAAAGAAGCCGCGCCCGCCGATGTAGTCATCCGACAGCTTCCAGGCCTCATACGTCACCGGCACGGCGTGCCACGTCTCGCCGTCGAACGAGTAGCTGTAGCGGTAAACCAGCGTATCCACGTCCACCCGCAGCCATACGCTCTCCGCACTCTCCGGCACGGGAATCGGCTGCTCGTGCAGCGGCCATGACGGCACGTTGTGGTCAAGCTGGATCACCTTAATCGTTCTGCCCTGCCCCTCCTCGTAATCCACAAAGCAGTAGCTCCAGTTTTTGCTGTTGTAGTAGCAGGTCAGCCCCGCGCTCTGCTGGAAGTGAACCGGCGAGAACTGCATCCGCGTCTCCGCCCGGAAGGTGAAGTGCTGCCAGCGGCGCGCCACGGTCGACTGTGTAAAGGTCGAGTTGAGCGAGTCGTTGCCGTACAACCGTAAATAGCCGGGGCGCGCGGTGAGCGAGCCGAGGGTGTCGTCGAACGGAACGCGCAGGGTCTGCAGTTCCGGGTCGAGCGAACTGGCGTCGAAATCGTCCCGCCAGCTGCCCTGAACGGCTGCGGGCTGCTCCGCCACCTGCGGGCCTTTCACGGTCAGTTGCGCGTGCTTGCCGCCTTCCACGTACGGCCAGCCGTCGCGCCATTCAATGCGGGCGATACCGGTCTCGCGGCCCAGCGGACAGTAGCCGCGCCCGCTGGTGGCCAGCAGCGGCACGCCGGGCAGGCGGAGCGGGCGGCTGGTGAGGTAGGCCATATACCATTCCCCGGTGTGGGTCTGCAGCAGCGAGCCGTGGCCGCTCTTCTGCAGCGGGTTCTCCGGCAGGTGCCAGCTGGTCATCATCGTCACGTCCGGGTGCAGCTCGTACGGCCCGTCGATGGTTTTTGAACGCAGCACCACGACGGCGTGCTCGTAGCTGGTGCCGCCTTCGGCCACCATCAGGTAGTACCATCCCGCGTGGCGATACAGGTGCGCGCCCTCGGTGTAGCAGAGCGGCGTGCCGGTAAACAGGGTTTTACGCTCGGGCGAGAGCGTGCCAGTCTGCGGGTCAAACGCCTGCATCACGATGGTGTTGTGCGGGTTGCTGTGGTGGCGCGGCCCCCACGGACGGTAGAGGTAGTACTTGCGGCCATCGTCGTCGTGGAACAGGGACGGGTCAAACCCGCCGTTGCCCATCGGGATCGGCTCGCTCCACGGTCCCTCAATCGAGGGCGCAGTGACAAGGAAGTTGCGGCCGTTTTTCCACGGCGAGTCGACAATCTTCACGTCGGTGTAGAGCAGCCAGAATTTGCCGTCGGCGTAGCTCAGGCACGGCGCCCAGATGCCGCCGGAGTCCGGGTTGCCCTTCATGTCCAGCATCGACACGCGGTCCAGCGGCGTGCTGACCAGCGACCAGTTTTTCAGCTCACGGGAGTGGTAGATGCGCACGCCCGGGAACCACTCGAAGGTCGAAGTGGCGATGTAGTAGTCCTCGCCCTGGCGGCACAGGGACGGGTCCGGGTTGAAGCCGGTAAGGATTGGGTTAGTAATTTCCATATTGCCTCCGGTTAATGGGATGCGGCTGTCGCGGCGTCGGGAACGGCCTCGCCCTGCGCCGCGCGGTGCTTGATCAGCTGCTGGCTGATGGCCTCCACGCGGTCGTCGGTGAGCTTGTAGAACGACAGCATGATGAACATGCCCGCGTAGAGCACCACCGGCACTACGCAGAACAGAATTTTGATGGTGGTGAGCACCTCGACCGGCTGCACGCTGCTGCTGGCGGAGTAGTTCACGTACGCGAGGATCCAGCCCACCACCGCCCCGCCAATTGCCAGGCCAATCTTCAGGCTGAACAGATAGGTGGAGAACACCAGCCCGTCGAGGCGGCGCCCGCTGCGGCTCTCCTCGTAGTCCACCACGTCAGAGGCCATCAGCCACTGCAGCGGCGTGGTGGTGTTAAAGACGAACAGGAACAGGATGTTGAGGGCGAAAATCAGGGCAATATGCTCCGCCGGGGTGACGAAAATCAGCAGGCTGATCAGCGAGTAGGCGACGATGATCCACTTAAAGGCGGTGACGCGGTCGAAGCGGCCCAGCAGACGAGACGAGCAGAGCGAGCCGAACATGGTGGCGACGCTGCCGTAGAGTAAAAACTGCGTCGCCATCTCCGGGTGATCCATCACGTATTTCACGAAGTAGAGCGTCGCCCCGCCGCGCACCACGTTGGAGCAGGTCGCCATCATCTTGAACGCGCACATGATCCGCCATTGTCCGTTGCCCAGCAGCAGCTTAAGGTCTTTCGCCACTGACGAGCCCGGCTGCACCTCAAAGGTGTAACGCTCTTTGGTGGTAAAGAAGCAGACGTAGAGCAGCACCACGCCGCTCAGGCCCAGTACGCACATGGCGCCGAAATAGCCCACCTGCTCATTCCCCTTGCCGATGATGCTCACCAGCGGCAGGGCAATGCCGCTGATGGCGAGCGACCCCGCGGCGGCGAGGAAGAAACGCCAGGACTGAAGGGCGTGGCGCTCTTTCGGGTCGGCGGTGATCACCCCCGGCATGGCGCAGTACGGGACGTTAACGAAGGTGTAAACCAGGGTCAGGAGAATGTAGGTCGCGCAGGCGTAGATGATTTTGCCCTGCGCGGAGAAGTCCGGCGTGTAGAAGGTCAGCATGCAGACGATGCCAAACGGGATGGCGCCCCACAGCAGGAACGGGCGGAACTGGCCGTAGCGGGTACGGGTGCGGTCTACCAGCAGCCCCATCAGCGGATCGGTCACGGCGTCTAGCACGCGGGAGACCAAAAACAGCGTGCCCATAATGCCCGCGGAGAGACCGAAGACGTCGGTGTAGAAATAGGCCAGCAGGAACATGGTAGCCTGCCAGACGAAGCCGCAGGCGGTGTCACCCAGCCCGTAGCCAATTTTGTCTTTCATGGTTAATTGCGTCATCAGAATTACACCCTTATGTAGTGTGCTGAATTACAACATCGTGTTAATGGAGTGTAATGAGCTGTTCATTTAGCCAGCAATGGTCATATCTTATTTCTGAATTACGTTATTTTGCTTTTGTGACGCCACCGATATATCACAACTTATTGTTTAAATTTATAAAATAAAGAAACGCAAAAACCGCCCGCGGAATATTTCCCGCAGACGGTTTTATCTAATGAAATAATTAAATGCCGAGCGCTTTTTTACCGGCGTTAATTACCTCGATAATTTTATCGGTGTCATAAATACAGCCTTTCCAGGTGCCGCCGCTCACGGACTGCAATGCCGCCCACAGCCGGGTGTCGTCCGGCAAAAAGTCGTGGGCGTGCAGGTCCGGGTGCGTCTGCCGCATTGCCAGCTCGCGCGCGCCCTCCTCCGGCGTCAGCGGGTTATCCGCGGTGCCGATAAAGTTCACGCTGCCCGTTAATGTCAGTCGGTCGACGGCTATCTCAATGATGTCGTTATCGCGCAGCTTGCCAATCGGCCCGCCCGCCAGCGCCTCCGGCGACACGTGGCCGAAGCAGGCGCCCGTCGACACGCCCGAGAAGCGCGCATCGGTGATTAACGACACCGTCTTGCCCCACGAGATATGCTTCAGCGCGGAGGTAAGCTGGTAGGTCTCTTCCATGCCGGTGCCGGACGGCCCGCCGCCGATCACCACCATGATATCGCCCTGTTTAATCTCTTCCCGCTTGATGGCCTTGATCGCCTGCGCTTCCGAGACAAACACCCGCGCCCGACCGGTGTGGCGGTAAACGCCATCTTCACCGACAACCGACGGGTCGATCGCCGTGGCCTTGATCACCGATCCTTCCGGCGCAATGTTCCCCGTCGGGAAGCAAACCGTCGAGGTCAGCCCTTTCGCGTTGGCTTTCTCCGGCGGCAGGATCACGTCATCCGGCTCCACGCCGTCCTGCTCGCGCAGGCACTGGCGGAAGCGCTTACGGCGCTCGGATGCCTGCCACCAGTCGAGGTTCTCGCCCACCGTCTGGCCGGTGACGGTCATGGCGTCCAGATGCAGCAGGCCAAGATCGCGCAGGTGGAGCATCACCTCCGGCACGCCGCCCGCGAGGAAGGCGCGCACGGTCGGGTGATAGTCCGGGCCGTTGGGCAGCACGCTGACCAGGCGCGGCACCCTGCGGTTGACGCGCGTCCAGTGCTCTACATCCGGGATCGTGCAGCCCGCCGCGTGGGCGATGGCCGGGATGTGCAGCAGTAAATTCGTCGAGCCGCCGAACGCCGCGTGGATCACCATGGCGTTTTCGATGGCTTTATCGGTGAGGATATCGCGCGTGGTGATGCCACGGTTATCCAGCTCGCTCACTGCCCGCGCCGACTGGCGGGCGATCTCCAGCCACACCGCCTGCCCGGACGGCGCCAGCGCGGAGTGCGGCAGCGCCAGCCCCAGCGCTTCGGCCACCACCTGCGAGGTGCCCGCCGTGCCGAGGAACTGGCAGCCGCCGCCCGGCGACGCGCAGGCGCGACAGCCCAGCTCGGCGGCCTCCTGCAAGGAGAGTTCATGGTTGGCGAAGCGCGCGCCGATGGTCTGCACTTTGCCCGCGTCTTCCCCCACGGTCGGCGGCAGCGTCGCCCCGCCCGGCACCAGAATGGTCGGCAGGTCGTGCATGGAGGCCAGCGCGATCATGGTGGCGGGCAGCCCTTTATCGCAGGTTGCCACGCCGATCACCGCCCGGCGCGTCGGGAGGGAACGGATCAGGCGGCGAAACACGATCGCCGCGTCGTTGCGGTACGGCAGGGAGTCGAACATGCCGTGCGTGCCCTGAGAGCGCCCGTCGCACGGATCGCTGACGAAGGCGGCGAACGGGATCCCGCCGTTGCGGGTGATCTCCTTCGCCGCCGCCTGCATCTGCATGCCGATCTCCCAGTGGCCGGTGTGGTAGCCCAGCGCAACCGGGCGTCCGTCCCCGGCGCGGATGCCGCCCTGAGTGCCGATAATTAGCACCTCTTTGCCGGTCAGCTTGTTGGCATCCCAGCCCATACCGGCGTTCTGCGTCATGCCGAACAGGTTGCCGCTGGGGGATTCCATCAGCATCTGCGGGGTCAGCGGCAGCGCGCCCTGCGGCCCCGCCGCGTGGGTGATCACCGCATAAAACGCCTCGTCCTGTGGGGTGAAAATCTTCTCGATGGTCATGGTTATCGTCCGGCTCAGCAGAGCTTGAGCTGTTGCAGCAGGGTTTTCAGCTGCGCCTTGCGCGGCTCGTCCAGCGCAGAGGCGGGCGGCAGCACGTGCGTGGAAATCGGGCGGCCGCAGAGCACAATCGCCTCTTTAATCACGTTCACAAACGGCGTATCCAGCTGATACATCTGCGGAATTTGCAGCAGGGTCTGATGATACTCAGCCGCTTTCGCCACGTCTTTATCCCGCCAGGCTTTCAGAAGATTCACCGACACCTGCGGGGCAAAGTTGCCGCTGGCCGAGATCGCCCCGTCGCCGCCGAGCAGCAGGGTATTAAAGAGATGATCGTCGTAGCCGCACAGCACGGTGAAGTGCGGATGGGCGGCTTTGACGGTGTGGATCATGCTGCGCAGGTGGGCAACGGAGTCGATGGTGTCTTTGATGCCGACGATGTTGCTGCGCGAATCGGCCAGGGTTTTCACCAGCGCCGGGGTCAGATCCTGCCCGGTCAGCGCCGGGAAGTTATAGAGCATTACCGGCAGCGTAACGCTGTCCGCCACCTGTTCGAAATAGCGGATCAGGTTCGCTTCCGACACTTTCCAGTAGTAAGGGTTGATCACCACGATGCCGTCCGCCCCTGCCTGCTGCGCGTGCTGGCTCAGCGCAATGGTTTCCCGGGCGTTGGTGCCGCCGGTGCCGATCAGGACCGGTACGCGACGATCGACATGATCGATCGCAAATTGGGCAATGGTTTTACGCTCTTCGGCGCCGAGCTGGGAGAACTCGCCGCCGCTGCCCAGGAAAAACAGGCCGTCGACGCCTGCTTTGATGAGATCGTCGATCAGCGCGGCGGTGCCCTGCTTATCGAACTGGCCATCGGCGGTAAAAATGGTGGAGACAGGGGGAATGATTCCCGTAAACAACGCGGACTGCGGCATGAGATCTCCTTATTGAATCATTTTGTTCTACATTGTAGAACAGTGTTCGTTAAATTAACGATCATACTATGACGCAGGAAAAGCGCAGGTAAATGAGAGATGGAGAGGGAGTGCGGGAAATTTAAGCTGGATCACATTATGCGTGGGTGCGGTCTGGTGCCCTCACCCCGGCCCTCTCCCACGGGGAGAGGGTGTAAAAGTTCCCTCTCCCCGTGGGAGAGGGTTAGGGTGAGGGAAAATTACTCCACCAGCATTTTAACAACCACTTTCCTGACCTTAGCAGGCGCTCCCGCCGCGCACAGCGGCTTATGCACTTCGCCCGGCCAGAACACCACAAAATCCCCTTCGCTCAGCACCACGGTTTTCTCCTGCTCGCCTTCCGGCAGGAACGCGATGTCTTTGTCCGCCAGCCAGTCGGTGTCCGGCGTACCGTGCGGCAGGGTACTGAAGGTCATCCCTTCCTGACCCTTCAGCACAATCTGAATATCCAGATAGCGTGCATGGTATTCAGCACGACGCTCGGCGAACGGCTGGGTCATGTCCTCCGAAACCAGATAAAACAGGCTGTTGCCGTTGATGTCGTGCTTGCCGGTCGGCGTCGCGTCGGTGACGTGGGCCTTAACGTGCTCAATGGCCTGACGCAGCTCTTCTGGCAGCCAGGACTGGAGATGATGAATATTGCCAATAATCATGATACAACCCTCAGATTAAAACATTGTTTCATTTTCATGTTTTATACGAGAAATGCTTCTTCCATACCAGCCCTTTTTTGACAAGATTTGCGTCAGCGCATGTTTATCGGGAAATGTGTTAATCCACTGTTAATTGCACACAGGCATTTATGCAGTGGTTATGCATAACCTCATTTCATGCACTTTGCACATAGGGTCTAACTCACTGAATTTAAAACGTAACTCACAAAACCTGTTGGCATATCACACTTTATCACTTTGGTTATTTCCTTTAAAAATCCATAATTATTTATTGATTTATCTTAAGTGAAAAATAGTTAACTGTCATTATTGCATAGCTATTCCCGAATCAACATTTTATCCATTAAAATCAACCATATAACTAAATATTTCAAAACGTGTAATTCTACAAAATAATAACAAACTCAAATATTGCCACCCGTTCCTGCTTAGCTATTCATCCCGTAATAATATGAAATTAATCATTATCTGATACGAATCATGCAATTGAAAACAAACTCATCAATATCGGTTTTCGCGTGAGCAATGTCACAATAACCATTATTTAAGCGCCTACTATAACTCACGAAATCTATTGAGCTTAGCCGCCATGAAATTAAATACATGACATGGCGCATGCCCTTTTTATTCTGAAAAACAGTTAAAGGAATAATTATGGAAAAGCATTACGTCGGTTCTGAAATTGGTCAATTGCGTAGCGTTATGCTGCACCGCCCAAATTTAAGTCTGAAACGCTTAACGCCATCAAACTGTCAGGAGCTGTTATTTGATGACGTGCTCTCGGTTGAACGGGCGGGTGAAGAGCATGACATCTTCGCAAACACGCTGCGCGAGCAGGGTGTGGAAGTCCTCCTGTTGACCGACCTTCTTACGCAAACGCTTGATATTGCGGAAGCAAAAGCCTGGCTTCTTGAAACACAAATCTCCGACTATCGCCTGGGGCCAACCTTCGCCGCCGACGTACGCGGCTGGCTGGCGGATATGCCGCACCGCGAACTGGCGCGCAGGTTAAGCGGCGGATTAACCTACGGTGAAATTCCGGCGGCCATTAAAAATATGGTGGTCGATACCCACACGGCAAATGATTTTATTATGAAGCCGCTGCCGAACCACTTATTTACCCGCGATACCTCCTGCTGGATATATAACGGCGTCTCCATTAATCCGATGGCGAAACCCGCCCGCCAGCGTGAAACGAATAACCTGCGGGCAATATATCGCTGGCATCCCGCATTTGCCGACGGCGAGTTTATTAAGTATTTCGGCGACGAGAATATTAATTACGACCACGCCACTTTAGAAGGCGGCGACGTATTAGTCATTGGTCGCGGGGCGGTATTGATCGGCATGTCCGAACGCACCACCCCGCAGGGCGTGGAGTTCCTCGCTAACAGCCTGTTTAAACACCGCCAGGCCGAGCGCGTGATTGCCGTTGAGCTGCCAAAACACCGCTCCTGCATGCACCTCGACACCGTCATGACCCACATCGACGTGGATACCTTCTCCGTCTACCCGGAAGTGGTGCGCAAAGACGCCCAGTGCTGGACGCTCACCCCGGACGGCCGCGGCGGCCTGCTGCGCACCCAGGAAACCGACCTGCTGCACGCCATCGAGAAAGCGCTCGGCATTAACCAGGTACGTCTGATCACCACCGGCGGCGATGTCTTTGAAGCCGAACGCGAGCAGTGGAACGACGCTAACAACGTCCTGACCATCCGCCCGGGCGTGGTGATCGGCTACGAGCGCAACGTCTGGACCAACGAGAAGTACGACAAGGCGGGCATCACCGTGCTGCCGATCCCGGGCGACGAGCTGGGACGCGGTCGCGGCGGCGCACGCTGCATGAGCTGCCCACTGGAACGCGACGGAATTTAAAGGAGCCATCATGGAACGAAAACCCACTCTGGTTGTGGCCCTGGGCGGCAACGCGCTGCTCAAGCGCGGCGAACCGCTTGAAGCGGACATCCAGCGCCAGAACATCGAGCAGGCTGCCCGCACCATCGCCGGCTTAACGGCGCAGTGGCGCGTGGTGCTGGTGCACGGCAACGGCCCGCAGGTCGGACTGCTGGCGCTGCAAAACAGCGCCTACGACAAAGTC
The DNA here is from genome assembly GCF_001037675.1 of Enterobacter sp. MGH119. Classification (NCBI taxonomy): domain Bacteria; kingdom Pseudomonadati; phylum Pseudomonadota; class Gammaproteobacteria; order Enterobacterales; family Enterobacteriaceae; genus Enterobacter; species Enterobacter sp. MGH119. The sequence continues at coordinate 134,893 of NZ_KQ089931.1, read as the reverse complement.
ACGCCCTACCCGCTGGACGTTCTCGGCGCCGAAAGCCAGGGGATGATCGGCTACATGCTCCAGCAGGCGCTGAAAAACAATCTGCCCCAGCGCGAGGTCAGCGTTCTGCTCACGCAGGTGGAAGTGGACGCCGCCGACCCGGCCTTCAGTAACCCGACCAAGTACATCGGCCCGGTGTACCGCGAAGCCCAGGCCAAAACGCTGGCCGCGGAGAAAGGCTGGGTGTTTAAGGCCGACGGCAGCTACTTCCGCCGCGTGGTGCCCTCTCCGCAGCCGAAGCGCATTGTCGAGAGCGACGCCATCACGGCGCTGATCCAGCGCGACCATCTGGTGATCTGCAACGGCGGCGGCGGCGTGCCGGTGGTGGAAAACGCCAACGGCTATCGCGGCATTGAGGCGGTGATCGACAAAGACCTCTCCGCCGCCCTGCTGGCGCGCCAGATCGAGGCCGACGCCCTGCTGATCCTCACCGATGCCGACGCGGTGTACCTCGACTGGGGCAAGCCAACCCAACGTCCGCTGGCGCAGGTGACGCCGGAGCTGCTCAGAGGCATGCAGTTCGACGCCGGATCGATGGGGCCGAAAGTAGCCGCCTGCCGCGAGTTTGTTGAGGCCTGCGGCGGCATTGCCGGGATCGGCGCGCTGAATGACGGCGCGGAGATCCTGGCGGGCGAGAAAGGCACGTTGATTCGTAACTAAACCCCTCCCCTCACCCTAACCCTCTCCCGGAGGGAGAGGGAATGTAAGCCCCCCTCTCCCCGTGGGAGAGGGCCGGGGTGAGGGCATCAGACAGCTAACAATTTAAAAAGGATTTCCCCATGACCATTAACCTGAAAAACCGCAACTTCCTGAAACTGCTGGACTACACCCCGGCGGAGATCCAGTACCTGATTGACCTCGCCATCGAGCTCAAGGCCGCCAAAAAAGCCGGGCGCGAGAAGCAAACCCTGGTCGGGAAAAACATCGCCCTGATCTTTGAAAAAACCTCCACCCGCACCCGCTGCGCCTTCGAAGTGGGCGCGTTCGACCAGGGCGCGCAGGTCACCTATCTCGGCCCAAGCGGCTCGCAGATTGGCCATAAAGAGTCGATGAAAGACACCGCCCGCGTGCTGGGCCGCATGTATGACGGCATCGAATATCGCGGCTACGGCCAGGCCATCGTTGAAGAGCTGGGCGAGTACGCGGGGGTGCCGGTGTGGAACGGCCTGACCGACGAGTTCCACCCAACGCAAATTCTCGCCGATCTGATGACCATGCTGGAACACTCCCCAGGCAAAACCCTGCCGGAGCTGAGCTTTGCCTATCTCGGCGACGCGCGCAACAACATGGGCAACTCGCTGATGGTCGGTGCGGCCAAGATGGGGATGGATATCCGCCTCGTGGCGCCGAAATCCTTCTGGCCGGAGGCAGGCCTGGTTGAGCAGTGCCGCGCCATTGCGAAAGAGACGGGCGCGCGCATCACCCTCACCGACGACGTGGAAGAAGGCGTGCAGGGGACCGATTTCCTCTACACCGACGTGTGGGTCTCCATGGGCGAGCCGAAGGAAGCCTGGGCCGAGCGCGTCAGCCTGATGAAGCCATATCAGATTAACGCGGACGTGATGAAGGCCACCGGCAACCCGAACGTCAAATTCATGCACTGCCTGCCGGCATTCCACAACGAGCACACTAAGGTGGGCCGCGAAATCGAGATGGCGTACGGGCTGAAGGGGCTGGAAGTGACGGAGGAGGTCTTTGAATCCCCGAACTCCATCGTCTTCGACGAAGCAGAGAACCGCATGCACACCATTAAAGCGGTCATGGTGGCGACACTCGGCGACTAATCACTGCCCGGCGCGCCGCGGGGTGCGCCGGGTTTAAGGAGAACATCATGGGCAAGTTCAAGTTTCCCTCCGCTTACACCATTCTCTTTTTTCTGATTGCCGTCGTGGCCGTGCTGACGTGGATTGTCCCGGCCGGGCAGTACCATATGGCAATGAACGAGGCGCTCGGCAAAGACGTCCCCGTTGCAGGCACCTACGCGCACGTCGCGGCGCATCCGCAGGGGCTGGTTTCGGTGCTGATGGCGCCGATTGCCGGGCTGTACGATCCGGAATCCGGCCAGGCCGGGGCGATCGACGTGGCGCTGTTTATTCTGATCATCGGGGGATTCCTCGGGATCGTCACCAAAACCGGGGCGATTGACGCCGGGATCGAGCGTGTGACTACCCGGCTGCGCGGACGCGAAGAGTGGATGATCCCGATCCTGATGGCGCTGTTTGCCGCGGGCGGAACGATTTACGGCATGGCAGAAGAGTCGCTGCCCTTCTATACCTTACTGGTGCCGGTGATGCTGGCAGCGCGGTTCGATCCGGTGGTTGCGGCCTCTACCGTGTTGCTCGGCGCGGGGATCGGCACGCTCGGATCCACCATCAACCCGTTCGCCACGGTGATCGCCGCCAACGCCGCCGGGATCCCCTTCACCAACGGCATCATGTTGCGCATCGCGCTGCTGGTGATCGGCTGGATCATCTGCGTGGCGTGGGTAATGCGTTACGCCCGTAAGGTGCGCAAGGATCCGTCGCTGTCGATCGTGGCGGATAAGCAGGAAGAGAACCGCGCCCACTTCCTCGGCAACAAGGGCGAGCAGTCGCTGGAGTTTACCCCGGTGCGCAAACTCATCCTGGTGATCTTCGCCCTCGCCTTTGCGGTGATGATCTACGGCGTGGCGGTGCTGGGCTGGTGGATGGCGGAGATCTCGGCGGTGTTCCTCGCCAGCGCCATTATCGTCGGGCTGATCGCCCGCATGAGCGAAGAGGAGCTGACCTCAACCTTTATCAACGGAGCGCGAGATTTGCTGGGCGTCGCGCTGATTATCGGCATCGCGCGCGGTATCGTAGTGATCATGGATAAGGGCATGATTACCCACACCATTTTGCACAGCGCCGAGGGAATGGTCACCGGATTGTCGACGGTGGCGTTCATCAACGTGATGTACTGGCTGGAAGTGGTGCTGTCGTTTCTTGTGCCTTCTTCGTCCGGCCTGGCCGTTCTGACGATGCCGATCATGGCGCCCCTTGCCGATTTCGCTAACGTCAACCGCGACCTGGTGGTTACGGCTTACCAGTCGGCGTCCGGCATCGTTAACCTGATCACTCCCACCTCTGCCGTCGTGATGGGCGGGCTGGCTATCGCCCGCGTGCCCTACGTGCGTTATCTGAAATGGGTCGCGCCGCTGCTGGGGATTTTAACGGTGGTGATTATGGTGGCGTTAAGCCTGGGCGCTTTGTTGTGATTTGCCGGATGGCGCTGCGCTTATCCGGCCTACGGATCGGTGCGGTGCCACCGGTTATTTCGGGAACTGATATGGGAACTATGATGGATTACGAAGAGTACTCTCCCAAAGAGCAACTACAGCTAACGGTCTGCCAGCGTCTGATCGCGGAAAAGAGCTATCTCTCCCAGGAAGAGATCCGCCGCGACTTACAGGAGCGGGGTTTTGAGACCATCAGCCAGTCCACCGTTTCACGTCTGCTCAAGTTGCTTGGTGTCATAAAAATTCGCAATGCCAAAGGACTAAAGATTTATTCGCTGAATCCCCAGCTGCGCCCGGCCCCCGATGCGGCGCGTACCGTCTCTGAAATGGTGGTGAGCGTGGAGCACAACAGCGAATTTATCCTTATCCATACCGTCGCCGGATATGGCCGCGCGGTAGCGCGTATTCTGGATTATCACCAGTTACCGGAAATTTTAGGCGTGGTGGCCGGAAGCAGTATTGTCTGGGTCGCGCCCCGCGTAGTGAAGCGCACCGCGCTGGTGCATAAGCAAATTAATTATTTACTCAGAACGCATTAATATTCACAAAGAACCGTTTGCATTGAGTAAAGCGTGCATTAAATCGCTTGATCCCAAAAGCGAGCTGCGTATAATGCCCGACAATTTGCCGGGAGGAAGCATGGTCAAGCGTGTACGACACAACGTCTTACCGCGTCTGAAATCAGACGCTGGCCTGCCGTTTTTCTTCCCGTTGCTAAACCTATTCCCAGAGCCCCTCATTTGAGGGGCTTTTTTTTGCCCGGCGTCAGGAGATAAACATGAATCCGCTTTATCAAAAACACATCATTTCCATAAACGACCTCAGCCGCGAAGAGCTGGAACTGGTTCTGGAAACCGCGGCAAAACTGAAGGCCAATCCGCAACCGGAGCTGTTGAAGCACAAGGTGATTGCGAGCTGCTTCTTCGAAGCCTCGACCCGCACGCGCCTCTCCTTTGAAACCTCCATGCACCGCCTGGGCGCGAGCGTGGTGGGCTTCTCAGACAGCAGCAACACGTCGCTGGGTAAAAAAGGCGAGACCCTGGCGGATACCATTTCGGTTATCAGCACCTACGTCGACGCGATTGTGATGCGCCACCCGCAGGAGGGCGCGGCGCGTCTGGCGACCGAGTTTTCCGGCGGCATTCCGGTGCTGAACGCCGGTGACGGTGCCAACCAGCACCCGACGCAGACCCTGCTGGATCTGTTCACCATTCAGGAGACGCAGGGCACGCTTGAGAACCTGAACATCGCCATGGTCGGCGACCTGAAGTATGGCCGCACCGTCCATTCCCTGACCCAGGCGCTGGCGAAATTTAACGGCAACCGCTTCTTCTTCATCGCGCCGGACGCGCTGGCGATGCCGCAGTACATTCTCGATATGCTGGACGAAAAAGGCATCGCGTGGAGCCTGCATGCCAGCATCGAAGAGGTGATGGGCAACGTGGATATTCTCTACATGACCCGCGTGCAGAAAGAGCGTCTTGACCCATCCGAGTACGCCAACGTGAAGGCGCAGTTCGTACTGCGCGCCAGCGACCTCGAGGGCGCGCGCGACAACATGAAGGTGCTGCACCCGCTGCCGCGCATCGATGAGATCACCACAGACGTGGATAAAACGCCGCACGCCTGGTACTTCCAACAGGCCGGGAACGGCATCTTCGCCCGCCAGGCGTTACTGGCACTGGTTCTGAATCGCGAATTAGCTCTGTAAGGGGAGACGACCATGACACACGATAACAAACTCCAGGTTGAAGCCATCAAGCGTGGCACCGTGATTGACCACATCCCTGCGCAGGTGGGCTTTAAGCTGCTGACGCTGTTCAAACTGACCGAAACCGACCAGCGCATCACCATCGGCCTGAACCTGCCGTCGGGCGAGATGGGCCGCAAAGACCTGATCAAGATCGAGAACACTTTCCTGACCGACGAGCAGGTTAACCAGCTGTCGCTGTACGCGCCGGACGCCACGGTTAACCGCATCGACGATTACGACGTGGTGGGCAAATCCCGCCCAAGCCTGCCGGATCGCATCGAAAGCGTGCTGGTCTGCCCGAACAGCAACTGCATCAGTCATGCTGAGCCGGTTTCCTCCAGCTTTGCAGTGAAAAAGCGCGCCAATGACATCGCACTCAAATGCAAATACTGCGAAAAAGAGTTTTCTCATTATGTGGTGCTGGCCAACTAATTGAGGTTGGTAATGAAATCCCGGCTGTTATAATGGCCGGGAACATTCTTAACGCTGTAATTCTGGAGAAAAAATGAGCAAAGTACTCGCGACGGAAAATGCACCAGCGGCTATCGGCCCATACGTTCAGGGCGTTGATCTGGGCAGCATGATCATCACTTCTGGCCAGATCCCGGTGAACCCAAAAACCGGTGAAGTACCCGCCGACGTAGCGGCGCAGGCGCGTCAGTCGCTGGAAAACGTGCAGGCGATCGTCGAATCTGCCGGTCTGAAAGTGGGCGATATCGTCAAAACCACCGTGTTCGTGAAAGATCTGAATGATTTTGCGACCGTTAACGCCACTTACGAAGCGTTCTTCACCGAGCACAACGCCACCTTCCCGGCGCGCTCCTGCGTGGAAGTAGCGCGTCTGCCAAAAGACGTGAAAATTGAAATTGAAGCGATTGCCGTACGTCGCTAATTTATTTCAAGAAAGAGAAGGCAGCTCTGGCTGCCTTTTTTTATTTCGACCATTTTTACTCTCTCCGGAAAATGACGCATCCGCCACTCCATTAATAGACTGACGCTGCCTTGCTCTATTCTAATTAATGGATGATGAATGAAACTCTCTAAAATTGCGCTGGCGGTAACCACATTAACGGTTGCGTCTTCCGCACTTGCACACGGATATATAGAATCCCCTGCCAGCCGCGCCTATATGTGTAAGCTCGGCCAGAATACTGACTGTGGCTCTGTACAATATGAACCGCAGAGCGTAGAAAAGACCTCCGGCTTCCCGACGGGTGCGATGCCGCCCGACGGCCAGCTTGCCAGCGCCGGTATTGCCAGCTACTCCCAGCTTGATAAGCAGAGCCTGAACGCCTGGACCAAAAATCCCATGACGGCAGGCCCGCATGAATTTGTCTGGCACCATACCGCGCCGCATAAAACCACCAACTGGCGTTATTACATTACCAAACAAAACTGGGACCCCAATAAACCGCTGACCCGTGACCAGTTCGAATTAACGCCGTTCTGTACTATTAACGGAAATGGTCAGGCACCGGCGATGACAAAATCCATGACCTGTAATGTCCCGGAACGTACGGGCTACCAGGTTATTTATGGCGTGTGGGAAATTGCGGATACCGCAAACAGTTTCTATCAGGCCATTGACGTTGATTTCGGTAACGGCGGCAACGTCACGCCGGACGGCACCCCAGCGGTGATATCCCAGTGGAGTAAAACCCTGAGCGGACAGATTGCCGGGAATAACCTGAACACGGGCGATAAAGTGATTGCACGCTTCTTCGACGCCAACGGGGAAGTTGCCGCCCTGCGTACCGAGCTGACCATCGGCTCCGTTGCCCAGGGGGATGCGAACCAGTGGTCCTACGATCTGGCGCAGAAGATCAACGCCGCGTACAGCGATGTGCGTGTCGGGGTAAAGGATGAAGCGGGCGAAATTAGCCCGGTTCACGGCGCGAACAGCGTCTTCGTCAAAGACGGCAGCGCCCTCCAGTCCGTTGCGATTTCGTACGAAGAGCAGAAGGCGGAAGTGAATGAAACCATCGCGGTATCTAACCTGCACTACAGCAAAATCGAGAATGGCAAGGCGTCCGTCACCTTCCACGTGAACACCAAAGGCGACGTGAACGTTGAAGCGCACGTGATGAACCACAGCGGTGCGGAAAAGGGGTATCTGAAGCAGGAGATGAATAACGCCAGCCAGGACGTGACCATGACCCTGACTGACGTCACGGCGGGTCACCATATGCTGAAATACTACGCCACCAACAAAGACGGCACCCTGTTCGCGCAGGACGTGCTGGATCTGATGCTGGAAAGCGACGCGGCGGACAGCAACGGCCCGCATGACTTTATCTTCCCGAATAACGTCGCGTCCTACAAAGCGGGCACCGTAGTGCTACAGCCGAAAGACGGTAAGACCTACGAATGCAGGCCTGTCCCGTTCAGCGGCTACTGCGTGCAGTACAGCCCAACCGCAAACCAGTTTGAACCAGGCGTGGGCGCGCACTGGAGAGAGGCATGGGTGTTGAAGGACTGAGTGATCTGATTCCCTCACCCTAACCCTCTCCCAAAGGGAGAGGGAATTTATACACCCTCTCCCTTTGGGAGAGGGCTGGGGTGAGGGTTCTTTACTACTGATTCCGCGTCGCGCGCAGCAGCGTTTCCAGCGGGTACACCGCCGCAATCACCACCTCGTCCTGAACCTTCGCCGCGTTATCCAGTTCGCTCTGGATCGACGCAATCTCTTTATCATCCAGCGTGCCCTGGCGCGCCACCAGATCCGTCAGCCTCAGGCCAATCGCGGCCAGCTTATCCACCTCCTGGATCACCGGCTTAATGGCCTTCAACTGATAGCTGTTTTCGCTTAGCGCCAGCGCGTCGCTGGTGTTGTTCTGCCAGCGGTTAAAGACGTGGCGCAGCGCGTCGGCGCTTTCCGTGTCTTCCGCGTCGCTCACCAGACGGTCCGCCCATTTATTCATCTGACGCCCGGTCGCACTTTCCGGGTTTAGCGCATCAGCGAGCCGGTTGAGCGGCTCAAACTGATGATAGTTTCCAGCCTGGAACTTAAGATGCTGGCGGGTGTAATACTGCGCCGGTTCAAGCGCCTGGGCGAGAATTTGCAGCGGCAGGGTATCCGCATTGTTGGCGAGGCGCGTGAACTGCACCTGCTGCTGGGTATGCTGCTGTAGTCCAACCGACACCGTCGACCAGCTGTCCATCGCCTGGAGCCGGGTATACATGTTGTCGATGTCGTTGACGTCCTTCGCCGACCATAGCCGCTCCGCCACCGCAAAGGCGCGCGGCCACAGACGGATATCCAGCACCGGCGCGACCACGTTTTCCGCCCACAGCGCGGCTTCACCGCCGAGCAGATTGGCCTCGTTCGCCGGGTCCGGCACCACCGGCGGTATGCCTTTTGGGACCGCGTCCAGACGCGTGCCGCTAATCGGGTAGCGGGCGTTACCCACCAGGAAATAGCCGCTGAGCTTATCGTTCTCAACAGAAACGACCGGACGCGTTTCACCCATCCAGGTATCAACGGTAAACGTTACCTGATTGTCGTCCCGCCATTGAATGTTATCCACCGCCCGACGCGATTTCCCGGCAAAATCAATAAATCCGCGCCAGCCAGCATCGCCTTTCACCAGCGTAAAGCTACCTTCCACCGGCTTGCCCTTCAGGCGCGGCATGGAGAAAGCCCAGCTCTGGACGCTGTCGGTGTCCGCTATCACATCCACGCCGTTCAGCCCCTGCGGCACAATTTCATTGCGGTAGTGGTAGGCGGTGGATTGCGGCTGATCGAGGTAGAAACCGGTTGAGAGAATGCCCTTATAGCCGTTCTGCGCCACCTGCCCCAGCGCGTCCTGTCCCTGCCAGGACTGGATCAGAATGCTTTTCGGCAGATCGGGATGGTAGATCTCATCCCAGCCAACCATCTGCCGGTGGTGCTTCTCAAGGATCGTCTCCAGCTTGCGGTTGAAATACGCCTGCAACGCGTGGCTGTCCGCCAGTTTATTGTCGCGCATGAATCTCTGGATCGCAGCGTTCGCTTTCCACTGGCTGTCGTCAACCTCATCGCCGCCAATATGCAGATATGGATCCGGGAAGATCGCCACCAGTTCGCTGACCATCGCGTCGGCAAAGGTATAAGTTGCCTCTTTGGTGGGATCCAGCACTGGCTTCAGCACGCCCCAGTGGCGCTCCATGGCGTACGGCCCCGGCGCGCTCATCAGCTCCGGGTAGGCGACGGCAATCGCCGAGGCGTGGCCCGGCATATCAATTTCCGGCACCACGCGTATGCCGCGCTCGGCAGCGTAACGCACAATCTCGCGCATCTGCTCAGGGGTGTAGAACAGCCCGTCGCTGGCAAGCTGGGTCAGCTTAGGGTAGCGCTTTGAGCTGAAGCGCCAGCCCTGATCGTCGGTCAAATGCCAGTGCAGCACGTTGAGCTTCGCCGCGGCCATGCCGTCGATCTGGCGTTTAATATCCGGAATCGGGAGGAAGTGGCGCGCCGAATCGAGCAGCAGCCCGCGCCACGGGAAGCGCGGCGAATCTTCAATGGTCACCCACGGGATCGAGGTGTTTTCGGCGCCGTTCTGCATCAGCTGAAGCAAGGTTTCCATGGCGCGCAGCGCGCCGAAGCGGGTATTGGCGGAGATATTTACGCCGTTGGCGTCCACCGTGAGTTTATAGCTCTCATCGCTGTCCGGCAGCGGCTGCGGCTTCACCTTTTTGGCGATGGCGATGCGGATGGTCGGCTTGTCAGGTTTTTCGGCCTGCGGCTGTAGCGTCCAGCCGGTTTGAAGGGCGATGCGCTGGCGCAGGCGGTTGACCGCATCCCCCAGATCGTCGCCACTTACGCTCACGGTGAGTTGATTGTTAAGCTCCAGCGCGCCCTGAGTGGTCGGGCGTTCAACCTTCGCAGGCCAGGGCATTAAGGGAAGGTCGCCTGCCGGTGCGGCAAAGGCGGAGGCGCCGAGCATGAGCCCGGCGGTTAAGAGACTGTACCGTAACATGAATGTTCCTTATCTGACGGGCCAAATACAGGCAAAACATTCTGTTAACATGCGCTCAAATTGTCGTCAAGCGAATGCGCCGACGGAGATCACAGGTTGTTGAATTTGGGAGGAAAGCCAGCTGCCGGGTGGCGGCTTCGCCTTACCCGGCCTACGTTCGGATCGTAGGCCCGGTAAGCGCAGCGCCACCGGGCTTGCCGTTACTGCCACCCATACCGACGGCTATAGAACCCCTTCACCATCTGCGTCAGCACCATGTAACCCGCGAGGATCGCCACCAGCCATGGGAAGTAGCTCAGCGGTAGCGCCTGAAGTTGCAGGTAGCTTGCCAGCGGCGAGAACGGCAGCGCGATCCCGAGCGCCATCACAATGCCCGTCATCACAATCAGCGGCCACGCGGCACGGCTCTGAATGAACGGAATGCGGCGGGTGCGGATCATATGCACAATCAGCGTCTGCGACAGCAGCCCGACCACGAACCAGCCGGACTGGAACAGCGTCTGGTGTTCCGGGGTGTTGGCATGGAACACAAACCACATCAGGCAGAAGGTCAGGATGTCGAAGATGGAGCTGATCGGCCCAAAGAACAGCATAAAGCGCCCAAGATCTGCCGGGTTCCAGCGCTGCGGCTTCTGGATCTGCTCGTCGTCCACGTTATCAAACGGGATGGCGACCTGAGAGACATCGTACATCAGGTTCTGGATCAGCAGATGCAGCGGCAGCATCGGCAGAAACGGCAGAAACGCGCTCGCCACCAGCACGCTGAAGACGTTGCCGAAGTTCGAGCTGGCGGTCATTTTGATGTATTTGAGCATATTGGCGAAGGTGCGACGCCCTTCGATGACGCCCTCCTCCAGCACCATCAGGCTCTTTTCCAGCAGAATGATATCCGCTGCTTCGCGGGCAATATCCACCGCGCCGTCTACGGAGATACCGATATCCGCCGCACGCAGGGCCGGCGCATCGTTGATGCCGTCGCCCATAAAGCCCACCACGTGCCCTTCACGACGCAGCAGCGTTACGATGCGTTCTTTGTGCATCGGCGTCAGGCGGGCAAACAGCGTGGTGCGCTGGGCAAGCTGCGCCAGTTCGTCGTCAGAAAGCGTTTCGATGTCGCTCCCCACCACCACGTCGCCTGCGTCCAGCCCCACTTCGACGCACACTTTTGCCGCCACCAGCTCGCTGTCGCCGGTGAGAATTTTGACGGTGATACCGCTCGCTTTCAGCGCTTTCAGCGCAGGTGCGGTGGTCTCTTTCGGCGGATCGAGGAATGCGATGTACCCCTCGAGGATCAAATCAGATTCATCGATACGCTGGTAGTCCCCTTCCCGCGCGGGCAGGAACTTGCTGGCTACCGCCACCACGCGCAGCCCCTGGCGGTTCAGGTTATCGGTGACGCGTTTGATGCGGCGCAGCATGGTCTCATCCAGCGGCACGATCTCGCCGTTATGGCGCACCTGCGTGGAAACATTCAGGATCTCCTGCAATGCCCCTTTGCAGATCAGCTGATGCACGTCCGGCTTCTCGCTGACCACCACCGACATGCGGCGGCGCTCGAAGTCGAACGGGATTTCATCCACCTTCTGCCAGCGCCCGGAGAGCATGCGGGCAGACTCTTCATCCACACCTTCCAGCACCGCCACGTCGAGCAGGTTTTTCAGCCCGGTCTGGTAGTGGCTGTTCAGCCACGCGCTGTACAGCACCCGTTCGCTGGTCTTTCCGGCGATATCGGTGTGGTTCTCCAGCACGATTTTGTCCTGGGTCAGGGTGCCGGTTTTATCGGTGCAAAGAATGTCCATCGCGCCAAAGTTCTGGATGGCGTCGAGGTGTTTAACGATCACCTTTTGTTTAGAGAGTTTGACCGCCCCGCGCGCCAGCGTGGAGGTGACAATCATCGGCAGCATTTCCGGCGTTAAGCCAACGGCCACGGAGAGCGCGAACAGCGCCGCTTCCCACCAGTCGCCTTTGGTGTAGCCGTTGATCAGCAGGACAATTGGCGTCATGACCATCATAAAGCGGATCAGCAGCATGCTGACGCGGCCAATGCCTTTCTGGAACGCATTCGGCTCGCTCTCCTGCTCGCTGACGCGTCCGGCAAGCTGTCCAAACCATGTATTGCCGCCGGTGGCGGTGACAATCGCCTGCGCGGTGCCACTAACCACCGTGGTGCCCATAAAGCACAGGGTGTCGCACTCCAGCGGGTTCATCTGCTGCGGATCGCGGGTCCGCGCCACCTTCTCTACGGGCAGGGATTCACCGGTGAGTGACGCCTGCGCGACAAACAGATCCCGCGCCTGGATGATACGTAAATCCGCCGGGATCATGTCCCCCGCCGCCAGCTTCACCAGATCGCCCGGCACCAGCTGGTCAATGGGAAGCTCAATCCAGGCGTTTTCGCCGAGGTCGTTAATCACGCGCGACACGGTGGCGGTGTTGCTGACCATCGCTTTCAGCGCATCCGCCGCTTTGGTGGAGCGCGCTTCCTGAATAAAGTTCAGCAGCGTGGAGATCCCTACCATCAGGGCAATCACGCCTGCGGCAAACAGATCTTCAGTGGCGTAAGAGATAATCCCGAGCACCGTCAGCAGCAGGTTGAACGGATTGCGGTAGCAGAGCCACAGGTGGACCCACCAGGGAGAGGGTTTCTGCGCCGGGATCTGGTTATCGCCATGTTCCGCGCGGATTTTTGACACTTCTTGCGCGTTCAGCCCTTCCGGGTGGCCGCCAAAGGCGCGCCAGACTTCGTTTTCATCCATCGCCGCCACGTTCAGGCAGCGCTCGGTCAGGGAAGCGGGGATTGCCGCTCCCGCCATGGTGTTGGCATTTGGCAGCGGATCGCGCGCAATCAGGCGATGTGGCAGGTGACGGCTCAGCAGCGCTTGCAGCTGCCGGGTGATATTTTTCAGCATAGTCATTCCCCCGCATCCGCAAAGGCGGACGCAGTCTTTCCCGCAGGCGTGGCAAAGCCGTACCTGTCAGGCACTTAATTTATCAAGCAGGAACGTATGAACGTTGCTGCCTCACGCCGGTGAGACAGCAAAAAGCTGGCTTACCGGTAAGAAGGTTTTCTCCGGGTCAGGAGAGGTGTGGGATCGGGATCCATGTGGCCTCCGGTAAGTAAAAAGTTGGGTATCGGCGCGCAGTATAGAGATTTATCCATACCGTTTGTGACTAATCGGGCGGTATTATAACGCCCTGCAAATAAACCGAACGTAAACCAGACTTTGCCCATAGCGAATTCGCAGGATAGCATTAGGCTCAATTGATTATTTTATCGTTGTTACAGGGAATACAGCATGCAGAACCGCCTTACGATTAAAGACATCGCGCGTTTAAGCGGCGTGGGGAAATCGACTGTCTCACGCGTGCTGAACAACGAAAGCGGTGTCAGCGAGCGCACACGCGAGCGCGTCGAGGCGGTGATGAATCAGCACGGTTTTTCCCCTTCCCGCTCCGCGCGCGCCATGCGCGGGCAGAGCGATAAAGTGGTCGCCATTATCGTCTCGCGTCTGGATTCCCTCTCCGAAAACCTCGCCGTACAGACGATGCTGCCCGCGTTCTACGAGCAGGGCTACGATCCGATCATGATGGAGAGCAAGTTCTCCGCGCAAATGGTGGAGGAGCATCTCGGTATGCTTCAGCGCCGTAATATTGATGGGGTGGTGCTGTTCGGATTTACCGGCCTAAAAGAGGACGTGCTTAAACCCTGGCAGCCGTCACTGGTGCTGCTGGCGCGCGACGCGAGCGGGTTTGCCTCTGTCTGTTACGATGACGAAGGGGCGATCGTGATCCTGATGCAGCGCCTGTATGAACAGGGCCATCGGCATATTAGCTATCTCGGCGTGCCGCATGCCGACATCACCACCGGCAAGCGTCGCCATGAAGCGTACCTGGCGTTTTGTAAAAAACACAATCTCCCCGCCGTGGCCGCGCTGCCCGGTCTGGGTATGAAACAGGGATATGAACAGGTCGCCAGCGTGCTGACGCCACAAACCACCGCCCTGGTATGCGCCACGGATACCCTTGCATTGGGTGCGAGCAAATATTTGCAGGAGCAGCGCATCGGGGAGCTGCAATTAGCGAGCGTGGGAAGCACGCCGCTGATGAAGTTCTTACACCCGGAGATTATCAGCGTTGATCCGGGTTACGCCGAATCTGGCCGGCAGGCTGCCGCGCAGCTGATAGAGCAGATCAACGGGCGCGCTGAGCCGCGTCAGATCGTTATTCCTGCCCGTCTCTCATAGTCCTTTCGCTTTCATGCGCAACAGCGATCGTTCCATGAATCACGGTACAGGATATTGCCTTCGGTATACTTCCAGGTAATTGCCTCATAGCGCAGCTCCAGCGTTTCCAGGTGGGTACTGGTCATACTGCCGGGGGAGAGATACGGCGCTACCGTTGTGAACTTGACGTTTTCCAGAATAATATTGAAATACTCAGCCTCAATCCCAGACTCAAGAATACGGTACATTTTAATTGTCGCCTTCTTCATGGTTCGCCCTTCGCAAACTGCCCGGTAAAGAAGCGGCGTTGTCTGATCAAATTCTTTGACTATTGTTATAGGCCGATGTACGCGTGTACCAGTGAGTTTTCCCCAGCTTGGGTCAACCGGAATAGTTACGCCATGGGAAAAGGATTTTAATTCAATAGATCCAAGACGCAGTGGCATTGCACAACAACCGACAATCGGCGAGCCATTCTCATCTTCAAGCCATAAATGTGCGGGAGCAGACATAGAAATACCTTATTAGTGGTTATCTGTATTGAAATGTTTGGCCTTTTACCATTTCACATAGCAGCCAAAAACAATCATGACCACAATGAAGAAAAGCCCAATTGGCCAGACAGGACTGCCGGGGAAGAAATGGGCCTGTATCAGGGCAAACAGGATTGTTAACGCGGCCGGGCCGTAGACCGAAAATATAATTCGCCCCTGCCAACGTAAAAAACGTTTGATGTAATTCATCATTGTTATCTGATCAACCTGGTGATGATATCCGCAATGTCGTCATCAGATGCCCATTGCGCACGTGTCGCGTCCGTCCTGCGAAACACAGGCTCAATGAGAAAATAAAGCATTTCAAGCCCTTGAGCATAAAGTGCCGAGTACAAGGCGGGAAATTCAACGTACAGACGATGCGCGCTATCGGCGGCTTGCTGTACTACCCCATACAGCCCAATAAAAGCAATACCTCGGGAAGCCCATCTTCCGGTAATGGCGCTTAATTCGAGGCTGATATTTAATACAAGGCGAACGCAGGCGGCAACGGCTAATGTAAACCCGGCACCGGTAAGGCTAACCGCAGCGATGTGGACATTTACAGCCATTAGCCGCTGTTTAATATACTCTAACTGTTTAGGATTTTTGTATTTGAAAACTTCCTCAAAATACAGTCTAAGCATTTCATAGACTACATCCACACCGCTTACTAATTTATAAACGGCATCTCTGAAGCGTAGGTCTTCGCTCTTCTGTCTCAGGCAAACATCATTGTATTCATCAGTGAAACATGAGGCGTAATACAACAGCCGAGTGGCGCCTTTCCCTATCATATTCACCTGTGTTTTGACGTTCTGGCCGACCGCAGTAACAGCATGGTCGAGTTTAAGCGCAAGTATTTTATTGGCCTGTAAATAACTGACGATCTCGTTGTTCCCGTACATTATTGCTCTACGTTTATTTCAGTATATGAAGACAAGCTTATGCCTGAAACCGACTGTAAAGTTCCGGCCAGATCATGTTTAAGATCTTCCCTGTATTTTTAAGATATTGACCTGATATTTTTTAAACACTCTTGAGAAGAAATTCATAAAAACTGCGAGTGAAATGCAATCCAGTGTGCCCTCACACAGCGGATTATTGTGATCTTCGCCCGATTTCGGGAACGTTCCCATTTTCGCCGTCACGTTGAAGGAGTAGGCTTGCGCACAGGTCATAACCCCTATCACCATCTGTCATGAGGTTTCATGATGAGTAAAGTCAAACAAACAGATATCGATCAGCTGATCGTCCTGGTCGGCGGACGCGACAACATCGCCACCGTCAGCCATTGCATTACCCGCCTGCGCTTCGTGCTGAACGATCCGGCCAAAGCCAACCCGAAGGCCATTGAAGAGCTTTCCATGGTTAAAGGCTGCTTCACCAATGCCGGGCAGTTCCAGGTGGTGATTGGTACCGAAGTGGGCGATTACTATCAGGCTCTGCTGGCGACTACCGGGCACTCTTCCGCAGATAAAGAGCAGGCGAAGAAGGCCGCGCGTCAGAATATGAAATGGCATGAGCAGCTGATTTCCCATTTTGCGGAGATCTTCTTCCCGCTGCTGCCAGCGCTGATCAGCGGGGGCTTAATTCTGGGCTTCCGTAACGTCATCGGCGATGTGCCAATGAGCGACGGCAAAACCCTGGCGCAGATGTACCCGGCGCTGCAAAGTATCTATGACTTCCTGTGGCTGATTGGCGAAGCGATCTTCTTCTATCTGCCGGTCGGAATCTGCTGGTCCGCGGTGCGCAAGATGGGCGGAACGCCAATTCTCGGTATCGTGCTCGGCGTGACGCTGGTCTCTCCGCAGTTAATGAACGCTTACTTACTTGGTCAGCAAACGCCAGAGGTGTGGAACTTCGGCCTGTTTACCATCGCCAAAGTGGGCTATCAGGCGCAGGTGATCCCGGCATTGCTGGCGGGTCTGGCGCTGGGCTTTATTGAGACGCGCCTGAAGCGCATCGTGCCGGATTACCTATATCTGGTGGTGGTCCCGGTCTGCTCGCTGATCCTGGCGGTGTTCCTGGCGCACGCCTTTATCGGTCCGTTTGGCCGCATGATTGGCGACGGCGTGGCCTTCGCGGTCCGTCACCTGATGACCGGCAGCTTCGCGCCAATCGGTGCCGCGCTGTTTGGCTTCCTCTACGCTCCGCTGGTGATCACCGGCGTGCACCAGACCACGCTGGCGATCGATATGCAAATGATCCAGAGCCTCGGCGGTACGCCTGTCTGGCCGATCATCGCCCTGTCTAACATTGCGCAGGCCTCGGCGGTAACCGGCATCATCATCGTCAGCCGTAAGCACAACGAGCGTGAGATCTCCGTTCCGGCTGCCATCTCCGCTTACCTCGGCGTCACTGAACCGGCGATGTACGGTATCAACCTCAAATACCGCTTCCCGATGCTTTGCGCGATGATCGGCTCCGGTCTGGCGGGCTTGCTGTGCGGCCTGAACGGCGTGATGGCGAACGGGATTGGCGTCGGCGGCCTGCCGGGGATCCTCTCCATTCAACCCGCTTTCTGGCAGGTATTTGCGCTGGCGATGGCGGTGGCGATTATCATCCCAATGGCGCTGACTACCGTGGTTTATCAGCGTAAGTTCCGTCAGGGCACGTTGCAGATTGTTTAATTCTCTCTTTCGGGGCGCAGTTGCGCCCCTTCGCATTTGCAGGAACGCACTATGAATACCCTTCCTCACTGGTGGCAGAACGGCGTCATCTATCAGATTTACCCAAAGAGTTTCCAGGATACCACCGGCAGCGGCACGGGCGATCTACGCGGCGTAACGCAGCGCCTGGACTACCTGAAAACCCTCGGCATTGACGCTATCTGGCTGACGCCGTTTTATATCTCGCCGCAGGTGGATAACGGTTACGACGTGGCGAACTACACTGCCATTGACCCGACCTACGGCACGCTGGACGACTTTGACGAACTGGTTGCCCGGGCGCATGAACGCGGCATCCGCATCGTGCTGGATATGGTCTTTAACCACACGTCCACGCAGCACGCCTGGTTCCGCGAGTCGCTGGATAAAGCGAGTCCGTACCGCCAATTCTATATCTGGCGGGACGGTACGCCGGATACGCTTCCCAACAACTGGCGCTCCAAATTTGGCGGCAACGCCTGGCGCTGGCACGCCGAAAGCGAACAGTATTATCTGCACCTGTTCGCACCGGAGCAGGCGGATCTCAACTGGGAAAACCCGGCGGTGCGCGCCGAGCTGAAAAAAGTGTGCGAGTTCTGGGCCGATCGCGGCGTGGACGGCTTGCGTCTGGACGTCATCAACCTGGTTTCAAAAGATCAGGATTTCCCGGACGATACCCTCGGCGACGGTCGCCGCTTCTACACTGACGGGCCGCGCATCCACGAATATCTTCAGGAGATGAGCCGGGACGTCTTTACCCCGCGTAACCTGATGACGGTGGGCGAGATGTCCTCCACCTCGCTGGAGAACTGCCAGCAGTACGCGTCTCTTGATGGCCGCGAGCTGTCGATGACCTTTAACTTCCACCACCTCAAGGTGGACTACCCCGGCGGCGAAAAATGGACGAAGGCAAAGCCGGACTTCGTGGCGCTGAAAACCCTTTTCCGCCACTGGCAGCAGGGGATGCACAATAAAGCCTGGAACGCGCTGTTCTGGTGTAACCATGACCAGCCGCGCATCGTGTCGCGCTTTGGTGACGAAGGGGAACACCGCGTGGCGGCGGCGAAAATGCTCGGCATGGTGCTGCACGGGATGCAGGGCACGCCGTATATCTACCAGGGTGAAGAGCTGGGTATGACCAACCCGCATTTCAGCCGTATCACCGACTACCGCGACGTGGAAAGTCTGAACATGTTCGCCGAACAGCGGGCTAACGGACGCGATACCGATGAACTACTGGCGATTCTGGCGAGTAAGTCACGCGATAATGGCCGCACGCCGATGCAGTGGGACGCCTCGCATAATGCGGGCTTTACCGAGGCCGAGCCGTGGATTGGCGTTTGCGACAACTACGAAACCGTGAATGTCCGCGCGGCGCTGGACGACCCCGATTCGGTGTTCTACACCTACCAGTCGCTGATTCGCCTGCGCAAAACCCTGCCGGTACTGACGTGGGGGGATTATGAGGATCTCCTGCCTGACCACCCTTCCCTGTGGTGCTATCGCCGCCAGTGGCAGGGGCAAACGCTGATGGTGGTGGCGAACCTGAGCCATTTGCCTCAGGAATGGCAAGCGGACGCTCTCAGCGGCGAGTCGCAGGTGGTGATAAGCAACTACCCCGCCCCTCACACCTCAATGCTTCGTCCGTTTGAAGCCGTGTGGTGGCTAAAGCAGTAATTCCTCCGCCGGGCACGATGCCGTGTCCGGCTTACTTTGCTGTTTTTGTTGAATAATTAATCAGATTTTTCCTTCGCGTCTTTACAATTGCCCCAGCGCCCGCCGTTTGTACTCTCGTCTTTTTACTTTGTCCTGCATCAAAAAAACCGCAAACATGTTTGATGCAAATCACTATATGTAGCACTTAAAATGCACGCCGACCCAACATCTTGTATTTATCGTCTACTATTCCAACAACAAGACGGCGCTTACGCTGGCCGGAATTGTGGATAACACGGGCTGGGCACGCGGGAAGTCTTTGCCGCGGCGAGGAATACGCCCGGTGAATACTTCTCCACCTCTGTGGATAACCTGTTTTTAAAATGGAGTGATCATGACACCGCATGTGATGAAACGTGATGGCTGTAAAGTGCCGTTTAAATCAGAGCGCATCAAAGAAGCCATTCTGCGTGCAGCTAAAGCAGCGGGAGTCGATGACGCAGATTACTGCGCCACCGTCGCAGAAGTCGTTAGCAGCCAGATGCATGAACGCAGCCAGGTGGATATCAACGAGATCCAGACCGCGGTTGAAAACCAGCTGATGTCTGGTCCGTACAAGCAGCTGGCGCGCGCCTACATTGAGTATCGTCACGACCGTGACGTCCAGCGTGAGAAACGGGGTCGCCTTAACCAGGAGATCCGCGGCCTGGTAGAGCAAACCAACTCGTCGCTGCTCAATGAAAATGCCAATAAAGACAGCAAAGTGATCCCGACCCAGCGCGACCTGCTGGCCGGTATCGTCGCCAAGCACTATGCCCGTCAGCATCTGCTGCCGCGCGATGTAGTCTCGGCGCACGAGCGCGGTGAGATCCACTATCACGATCTCGACTACTCGCCGTTCTTCCCGATGTTTAACTGCATGCTGATCGACCTGAAAGGCATGCTGACCCACGGTTTTAAAATGGGTAACGCCGAGATTGAGCCGCCGAAATCCATCTCCACCGCGACGGCGGTCACGGCGCAGATCATCGCCCAGGTGGCGAGCCACATCTATGGCGGCACCACTATTAACCGCATTGATGAAGTGCTGGCCCCGTTCGTGACCGAGAGCTTCAACAAACACCGTAAAACGGCGGAAGAGTGGCAGATCCCGAATGCTGACGGTTACGCCCGTTCCCGCACCGAGAAAGAGTGCTACGACGCCTTCCAGTCGCTGGAATATGAGGTAAACACGCTGCACACCGCCAACGGCCAGACGCCGTTTGTGACCTTCGGGTTTGGCCTCGGCACCAGCTGGGAATCACGCCTGATCCAGCAGTCTATTCTGCGCAACCGTATCTCCGGCCTCGGTAAAAACCGTAAAACGGCGGTGTTCCCGAAACTGGTGTTCGCCATTCGCGACGGCCTGAACCACAAGTTTGGCGATCCGAACTACGACATCAAACAGCTGGCGCTGGAGTGCGCGAGCAAGCGTATGTACCCGGATATCCTCAACTACGACCAGGTGGTAAAAGTCACGGGTTCGTTTAAAACGCCAATGGGCTGCCGCAGCTTCCTCGGCGTGTACGAAGATGAGAACGGCGAGCAGATCCACGACGGGCGCAACAACCTGGGCGTCATCAGCCTGAACCTGCCGCGCATCGCGCTGGAAGCCAAAGGGAATGAAGCGGCCTTCTGGACGCTGCTGGATGAACGTTTACAGCTGGCACGTAAGGCGCTGATGACCCGCATCGCCCGTCTTGAAGGGGTGAAAGCCCGCGTCGCGCCAATTCTCTATATGGAAGGGGCCTGCGGCGTGCGCCTGAAAGCGGACGATGATGTGTCGGAGATCTTCAAAAACGGTCGCGCGTCGATCTCTCTTGGCTATATCGGCATTCACGAAACGATTAACGCGCTGTTTGGCGACAAGCATATCTATGACAACGACGCCCTGCGTGAGAAGGGTATTGCGATTGTGCAGCGCCTGCGCGATGCGGTAGACCAGTGGAAAGAGGAAACTGGTTACGGTTTCAGCCTGTACAGCACGCCGAGTGAAAACCTCTGCAATCGCTTCTGCCGTCTGGACACCGCCGAATTCGGCATCGTGGAAGGCGTGACCGACAAAGGTTACTACACCAACAGCTTCCACCTCGATGTGGAGAAGAAGGTGAACCCGTACGACAAGATCGACTTCGAAGCGGCTTATCCGCCCATCGCGAACGGCGGTTTTATCTGCTATGGCGAGTACCCGAACATTCAGCACAACCTGAAGGCGCTGGAAGACGTGTGGGATTACAGCTATCAGCACGTGCCGTACTACGGAACCAACACGCCAATTGACGAGTGCTACGAGTGCGGCTTTACCGGTGAGTTCGAGTGCACCAGCAAAGGCTTCACCTGTCCGAAATGCGGTAACCACGATGCAGCCCGCGTCTCCGTGACCCGCCGCGTGTGCGGCTACCTCGGCAGCCCGGATGCCCGTCCGTTTAACGCCG
Source organism: Enterobacter sp. MGH119 (assembly GCF_001037675.1). Classification (NCBI taxonomy): domain Bacteria; kingdom Pseudomonadati; phylum Pseudomonadota; class Gammaproteobacteria; order Enterobacterales; family Enterobacteriaceae; genus Enterobacter; species Enterobacter sp. MGH119. The sequence continues at coordinate 113,350 of NZ_KQ089931.1, read as the reverse complement.
GTAAGCAGGAAGAGGTGAAGCGCAGGGTGAAACATCTGGGGAATGGGCAGATCGGGTAAGTTCTGCGCAGGGTGTCCCCCCCACCCTACCCCTCTCCCTCAAGGGAGAGGGAACCGATCGAGCACATTGTTATTCCGGCCACCGGTTTTCTCCCTCTCCCTGTGGGAGAGGGCCGGGGTGAGGGCATCAGGTTAACGCTATGAATTATCACCAGTACTACCCCGTCGACATCGTCAACGGCCCCGGCACCCGCTGTACCCTGTTTGTATCAGGCTGCGTTCACGAGTGCCCCGGCTGCTACAACAAAAGCACCTGGCGCCTGAACTCGGGTATGCCGTTTACCGCTGAGATGGAAGACCGCATCATCAACGACCTGAACGACACGCGCATCAAACGCCAGGGGATCTCGCTCTCCGGCGGCGACCCGCTCCATCCGCAAAACGTGCCGGAGATCCTGAAGCTGGTAAAACGCATCCACCACGAGTGCGCGGGAAAAGACATCTGGGTCTGGACGGGCTATAAGCTGGATGAACTGAATGCGCAGCAGATGGAAGTGGTGGATCTAATTAACGTCCTGGTCGACGGCAAGTTCATGCAGGATCTAAAAGATCCTATGCTTATCTGGCGCGGCAGCAGCAACCAGGTTGTGCATCATCTGCGTTGAATGAAGGCGGATATCCTCTGTCCGCCTGAACGTCAAAACCGACTCAAACTCTCCATCGCCACAGCCTTAAACGCCGCAAAATTCTCGCACTGGCACAGGCGCGCCATCGCGCGTTCACGCAGGAAAGTGACAAAGATGTCGTAAATCGCCATTGCCTCTTCGTACTCGCTTTTGCTGATGGCGAGCAGGAAGATGACATGGGCGGTTTCATCTCCCCACTGAATGCCCTGCGGCGCCAGCACGGTGTAGACCACCGTTTTTTGCGCCAGCAGGCCGAGGGAGTGCGGCAGCGCAATGCCGTCGCCGAGCATGGTGCTGACGATGGCTTCACGCTCGATAACCGAATCCAGAAACTCCGCACCGACAAAGCCCTCTGCTTCAAGCTGTTCACACAGCTCGCGGAACAGCGTTTGCTGGTCGACAGGCTTGTCGATAATGCGGAAATGGGCCGCGTCGAAGTATTTTTCCAGCATCCACGGCCGGGTGCGGTCCACCAGCACCAGCTTGCCGATCTGCTCTAACTGATAATCGGTCGGGAACGGGGCGATCATCACCACCGGTTTGGATTTTTCGCTCACGCGGGCGGTGGAGATCACAAAGTCTTCGCCAATGGCATCGGCAAGCTCGTACTCGCGAAGGGTGAGCGTGCGCGTCACCTCAATCTGCGGGTATTTACGCTGAAGTACCGCCTCGATCATGCGCACCATCGCGTTACCTGCGTCGCATACCAGCAGCACCCGCGGCTGGCGCTGGTAGCCGATGTTGTAGTGGCGCTCCAGCCCGACGCCGATATGCAGCACCAGAAAACCAATTTCGTTTTCGCTGATCACATACGGGGTGTATTTGCCCCAGCTCGACACTGCCGCGAGGGTCATATCCCACGCCATCGGGTAGTGCTGCTTGATGTTATCCAGCAACGGATTGGGGATCATGATTTGATACCGCACGCGGGTAATCATGGTTTTGATGTGCGTGAGCAGATCTGCATGCAGTTGCTCGTCGCTCAACAGGTTGTAGTTATAGTGGGTGTTGATGTAGCGCAGAATGTAGTTGACCAGGGCTTCGTCGTCGTCAGCATTAATGGCGCTCGGGGCGATCTCCTGGATCTGCCGCGCCGCAATGTGCACGCACAGCCAGCTCTCTTCTGACGGCGACAGCGCTTTGCCCGCCAGTTCCTGGATAGCTACCGCGATATCTTTCGCCGCCTCATGCACGTTCTCTTCCACGTCTTCCGCGTGGAATTCCGGCAGCGGATACCCTTCGCTGATGCGCCGCACCGACACCGCGCAGTACAGGCGCAGGAACAGCTCGCCTTCGTCGGTCAGGCGAATGTGATGGCGCGTCAGCGCATCGTGCAGCACCGGCACCATCTTTTCCGCCACGCCCGTGTTCAGCGCCACGTCGGTCACCAGCGGGTTCAGGCTGTCCTGCTGCGCCAGCTCCCACAGGAGGTCGGTCAGGCAGGCGCGTATCGCCATCTCGCTGCCAAACAGCTTCATGCCGTGGCGAGGGCGGGTTTCCAGCGTCAGGTTGTAACGGTGAAACCACTCGCGCACTTCCACCATGTCGCTCTGCAACGTGGCCCGGCTGACGAACCACTCATCGGCCAGATCCTCCAGCTTGATGGAAAAGGCTGACGTCAGAAAACGCACCACCAGATAGTGCACGCGCTCAGGTCCGGTTCGCGGAATACGCAGCGCGCGCGGGTGGGACGCCTGCAATTGCTGATAGCGCGCCACATCATTAATTTTGAGCTGATAGCCGTTGCCCCGGCTCAAAATGAACTGCGCGCCGTGGCTAGCCAGCAGCGCGTTCAGGGCGGTGATATCCGCCCGGACGGTTCGCGTGGAAACCGACAGCCGCTGCGCCAGCTCGTCCTGCGGCAGCGTCTCGTTTTGCAACAGATCGAAAAGTTGCGCTAAACGTTGGTTCGGAAATCGCACGTCGTTGTCCTCTTACGGCTTAAGGTGAAATGACCATCTGGGATGGGCTGCCGACCGGGGTATAGTCTGGCTCGGCGCTCAGCTTGCCGTCCGGTGCCACGCGGAAACGGGTAATGTTGTCGCTGCGCTGGTTCATGACGTACAGCCAGCGACCCTGCTTATCGAGCGTCAGGGTGCGCGGATAGTCGCCGCGCGTCCAGACATCATCCTGATGCGTCAGCGTACCCTCTGCCGTTACGGTAAAGTGCCCGATGCTGTTATGCAAACGGTTAGCGACATACAGCTGTTTCCCGTCGGCACTTAGCGCCAGCCCGGCAGCAAAACTGGTGCCTTTATAACCGTCCGGCAGGGCTGAAACCGTTTTACCCTCTTTCAGCCTGCCATTACTGTCCAGCGCATAATGGGTGAGCGTAGACGCCTCTTCGTTAATCAGCCACAGGGCATCACCTTTCGGCGTAAAGACGAAGTGGCGCGGCCCGGCCCCTTTTGAGGAGGCGCTGATAAACGGCGGATCGTTCGGAGTCAGCTTCCCGGTTTGATCGTCAAAACGGTACTGATAGATGCGATCCAGCCCCAGATCGGTGGAAAAAACGTATTTCCCGCTCGGATCGGCGGCGATCATGTGCGCATGCGGGCCGTTATGATCGCTGATGGCGAAACTGCCCTCGACGGCAGCTTCCGGCTTCGCCGCGCCCGGTTCGCCTTTGTCCTGATGGGTGTCCGTAGCATCGCTCAGGCTGCCGTCTGCGTTAACGGGCAGCACCGCGACAGTTCCGCTGATGTAGTTTGCCACCAGCAGATGTTTACCGTTCGGCGTCAGGGAAAGATATACCGGCCCCGCGCCGCCGGAGGCCACCTGATTCAGCTCGCTCAGCGTGCCGTTATCGCCGATGCGCAGCGCCTGCACCACGCCCTGCTCCACTTCGCTTGCCAGATAGAGCGTTTTGCCGTCGTGTGAGACGGTTAACTGCGCGGCGTTCGGCAGCTTGCTCACCAGCGTTTTATCGTTCAGCGCACCGGTTTGCGGGTCGACGGTAAAGCGGTACAGCCCTTCGCCGTTGGGGTTGTAGGTGCCCACCCAGGCGTACTGGTTTTGAGCGATAGCAGAGGTAGCAAGTAAAGAGAGTGAAGCAACAAGCAGGGTACGGGTGTGCATGGTGGCTCCTTCGGGTGTGTGCGGTTTGTTTCCCCTCACCCTAACCCTCTCCCCAAAGGGGAGAGGGGACGATTACACCCTCTCCCCTTTGGGGAGAGGGCTGGGGTGAGGGGCAGGTTTTACTTCACCAGCTTCTTCGTCATCGCCAGCAGCGTGCGCACATCTTCTGGGCGCGTATCACCGCTGGCTTTATCGATAATCGAGCTGTAGATATGCGGGATGATTTTGCTCACGCCCGCGTCGAGGGCGATCTGCAAGATCGCCTCGAAGTTCTCCAGATCGATTCCCCCGGTCGGCTCCAGCCAGAAGTCGTGACGGGCGCAGGCTTCCGCCACCGCCTGGTATTCGTCACGGCATTTCAGGCCGCCCATCGGAAAGTACTTGATGGAGCTCCCGCCGAAATCTTTCAGCAGGGCGATGGCGGTTTCAACCGGGACAATGCCGTCCGGCGCGTTGCTGCTCAGCGGGCCGGTGGAGATTTTCACCATCCCGACGGTACCGGTCGGAGAGACCAGACCGTTGACCACGGAGTCATTTTGCCCCAGCAGCGCGCGGCTGGTGGCCACGCCGGTAAAGACCTGGTTAACGTGCTGCGGCTGCACCTGGCGGGAGATTTCACTCACCATCGCCGACTGGTTCGGATCGCCCGCGCCCAGGCCAACGGAGAGCGCGTTATCAATCAGCTTCGCGTATTCACGCATATCCGCGACCGCGCTCGCCACGTCCGGGTAATTTTTGGAGAGCACGCCCACCAGCACGTGGCCTTCCGCCGCCTCATAGATGGCGCTGGCGTTGGCCTTTGAGCCTGCCAGCACGTTCAGACAGACGCGGTCACGGTAAAAGTTGGGGGTCAGTTTCATGCGTTTTTCTCCTGTCCTAATACTTCACTAATGCGGCGGTACACAATATTCAGCTGGTCAGCGTTTACGCTGCGCACGTCCGCCTCAATAATCCCTTCGTTGGCCTTGTAGCCACGGAAATAGATGGCGTATTCGCCCTGCTTGAGCGCATTCACCAGGTCACCCGTGCCGACGCCGGTGGTGGCTTCGTCGAACTTAATTTCGGTGCGGGCGATGTCGCGTCCGGCGCTGTCCCAGACCACGCGCGCGGTCACACCGTTAAGGGTGTTGAGCGCCTCGATAAACGGCGTCATTTTCGCCACCATCTCGGCGCCGCTCTCCTTGGTGGCCGTCAGGTAGTGTTCGATGGCGCAGGTCAGGCCAAGAATGCCCTCTTTGCCCACCTTCATCGCGCGGCCAATGCCCGCCGTCTGGCGCTTCACCCACTCAACGTACTGGGTTTTGCCAATCACCAGGCCGCTGGTTGGGCCTTCGATCGCCTTCGCGCCGCTGTAGATCACCAGATCGGCGCCGGATCGGTAATAGGTATGCAGATCTTCTTCCGCCGCGGCATCAACGATCAGCGGCAAGTCGTGTTTACGCGCGACAACCGCCGCCTGCTCGACGCTGAGCATGCTTTTCTGCACGCAGTGGTGCGATTTAATGTAGAGGATAGCCGCCGTGCGCGGGGTGATCGCCGCCGCCAGCTGATCGGCGGAACATTCGTTGGCGTAGCCCGCTTCCACCAGCTTGCCGCCGCCAAGCGCCACCATGGTGCCCACCGGCGCGCCAAAATTCACGTTGTGGCCTTTCGGCAGGACGATCTCGTTATTTTCAATCGGTGTGACGTGCAGGTTTTCCAGCAGCCAGTCGCTGTCTTTCACCAGCACAGCCGCCACGGACTGGGCAATGCCCGCCGACGCGCAGGAGACCACCGTCGCCCCTTCCACCTCCAGCAGCTTCGCGATGTATTCCCCGGTTTTATTGACCAGATCCTTCATCTCGAAATAGTGATTCATGCCGTCCATCGCCGCCTGCACCACTTCCGGGCGCGGCGTGGAGACGCCCAGCGCCGTCATGCGGCCAGAGGTGTTGATAACCTGCTTTAAGTTGTACTTCTCATAAATCGAAGGCATGTTCCGTGCTCCCTTGTTCGGTCATGTAGCCCTTGCCCGCGCGGATCGCGGCAAGCGGCACCAGAATGTGTTCAGCCTGTAGGCTGTCGTTTTCGGCATCCGTCAGCACCGTCGGCTGGCGCTTGAGGGTAAACAGCGTCAGATCGGCGTCGAGGCCAGGCTGAATGCGGCCTTTGCGCGTCAGGCGCAGGCCGTCGGCGGCGTTGGCGGTGACGCAGTCAATCACCTGCGGCAATGACATGCCGATGGCGAGGAATTTCGACATCACGCTTGCCAGCGAGCCGACCGGACCGTTGATGCGGTTGCGGCAGTAAATATCCGAGCTGATGGTGTGCGGCAGAATGCCCATCGCAATAGCGCGCTTCGCCACTTCAAAGCTGAAGCTCGCCGTACCGTGGCCAACGTCCAGACGCACGCCGCGCTTCAGGGCGGAGGTAATGGAGGCACGCAGCTCGCCGGAGGGCGTCAGGATGCGGTTTGGCTTGCCGTTGTAGCAGTGGGTAATGATGTCGCCGGAGCTCAGCAGCTCGGCGATTTCGTCGAGGTTCGGCGGGTTGTTGCCAATGTGCACCATCAGCGGCAGGTCGCCGTTCTCTTTCTGGATCGCTTTCGCGCGCGCCAGCGGGGTGATGCCGTTTTCACCGACCACGCTGCTGCTCATGCGCGCCTTCAGGCCGACGATAAAATCAGGATAGCGTTTCACCGCCTCTTTCACCGCGTCGGCGTCAATATTGGCCATATTGGCCAGCTCGTTCTGGGCGATCAGCCCCACGCGGGAGATGTTCAGCAGGGCAAACACCTCGGTGGAGGCTTTGCGGGTGATGGCGTAGAAATCGTCCACGTCGTCGGCCCCGGTGCTGCCCGCGTCCACCACGGTGGTGACGCCGGTGGCAATGCCCACGCTGTCCGGCTCGTCGTGGTAAATCGGGGAGTTCGGGTAGCAGTGGACGTGGGAGTCAATCCAGCCCGCGCTGACGAACACATCACCGTTAAGCTCAACCGTTTTGCGGGCGGGAGCGTTAATGTCGCCTGTCGCGGCGATCTTCCCGTCCTGAATGGCGATATCGGTCAGGGTATCGTCGGCGAGGCGCGCACGGCGCAGGAGTAGATCAAACATGGGGTTCTCCTGATAAGGCGGGCACCGAAGCGCCCGCGGGTATTAAAGGGCGACCGGGAACAGCCAGCCCAAAATCATTGCGCCGAGGATGGCGCCACCGGTTATCGGCTTCTGCCAGATGTAGAACAGCAACGCGCCTACCAGGGAACCGACGCCGATTGGAATGGAAGCGGTCATGGCGCTGAGGATAATCAACGGCCCGAGGAAGCGGCCGGAGGCGTTACCCGCGCCCATCATCACGTCTGCGCCGTAGGTGGAGTTGCTCTGGTTGATGGTGAACTTACGCGCAAGGATGATGACGTAGCCAATCGCCAGACCAATCACCAGGCCGGTAATCAGCGAGGCAATGAAGTTGGTCACCGGGAACATGATCCCCGCGCCCAGCAGCAGCGCCGGTACGCCGAGGCCCACGCCGGTCTGGATCGCCCCACCGATGTCGAGAATACCCACCAGCGACCCTTCAATAATGCGGGCGAACAGGAAGCTCGCGCCAAATGCCGCCACTGCGCCGTAAACGCCGGTATCAATGCCCGCTTTCAGCATCGCCACGAAGGCCACTTCGTTAAACGCGCCGATGCCGTAGAGGTAGTACATGTGCGTCCCGGCAAACACGCCGGAGGAGAGCAGGCCAACGAAGATCGGGAACGACCAGTCGGCATACCAAAAACCTTTATTCTGTTCCATTTAGAGGCTCCTGTTATTTACCGCTGAGCGAGTTGTGGATCATGTCGAGCCAGTTCGGCACGGTCAGATGGAAGGATTCGATCATCTTCATGTCGAAGCCGCGGAAGAAGCCGCTCAGCACGAAGAGCAGAACGATCGCCGCCATCATCACTTTGGTGACGTGGTTCCAGCCGCTCTCCTCCACGCCTTTACCGATCAGAATACCCAGTACCAGACCCGGTACGGCGTTACCCATGATCAGCTGTGCCGCGCCGCCAAAGATGGTGGCCCAGAAGCCCGATTTTTTACCCGCGTCGATGGCCGCCAGCCAGAAGATCACCGGCATCACGGTGTTGACCAGCAGGTTAGCCGCCGGTACCAGCACCTTCACGGCGGTGACCTGAAGCGCTGCGGGCACGGAGGAGGCGGTCAGGTTAAGGAAGGTCACGACAATCATGCCGATGATGCCGCAGGCAATCGCCATTTTGCGCGGGTCATGCAGCGTTTCACCGACGTTACGGTTTTTGATCATCAGCGCGGCAGCACCCCAGTTCGGGATGATGCGGTGGTCAACGTCCTGTGTGAAGGCACCTGCGGCCACGGAAGAGGCCCAGGCGTTAAAGAAGAAACCTAACCCAAAGGAGAAGTGGGACGCCGGATCCCCTTCGCAGGAGTTCAGTTCCCCCAACGTACGAAACGCGCCCATACCCTGAGTGGTAGGCGCATGAAACATGCGTGCAGCCCCGGCCCCGACACCGACGCCTACCAGGCCGCCGATGATGAGCGATTTTATTAATATAATTAAGAACATCAGTCTGCCCTTTTATGAATAATCAGCGTTGCGTGACGAAATCCACCTGGTCGAGATTGATGGCTGTCACGTTGACGGTCACATCCAGCTCCACGCTGTAGGTGCGTCTTTCCCGGCGCAGAAAGAAGAACAGAAACGCTTCTTTTCGCACCGCTTCTTGCGCCTGAACGACCTGCACATCCTGTGGCTCAATACGCAGTAAGATATGCGGTGAGGCTTTCATCACCGCGGCCTGAACGTGGTTGAGCGCGTCGGCAAAGGCGCGCGCTTTGGCGTCGCCCTTCCCCTTCACTCTCACCGTGGTTGTGAACTGTTCTTTCATGCTTACGCGCCGTATTTCTTCTGCCACGCCTGTACCAGACGCTCGCCCAGCTCTTCTTTATCCATAAAGCCAAAGCCCAGCACGTTGCAGCCTTCGTTGATGGCGGTCACACCCTCATCCACGGAGCGCATCCCGTATTTGGCCTTGTATCCATATTTGGTCTGAGCGGTGATGGCGCCCGCGCCGCCGCTGCCGCAAAAGGAGATGCCGAAGGTGGCGTTTTCCGCTTTCATCACGTCACCGAGCTTCATATCCGCTGCCATGCCCGGTACGACAACCGCGCGTCCGCCGGCTTTTTCCACACCCGCAGCCACTTTCTGACCTTTACCCAGGCGATCGCCAATCACGACTGTAATCTGTTCCATGTGTTGCTCCTTAAAGGTTGTCTTTCGCGACTTCGAAGTGAACGGAGAGCAGCCAGGCCTCTTCATCAGGAAGGTTGCCGAACTGCGCTACCACTTCACGGGCAAGTTGCATTGAATCTGGTGAAATTTCGTCGAACAGCTCTGCTTCAACCTCCGGCAGCGGCTCGCCGGTCACGGACCGGTGCGCCATTGCGCGAACGTGGGAGGTCAGCATCTGCTCCTGTACCGCGTTGGGGATGATGTTGTGCCGGGCCAGCAGGGCGTAGACCTGCTGAAGCATGGTGTTCGCGAGCTGTTCTGTTTGCACCGCCTGTTCCCCAACGTCGTTCATTACCGCTCCGTTAATCACTCGTCTTACCCCGTTAATGGCTCTGGAATAAAACTAACGTCGAGGGGGAATTGTTTGTAGCGAGTTGTTTTCCACTTCGAAGTGGAAAGGCGAGCAGCGGCAGTGATCTGTGCCACATAAATGCGGTGAATCTGTATAAATCGCTGGATTTACGTGATGAATATCACGCTATTACGCGGTATTAGACTGATAAGCGGAGTGGAAAAGATTACGAGCAGGCTCGTAGAAATGTGACGTGGATAAGGTTTTCTTATGGAGATTCGCTAGAGTGGCGGCGGGTGCTTGAGACTGACCGTCTCAGGCATGGGACGGAAAGTGGAAAGCCCCGCCTGATAAAAAATCAGGGCGGGGGCTCGAAACGACACGTCACACCGTGGAGTTCGCTACCTCGCCCGCTTTAAAGCAAGGAGGCATCCATGAAACGCAGAAACCCAAGTATCGGGGTTTTGATGATTATTTCTTTGACAATAATCATCTTAACGCTGGTGACGAGGAAAACACTGTGCGAGATCCGTTTTCGTAATGGCTCGCTTGAAGTGACAGCGCGGATGGATTGTCGCTCCGGCAAGTAGGGAGCAACGATGCGGGGGCGCATCATGCGCCTCCGCATACGGAGAGAGGACGTACAGCTCAGGCACCCAATTAACGATACTTTTTGTGATACGCGTTGCGGGTCGCCGCAAACTGGTCGGCTGCCGCCTGGGCTTCCTTCACTTTGCCTTCGTTCGCCAGCTTCAGCGCGCCGTCAATCTGGCCGACCAGCACGTCAAAGCCGTGGCGGTAGTCTTTCATCTCGGCGCTGTCTGCCGCTTTGCTTTCCAGCTTCGGCGGCGTCGCTTTTTGCGCATCCAGCGCAGCTTCACGCATCTTCGTCAGTGCGTCTTTCATTTCCGCCGCATTGTCGGTTTTCTGCACCACCTTCAGATTTTGACTGAGGATGTCCATGTTGTCTTCGAGATCGGCAGCAAACGCAGATGAGCCAAGAACCAGCGTTGAAGCCGCGACGATCGCTAACAGGTGTTTACGCATTGCTCACTTCCTTTTTTATTATTAATCACGCTTTTACGGGGATTATTGCCCGGCGATTTTCATCTCCGGCAGTAATACAGAACCACACTGAATATTGCTGCGTGTTTCAATATCGTTACCGACCGTAACAATATTGCGCCACATGTCCTTGAGGTTGCCGGCGATGGTGATTTCGCTCACCGGATACTGAATTTCACCGTTTTCGACCCAGAAGCCCGCTGCACCGCGAGAGTAATCGCCGGTGATACCGCTCACGCCCTGCCCCATCAGCTCGGTGACCACCAGGCCGGTGCCCATCTCTTTCAGCATCTGTTCAAAATTCAGGCCCTGTCCGGCAATGCGCCAGTTGTGGATGCCACCCGCGTGCCCGGTGCTTTTCAGCCCCAACTTACGCGCAGAGTAGTTGGTCAGCAGCCACTGGGTCAGAATGCCGTCTTTCACGATATCCCGGCGTTCCGTGCGTACGCCTTCGCTGTCGAAAGGCGTGGAGGCCAGCCCTTTCAGCAGGTGTGGGTGCTCTTCGATGGTCAGCCATTCCGGCAGGATCTGCTTGCCCAGCGAGTCGAGCAGGAAGGTCGATTTACGGTACACCGAACCGCCCGCGATAGCGCCTACCAGATGGCCAAACAGACCGGTCGCCACTTCGTTGGCAAAAATCACCGGGGCTTTCATGGTGGAGAGCTTGCGCGGCGACAGGCGTGACAGCGTGCGTTCGGCGCACGCTTTTCCCACCCACTCCGGAGACTGCAAATCCCCCAGCGCGCGGCCAATGGTATACGCATAATCACGCTCCATATCGCCGTTTTCTTCGGCGATGACACAGCTGGAAAGCGAGTGGCGGGTTGAGCAGTACCCCTGCAACATGCCATGGGAGTTACCAAACACTTTAATGCCGTAGTGGCTGTTAAAGCTGCCGCCTTCGGTATTGGTGATGCGTTTGTCAGCCTGCAAAGAGGCCTGCTCGGCACGCGCGGCCAGCTCAATGGCTTCGTCCGGCGTCACTTCCGCCGGATGGAACAGATCGAGATCCGGCGCGTCAAACGCCAGCAGCTCTTTATCGGCCACACCAGCGTAAGGGTCCGGGGAGGTGTACCGCGCGATATCCAGCGCCGCCTGCACCGTACGGGCGATGGCATCCGGGCTGAGATCGGTAGACGACGCGCTGCCTTTGCGATTCTGGTGATACACGGTGATCCCCAGCGCGCCATCGCTGTTAAATTCTACATTCTCCACTTCGCCATAGCGGGTGCTCACGCTAATGCCAGTGGTTTTGCTGACCGCCACTTCGGCGCCATCTGATTTACCTGAAGCGAGCGTCAGCGCGGTGGAGACGGCTTCTTCCAGGATCTTACGCTGCGCTTCAACTTGTGAGGTTACTTTCATCGCAAATGCCATACTGTAAGAGAGAGTTAAGTGAAGTCTAACAGAGAACCGTTTTTCAGTGCGCGTCTTAACTGGTAACATTAGCCTCTTTTTTTAAGGAGCCTGACATGACTAAGCAGCCCGAAGACTGGCTCGACGACGTTCCCGGTGATGACATCGAAGACGAAGATGATGAGATCATCTGGGTCAGTAAAAGTGAAATTAAACGTGACGCCGAAGAGTTAAAACAGCTTGGCGCAGAAATGGTAGAACTGGGTAAAAACGCGCTGGATAAGATCCCGCTCGACCAGGATCTGCGTGATGCCATTGAACTGGCACAGAAAATCAAGAAAGAAGGGCGTCGCCGCCAGCTTCAGCTTATCGGGAAACTGCTGCGTCAGCGCGATGTTGAGCCGATCCGTCAGGCGCTGGATAAACTGAAGAACCGCCACAACCAGCAGGTTGCGCTGTTCCATAAGCTGGAGCAGATCCGCGACCGTTTGATCGAGCAAGGTGATGACGCGGTACCTGAAGTGCTGAACCTGTGGCCGAATGCCGACCGCCAGCAGCTGCGTTCTTTGATCCGTAACGCGAAGAAAGAGAAAGAAGGGAATAAGCCGCCGAAGTCAGCGCGTCTGATTTTCCAGTATCTGCGCGAGCTGTCTGAGAACGAAGAGTAAACCCCTCACCCCAGCCCTCTCTCCAAAGGGGAGAGGGAGAAGAGATAATGTAGGCCCGGTAAGCGATAGCGCCACCGGGTCTTTTTTTACTCTGCGGCCGCGGCTTTCTTCGCCAGACCGTCCAGCAGCTTCTGATGGATCCCGCCAAACCCGCCGTTGCTCATCACCAGAATGTGATCGCCAGGCTGTGCGGCTTTCACCACCATATCCGCTAAGACATCCACGTCCGCACTCCAGTGCGCTGGCTGAATGCAGGCGTCGGCCACTTCGGCCACCTGCCACGGAATATGCTGCGGTTGCAGCAGGAAGACCTCGTCGGCACGCCCTAAGGACGGCGCGAGGTCGTCTTTGCAGATGCCCATTTTCATGGTGTTCGAACGCGGTTCCAGCACGGCCAGAATGCGCGCGGTGCCGCCAACTTTGCCACGCAATGCGGCAAGCGTCGCCAGAATGGCCGTTGGGTGGTGCGCGAAATCGTCATACACCGTCACACCGTGGGCTTCGCCACGCAGCTCCAGACGGCGACGGGCGTTGATAAACGTGCCCAGCGCATTGGCAGCATCCGCAGGCAGTACGCCAACGTGACGCGCCGCGGCGATCGCCATCAGGCCGTTGTGCATGTTGTGCTCGCCCACCAGGCCCCACTTCACCTCGCCCACTTTCTCACCGTCGAGCAGCACTTCCCATTCGGAGGCATCCGCGTTGAGCTTTTTCGCCTGCCAGTGCCCCTGCTCGCCAACCAGCTCCTGCTCGCTCCAGCACCCCATCGCCAGGGTCTGCTTCAGGTTGATGTCGTTCTCCGGCAGGATAATGCGGCCCTGACCCGGAACAATGCGCACCAGATGGTGGAACTGTTTCTGAATCGCTTTCAGGTCGTCAAAGATATCCGCGTGATCGAACTCAAGGTTGTTGAGGATCAGCGTGCGTGGGCAGTAATGCACGAATTTAGATCGCTTGTCGAAGAACGCGCAGTCGTATTCATCCGCTTCAATCACAAAGAACGGGCTGTCGCCCAGACGTGCGGAGACGTCGAAATTGCCCGGCACGCCGCCGATCACAAAGCCCGGCTTGTAGCCGCAGGCTTCGAGGATCCAGGTCGCCATACCGGCGGTGGTGGTTTTGCCATGCGTCCCGGCAACGGCGACAACCCAGCGGTCGCGCAGGACAAAATCATGCAGCCACTGCGGGCCAGACATGTACGGGATATTGCGCTCCAGCACCGCTTCAACGCATGGATTCCCACGGGTCATGGCGTTACCCACGATCACCAGATCCGGCTGCGGCTCCAGCTGGCTGGCGTCGTATCCCTGAATCAGAGAAATTCCCTGCTTCTCGAGCAGCGTGCTCATCGGCGGATACACATTGGCGTCCGAACCTGTCACTTCATGGCCCAGCGAGCGCGCCAGCATTGCCAGTCCGCCCATGAAAGTGCCACAAATCCCCAATATATGAATGCGCATACGTCACTATCCTTCTTCAATGTGGCGCACATTTTACTCACATGTCAGCGGCTGTGAAACGCATTTCAGGTAAATCCGTATTTTGCTGGCGCGATTCACCTCTGCGCTAATATTTGAATGTTTGTTAAGATTGTTGGACATCAACCGCTTTACTCAACATAAGATGCAGGGAAAGTGTTATGAAAACGTTAGGTGAATTTATTGTCGAAAAGCAGCACGAGTTCTCTCATGCTACGGGTGAGCTCACTGCTTTGCTGTCGGCAATAAAGCTGGGCGCTAAGATCATCCACCGCGATATCAACAAGGCCGGTCTGGTCGATATCCTGGGTGCCAGCGGTGCCGAGAACGTTCAGGGTGAGGTTCAGCAGAAACTCGACCTGTTCGCCAATGAAAAACTGAAAGCAGCACTGCGCGCGCGCGACATCGTTGCGGGTATCGCCTCTGAAGAAGAAGATGAGATCGTCGTATTCGAAGGGTGTGAACACGCGAAATACGTTGTTCTGATGGATCCGCTGGACGGCTCCTCCAACATCGACGTTAACGTTTCTGTCGGTACCATTTTCTCCATCTACCGTCGCGTCACGCCGGTTGGCACGCCGGTGACGGAAGAAGACTTCCTGCAACCGGGCAGTAAACAGGTTGCTGCCGGTTATGTGGTGTATGGCTCGTCCACCATGCTGGTGTACACCACCGGTTGCGGCGTACACGCCTTTACCTACGATCCGTCCCTGGGCGTATTCTGCCTGTGCCAGGAGCGTATGCGCTTCCCGGAGAAGGGCAACACCTACTCCATCAACGAAGGCAACTACATCAAATTCCCGAACGGCGTGAAGAAGTACATCAAATTCTGCCAGGAAGAGGATAAAGCCACCCAGCGCCCGTACACCTCACGCTATATCGGCTCGCTGGTGGCGGATTTCCACCGTAACCTGCTGAAGGGCGGTATTTACCTCTACCCAAGCACCGCCAGCCACCCGGACGGAAAACTGCGTCTGCTGTACGAGTGCAACCCAATGGCGTTCCTGGCCGAACAGGCAGGCGGCAAGGCGAGCGACGGTAAAGAGCGTATTCTGGATATCGTGCCAGAAAGCCTGCACCAGCGCCGTTCCTTCTTCGTCGGCAACCGCCATATGGTGGATGACGTTGAACGCATGATCCGCGAATTCCCGGACGCGTAACGCACGAAAAGGGGAGCCCGTCAGGCTCCCCTTTTTTTCGTCATGCCGTTTGCGTCGTCAATTTGAAGGAGGCCATCGCTTCCATCAGCTCGCGAGACTGCTCCTCCAGGGAACGTGTTGCCGCAGATGATTGCTGGACCAGCGCCGCATTTTGCTGCGCCGTTTCATCCATCTGATTGACAGCGATATTCACCTGCTCAATACCGCGGCTTTGCTCCTGAGAGGCCGTCGCAATTTCACGCATCAGTTTGGTCATACGCAGTACTTCGGTGGCGATCTCGTCCATCGTCTCACCGGCCTGCTGCGCCAGCTCGCTGCCCTCGTTCACGTGGGTTTGCGAATCGCTGATAAGCGAGCGGATCTCTTTCGCCGCATCAGCACTGCGGCTGGCGAGATTACGCACCTCACCCGCCACGACCGCAAAACCTCGCCCCTGCTCACCCGCACGCGCCGCTTCAACGGAGGCGTTCAGCGCCAGAATATTGGTCTGGAAGGCAATGCCGTCGATGACGCTCAGGATATCGGCGATGCGTGCCGAGCTGCCGGAGATGTCGCGCATCTTCTCAATGACATAGCAGACCATTTCGCTGCCGTGATCGGCGGTATCGGAGACCGACTTCGCCAGCTGGTGCGCCTGCTCGGCGTTATCGGCGTTAAGTTTCACCGTGGCGGTGATCTCTTCCATGCTGGCGGCCGTCTGCTCCAGCGAGGTGGCGGTGGATTCCGTGCGCTGAGCCAGGTTCATATTCCCGGCCGTCAGCTCGCGGCTGCCGGTATCAATCTGCGAGCTGGCGTCACGCACCCGCAGAACGGAGTCCATCAGCGACTGGCGCATCCCTTCGATCGCCGCGTTAAGGCGATTAAATTCCTGGCTCGCCGGCGCGTTCAGGGTATGGGTTAAATCCCCGGCCGCCACATGTTCCAGCTGGGCAATCGAGGCTGAAAGCGGCTTGAGCAGCATATGGCGCAGAACCAGCCAGGCCAGCACGATAATGCCAGCCGTCAGCAGCGCCGCGACGATAATCAGGATCAGCACGCGGGTTTTACTCGCCTGCACGGCGCTCACCTCCGCTTTGCCGCGCGCCTCGCTCCATGCCTGGAACGCCTGCATATCGTTATCAAACTGCTTCGCCACCGGGACCAGCTTGTTTTCCAGCAGATCGTAATAGCTGTCCGCGCTTTGCTCGTTCAGGGCTTTCAGCATCGGGCTGATACCCTGCTGGTTGTACACCGCCAGGCTCGCGGCGACGTTATCCAGCAGCTTTTGCCCCTGCTCATCCGCCACGCCGCTGCCGATCACGTCCTTCAGCGTTTTCTGTGCCAGCGCCACTTCCTGGTTAATGGTTTTGACCGCCCTGGCCGCATCGTCCAGCAGGCCGACCTCCATCATGCGAACGGCCTGCCCCGCTTCGTTACGCGCGCGCAGGATCAGCGTATAGCCGGCATTCAGTTGCACCATCTGTTCACCCTGAAGATGATTGATGCGCTGGAGAGAAGAGGAACTTTGTGTAAGGGCATAAATGCCGATGCCGCTGACAATCAGCAGCAGAAGGGTCATAACGGCCAGTAAAGAGAGCAAGCCGGTACGAATCGATAGCGTTTTAAGCATGATGTTATTTCCGGTAGCGAGATATTTCTGGGCATAAAAAAAGAGTATCGGCCGCTACCGGAAAATGTTTAGAGTTTAAGCAATTTCAGCATGTTATCGCCCTGTTACAGAGGTATTCACCCGGGTAACAGGCGAGCTCTGGCGGTTCTCCCACAGCACCGTCAGGCCGCGCTGGAGCGCGATGAAAATAAACAACAGAATGCCGATGGCAATTTTGGTCCACCAGGAGCTGAGCGTGCCGTCGAAGTTGATATAGGTCTGAATCAACCCCTGGATCGCCACGCCAAACAGCGTGCCGAGCACCGTCCCCACCCCGCCGCTGAGCAGCGTACCGCCAATCACCACCGAGGCAATGGCGTCCAGCTCAACGCCCACCCCCGCCAGGGCATAGCCTGCCTGGGTATAAACCGAGAATACAATCCCCGCGAGCGTGGCCAGCCCGGTCGAAAGCATGTAGATGCGGATAGTCGTGCTGCGCGTGGAAATTCCCATCAGGTTCGCGGACGTGGCGCTGCCGCCAATGGCATAAACCTGGTTACCAAACCGGGTACGGTGGGCGAGGAAGATCCCGATCACCACCACGCCCAGCATCAGCAGCCCCATTGCGCTCAGGCGCCCCCCGCCGGGGATTTTCCACGCCAGGCTGGAGAGCGTGTCGTAGATCGGGTGGTTAATGGGAATTGACTCCTCCGACACCAGATAGCTCACGCCGCGCAGGAAGAACATCCCGGCGAGGGTGATAATAAAGGCCGGGATTTTCAGCGCATCGATCAAAAGCCCCATAAAGGCGCCGAACGCGCAGCCCATAACCAGCACCAGCGGAAAAGCCAGCAGCGGCGAAATGCCCCAAAAGCCAATCGCCTTGGCAAGGAACACGCCGGTAAAGGCGATCACCGACCCAACGGAGAGATCGATCCCGCCGGAGAGGATCACAAACGTCATGCCGACGGCGATAATGCCTAAAAAGGCATTGTCGGTCAGGATGTTGCAAATCACCCGCGTGGAGGCGAAGCCCGGGAACTGGGTCAGGCAGTAAAGGTATCCCAGCACGAACACGCCCAGCGTGATCATTAACGGCAAATTACGTTTTATCATGACCGCGGAACCTCTTAATGAGAGTGATAAAGCGCGGCGACTGCACGATAAGCACGATAAGCACCACGACCGCTTTGACGACCTGATTCAGCTCCGGCTGGAACCCGGAGAGCAAAATACCGGTATTCATACCCTGAATAATCAACGCCCCCACCACTGAGAGCAGCAGATTAAAACGTCCGCCCATCAGCGATCCACCGCCGATAACCACCGCAAGGATTGCATCCAGCTCGAGCCAGAGTCCGGCGTTATTGGCATCCGCTCCGCGAATATCGGCGGCCACGATCACCCCGGCAATCGCAGCACAGACGCCACTCAGCACGTAAGTCAGCATCACCATCAGCCGCGTATTTACCCCGGCGTTTTTCGCGGCCCGAATGTTAATCCCCACCGCTTCGATGAACATCCCGAGCGCCGTTTTGCGGGTGAAAAGCCAGAACACCACCAGCGTCACCAACGCGACGATCACCGGCGTCGGGAAGAACAGAAAATTACCGCTGCCGATCCACGCAAGATTCGGGGAGTTAAAGGTGACGATTTGACCGGAGGTGATAAGCTGCGCCACACCGCGCCCGGCCACCATCAAAATCAACGTCGCGACAAACGGCTGGATCTTGAGCACCGCGACCAGAATGCCGTTCCACAGCCCGGCTAGCACGCCGGAGCCCAGCGCGGCCAGCAGAACCACCGGCAGGCTGTGCCCGGCGACGGTCATCGAGGCGGCGGTGGCGCCCGCAATCGCCATTACCGCACCGACGGAGAGGTCGATCCCGCCGGTGGCAATGACCAGCGTCATACCAATCGCCAGCAGCGCCACGGGCGCGGCACGGTTTAAGATGTCGATCGGGCTACCAAACAGGCGGCCATCCTGCACGACGATCTGAAAGAAATGCGGAGCTACCAGGCTATCCACCAGCAGCACCAGCAGCAGCGCCACGATTTGCGGCGTGCCGGTCGGCCAGCTGAAGCGGCGCTTCGCTTCGCCAGTTTGCGAAAGAGAACGGGACATCACATTTGACTCCTTACGCCGCGATGGCATTCATGATCGCCGGAACCGACAGTTTATCCAG
Organism: Enterobacter sp. MGH119; assembly: GCF_001037675.1. Taxonomy (NCBI): domain Bacteria; kingdom Pseudomonadati; phylum Pseudomonadota; class Gammaproteobacteria; order Enterobacterales; family Enterobacteriaceae; genus Enterobacter; species Enterobacter sp. MGH119. The sequence goes on along the minus strand of NZ_KQ089931.1, from coordinate 94,502 downwards.
CGGGATCTCTGCCACCTGCATGCGATCGCGCATGATGATGACGCGATCGGCATAGCCGACCAGCTCCTCCAGCTCAGACGAGATCACCAGCAGCGCCAGACCGTCGGCGCAGAGCGTTTCGATAAGCCTGATGATTTCGGCGTGCGCGCCCACGTCGATACCGCGCGTGGGCTCGTCGAGGATCAGGAATTGCGGCTTGGTGAGCAGCCAGCGCGAGAGGAGAACCTTCTGCTGGTTACCGCCCGAGAGGAACTCGATGGGCTGTTCCGCGCTCGGGGTACGTATACCGAGCTGGCGGATGAAGCGCTCGGCAATCGCGTTCTGCTCGCGCTTAGGGATCGGACGCAGCCAGCCGCGCTGGGCCTGTAGCGCCAGAATGATGTTTTCCCGCACCGAGGCGGCGGCAATAATACCGTCCGTTTTCCTGTCCTCCGGGCAGAAGCCCACGCCGAGGCACGACGCCTGATGCGGTGAACGTAGCGTTTGTAGTTTGCCTTTGATCAGCGCCGTTCCGCTGTCGGCAGGTTTGATCCCGAAGATCACTTCGGCGGTTTCGGTGCGCCCGGAGCCTAACAGACCCGCCAGCCCCACAATTTCACCGGGGCGTACCTCGAGGTTAAACGGCGCGATGGTCCCTTTTCTGCCGTAATCGTGAAACGCGGCGATCGGTTTTTCGCTCAGCAGCGTACGGCCCGCGCGCTGAAGCGCGTTGGTCTCCAGCTCGCGGCCCAGCATCATTTTGACCAGCTCTATCTGCGGCAGCTCGCGCGTTTCCCGGCAGCCGACAAAGCTGCCGTTGCGCAGCACCGTTATACGGTCGCTCACCTCGTAAACCTGATCGAGGAAATGCGTCACGAAAATCAGGCTGACGCCCTGATTACGCAGCTGGCGCATCAGGGTAAAAAGCATCTCCACTTCCTGGGTATCGAGGCTGGCGGTGGGTTCATCGAGGATCAGCACTTTCGCCGAGAGATCGATAGCGCGACAGATCGCCACGATCTGCTGCATCGCCACGGAGAAACGGTTCAGCGGTTCGCGCACGTCGAGAGAGAAGCCATACGATTCCATCAGCTTCGCGGCGCGCGCTTCCATCTCTTTGCGGCGCAGCAGGCCAAAACGTCTGGGCTCGCGGCCAATAAACAGGTTGTCCGCTACCGACATGTTTGGCAGCAGGTTCACTTCCTGGTAGACCGTGCCGATCCCCAGTTGCTGGGCATGTGCGGTGTTTTTGGGCGAAATGGCGTTACCTTCCAGCCAGATAGCGCCGCGATCGGCGTGATAGACCCCGGTCAGGGTTTTAATCAGCGTCGACTTCCCCGCCCCGTTTTCGCCGAGCAACGCCATGATCTCCCCCCGCCGCAGGCTGAAATCAACGTTATCCAGCGCCTTAACGCCAGGGAAAAATTTACTCAGGCCCTCTGTGCGAAGGATTTCCTGGTGTTGTTCGGTGGTCATGGTTTCCCCCTCACCCTGACCCTCTCCCCGGAGGGGAGAGGGGACTATGTCGTGCCCATCTTTAATTTTCTGCCCAACCCGCCCTTTTCCCTCTCCCCTCCGGGAAGAGGGCTAGGGTGAGGGGGCGAGGGCTTAGTAGCCCATATTTTTCTTCTTCTCTAACTCTTCTTTCGCCGTGTCCGGCAGGTAGAGCGTGGATTTGGTGATGGTCAACTTCTCAGGCTGGGTGCCGTCTTTCTTGAATTTCTCCAGCGCATCGAATGCCGGGCCCGCCATATTTGGCGTCAGCTCCACGCTGGCGTTCGCTTCGCCGTCAATCATTGCTTTGTAGATGTCCGGTACGCCGTCGATCGAGCCGGTGAGGATATCTTTGCCCGGCTTCAGGCCCGCTTCTTTGATGGCCTGAATGGCGCCGATCACCATGTCGTCGTTGTGGGCGTAAACCATGCAAATATTTTTGCCGTTATTTTCTGCCTTGATGAAGCTTTCCATGACCTCTTTACCCTTGCTGCGGGTGAAGTCGCCGGACTGAGAACGGATGATTTTGATGTTTGGTGCTTTGGCGATGGCCTCCGCGAAACCTTTCTTACGGTCGATAGCCACGCTCGCTCCGACGGTGCCCTGCAACTCAACCACGTTACACGGCTTGCCATCCACCTGCTTCACCAGCCAGTCACCAATCAGTTTGCCTTCCAGCACGTTATCGGCGGTGACGGTGGTCATATAGAGAGATTTGTCTTTTACGTCGATGGAACGGTCGAGCAGGAAGACCGGAATTTCAGCATCTTTGGCTTCCTTCAGCACCGGCTCCCAGCCCGTAGCGACAACCGGGGCAATAAAGATGGCATCCACGCCCTGAGCGATAAACGAGCGCACCGCTTTAATCTGGTTCTCTTGCTTTTGCTGACCATCGGCGATTTTCAGCGTAATACCGCGCTTTTCGGCCTCACTTTTCGCCACATTCGTTTCAGCGGCGCGCCAGCCGGATTCAGATCCGACCTGCGAAAATCCCACGGTTAAAGGTGCGGCCATCGCCATAGACGACATGGCTGCCGAAACTGCTGTAACAAGAAGTAAGCGCTTCCACATATGAACGTCCTCGTAGGGTAGGTTATTGTTGGTTAAAAGATGTTCCGCGGATGAACTATAGCCAATGGAATATGTTACGGATTGCGTTACATCACACTTCAGAAAAGTGAATAAAACGTTAATCACAAGTTTGTAATCGCTTTCATTTCAACATTTAAAATGCGGCTGAGTTTATGGATTATCCTGTCATGGAAACGGTCTGAAAAGTGAAGGCGCGAGGGAGAGAAGTCGAAAACAGGCGGAGACTTTCAGCGCCAGTTGGCTATAATACCTGCCACTTGTTTACCATCCATTTTAAAGGACACCGACATGAGCTTACTCAACGTCCCTGCGGGTAAAGAACTGCCAGAAGACATCTACGTTGTGATCGAAATCCCGGCCAACGCAGATCCAATCAAATACGAAATCGACAAAGACACCGGTGCGCTGTTCGTTGACCGTTTCATGTCTACCGCCATGTTCTATCCGTGCAACTACGGCTACATCAACCACACTCTGTCTCTGGACGGTGACCCGGTTGACGTACTGGTCCCGACGCCATACCCATTGCAGCCAGGCTCCGTCATTCGCTGCCGTCCTGTTGGCGTGCTGAAAATGACTGACGAAGCGGGTGAAGATGCGAAACTGGTTGCCGTACCGCACACCAAGCTGAGCAAAGAGTACGATCACATTAAAGATGTGAACGACCTGCCAGAGCTGCTGAAAGCGCAGATCGCCCACTTCTTCGAGCACTACAAAGATCTCGAAAAAGGCAAATGGGTTAAAGTTGAAGGCTGGGATAACGCAGAAGCGGCGAAAGCAGAAATCATCGCCTCTTTCGAGCGTGCTGCTAAGAAGTAATTCTTACTGCTGATACTAAGCCCCGCGCGTCGGGGCTTTTTTGTGCCTTTCGATCCCGGTAACCCGTGCGAATGGGCGCAAAAAAACAACGCCACCTTACGGTGGCGTTGTCGTTTTTCAGAACTGGTCTCTGTCTAACCAGTTACCGCTTTCAATCAGCGTTAACCCGTCGACCGAACGTTGGTACACGTACATCCATGCACTGCCGTAAGGTGTCTGGATCAACTGGCGAGCGTATTCACCGCCCCTGGTGCGTAAGGCATCAAGTTCGGCCAGCGTGGCATTATCAATACGATAAACCTCACCCTGTACCGTTCCGTTCCCCGGAACTGCGCCTGGATAGTGGCCCAGACTGTACAACTGGTAGTTTTCGATTGTGTAATTTCCCAGCAACTGGGCGTTGGTCATCCAGTGGCTGTTGCCTTGCCTGGTTCGTAAACTGCCGTAAACAAATATTCGCATTGCTAAAACTCAAACTGATAGAGCAGATCAAGTGCCTGGTCTACGCCGGACACTGCTTCCAGATATAGCTTAGGCATCAGGCGATAACGTAACGTGAGTGTAGCCAGTGAGTCAAAGATCCCCACGCCATATTTTACCTGTAGACCCGGCAGTACATAGCCGCTGACCACTACCTGCGAAGAGTCACCCACGCCCTGAGTGTCCAGCGCCAGATTGCTTACGCCAAACGTCTCGCCGATTTTACCCACAACCTGACCACTTTGTGCAACCCCCAGACCGACTAACATTGATGTCATTGCCGCACCATCGCCCTGTTGGCTATCCAGACCCTGGCCGCGCAGCAGGTAAGAGAGCGCTTCCTGTTGCGACATGGCCGGGTCAGAGAAGATCTCTGCCTTAGGTTCATCGGCGGAGCCCGTCACGCGCACGCCCGCAATCACATCATCTTCGGTGGCTTCCGGATTACGTATCGCTTCGATATTGAGTACCGGCTGATCCGGTGGACCGGAGAACAGCAGCTCGCCTTTACGCACAATCAAATCCTGACCGTAGGCATGGAAGCGCCCTTCAGGAATATTGATTTGTCCATTGAGGCCAAGCCCCTGTTGATCCTGCGCCACTTTCAGGTCACCTGTGAGTCTCGCCTTCAGCCCAAACGCGTCCAAACGCACGTTATTCCCCACGTGCACGATAAGATTACTATTGATCGGTATGCCCGCGCTCTTCTGTTCAACAGGTTTCAGATTTTCATTGAGCATAACTTCATCACTGGAGACGCCAACCGCGCTTTCCGGCACTTCGTGAACCACGATGCGCGCCCACGGTACGTCAACACGGCCGTCCAGGGTGAAGAGACTCGGCGTTGCCTCAAAGACCACGTCTGGCGACACGTCCAGGCGCACCATCGGCGGTACCGTGATACGCACCCTGCTGCCCTTGGCCGCAATACGGGCGCGCCAGTTGTCGAGCTGGCTCCAGTCTGCGTCACCGCTCAGGTTGATTTGTCCCTGCTGCGTCAGCACTGAGCCACTGAGGGTTGAGCTTTGGCCGTTAAAGTTCATCGTCAGCTGGCTTGGCTGCATATCGAACGGCATAAAGTTACCGTCAATGTCCACGCCGTTTAACCGCATCTGGCCAAACAGCTGCGGGCTTTGCGCATCCCCCGCCAGACGCAGGTTGGCGCTGAGCATCCCCGCCGCCTTTTCTCCCCGCGAGAAGATCGGATTCACCATCGCCAGGTTGAAGTTGCGAATATTGACGTTGCCGCCGAGATTGCGCCGCCCTTGCGGATCGGTAATTTGCACCTGTCCGTCAAACTGACCGTTGTTGGTCAGGCGGATCAGCCATCCCAGTTCAGCACGATTGTTACGCAGGTCAGCGTTCACATTCAGGGTGTCGAACGCTACCGGCAGCGGCGCGTCATTGACCTCCTGCGTCACCTTCACGTTACGCCCGGAGAGCGTAACGCTGCCCTGCGGCAGCCCCTCTTTGGTGGTGTCCCACGCGACGTCCGCTTTACCGCTGAAGACCCCGCTGGCCTGGGTGGTTTCCGGCATAAACGGTTTCAGCATCGCCAGGTCGAAACGGTTGAGGTTGATCTGCGCGCGTCCTTCCGCGCCCGCATCAATGGTCTGCGGCACGCACAGCTCAGCATTCGGGTTGGTCCAGCAGTGTGGCCCAATGCTTAACTTTTGCTCCGCATTGCGGTAGTCCAGCGCGATGGATCGGGACAGCACCAGCGGGCCGACCGGCGTGCTGAAGCGGGTGTTATCCAGTACGCCCTTCCAGCGCGTTGCCTGGCGATCAAAACTGCCCGTCAGGTGCAGCTGCCCGGAGACCGGCTCGCCCTGCACGCGCAGCTGGAGATCGTGCTGCTTTTCGTTACCTTTTGCCGCCAGCGTGACCAGACTGATGTTCACGTCCGGCTGGGAGATACGCTCCACGCGCAGGTCCAGGTTTCCGCCGATCTGATCGGTGGATTTCACGTCCCCTTCGACGCGCACGCGGGCAATGGAAAGTTCCTGCCAGCGCAGGTTATTAGCGGTGATGTCCGCCAGCAGCTGCGGTGCCTCCACCGTACCGCGAACCTTCACTAACCCCTTCGCCGTGCCGCCAAGACCCGGCAGGGCGTTATCGAGATTTGGCGCGTCGATGGTGGCATCCAGATCGAGATCTTTCACCCCCAGCTCGCCTTTGATATCTGCCGTGTTGCGGCCCAGCGCCACGTGCAGGCCCGGGATCACCCACTGGAGATAGCTGTTGCCCTTAAGCGAGCCCTCTACGTTGACTTTGTTCTGCTTCACGTTGCCGGTGAGCTTGAGTTCCGGCACGTCCATCTGCCAGGTGCCACCGTACAGGCTACCGCGGGTTTTGATCAGGCCATCCAGTTTTGACGGCCAGTCCGGGACCTCTTTAGCGGTGTTGATCCCGGTCAGCTTCAGCTCGCCGCGCCAGCTGATCGCCTGCTGCCAGTCGAGCAGCGCGGTCAGCTCTGTTTTTCCTTCCAGCGCCGCCACGGTCAGCTTGTCGAGGTTAACCTGCAACTCGTTACCCTTCGCATCCAGGGTGATATCGGCGGGCGGTACCCCCTGCCCCTTCACTGCCGTGCGGAACGACAGCGTGTAGTCGGTCATTTTGCCACTCAGCTTCAGCTTCAGATCGTCAGCCTGGAACTGTTTTTCGCCGGTGAACGGCCAGTAAAGCTGCTTGCTGACAACCTCAAGGTTGAGCGGTAAACCGGCCTCTGCCAGCTGGGTTTGCCCGCGCAGCACCATATCCACCGGTCCGGAAAGGTTCACGCCGAACTCCAGCTTCTCACGCAGCGCGCCGCCGACCTTCACCTTCACCTTTTCGCCCTTCAGCGGATCGATGTTCAGGGCGCTGTTCAGCGTAATATCAACCGGCCAGTTGTCGCGCAGCTGCGCGTTGCCTGAGGCGTTCACCGAGCCCTGACTGGAGTCGATATCCAGCGCGTCGAGCTTCATGTTGCCGTCGATGCTGCTGACTTTAAGCAGCATGTTGAAGACTGTCAGATCGGTATCGCCGGTCAGACGCAGCTGCTCGCCCTTAAACTCTTCGATATTGAGGTTCAGCGGCAGATGCACGTCGGTCATCTCCGGCAGAACCGGTTTCGAGAAGAGATCTTTCAGCGTTTCGCCCAGCGGTTTTTCTTCCGGCTGCGGGTTCTGGATCTTCGGCTCGACGATCTCTTCCTGCGCCACGTCGGCCACCTTCGGCAGCGCAATCAGCAGCCCTTGCAGGGAGGTTGGGGTCAGGGTGAGGTTTTTCTCCTGCCAGCGCAGACCGGAGGTGAAATCCATCACGGATACCGTCGTATCGTCGATTTTGATATTGACGTTATCCAGCGCAACCCGGTAGAGCGCAATCGGGTACGGCGTGGAGAGATTCAGCGGGCCGCTGTCCTCTTCTTCGACAGGCTCAGACTTCGGCATTTTTTTGGAATCTATCGCCACGTTAACGTCTTTTAGCGACAGATCGTTTACGCACAGCTGGCTGTCACGCAGGCAGCCGAGCTTGACCGCCAGATGAAACTCGCCCGCGTTCACCGCCACGCCGGGCTGTTCGTAACGGATATTTTTCAGGCGCAGATCGCGCCAGCCGCCCGTTACCTGGCCGATTTCCAGCCCTGGCACCCAGCGGTTCGCGGCGTTAAACAGCAGATGCAGGCCCGTGGTGGTGCCCACCAGAAACGCCACCGTACCGAGCAGTAATACGATAAAAATCAGCACCCCGAGGCTTATCTTCTTCCATAAACTCATAATTCAGGCCCCAGACCGATGTAAAACTGTAAACCGTGTTCATCTTTGTCGCCCACCGGAACGGCGAAATCGAGCTTGATGGGCCCGACCGGTGACTGCCAGCGCACGCCTACGCCCGCGCCGGTTTTGAAATCGCTGCGGCGGATATCGTTCACCGCTTCACCGCCGTCAACGAACATCGCTCCCCACCACTTGCCGCTGACGTTGTACTGGTACTCCAGCGAGCCGGTCGCCAGTTTAGAGGCCCCGGTCAACTGGCCTTTGTCGTTTTCAGGTGAGATCGATTTGTACTTATACCCGCGAATGCTGCGGTCGCCCCCGGCGAAGAAGCGCAGATCCGGCGGGACGCGTTCGAAATCACCGGTTTCGATCCAGCCGAGATTACCGCGCATCACAAAGCGGTGTTTGTCGTACAGCGTGCGGATCCAGACGTTTTGCGCCTGAAAGACGGAGAAGTCTACGTCGGAGCCCCACGCAGTGTTGGAGTAATCGATGGAGTAGCGCTGAGAGTCGCCCCAGGTCGGCATCAGGCCACCGCGCGAGCGGGTACGGCTGATCATCACGCCCGGATAAAGCAGCATGGTGGTGTTGGTAACGTTTGCCTGGGTAAAGTGGTCGAGGCTCCAGCGCAGGTTAATGGCGCGCTGCCAGCCGCTGGAGAGATCCCAGAAGCGTGATACCGCAAGCGTCGTCGAGTCCTGCTCGGTATCGTTCAAATCGGTACGCTTAAAGCCGCCCTGCACGAGGTAGTATTGCTCAAGCGGATTTTTCAGCAGCGGCATTTTATAGCTGAAGTCCAGCTGCTGTTCAGGCGCAGACAGGCTCACGCTGGTGGTCAGGCTGTGGCCGTAGGAGTTCATCCACGGTTTTTTCCACGAGGCTTTCACGCGCGGGCCGACGTCCGTGGAGTAGCCGACACCGGTCTCAATGGTGTTTTCGGTGCGCGGAGAGACCACGCCATGCAGCGGTAACACTTTCGTTTTACGGGATTTTTCAAATTCCGGTGCTACCACCACGGAGTTAAACCAGCCCGTCGCGGACAAACGACGGTTCAGCTCGCCCAGATCGCTGGACTGGTAGTAGTCGCCCTTTTTAAACGTCACCAGGTTTTGCAGATACTCATCACGGATTTGCGATCCTTCGAAGGTCACATCGCCAAACCGGTAGCGCTCGCCGCTGTCGTAATCGATATCCCAGAATGCCTGACGTCGCTCAAGCGCAACGCCTAGCTGGCTTTTGTTGAACTGGCTGTCGAAGTAGCCTTTGCGCAGCGAAACGCTGGTTAATGATTTTTTAAAACGATCGTAATCCCCGTGATTGAGCACAGTGCCCACTTTCGGACGGGTGCTGAGCAGATCCAGGTAGTCACGATCCGTGCGCGCGCCGCCGCGCAGCACCACGTTCGTGCCGCCAATCAGGACGGGTTCGCCCGGCGAGACGCGGGCAATCAACACCTGACGTCCTTTTGCCGGCGGCGGGCGTAAATCGAAATCGATGGTGGGTTCGTAGTACCCCAACGCCTTTAAGCCTTCGCGAATGGCGTCATCCACGCGCGCGCGAAAACGCCGATCCGGCGTGACCTCATCGCTCTGGATAGTAGAAAGCTGCGCACGCACGTTTTTTTCCAGCGCCCCGGATAACCCCTCAACCTGCAAACGGACATTCGCCGCGCTGGCAATCCCGCTGGTCAGCAGTAAGCTGACTAAACATAACTGGCGGATCTTTGTCACGTTTTCTCCTGAATATCCCTGTTTCCACCCTGGAAGCAAATGCAGTGCCGCTCCGCGGCAAAATACGGCCTGAAAGCCAAAAACCCAAATTACGGGTTGAAAAAGGGTGTAACACCCAAATATTTCTTATGATTAAATCTAGACTCATTCATCGCATTTATTGTGTTCAATTAAACGCTTCGTGACAACCTTAACCGAAACAACGCTACCCCGGAGGCCCCACCGTGAGTTTATTTGATAAAAAGCATCTGGTATCACAAGCCGATGCGTTACCGGGACGCAACACCCCTATGCCAGTGGCGACATTACACGCCGTAAACAACCATTCAATGACAAACGTTCCTGATGGAATGGAGATCGCCCTGTTTGCCATGGGCTGCTTCTGGGGCGTAGAACGCCTGTTCTGGCAACTGCCGGGCGTGTACAGCACCGCTGCGGGCTACACCGGAGGATATACGCCTAACCCAACCTACCGCGAAGTCTGTTCCGGTGAGACCGGTCATGCTGAAGCGGTGCGTGTGGTGTATGACCCGAGCGTCATTAGCTATGAACAGCTGCTCCAGGTGTTCTGGGAAAACCATGACCCGGCGCAGGGCATGCGTCAGGGTAACGATCACGGCACCCAATACCGTTCGGCCATCTACCCGCTCACCCCAGAGCAGGAGGCCGCGGCCCACGCCAGCCTGACGCGTTTCCAGGAAGCGATGCAGGCGGCCGGTGATAAACGTCAGGTCACGACGGAAATCGCTACCGCGAAACCGTTCTACTATGCCGAAGACGACCACCAGCAGTACCTGCATAAAAATCCGTACGGCTACTGCGGCATTGGCGGCATCGGCGTCTGTCTGCCTCCACAACAGGACTGATTACGGCTTCAGCGCCACGCGAGCCGCGTGGCGCACAGCCTCTCCCTCCGGCCACTTTTTGCCGAAAACGTGACCTCTGGCAGGTTTACACGTCTTTACGCTATACTACCGCTGAAATAATCGGCTCAACGCTACGAGCTGACTTCAATGTGTCTTCACACGAATGGTATCAACTCCCCTTCTGAGGATCTGGCGAGAAGCCGGATAAACTATGTTAAACAGTATTTTAGTAATACTTTGTCTTATTGCCGTCAGTGCATTTTTCTCGATATCGGAGATCTCGCTGGCTGCCTCCCGTAAAATCAAACTGAAGCTGCTTGCCGACGAGGGCAACATCAACGCATCACGCATTCTGAAAATGCAGGAAAACCCCGGCATGTTCTTTACCGTGGTGCAGATTGGCCTGAACGCGGTCGCCATTCTTGGCGGTATCGTGGGTGATGCAGCGTTTTCTCCGGCGTTTTATGGCCTCTTTGTTAAGTACATGTCCGTAGAGCTGGCCGAGCAGTTGAGCTTCATCCTCTCCTTCTCCCTGGTGACCGGCTTGTTCATTTTATTCGCGGACCTGACCCCGAAACGCATCGGTATGATTGCGCCAGAAGCTGTGGCTTTGCGTATCATCAACCCGATGCGCTTCTGCCTTTATGTCTTCCGTCCGCTGGTGTGGTTCTTTAACGGCCTGGCGAACGTCATTTTCCGCATCTTCAAGCTGCCGATGGTGCGTAAAGACGACATCACCTCCGATGATATTTATGCCGTGGTGGAAGCCGGGGCGCTGGCAGGCGTGCTGCGCAAGCAGGAGCACGAGCTGATTGAGAACGTTTTCGAACTGGAATCCCGTACCGTGCCGTCCTCCATGACCGGCCGTGAAAACATCATCTGGTTCGATCTGCATGAAGACGAGCAGAGCCTGAAGACCAAAGTGGCGCAGCATCCGCACTCCAAGTTCCTGGTCTGTAACGAAGATATCGACCATATCATCGGTTATGTGGACTCCAAAGACCTGCTGAACCGCGTGCTGGCAAACCAGAGCCTGGCGCTGAACAGCGGCGTGCAGATCCGCAACACCCTGATAGTGCCGGACACCCTGACGCTCTCCGAAGCGCTGGAAAGTTTCAAAACCGCCGGGGAAGACTTCGCGGTGATCATGAACGAATACGCGCTGGTGGTGGGCATTATCACCCTCAACGACGTTATGACGACCCTGATGGGCGACCTGGTCGGCCAGGGGCTGGAAGAGCAGATTGTTCAGCGTGACGAAAATTCATGGCTCATCGATGGCGGTACGCCGATTGAAGACGTCATGCGCGTGCTCGACATCGACGAGTTCCCGCAGTCCGGAAACTACGAGACCATCGGCGGCTTTATGATGTTTATGCTACGTAAAATCCCGAAACGTACCGACTCGGTGAAGTTCTCCGGCTTCAAGTTTGAAGTGGTGGATATCGATAACTACCGCATCGATCAGCTGCTGGTAACGCGTATTGATAGCAAACCGACCGTGCTGGTGCCGAAACTGCCGGATGCGGAAGAGAAGGTGTCGGCGTAATTTATGAAGGGCAGCGTTGAGCTGCCCTTTTTGTTTTAAAACGGAAGCTGCCGTTTATGTAATTTAAATAATTTTTTAAGTCCTTAGAAGGGGGACGAATTGAGATAAATAAAGGCAGAGCCTACGATATTATTAAATTTAAAAATATCCCCGTTTACTTTAAGAAAAATCGTTCTGTCTTCAATGCTAACTTTCACGCCAGGATCGGTGGTGACAAGGAAAGGTTCATAACCATTTTTAATGTCTTCTAAAAAAACTTCATCGGTCTTTTGTGCCGTGTAAAGATAATATTTATATACGAAAGAAGTCGTCGCACCCGCGCTGCTTTCCGTGATATACAACATAGACTTATCAGCTACGGCATGCCGATAAACTATAGTCTGTTCAAGGTAAAAAAAGTCACCAAGCATGCGCCAAATCCCATATCCTATGGTAGCTAACATAAATAACACAAATATATTCTTATTTTTAAAAACCAGATCTCGATGCATAATTATTCCATTTATTTTCCATGCGTAACGGCTTCCCTTCTCAGCCAACAGTTAAAGCTGACCTTTTTACAACTCGCTTATAAAAAGTATAGGGGTATTGTTTATGCCATGGATAATAAGTCCAATAGTGATCCAAGTTTTTAATGTTTTATATCAATTTTTAGCACTGAAAAAGATTTTAAGAAAAACTTCATCAATTCATGGTTATGCCCGTTAATACAAATAACGCCAAGTCAAAACTATCTGCTTCAGGGTATGTCTCTGGACTGGCCCTACAAACATCAACGGCTCCCATTGGGAGCCGTCTTTTTAACAACTACTGCATAGCACGTTGGTTAAGCCATCTCAGTTTGCAGACGCATAACCTGACGGTTGACTTCGGACATCACAGACAAGTGCTGTTTGTCCTTCACTTTCGGGATAAGGATTTTGCCCTTATCGAACTCAAAAGCGCCAACATCCTTGATGTACAACCGTCCACGGAACAGGATCTTCACGTACTTCGCCACCTGAAGCGGGTTGTAGCGTTGGAAAATTTTCATTCTTGTATCTCCTGCGAATCATACGCTCTTGCGGTGCCACAATCGGCCCGACTGTCCTGAGCGCAAATTTTGATGCCCAATGACTATAGACCAGAACCTCGTACTTACCCAGTGTGCATAAGTTTATTTACCGTTTGATTACAATTATTCAGAATAATCTTTGCAAAGCGTGATACAGCGCAGTATATGCCGTCGTTTTTGCATAGATATGTGCGTTCGCCCGCAAACTGGCATCGGGATTGCGGGAAAAGCCTATTGATCGCACTTATGATTAAAAGCGCATGACCAAGTGGTCGGATCACCTGCTAACAATAAGGAAACACCATGACCCTACGTAACCTCCTGGCAGCAGCTTGCCTGTTGCTGCCGCTGATGGCTTCCGCACACAACATTGAAAAAGGACAACGTGTCCCGCCGGTCGGGATTGCTGACCGGGGAGAATTGATTCTCGACAATGATAAGTTTAGCTATAAAGCCTGGAATAGCGCGCAGCTTGCGGGCAAAGTGAGAGTTGTACAACATATTGCCGGACGTACATCCGCTAAAGAGAAAAACGCTACCCTCGTGGAGGCGATCAAGGCCGCAAAACTCCCGCACGATCGCTACCAGACCACTACCATCGTGAACACCGACGACGCCATTCCCGGCTCCGGCATGTTTGTGCGCTCAAGCCTTGAGAGCAATAAGAAGCTCTATCCCTGGTCGCAGTTTATTGTCGACAGCAACGGCGTGACGCGTAAGGCGTGGCAGCTGGAAGAGGAGAGTTCAGCGATTGTCGTGCTGGACAAAAACGGTCGCGTAGAGTGGGTTAAAGACGGCGCGCTGACGCAGGATGAGGTGCAGCAGGTGGTTGCCCTGCTGCATAAGCTGCTGACTCAGTAAAGTGACACCCGGAAGCCCGGATTCAGGAATGACTCGCGCGGGGTGTAGTCCAGTGGCTTACCCTGCCAGTCATGCACATGCGCGCCAGCGGCCGCCGCCACCGCATGCCCTGCCGCCGTATCCCAGACGTTCGTCGGCCCGAAACGGGGGTACAGCTGCGCCTGCCCTTCCGCCACCAGACAGAACTTCAGCGACGAGCCAATCGACGTCGTCTGGTGTTCACCCAGCTGTTGCAGATACTCCTCCAGCTCGCTGTCACTGTGCGAGCGGCTGATCACCACCAGCGGAGGACGGGCATCACGCACCTGGATCTGCTTACGCACGCCGCACTCTTCCTTCCAGGCTTTACCTTCCGCCGCGCTGTACATCACCTTCATCACCGGGGCATAAACCACGCCCAGTACCGCTTTCCCGTTTTCAATCAGAGCGATGTTGACGGTGAATTCACCGTTACGCTTGATAAACTCTTTCGTGCCGTCCAGCGGGTCGACAAGCCAGTAACGCTGCCAGTGCTGACGTTCATCCCAGCTCTGGGGCGCTTCTTCAGAAAGGACCGGAATATCCGGCGTCAGGGCCTGCAAACCTTTCAGGATCACCGCATGCGCCGCGATATCCGCCGCCGTCACCGGGGAGTCATCCGCTTTGCTGACAACATCCATCGGTTTCGCACCGTCGTACACCTGCATAATGGCATCACCCGCATCCCGTGCGAGCTGACAAATTTTATCTAACATTCTCCACCTCTTCGTTAACGCAGTGGGCATAACTTATTGTTTTAGTTATATCGTAATGTGAACAATTCCGCTATCTGTGAAGCAATTCTGGTTTCAGCGCCCTTTTTTCTGGCAGCATTCACACTTCTGTAAGCAACAAATACTACATACATATTCTTTTGTGGCTTGGATCGAAAAAAGGACTCCTCAGATGATTAAGTTTAGCGCAACGCTCCTGGCAACGCTGATTGCGGCAAGCGTTCAGGCAGCGACGGTGGATCTCCGTATTCTGGAAACCACCGATCTGCACAGCAATATGATGGACTTCGATTACTACAAAGATACCCCTACGGAAAAATTCGGACTGGTACGCACGGCAAGTTTGATCAACGCCGCCCGCGGTGAAGTGAAAAACAGCGTGCTGGTCGATAACGGGGACTTAATTCAGGGCAGCCCGCTCGGAGACTACATGGCGGCGAAGGGGCTGAAAAAAGGCGAGATCCACCCTGTCTATAAAGCGATGAACACCCTGGATTATGCGGTTGGCAACCTGGGCAACCACGAATTTAACTACGGCCTGAAATACCTGCACGACGCGCTGGCAGGGGCAAAATTCCCGTACGTTAACGCCAATATCATCGACGTTAAGACGAAGAAGCCGCGCTTCACCCCTTATCTGATTAAAGAGACCGAGGTTGTCGACCAGGACGGTAAAAAACAGACGCTGAAAATCGGCTATATCGGTTTTGTACCGCCGCAGATCATGACGTGGGATAAAGCCAACCTCGACGGGAAAGTAACCGTCAACGACATTACCGAAACCGCGCGCAAATACGTGCCGGAGATGCGGGCGAAAGGGGCGGATGTGGTGGTCGTCGTGGCCCACTCCGGCCTCTCGGCCGACCCGTATCAGGTGATGGCTGAGAACTCCGTGTACTATCTCAGCCAGGTGCCGGGCGTGGATGCGATCCTGTTTGGTCACGCCCATGCCGTCTTCCCGGGCAAAGATTTCGCTGATATCAAAGGCGCGGACATCGAAAAAGGGACGCTCAACGGTGTGCCATCGGTGATGCCGGGCATGTGGGGTGACCACCTTGGCGTGGTGGATCTGGTGCTGAATAACGACAGCGGAAGCTGGAAAGTCACGCAGTCGAAAGCGGAAGCGCGTCCGATCTACGACGCAGCGGCCAAAAAATCTCTGGCAGGGGAAGATAAAAAGCTGGTCGACGTCCTGAAGCATGACCACGACGCGACGCGTGAATTTGTCAGCAAGCCGATCGGTAAATCGGCTGATAACATGTACAGCTTCCTCGCGCTGGTACAGGATGATCCGACCGTGCAGGTAGTCAACATGGCGCAGAAAGCCTATGCGGAGCACTATATTCAGGGCGATCCGGATCTGGCAAATCTGCCGGTACTGTCTGCCGCGGCGCCATTCAAAGTGGGCGGACGTAAGAACGATCCGGCCAGCTACGTTGAGGTGGAAAAAGGCCAGCTGACCTTCCGTAATGCCGCCGATCTCTACCTCTATCCCAACACACTCGTGGTGGTGAAAGCCACCGGGAAAGAGGTGAAGGAGTGGCTGGAGTGCTCTGCCGGACAGTTCAACCAGATCGATCCGCACAGCAGCAAACCGCAGTCGCTGATTAACTGGGACGGTTTCCGCACCTACAACTTCGACGTGATCGACGGCGTGGATTATCAGATTGACGTTACCCAGCCCGCGAAATATGACGGCGAATGTCAGGCCATTAATCCGCAGGCAGAACGCATCAAAAACCTGACCTTCAACGGCAAAGCGATTGATCCTAATGCCACTTTCCTGGTGGTGACCAACAACTACCGCGCCTATGGCGGTAAGTTTGCCGGTACGGGTGACAGCCATATCGCCTTTGCCTCACCGGATGAGAACCGTTCGGTGCTGGCGGCGTGGATCAGCGCGGAGTCGAAAAAGGCGGGTGAAATTCATCCGGCGGTGGATAACAACTGGCGACTTGCGCCGATCCACAGCGACACTAAGCTGGATATTCGCTTTGAGACATCTCCGTCCGATAAAGCAGCCGCGTTTATCAAGGATAAGGCGCAGTATCCGATGCAAAAGGTCGCGACGGATGATATTGGGTTCGCGATTTATCAGGTGGATTTGAGCAGGTAGCGATGATTGTGCCGGGTGGCGGCTTCGCCTTACCCGGCCTACCCGCAATCCTCGATCCCGTAGGCCGGGTAAGCGCAAGCGCCACCCGGCATTTCATGCCGCACGCTCGTCCCTATTCGCCATCACCTGCGGCGTATTGACCTCAATCCAGTCGGCCAGCGCGGCCACCTTCTCGCTTACCTCCCGCCCCAGCGGCGTCAGGCTATACTCCACATGCGGCGGCACGACCGGATACGACACGCGATCGACAAACCCGTCATGTTCCAGCGCCTGTAAAGACTGAGCCAGCATCTTCTCGCTGACGCCGCCCATCTTGCGGCGCAGATCGCTGAAGCGATGCGTCCCCTGACGTAACGCCACCAGGATCAGCACGCCCCAGCGGCTGGTTACGTGTTTGAGCACCTCCCGTGACGGGCACTGTTCCGCAAAGAGGTTGCCATCGCGCATTTGCTCGCTGAGCGTTGGTATTGTTGTTTTCATACTTACCTTTTTGTACGTACTTACTAAAAGTTAGTTATGGTGATAGTGTGCCACAACACCAGACAAACACGAAGGAGATTCATCATGATCGCGATTACCGGCGCAACCGGCCAGCTTGGCCAACACGTTATTGAAGAACTGCTGAAAACCGTTCCGGCCAGCCAGATCGTGGCTATTGTGCGTAACCTGGCGAAAGCCGAAGCGTTGCGTCAGCAAGGGGTCGTTGTGCGTCAGGCGGATTACACCGATGAAGCCGCATTTACCACCGCGCTGAACGGCGTGGATAAACTACTGCTCATCTCCTCCAGCGAAGTGGGCCAGCGCGCCGTACAGCACCAGAACGTGATAAACGCCGCCAAAGCCGCCGGGGTGAAATTCATCGCCTATACCAGCCTGCTGCATGCTGACAAATCCCCGCTGGGTCTGCACGTTGAGCACGTCGAAACCGAAAATGCCCTGGCGGCCTCCGGCGTGCCTTACGCCCTGCTGCGCAACGGCTGGTACACCGAAAACTACCTGGCAAGCGCGCCGCCAGCGCTGGAACACGGCGTGTTTATGGGGGCCGCAGGCGAAGGCAAAATTGCCTCTGCGACCCGTGCGGATTACGCGGCGGCGGCAGCGAAAGTGATTTCTGAAGAGGGTCATGCCGGCAAGGTGTATGAACTGGCGGGTGATAATGCCTGGACGCTGAGCGAACTGGCTGCGGAACTGAGCAAGCAGAGCGGTAAGCCGGTAACGTATCAGAACCTCAGCGAAGCCGATTTCGCCGCTGCGCTGAAGGGCGTTGGTCTGCCTGCCGGGCTGGCGGAAATGCTGGCGGACTCCGACACCGGCGCGTCCAAAGGCGGCCTGTTCGACGACAGCCGAACCCTGAGCAAACTGATCGGCCGCCCAACCACACCGCTGGCGGAAAGCGTCAAAGCCATCCTGTAGTTGTTAAAAATTGGTTATTTTTTGTGGCATCCCCTCGGGTCATCTCTGATAATGAAGCGATGACCCACAAGGAGGCTCACCGTGCAAGGCGTACCGGAACAGTTCACTGATGAGAGAGACAGCGCGCGCTTTCGCCATCTGGCGCAGCTGCCGGGCCTGGAGCTTTATCACGCCCATATCTCTGACTACGCCTTCGAGCCGCACACTCATGAAGCCTTCGGTATCGGCACCATCGAAACCGGTGCCGAACGCTTCCGCTATCGCGGTACCCAGCATCTTGCCGCGGAAAAATCCGTCGTGACCATGAACCCGGACGAGATCCACACCGGGGAATCCGCCACTGAAGGCGGCTGGCGCTACCGGATGGTCTACATCGAACCCGACCTGCTGGAAGAGGTCACTGGCCTGCGTCACTGGTGGTTTAGCGACGTCACGCGTCACGATCCGCTGCGCTCGCAACAGATAGGCCAGTTGATTTATGGCCTGTGGCACACGGACGATCCGCTGGCGCAGAAGGGGCTGCTACTGGATTTGATTCAGACTTTTCAGCCGCTGGCCCACCATGCGCCGGTGGTGCAGGAGGCCACGCACCACTTCGAACGCGTTCGCGACTACCTGCACGACAACTATATGCGCTCGCTGACCCTGGACGAGCTGGCTAACGTTGTCTCGCTCAGCCCGTACCATTTTCAGCGCCAGTTCAAAGCCCATTTCCACGTTACGCCCCACCAGATGCTGATGGCCATCCGGCTGTGGCGCGCCAAAGCATTCCTCACCCATGGCATGCCTGCCGCCGAGGTGGCCGCCGCGACCGGGCTGACCGATCAGTCGCACCTGACCCGCGCCTTCACCCGTCGCTACGGCATCACGCCCGTGCGCTACCAGAAACAGGTTATGCCGCGCTAATGCGCAACCTCATACAATACGCGCCCGTTTTGCCCTCCTACACTGAGCGCAAAGTGAATCAAGATGGATGGAAAAATGATTAGCGGCGTGTTGTATGCCCTGCTTGCGGGTTTGATGTGGGGGCTGATTTTTGTCGGCCCGCTGATTGTGCCGGAGTACCCGGCAATATTGCAGTCGACCGGACGTTACCTGGCGCTGGGGCTGATTGCCGTGCCGCTGGCGTGGCTGGGGCGCACGCGTCTGCGTCAGCTGGGCCGCCAGGACTGGCTCACCGCGCTGGCGCTGACCATGATGGGTAATCTGATCTACTACGTCTGTCTGGCGAGCGCCATTCAGCGCACCGGTGCGCCGGTGTCGACCATGATTATCGGCACGCTGCCGGTGGTCATCCCGGTTTTCGCGAACCTGCTTTACAGCCAGCGTGACGGCAAACTGGCGTGGTCAAAAATGGCGCCGGCGCTGGTCTGCATTGCCGTGGGGCTGGTGTGCGTGAATATTGCCGAGCTTCGCCACGGCCTCGAAAACTTCAGCTTGTGGCGTTACGGTTCAGGGATCTTTCTGGCGTTTATTTCGGTTGTCTGTTGGGCCTGGTATGCCCTGCGCAACGCACGCTGGCTGCGGGAAAACCCGGATAAGCATCCGATGATGTGGGCCACGGCGCAGGCGCTGGTCACCCTCCCTGTCTCGTTGCTGGGCTATGTGGGCGCGTGTGTCTGGCTGGGTAGCCAGCAACCGGCATTTACCCTGCCCCTCGGACCGCGCCCGTGGGTATTCGTCGGGTTAATGGTCGCCATTGCCGTGCTCTGTTCGTGGGTGGGCGCGCTGTGCTGGAACATTGCCAGCCAGAAGCTGCCGACGGTGATATTAGGGCCGCTGATTGTCTTTGAGACACTGGCCGGGCTGCTCTATACCTTCCTGATGCGCCAGAGCGTGCCGCCGTTACTAACGGCCTGCGGGATCGCGCTGCTGGTCGTTGGGGTGGTGATTGCGGTGAGAGCGAAGCCGGAAAAACCGATGGTCGTTCCGGCGTCGGAGGGGTGAGCTTTTCGCCCGGCGGCGCTTCGCTTGCAGGGCCTACAAAACCGTAGGCCGGGTAAGCGTCAGCGCCACCCGGCACAGTATCAGAACGTTTCCCAGTTCGCTTCAGACGCCGCCGCGACGAGCTGCGCTTTAGGTACATAGGTCTTTACCGGCGCGGCTTTCACCGCCTGATTGCGGGTGATCTTAAACACCGCCACCGCGTCGTTCAGGCGTGCAGCCTGATCTTCCAGCGCCGCCGCTGCCGCCGCAGACTCTTCCACCAGCGAGGCGTTCTGCTGGGTGACGCGATCCATCTCCGCCACCGCCTGACCCACCTGGTCGATACCGCGGCTCTGTTCGTCGGAGGCCGACGCAATCTCACCCATGATGTCCGTCACGCGCGTAACCGCATTGACGATCTCCGCCATCGTCGCGCCCGCCTCATTCACCAGCTGAGAACCCGCGTTGACGCGTTCGCCGGAATCATCGATCAGCGCTTTGATCTCTTTCGCCGCCTGCGCACTGCGCTGGGCAAGGGTACGCACCTCGCCCGCGACAACCGCGAAGCCACGTCCCTGCTCGCCCGCGCGCGCCGCTTCTACCGCCGCGTTCAGCGCCAGAATATTGGTCTGGAAAGCAATGCCGTCGATCACGTTAGTAATTTGCGCGATTTTGCTGGAACTGGTGGCGATTTCGTCCATCGTCCGCACCACGCCTTCCACCACGTTACCACCCTTCTTCGCGGTGGAGGAGGCGTCCAGCGCCAGGCGTGACGCCTGACGCGCGTTATCGGCGTTTTGCTTCACGGTGGCGGTTAACTGTTCCATGCTGGCTGCCGTCTCTTCCAGAGAAGCGGCCTGCTGCTCGGTACGGGAGGAGAGATCGTTGCTGCCCGCCGAGATTTCACCCGCGCCGGTGTAGATGGTATCTGCGCCTTCACGCACCACGCCCACCGTGTTGGCCAGCGCAGTCTGCATCTCCTGAACGTTGCGCGCCAGGATCGCCATTTCATTTTTACCCTCAGCCTGAATCGGCTGGGTTAAATCCCCTGCGGCAATGGCGCGGATATGGTTGATCACCTCTTCCAGCGGCAGCAGCAGCACGCGGCGCATCGCAATCCAGCTGGAAATAATCACCGCGATCACCAGCAGCATCACCGCAGAAAGGATCCACAGAATGCGTTTGTAGTCGCTTTCATTGTCCTGGATACCTTTGGCGGTCAGCGCGGCCTGCGCCTCACGCCACTCGCGATAAACCTTTTGCATCGCGGTCTGCTTCTGTTCGGCATTTTGTTTGAACATATCTTCCAGATTGCCCTGCCCCAGCAGAACGTTCATTTGCGTCAGCGTGGCGGAGTAGACGCGGTACTGCTCTTCCAGGCGATCGGCCAGGTGCTCGTCCATACCCGGCGTTTCCGGCAGCGCATAGTATTTATCGTAATGGGTCTGGGCATCGGCCAGCAGGTTTTTCGCGGTATTGACCAGCTCGTTCAACTGCCCGCCGTTAATCTGCGACGCCATGCTGCTTTGCAGGCGCAGCATGCCGCGGTTGAGGGTGACGCGCGCCTGGTTCAGGCTGATCCAGGCGTCGGTAAACTCCGCAACGTTCTGGCTGGAAAGCTGAGAAACGGTGAAGTTCTCTTTATCGTTATTGAGTGCATTAATGAAAATGCCAGCGGAGATCAGCTGCATGATGCCGAGCACAAGCAGCACCGAAATCAAAAGAGTAATGACTTTTATACGTTTAAACATGCGTTGCCTTATTTATATACAGGTATTGTCTGACCTGTATCTATCGGCACGCGCGGCAGGTTGTTTACTGTTTCTCCACCTTTAAAAACTTTCGAAAGCCCTTTTCTGCATTCAATCAGCAAGTTAAAAGCATGCTTTTTTTGTGATCCCTTTCTCGTTTTCACCCTTGCCTCTAAAGGGTTATAGTATCCACTTAAAGATGCATTTAAAATGCATCTTATATTTCTGATGATGAGGTAACTGCTATGGCCTTCCGCGACCAACCCTTAGGCGAGCTGGCGCTCTCCATCCCTCGCGCTTCTGCGCTGTTCCGTAAATATGATATGGATTACTGCTGCGGTGGTAAGCAAACGCTGGCGCGCGCAGCGTCGCGTAAAGAGCTGGATGTAGAGGCTATCGAAGCGGAGCTGGCTCAGCTGGCTGAACAGCCCGTCGACAAAGACTGGCGCACTGCGCCGCTGGCTGAAATCATCGACCATATCATTGTGCGTTACCACGATCGTCACCGCCAGCAGCTGCCGGAGCTGATTTTACAGGCGACCAAAGTTGAACGCGTTCATGCCGATAAACCTTCCGTACCGCGCGGCCTGGCGAAATACCTGACCATGCTGCACGAAGAACTTTCCAGCCACATGATGAAAGAGGAGCAGATCCTCTTCCCGATGATCAAACAGGGCATGGGCAGCCAGGCCATGGGGCCCATCAGCGTGATGGAAAGCGAACATGATGACGCCGGCGAACTGCTGGAAGTGATTAAACACACCACCGACAACGTCACACCGCCGCCAGAGGCGTGCACCACCTGGAAAGCCATGTACAACGGCATTAACGAGATGATCGACGATCTGATGGAACACATCAGTCTTGAGAATAACGTTCTGTTCCCGCGTGCATTAGCGGGGGAATAAAAAAGCCCGGCGGCGCTAGCGCTTACCGGGCCTACAACGTCCGCGAACGTAGGCCGGGTAAGCGTCAGCGCCACCCGGCAACATGCTTAACGCATGCCCGCCATACGTTTCTTACCGATAAACAGCCAGCCCAGCCCCAGCGCAATAAACCACAGCGGCGTGACGATCAGCGCCTGGCGGGTATCTTCTTCCAGCGTCAGCAGCACCAGCACGAAGACGAAGAACGCCATGCACACCCAGCACATCAGCTTGCCCAGCGGCATCTTGTAGATCGACTTCTCATGCAGGTGTGGACGCTGTTTGCGGTACACCAGGTATGAGCAGAGGATAATGGTCCAGACGAACATGAACAGGATCGCCGACACCGTAGTGATCATGGTGAACGCGCCGATTACGCTCGGGTTGACGTAGAGCATCACCACACCGCCCAGCAGACAGATGCAGGAGAAGGTCAGCCCTTTCGCCGGTACCGCGCGTTTAGACAGTTTGGCAAACGCGCTCGGAGCAACGCCCTCCTGCGCCAGACCGAACAGCATACGGCTGGTGGAGAAGACGCCGCTGTTCGCGGAAGAGGCCGCAGAGGTCAGCACCACGAAGTTAATCAGGCTCGCGGCAGCAGGCAGTCCCACCAGCACGAACAGCTCGACGAACGGGCTCTTGGTTGGCACCACCGAACTCCATGGCGTCACGGACATAATGACGATCAGCGCGAACACGTAGAACATGATGATACGCAGCGGAATGGAGTTGATCGCGCGCGGCAGGGATTTCTCCGGATCTTTGGTTTCCGCCGCCGTGGTACCGACCAGCTCAATCCCGACAAACGCGAACACCGCAATCTGGAAGCCGGCAAAGAAGCCGCTGATCCCTTTCGGGAACCAGCCGCCGTCATTCCACAGATGGGCAAACGACGCCTGTACGCCGGTTGGCGACTGGAAGTGCGTCAGCACCATCACCAGCCCGACGACAATCAGCGCGATGATGGCGACGATTTTGATCATCGCGAACCAGAACTCCATCTCACCGAACATTTTAACGGTGGCGAGGTTCAGGCTCAGCAGCAGGACAATCACCGCCAGCGAAGCCACCCAGTCCGATAGCCCTGGGAACCAGAATTGCGCGTACGCCGTGATGGCCACAACGTCAGCCATGCCGGTGACCACCCAGCAGAACCAGTAGGTCCAGCCGGTAAAATAGCCCGCCCACGGGCCGAGCAGGTCTGACGCGAAGTCGCTGAAGGATTTGTATTCAAGATTCGAGAGCAGCAATTCACCCATTGCACGCATCACGAAAAAGAGCATAAAACCGATGATCATATAAACGAAGATGATCGACGGGCCGGCAAGACTGATGGTTTTGCCCGAGCCCATAAACAGCCCTGTGCCGATGGCTCCGCCAATGGCAATAAGCTGAATGTGACGGTTCGTGAGATTTCGCCGTAGCGACTGTTCAGACGTCGCCTCTTCTGCGGCGGCGACTTTGACCTGATCTACCATGTGATATTTTCCTGTTTATGCCTGTCTGTGTTGTTAAGGCTCTTCTGGCCTTTATTTACGCCAAATAAATGACGGCCCCTGTGTAAGGACTAATCGATAGTAGGTAAGAATCGGCGGGATGAATACTATGATTTGAATATTATGTTAATAATATGTTGAAAGTGAGTGTCATATCACTCATACAGCGCGAAACAGCTCACAAAAATACACGTAACAGTTTCGTTTGCAATACAAAATGTTGATTCCGTCGTAACTCCGGGTTTTATCGCTATTTTCCTCTCCCCGATCGGAGAGAGGAAAATAAGAAAAACCGATTACAGGATTTCCAGCAGCTCGACTTCAAACACCAGGGTGCTGAATGGCGGAATGGACGCGCCAGCGCCACGCTCGCCGTAAGCCAGGTTGTGCGGGATAGTCAGTTCCCATTTGGAACCTACTGGCATCAGGGTCAGGGCTTCGATCCAGCCTGCGATAACGCCGTTGACCGGGAACTCAGCCGGTTCGCCACGCGCGACGGAGCTGTCGAACACGGTACCGTCGATCAGCTTACCGGTGTAGTGTACGCGAACGTGGTCGGTACGCGCCGGGATTGCGCCATCACCCTGATTGATTACGCGGAACTGCAAGCCGGACTCGGTGCTGTTCACGCCTTCACGCTCACGGTTCTCTTCCAGATATTTCACGCCTTCTGCCGCCATCTCTTCGAAACGCGCGCGACGCACGGCGTCAGCACGTTCGTGGATTTCACGCAGCGCACGGTGCACAACGTCAACCGGCACAGCGGGCTGCTTGCCTTCCAGCGCGTCAGCGATACCCGCCACCAGCGCTTCCGGTAACAGACCTTCCAGGCCGGATTCGCTCAGCTGCTGTCCTACCTGCAAGCCGATGCCGTAGCTTGCCTGCGCTTCGATAGTGTCAAAAGTCGGGGTGGTCATGGGTTTTCCTTCCATCACATTTAAAGTAGCGGGCAGCATATCAGCCATGCCCTTATGGGTAAAACTTTGTCTTAAGTAAAGGTGACAAACTGCGACGAAACGGAAACAATAGTAGCCGTCAGGATTTTCCCTAATATATGTCACGAAAGCTGGCTTTGTTACGCCCATCAGGCAGTTAGCAAACTACACTTCTCAGGACAGGATAAAAAGACGCGGAGCAGGAGGAGAGCCATGCCCGGGCGATTTGAACTGAAACCTACCCTGGCGAAAATCTGGCATGCGCCGGATAACTTTCGCATCATGGACCCGCTGCCGCCTTTGCATCGCAGAGGCATTATCATCGGCGCGTTGCTGATCGTCATCGGCTTCCTGCTTCCTTCCGGCAGTGACAACGTTGATACCGCGCCGGTCAGCCGGAATGCTGAGCTGGATATCCAGTCGCAAAGCCAGCCGCAGCCTGGTTCACAGCCGATGCAGACGCAGCTGGTCACACCGTCTAACGATCCGGGCCAGGTTGCGCCGGTTGAACCTGAACCTGTTCAGGAAGATCAGGAGCAGGCCGCCGCCCCTTCAGAGCCACAGGCGCAACAGCCCACCGGCATTGAGCAGCAGTGGCGTTCGTATCGCGTAGAGCCTGGGAAAACTCTTGCCCAGCTGTTCCGCGACCACAATTTGCCAGCAACGGATGTGTATGCCATGGCGCAAGTCGAGGGGGCAGGCAAGCCGCTCAGCAACCTGCAAAATGGTCAGATGGTGCAGATCCGTCAGAACGCCAGCGGCGTGGTGACCGGGTTAACGATCGATACCGGAAACGGGCAGCAGGTACTGTTTACCCGCCAGCCGGACGGCAGTTTCATCAGAGCACGTTAATGGCCCAGGCCGGGTAAGGCGATGCCGCCACCCGGCACTTTTGTTCTCAGGCACGCCGTTTATTCACCCACCAGATCCCCGAACAGACCAGCACCAGCGCAATCGCGTATTTGATGTCCAGAATGTTTTCGCCGAGGAAGATGGCGGAGAGCACCGTCCCTGCTACAGGTATGACAAAGTTGAACGGGGCAATCATACTCACGCGGTTTACTTTCAGCAGCGCGCTCCACAGGGCGAACGCCACGGATGAGAGCAGCGTCAGATACCCAAGCACGGCGACGGCTTTCATGCTGTGCACCTCCAGCGTCCCGCCCGTGGCATAGCCTCCCGCAACCAGTGCCGCCCCGCCTATCCCCAGCTGCCAGCCAGTCATCACCGTCGGGTCAACGGTCTGGGAAATGCGTTTCCCGTAAAGCGTGGCCGCAGAGAGAATAAAGGCGGCCAGCACCACAAATCCGTCACCTTTCCACACAAACTGGAACTCACTTAACCCGCTGTGGAAGTTCACCAGCATCACCCCGGCAAAGCCCAGAACACACCCCAGCGTTTTGTTATAGCTGAGTTTGTCGTTGTGGTAGATAAAGTGCGCCAGCAGCACGCTGAAGAAGGTCCCGGTGGCATTCATGATGGAGCCGTTCACCCCGGTCGTGTAGGCCAGGCCGATATAAAAGAAGGTGTACTGGAGGGAGGTCTGGGTCAGTCCGAGGATCGTGAGCTGGCCAAACTGCGTGGGCGTGAGCCTGCCAATCGGTTTTCGCTGGGCCAGGGCAAAAAGCAGCAGCAACGCGCCGGCAAACAGAAAACGGTATCCGGCAAAGACGACTTTGGAGGGGATATCATCGGTCGCGATCTGAAAGAGTTCGTAGCCACTTTTAATGGCCGGGTACGAGCTTCCCCAAAGCAGACAGCAGAGCGTGGCGCAGGCATAGGCCACATTTCGACGGGCAAAGACGGGCGTGGGCAGAGCAGTATCCATGACAAATCTCATAAATAAAATTGCGTTTCAATTTATTATCAGAGAATGCGTCAGGAATAGCGACCTTACAAGAGCAAAAGATGACGCAGGGTCACGCTAAAAAGCAAAACGCCGGCACAAGGCCGGCGCTTCGACGCGAGCAGAGTAAAAAATTACTCAGCTACTACGTTAACAACCAGTTTAGCGAACACTTCGCTGTGAACCTGGAAGTCAACTTCGTGCTCACCAGTGGTACGCAGAACGCCGTTCGGCAGACGAACTTCGCTCTTAGCCACTTTAACGCCTGCCGCAGTAACTGCATCAGCGATATCGCGGGTACCGATGGAACCGAACAGTTTACCTTCGTCGCCAGCTTTGGACGCGATGGTAACGGTGCCCAGTGCGTTGATTGCTTCAGCGCGAGCGTTAGCAGCCGCCAGAACGTCAGCCAGTTTGGCTTCCAGTTCAGCACGACGTGCTTCGAAAAACTCTACGTTTTTCTTAGTAGCTGGAACAGCTTTACCCTGTGGAACCAGGAAGTTACGAGCGTAACCCGCTTTAACGTTTACCTGATCACCCAGGCTGCCCAGGTTTGCTACTTTATCAAGCAGAATAACTTGCATTACCTTATCCTCTTAAAGTCGTATTAATGGACCGTGCCCGATTACTGATGACGATCAGTGTACGGCAGCAGAGACAGGTAGCGAGCGCGTTTGATAGCGCGAGCCAGCTGACGCTGATATTTTGCACGAGTACCGGTGATACGGCTTGGGACAATCTTACCGCTTTCGGTGATGTAGTTTTTCAGCGTTGCGATATCTTTATAGTCGATCTCTTGAACGCCTTCCGCGGTGAAACGGCAGAACTTGCGACGACGGAAATAACGTGCCATATGGCTAGTCTCCAGAATCTATCAAATCAATCTGCTCGGCATGCAGAACCATTTTGCTCAGGCCGTTCTTTGCCTTGTGGCAAGAAATGAACCCCTGAACGATTACTGCGCTACCGACCGTTAAACTGTGAGTAATGGCCTGGTTTTCGTGTCCGCTAATAATTACGGGCATTTGGCACCACGCCTGCCGGTGAAACCCGGCTTCCTCTTGCACAGAACGATGCTCAAGCACGAACTGGCAATGCGGAATTCCTGATGGGCTGACCTTTCGAAGGGGGGTCCTGCACACGGTGCCGGACAACACCAGACGGTTGGTCATCAGAAATTACTCTTCAGAATCCCCAGCATCAGAATCATCTGCGGTTTCGTTTGCGAAATCATCGCGACGCTCACGGCGCTCGTCTTTCGCTTTAACCATCGGAGATGCTTCGGTCACTGCGTGTTTGGTACGCATAACCATGCTGCGGATAACGGCATCGTTGAAGCGGAAGGTAGTTTCCAGCTCATCGATCACTTCCTGCGGAGCTTCAACGTTCATCAGAACGTAGTGTGCTTTGTGCAGTTTGTTGATCGGGTAAGCCAGCTGACGGCGGCCCCAGTCTTCCAGACGGTGGATCGTGCCTTCTGCACCAGTGATGGCAGCAGAGTAACGCTCGATCATGCCCGGAACCTGTTCGCTCTGGTCAGGGTGGACCATAAAAACGATTTCGTAATGACGCATCGAATTGCTCCTTACGGATTATTCAGCCTCCTGTCTGGGTCAGCCGAGGCCCGGGGAGGCAAGGAACGTGTTAAAGGTCGGCTGAAAAATTGACGCGTCATAATACTTGCGCCCCCCAGGAAACTCAAGCTGATTGCACAAATAATTCGCACAAAGGGTAAAGCTGTTCTAAGTGGGTGATTTAAAATCGCACTCATCAGAAGCGCTGTTTTTTTGAACAACATCATCAGAAATGGTCACCCATCCCAACCCGGGTAGCGATTACACTTTAATCAGAAACCCTGAACAGAGAAGGAGAGCATTCCCCCGTATCACAGCACGCAGTCGTGGAGCGCATATCATGAAAAGAATCGCAATCGCCATTTTGGCTGCGCTTTTGCTCAGTGCAAACGCGATGGCAGCCATCAGAATAGACAGCCAACAGGCCAGAAACATGGATGATGTGCAGAGCTTAGGCGTTATTTACATCAATCATAACTTCGCCACTGAAAGTGAAGCAGATCAGGCGCTTAATGAAGAAACCGATGCGCAGGGCGCAAAATACTATCACGTCATGCTGACACGTGAGCCCGGCAGCAACGGTAATATGCACGCCAGTGCAGATATTTACCAGTAACGCTTTATCGCTAGCACCAGGAAAGCAAAAGAAAATCAAAGCCATATATAATTTGCCCCCTGCCCGGGGGCTTTTTTATGAATGGCTCCGGAATACCACCGGTTACAACTGTTTCGGTATTCCAGAGCACTTATTCACTTCTGCCCGTAATAAGCATTCGGGCCGTGCTTACGCATGAAATGCTTGTTCATCAGATAATTATCAATGCCCTGAAGCTGTGGGTTAATGCCGCGCGCAATCCACGCCATTCTGGCCACCTCTTCCATCACCACCGCGTTATGCACGGCGTCATGCGCATCTTTACCCCAGGAGAATGGACCATGCTGGTACACCACAATACCCGGCGTATGCAGTGGTTCCGTCTCACCCAGCGTTTCGATAATGACCCTGCCGGTGTTAAGTTCGTACTCGCCTTCGACCTCAGTCTGCGTTAACGCCCGCGTGCAGGGAATATCACCGAAGAAGTAGTCCGCGTGCGTTGTACCCAAAGCAGGGATCGCCAGCCCGGCCTGTGCCCAGGCGGTGGCGTGCGTGGAATGGGTATGTACAATCCCCCCCAAGGACGGGTAACGCTGGTACAGCGCCAGATGGGTTGCCGTATCAGAAGAAGGACGCCATTTGCCTTCAACGACCAGTCCTTCCAGGTCAACCACCACCATATCGTCCGCTTTCATGGCGTCATAGGCCACGCCGCTCGGCTTAATCACCACCAGCCCCTGCTCGCGATCGATGGCGCTTACGTTGCCCCACGTAAACGTCACCAGTCCATAGCGCGGGAGATCCATATTGGCTTCAAAGACCTGCTGTTTCAGCTTAAGCATGTTCCGCCTCCATCAGTCCTGCCCGCGCCATGCGCTCGCACACCCAGTCCCGGGCTTTCGCCACTTCTGCCGCCGGATCGTCCGCGGTTTCGCTCCACATCTCAATCAGGTAAGGCCCGCAATAACCTGTCTGTTTGAGCGTCTGGAAGCACCGTTCGAAATCCACCACCCCGGTGCCGAACGGTACGTTTTTAAACACGCCGGGACGGGTATCTTTAACGTGCACCGCCACGATATGCCCGATGCCCGCCTGAAGCTCCATCTGTACGTCGTTATCCCATGCCGACAGGTTGCCGATATCCGGATAAAGCTGGAACCACGGGTTATTCAGATAGTGCGCGTAGCCCAGCGCCTTGCTGATGGAGTTCATCAACGGATAATCCATGATCTCCATCGCCAGCGTCACCTGCGCACGGCTTGCCATCTCAACGCTCTCTTTCAGGCCGTCACGGAAACGACGGCGCGTTTCATCATTGGCTTCCTGATAGTAAACATCATAACCCGCCAGTTGGATCACGCGGATGCCGACATCCTGTGCGAAGCGAATAGCTTTACGCATGATCTCCAGCCCTTCGGCGCGTACGGCATCATCTTCGCTGCCAAGCGGAAAACGACGATGAGCGCTCAGGCACATGGACGGCACGCGCACGCCCGTTTCCGCGATGGCGCTTACCAGTGCCAGGCGCTGGTCGCGGCTCCAGTCGAGGCGAGAAAGACGCTCGTCCGTCTCATCCACCGACATTTCGACAAAATCGAAGCCCAGCTGCTTCGCCAGCTGTAACCGCTCCAGCCAGCACTCCCCCGCAGGGAGTGCCTTTTCATAGATGCCAAGCGGGACCTGTTTTGACAACATACCCGCTCCTTAACCCCAAAGCTGAGCGATTGAGCGTTTAAACTGACGCGCAGCTTCCACCGGAGATTCCGCATCGCGAATGCTACGACCGGCAATAAAGACGTGAATTGGAATCCCCTTGAACAGCGGCAGATCTTCCAGCGCCAGGCCACCGGTTACGGTCACTTTGAAGCCCATATCGGCCAGACGTTTGATCGCGCTGATATCGGCTTCACCCCACGCCACGCCTGCGGCCTGCGCATCACGGCTGCGGTGATAAACCACCTGCTGGATACCTGCTTCGCGCCACTCCTGCGCCTGCTCCCAGGTCCAGAAACCGGTCAGTTCAATCTGCACGTCGCCATTGAACTCCTTCGCCACGTCCAGCGCGCCTTTCGCAGTGTTGATATCCGCACAGCAGATCACGGTGACCCAGTCGGCGTTGGCTTCAAAGCACATGCGAGAGAGAATTTTGCCCGCATCGGCGATTTTGGCATCCGCCAGCACGATTTTATGCGGATAGAGCGCCTTCAGGTCACGAACCGCACGAACGCCTTCGCCCACGCACAGAATGGTGCCGACTTCGATGATGTCCACTTCTTCCGCAATCAGACGGGTGGTTTCGTAAGCGTGAGACAGAGTCTGGTTATCCAGCGCGACCTGCAACATTGGTAATGACATTTTAAATTCCTCTTAAACGGCCGCCGCAGTGGCGTTATCAATTAAATCCAGCACGTCCTGCGCGGTACGGCAGGCGCGTAAACGGTCAAAATTAGCTTCATCATCAAACAGATTGACGATCTGCATGATGCCCACCTCCTGGTGGGTATTGGCATCGACAGCCGCCATAGTGATAAGGATGTCGACCGGGTCGTTATCTTCGTGGTTAAACACCAGCGGCGTTTTCAACGTCACCAGCGCGAAGCCGGTTTTCTTGACGCCCTCTTCCGGGCGGCCATGCGGCATCGCCAGGCCTGGCGCAATCACAAAGTAAGGGCCATGCTGCGCCACGCCATCCAGAATCGCCTGGTAGTAACGCGGCTCGACAACGTCAGCCTTAACCAGCAGATCCACGCTCAGCTTCACCGCTTCCTGCCAGGTGCTGGCTTCGGCCTGTAAAAGGATGGAGTTATTCTCTGCCAGCGAATCACGTAGTTTCATGTGGCATCCTTACTTCACGTCTTGTGGGAAGTGTTCTTTGATCACTTCCAGCAGCTTTGGTCCGAAATCCGCAGGCGACAGCATGTTGCGTACGCCTACCACGTATTTGTTGCCCGACACGCTAATCTCGCCGGCAATGTGCGTTGAGGCGATGATGATGTCCGCGCCGTTCAGTTCACTTTTGTATTCACCCACTGCGCAGCTGTTCACCGTGTGGTCAATGTTTGACTGGGTTAAAAACTGGTCCACTTTCATCTTCATGATCATGGAGCTACCTTGCCCATTGCCACACACAGCCAGGATACGTACGGTCATAATCGAAACTCCTTAATGAGCAGACACTTCTGCTGTTTGTTTTTCTGCATCTTCTTCAGCCCGCAGCGAACGGCCAGCGAAGAACATATAAGCCAGGGCAATCAGGATGATGACGGCCATAAAGACCAGCCCGACGGACGCAAAGCCCTGCATCATCGGCGGCGCCAGAATTGACCAGTCCGCCATGCCCATCCAGGCGCTCATGCCGGTGAGCTTGACCGCCCACACGCACCCGAAGATTTCAACCATGCCCATCACCAGGCAGATCTTGAGCGCTGCGCGCCATCCGCCGAAGTGGTTAGCAAACACGCCGATAGTGGCGTTGGAGAAGAACATCGGGATAAAGCCAGGAATAATCAGGATTGAGGAGCCACAGCCCACCAGAATGCCGACCGCAATCAGCTGGCCGATGGTGCCCCACATAAAGCCCCAGACAACGGCGTTTGGCGCAAAGCTATAGATAGCCGCACAGTCAATCGCCAGCACCGCGCCAGGGATCAGGCGCTGGGAGATGCCATTAAACGCTTCCGACAGTTCGGCGACGAACATACGCACGCCCTGGGTGATGATGAAAATAGCAACAGCGAAGGAGAAACCGGTTTGCAGGATATAGACCGTCCAGTGGGTTTTACCCGCCATCGCCTGCACCACGTCAATGCCAAAGGAGAGCAGGATGGCGCCGAAGAAGATGGTCATCACAATTGCCGTGGAGACGATGTTGTCGTGGAAGATATTCAGCCAGCCAGGCAATTTGAGATCTTCAACACTCTCCTCTTTTTTGCCCAGGTACGGCGCGACTTTGTAAGCAATCCAGGAGGCGAACTGCTGCTGGTGACCGATGGAGAAACCGCAGCCGTCCGTAACGTCCTGCGTTGGCTTATACATCATGTTGGAGGTGATGCCCCAGTAAAGTGAGACCAGCACTGCCGTGCAGATGACCGTGGTCCACATTGGGTAGCCGAAGATATAGAGAGAAACGGCAATCAGACCCGCCTGCTGGAACATGATGTGCCCGGTGAGCATGATGGTGCGAATACCGGTGATACGGCGCAGGAGCACGTAAATGATGTTCAGCGCCAGCGCGAGCAGTACCGCATACCCAACCCAGCTGTATGCATCTCCCATGCGATCGATGGTGGCCATCATGGACGCGTAAGTGTCAGAGATGGCGCCGTTAATGCCGTACACCTCTGACATTTTGGCAACAACCGGCTTAAACGTGCTGGTCAGAATGCCAGACCCCGCCTGCAACAGCATAAAACCAATGATGGTTTTGATGGTGCCTTTGATAATCACGCTGACGCTTTTGCGCAGCAGGATGTACCCCAGGCACGTCACGATACCCAGCAACAGCGGGGCGTTGGTCATTACCTGATTAAAGAAAACGGTAAAGACGTTGTAGAGGATCTCCATAACTCTCTCCAGAAAATGAGAACACGAGGGGCAATCCCTGTGTGGTTGGTGTCATCACTCTATTAATCACAAATAATCATCACAAGATTGCATTTGATTATTTGTGACGGATCACGCAATTTATTTCCATGGCGTTAGTAATGATTTTCACTACCGAACTAATTCAATAAATAAATTCTTAATTTTCAGTACATTAATCATTTATAGCGGTTATCTTATCAACGTCATGATGTTTTTTCTGTGATGTGGCGAGGGGAATTTTCCGTAAATAAGCCATTGCAAATCGATTTAAACAGTGCCAGCATTAATCACAACAAGTCACAGTATGATTACTTTTGATTAAAACCAGGAGTCAAACGATGAGTAAAGTGAAAACCATCACCCGTGAATCATGGATTCTGAGTACCTTTCCGGAGTGGGGTAGCTGGCTGAACGAAGAGATCGAGCAGGAACAGGTTGCTCCTGGCACATTTGCGATGTGGTGGCTGGGCTGCACCGGGATCTGGCTGAAATCAGAAGGCGGCGCCAACATTTGCGTTGATTTCTGGTGCGGCACCGGCAAACAGAGCCACGGCAATCCACTGATGAAAAAAGGCCACCAGATGCAGCGTATGGCCGGCGTTGAAAAGCTCCAGCCGAACCTGCGCACCACGCCTTTTGTGCTTGATCCTTTTGCCATTCGCCAGATCGACGCCGTTCTCTCTACCCACGATCACAACGATCATATCGACGTGAACGTGGCGGCAGCGGTTATGCAAAACTGCGCGGACGACGTACCGTTTATCGGGCCGCAGACCTGCGTGGATTTGTGGATTGGCTGGGGCGTGCCAAAAGAGCGCTGCATCGTGATGAAGCCGGGCGACGTGGTGAAAATCAAAGATATTGAGATTCACGCGCTGGATGCCTTTGACCGCACCGCGCTGATCACCCTGCCTGCCGATCAGAAAGCCGCAGGCGTACTGCCAGACGGGATGGACGAGCGCGCAGTGAACTATCTGTTCAAAACGCCTGGCGGTTCCCTGTATCACAGCGGTGACTCCCACTACTCCAACTACTACGCGAAGCACGGTAACGAGCACCAGATTGACGTGGCGCTTGGCTCTTACGGTGAAAACCCGCGCGGGATCACCGACAAAATGACCAGCGCGGATATGCTGCGTATGGCCGAAGCGCTGAACACCAAAGTGGTGATCCCGTTCCACCATGATATCTGGTCAAACTTCCAGGCCGATCCGCAAGAGATCCGCGTCCTGTGGGAGATGAAAAAAGACCGCCTCAAGTATGGCTTCAAGCCGTTCATCTGGCAGGTTGGCGGCAAGTTCACCTGGCCGCTGGATAAAGACAATCTTGAGTATCACTACCCGCGTGGTTTCGATGATTGCTTTACGATTGAACCCGATCTGCCGTTCAAGTCCTTCCTCTGATACCGAGGCCCAATCGCCAGACCCTGCGTCTGGCGATGTCATTTTTATTTTAGTAATTTCACGCTATTTCAAATATCATCTTTTCAAATCAATTCTTATCGGAATAGCTCATGACGGAAGCGCAACGGCATCAAATTTTACTGGAACTCCTGGCGCAAACAGGGTTTATCACCGTCGAGAAAGTGATCGAACGTTTAGGGATCTCCCCCGCTACCGCGCGACGGGATATCAACAAGCTGGATGAGAGCGGCAAGCTGAAAAAAGTCCGCAATGGCGCAGAGGCCATCAGCCAGCAGCGTCCACGCTGGACGCCGATGAACATCCACCAGGCGCAGAATCACGATGAAAAGGTGCGGATTGCCAGAGCGGCGTCACAGCTGGTGAATCCCGGGGAGAGCGTGGTGATCAACTGCGGTTCGACGGCGTTTCTGCTGGGCCGTGAAATGTGCGGCAAGCCGGTGCAAATCATTACCAACTATCTGCCGCTGGCCAATTATCTCATTGACCAGGAACATGAAAGCGTGGTGATCATGGGCGGCCAGTATAACAAGAGCCAGTCCATCACCCTGAGCCCGCAGGACAGTGAAAACAGCCTCTACGCCGGGCACTGGATGTTTACCAGCGGCAAAGGCCTGACGGCGGATGGACTGTATAAAACCGATATGCTCACCGCAATGGCAGAGCAGAACATGCTTAACGTGGTGGGCAAGCTGGTGGTGCTGGTCGACAGCAGCAAGGTCGGTGAACGTGCCGGCATGCTTTTCAGCCGCGCCGAGCAAATCAGCATGGTGATCACCGGCAAAAACGCCAACCCCGAGATCCTCAGCAAGCTGGAGGATCAGGGTGTCACGGTGCTGCGCGTTTAAAGGTGCTGGCGGAAGAATTCCACGGTTGCTTCCAGCGCGGCCGGGGTAATACGGTGCCGGACACCTGCTCCCCACAGGCAGGTCAGATTGCTGTCCAGCCCTTCACGCTGTAGCGCCTGTTGCAGGCGGAACGTTTCACCGGGCGGTACGACGTCATCGGCGTCCCCATGCCACAGAAGCAGCGGACGATCGGCCAGCTGCGAAAGCGCATGGCTGACGTCCCATTCTGACAACAGGGCCTCAATCTCCTGAGGGGCCTGCGGCGGGAACAGCGTCTTTGCCAGTGACGTAAAGTAGCCCGATCCCATCAGGCAAGCCACGGACGTCACCTCCGGATGCCTGGCCATGATCCCCAGCGCCGTCATTCCGCCCATTGATGCGCCTGCGACCGCCAGCCGTTTCCCCTCCACCAGCCCGGCCTGCAAGAGCGCGTCACGCAGCCCGGCGAACTCGGTCAGATTGCCGTGCAGCGTTTGCCAGAACAGCCCCAGCCGCGCCTGCTCATCGCCCGTAAAGCGTGCCCCATGATTCGGCGCATCAGGCATGACCACCCGGAAACCGGCCTGCGCCAGCGCGACGGCAAAATAGCTGTAGACCAGCTTCGAGGAGAGAAAGCCATGATAGAAAACTACCGTCGGCAGCGGCTGTTCACCTTTACCAGCCGGAAAAGCATGGATGATTTCATGCTCACTCAGCTGGCGAGTTTCAATTTCAATCATTGTCGATCCTGTGCTGATGAATGATTCATAATGTTGAGAGCTGGATTACGGTTTCACGATATTTTCATTCGAAATCTACGTCCCAGATAACACTTCGGGAACATTCCCCCAAAACTAAATTCGCAGACAACTACACTATGGCTATCAGGAAAAGAGACAGGTTTATGCGCAGGCTTACCGCTTTATTGCTGGTCTCGCTGCTCAGCGGATGTTCCGTATTGCAGGGTACGCCAGAACCGGCGCCGCCGGTTACCGATCATCCTCAGGAAATTCGTCGTAATCAGACGGAAGGATTACAACGCCTGGGTACCGTATCCGCGATGGTTCGTGGTTCCCCGGATGATGCAGAAGACGCAATTGAAGCGCAGGCCGTTGCCGCAAAAGCAGATTATTACGTCATCACGATGATTGATGAAACCATTATTACGGGACAGTGGTACGCCCAGGGCATTTTGTACCGTAAGTAAGCATCATCATTTGAACGACTTTTACACTGCTTTGCGTCCGTAGACATTTTCCTGTCCACAATAAACTCCATGCCAGCAACAATGGAAATGAGTTTATTCGCGAAGGATTGCCCGGCGGATACCGGAGACACGTGAAAAGGAGCTGACGATGAAACGAACCCTTGCTTTAACGACGCTATTGCTTTCAGCGGGCCTGCTGAGCACCACGGCGCAGTCGGCCGAATTTGCCAGCGCGGATTGCGTCACGGGCCTGAACGAGATTGGTCAGATCTCCGTCAATAATATCACGGGGAGTCCGCAAGACGTTGAACGTGTCGTCGCTCTGAAGGCCGATGAACAGGGCGCATCCTGGTATCGCATCGTCCAGATGCAGGAAGATCACCATGTTAATCACTGGCGCGTGCAGGCCATTCTTTATGCCTAATCCCTTCCGATAAAAGCCACTTAATTTTAGTGGCTTTTCACTTTTGCAAATTTTTTATCTCCCAAAAAACCTAACGAAAACATAAATGTAACATTAAGTTACATTAAAAAGGTAAACGTTATCTCTGCTCGGCCGTTGAACAGCCATCACTTTTCAATAATGAGCAATTTATGATCACCTTTTTCCGCCGGGCAGGTCTGGGCACGAAGCTATCGCTGCTAACAGGTGCCAGTGTCGCCACGCTTTTTTTGCTGTTCACTTTTCTGTTGAGCCACAACGCCAGCCAGCAGCTTGAAGATCTTGCGGTTGAAGACCTGCATAACCAGTCTACCGGCATGGTGGATATGGTAGAGATGTTCAACACCAGCCTGAGCGAAGAGGTCGAGAGCTATACCCGCCTGTTCACCACCTTTTTGCCACAGCCATTGAACAGCGACAGCAGCCAGAGCCGGACCATTAACGGCCTTACCGTTCCTCTGCTGAAGGGCGGTGAAACGGAGTTGCATGAAAACAATACGCTTTCTGATGACTTCCTGAGCCGAACGGGGGCCATCTCGACGCTGTTTGTCCGCAGCGGTAACGATTTTATCCGCGTGGCCACGTCGCTGCGCAAAGAGAATGGCGACCGCGCCATCGGAACCGTTCTTGATAGCACCAGCCCGGCATTTGCGGCTGTCACCAAAGGGGAGGTCTATCGCGGCCTCGCGCTGCTGTTCGGCAAGCGCTATATCACGCAGTACCAGCCTGTTAAAAATGCGGAAGGCCAGGTTATCGGGATTATCTTTGTTGGCGTCGACATCACCCATTCCTGGAACGTCATGCGCGAGAAAATCCTTAACCGTCGTCTGGGCAAGAGCGGTCACTTCTTTGTACTGGATCGCAGCAGCGGTAAAACGCGCGGACAGTATCTGTTCCATGCCAGCGAAGAGGGCAAACTGCCCAACTGGGACACGGCGACACAGCAGCAGCTTCTGAGTGATAAAGCCGGCACGCTGGAACGCGTGAGCGCGGATGGCCGTACGCTCAAAGTCGCCTACACGCCGCTGCCGGGCTGGAACTGGACCATCGTGGGTGAAGTGGATAAAGCCGTACTGCTTTCAAGCGTCACCACGCTGCGCGATCGCTTCCTGATGGCGGGCGTGGTGCTATCCGCGCTCTTCGCGGGCCTGTTCGTTATCCTCATTCGCCGGATGCTAACCCGCCCACTGCGCGCAGTGATCGCGCTTGCCCGGCAGTATGCCGCAGGCGATCTTCGCGCCAGCCTGCCGGTAACCCGCCAGGATGAAGTCGGCCAGCTGATTGATGCCATCAATGGGATCGGGGGCGGCCTGCAAAAAATTGTGTTGCAGGTCCGCGAGGCCGCAAGCGAAATCCATCTGGGGACTAAAGCGCTGGCTTCAGATACCGGCGAGATCTCTGAACAAATCAACAAACAGGCCAGCAGCGTTGAGGAGACCTCCGCCAGCATGGAGCAATTAGCCGCCACCGTGCAGCAAAATGCCGCCAACATGGAGCAAACTCAGCAGCTGGTGGGTGAAACCTCGCGCGCGGTGCATCAGGGTGGAGAGACGGTGACCCACGCAGTTTCCACCATGGATGATATTCGTGATGCATCGAAACGCATTGAAGACATCACCCGCGTGATTGAGTCCATCGCTTTCCAGACCAATATCCTGGCGCTCAATGCGGCGGTTGAAGCGGCGCGGGCGGGCGAGCACGGGAAAGGTTTTGCAGTGGTGGCGCAAGAGGTGCGCGCCCTGGCCGCACGCAGCGCCAACGCGGTAAAAGAGATTGAGCAGCTGATTGGCGACACGCTGAACAAGGTGAGCGAAGGCCATGCGCTTTCTGAGCAGACGCGTCTGGCGATGGATGCCATCATTGTTCATATCGATAACATCAGCCAGCTTGTTACCGAGATCAACCACGCCTCCCGCGAGCAGTCTGCGGGGATTGGTCAGGTGAATCTGGCGATGACGCACATCGGTGAGGCATCGCACATCAATGCCGATCGTATCTCACGCAGCGAGCAGACGGCGCAGACGCTGCGCGAGAAGGGTTCACATCTCACCCGGCTGGTGAGCCTGTTCCAGCTTAAAGCTTAACCGACCCGGCCCGTGGCGCGCAGCAGCAGATCGTTTTGCACCTGTTCGCTCATCAGCGTGCCGCCCCTGGTATCCAGCATCATGCGGCACCACGCCTGCGCTACGGGCGGCGTTGCGTGCCGCAGTATCTGGCTTCCGGCCCCGAGTAAAAAGAGCTGCCGCGCGATCTCCCTGCCCTGCGCTTCCTGCGGTTTACGCAGCTTCTGCTGTAGCTGCCGCCAGCTGCGATCGAAGTGCCTGTCCTGGCCTTTTACCTGCGCGAAATCATCGGCGAGCAGGTCGAGAATGCCCGACTGCTTCGCCAGTACGCGCAGTACATCCAGGCACATAATATTGCCAGAGCCTTCCCAGATGCTGTTAACGGGCATTTCACGGTACAACCGCGGAAGCTCACTCTCTTCGCAATAGCCTGCGCCGCCCAGCACCTCCATTGCCTCTGCCACAAACGGTATGCCCGCTTTGCAGACGCTGTATTTTGCCGCCGGAGTGAATAGCCGCGCCCATGCGGCTTCCTGCGGGTCGGTGCGGTTATCCCACGCCCGGGCGAGTCGGAACAGCAGTGCCGTGTGTCCCTCCAGCACCAGCGCCATACGGCTTAGCACGTCGCGCATTAACGGCTGGTCGATAAGATTTTTGCCGAAGGTCTGCCGCTGATGGGCATGATAAAGCGCCACTGAGAGCGCACGGCGCATCAGTCCGTGGCTGCCAAGCGCACAGTCAAAGCGCGTCAGCCCGCCCATCTTCAGAATTTGCCGGACACCTTCACCCTCTTCGCCCAGCAGCCAGCCGTAAGCATCAAGGAACTCAGCCTCACTGCTGGCATTTGAACGGTTACCGAGCTTGTCCTTCAGACGCTCAAGGCGCACGGCATTGCGTTGCCCGTCGGGTAAGAAACGCGGGACAAAAAAGCAGGACAACCCGCCCTTCGCCTGCGCGAGCACCAGATGCGCATCGCTCTGCGGCACGGAGAAAAACCATTTGTGCCCCACCAGCCGGTAACTGCCATCACTGCATTTCTCTGCTTTGGTGGTATTACTGAGTACGTCCGAACCGCCCTGCTTTTCCGTCATCCCCATGCCGATCAGCAGGCCGCGCTTTTGCGCCCCCGGTGCGAGATGGGGATCGTAGCGATCGCTCATCAGCGGCGTTAACCAGTCGTGAAACGGTTTGGGTAGCGACTGTAGCAACAGCGGCGTGGCCGCAAAGGTCATGGTCACCGGGCATAGCGTTCCCGCCTCCACCTGAGCATGCAGCACAAAACGCGCGGCCCTGGCGACGAACGATCCTTTCCGCGCCTCCTCCTCCCACGCCAGGTTGTGCACCCGGTTGGCGCAAAGCCCCTGCATCAGAAGATGCCATGCTGGATGAAAGCGGACGTCGTCCAGCCGCTCTCCCGTGGCGTCATAACGCAGCAGCTCCGGCGGATTAACGTTCGCCAGCCTGCCCAGCTCCAGCGACTCCGCCGTACCCAACTGCTGTCCGATGCTGGCAAGAAGATCCACATCCCACTCAGCCCCTTCGCGCGCTACCGCATCGCGCAGGGCGCAATCAGAGAGAAAAAGGTTGCTGTTCGATAGCGGTGCAGGTTGATTAAAAACGGTATGAGTCTGCCAGTGCATGCTGTCTCCCTCCTTTCATTGGCAATAAAGGTAAGTATGGACAGAGGGCATGCACGCTGCATGGGAGGGGGGTCACACGATGACAATCGTGTTGATATCATTCGTGAAATAGCTCACAGAACATAAGAATAAACTATTTCATTACTTCACTAATGCTGAATAATTTATTCTTACCCTGTTTTTGTGAGGATCGTTATGCAACAGGATGCGCACAAGCGTGCATTAATTGCAGGCTCCATCGGTAATTTCATCGAGTGGTATGAATTTGCGGTCTACGGTTTTCTGGCAACGGTGATTGCCAGAAACTTCTTCCAGCTTGAGGGGGAAGCGGAGCTCACCAGCCTGATCCTTACCTGGGCCTCGTTCGCCATCGCTTTCTTCTTCCGTCCGCTGGGTGCGGTGGTCTTTGGCCGCATTGGCGACAGGATTGGCCGCAAACCGACGCTGATTATCGTGCTGGTATTGATGACGCTCGCCACCGCTGCCATCGGTATTGTGCCGGTCTACGCCAGTATCGGGATTGCCGCGCCGCTGATCGTTACGCTCCTGCGTATTCTGCAAGGACTGTTCGCGGGCGGTGAATATGGCGGTGCGGTCTCATTGATGACGGAGTTCGCCCCGCGCGGCAAGCGCGGTCTTTACGGGGCATGGCAGTCCTTCACCGTGGCGCTCGGGCTGTTAGCGGGAGCAGGCATTGTCGCGTTGCTCTCTGCCCTGCTCTCCCCTGAAGCCTTGCACGACTGGGGCTGGCGCATTCCGTTCTTCCTGGCGTTGCCGATGGGTGCGGTCGCGCTATGGCTGCGGGTGAGCATGGAAGAGACGCCGAGCTTTGTGCAGCAACGGGAAAAACCGGTTGTTACTCAGGCCACCACCGCCGCCACGTTCAAAACCATCCTGATGGGCATTGGCCGCGTGATGGTCTGGTCTGCGGCGGGCTATACCTATCTGGTGATTATGCCGACCTATCTGCAATCTGCGCTGCACACCAGTTTTAACCAGGCGCTGCTGATTGCGGTGATTTCTAACATTGGATTTGCGCTCACGATCATTCCGTCGGGCATGCTGAGCGACAGGATCGGGCGGCGGACGGTGATGATTATCTCCACCGTGCTCCTGCTGATCCTCGCCCTGCCGCTGCTGAAAATTTTGCAGGCGGAAACCAGTACGCTGGCGGTCAAAGCGATTGTGGTGCTGATTGCGGGAGGTCTGGTTGGGATGCTGGCAGGGCCGGGGCCGGCAATGCTGTCTGAGATGTTCCCGACGCGCGTGCGTTATACCGGGCTGGGGCTGGCCTATTCTCTGTCGAATGCGATCTTCTCGGGCTGCGCGGGGCTGATCATTACCGGGCTGATTAAAGAGACGGGCAATCTGGATATTCCGGCGTACTACGTGATGGCAACGGCGGTGGTGAGTATTTTCGCGCTGATGACGCTGAGGAAGGATGACCATTTACGGTCGTTAGAGGAGTGAGATTGTTGCCCGGTGGCGCTGCGCTTAGCGGGCCTACGTTACCATGCTTTTGTAGGCCGGGTAAGGCGAAGCCGCCACCCGGCACAACAGGCTACCCGCGCTGACGCACCGCTTCGAACAGGCAGATACCCGTCGCAACAGAAACGTTCAGGGACGACACGCTGCCTGCCATCGGGATGCTGATCAGCTCGTCGCAGTGCTCGCGCGTCAGACGACGCATGCCTTCACCTTCTGCCCCCATCACCAGCGCCATGCGGCCGGTCATTTTGCTCTGATACAGGGTGTGATCCGCTTCACCGGCTGTGCCGACGATCCAGATATTCTCTTCCTGCAACAGACGCATGGTGCGCGCCAGGTTAGTCACGCGGATCAGCGGAACGTTTTCCGCCGCGCCACAGGCAACTTTTTTAGCGGTAGCGTTAAGCTGCGCGGAACGATCTCTTGGCACAATCACCGCATGCACGCCTGCTGCATCGGCGCTACGCAGGCACGCGCCCAGGTTATGCGGGTCGGTTACGCCATCAAGGATCAGGAAGAACGGGTTATCCAGCTCAGCGATCAGATCCGGCAGATCGTTCTCCTGATACTGACGGCCTGGCTTCACGCGCGCGATAATGCCCTGGTGTACAGCTCCTTCGCTTTTCTCATCCAGATACTGGCGGTTCGCCAGTTGGATCACTACGCCCTGCGCTTCCAGCGCGTGGATCAGCGGCATCAGACGTTTATCTTCTCGCCCTTTCAGAATAAAAACTTCCTGAAAACGCTCCGGCGCGCGCTCCAGCAGGGCCTGCACCGCGTGGATGCCGTAAATCATTTCACTCATTGATGGTTCTCGTAATAAATATTTTCCCTCTCCCGTTGGGGAGAGGGTCAGGGTGAGGGGAAATTACTCCGCCTGCTGTTTCTTCGCCGCGCGCTTCGCTTTGGTCGCGGCCGCTATTTTTTGGGTCTTGGTCGACGGTTTTTTCGCTTTACGAGCGTCTTTTTTTGCCGCCTTGGGCTTCTGTTTCTTCTCGCCACGGAAAGCGCTGTCTGGCTCAAAGTTTACTCTTTTACCTGCCTGACGTCGCTTGCCGCCCGCTTTACCGTTGCCACCTTTTTTCGCTTTCTCACGCTCGGTTTTCCCGACGTTACGCGGAGCACGCTCGCTGGAGATGAGGCTGAAGTCGATTTTACGGTCGTCCATATTCACGGCTTCAACCTTCACTTCCACCCGATCGCCCAGACGGTAGGTCTGGCCGCCGGATTCGCCGATCAGACGTTGTCCGACCTGGTCGAAGCGGTAGTAATCGTTATCGAGGCTGGAAACGTGCACCAGACCGTCGATAAACAGCTCATCCAGACGCACGAAGAAGCCAAAGCCGGTGACGCTGGCAATCACGCCTTTAAAGATATTACCCACCTGATCCAGCATAAAGTCACACTTCAGCCAGTCCGCCACGTCGCGCGTTGCTTCATCCGCACGACGCTCGGTCATGGAACAGTGCTGGCCCAGTTGCAGCATCTCTTCCATGGAGTAGTGATACCCTCCGGTTTCGGTCGTATTGCCTTTATGACCCTGCTCGTGCGCCAGCAGATACTTGATCGCACGGTGCAGGGACAGATCCGGATAACGGCGGATCGGCGAGGTAAAGTGCGCGTACGACTGTAAGGCCAGACCAAAGTGGCCCCGGTTTTCCGGATCGTAAATCGCCTGCTTCATGGAGCGCAGCAGCATGGTTTGCAGCATTTCCGCGTCAGGACGATCGCTGATGGATTCCAGCAGCTCGGCGTAATCGCGTGGCTCAGGCTTATTACCGCCAGGAAGCTCCAGACCGAGTTCAGCCAGCACGGAGCGGAACGAGGTTACGGCTTCCGTGGTTGGCTTGTCGTGAATACGGAACAGCGCAGGCTCTTTGGCTTTCTCAACGAAACGTGCCGCCGAGATGTTCGCCAGGATCATACACTCTTCAATCAGCTTGTGCGCATCGTTACGCTGGGTCTGCTCGATACGCTCGATACGACGCTCAGCGTTGAAGATAAACTTCGCCTCTTCACTCTCAAACGAGATCCCACCGCGCTCTTCGCGCGCCTGATCCAGCGTTTTGTAGAGGTTGTGCAGCTCTTCGATGTGTTTGACCAGCGGCGCGTACTGTTCGCGCAGATCCTGATCGC
Source organism: Enterobacter sp. MGH119 (assembly GCF_001037675.1). Lineage (NCBI taxonomy): Bacteria > Pseudomonadati > Pseudomonadota > Gammaproteobacteria > Enterobacterales > Enterobacteriaceae > Enterobacter > Enterobacter sp. MGH119. Next base: position 49,679 of record NZ_KQ089931.1, on the reverse strand, counting down.
CCTGCAACATATGCCAGACCTTGGTATAGGTCAGGCGCGCATGAGAACTCATCACTGCTTCGTAGAACTTATAGCCCGTCAGACGTCCCTTGCTGGAGATGGTCATTTCGCAGACCATACACAGGCGGTCCACCTGCGGATTGAGGGAACACAGGCCGTTGGAGAGCACTTCTGGCAGCATCGGTACAACCTGAGACGGGAAGTAGACCGACGTACCACGGCTGCGCGCTTCGTTATCCAGCGGCGTGTGTGGACGTACGTAATAACTCACATCCGCGATGGCCACCCACAGACGCCAGCCACCACCACGTTTTTTCTCACAATATACGGCATCATCGAAGTCACGGGCGTCTTCACCATCAATGGTGACCAGCGGCAGATCGCGCAGATCCACGCGGCCTGCTTTGGACTCTTCCGGCACTTCTTCACGCAGGTTTTCGATCTGGTCTTCAACCGCTTTCGGCCAGACGTACGGAATTTCATGGGTGCGCAGCGCCATATCAACGGCCATGCCGGTGCCCATGTTATCGCCCAGCACTTCGACGATTTTACCTACCGCTTTTGTGCGACGAGTTGGGCGCTGGGTGAGTTCAACCACCACCACAAAGCCCATGCGTGCGCCCATTACCTCTTCAGGCGGGATGAGAATGTCGAAGCTCAGACGGCTGTCGTCCGGCACCACAAAGCCTACGCCCGCATCGGTAAAGTAACGGCCAACGATCTGGCTGGTTTTCGGCACCAGCACGCGGACCACGCGCGCTTCGCGGCGGCCTTTACGGTCTGCACCCAGCGGCTGCGCCAGGATCTGGTCGCCGTGAATACACATCTTCATCTGTTCGGATGAGAGGTACAGGTCGTCTTTACGGCCTTCCACGCGCAGGAAGCCGAAGCCATCGCGGTGACCAATAACGGTGCCTTTCAGCAGGTCGAGGCGTTCTGGCAGCGCGTAGCACTGGCGACGAGTAAAGACCAGCTGCCCGTCACGCTCCATGGCGCGCAGGCGGCGGCGAAGGGCTTCAATTTGCTCTTCACCTTCAATATTTAATTCAACGGCAAGTTCTTCACGATTGGCGGGTTTTTCGCGTTTTGTTAAGTGTTCAATGATGAACTCGCGGCTGGGGATAGGATTCGCGTATTTTTCGGCTTCGCGTTCCTGGAAAGGATCTTGTGACATGTCGGTTCCTCCGTTGTCAGCTCCGGTGGAAATTTTCTTCATTCCACCAGCAATAATTTATAAAGCGGTTGATTCTCTTCAACCAAATCGGACAGCGTGTAGTTATCCAGTTCCTTGAGAAAACTTTGCACGGCCTTTGAAAGCGCCTGTTTCAGGCGGCAAGCGGGCGTAATGTGGCAGAACGCGCTGCTACAGTTCACCAGAGAGAGCGGCTCCAGTTCACGTACCACATCGCCAATACGGATACTCTGTGCCGGTTTACCGAGACGGATCCCTCCATTCTTCCCGCGGACGGCAGCAACGTATCCGGCACGACTAAGTTGATTGATTATTTTGACCATATGATTACGGGACACACCGTACACCTCTGTGACTTCAGAGATGCTGGTCATCTTCCCATCGGGTAACGACGCCATGTAAATCAGCGCGCGTAAGCCGTAATCGGTGAAACTTGTTAACTGCACATCAACCTCAGGAAAAAGGGAAAACGCGGTTAAACCGCAGAGATATTCATTAATGATGATAAACCAGCCAGATAGTTAGCGGCTAATTTATTTGACAGACGGGGCGAAAAAGCGGAGATCCAGGAGCGGTCGCCGGATGGCGCTGCGCTTATCCGGCCTACGGGTTTCCCCGCAGGCCAGCAGTCACGAAGATTATGCGTCGAACGGGTCGCGCAGGATCATCGTTTCAGTACGATCCGGGCCGGTAGAAATAATATCGATCGGCACTTCGGTCAGTTCTTCAATGCGCTTGATGTAGTCCAGCGCGGCTTTTGGCAGGCCACTACGCTCTTTCACACCGAAGGTGGTCTCAGACCAGCCCGGCATGGTTTCGTAGATTGGCTCAATGCCTTCCCAGTCGTCAGCAGCCAGCGGAGTGGTGGTCACTTCGCGGCCATCTGGCATGCGGTAGCCTACGCAGATTTTCACTTCTTTCAGGCCGTCCAGTACGTCCAGCTTGGTCAGGCAGAAGCCAGACAGGGAGTTGATCTGCACTGCGCGACGTACGGCAACGGCGTCCAGCCAGCCGGTACGACGACGACGACCGGTGGTCGCGCCAAACTCGTTACCCTGCTTGCAGAGGAACTCGCCGGTCTCATCAAACAGTTCGGTCGGGAATGGACCTGCACCCACGCGAGTGGAGTACGCTTTGATGATGCCCAGAACGTAATCCACATAACGTGGACCCAGGCCAGAGCCGGTCGCCACGCCACCCGCGGTGGTGTTAGAGGACGTAACGTACGGATAGGTTCCGTGGTCGATGTCCAGCAGGGTACCCTGCGCACCTTCGAACATGACGAAATCGCCACGCTTGCGCGCCTGGTCCAGCAGATCGGACACATCAACAACCATACCGGTCAGAATGTCTGCAATCGCCATGACGTCATCCAGCACTTTCTGGTAGTCAACGGCTTCGGCTTTATAGAAGTTCACCAGCTGGAAGTTGTGATATTCCATCACTTCTTTCAGTTTTTCAGCGAAGGTTGCTTTGTCGAAGAGGTCACCGACGCGCAGACCGCGACGAGCCACTTTATCTTCGTATGCCGGGCCGATGCCACGACCGGTAGTGCCGATCGCTTTCGCGCCACGCGCTTTTTCACGCGCCACGTCCAGCGCCACGTGATAGTCCAGGATCAGCGGGCAGGCTTCGGAGAGCAGCAGACGCTCACGAACAGGGATACCACGGTCTTCCAGACCTTTCATCTCTTTCATCAGCGCAGCAGGAGACAGCACAACGCCGTTACCGATGATGCTGGTGACGTTTTCGCGAAGAATGCCTGATGGAATAAGATGGAGGACGGTTTTTTCACCGTTGATTACGAGAGTATGGCCTGCGTTGTGACCGCCCTGGTAGCGTACAACATATTTAGCCCGTTCAGTCAGAAGATCAACAATCTTCCCTTTACCTTCGTCACCCCATTGGGTGCCCAGTACGACGACGTTGTTACCCATTTTTTTCAAAATCACCGTTTGCTTAAAAATGGATTCTACCATCGCTTTTTCAGATATACAGCACTTTTTGACCCTAAAATATGCCAATTGCGGTTAGTTTTTGATCAGCCAATCGTTTTCCTCAACATGTAGTAGATAACGATACCAGCAACCACAAGACCACCGCCAAAACGACGCAAAATATTATCCGGCAGTTGGCTCATGGTGGCGATCATCCGGCGCCATGCGCGCGGATAAAGCATCGGGCCGAGGCCTTCCAGCACCAAAACCAGGGCCAGCGCGAGCCAGATCGTTGAATTCATTTTTCATCCTTATAAAAGAAAACCACCGCTCCGTGAAGAGCGGTGGTTTGAATACTCAAACGAGCCTGAGTTTATCGCGTTGCGTTGGTCGGCGTCTTCATATAACGGAAGAAATCGCTGTCCGGGCTGAGCACCATCACATCCTGGTTGCTCTTGAAGCTATTCTCGTAAGCGCGCAGGCTACGAATGAAGGCATAGAAGTCCGGATCCTGGCTGAATGCATCAGCAAACAGTTTCGCGGCTTCCGCATCACCTTCACCGCGCAGGATACGACCCTGGCGCTCAGATTCCGCCAGCGTCTTGGTGACTTCATAGTCCGCTGCCGCGCGCAGTTTTTCCGCTTCTTCCTGACCCTGTGAACGGTGACGACGGGCTACCGCTTCACGCTCGGCGCGCATACGGTTGTAGATCGCCTCGGACACTTCCGCTGGCAGGTTGATCTGCTTGATGCGCACATCAACCACTTCGATGCCCAGCGCCGCCATACTGTTCGGGTTGATCACCGGCACTTTACCGTTGGTTTCAGCCTGAACACGTTCAGCCGCTTTGGCAATCGCATCGTCTGCCGCCGGGGTTTCAACTTCATCCTCGGTGCCCGCAGAGCCGGAGTTCAGCGCATCACGCACTTCCAGCGTCAGGCGACCACGGGAGTCGGTCACAATGTCTTTCACATCCAGACGACCAATTTCAGAACGCAGACGGTCAGAGAACTTACGTTTCAGCAGCACTTCTGCCTGAGAAACGTCGCCACCCCCGGTTGCCAGGAAGTAGCGGCTGAAATCGCTGATGCGCCATTTGATATAGGAATCAACGATCAGGTCTTTCTTCTCTTTGGTCACGAAACGATCGGCCTGGTTATCCATGGTCTGGATACGCGCATCGAGCGTTTTCACTGACTGAATGAACGGGATCTTAAAGTGCAGACCCGGCTCATAAATCACCGGACGCTTGTCGCCGTCACGCACGACGCTGCTGAACTGGAACTTGATCCCACGCTCGCCCTCTTTCACCACAAAGATGGAGGTGTAGAGCACGACCAGTACAATGATGATGATCGCAATAACTGACTTACGCATCCTTATTCCCCCTGACGCTGGTAGTCGTTACGCTGCGCGTTGGCACGGCGTTGGTCCATAATGTCACCATCGTTCGAAGAAGGCGTTGTGTTCGCGCTGGCGCTGCCAGAGGAGGCCGGTGGCAGACGCAGCAGGTTGTTCGCACCGCTGTTGTCTTTTGCTGTCGGTGCAGAACCGCCTTTCAGCATCTGATCCAGCGGCAGGACCATCAGGTTTCCGCCTTTGTTGTCGTTAACCAGCACTTTACGCGTATGGCTCAGCACTTTTTCCATGGTCTCGATATAGAGACGCTCACGGGTAATTTCCGGCGCGGCTTTATATTCCGGCAGGATCTTCGCGAAGCGAGCCACTTCACCCTGTGCTTCCAGGATGGTCTGGGTCTTATACGCACGCGCTTCTTCCAGAATACGCTGCGCCTGACCGTTTGCACGCGGCTGAACTTCGTTGGTGTACGCTTCCGCTTCACGGATGTACTGCTGTTCGTTTTCACGCGCGGCAATCGCATCGTCAAAGGCGGCTTTCACCTCTTCCGGCGGACGTGCAGCCTGGAAGTTGACGTCCAGCAGGGTGATACCCATGTTGTACGGACGGATGGTCTCTTCCAGCTCACGCTGGGTATCGCTACGAATAACGGTACGACCTTCGGTCAGGATACGGTCCATGGTGTATTTACCGATCACGCCACGCAGGGCGCTGTCGGTCGCCTGACGCAGGCTGTCATCGGCGCTGGTCACGCTAAACAGATAACGTTCCGGATCGGTCACGCGGTACTGTACGTTCATCTCAACGCGCACCACGTTCTCGTCAGAGGTCAACATCACGCCAGAGGCGGCCAGTTCACGGACGGACTCCACGTTAACCGCGGTCACGTCATCAATGAAGGTCGGCTTCCAGTTCAGGCCCGGTTCAACCAGATGGCTGAACTTACCGAAACGGGTGACCACGCCGCGTTCTGCTTCTTTAATGGTGTAGAACCCGCTGGCTGCCCAGATGATTACTACCGCAGCGGCGACAATGCCCACCACGCGGCCACCCATTGGCGGGCGCGGACTCTGAGTGGAATTGCCACCCGAGCCAGAACCTTTTCCTCCGCCAAGGCCACCAAGCTTTTTGCTCAGTTTGCGGAAGATATCATCCAGATCCGGCGGCCCCTGCTCGCGACCACCTTTGTTGCCATTTCCCCCAGAGTTGCCGCCTTGATTATTGCTGCTTCCCCACGGGTCGCGGTCTTGTCCGTTATTACCGGGCTGATTCCACGCCATGTATATGCTCCATATTTGTTATGCAAGGGCGAATTTTTCAGGCTTCCCCTTTCTGATCAGACGATATAGTCCGCCAGCGCAGGTTCTTGTTTACAGAGGCGACGCCAGTCAACGATCGGCATACGCACCTGCATCCCCACGCTGCCGTCATCCTCCATCCACTCTTTTTCTATCGCCTGAAGCTGATAAAACCGGCTGCGCAGCCTGCCTTCCTGTGGCGGCAGTCGCAGCGTGTGCTGAGCTACCTCACCGGAAAGACGTTCTGTCAAAGCCTGGAAAAGCAGTGGCACACCAATCCCGGCCTGAGCAGACAGCCAGACCCGAATCGGTTTGTTCTCTTCGTCTCGGTCAATACGCGGTTCAAAATCGTCCAGCATATCGATCTTGTTCATCACCAACAGGGTGGGAATTTCGTGGGCGTCGATCTCTTCGAGCACCACGTTCACCGCGTCGATGTTCTCCTGCACGCGTACGTCAGCCGCATCAATCACATGCAGTAGCAGGGTCGCCTGACGCGTCTCCTGCAACGTCGCTTTAAACGCCGCGACCAGATCGTGCGGCAGATGGCGAATAAACCCTACGGTATCCGCCAGCACCGTTTCACCGACGTCTGCGACGTCAATACGGCGCAGGGTTGGGTCCAGGGTCGCAAACAGCTGGTCTGCGGCATATACCTGGGCCTCGGTTATCTGGTTAAACAGGGTGGATTTACCGGCGTTGGTATAGCCCACCAGCGACACCGTTGGGATGTCAGCTTTCGTTCGCGCCCGACGCCCCTGTTCGCGCTGTTTCTCTACACGTTCCAGACGTGAAAGGATCTGGGTTATACGCCCACGCAGCAAACGGCGGTCGGTTTCGAGCTGGGTTTCACCCGGGCCGCGCAAACCAATCCCGCCTTTTTGTCTTTCAAGGTGTGTCCAGCCACGCACCAGACGCGTCGCCAGATGGCGCAACTGCGCCAGCTCAACCTGCAACTTACCCTCGTGGGTACGCGCACGCTGAGCAAAAATATCTAAGATCAACCCCGTGCGATCGATAACACGGCATTCGCAGAGAGCTTCCAGGTTACGTTCCTGAGCCGGAGACAGCGCATGATCAAACAGCACAACAGATGCGCCGGTTGCTTTTACGGCATCCGCAATTTCTACTGCTTTACCTTCACCTACAAAATACTTCGGGTGCGGCGCTTTACGGCTACCGGTAATCACCTGCATTGCTTCGACACCGGCGGAAGAGACCAGAGATTCAAACTCCTGGAGGTCTTCCATATCTTTGTCTTGCGAAAAATAGATGTGTACCAGCACCGCCTGCTCACCGGCGTCATAACGGTCAAACAAGCGTAAACCTCTCTAAAAAGATCAGCGGGGAACGCAGGATCCCTGGCTCCCCGTGTGGAAAACAGCCCAAAACCTTATTCGGTTTCTTCGCTGTCCTGCGCTGGTGTTGAAGAACCCTGCGCGTTGCTGCCATGATGGTAGTTACTGCCAGTGCCGCCTCCAGCGTTATTGCTGTGATGAGATACCGGACGGGACGGAACAACAGTAGAAATCGCGTGCTTATAGACCATCTGGCTGACCGTGTTTTTCAACAGGATCACGAACTGATCGAAAGACTCAATCTGACCTTGCAGCTTAATACCATTCACCAAATAAATAGAAACTGGAACACGCTCCCGACGCAATGCGTTCAGGAACGGATCTTGTAAAGATTGCCCCTTAGCCATTCTATCTTTTCCTTATATGCTTGTTTTGTACTTAGAACCTTGCGATTCTGAAAAATTGCGCACGATACGGCTTAATTGTACACATTCAGTCAGCGATATCACCAATAACCTCAATCACTTCGTTTAACGCCTGTTGTGGTTTTTCACTGTCTAACCAGTGAACCCCCTTCCAACCGCGTAACCAGGTGATCTGGCGCTTCGCTAACTGTCTCGTGGCGCAAACACCTCGATAAACCATTTCATCGTATGAAATCTCGCCTTCAAGATACGACCACATCTGGCGGTACCCCACACAACGAATGGAAGGCATGTCCGTATGCAAATCTCCACGGGCAAAAAGCGCCCGCACTTCTGCTTCAAAATCTGAAGCCAACATCTGATAAAAACGCTGCTCAATTCGTTGATGGAGCAGTTCACGGCTCGCCGGGGCGATGGCGAACTGATGCACCTGATACGGCAGAGCGTCTCCTGACGTTTGCGTCAGTTCCGTTAAAGTTTTACCCGAAATGAAAAAAACTTCCAGTGCCCGGGAAAGCCTTTGCGGATCGTTTGGGTGGATCCGCGCTGCGGCAACCGGGTCAATCTCTTCCAGTTGCCTGTGCAAAACGTCCCACCCCTGCTCTGCCGCCTGCCGCTCAATCTTCGCTCTCACTTCCGGATCGGCCGATGGCAGAGGCGATAACCCCTCCAGCAGCGCCTTAAAGTAGAGCATCGTGCCGCCAACTAACAGCGGTATGCGTCCCGCGGCGGTAATCTCGGCCATCTCGGCTAAGGCGTCGCGGCGAAAATCTGCCGCGGAGTAAGCCTGTGCCGGGTCGAGAATATCCAGTAAACGGTGCGGTGCCGCACGCAGTTCGTCTGCGTTGGGCTTCGCCGTGCCGATGTCCATCCCTCGGTAGATGAGGGCTGAATCAACGCTAATCAACTCTACTGGCAAAACTTTACGTAACTCAATGGCTAACGCCGTTTTGCCGGAGGCCGTTGGCCCCATTAGAAAAATCGCCTTTGGCAGGCTCGCCTTACTTACATCAGTCATGTTTCAGGGCGGTCATCGCCGTTTGTAAATCAACAGGTTGTAACAAACCACCTGGAGGCGCTTTCACCAGCTGTGGACAGAGGCGCTCCACCTCCGCCAGAACGGTAATCGCCTGCGCCATACTCCACGGTGCATGCTCGCTGGCCAGATGGCGGGCGATCCACTGCGCGGTATCGGCGGCATCAAACGTCGTTTGCTGCGCCAGGTAGCCTATCAGTTCAGGAATCAAGTTTTGTAAATTTTGTTGGCGTAAGGGTAAAGGCACTGCGCGAATTGTCACATGCTGCGCGTCCAGTACGATTTCAATCCCCATTTCGGCCAGTTGCGTCTGCACGCGCCGCAAAACCCCTGTTTCTTCAGGGGATATTTTCAGGCGAACGGGGATCAACAGCGGCTGCGCGCAGGCGGCATTCACCCCCGGGGTTAACTGCGCCTGTTTGAGCCAGCGCTCCGCCACGGAAAGCGCCAGCAACAGCAGTTTACCTTCGCGTTCAAGCAACGCCATGTCGGGAGCAATAATGGTCAATACCCGACCAAAACTCTGGCTATGCCCATCCAGAGAGGGGGTTGAAACCGTGATGTGCTCTTTATGCTCCACCGCCGGCGTATCCAGCAGTTTGCGGTACAGCGCCCCCTGCTGTTTGTGGTAGCCCGGCTGAGCGTTGGGATAGTTGGCACCGGTTGGTCGCGGCGCGTTGCCCGCCGGGGATAAACGTGGAGCAGCCGGCTCGCGCGCGACCGCCGGTTCGGCAAAATGGTTACGCCCGGCCGCCACGCGGTTTTCCGGCAGTGGGCGCGGCGCGGGCGCTTCTTTTGCCAGCGGCAACTCTGGCTCTGCCTGCTGCTGCAATACAGCGGCAACGCCCTGGTAGATGAAATCATGCACCAGGCGCGACTGGTGGAAACGCACCTCGTGCTTGGCGGGGTGCACGTTAACGTCAACCTGGTGCGGGTCGATCTCCAGATAAAGCACAAAGGCGGGCTGTTGATCGGCGCCGAGCTTATCTTCGCAGGCCTGTCGAATAGCGTGGTTAATCAGGCGGTCGCGCATCATGCGGCCGTTGACGTAGCAATACTGAATTTCTGCGAACGCGGCGCTGCTGGCGTTCGGATCGGCAACCCAGCCACGCAGGGCCAGATCGCCATGCTGCCACTCAATGGCCAGCGCCTTTTCCAGAAACGGTGTGCCGCAGATGGCGCCCAACCGACGCTCCTTTTGTCCACCCTCCGCCACCGCGCGATACTGGCGCATCACCTTACCGTTATGGCTGAGGTTGAGGGTGACATCAAAGCGCGCCAGCGCGATGCGGCGGATGATCTCGTCGATATGTCCGAATTCGGTCTTCTCGGTTCGCATAAACTTGCGCCGGGCGGGCGTGTTATAGAAGAGATCCAGCACTTCAAGCGTGGTGCCTACCGGGTGCGCCGCAGGTTTAACCGTGACGTCCATATCGCGCCCTTCGGCGTAGGCCTGCCAGGCTTCCTGCTGGTCGGCCGTGCGGGAGGTCAACGTTAAGCGGGAAACGGAGCTGATACTGGCCAGCGCTTCGCCGCGAAAACCCAGGCTTATAATCGCTTCCAGATCGTCAAGTGAGGCAATTTTACTGGTGGCATGACGCGCCAGCGCCAGCGCCAGTTCGTCCTTTTTGATGCCACAGCCGTTATCACGAATGCGAATAAGCTTTGCGCCCCCGCGTTCGATATCGATATCAATGCGGGTCGCCCCTGCATCGAGGCTGTTTTCCACCAGTTCCTTCACCACCGACGCAGGGCGTTCCACCACCTCACCGGCGGCGATTTGGTTCGCGAGCTGCGGCGGTAGAACCTGAATCGGCATGAACTCTCCTTAATTAGTCGCGGTCATTTCACCCGGCAGCGCGGCGCTTGCCGTCTGGGCTGCCCCGCCCTGCGGCGCAGACTGAAGCGGATGCGCGTCAAAGTATTTACGCAGACCGTTATAAATCGCTTCGGCAATTTGCTGCTGATAGCTGTCGCTTCCCAGTAAACGCTCTTCACCATGGTTACTGATAAAGCCCGTCTCTACCAGAATCGACGGGATATCCGGCGAACGCAGGACACCAAGGCTTGCATGCTCCGGGCGACGCTTATGCAGCGATCCAATGCTTTGCAGCTGGCTCAGTACGTTAGTGGCGACATCATACCCGACGCGCTGAGAATGACCGAACTGTAAATCCAGTACCGCCTGGCTGAGATACGGATCGGCCTGGCTGTTTGCCAGCACATCGCCTGCCCCGCCTAACAGTTCAGATTGCTTCTCGTGCTCTTCAAGCCAGTTCGCCATTTCACTGTTGGCTCGACGGTTCGACAGCACCCATACCGACGCGCCGGTGGCGTTACGGTTCGGCGCAGCATCCGCGTGAATCGACACCAGGAAGTTGGCGTTTTGCTTACGCGCCACATCCGAGCGTCCCATCACTGAAATAAAGTAATCTCCGTCGCGGGTCATGACCCCTTTAAACATCGGATCGTCATTCAGAAGCGCACGCAGCTTACGGGCAATGGCGATAGTGACGTTTTTCTCCCGCGTGCCGCCCGGGCCAATCGCGCCAGGATCTTGCCCGCCGTGTCCGGCGTCGATGGCGATAATCACTTTGTCGCCACTGACCGGTGTTCGCCGCGCGCTGACCGCCGGACGCGTCACCGTGTTGCTGCTGGTCACGGCGGTAAGTCGGTCATTTTGTGATTTAAACGGATTACGGGCTGGCTCAGACGGCCTTGGGGTATAAACCGGCGCTTCCACGCGTTTTGCTACAACAGGTGCAGGCGGTGGAGGCGGCGGAACATCAGCATTAATGGTAAAGACCACCGTATAATTGGCGCCGTTTTGCTGCTTAACCGCCTTCGTTTTGCCCTTTTCGGTGAGATCGACCACCAGACGCAGAGACTGCGTATCCTTCGGCGTTCCCGAACGGATGCTTTTCACCAGATTGTTGCCGCTGAACTGGAGCGGCAGCCCCTGGATCACCCCGGTCTGTTTAATATCGAGCGCCACGCTGCGGCTGTCGATTTGTGAGAAAGCATATTCAGGATCGCCCATAAAGCTGAACGTAATGCGGGCCTGGCTATCGCCATTCGACACCTGAATATCCGAGAGGCTGGCCGCCCCGACCTGCGCGCACAGCAGGACCGTGGCAGCCAGCACCCAACCTTTAACGCGATTAATCATCCCGTTATCCCTACGCTCAACCGGCTAAACGCGCCAGTAAGGAACAGCCTGATGAGGAAACCGCACTGATGCGTGCCTCACGCCCTTGTGCCTGGTAATCTAAGTGAATTTCGACATCCGGGTCAGGCAGCACACCCGCACCTTGTTGCGGCCACTCCACCAGGCAGATGGCGTCGTTGGCAAAGTAATCGCGGATCCCCATAAATTCCAGCTCCTCCGGGTCCGCAAGACGATATAAATCAAAGTGGTACACCATGATATTTTCAAGCGTGTACGGTTCCACCAGCGTGTAGGTCGGGCTTTTTACGTTCCCGTTATGGCCTAACGCCTGCAAAAAGCCACGGCTGAAGGTTGTTTTACCCGCGCCTAAATCACCATACAGATAAATGACGGTCGCCCCCTGACAGGCCTGCGCCACGCGCTTGCCGAGATCTAAAGTGGCTTGTTCATCAGGTAAAGGAATCGCTCGATTAGTCATTTTCTACGTCAATCACATCCGGGTTAACAACACGCCGCAGCGTGCAAAAAAGATCGCTGGCCAGCATACCGCGCGTTCCGTAACGAGCAGCCAGCCTGTCAGCCGCCGCACCGTGGGCCACGCAGCCCGCACAGGCTGCATCATAAAGGGGAAGTTTCTGTCCGAGCAATGCGCCAATGATGCCGGAGAGCACATCGCCCATGCCGCCGCTCGCCATGCCTGCATTACCGGCATCAACGATGCCCATCGCATCATCGCTGGCGATAACGGTTCCCGCCCCTTTCAAAACGGCAACACCTCCGTAACGTTTTACCAGACGTTGGGCTGAAAGTAAGCGATCGCTTTCAATTTCTGCCACGCTACAGTTAAGCAGCCGTGCGGCTTCGCCGGGGTGCGGCGTCAGAATGCGATTGTGACGCTTATCCGGGTTTATTGCCAGAAGGTTAAGCGCGTCGGCATCCCAGAGCATCGGTTTACGAAAATTCTCGGCCTTTTGCAGGGCCTGTTTACCCCACTCCTGCTGACCCAGGCCCGGACCAATGACCACCACGTCCGCCCACTCAAGACCCTCTTCAATCGCCTGCGGGGTAAGCTCGTGAACCATCAGCTCCGGCCGCGCGGTAATAATGGGCGGAATGTTTTCGCTGCGGGTCAGCACGCGTATTAATCCGCCGCCGCTGCGCAACGCGGCCTCTCCGGTCATTCGAATCGCACCTGCCGTGCCATGATCGCCACCAATAATCAGCAGTCGGCCATGGTCACCCTTATGGGAGGTGGGACGACGCGGCGGTAGCCACTGTGCAAGCTGGGAGGCATCAAAGCGGGTGATGTGGGTATCCTGTCCGATCAGCCAGTTTTCCAGCCCCAGGGCGTTGTGGTGTAACGTGCCCACGACATCCCGCGCTTTCCCGGTAAGCAGCCCCGGCTTCAGGGCGATAAAGGTCACGGTGTGCGCCGCCTCAATCGACACGCCCGGCGTCGCGCCGGTTTGTGCCATCAGGCCGGAGGGAATATCCAGCGCTACCACCGGGGCGGGGTGCGCATTAGCGCGCGTAATCAGCGCGGCGACGTCATCGCGAGGCGCGCGCATCAGTCCCGTCCCCAGCAGACCATCAACAATCACGTCGACATCCTCGGGCCAGATAATATCAGGCGCATGAATAATGCCCCCCGCATTCAGCCAGGCCTCTCTCGCCATGCCAGCCTCTTCCGGTAGCGGCTTGTCGCTCTCCAGCGCCATCAGGGTGACGCGCAGCCCCGCCGCCACCGCAAGACGAGCCACCACATAGCCATCGCCACCGTTATTGCCGTGCCCGCACAGGATCAGATAGTGCGAGGCATCAGGATAAGCCGTGCGCGCCACGTTAAACGCCGCCTCGCCCGCGCGCTGCATCAGTTCGTAAAGGGTAATGCCGAGGCTATCTGCGGCCTCTTTCTCGGCCCGAAGGAGGTCATCCGCATGCCAGATGGAATGTGGTATACTTGCGGGGTTTTTCTTCACAGTATGGTCCGTCATGTCACAGCCCCTCGATCTCAATGAATTAGCGCAAAAAATAAAACAGTGGGGTGCTGAACTGGGCTTCCAGAAGGTCGGTATTACTGACACCGACCTCTCTGCCAGTGAGCCTAAGCTCCAGGCATGGCTGGATAAACAATACCACGGCGAGATGGAGTGGATGGCGCGTCACGGTATGATGCGTGCCCGCCCCCACGAGCTGTTGCCGGGTACGCTGCGCGTTATTAGCGTACGCATGAACTATCTGCCCGCTAACGCGGCCTTTGCGCGCACGCTAAAAAATCCCTCTCTGGGTTACGTCAGCCGATACGCGCTGGGGCGTGATTACCACAAACTTCTGCGCAACCGTCTAAAAAAGCTCGGGGAAACCATTCAGCAGCACTGTGTTTCGCTGAATTTTAGACCCTTTGTCGATTCTGCGCCTATTCTTGAGCGCCCGATCGCCGAAAAAGCCGGGCTCGGCTGGACAGGTAAGCACTCACTTATCTTAAGCCGCGACGCGGGCTCATTCTTTTTCCTGGGTGAACTACTGATTGATTTACCTCTTCCGGTAGACAGTCCGGTGGAAGAAGGTTGTGGCCGCTGTGTGGCCTGTATGACCATCTGCCCGACGGGCGCGATTGTCGAACCGTATACCGTTGATGCGCGCCGCTGTATCTCTTATCTCACTATCGAGCTGGAAGGCGCTATTCCAGAGGAGTTTCGTCCGCTTATTGGCAACCGCATCTACGGCTGTGATGACTGTCAGCTGATTTGTCCGTGGAACCGTTATTCACAGTTGACGGACGAAGAAGACTTCAGTCCGCGCAAGGCGTTACATGCCCCGCAGTTGATCGAACTGTTCGCCTGGAGCGAAGCCTGGTTCCTGAAGGTGACGGAGGGTTCCGCCATACGTCGTATCGGCCACCTGCGCTGGCTGCGTAATGTGGCCGTTGCGCTGGGGAATGCCCCGTGGGATGAGGCAAATCTTCAGGCGCTCGAAAGCCGTAGAGGTGAGCACCCACTTCTTGATGAGCACATAGAATGGGCGATTGCGCAGCAAATTGAGAAGCGAAATGCCGGCGTGGTTGAAGTGCAGTTACCGAAGAAACAGCGTCTGGTCAGGGTGATTGAAAAAGGGCTGCCGCGGGATGTGTGATATATTCACAGGCTGTGAGTAAAAATAAGAATTCAGGCGCCATCAGCTCTGGCAAACAGGTCAAGTGATCTCAATAACATTTTGAAATCAAATTTTCTTCATAAATTACAGGGAATTACGAAGATATTATTCACCCTGCTAACATTTCGTACAGACTGATTTTATCACGGTTTCTGTGGATAACTCTGTTCACAAGAGTATTTCAGATACAACAGAAAACGTCCCCAACGAAGCACTTCGCTGTGGATAATCTGGAGATGAAGAAGAATTTGGAGCGGGAAACGAGACTCGAACTCGCGACCCCGACCTTGGCAAGGTCGTGCTCTACCAACTGAGCTATTCCCGCTTGGGTGTTCTGGTGCT
>NZ_KQ089931.1:0-34369 GCF_001037675.1 Enterobacter sp. MGH119 | reverse complement strand
TGCGATACTTTTCAAATTTTGGAGCGGGAAACGAGACTCGAACTCGCGACCCCGACCTTGGCAAGGTCGTGCTCTACCAACTGAGCTATTCCCGCAAATCTGTACTGCTTTTGTTGCTGTCGTAACGTGTAATTCTCTGTCGTTACGGGAGGCGCATTATACGAGAAATCCGTTTAGCTGCAACCCCCCTCAAAGCGATTTTTTTGAAATTCAGTTCAAGTGCTTATTTAATCGGCAAGCTGAACAATTTAGCGACAAAAATCCGGCCACGCAAGGCGCCGGATCGCAAAATCAGAGCTTAATAAAGTTTTCGCGATAGTACGCCAGCTCCGCAACAGACTCACGGATGTCGTCCATCGCCTGGTGCGTCCCCTGCTTTGTGAAGCCGTCGAGAATTTCCGGTTTCCAGCGGCGGGCCAGCTCTTTCAGGGTGCTCACATCCAGATAGCGGTAGTGGAAGTAGGACTCCAGCTCCGGCATGTACTTAAACAGGAAACGACGATCCTGACCAATGCTGTTGCCACAGATAGGCGATTTTCCTGCCGGCACCCACTGCTTCAGAAATTCAAGCGTCGCCAGCTCCGCTTCGCGGTCGCCCAGGGTGCTGGCCTTCACGCGTTCCACCAGCCCGCTGCCGGTATGGGTACGCACGTTCCACTCATCCATCAGCGCAAGCTGGTCATCGGACTGGTGCACGGCAATCGTTGGGCCTTCCGCCAGAATATTGAGGTTGGCATCGGTGACCAGTGTGGCGATCTCAATAATGCGATCGCGCTCGGGATCAAGGCCGGTCATCTCCAGATCGATCCAAATCAGGTTGTTTTCGTCCGCGCTCATGTTATTTTCCACCCTTCTCGCATAACCGGCAGTAGCAGGTTAACTAGTATTAATTAGAGTGTATCATAGAGGTTTTGCCCGCTACGGGCGACCAGGAGCCAGCGCGATTGAGTAAAAATAAACTCTCCAAAGGGCAGCAGCGCCGCGTGAATGCAAATCACCAGCGCCGTCTTAAAACCACTACGGAGAAGCCCGATTACGACGACAACCTGTTTGGCGAAGCGACAGAAGGCGTTGTGATTAGCCGCTTCGGCATGCACGCCGATGTCGAATCTGCCGACGGGGATATCCACCGTTGCAATATCCGTCGCACCATCCGTTCCCTGGTGACCGGTGACCGCGTGGTCTGGCGTCCGGGCAAGGAGGCGGCGGAAGGGGTAACGGTTAAAGGCATCGTTGAAGCCGTGCATGAACGCACGTCGGTTCTGACCCGTCCGGATTTCTACGACGGCGTGAAGCCCATTGCCGCCAACATTAACCAGATCGTGATCGTTTCGGCGATTTTGCCTGAGCTTTCACTCAACATTATTGACCGTTATCTGGTGGCCTGCGAAACGCTACAGGTTGAGCCGCTTATCGTGCTGAATAAAATCGATCTGCTGGATGACGAGGCCATGGCCTTTGTCAATGAGCAGATGGATATTTACCGCAACATTGGCTATCGCGTGTTGATGGTGTCCAGCCGCACCAAAGACGGCCTGAAGCCGCTGGAAGATGCGCTAACCGACCGCATCAGCATCTTTGCAGGGCAGTCCGGCGTGGGTAAATCCAGTCTGCTTAACAATTTGCTCGGCCTTCAGCAGGAGATCCTGACCAACGATGTGTCGGACGTCTCCGGGCTGGGCCAGCACACCACCACCGCCTCACGTCTCTATCACTTCCCGCACGGCGGCGATGTGATTGACTCCCCGGGCGTGCGTGAATTTGGTCTCTGGCACCTCGAGCCGGAACAAATCTTTAACGGATTTGTCGAATTCCATGACTATTTAGGCGCTTGCAAATACCGCGACTGTAAACATGACAACGATCCGGGCTGCGCCATCCGCGAAGCGGTGGAGAACGGTGAAATTGCGGAAACCCGTTTCGAAAATTACCACCGCATTCTCGAAAGCATGGATCAGGTAAAAACGCGTAAAAACTTTTCTGATTCTGATAACTGACAACTAAGCTAAGCGTCGCTAAAATCGTCCCCTTTTTTTCAGGTTCCGGCAGCGTAATGCCGGATCAGGAACGACAAAACAATGGCCTGGAGGCTACCTTGTTAAACTCATTTAAACTTTCGCTTCAATACATTCTGCCGAAACTGTGGCTCACTCGCCTGGCGGGCTGGGGCGCGAGCAAACGAGCGGGCTGGCTGACCAAACTGGTCATCGACCTGTTCGTGAAATACTACAAGGTCGACATGAAAGAAGCGCAGAAGCCGGATACGGCAAGCTATCGTACCTTCAACGAATTTTTTGTGCGTCCGCTGCGCGACGAAGTGCGTCCGCTGAATACCGACCCGAACGTGCTGGTGATGCCAGCGGACGGCGTGATCAGCCAGCTGGGTAAAATTGAAAACGACAAAATTTTGCAGGCGAAAGGCCATAACTACAGCCTGGAAGCGCTGCTGGCCGGTAACTACATAATGGCCGATCTGTTCCGTAACGGGACTTTCGCGACCACCTATCTCTCCCCGCGCGATTACCACCGCGTGCATATGCCGTGTAACGGTATTCTGCGCGAGATGATCTACGTGCCGGGGGATCTGTTCTCCGTCAATCACCTGACGGCGCAAAACGTTCCTAACCTGTTTGCCCGTAACGAGCGCGTCATCTGCCTGTTTGATACTGAATTTGGCCCAATGGCGCAGATTCTGGTGGGTGCTACCATTGTAGGCAGCATCGAAACCGTCTGGGCGGGCACCATTACTCCGCCACGCGAAGGCGTGATCAAGCGCTGGACCTGGCCTGCCGGCGAAGAAGAAGGTTCTGTGGCCCTGCTGAAAGGTCAGGAAATGGGCCGCTTCAAGCTGGGCTCAACGGTCATCAACCTGTTCGCTCCGGGCAAAGTTAACCTGGTCGACGAGCTGGAAAGCCTGTCCGTGACCAAACTCGGCCAGCCTCTGGCAGTATCGACGGAGGTCTTTGCAACACCAGACGTTGCGCCAGCCCCGTTGCCGGAAGATGAGATCAAAGCCGAGCACGACGCCAGCCCGCTGGTTGACGACAAAAAAGACGAAGGCTAACAACAGAAGGATCGCTGACGTGCGCCCGATTATCGTATTACTGATGGCCTGGTGCCTCAGCATGGGGGCGTACGCAGCGACGGCCCCCGACGCCAAACAGATAACCCAGGAGCTGGAGCAGGCAAAAGCGGCAAAACCCGCTCAGCCGGAGACCGTTGAGTCACTCCAGTCTGCACTGAACGCGCTTGAGGAACGAAAGGGTTCCCTTGAGCGCGCGCAGCAGTATCAACAGGTTATCGACAATTTCCCCAAACTCTCTCAGACCCTGCGCTCGCAGCTAAACAACCTGCGCGATGAACCACGCCAGGTCCCCGCGGGGATGACGTCCGAGGCGCTGAATCAGGAGATCCTGCAAGTCAGCAGCCAGCTGCTGGAAAAAAGCCGTCTGGCGCAGCAGGAGCAGGAACGGGCGCGTGAAATTGCCGATTCCCTCAGTCAGCTTCCACAGCAGCAAACCGATGCCCGCCGTCAGTTAAATGAGGTGGAACGCCGCATCGGGACGCAGACAGGCAGCACACCGCAGAATCAGGCGCAAAATCTTGGGTTGCAGGCGGAATCCGCCAGACTAAAAGCCCTGGTTGATGAACTGGAGCTGGCGCAGCTTTCCGCTAACAACCGCCAGGAGCTGTCGCGGATGCGTTCCGAGCTGGCGCAGAAGCAGAGCCAGCAGCTGGATGCGTATCTCCAGGCGCTGAGAAATCAACTCAACAGCCAGCGTCAGCGTGAAGCTGAACGTGCTCTGGAAAGCACAGAGTTACTGGCCGAAAACAGCGCTAACCTGCCCGACAGCATCGTCGCCCAGTTTAAGGTTAACCGCGAGCTTTCTGCTGCGCTGAATCAGCAGGCGCAGCGCATGGATTTGGTGGCCTCGCAGCAGCGTCAGGCTACCAATCAAACCCTTCAGGTTCGTCAGGCACTCAACACGCTGCGTGAACAGTCCCAGTGGCTTGGCTCGTCTAACCTGTTGGGCGAAGCGTTACGCGCGCAGGTGGCCCGTCTGCCAGAGATGCCAAAACCACAGCAGCTTGATACGGAGATGGCGCAGCTGCGTGTTCAGCGTCTTCATTATGAAGATCTCCTCAACAAGCAGCCGCAAATCCGCCAGATCCGTCAGGCTGACGGACAGCCGCTCACCGGCGAGCAAAGTCGTATTCTGGAAGCGCAGCTGCGCACCCAACGCGAACTGCTCAATTCCCTGTTGCAGGGGGGCGATACGCTGATCCTTGAGCTGACCAAGCTGAAAGTCTCGAATAGCCAGCTGGAGGATGCGCTGAAAGAGGTCAACGAAGCCACGCACCGTTACCTTTTCTGGACGTCCGACGTGCGGCCGATGACCTTCGCCTGGCCGATTGAGATCGTGCAGGATCTGCGCCGCCTCATTTCGCTGGACACCTTTAGCCAGCTGGGCCTCGCCAGCGTAATGATGATAACCAGTAAGGAGACTATCTTCCCGTTGCTGGGGGCGCTGATTCTGGTGGGCTTCAGTATTTATTCCCGTCGTCACTTTACCCGTTTCCTTGAGCGCTCCAGCGCCCGAGTGGGAAAAGTAACGCAGGATCACTTCTGGCTGACGTTGCGTACGGTGTTCTGGTCAATTCTGGTCGCGTCTCCGCTGCCGGTGCTGTGGATGACGCTCGGATACGGACTGCGTGAAGCCTGGCCCTACCCGCTTGCCGTCGCGATTGGCGATGGCGTGACCGCCACCGTCCCGCTGCTGTGGGTGGTGATGATTTGCGCCACGTTTGCGCGGCCAAATGGTCTGTTCATCGCTCACTTTGGCTGGCCGCGTAATCGCGTTGCGCGGGCGATGCGTTACTACCTGATGAGTATCGGGCTGATTGTGCCGCTGATTATGGCGTTGATCATGTTCGATAATCTCAATGACCGGGAGTTCTCCGGCTCGCTGGGACGGCTGTGCTTTATGCTGATCTGCGGGGCGTTAGCGGTAGTGACGCTCAGCCTGAAACGCGCCGGGATCCCGCTCTATCTCGACAAGACCGGCAGCGGCGATAACATGTTAAACCGTCTGCTGTGGAACCTGCTGCTCAGCGCGCCGCTGGCGGCGATGCTGGCGGCAGCGGTCGGTTATCTCGCCACGTCGCAGGCGCTGCTCGCCCGACTGGAAACGTCGGTGGCCATCTGGTTCCTGCTGCTGGTGGTCTACCATGTTATCCGCCGCGGCATGCTGATCCAGCGTCGTCGTCTGGCGTTTGACCGTGCTAAACATCGTCGCGCAGAAATTCTGGCCCAGCGCGCGCGGGGTGAGGAAGAGCCAAACCACGTCAACAGCACCGAAGGGACTACAGACGCTGATGACGTCGAACTGGATCTGGATGCGATAAGTACCCAGTCCCTGCGGCTGGTACGCTCAATTCTGATGCTGGTTGCCCTGCTGTCGGTGATCTACCTGTGGTCAGAAATCCACTCCGCGTTTGGCTTCCTGGAGAACATCTCTTTATGGGATGTGACATCCACGGTGCAGGGAGTCGAAAGCCTGGAGCCCATCACCTTAGGGGCCGTGCTGATTGCGATTCTGGTGCTGATCATCACCACCCAGCTGATACGTAACTTCCCTGCCTTGCTGGAGCTGGCGCTGTTGCAGCATCTGGATTTAACCCCAGGCACAGGCTATGCCATCACCACCATCACCAAGTATTTAATCATGCTGTTTGGTGGGCTGGTCGGCTTCTCGATGATTGGTATCGAATGGTCAAAACTGCAATGGCTGGTTGCCGCCCTGACCGTAGGCCTGGGCTTTGGTTTACAGGAGATTTTTGCCAACTTCGTTTCTGGTCTGATCATTCTGTTTGAAAAGCCGATTCGAATTGGTGATACGGTGACCATCCGCGATCTCACCGGCAGCGTCACCAGGATCAACACCCGTGCCACCACCATCAGCGACTGGGACCGTAAAGAGATCATCGTCCCGAACAAGGCATTTATCACCGAGCAGTTTATCAACTGGTCGCTGTCCGACTCCGTCACGCGTGTGGTGCTGACCGTACCCGCTCCGTCGGATGCCAACAGCGAAGAGGTGACGCAGATCCTGTATACGGCTGCTGAACGCTGTTCGCTGGTAATCGACAACCCACCGCCGGAAGTCTTCCTGGTTGATTTGCAGCAGGGGATCCAGATTTTCGAGCTGCGTATCTACGCCGCCGAGATGGGACACCGTATGCCGCTGCGCCATGAGATCCACCAGCTGATTCTGGCTGGCTTCCGCGAGCACGGAATTGATATGCCGTTCCCACCGTTCCAGATGCGTCTGGAAACGCTGGACGGACGTAAGACGGGAAGAACGTTGACGTCAGCGGCGCGTACGCGCCCGGCGGGAAGTTTGTAATCCTTTCCCCCTCCCCATCGGGAGGGGGTCAATCCTTTATGCCACTTCTGCTACACAGGCCGTCGAGCGACGACGGTAATGCTCATAAATCCCCATTGCCAGCAGCGAGAAGAAGATCGGTCCGCCAACCATCCACAGCGTGCTGTTCCAGTCATTTGCCTCAACAACGGGCTGAATGACGGTAAAAATGTTGGCGAACGCGACGACCAGCACCACAACAGTGGTCGCCAGCAGCGTCGCCGCACGGGTTTTGAAGATCACAAACGGTCGTTCCAGATCCTGCTTCGCCTTAAAGAACGGGAACGCCAGGGTCAGGAACAGATACGGAAGCGTCATCGATACGTTTGCCATCAGGGTCAGCTTGTTATAGAACGCCGACGCGGTATCACCGCCGAAGGACACCAGCAGAATGAACACGCACACCAGCATGCACTGCATCCACATCGCGTTGGCAGGCATACCGGCAGCGTTCAGCTGAGTCATACGTGCAGGCCACAGCGCCTTTGGCGTCCCCTGAATAATCGCTTTCAGCGGCGAGTAGATCAGCGTGAAGAACGCGCCAGTATAGGCGAGGAACATCGACAAACCGGTAATCCGCGCAAACCAGATCCCCAGGGTGGCCGACGTTTCCGGCGCGAGATCCATGGCGTTGCCCAGCGTCACCCCCAGGCTTTTCATCAACACGTAGGTAATGTTGCCGAGGTTGGTAGTGTTATTGCTCAGTACCTGCTGCCAGTTGGTGCTGACGCCCCAGAGGAAAATCGCCAGTGAGTAGCCAATGGATATGACGATGGCGGCAAAGATAATGCCTTTGGCGAAGTTCTTTTCCGGATTTTCGGTTTTGTCGACCAGGCCGCCCACGGCTTCAATTCCACCGTAAGCAAAGATGGCAAACACCACGAAGGAGAGCATGGCCAGTCCGGACTGGTAACCCGGATTAGGCGATGAAACGAAGTTGACTTCCTGTGCGAAATGCCCGCCGTTCAGGCACAGAATGGCGATGCTGACCAGCAGCAGCACCAGGTTCAGGCACATCACGGAAATACCGCCAACGGCAGTGATACGGGCAATTTTGTTGATGCCTTTCGAGGCCACCAGCGTGACCACCACCATCCAGCACACCGCCAGAATACCGACCACCTGCGTGGAGCTCAGCCCCGCCAGAGACCAGACCTGCGTTTTATCCGCACCGAAGAGAAACGTTGAGAACGGCACCCAGACCTTGGCCGCCGTGCTGACCATCCAGACGACGTAGGATGAAAACCACATGAACGTACCGATAAACGCGTAACGGGGGCCGACGCTGTTGTTCATCCACGAATAGATGCCACCCTCTTCTTTCCGGTACGCCGAGCCCATCTCCGCCATCATCAGCGCAAACGGGATAAAGAAGAACAGAGCGGAAACGATATAAAACGGCGTCGCGCTGTAGCCCATCAGATAAAACGCGGACGGGCTATTGGCAAAGCCAAAGACTGACGTAAAAATCATCAGAATGAGCCCGGTAAGGGTCATTTTTTTGAGTGAGTGAGACATATAACCATCCGAAACGGAATTAAACTGCGCGGATGGTAGCAGATGACCAGACAAATATTGTGGCTATCCGAGTCAATTTAAGAAAAAGACCCGTGCATAGCGAAAAGAGCAGTTTTTAATGTGGCAGAGTTAAATGACCGAGTAGGCCGGGTAAGCGACAGCGCCACCCGGCATTTTTTCAGGCGCGATCGACCGTAAAGGCAATCACATCGCCCAGTTGCTCGGCACCCAGCGCCAGCATGACCAGACGATCCACACCCAGCGCCACGCCGGAGCAGTCCGGTAAACCGGCCTTAAGCGCTTCCAGCAGGTTGGTGTCAATCGGCTGCTGCGGCAGACCGCGCGCGTTGCGCTTGCGGTTATCCTGCTCGAAACGCTGCTGCTGTTCGCGCGCGTCGGTCAGCTCGTGGAAACCGTTCGCCAGCTCAATGCCTTTGAAGTACACCTCAAACCGTTCCGCCACGCGGTGATCTTCGGTGCTGATCTGCGCCAGCGAGGCCTGGCTGGCCGGGAAGTGATAGACAAACGTCGGGCGATCTTTACCAATTTGCGGTTCAACGCCAAAGGTGAACAGCAGTTGCAACAGCGTGTCGCGGTCCTCTTCGTTATCCGCCACATTGCTCAGATCCAGTTTTGCCGCCACTTCACGCAGCTGTGTTTTATCAGCCGACAGCGGATCGATTTCCAGATGGCGCTGGAAGGCCTGCTGATAGGAGAGCGTTTCAGCTTCCGCGCAATCCAGCACCTGTTGCAGCAGATCGTCGACTTCGTTCATCAGACGATACATGTCGTAGTGCGGGCGGTACCACTCCAGCATGGTGAATTCCGGATTATGGTGTCGGCCCATCTCTTCATTACGGAAGCTACGGCACAGCTGATAGACCGGACCACACCCGGCCGCCAGCAGACGCTTCATATGGTATTCCGGGCTGGTCATCAGATACAGATTCATGCCCTGAGAGTGGCCTGGGCCAACAAAACGGGTTTCAAACGGGACCAGATGAATATCCGTGACCGTCGCCTGACTCATGCACGGCGTTTCCACCTCCAGGACGCCGCGGTCGGCAAAGAAACGGCGGATCTCCGCCATAATTGCTGCGCGCTTTAGCAGGTTTGGAATGGATGCGCTCGGCTGCCAGGTGGCCGTTTCGCTCATGAGTTATTTCTCCGTTTTCAGACAAGGGCACGAAGTCTACTCGTAAGCCGGGGCAGAGACAAATTTTGCACAGTAAAAGTCCCTTTTCATTGCACAGAGAAATACTGTGACGCCATTCATTAATCACAATGATAAATCACCGCACAGAACAGCAAAAAAATCGAACACGTCAAATTTCCCTCCCTTCTACGCGGTTATACTGTTTTACCCATAAAGGAGCAGTGGAATCGCTTCCGCAATCGCCCGTTCGGGCAGGTGAACGTCCTTTAGCTCATCGCGTTGCGGGAAAACAAAAATCTGGAGGAATGTCGTGCAAACTTTTCAAGCCGATCTTGCCGTAATAGGCGCTGGCGGGGCTGGATTACGCGCTGCAATTGCTGCGGCACAAGCCAATCCGAACGCTAAAATCGCATTGATTTCAAAAGTCTATCCGATGCGCAGCCACACGGTAGCCGCAGAAGGAGGATCCGCTGCCGTCGCGCAGGATCATGACAGCTTCGAATACCATTTCCACGACACGGTTGCAGGGGGCGACTGGCTTTGCGAACAGGATGTCGTTGATTACTTCGTGCACCATTGCCCAACGGAGATGACCCAGCTGGAACAGTGGGGATGCCCGTGGAGCCGCCGTCCGGACGGGAGCGTCAACGTCCGCCGCTTCGGTGGCATGAAGATCGAACGCACCTGGTTTGCCGCCGATAAGACCGGCTTCCACATGCTGCACAGCCTGTTCCAGACCTCCCTCCAGTTCCCACAAATCCAGCGCTTTGACGAACATTTCGTTCTCGACATTCTGGTCGACGACGGTCATGCGCGCGGACTGGTGGCGATGAACATGATGGAAGGCACGCTTGTCCAGATCCGCGCTAATGCGGTGGTGATGGCAACGGGCGGCGCGGGCCGCGTATACCGCTACAACACCAACGGCGGCATCGTCACCGGTGACGGTATGGGCATGGCGCTCAGCCACGGCGTCCCGCTGCGTGATATGGAGTTCGTCCAGTATCACCCAACCGGCCTGCCGGGCTCCGGCATACTGATGACGGAAGGCTGCCGCGGCGAAGGCGGAATTCTGGTCAACAAAAACGGCTATCGCTATTTGCAGGATTACGGCATGGGTCCGGAAACCCCACTTGGCGAGCCGAAAAACAAATACATGGAACTCGGCCCTCGCGACAAAGTCTCTCAGGCTTTCTGGCACGAGTGGCGCAAAGGCAACACCATCTCAACGCCGCGCGGCGACGTGGTGCATCTCGACCTGCGTCATCTCGGCGAGAAGAAACTGCTGGAGCGTCTGCCGTTTATCTGCGAGCTGGCGAAAGCGTATGTGGGCGTCGATCCGGTGAAAGAACCGATCCCGGTGCGTCCAACCGCGCACTACACCATGGGCGGCATCGAAACCGATCAGCAGTGCGAAACCCGCATCAAAGGGCTGTTTGCGGTGGGCGAGTGTTCCTCCGTCGGTCTGCACGGCGCAAACCGTCTGGGCTCGAACTCGCTGGCTGAGCTGGTGGTCTTTGGTCGCATGGCGGGCGAACGTGCGGTGGAGCGTGCCGCAACGGCAGGTGAAGCTAACAGCGCGGCGCTGGATGCGCAGGTTGCAGACGTCGAAAAACGCCTGAAAGACCTGGTGAACCAGGAAGGTAACGAAAACTGGTCGAAGATCCGCGACGAAATGGGGCTGTCGATGGAAGAAGGCTGCGGGATCTACCGTACGCCAGAGCTGATGCAGAAAACCGTCGATAAGCTGGCGGAGTTGCAGGAGCGCTTCAAGCGCGTGCGTATCACCGACACTTCCAGCGTCTTCAATACCGATCTGCTTTATACCATTGAACTGGGCCACGGCCTGAACGTCGCAGAATGTATGGCCCATTCCGCCCTGGCGCGTAAAGAGTCCCGCGGCGCGCACCAGCGTCTGGATGAGGGCTGCACTGAACGTGACGACGTCAATTTCCTTAAACACACTCTCGCCTGGCGCGATGCGGATGGCACCACCCGTCTGGACTACAGCGACGTGAAAATCACCACGCTGCCACCGGCGAAACGCGTGTACGGTGCAGAAGCAGAAGCCGCCGATAAGAAGGAGAAGGCGAATGGCTGAGATGCAAAAACTGAAAGTTGAAGTGGTGCGCTACAATCCGGAAGTGGACGCCGCGCCGCATAGCGCTTTCTATGAAGTCCCTTACGACGAGCAAACCTCCCTGCTGGATGCGCTCGGCTATATCAAAGATAACCTGGCCCCAGACCTGAGCTACCGCTGGTCCTGCCGCATGGCAATTTGCGGCTCCTGCGGCATGATGGTCAACAAGGTGCCAAAGCTGGCGTGTAAAACCTTCCTGCGTGATTACACCAAAGGCATCAAGGTTGAAGCGCTGGGCAATTTCCCGATTGAGCGCGATCTGGTGGTCGACATGACCCACTTTATCGAAAGCCTCGAAGCGATTAAGCCGTACATCATCGGCAACCCGCGCACACCGGATCAGGGGCCAAACACTCAGACGCCCGCGCAGATGGCGAAATACCATCAGTTCTCCGGCTGCATCAACTGCGGCCTGTGCTACGCCGCCTGTCCACAGTTTGGCCTGAACCCTGAGTTTATCGGCCCGGCCGCCATTACCCTGGCGCACCGCTATAACGAAGACAGCCGCGACCACGGCAAAAAAGAACGTATGGCCCAGTTGAACAGCCAGAACGGGGTCTGGACCTGCACGTTTGTCGGTTACTGCTCCGAAGTCTGTCCGAAGCATGTCGACCCGGCCGCCGCCATTCAGCAGGGTAAGGTGGAAAGCTCGAAAGACTTTCTTATCGCTACCCTGAAACCACGCTAAGGAGTGCATGATGACGACTAAACGCAAAGCCTACGTGCGACCAATGCCGTCCACCTGGTGGAAAAAACTGCCGTTTTATCGCTTCTATATGCTGCGTGAAGGCACGGCAGTTCCCGCGGTCTGGTTCAGCCTCGAACTGATGTACGGGGTGTATGCCCTCAAGCACGGCCCGGAAGCCTGGGCCAGTTTTGTGGGCTTCCTGCAAAACCCAATCATCGTAGTACTGAACCTGATTGTGCTCGCCGCCGCGCTGCTTCATACCAAAACCTGGTTTGAACTGGCGCCAAAAGCAGCGAACATCATTGTAAAAGGCGAAAAAATGGGGCCAGAGCCGGTCATTAAAGGGCTCTGGGCAGTGACAGCAGTTGTCTCTGTGGTCATTCTGTTTGTCGCACTGTTCTGGTAAGGAGACTACTGTGATCAATCCAAATCCAAAACGTTCAGACGAGCCGGTTTTCTGGGGGCTGTTTGGCGCAGGCGGCATGTGGAGCGCCATTATTGCCCCGGTCATTATCCTGCTGGTCGGGATCATGCTGCCGCTGGGGTTGTTCCCGGGCGATGCGCTGAGCTATGAGCGCGTACTGGCCTTTGCGAGCAGCTTTATTGGCCGCGTGTTCATCTTCCTGATGATCGTCCTGCCGCTGTGGTGTGGTCTGCACCGTATCCACCATGCGATGCACGATCTGAAAATCCATGTGCCAAGCGGTAAATGGGTCTTCTACGGTCTGGCGACCATTCTGACGGTCGTCACGTTGATTGCCGTGGTCACCATCTGACTGAACAGGCCCGCCATCCGGCGGGCTTTTTACTTTTTCATCTTCTCCACCAGCCACCGGGAAAATTCGCGCATGGCTGGCGTTTCTGCCCGGGACTGCAATCGGGTCAGCCAGTAACTGCCGAGCTCAATCTGCGTCGCAAAGGGCTGTACAATGCGCTCGCTGGCTAACAGATGGGTAAACATATCGACAGGCGCAATGGCAATGCCCACCCCTGCCTGAGCGGCCTCCAGCATGGTCACGGACGAATCAAATACCATCACGCGGTGCGTTGGCGAAGGGGGATGCTCGCCGGCCGCCTGCATCCACGCGGTCCATTCATCGCGTCGGTAAGAGCGCAGCAGCGTAAACCTGAGGATGTCGGCCGGACTGTGCAGACTGGCGGCGATATCGGGCGTACACAGCGGCGCGAGCGGCGCATGACAAAGGAATTCAGCCTCGGTGCCGTGCCACGCCCCGCCACCGTAGCGGATCGTATAGTCAAGCCCTTCGGCAACCGGATCAACGCGGTTGTTATGGGTGGAAAGCTGAAGATCGATGTGCGGATAGCCACGGCGAAAATCCTCCAGCTGCGAGAATAAAACCCCGGTGGCAAATGTACCCACCACGCCGATTTTCAGCTTCTCCTGCGCACGATGGTTAGCGAAGCGATCCAGCATTCCGGCTATACGATCGAAAGAATCATTCAGCACCGGCAGTAAATTTTCACCCTCGGTAGTCAACATCAGCCCGCGCGACACGCGAACGAACAGCTGACAGTTCAGGTGCTGCTCCAGCGTTTTCACATGCTGGCTAATGGCTGAATGGGTCACGTTCAGCTCAATGGCCGCATGCGTAAAGCTGAGATGTCTCGCGGCGGCTTCAAAAGCCCGAAGCGAATTGAGGGGGAGATAGCTTCGCGTCATGGTCTCTTCCGTTAGAAAAATTAACAGCTAATGCTAAATTTAACCGTTTGTCAGACACAGTCAAATCTAACAGACTACGCCTGTCTGACGGGCCCGGACATCCCCTTGACTCGCTATTACGGAAGATTACTGATGATGAAAAAATCCCTTTGCTGCGCCCTGCTGCTCGGCCTCTCTTGCTCTGCTCTCGCCGCGCCAGTATCAGAAAAACAGCTGGCGGAGGTGGTCGCGAATACGGTTACCCCGCTGATGAAAGCCCAGTCTGTTCCAGGCATGGCGGTGGCCGTTATTTATCAGGGAAAATCGCACTATTACACGTTTGGCAAGGCCGATATCGCGGCGAATAAACCCGTTACGCCTCAGACCCTGTTCGAGCTGGGTTCTATAAGTAAAACCTTCACCGGCGTTTTAGGTGGGGATGCCATTGCTCGCGGTGAAATTTCGCTGGACGATCCGGTGACCAGATACTGGCCACAGCTGACAGGCAAGCAGTGGCAGGGTATTCGTATGCTGGATCTCGCCACCTACACCGCTGGCGGCCTGCCGCTACAGGTACCGGATGAGGTCACGGATAACGCCTCCCTGCTGCGCTTTTATCAAAACTGGCAGCCGCAGTGGAAGCCTGGCACAACGCGTCTTTACGCCAACGCCAGCATCGGTCTTTTTGGTGCGCTGGCGGTCAAACCTTCCGGCATGCCCTATGAGCAGGCCATGACGACGCGGGTCCTTAAGCCGCTCAAGCTGGACCATACCTGGATTAACGTTCCGAAAGCGGAAGAGGCGCATTACGCCTGGGGCTATCGTGACGGTAAAGCGGTGCGCGTTTCGCCGGGAATGCTGGATGCACAAGCCTATGGCGTGAAAACCAACGTGCAGGATATGGCGAACTGGGTCATGGCAAACATGGCGCCGGAGAAGGTTGCCGATGCCTCACTTAAGCAGGGCATCGCGCTGGCGCAGTCGCGCTACTGGCGTATCGGGTCAATGTATCAGGGTCTGGGCTGGGAGATGCTCAACTGGCCCGTGGAGGCCAACACGGTGGTCGAAGGCAGCGACAGTAAGGTAGCGCTGGCGCCGTTACCCGTGGCAGAAGTGAATCCACCGGCTCCCCCGGTCAAAGCGTCCTGGGTCCATAAAACGGGTTCTACTGGCGGGTTTGGCAGCTACGTGGCCTTTATTCCTGAAAAGCAGGTCGGTATTGTAATGCTCGCGAATAAAAGCTATCCGAACCCGGCACGCGTTGAGGCGGCATACCATATCCTCGAGGCGCTACAGTAAAACATTGCCGGGTGGCGCTGCGCTTACCCGGCCTACACAACGCGTGAACTTTGTAGGCCGGGTAAGGCGAAGCCGCCACCCGGCAAAACCCCCTACACAATCTCCCGCATTTTCCCTGCTGTCATCTACACTTAACAAAAAACAGTAAGGAAACTCCTATGCGCATTCTGCCTGTTATTGCCGCAGTAACAGCCGCGTTTTTAGTGGTTGCTTGCAGTTCCCCTACTCCTCCGCCTGGCGTCACGGTAGTCAGTAATTTCGACGCACAGCGCTTCCTCGGCACCTGGTATGAAATCGCCCGAATGGACCATCAGTTCGAACGGGGCTTAGAAAAAGTCACGGTCAACTACAGCGCGATGGATGACGGCGGGATCCGGGTCATTAACCGCGGCTATAACCCGGATCGCCAGATGTGGCAGCAGTCAGTTGGTCAGGCCTATTTCACCGGCGCGTCTAACCGCGCGGCCATGAAAGTCTCTTTCATCGGCCCATTCTACGGCGGGTATAACGTCATTGCGCTGGACAGAGAGTACCGCCATGCGCTGGTGTGTGGGCCGGATCGCAACTATCTGTGGATCCTCTCCCGCACGCCAACGATCCCGGCGGAAATGAAACTGCAGATGCTGGACATAGCGACCCGGCAAGGGTTTGACGTGACGAAATTACTCTGGGTAAAACAGCCGCATTAGTGGGTACTGAGTTTTAACCCGATGATACCCGCGACGATTAACGCGAGGCTGGCGATGCGCGCCAGGCTCGCAGACTCCCCCAGCAGCAGAATACCGGTAATGGCAGCCCCTACCGCGCCAATTCCCGTCCAGACAGCGTAAGCCGTTCCGACTGGCAAGCTTCGCATCGCCCATGACAACATGACGATACTGACAATCATTGCGGCGATAGTGATGACGCTGGGCGTCAGGCGGGTAAAACCATGGGTATATTTCAGGCCAATTGCCCATACCACTTCGAGCAAACCGGCAATAACAAGAACGATCCAGGACATATCAGGCTCCTTAACTTAACGACAAGTTGGGGCCGTCCCCGATGAATGAAGCGCTTACGGGTCGTCCCGCAAGGCTGAGGTTGCGCCTTATATTTTGGTTAGCATGGAATTTTTTTTCAAACTTTTTCTGCTGAACATGTTAAGGCAAGAAATAGCCTCAGTAAGACACGGAGTTCAGGCATTTATGACTCATCCGACTTCTCTATGATGATAGGCTTTCTGATGGCAGGAAGCCAAACCACTAGCCGACTGCGAAAATTTTATGTTTAAAATTCTTTTGATTGACCGTTGTCACTTCACCCGCACGGGATTTGAAGCCTGGGTCAATCATTCAGACCTGTTTTCGGGTCATTTCGTCGTAACCGGGGTAAATAATCTTTTCCTCGCCAGAGAGCATATCCTGCAATGGAAACCTGCGCTGGTCATCGCTGATTTATCTGGCTTCCGGCAGGATTTACATCATTTTCAGCAGCTATCCTCCCTGCTGATTGCCAGCGAAACATTGCCTTTTATTATGCTGCAATCAGGCCAGGAGCAAGAGATGACAGATTATCTGGCGCAGTTCCCGATATGGTCTTCTCTTTCCAAAAATACCGATCTGGAAAAACTAGCGGCGGTGATAAACGACGCGCTAACGTCATGCGCAAGCGCGGAGCTTCCGGAGATGGCAGCACCGTTACTGACGCGTCAGGAAGAGAGAGTTCTTAGCCTGTGGATGGATGGCGCGAGCAACCAGAAAATTGCCAGCAATCTGCGCATTAACGGAAAAACGGTGTACACGTACAAACGCAATATCCGCATGAAGCTACATATGGATACGCGCTACTCCCCGTTTTTATCGCTACAGGAAGTGGAGAATTGACGGTACGGTGAAATGACCTGCCGTACCGTCGCTTTCATTAGTTCTGAGCTTTAGTTGCTGCGCCAGAAATCGCGTTACCACCGTCGGAGATATCTTCCCCTACGCCACGGGTGGTGTTACATGCAGTCAGTACCGAAGAAAGCACCAGAACAGAAAAGATCGCTGCAATTGTTTTCTTAACCATAATATCTTCCTTTTATAGCCAAAGTTATTTTGTGTATAGCAACTTAAGAATAGACAAGATCTTGTCGTTTGACGGAAAAGGAAGAATTTTTAGGAAAATTAGACGGAATTAGCTGGCCGCATGGGAAATAATATGGCCGAGATCCTGGATATCTTCACCCACGCCACGCGCGGTGTTGCAACCGGAGAGAATTGCGCTGGAGAGCGCTAACAGAAGCAGAATTTTAACGGTACGTTTCATCTTCCCTGCCTGCAAAATCAGGCGCAGCGGGCGCTGCGCCTTACATCACGACGTAAATTACTTCACGCGGGATACGTATTCGCCGGAGCGGGTATCCACTTTGATCACTTCACCGATCTGTACGAACAGTGGCACTTTCACCACAGCGCCGGTAGACAGGGTGGCAGGCTTGCCGCCAGTACCTGCGGTATCACCTTTCAGACCTGGATCGGTTTCAACGATTTCCAGCTCAACGAAGTTCGGAGGCGTAACCGCGATAGGCTGACCGTTCCACAGGGTCACGATGCACTCAGCCTGATCCAGCAGCCACTTGGCGTTGTCACCAATCGCTTTTGCGTCCGCAGACAGCTGCTCGAAGGTTTCGTTGTTCATGAAGTGCCAGAACTCACCGTCGTTGTACAGGTAAGTCAGGTTCATATCGACAACATCAGCGCCTTCAGCGGAGTCAGTAGATTTGAAGGTTTTCTCAACACGGGTACCGGTCAGCAGGCGGCGCAGCTTTACGCGTGCGAATGCCTGGCCTTTACCTGGTTTAACGAATTCGCTGGCTTCAACCGCGTACGGTTCGCCGTCCATCATGATTTTAAGACCAGCACGAAAATCGTTGCTATAGTACGTTGCCATAAGGCCCTCTAAATTTGTTAACTGGTAGCTAAGCCACAAAATGGCGCATATTGTAACCCTAAACACCCCGTCCAGAGAAGATTGGTTATCGCAACTTGCCGATGTAATCACCAGTCCTGATGAATTGCTGCGTCTTTTAGACCTCGAACAGCACGAAGCGTTGCGTGCAGGTCGTGAGGCGAAACGCCTTTTCGCCCTGCGCGTTCCCCGCGCGTTTGTTGCCCGAATGGAAAAGGGCAATCCTGATGATCCGTTATTAAAACAAACGCTTACCTCTCAGGATGAGTTTATTACCGCCCCCGGCTACAGCACCGATCCGCTGCAAGAGCAGAACAGTGTCGTACCGGGTTTGCTGCATAAATACCGCAATCGTGCCCTGCTGCTGGTTAAGGGCGGTTGCGCGGTAAATTGCCGCTATTGCTTCCGTCGCCACTTCCCGTACGCCGAAAACCAGGGCAATAAGCGCAACTGGCAGGTGGCGCTGGACTACATCACGGCGCACCCGGAACTGGATGAAATCATTTTTTCCGGCGGCGACCCGCTGATGGCAAAAGATCATGAGCTGGACTGGCTGCTGACTCAGCTTGAGACCATCCCGCACATTAAGCGTCTGCGCATTCACAGCCGTTTACCGATCGTCATCCCGGCGCGTATCACCGACGCCCTGGTCACGCGCCTGGAGCAGTCCCGTTTGCAGGTGCTGCTGGTGAATCATATCAACCACGCGAATGAAATTGACGCGGACTTTCGTGCGGCGATGGCGCGTATGCGAAAGGCAGGCGTGACGCTGCTCAACCAGAGCGTATTACTGCGCGGCGTGAACGACAGCGCCCGCGTGCTGGCCGATCTCAGCAATGCCTTATTTGATGCGGGCGTTATGCCCTATTACCTGCATGTTCTGGATCGCGTCCAGGGCGCGGCGCACTTCATGGTGACAGATGAAGAGGCCCGGAAGATTATGCGCGAGCTGTTAACGCTGGTTTCAGGTTATATGGTGCCGAAGCTGGCACGTGAGATTGGCGGAGAGCCGAGTAAGACGCCGCTGGATTTGCAGCTGCGTCAGCAGTAAAAAGGCAGGTGGCGCTACGCTTACCTGCCCTGGAGATAAAGCGGCAGCGCCATCAAACGGTTATATCAGTTCGGGCACTTATAGACCTGGCCGTTCATCTGGCTGGCGGTTGGCACAAAGCTGGACAGCATCCCCTGCGTCGGGCTGCTCACCCCGTAAATCACGTTGCCGCCCATTGCCGCAGCCTGATTACGCAGGGCATTGGCCGCACCGCGCATAGAGCCGCCCTCTTCGCCGTGCTGCCCCGACATCCAGTTGCTTTGCTCGCCAGTGGCGGTGCCTAACAGCTGGCATTCGCTGCCCGGCTTATCTTCCACAAAGCGAACGCTCTGGCCCGCTGCCGTCAGCTCATTGCTGGTGCTACAACCCGCCAGCAGCAATGCTGCACCTACAATCCCTGCACAGACTTTTATGCGCATGTTATTCCTCGTTTTCAATAAGCTGGACAGTAGTTGTCCGCGTGTAAACCTTATACTAAAAAGATGACCAAAAGAAAAATGCTGAGCATTTCTGCGAGCCAGATTCCGCTGGCACTCCTCCGACATCTTAAATGAATTCTGATAATAACCTTTGGGATATCGTGTTTTAGCCCCCGATCGTTTTTAGTGATGCGACGTACAACTTTTGTACGCGACTCAAAAAAGGGGGTTTCATGAGTGCATCATCCTCAGGAGAGGAAAAAGTAACCTGGGTGGGCTATCTGGCGTTCGTGCTCACCATCGTATTTTTCTCAGGTTTTTTCGCCAAAAGTACCGAATGGTGGCGCGTGCTGGATTTTACCGTCCTGAACGGCAGCTTTGGACCGGTGAACGGTGCGCTGACGTTTCGCGGCGAGGGCGGCACGGGAGCGAAAGATGGGTTTTTGTTTGCCCTTGAACTGGCGCCCTCGGTCATTTTATCGCTCGGGATCATTGCCGTTACCGAGGGGCTGGGCGGGCTGCGCGCCGCACAACAGCTTATGACGCCCATTCTGCGCCCGCTGCTCGGCGTGCCGGGCATTTGCTCTCTGGCGCTTATCGCCAACCTGCAAAATACTGATGCTGCCGCAGGGATGACCAAAGAGTTGACCAACGAAGGGGCAATTACTGACCATGAGCGCGCCATTTTCGCCACCTTCCAGACCAGCGGTAGCGCCATTATTACCAACTATTTTTCTTCCGGCGCCGCACTCTTTACCTTTATTACCGTCCCCGTAATCACGCCGCTTGCCGTCATTCTGGTGTTCAAATTTGTTGGCGCGAACTTTCTGCGACTGTGGATCGCCCACATGGAAGTTCGCTGCGCTCAGGAGGAAAAATGATCGCCCGGTCGCGTAAAAATATCATGGACTTGTTTATCGATGGCGCCCGCCGCGGCTTTACCATCGCCACCACCAGCCTGCTGCCGAACGTGGTCATGGCGTTTGTTATCATTCAGGCGCTCAAGGTAACCGGCCTGCTGGATATTGTCGGCAGGGTATGCGAGCCCATCATGGCTCTGTGGGGACTTCCGGGTGCGGCGGCAACGGTTCTTCTGGCCTCGGTGATGAGCATGGGGGGCGGTGTGGGGGTCTGCGCCAGTCTGGTCGCTGCCGGCACGCTCAACGGTCACGATGCCACCATCCTGCTGCCCGCCATCTATCTGATGGGTAATCCGGTGCAAAACACGGGTCGTTGCCTTGGCACCGCAGGCGTCAACCCGAAGTATTATCCGCACATCATCGCTGTCTGCGTCATTAACGCCCTGCTCTCAATGTGGGTGATGCAACTACTCTTCTGAGGAGATAAAAATGGATTTTTCAGTGCTGGAACCGCACCTTTTCCGCAATGCGCAGCTTTACGCTCCCGAGGATCTTGGGCATTGCGATCTGCTGATTGCCGGAGGAAAAATCGTCGCAGTCGAAAAAGCTGGCCACGCCACAATGAGGCCAGACTGTCCTGAAAGCGATCTCGCCGGAGCGGTGGTTTGCCCGGGGTTTATCGATCAGCATGTACACCTGATTGGCGGCGGCGGTGAAGCCGGTCCCCACACCCGGACGCCAGAGGTACGATTGTCTGCGCTGGTGGCGGCTGGCATCACCTCCGTTGTAGGCCTGCTGGGCACCGACGGCGTGACCCGCCATCCCGAGTCGCTGCTGGCGAAAACGCGGGCACTTGAGCATGAAGGGATCAGCGCATGGATGCTGACAGGCGCGTATGGCCTGCCTTCTCCGACGATCACTGGCAGTATCGAAAAGGATGTGGCGCTAATTGATAAAATCATTGGCGTGAAATGCGCGATTTCTGACCATCGCTCTTCCGCACCGGCAGATGACCAGCTCGCGAATATGGCCGCCCAGTCGCGCGTCGGCGGGCTGCTGGGCGCCAAAGCGGGGATATCCGTATTTCACCCCGGCAACAGCCCTAAACTGCTGGAGCCACTGCTTAACATCCTGAATAACGCCGACGTGCCTCGCACGAAGCTTCTGCCAACCCACGTCAACCGCGCCCAGGCACTGTTCCACGCCGCACTGGACTATGCCCGCGAAGGGGGGTACATCGACATCACCACCAGCATCAGTGAGCCCATTGATGCCGCTACCGCCATCGCGACGGCCCGTGACGCGCAGGTGCCGTTTAACCGGCTCACGCTCAGCTCGGATGGCAACGGCAGCCAGCCGAATTTTGACGCAAACGGTAATCTTGTTGGCATTGGCGTGGCGGGTTTTGAGTCCCTGCTTGATACGCTACAGCAGCTGGTCGGCCGGTATCACCTGCCTCTGGAGGAGGCACTTCTGCCATTTACGCGTAACGTGGCGGAGTTTCTCGGTCTGGAGCATAAAGGGCGGATCGCGCCCGGATGCGATGCCGATTTCCTGGTGCTGACGGATGACCTGAAGATCCGTGAGGTCTGGGCGAAAGGCCGCCAGATGGTGCGTGAAGGCGTGGTGTGCGTGAAAGGCACGTTTGAGTAGAAGATAATAAAAAACCCCGGGCATTGCTGCCCGGGGCTCGTTCTGAGAGGTTCAGAACAGCATGATTACATCATGCCGCCCATGCCACCCATGCCGCCCATACCACCAGCAGCACCTAAGTCAGGCGCGTCGCCTTTAGGCAGGTCGGTCACCATGCACTCGGTCGTGATCATCAGGCCAGCTACAGATGCCGCGTATTGCAGAGCAGAACGGGTCACTTTAGTTGGATCCAGGATACCGAAGTCGATCATGTTGCCGTATTCTTCAGTTGCCGCGTTGTAACCGTAGTTACCTTCACCCGCTTTCACCTTGTTCGCAACCACAGACGGCTCTTCACCGGCGTTGGACACGATCTGACGCAACGGAGCTTCCATTGCGCGCAGCGCAACTTTGATACCCACGTTCTGGTCTTCGTTCTGAGCAGTCAGGCCAGCCAGTTTAGCGGCTACACGCACCAGCGCGACACCACCACCAGCAACCACGCCTTCTTCTACCGCAGCACGGGTCGCGTGCAGGGCGTCGTCAACGCGTGCTTTCTTCTCTTTCATTTCAACTTCGGTAGCCGCACCGACTTTGATTACCGCTACGCCACCTGCCAGTTTCGCTACGCGCTCCTGGAGTTTTTCACGGTCGTAATCGGAAGTTGCTTCTTCGATCTGCTTACGGATCTGACCAACACGGCCCTGAATAGCGGCTTCTTCACCCACACCGTCGATGATGGTGGTGGTGTCTTTGTTGATCACAACGCGTTTCGCCTGGCCCAGGTCTTCCAGAGTCGCTTTTTCCAGCTCCATACCGATCTCTTCGGAGATCACGGTACCGCCGGTCAGGGTAGCGATATCCTGGAGCATCGCCTTACGACGATCGCCGAAGCCAGGTGCTTTAACCGCTGCCACTTTCACGATGCCACGCATGGTGTTAACCACCAGGGTCGCCAGCGCTTCGCCTTCAACGTCTTCAGCAATGATTACCAGCGGCTTGCCTGCTTTCGCAACGGCTTCCAGCACTGGCAGCATTTCGCGGATGTTGGAGATTTTCTTGTCAGCCAGCAGGATGAACGGGCTTTCCAGCTCAACAGCGCCAGTTTCTGGCTTGTTGATGAAGTATGGGGACAGGTAACCGCGGTCGAACTGCATACCTTCAACCACGTCCAGTTCGTCTTCCAGACCAGTACCGTCTTCAACGGTGATCACGCCTTCTTTACCGACTTTATCCATCGCTTCAGCGATCAGTTTACCTACGGTTTCGTCGGAGTTAGCGGAGATAGTACCAACCTGAGCAATGGCTTTAGAGTCAGAGCACGGTACGGACAGCGCTTTCAGTTCTTCAACAGCGGAAGCGACGGCTTTGTCGATACCACGTTTCAGATCCATTGGGTTCATGCCCGCAGCAACGGCTTTCAGGCCTTCGGTGATGATCGCCTGCGCCAGTACGGTCGCGGTGGTGGTACCGTCACCGGCAGCGTCGTTCGCTTTAGAGGCAACTTCTTTCACCATCTGTGCGCCCATGTTTTCGAACTTGTCTTCCAGCTCGATTTCACGTGCAACAGAAACACCATCTTTGGTGATGGTTGGCGCGCCGAAGGATTTGTCCAGCACTACGTTACGGCCTTTCGGGCCCAGAGTGACTTTCACTGCGTCTGCCAGTACGTTTACGCCGCGGAGCATTTTTACACGAGCGTCGTTACCGAATTTTACGTCTTTAGCTGCCATGTTCTTATTTCCTCAAATTCGTACAGTTTTCGTGCGTTAATTACGCTTCAACAATTGCCAGAATGTCGCTCTCGGACATGATCAACACTTCTTCATTGTCGATCTTCTCGGATTTTACGCCGTAGCCATCGTTGAAAATGACGATGTCACCAACTTTAACGTCCAGTGGCTGCACAGTTCCGTTTTCCAGGATGCGGCCCTTACCGACAGCGATGATTTCGCCACGCGTTGATTTTGCTGCTGCTGAACCGGTCAGAACGATGCCGCCAGCAGACTTGGTTTCAACTTCTTTACGTTTGACGATCACACGATCATGTAACGGACGAATACTCATTGATAGCTCTCCTTTGAGAAAGTCATTATCAGTTATGGATGACGCCGGTCCGCATGCGGTTTTCCGGCTAGTGCCCTGAGAGATGGGGATAGCTTTTTACCCCTTCAAGGGGTAATCGAAAAAAAATTTGCGAAAGTGTTACCATCCACTCTCTTTTGATGGTGGCGGGACGAGGTAAATGAGTGGACTCAGGCAGGAGTTGGGGCTGGCGCAGGGCATTGGCTTACTCTCAACGTCTTTATTAGGCACGGGGGTATTTGCGGTTCCCGCGCTGGCGGCGTTGGTTGCCGGCAATAACAGTCTTTGGGCATGGCCGGTGCTGATCGTGCTGGTGTTTCCGGTGGCGATTGTCTTTGCCATACTCGGGCGGCACTTCCCGAGCGCAGGCGGCGTAGCGCATTTTGTCGGCATGGCGTTTGGGCCGCGGATGAAGCGTGTCACCGGCTGGCTATTTTTGTCGGTGATACCCGTTGGCCTTCCGGCAGCCCTGCATATCGCAACCGGCTTCGGACAGGCGCTGTTTGGCTGGCACGATGAACAACTGCTGCTGGCTGAAATCGGTACGCTGGCGATTGTCTGGTGGGTTGGCTCGCGAGGGGCCAGTTCCAGCGCCAATCTGCAAACGCTGGTCGCCGTGTTAATTGTCGCGCTGATCGTCGCCATCTGGTTTGCGGGTGACATTACGGTGGCGGATATTCCTTTCCCCGCGATTAACGACATCGACCACGCACAGCTTTTCGCTGCACTATCCGTCATGTTCTGGTGTTTCGTCGGTCTGGAGGCGTTCGCTCATCTGGCATCCGAGTTTAAACAGCCCGAGCGTGACTTTCCCCGCGCTCTGATGATTGGCCTGATGCTGGCGGGCACAGTGTACTGGGCCTGTACCGTACTGGTGCTGCACTTCAACGCGTTCAGTGAAGAGAAAGCCGCCGCCGCGTCGCTGCCGGGCATCGTGGTGCAGCTGTTTGGTGTTAAAGCCCTGTGGGTAGCCTGCGTGATTGGCTATCTCGCCTGCTTTGCCAGCCTCAACATTTATATTCAGAGCTTCGCCCGGCTGGTGTGGTCTCAGGCACTTTATAAACCGGATAGCCCCCTCTCACGCCTGTCAAAGCGTCAGCTTCCGGTGAATGCGCTGAATACCGTACTGGGCTGCTGCGTGGTGAGTTCCCTGGCCATTTATCTCCTCGGCATCAACCTTGACGCGCTGATTGTCTACGCCAACGGTATTTTCATCATGATCTACCTGCTGTGCATGCTGGCGGGCTGTCGGCTACTGAAAGGACGCTTTAAGGCGCTGGCGGCTGTCGGGTGTGTCCTGTGCCTGATGCTGCTGGCGATGGTGGGATGGAAGAGTGTGTACGCCATCGTCATGCTGGCGGGGCTGTGGGTGTTTTTACCGAAGCGGCAAGCTCCGCAGGCCCGGTGAGCGAGCGCCACCGGGCCAGAAACTCACCGATCGTCTTTATGATCTAACCGGTCGCGCTGCTCATCCTTACGCTGGTATTCCCCTTCAAAGGTATCCCCCGGGCCGGTGCTGAAACCACCGCCTGGCATACGGCTGAAACGCAGATGCGGCAGCAGCTTCATGGTCAGGTGCTTCTGCACCGGCGGCAACAGCAACAGCAGGCCGAGGAAGTCTGTAAAGAAGCCCGGCAGGATCAGCAGCAAACCAGCAATAATCAGCGACACGCTTTTGATCATCTCGGCGGCCGGGCTTTCGCCTGCGGCCATCTTCTGCTGCATTAACAGGAAATTTTTGAAACCCTGATTGCGCACCAGCGACATGCCGATGACGGAGGTGAAGATCACCAGAATCAGCGTCAGCAGGACGCCCAGCACATGGGCAACCTGGATGAAAATCGAAATTTCAATGTAAACATAAAGAAAGAAAGCAATAAATGGTATCCAGCGCACTGGCATCTCCTGTGTGGCAGGCGCCTTCAGGCCCCTGACTGAATGTGTTCGCGAAGCGCGTAGATAAGAGATGGCGACGGTTAGCCAAATTTCAATCGGTTTGCACGGATATTTTTTCTGGAAATATTAAAGCGGTGACATATTTCACAGATTAATAATTATCATGAAATCGGGTCGATAATAAGTGATCCAGCTTACGGCAATTCGCTATCATCAGCATATGATCTCGAACATCTGGCCGATTGAGGGAATAATCGTCGGTCATAAAATATTCAAAACCACATATATACTGTGTGTTTAGTACAATCCATCGGCAGCTTGAAAAGAAGGTTCACATGTTAAACAACATTCGTATCGAAGAAGATTTGTTGGGTACCAGGGAAGTTCCAGCGGATGCCTACTATGGTGTTCACACTCTGAGAGCGATTGAAAACTTCTACATCAGCAACAGCAAAATCAGCGACATCCCTGAATTTGTGCGTGGCATGGTGATGGTAAAAAAAGCCGCGGCTCTGGCGAACAAAGAGCTGCAAACCATTCCTAAAAGCGCTGCAAATGCGATTATCGCCGCGTGCGATGAGGTGCTGAACAACGGCAAATGCATGGATCAGTTCCCGGTCGACGTCTATCAGGGCGGCGCGGGCACCTCTGTCAACATGAACACCAACGAAGTGCTGGCAAACATCGGCCTGGAGCTGATGGGTCATCAGAAAGGTGAATACCAGTACCTGAATCCTAACGACCACGTTAACAAATGTCAGTCCACCAACGACGCCTACCCAACCGGCTTCCGCATCGCGGTGTATGCCTCTGTCGTTAAACTGGTCGACGCGATTAATCAGTTGGGCGATGGCTTCCAGCGTAAAGCCGTTGAGTTCCAGGACATTCTGAAAATGGGCCGTACCCAGTTGCAGGACGCGGTGCCAATGACCCTCGGACAGGAATTCCACGCGTTTAACGTGCTGCTGAACGAAGAGACGAAAAACCTGCTGCGTACGTCCGAACTGCTGCTGGAAGTGAACCTGGGCGCAACCGCCATCGGTACACGCCTGAACACGCCAGATGGCTATCAGCAACTGGCGGTACAGAAGCTGGCTGAAGTGTCCAACCTGCCGGTTGTGCCTGCGGAAGACCTGATTGAAGCTACCTCAGACTGCGGCGCCTACGTGATGGTGCACAGCGCCCTGAAACGTCTGGCGGTGAAACTGTCCAAAATCTGTAACGACCTGCGCCTGCTCTCCTCCGGTCCGCGCGCTGGCCTGAATGAAATCAACCTGCCAGAGTTGCAGGCGGGTTCATCCATCATGCCAGCTAAAGTGAACCCGGTGGTGCCAGAAGTGGTGAACCAGGTTTGCTTCAAGGTTATTGGTAACGATACGACCGTCACCATGGCCTCCGAAGCCGGTCAGCTCCAGCTGAACGTGATGGAGCCGGTGATTGGCCAGGCGATGTTTGAATCTATCCATATTCTGACCAACGCCTGCTACAACCTGCTGGAAAAATGCATTAACGGCATCACCGCGAATAAAGAAGTGTGTGAAGGCTACGTCTATAACTCCATCGGCATCGTCACCTACCTCAACCCCTTCATCGGCCACCACAACGGCGATATCGTCGGGAAGATTTGTGCCGAAACCGGTAAGAGCGTACGTGAGGTGGTTCTCGAGCGAGGATTGTTGACCGAAGCCGAACTGGACGATATCTTCTCCGCCCAGAACCTGATGCACCCGGCATATAAAGCGAAACGATATACCGATGAAAGCGAACAGTAACCGTTCAGGCTAAGCTTCCGAAAGGCACGTCACTTGTGACGTGCCTTTTTTCTTTATGGGCGTTACCAAAACACAACAATTCAATATCAACTTGTTAATGAGCAAGGCAGGTCTTTATGTTTGGAGCAGAACTCGTCATCGTCCTGTTGGCGATTTATTTGGGCGCACGACTCGGGGGAATCGGCATCGGTTTTGCTGGCGGTCTCGGAGTGCTTGTACTTACCCTGATCTTTCAGATTAAACCCGGCGCAATCCCTTTTGACGTTATCGAAATCATCATGGCGGTTATTGCTGCTATCGCGGCCATGCA
The DNA here is from genome assembly GCF_001037675.1 of Enterobacter sp. MGH119. Taxonomy (NCBI): domain Bacteria; kingdom Pseudomonadati; phylum Pseudomonadota; class Gammaproteobacteria; order Enterobacterales; family Enterobacteriaceae; genus Enterobacter; species Enterobacter sp. MGH119. The sequence goes on along the minus strand of NZ_KQ089931.1, from coordinate 6,527 downwards.
GGTCGCTGGCGGTATGGACTACCTGGTGAGCCTGGCGGAGCGTATGCTGCGTCGCCATCCGAAATACATCACCTTCCTTGCCCCGCTGGTGACCTGGTTTATGACCATTCTCGCCGGTACTGGCCATACTGCCTTCTCCACGCTGCCGGTCATCACCGAAGTGGCGAAAGAGCAGGGTATTCGCCCGTCTCGCCCTCTTTCTATTGCCGTGGTCGCCTCCCAGATTGCGATTACCGCCTCGCCTATTTCCGCGGCGGTGGTCTTCTTCGCGGGCATCCTTGAGCCAATGGGCGTAAGTTACCTGACGCTGCTGGCAATCTGTATTCCGGTCACGCTGATTGCGGTAATGATCACTGCCGTGCTGTGTAACTTCCTCGGTGCCGAGCTGAAAGACGATCCGGTTTACCAGGAGCGTCTGGCAAAAGGTGAAGTGAGCCTGCGCGGTAGCCAGGTCTTCGAGCTGAAGCCGCATGCAAAACGCTCCGTGCTGCTGTTTCTGATTGGTATCGTCGCCGTGATGTTCTACGCGACCGCCATCAGCGACACGGTAGGTCTGATCCAGAACCCGGTTCTGCCGCGTAACGAAGCCATTGTGGTGTTTATGCTGACCATCGCGACGCTGATCAGCATCACCTGTAAAATCGACACCAGTGAAGTGCTGAACGCCAGCACCTTCAAATCCGGTATGAGCGCCTGCGTGTGCGTGCTGGGCGTGGCGTGGCTCGGTGATACCTTTGTGAAAGCGCACATCAGCGATATCCAGACCGTTGCAGGCGACCTGCTGCACAACTATCCGTGGCTGCTGGCAGTAGTGCTGTTCTTTGCCGCGACGCTGCTGTACTCCCAGGCTGCGACCACCAAAGCGCTGATGCCTGCGGCACTGATGCTGGGCGTGACGCCGCTGACGGCGATTGCCTCTTTTGCAGCGATTTCCGCCCTGTTCGTGCTGCCAACCTACCCAACCCTGCTGGCCGCAGTTGAGATGGATGACACCGGCTCAACCCGTATTGGTAAGTACGTGTTTAACCACGCGTTCCTCATCCCGGGCGTGGTGGCGATTACGCTCTGCGTGATCCTCGGCTTTATCATCGGCGGCATTGTGCTGTAAACGATTAGCCGTTGTAAAAATAGTTAAAAACGGGCCGCTCTGCGGCCCGTTTCATTAATGACCAACCGCCTTGCGTGATATAGTGAAGACTTTCGTGATGAGGAGGTCGACTTGTGAACACGCCTGATGCTGTTGTTGTACTGTGCACCGCCCCTGATGAAGCTTCTGCCCAGGATCTGGCCGCCAAAGTGCTGGCCGAAAAACTGGCTGCCTGTGTCACGCTTCTTCCCGGCGCCACCTCCCTTTATTACTGGGAAGGCAAGCTGGAGCAAGAGTACGAAGTCCAGATGTTGCTCAAAACCAACCTGACAAACCAGCAGGCGCTCCTCGACTGCCTCAAGTCTCATCATCCATACCAAACCCCGGAGCTGCTGGTGCTGCCAGTGGTCCACGGCGATAACGATTATCTCTCATGGCTCAACGCTTCATTACGCTGATCCTGCTGCTGTGCAGCACGTCAGTTTTTGCCGGGTTGTTTGACGCACCCGGCCGTTCGAACTTTATTCCTGCCGACCAGGCATTCGTTTTCGACTTTCAGCAAAACCAGCACGATCTCAGTCTCACCTGGCAGGTGAAAGAGGGTTACTACCTCTATCGCAAGCAGGTCAGCATCACGCCGGCAAAGGCGAACGTCGGCGCATTGCAGATGCCCGCTGGCGTGTGGCACGAGGACGAGTTCTACGGTAAGAGTGAAATTTATCGCCAGCGCTTAAGCGTGCCCGTCACGGTGAACCATGCCGATAAAGGTGCCACATTAACGGTCACCTATCAGGGCTGCGCAGACGCCGGATTCTGTTACCCACCTGAAACAAAGGTCGTTCCGCTTAGCGAAGTGAAAGCCGCTGCCTCCCCTTTCCCCTCAGGGGAGAGGGCCAGGGTGAAGGGTGAAGGCGCAGTCGAAGCCACTTCAGACCTTCCGTTCTCAGCACTTTGGGCGTTATTGATTGGTATCGGCATTGCCTTTACGCCCTGCGTACTGCCTATGTACCCGCTTATCTCTGGCATCGTGCTGGGCGGTAAACAACGCCTTTCCACCGCCCGTGCGCTGTTGCTGGCCTTTATCTATGTACAGGGCATGGCGTTAACCTATACGGCGCTCGGCCTAGTGGTCGCCGCTGCCGGGTTGCAGTTCCAGGCCGCCCTTCAGCATCCTTATGTGCTTATCGGACTGTCAGCGGTGTTTATTCTGCTGGCGCTGTCGATGTTTGGCCTGTTCACCCTGCAACTGCCCTCTTCCCTGCAAACCCGTCTGACGCTGATGAGCAACCGTCAGCAGGGTGGCTCTGCGGGCGGCGTGTTCGCCATGGGTGCCATCGCCGGGCTGATTTGCTCCCCCTGCACCACTGCGCCGTTGAGCGCCATCCTGTTATACATTGCTCAGAGCGGCAACCTGTGGCTCGGCGGCGGCACGCTGTACCTCTACGCGCTCGGCATGGGCCTGCCGCTGATCCTGGTGACGGTGTTTGGCAATCGTCTGCTGCCGAAAAGCGGCCCGTGGATGGAGACGGTGAAAACCGCGTTTGGTTTTGTCATTCTGGCGCTGCCGGTATTTCTGCTGGAGCGCATCATCGGTGATGTGTGGGGTACACGTCTTTGGGCGATGCTCGGCGTGGCCTTCTTCAGCTGGGCGTTTATCGTGAGTCTGGGGGCGAAGAAACCGTGGATGCGCCTGCTACAGATCCTTCTGCTGGCGGCCGCGCTGGTGAGCGTCCGTCCGCTACAGGACTGGGCGTTTGGCACCCCGGCAGGTCAAACGCAGGCTCATCTGAATTTTATACAGATTAAAAACGTAGATGACCTTAACCACGCCCTGGCGCAGGCGAAAGGCAAACCGGTCATGCTCGATCTCTATGCCGACTGGTGCGTGGCCTGCAAAGAGTTTGAAAAATACACCTTCAGCGATCCGCAGGTACAACATGCGCTGAGCGATACCGTTCTGCTCCAGGCGAACGTTACCGCCAACAGCACGCAGGATAAGGCTCTGCTGAAGCAACTTAAAGTGCTCGGGTTGCCTACCATCCTGTTCTTCAATGAACAGGGGGAAGAACAGCCGACGCAGCGTGTAACCGGGTTTATGGACGCGGCGGCATTCAACGCGCATTTGCGCAATCGCCAACCGTAAACAACACTTTAGACGGGACAAACCGTTGGGAATAGCGGAGGAGATAACCGTGCAACGCGAAGACGTACTGGGACAAGCCCTGCAATTGCTTGAGATTCAAGGGATCGCCAGCACCACGCTTGAGATGGTCGCCGACCGTATCGATTACCCTCTGGATGAACTTAGGCGCTTCTGGCCGGATAAAGAGGCGCTGCTGTACGATGCCCTGCGCTATCTCAGCCAGCAGGTGGATATCTGGCGCAGGCAGCTGATGCTGAATGAAGAACTGACCACCGAGCAAAAGCTGCTGGCGCGCTATACCGCACTGACGGAGTGTGTTACCAACAACCGTTACCCAGGTTGTCTGTTTATCGCCGCCTGCACCTACTATCCGGATCCTGGGCACCCCATCCATCAACTGGCAGATCAGCAAAAACGAGCCGCGCACGAGTTCACACATGAGCTGCTGACCACACTTGAAGTGGATGATCCGGCAATGGTCGCGAAGCAGATGGAGCTGGTGCTGGAAGGTTGCCTGAGCCGCATGCTGGTGAACCGTAGCCAGGCGGATGTGGATACGGCGCACCGTCTGGCGGAAGATATTTTGCGGTTCGCGCAGTGTCGTATGGGTGGTGCACTGACCTAAGCCAGCATTCCCATCCAGGCGGAAATAAACAAACACAGCGCCATCGCGCGCTGAAATCGCACCATCGCCACGGTGGTGCGGAAAATCCGGTTCACCGCCTTCCCCAGCCACGCCCAGCACAACAAACAGACCACGGAGATCGCCAGAAACCATAGCGCCATCAGCGTAATATCCCGTAATGCATGGTCGCTTGCCGGAGCAAACAGGCTGACAACTGCCAGCGCCATCATCCATGTTTTTGGGTTTACAACCTGTAGTAACGCCGCCGCCCGCGCGGTAAATCGGACGTGACTTCTGGAGGAGAGATTCGCGGCCGGGGCGCTAAACAGCTGCCAGCTCATCCAGGAAAGCCACAGCACACCCGCCCAGCTCATTACCTGACGTATCAATGGATACTGGCGTAACACTTCTCCTGCCCCAGCGCCTGAAACCAGAACAATAGCGCTGGCGGCAATACACCCGCCCAGGATCGCAGGAACCGTATTTTTTACGCCAAAGTGCTGACTGTTAGCCAGTACCAGAATGTTGGTTGGCCCCGGTGTAATCGAGGCGACAAATGCAAACAGCAGGAAGGGTAATAAATTCACAGGTGACTCCTTTTTTATTAGAGCCACGAATGTGCCGTTATTTTCTGGAAACGTCTGGAAGGTTTGTGCACAACCGGCGGTAGTGTGCCGGAGAAATACGGTATGCACGCTGGAACCAGCGACCAAGATGGCTTTGATCGGCAAAACCCACTGCCGTCGCAACATCAACAGGCAGTTCCCCACACGCCAGCATCTGTCGGGCCTTTGCCAGTCGCAGCTGGATAAGCCAGGCGTGCGGTGCCAGGTGAAATTCGCGTTTAAAACAGCGGGTGAGGGTAAAGCGATCCGTACCCGTCTCGCGGGCAAGGTCTGATAGCCCCACGTTCTCGCCGATATGCGCATAGAGATAGTCGCGGGCACGATGCGCCACAGCGGAGCTTTGTAATTGCGACGGGAGTTTCTTACGCCAGTGGCAGTGGGTAGTTATCTGAGAGAGCAGGTTATCCATTGTGCTCTGTTGGACGATCTTCATCTCATCGTTATGCAACGAGGCAAATGTATCACCGATAGCGCGCACCAACTGAGGCTCTCGCGTCAGCGTTTGGGCAAAGTGGAGAGTGTAACTCCCGGGAGTAGAGTCATACAGGCCTTGAAGCGTATGGGTGAGCCAGTGTTCATCCAGATAAAAGGTCAGATAAGTAAAGCCGCCCTCTACCGGCGCATCACCGTCATGGATCTCCCCGGGCTCAAGTAAAAAAGCATCGCCCGGCTGGCTACGGTGGCGTTCACGGCGACAGTGGAACTGCTGCGTACCGGAAAGGGTTATTCCGACCAGATAGCTATCATGCCAGTGGGGATCAAAGGCATGTCCTTCGAAATGCGCCTTAATTGTCTCAATACCTGTTTCTGCATGCTGACGCAGCTCAAGCCAGTCGTTTGCCATACTGCCCTCCTCTTACCGTCAGCATTGTCACATCTTGCCTGAACTGTCTGGAAGATTTGTGCAATTCCAGGGCACAAACGGACAGATTGCCGCAAACTTAAGCAGTTGAACAGCTTTTCCCGAAATAATGTTGACGATCGCGCGCGATTGCGGTTTAATGCGCTCCGTTGCCCGGATAGCTCAGTCGGTAGAGCAGGGGATTGAAAATCCCCGTGTCCTTGGTTCGATTCCGAGTCCGGGCACCACTATTTAAAGAACCCAGCCTATGGCTGGGTTTTTGCTTTTCTGTCCCCGCTACGCATTGAATTTTCCCTTCTGTCAGGTAATAGTGATTTTTTTTTCCTGACAATGAAAATGATATGACCTTATCTGCTTTAAAAGCCGGGTCACTGCTCCTGCTGATGATCCTGTTTTATACCGGCCTGTTCACGAGCGATCGCGTCACCTGGTTGATGGAGGTGACGCCCGTCATTATCATCATCCCACTTCTGCTTGCCACACACCGGCGATACCCTTTGACTCCCCTTCTCTATACTCTGGTTTTCTTCCACGCCATCATTCTAATGGTTGGTGGAATGTACACCTACGCAAAGGTTCCGGTTGGTTTTGAGGTTCAGGAGATGCTCGGGCTTAGCCGAAATCCGTATGACAAGCTCGGTCACTTCTTCCAGGGGCTGGTTCCCGCACTGGCAGCGCGAGAAATTCTGCTGCGCGGTGGGTATGTTCGTGGACATAAGATGACGGGGTTTCTGGTGTGCTGTGTTGCTCTGGCCATTAGCGCCACCTATGAACTCATTGAGTGGTGGGCTGCTTTGGCGATGGGACAGGGTGCGGATGATTTTCTGGGGACGCAGGGCGATCCATGGGATACCCAGTCTGATATGTTTTGCGCGCTGCTTGGTGCGTTAACGACGGTGCTGATCCTTGGGCGTTTCCATCAGCGGCAATTGCGTCGTTTGAATGTGGATAGTGCGCTCTGAGTTGCCGGATGGCGGCTTCGCCTTACGGCCTGCCGTTTTTCAGCAAACAAACGCAAAAAGGCCATCCTTGCGGATGGCCTCTTCACTTGTTTGATGCCTGGCAGTTCCCTACTCTCACATGGGGAGACCCCACACTACCATCGGCGCTACGGCGTTTCACTTCTGAGTTCGGCATGGGGTCAGGTGGGACCACCGCGCTAAAGCCGCCAGGCAAATTCTGTT
>NZ_KQ089930.1:0-698338 GCF_001037675.1 Enterobacter sp. MGH119 | reverse complement strand
TGGTCCCACCTGACCCCATGCCGAACTCAGAAGTGAAACGCCGTAGCGCCGATGGTAGTGTGGGGTCTCCCCATGTGAGAGTAGGGAACTGCCAGACATCAAACAAGTAGAAAGGCCATCCGAAAGGGTGGCCTTTTTGCGTTATATCTCTAGCTAAACCAATTCCCTCATTCGATGTTCTCACTGGTGCCGTTAATACCCTACGGACGTAGCGCTTTACCGTACTGAAACTGTAGTTGTGAAATGCATTCTGCTGGCTCGCAGTAGTGTTAAATGAATTAAATGTTATGCCAAATGCTGTACAGGTAAGGGATATAGCGAGGAGTAAGGTAGCGTATTGAATTTAATTAATATCTGATGTTATTTGCGATGGGGAATATACGTTTCTTATATCAGGCAAAAATAAAAGCGCGGCCATCGCCGCGCTTTTAGAAGCCTTATTTAGTGAGGGCGACAATACCGAGTGTCAGGCCAGCGATTGCCGCGGCGCCACCAGCAATCGCACCTGCTGTTTCCCAGTTATCCTGGGTAGTGCCCTTCATACAGGTATTGGTGTGAACCAGTCGCCCCTGATCGTCGTATACCGGTACACATGGGGAATCGTGCGCGCAACCAGCAAGCAGCGCAGCGAGAAGTGCAACGGAAAGGAATCTTTTCATGATGTTACCTCAATATGATCGCCTATTCGCTAAAGAGCCGATGCGGCAATTAACGAATCGATGATTATTTTACCACCGCACTAATACCATGCAGCACGTGGAATAATCTCAATTTGTGTGGATTGTAAAAATTATGAAGAAAAAAGCGCGGGCAGTAATTATTAATGGAGGAAATGTGAAGAGGGGATGTGTTTTTACATTTTTTTCAGGAAATAAAAAAGGCACCAGAGGTGCCTTTATGATTTTCATTAATCCTTGTGCTTTGTAAATCGTCTCCGGACAACCACAAAGAAAACAGGAACAAAGAATATGGCCAACAGTGTGGCTGAGAGCATCCCGCCCATCACGCCCGTCCCGACCGCATTTTGTGCACCACTACCTGCACCGCTGCTGATGACCAGAGGCATAACACCAAGGATGAATGCCAGGGAAGTCATCAGGATAGGACGCAGACGCATACGCGAGGCTTCAAGCGTGGCTTCGATAATCCCTTTGCCTTCTTTATCCATAAGATCTTTGGCGAACTCAACGATCAGTATGGCGTTCTTGGCTGATAAACCAATTGTTGTAAGCAGACCAACCTGGAAGTAAACGTCATTGTTCAGCCCTCGCATTGATGCAGCCAGAAGCGCACCGATCACCCCCAGAGGCACAACCAGCATGACCGAGAATGGAATTGACCAGCTTTCATAGAGAGCCGCCAGACACAGGAACACCACAATAAGTGAAATGGCGTACAGCGCCGGAGCCTGATTCCCGGAAAGTCGTTCCTGATAAGACATCCCCGTCCAGTCATAGCCGATGCCGGACGGCAGTTTTGACGCAAGGTTTTCCATCAGCGCCATTGCCTCACCGGTACTTTTGCCTGGTGCAGACTCACCGAGGATCTCCATTGATGGCATCCCATTGTAACGTTCCAGACGCGGTGAACCGTACACCCAGTGAGAGCTGCTAAAGGCAGAGAAAGGCACCATTTCGCCGTTAGCGCTACGCACATACAGGCCGTTAATGTCTCCGGGTAGCATACGGAAGCGAGCATCAGCCTGGACATAAACTTTTTTCACCCGTCCGTGATCGATAAAGTCGTTCACATAGGTGCCACCCAGGGCTGTTGAAATAGTCTGATTGACGTCAGACACGCTCACACCCAGCGCCTGTGCCTTCTCCTGATCGACGTCCAGCTTGAACTGTGGCGTATCTTCCAGTCCGTTAGGACGCACGCGGACCAGTAAGTCAGGATGTTCTCTCACCATGCCCAGCAGCTGGTTACGCGCCTGCGTTAACTGCGTATGTCCCAGGTTTGCCTGGTCTATCAGTTCAAAGTCAAAGCCTGTTGCGGTACCCAGTTCAATAATGGCAGGCAGGTTAAACGGAAATACAAGGCCGTCTTTGATCTGGCTGAACGCTTTCGTCGCGCGGCTGACAATCGCCTCAACGCCGTTTTCCTTGCCCGGACGCTCTTCCCATGGCTTCAGGCTGACGAAAGCGATACCGGAGTTCTGACCCTGTCCGCTAAAACTAAACCCGTTTACGGTAAAGACCGATTCAACGTTCGCTTTCTCTTTTGTCAGGTAATAATCCTGAACCTGATCGAGTACCTGCTGGGTACGCATCTGCGTCGCCCCTGCCGGCAACTGAACCATCGTCATAAACACACCCTGATCCTCTTCCGGCAGGAAGGAGGAAGGCAGGCGCAGGAACAGAACTGCCATGCCGCCGACGATGATGACGTAAACCAGCAGATAGCGGCCGGTCTTACGTAAAATGCCGCTCACGCTGTTGCTGTAGTGCTCCACACTCTTATCAAAGAACGCGTTAAACCAGCCGAAGAAACCACCTTTCTTTTCATGATGTTCGCTGGAAACCGGTTTGAGCAGCGTTGCACAAAGAGCAGGCGTTAATATCAACGCCACCAGTACCGACAAGGCCATCGCGGAGACAATGGTCAGCGAGAACTGGCGATAGATAGCCCCGGTTGAACCACCAAAGAATGCCATCGGAATAAATACCGCCGAAAGCACCATGGCAATGCCCACCAGAGCGCCCTGGATTTGCTCCATTGACTTCTGCGTCGCCTCTTTTGGCGGCAGCTTGTCCTCAACCATGACGCGTTCTACGTTCTCGACTACCACGATGGCGTCATCGACGAGAAGACCTATCGCCAATACCATCCCGAACATCGTCAGGGTGTTAATGGAGAACCCGAACGCAGCCAGTACCGCAAAGGTGCCCAGTAACACCACGGGAACGGCGATAGTGGGAATAAGCGTTGCCCGCAGGTTTTGCAGGAACAGGTACATCACCAGGAACACGAGAACAATCGCTTCAAACAGCGTCTTCACCACTTCATGGATGGAGATCTTCACGAAAGGTGTGGTGTCGTACGGATACACGACTTTCAGACCCTGAGGGAAGAAGGGCTGCAACTGCGCCAGTTTACTCTTGATGGCGGCAGCGGTATCCAGCGCGTTTGCGCCAGTCGCCAGCTTGATCCCCAGCCCCGTTGCTGCCTGGCCATTGATTTTGGTGACCATGTTGTAGTTTTCGCCACCCAGCTCAATGCGTGCCACATCTTTCAGGTGGACCATTGAACCGTCCTGGTTCACCTTCAGCGTCACACGACCAAACTCCTCCGGCGATTTCAAGCGTGTTTGAGCAATAATTGAGGCGTTCAGTTGCTGCCCTGGTACGGACGGCGTTCCTCCCAACTGGCCCGCAGCAATCTGGTCGTTCTGTGTTTTCAGCTGGTTAATGATATCCAGCGGCGTGAGCTGATATTTGTTCATCGCGTTGCTGTCCAGCCAGATGCGCATTGCATACTGGGCACCGAACAGTTGCACGTCACCGACGCCGGAAGTACGGCTGATCGCATCTTTTACGTTAGAAGCGACATAGTCGGAGATATCATCCTGCGTGAGATTTTTATTGTCCGACACAAAGCCTGCAACCAGCAGGAAGCTGCTGCTGGATTTCTCCACGCCAATCCCCTGCTGCTGCACTTCTTGCGGCAGCAGCGGCATGGCGAGCTGGAGTTTGTTCTGAACCTGCACCTGCGCGATATCAGGATCCGTACCCGACTCGAACGTCAGCGTAATGGTGACGTTACCGGCGGAATCACTGGTGGACGACATGTACATCAAATTATCGATACCGTTCATGTTCTGTTCGATAACCTGAGTTACGGTGTCCTGTACCGTCTGGGCATCAGCGCCAGGGTAGGTTGCTGTCACCGCCACCGCTGGCGGCGCAATGGTCGGATATTGCGCCACCGGCAGTTTTAAAATGGCCAGCCCGCCTGCAATCATCAGAATGATGGCGAGTACCCAGGCGAAAACAGGCCGTTGAATAAAGAAATTAGCCATGTCGTTATTCCTTAACTGGCTGGAGTCGCGGCGGTATCAGGAATAGCCACGACGGTAACGCCAGGGCGAACTTTTTGCAGGCCGCTGATAATGACGCGGTCGCCGTTTTTCAGGCCTTCCGTGATCAGCCAGCGATCGCCAATCGCCTGCGGTGCAACGACAGTGCGCGATTCCACCTGGTTTTTATCGTTTACCACAAGCACAGTGGCATCCCCGCGCGGTGTACGGGTTACCCCCTGCTGGGGAACAAGAATGGCATCAGGTTGTGTACCTTCGTCAATGCGTGCACGGACAAACATACCCGGTAACAGCATATGCTGAGGGTTAGGGAAGAGGGCGCGAAGGGTGATTGAGCCGGTACTTTCATCTACCGTGACATCAGAGAACTGGAGCGTTCCTTTCAGTGGATAAGGCTGGCCATTTTCCATCAGCAACTCGACGCTGCTGGTGTCTCCCTTTTGCAGGCTCGTCTGCTGCTTCAGACGCATAAAATCGCTGCTGGATTGCGTCACATCGACATAAATGGGATCGAGCTGCTGAACCGTCGCCAGTGCAGTCGACTGACCATTAGTAACCAACGCCCCTTCGGTGACGCTGGATTTACCTATACGCCCGTTGATTGGGGATGTGACTTTGGTATAAGCCAGGTTGATCCGCGCGCTTTCAACGCCAGCCTTCGCGGCAACGACGCTCGCATCCGCCTGCTGGGCGGTTGCCACCGCCTGATCGCACTCCTGCTTGCTCACATATTGCGTACCGACCAGCGGAACGTAACGTTTCACCGTCAGATGAGCGATATTGGCCGCCGCCTGTGCTTTTACCAGTTCACCTTTCGCATTGTCGTAGGCTGCCTGATACGTGGCCGGATCGATCTGATAAAGGGATTCACCCGCTTTGACGTCGCTGCCTTCGGTAAAATTACGGTGCAGAATGATACCACTTACCTGGGGACGAACCTCCGCAACACGATACGCGTCAGTTCTGCCAGGCAATTCTGTCTTTACGGCCAGTGGCGCGCTTTTAACAATATGAACACTGACCTGAGGAGCTTGCGCATGCTGCTGTGGGTTTTCTTGCCCATCGCACCCGGTAAGCAGCGCGGCACAGACAATGAAACCGGATAAGGGTAAGCATCTGAAGTGATTCGTCATTACTGTTCCTTAAACTACCCCTGAACCGATATTTGTCATGAATCGGTGAAAGGGTGTGAGGCAAAAAAAGAAATGTAGCTTCGTATAATAATGAGGGTATTTAATGTTTTTTAATTTATAAGTGCTGATGGAGCTTTTAAAAAGTAAAATCGGAATCTGACCCAGTGCATTCGACACTCTATTTCTGTCAGGATAATCAACGAAATGCTTTTTGGTGAAAGCTATACATATGTTTTATGTATTTAATATATTCAATTTATTCACGAGGTTTATAAATTAAACGAATTGACTTTTTTTGTGCAAAACTAACAAGGATTTTGGTTAATACTTTGTCTGACACGACCACGGCAATATCCTTTGATAACGTATCAATCTTGTAAGTAACGAGTAGCAGGTAATGGCGCGCAAAAAGAAAGAAGAGGCTCAAAAGACCCGCCAGCAGCTGATTGAAGCCGCTATCAGGCTATTCGCGACGCGTGGCGTGGCCAGCACCACGCTTACCGACATTGCCGATGCAGCTCAACTCACACGCGGGGCGGTTTACTGGCATTTCTCGAGTAAAGCGGAAATATTTAACGCAATATGGGAACAGCAATTGCCGCTGCGTGAAATCATTCGTGACAGGCTAATGCTTTCCGAAAATGACGACCCTTTGTTAATGCTTCGTGAACAATTTATTGTTGCGCTGCAATATATTGCGAGCGAACCCCGACAGTATGCGCTTTTACAAATTCTGTATCATAAGTGTGAATTTCATGACGATGTGATTTCAGAATGTGAAATACGCAAGCGGATCGGTTTAAACGATGATTATCTTCGCAAGACGCTTAAGCGATGCATTGCTCATAACATTATCTCTTCGCAAACTAATATTGAACTGGCGCTGATTGTTTTCCATGCGTTTTTTAGCGGAGTCATTAAAAACTGGTTAATGGATAACACCAGTTTTAATCTGTACAAACAAGCGCCGGCGCTGGTGGATAATATTCTGGCGACACTAAATATCACCCGAGCGGCGCCAGTGGTTTACGATACAGCCTTATGACTGCGCCCGGGGTGGCGACATCTCCCCGTGCTGGCACTGTTCCATAATAGCTTGCGCGGTAATTGGTTTGCCCAGCAGATAACCCTGTAGCGTATTGCATCCCAGTTCTGTCAGGAAGGTCTGCTGCGCTGCGGTTTCGACCCCTTCCGCCACGACCTTCAGATTCAGCGTTTTTGCCAGGGCGACAATCGCCGAGACAATTGTCGCATCTTCGCTCTCTCCACTTAACTCTTTCACAAAAGCGCGATCGATTTTCAACTCGCAGGCGGGAAGCCGCTTAAGATAGAGAAGGCTTGAGTAACCTGTACCAAAATCGTCTATTGAGGCTTTTACTCCCGCATCCGTCAGCGCTGTCAGGACGCGTACGCTTTCGTCCGGATTGCTCATTGCCGTGGTTTCAGTCACCTCCAGGATCAACATGCCGGGCGGCACGCTATGGCGCGTCAGACAATCGAGAACCGTTTTAACCAGCGACGGCTGTTCGAACTGCAACGTAGAAAGATTCACCGCCATTGACCAGTCCGTGTGGCCCTGAAGATGCCATTCACGCAGCTGGCGGCAGGCCTCGTCGATTACCCAGTTTCCAATCGGAATAATCAGCCCTGTTTTCTCTGCCAGCGGTAGAAACAGGTCGGGGGAGAGTAATCCCTGTTTGGGATGCTGCCAGCGTAACAGCGCTTCGAACCCGATGACCGGCCCGGCAGGGGCGTGGAATTTAGGTTGATAAAGCAGGCGTAACTCATCACGGTCGATGGCCTGCCACAGATCATTCATCAGCTGTAGATGCGTCTGCGCCATCGTATTCATTGACGGCTGGAAGAAGTGATAGCCGTTGCGACCCATATGTTTCGTGTGGTACATCGCAGCATCAGCGTTAAACATTAGTTCACGATCGGTTTTGCCATCGTGTGGATAGAGCGCAATGCCAATGCTCAGGGTGACCATCAGTTCGTAAGGATCGAGATGGAACGGGCTATCAATGACGCGCACCAGTGAATTTGCCAGTGAGGCAGCATCATCCGGAGTGGCGGTTTCGGCCAGCAGCACGAATTCATCCCCACCGATACGCGCCAGCGTGTACTGACCTTTCAACTGCAACAGCAAACGCTGAGTCACCGCTACCAGAAGCTTGTCACCGACATCATGACCATAGGCATCGTTGACGGTTTTAAAGCCGTCAAGATCCATAAACATCAGCGCGAAAGGGCTTCCTTCGCGATCGGCCTTGCTAATGGCCTGATCGAGGCGATCCTCAAGCAGAATACGATTGGGTAATCGCGTCAGCGTATCATGCAACGCCAGCTGTGCGAGTTCACGATTAGCTTCTGCCAGTGATGAGGCCAGCAGCGAGGTACGAGCCTGAAGGCGGGCATCGAACATCGACACCAGCAGCGTAATCCCCAGAATAGCGAGCGCGACCACGCTAACCAATATCGCCAGCCAGCTCCCGTTAATGCCATGATGGTGGACCATCGTCGACATCGGAAATTGTGCTGCTTCCATGCCAGCGTAATGCATGCCAGCGATAGCGATGCCCATGGTGATCGCCGCCCCCAGCCGCATCAACGCCATTCGTGCGGCTTCCTGACGTAAACGGAACGTCAGCCAAAGAGCGGCCAGTGAAGCGGCAAGGGCTATGACCACAGAGATAGCCACCCACGTTTTATCCCAGACAATACCCGGTGTGACCTCCAGGGCAGCCATACCGGTGTAGTGCATGGCAACAATGCCCGTTCCCATCACGACGGCGCCAGGCAGCAGCCGGCGCAAACGTAGCTGCTCGCCGCTAACGAGCCACAGGGCAAACATTGACGAGCTAATGGCGATAACCATCGAAAGCACGGTCAGGGCCGCGTTGTAACTCATGCTCATGGAAAGATCCATCGCCAGCATACCGATGAAATGCATCGCCCACACGCCAATCCCCATCGAAACACCGCCACCTGCCAGCCAGACGCGTGCAGCGACGCCCTGGCTTCCGGCAACGCGCGCAGCCATATTCAGTGCGGTATAGGCGGCAAGAATGGCAACAACAAAGGAGATGACTACGAGGATTTGGTTGTATTGGCTAACCAGCATGGTCTGTTCACTCGTGTGAGACGTTAAGCAAGAGCGGTTGGAAAGGGGACAGACATTATCATCGTCAGGAAATGACGAAAAGTGATTTAAGCCCCTGTTTTTATTGGGTGTTAACAGGGTTTTATACAGGATGGAAGCGGTTAGTCCAGCTCTGAGCAGTTGACCAGTTTAAGCGGGTTCACGGAATTCATATTGCGACATTTATCGGTTTCAGTGCTCATCAGTTCAATCCACTGCATCAGCAGCGCATCGAAAATGAAAACAGAGACAGCAAAAACGACCAGCCACCAGTATTTACGAATCATGTGTCATTCCGCGAAAAGAGAGCCTGTAAGTTGGTGGAAATATACACGAAAAGCGGGCGTTGAAAAGTGGGGAAAGGGAAGGTTTACAAAGCGTTGACGGTTGCTCGCCCGAACGATAAAAAAGGCGCTTCCCCATGCCGAAGAGCGCCTTTTTAAACAAGCAGTTAGCTAATCGAAATTAGTTCATGCCGTATTTTTTCAGTTTCTTACGCAGGGTACCACGGTTGATGCCCATCATCAGGGCAGCGCGGGTTTGATTACCACGGGTGTATTGCATCACCATGTCCAACAGTGGCTGTTCAACTTCAGCCAGTACCAGCTCATACAGGTCATTAACATCCTGACCGTTCAGTTGAGCAAAATAGTTCTTCAGTGCCTGTTTAACCGAGTCACGCAGGGGCTTTTGAGTCACCTGATCCTGAGAGTTAACGGTAGAAACGGTCAGTACGTCAGAATTTACGCGTTGTTCGAACATAGTTCTGTCAGCTCTTTATTTCATTACGCAAGATTTTCGAAGTATGCCTCCAACGCCTCCAGCTGTTCGCTGGCATCCTCAATGGCGTTGAATGTGCGCCGAAACTGGTCATTTGGAGCGTGCTCCTGGAGATACCAGGAGACGTGTTTACGCGCAATTCGGTACCCTTTTGCCTGGCCGTAGTGGTCATGCAATTCCCGAACATGCGAACAAAGCAAGCGCTTGACCTCTGCCAGAGGCAGCGGGGCAAGCAGCTCCCCAGTGTCCAGATAATGCTGGATTTCCCGAAAGATCCAGGGTCTTCCCTGAGCGGCACGTCCTATCATCAGAGCATCAGCTCCCGTATAGTCGAGCACAGCTCTGGCTTTAAGCGGGTCAGTAATGTCGCCATTCGCGATAACCGGAATGGAAACTTTCTGCTTAACTGCCCGAATGCTGTCGTATTCAGCTTCACCGTTGAACAAACAGGCGCGAGTGCGTCCATGAATGGTCAGGGCCTGAATGCCACAGTCTTCGGCCAGTTGGGCAATCTCTACGCAGTTACGGTGTTCCGGCGACCAACCCGTGCGAATCTTCAACGTAACAGGAACGTCCACTGCGCTGACAACCGCCGTCAGGATTGACTTCACCTGGTCGGGGTATTGCAGAAGGGCTGAACCTGCAAGCTTGCGATTCACCTTTTTGGCCGGGCAACCCATATTGATATCAATAATCTGGGCGCCACTTTCCACGTTAATACGCGCGGCATCTGCCATTTCTTCAGGCACGCTTCCGGCAATTTGCACGGTGCGGATACCTGGTTCATCCACGTGCACCATCCGAAGGCGGGACTTGTCGCTTTCCCAAACCTGCGGGTTAGACGACATCATCTCGGAAACGGTTAATCCTGCTCCCATCTCGTAGCACAGCGTCCTGAACGGCCGGTCGGTAATACCTGCCATTGGGGCTGCGATCAGGCGATTTCTGAGCTGGTGGTGTCCGATGCGCATGAGTTAAGAAATGACCATACTGTGACTGCAAGGCGGCGTATATTACGCATTTTTTGCACGAGATGAAAGGCCAAACTTTGAACAATCCTCTGTTGTAGATCAAGGAATCGCCAGTCATTCTTTTGGGATAAGATTATTCGCTATTTAAATCATTGTGTTATGAATAAATGAACATTTTGTGGGCGCTTACAATTTCCCGTAACTTCTCATCATTTCTGAATAAATGGATCAATTGTTCGGGATAATCTGCTGCTATAAGCAGCAGATTATGGCGCTTCTTTGCGATCTGCGTCGCATTTCAGCACAGGATATCAACGTAAAAAATCGACTTATTCAACAACCAGACGGCCATGAAGCGGCTGAACCGGGCGGCTGTTTTCGTGGTGCAGAGTGTGAGTAAATTTTTGCAGCTGTTCAGCAGAGACGGTCAGCGGATGCTTGAGGACCAGCCACGTTACCCCTTCTGAACACGGTGGGGTGGTCAGAGAGCCGCTAAAACGCCAGTAAGTTTTATCCGCGGGCAGTAATTTATTCATATCAAGGGTTGGCTTAATCGTGACGTTCTGGTCAACCTGTCCCGGCATCACGCCCCAGAGTTTATCCAGTTCAGTGTTTGCAGCGCCCTGATCGAACATAACGGCAACGACCGTCAGTTCGCCGTCAGCGTTTTTATGGACCAGATGCATTTCCATTGCGTATTTTTTACCGTGCACCGTGTTTTCGGATGGTGCATGGAAATGGAACTGCTGTAACGTCCAGCGCTGTTTATCAAGCGTGATGCTGTCGCGTGTATCGGCATTTTCACTCGCCTGGATAGTATGGCCGTTATTTGTCAGAATGACCGGGCCGTCGATATAGTGCGTTTCCAGCGGAGAGATGTGGGCTTTGACCGTGTTATCTATGTTGACCGGCGACTGATACATTCCGCTTTTACACGTCTTGTACGCCTCGTCCAGTTCGCCCCAGTGTTCCGGTGCGCCTTCTCCTTGATAGCTCCAGTGTGATGCGTAAGCCGTAGCCGAAATCATGCTCAGCGCCAGCAGCGCTGCCTTGCCTGAAATGTGTTTCATCATATTCTTCCTGTGAATTTTATTATCCAAATCAATAATTAACATTGTGATTTGTGGGGTTATTTTATCGAAGAAAGGAAGAAGGCGGGAGAAAAAACCGAAGGAAAAAGGCGTGGTCAGACGACCACGCCAAACGCTTATTTTTTATGACCGGTGATGCGACACCACTCTTCTTTCTCGACCACCGGGTCGAGCGCAAAGAGATCGGCGTAGGCTTCACAGACGCTGTCTGCCTGGCTGGCAAGGATACCGGACAGGCCCAGCAGACCGCCTTCAACCGGCAGCACGCTGATTAATGGCGCCAGCTCGCGTAATGGGCCAGCCAGGATATTCGCGACCACCACATCGGCTTTCATCGCCTCTGGCTGTGCATCGGGCAGATACAGTTCAAGGCGATCGGAAACGCCATTACGCTCGGCGTTATCACGGCTGGCCTGAATCGCCTGCGGATCGATGTCGATCCCGATGGCTTTTGCCGCGCCCAGTTTCAGTGCTGCGATAGCAAGGATCCCGGATCCGCAACCGAAGTCGATCACGGTTTTGCCTTCCAGATCCAGGCCATCCAGCCATTGCAGGCACAGGGAGGTTGTCGGGTGGGTACCGGTGCCGAACGCCAGACCCGGATCCAGCATCACGTTGACGGCGTTTTCATCGGGCACTTCACGCCAGCTTGGGCAGATCCACAGACGCTGACCAAACTGCATCGGATGGAAGTTGTCCATCCACTCGCGTTCCCAGTCTTTGTCTTCCAGCTGTTCAATTTTATGCGCGAAACCCGCGCCCAGCAGCGGATGGTTTTCCAGAATCGCCACGACCTCTTTCATATCGGTTTCTGCATCGAACAGGCCGATAACGTCCGTATCACCCCACAGGCGCGTTTCGCCTGGCAGCGGCTCAAAGACCGGCGTGTCATGCGTGTCCTGGAAGGTGATAGAGACCGAACCGGCCTCCATCAGCGCATCACTCAGTTCTTCGGCGTTCGCGCCGGTTGTGTTCAGTTTTAATTGGATCCACGGCATGGCAAAACTCTTTATTTGTCAGTAGAAATCAGGGCAGTTTGTGGCACCGGTCGACCAAAACGGTTTCCCACCACAAACGCCAGTAAACTTAACAGTAACGAAGGCACGATCGGATGGAAGCCCAGATACTGAATTTTAAACGTGGCGAGAACGGCATACAGGACGCCCCCGACAATCATGCCGCTTAATGCACCCGCGGCATTCGCGCGTTCCCAGTACAGCCCCAGCACCAGCGGCCACAGGAAAACGGCCTCCAGCCCGCCAAAGGCGAGCAGGTTTAGCCAGATGATCATCTCCGGTGGACGCCACGCGGCCAGCAGCAGTAACGCCCCCAGCACCAGGGTAATCACCGCCGACATACGCTTGAGGCGTCGCTCATTTTCGACCTGTTCAGGGCGCAAATTCAGATAGAGATCTTTAATGATCGTAGCGGAACTTTGCAGCAACTGAGCGTTGATGGTCGACATAATGGCCGCCATGGGTGCGGCGAGGAAAATCCCGGCGGCAAACGGCGGAAGCACTTTCACCATCAGGGTCGGAATGACCAGATCCGGTACGGTAAGGTCAGGGATAACCGCGCGGCCCAGCGCGCCCGCCAGGTGCATACCAAACATCAGGATCGCCACCACAATTGTCCCGATAATGATCCCGCGGTGCACCGCTTTGCTGTCTTTATATGAGATGCAGCGCACGGCAGTATGCGGCAGGCCAATCACGCCAAAGCACACCAGCACCCAGAACGAGGTCATAAAGGTTGGAGAGAGGATGTCATCCGCCCCCTGCGGCGAGACCAGTTTCGGATCGATCGCTTCCAGGGTTTCAACCGCATGGCTCAGGCCCCCTGCGGCATGCACGATACCCACCAGCAGAACGAGAGTGCCAATGAGCATCACCATCCCCTGCATCGTGTCGTTGAGTACGCTGGCGCGGAACCCGCCAAACGCGGTATACAGCGCGATACTCACACCGAAAATGACCAGGCCCGTCTCATAGGGGATACCGGCTGCCGTCTCCAGCAGACGTGCGCCGCCGATAAACTGCACCGTCATTGCGCCAATAAACGCCACCAGCAGACTCAGGCTTGCCAGCCATACCAGCAAGCGACTCTGATAGCGAGCAAACAGCATATCGTTCAGCGTTACGGCATTGTAGCGACGGGCCAGAATGGCAAACTTTTTACCCAATATGCCCAGAGAGAGCCAAATGGCAGGCAGCTGGATCATGGCCAGCAGTACCCAGCCCAGCCCGTACTTATAAGCGGCGCCCGGGCCACCGATAAACGAGCTGGCGCTGATGTAAGTAGCGGTCAGCGTCATGGCCAGCACGACGCCACCCATTGAGCGGCTCCCGAGGAAATACTCGTTCAGAAAGGTGCCGGTCGAACGTTTACGCATCGCATAAACCGACAGGCCAAACACCAGGAACAGGTAAGCGATAAGGGGCAGAATGACTTCAAGCTGCATCATCGTCCTCCAGTGAAATATCGCGATAGATGAATTTCACCATCGCCCAGCACAGCAGGATAAACACCAGCGGCAGCAGCAGGCAGGCCATTTCAAACCAGTGCGGGAGGCCGGTAATGCCAATTGCCGAATCAGGTAAGTAAGCAGTTACTAACCATGCGGCGAGATAGAGAAGGGTCAGCCACAGCGCCCAGCGCGCTTCTTTATGGGCCTGAACAAAACGTTTGTCCATTTTTTGTCCCTTGTGGATGAAGAAAGCGGGGATTGTACATGATGGGGCTTAGCGATCCCCAGAAATAAAAAAGGCCGGATAATCCGGCCTTTTAGCAACACTGATCTCTTACTTCTCGTTCAGACCGAGTTTTTTCTCCAGGTAGTGGATGTTAGTCCCACCATTCTGGAAGTGCTCGTCGCTCATAATGCGCATCTGGAGATCAACGTTGGTTTTGATCCCGTCGATGATCAGCTCCTGAAGGGCGTTCTTCATGCGGGCAATGGCCACGTCACGGTTTTCGCCGTAGCAGATCAGCTTACCAATCATTGAGTCATAGTACGGCGGTACGGTGTAACCGGCGTAGATATGGGACTCCCAGCGCACACCAAAGCCACCCGGCGCGTGGAAACGCGTGATTTTACCCGGGCTTGGCAGGAAGGTGTTCGGGTCTTCGGCGTTGATACGGCACTCTACCGCATGGCCTTTAACCACAACTTCTTCCTGTTTGATGGACAGCGGCTGACCGGCTGCGATACGCAGCTGTTCTTTAATCAGGTCAACGCCGGTGATCATTTCGGTAACCGGGTGTTCAACCTGAATACGGGTGTTCATCTCAATGAAGTAGAACTCGCCGTTTTCGAACAGGAACTCAAAGGTACCCGCCCCGCGATAGCCGATATCGACACACGCTTTGGCGCAACGCTCACCGATGTAGCGACGCAGTTCCGGCGTAATGCCCGGCGCTGGCGCTTCTTCGACGACTTTCTGGTGACGACGCTGCATGGAGCAGTCACGTTCTGCCAGATAGATCGCGTTACCCTGACCGTCAGCCAGCACCTGAATTTCGATGTGGCGTGGGTTTTCCAGGTATTTTTCCATGTACACCATGTCATTGCTGAAAGCCGCTTTCGCTTCCGCTTTGGTCATGGAGATGGACTGCGCCAGTTCAGCATCGCTGCGTACAACGCGCATACCGCGACCGCCGCCGCCGCCGGACGCTTTGATGATCACCGGATAGCCAATGCGTTTAGCATGGGCGCGGTTAGCATCCATATCGTCGGTCAGCGGGCCGTCAGAGCCCGGTACGGTTGGTACACCGGCTTTTTTCATCGCGGTGATCGCAGACACTTTGTCGCCCATCAGGCGGATGGTGTCGGCTTTCGGGCCGATGAAGATAAAGCCAGAGCGTTCAACCTGCTCAGCAAAGTTGGCGTTCTCAGAGAGGAAACCATAACCCGGGTGAATCGCGACCGCGCCAGTGATTTCGGCGGCGCTGATGATCGCCGGGATGTTCAGATAGCTTTTTACGGACGGAGCCGGACCGATACAGACCGTCTCATCCGCCAGCAATACGTGTTTTAAATCGCGATCCGCGCTTGAATGCACGGCCACGGTCTTGATGCCCAGTTCTTTACAGGCACGAAGAATACGCAGTGCAATCTCGCCACGGTTGGCGATAACAATTTTATCCAGCATGTTCGCCTCGTTACTCGATGACGACCAGCGGCTCGTCAAATTCTACCGGCTGACCACTTTCGACCAGGATCGCTTTCACAGTACCTGATTTGTCTGCTTCGATCTGGTTCATCATTTTCATGGCTTCAACGATGCACAGGGTATCGCCTACGTTGACTTTCTGACCCACTTCGATGAACGCCTTCGCGTCCGGGCTCGGGGTGCGGTAGAAAGTACCAACCATTGGGGAACGTACGATGTGACCACTGATTTCTGTTGCAGCCGCAGGTGCCGCTTCTGCTGCCGCTGGCGCAACGGCTGCGGAGAGCGCAGGCTGCTGCACTGGCGCAGCATAAGCTTGCTGCATTACCGGGAAGCTAGCGGCTGGGGCTGCACGGCTGATGCGTACAGACTCTTCGCCTTCAGAAATTTCCAGTTCGGAGATGCCTGATTCTTCAACCAGCTCGATCAGTTTTTTAATCTTACGAATATCCATGAGTGGGTTCCGTACTCTTGTTTAGTGTGATTGTGACAAGCGTTTTACCGCTGTCTGTAAAGCGTATGAATAGCCGTCTGCACCCAGCCCACAAATCACGCCAGCGGCGATATCTGACAGGTAGGAGTGGTGGCGGAACGGCTCTCGGGCGTGCACGTTACTCAGGTGGATCTCGATAAACGGGATACTCACCGCGAGCAGTGCGTCGCGTATAGCAACACTGGTGTGCGTAAACGCGGCCGGATTGATCAGGATATAGTCCACAGTGTCTTTAGCCTGATGAATACGGTCGATGATTGCGTACTCCGCGTTAGACTGAAAATGGTCCAAATCCACATTCAGCGACGCTGCTTCCGTACTCAGACGGTTAACAATTTCGCTCAATGTTAGCGTGCCGTACTTCTCTGGCTCACGGGTGCCGAGCATGTTCAGGTTCGGTCCGTTTAAAACTAAAATTTGGAATTTATCAGCCATTATGCCGCTATCTCCTGCGATCTTCGGGTAAAAAACAACATATACCCTCAAAGCGCAATTGTCACCCTTTCAGAGGCCTAAAACCCCTGTCCGGAAAACCGAAGTCGCACATTATAACGATTTCGTAGCATTTGGCAGCTAAATACTGGTCTTATCAGGGAAGATTATCAACCGCTATCCGAAAAAGATTCGCGGTTGATAAATAATCTGCGGGAAAACGCACAGTTTCGTGAACTATCGCAACCACTGGCGGAACTTCTTGTAACGCCACGCTAAAAGGGCCAGGGCCAGCAGGGCGTAGATGACCGGCTGAGGGGATAATATCTTCACCGACCACAGGTAATGAATAGGGGCGAGGATCGCGACAAGATAGACGAAGTTATGCAGTAGTTGCCAGCGTCGACCCAGTTTTCGCTGCGCATACTGCGTGGATGTCAGCGTTAGCGCCAGTAAAACCAGCCAGCTTACGATACCCAGCGTCAGATAGGGACGCGTCACCAGTTCGCTGCCAAGGAGTGCCAGGTTGTTAATGCCCAGTTCCAGCAGGGCGTAGCTGGTGAGATGCAGCGTTGCCCAGGCGAAACACCATAGCCCTAAAAGCCGACGGGTGCGTATCAATAATGGCTGTTTAGCGTAGCGCGCCAGCGGTGAGACGAGCAAGGTCGCCAGCAAAAATTTCAGAGCCATCCGACCCGTAAAATGCTGAATATCTTTCGCCGGATCGGCACTGAACTGTCCCTGGCTGGCTGCCCAGAAGAGCCAGATAAAGGGGAGCAATCCGGCTAAATGCAGGAGTACCTTCAGCCAGGTTATCTGCTTTGCCGTTAAACGCACTTAGAAGTTCTCCCGTAAGTTCAGACCACGGTAGAGGGATGCCACCTCATCCGCATAGCCGTTAAACAGCAGCGTTGGCTGGCGTTTAACATCCAGCGCGCCGCCGGAACCGATAAAACGTTCTGTTGCCTGCGACCAGCGCGGATGGTCAACGTGCGGGTTAACGTTGGCAAAAAAACCATACTCGTCAGGCGCTGCCAGGTTCCAGGTGGTGGGGGGGCGTTCACGGGTGAGCTTAATGCTGACGATCGATTTGATGCCCTTGAAACCGTATTTCCACGGTACGGTCAGGCGAATGGGCGCCCCGTTTTGCGGCGGCAGCGCTTTGCCATAAACCCCGACGGTGAGCAGCGTAAGCGGATGCATGGCTTCGTCGAGACGTAAACCTTCAACGTAGGGATACTCCAGCCCGCCGCCGATAAACCGATCCTTCTGGCCTGGCATCTCGTCCGGGGCATAGCGCGTCTGGAAAGAAACATACTTCGCGTTGCTGGTGGGCTCAACCAGCGCCAGCAGTTTATGCAAAGGGAAACCTACCCACGGCACCACCATCGACCAGGCTTCCACACAGCGCATACGGTAAATGCGTTCTTCAAGGGGGAAGCGGGTGGTGAGGTCATGATGATCCAGCGTCAGCGGTTTTGCCACCTCGCCATCTATCTTCAGTGTCCAGGGATCGGTTTTCATGCTCCCGGCGTTGGCGGCAGGATCGGCCTTATCAAGACCAAACTCATAGAAGTTGTTATAGCCGGTGACTTTATCTTCCGGCGTCAGCGTCAGTTTATTCTGCCACTGTGCCGGTTTGGTGAAGTCAAGCGGTGCGCCGGAGGGGGCTTTCGGGCGATCGTTGCCCTTAAACCAGTCGAGCAGATCGGCATGGGCCGCAGGGGTGAGCGTCAGGGCAGTGGCGCTGATGCCAAGCATTTTCAGGATCTGGCGGCGCTGTAGCATAAAGACAGATTCAGACGTTACGTCGGCTTCCGTCAGTTTTCGGGTTTTCATGGCATCCTCCGTCAGGCGTTTTTCTAAGCATGACGGAGGAGGAGGGTTAGCGCGAATATGTCACGAAAATTTGAAGATTAGGCGATTTTAACCAGCGCACGACCGTGGAACTGGTTGTCCATGATTTTATTGGCGAACTCTGGCGCCTGGCTCAGGGTAATCTCAG
Source organism: Enterobacter sp. MGH119 (assembly GCF_001037675.1). NCBI lineage: Bacteria > Pseudomonadati > Pseudomonadota > Gammaproteobacteria > Enterobacterales > Enterobacteriaceae > Enterobacter > Enterobacter sp. MGH119. The sequence goes on along the minus strand of NZ_KQ089930.1, from coordinate 680,080 downwards.
TGGCGCTCTGCTCATAGAATGAGGCTGGCAGATCCTGCACCAGACGTTCCCAGGCCTCAACCCGCCGCTCGGCTGGGGTCATGACCGAATCGACACCCTGAAGACGCACGTTACGCAGAATAAATGGCATCACCGTCGTCGGCAGGGCAAATCCACCCGCCAGACCACAGGCCGCCACGCAGCCGCCGTAATTCATTTGCGCCAGCACCTTCGCCAGCACTTTGTCGCCGACGGTATCTACTGCGCCAGCCCAGACCTGTTTTTCCAGCGGGCGGGTCTCGGCAAATTCGTCGCGGCTCAGAATGCGGCTTGCGCCCAGCTGACGTAGATAATCATGCGTACTTTCGCGGCCAGAGACGGCGGCGACCTGATACCCCAGCTTGTGCAGCAGCGTGACGGCCGTGCTGCCCACGCCGCCGCTGGCGCCAGTGACGACAATTTCGCCCGACTCAGGACGGATCCCGGCCTCTTCCAGCGCCATCACGCACAGCATGGCGGTGAAGCCTGCCGTGCCGATGATCATCGCCTTACGACCGTCCAGGCCTTTGGGCATCGGGACCAGCCAGTCACCTTTGACGCGCGCCTGTGCTGCCAGTCCGCCCCAGTGGTTTTCACCTACGCCCCAGCCGGTGAGCAGCACCTGCTGTCCGGCGTGAAAACGCGGATCTTCACTGGTATGCACGCGGCCTGCAAAGTCGATTCCTGGCACCATCGGGAAATTTCGGATGATTTTACCTTTTCCCGTAATCGCCAGTGCATCCTTATAGTTCAGGCTGGACCAGTCGATATCTACGGTCACGTCGCCCTCCGGCAGGCGGTTCTCCTCAATGGCTTGCACCGAGGCAACGGTTTTGCCGTCCTGCTGTTCTAAGATCAAAGCCTGCATACAGGGTCCTCACTAGGTTTGATGATGGGAAAATATGTCCTGATGACTATACTCGCTCAATGAAACGCAGTGCCGATTTAACGCAATAAATTGCCAGATACACCAGGTTTGGTAGTATGTCGCATTTAAAATGCAAGTTAGTGCTCACTTGCCCCCCTTCAACCCACGGAGTAATCTCAAGGATGCGATTAACGACGAAGTTCTCAGCTTTTATTACCTTGCTGACGGGGCTGACCATATTTGTCACGCTAATCGGCTGCTCGCTGAGCTTTTACAATGCCATCCAGGATAAGCTGGTTAACCGGGTTGAATCGGTTGCATCGGTTATCGACACTCGCCTGATAACGTCCTCCTTCCCGGCGCTTTCGCGTGAGCTGGATGAGTTAATGGTGCCTGTGGATATAGTGCAGATCGACATTAAACAGGGGAAGCAGACCGTTTTCAGCCATACCCGCCAGGGCAGCTATCGTCCTGCCGGCACGGTAGATCAGTATCGGGACGTCACGGTTAATTCACTTAAACATCCGGGTATGACAATTCATCTGATGTACCAGGATCCGATGAGCAACTATTTACGCTCGCTTATGACCACCGCGCCCTTAACCATCGCAGTTGCCTTTATCGTACTGCTGATTTTCCTCGCCGTTCGCTGGCAGCGTCGTCAACTTTCCGGTCAGGAACTGCTGGAAACACGCTCCGTGCGGATACTGAATGGCGAGCGGGGTCCGCAGGTGCGGGGATCGGTTTATGAATGGCCATCACGCACCAGTAGCGCCCTGGACGTGCTGCTCTCCGAAATCCAGTTTGCCAGCGATCAGCGTAGCCGTATGGACACGTTGATTCGCTCTTATGCCGCGCAGGATAACAAAACGGGCCTCAACAACCGTCTCTTCTTTGATAATCAGCTGGCTACCCTTCTTGATGACCCCGAAAAGGTGGGTACGCATGGCGTGGTAATGATGATTCGCCTGCCCGACTTTGATCTGCTCCGTGATACCTGGGGTCAGCGCGTGGCGGAAGAGAACCTCTTTACGCTGATTAACCTGCTGTCCACCTTTATTATGCGCTACCCCGGCGCGTTACTGGCACGCTACCACCGCAGCGATTTTGCCGTCTTGCTGCCGCATCGCACCTTAAAGGAGTCCGAGAGTATCGCCAGCCAGCTGCTGAAAGCCGTCGATGCGCTGCCCCAGAGCAAAATGCTCGACAGAGACGACATGGTGCATATAGGCATCTGTGCCTGGCGCGGCGGTCAGTCGACGGAGCAGGTGATGGAACATGCGGAAGCGGCAACGCGTAACGCCGTATTGCAGGGGGCGAACGGCTGGGCGGTCTATGATGATACGCTGCCTGAGAAAGGGCGCGGCAACGTGCGCTGGCGAACCCTGATTGAACAGATGCTGAGCCGGGGCGGACCGCGCATCTATCAAAAACCGGCGGTCATGAAGAGTGGTCATGTCCATCATCGTGAGCTGATGTGCCGTATTTTTGATGGCACCGAAGAGGTTATCTCCGCGGAATATCTGCCCATGGTGTTGCAATTCGGATTGTCCGAAGAGTATGACCGTCAGCAAATCACCCGCCTCATTCCGTTTTTATCGTACTGGCCTGAAGAAAATCTGGCTTTACAGGTGACCGTCGAATCGCTGATCCGTCCGCGCTTCCAGCGCTGGTTACGTGACACGTTAATGCAATGCGAAAAATCGCAACGCAAACGCATTATTTTTGAACTTGCAGAGGCAGATGTAGGTCAACACATCAGCCGGTTGCGCCCGGTGGTGCGTTTAATCAATGCGCTTGGAGCTCGCGTGGCGGTAACCCAGGCGGGTCTGACGCTGGTGAGCACCAGCTGGATCAAAGAGCTGGATGTTGAATTATTGAAGCTGCATCCGGGTCTGGTAAGGAATATTGAAAAACGCACGGAAAACCAGCTGCTGGTACAAAGCCTGGTGGAAGCGTGCAAAGGAACGCAAACGCAAGTATTTGCCACAGGCGTACGTTCACGAAGTGAATGGCAGATGTTGACAGAGCGCGGCGTGACGGGCGGTCAGGGGGATTTTTTTGCCGCCTCTCAGCCGCTTGACACCAATGTGAAAAAATATTTGCAAAGATACTCTGTTTGACCTGCCGTTTACTTTGTTTTCACGTAGAATATCGCGCCTGTAGCTTTGAGTAAGACGAGCATAAAAGCCAGTGAACGACCTTTAATGGGTTACAAGTGAAAGTGAGGGACGCTGCTGTTTACTCAGCCCTGAGGGATTCAGGGGATGAATTTGTAACAAAGGAAACGTGCTGCACTAATTTTCACCGTAGCAGACGATTTTTGCGCCTTGTCGCTGCTGCGTGTGGTTGGTAAAGTAAGCGGATTTTGTTTTCCGCCCCAGCTTTCAGGATTATCCCTTAGTATGTTGAAAAAATTTCGTGGCATGTTTTCCAATGACCTGTCCATTGACCTGGGTACCGCGAATACCCTTATTTATGTAAAAGGACAAGGCATCGTATTGAATGAGCCTTCCGTTGTGGCCATTCGTCAGGATCGTGCCGGCTCGCCAAAAAGCGTGGCCGCAGTAGGTCATGATGCGAAGCAGATGCTGGGCCGTACGCCGGGCAACATCGCCGCGATCCGCCCAATGAAAGACGGCGTTATTGCTGACTTCTTCGTGACCGAAAAAATGCTTCAGCACTTCATCAAGCAGGTTCACAGCAACAGCTTCATGCGCCCAAGCCCGCGCGTGCTGGTGTGTGTGCCGGTTGGCGCGACCCAGGTTGAACGCCGTGCAATCCGTGAATCTGCTCAGGGTGCCGGTGCGCGTGAAGTCTTCCTGATTGAAGAACCGATGGCTGCGGCAATTGGTGCGGGTCTGCCGGTTTCTGAAGCAACCGGTTCTATGGTGGTGGATATCGGTGGCGGTACCACTGAAGTAGCCGTTATCTCCCTGAACGGCGTGGTGTACTCCTCTTCCGTGCGTATCGGCGGCGACCGTTTCGACGAAGCTATCATCAATTACGTTCGCCGTAACTACGGCTCTCTGATCGGTGAAGCGACCGCAGAGCGCATCAAGCACGAAATCGGTTCTGCCTACCCGGGTGATGAAGTGCGCGAGATCGAAGTTCGCGGTCGTAACCTGGCGGAAGGCGTGCCACGCGGATTCACCCTGAACTCCAACGAAATCCTGGAAGCGTTGCAGGAGCCACTGACCGGTATCGTGAGCGCGGTGATGGTTGCGCTGGAACAGTGCCCGCCAGAGCTGGCTTCCGATATCTCCGAGCGCGGTATGGTGCTGACCGGTGGTGGTGCGCTGCTGCGTAACCTCGACCGCCTGTTAATGGAAGAGACAGGTATTCCTGTCGTAGTTGCAGAAGATCCACTGACTTGCGTCGCCCGTGGTGGTGGCAAGGCGTTGGAAATGATCGACATGCACGGCGGCGACTTGTTTAGCGAAGAGTAGTCGGGTGTGAGAGGGTAGCAATTTGCTACCCTTTCTCTCTGACGCGAGAATACGCATAGCCTATGAAGCCAATTTTTAGCCGTGGCCCGTCGCTACAGTTTCGCCTGATCCTGGCGGTTCTGGTTGCGCTCGGGGTCATTATTGCCGATAGCCGCCTCGGTACGTTCAGCCAGATCCGAACGTACATGGATACCGCCGTCAGTCCTTTCTACTTTATTTCAAATGGTCCCCGTGAACTGCTCGACTCCGTGTCGCAAACGCTCTCATCGCGTGACCAGCTCGAACTCGAAAACCGTGCGTTACGCCAGGAACTGCTGCTGAAAAACAGCGAGCTGCTGATGCTGGGGCAATATAAGCAGGAAAACGCACGCCTGCGTGAACTGCTTGGCTCGCCGCTGCGCCAGGATGAACAGAAAATGGTCACCCAGGTGATCTCCACCGTAAACGATCCGTACAGCGATCAGGTGGTGATTGATAAAGGCAGCGTGAACGGCGTATACGAAGGTCAGCCTGTCATCAGCGATAAAGGCGTCGTGGGCCAGGTTGTGGCGGTTGCTAAACTGACCAGCCGCGTGCTGCTGATTTGCGATGCCACCCATGCACTGCCGATTCAGGTGCTGCGTAACGATATTCGCGTGATTGCCGCCGGTAACGGCTGCACGGACGATCTGCAACTGGAACATCTGCCCGCCAACACGGATATCCGCGTGGGCGACGTGCTAGTGACGTCCGGTCTGGGCGGTCGTTTCCCTGAGGGCTACCCGGTTGCGGTTGTCTCTTCCGTGAAGCTCGACACTCAGCGTGCCTACACCGTGATTCAGGCGCGTCCAACGGCCGGCTTGCAGCGTTTGCGCTACCTGCTGCTGCTGTGGGGCGCCGATCGTAACGGAGCTAACCCGATGACCCCGGAAGATGTGCATCGCGTGGCGAATGAACGCCTGATGCAGATGATGCCGCAGGTACTGCCTGCGCCGGATGCGATGGGACCACCTGCACCCGTACCGGCTCCGGCGACGGGGTTAACGCAGCCGCTGCCGGATGCGCCGCCACCGCCGCAAGTCTCGGGTGGAGGGCAGTAGTGGCCAGTTATCGTAGCCAGGGGCGCTGGGTAATCTGGCTCTCATTCCTCGTTGCACTGTTGCTGCAAATTATGCCCTGGCCGGACGACATTCTTGTTTTCCGGCCAAACTGGGTATTGCTCATTTTGCTCTACTGGATCCTTGCCCTGCCGCACCGCGTAAATGTCGGCACAGGTTTTGTGATGGGTGCCATACTGGATCTTATCAGTGGCTCTACGCTTGGCGTCCGCGCCTTATCCATGAGCATTATTGCGTATCTCGTCGCACTCAAATTCCAGCTCTTTCGTAACCTTGCGCTCTGGCAACAGGCGCTGGTGGTGATGTTGTTGTCGCTCGCTGCGGATATCGTTGTTTTCTGGGCAGAGTTTTTAGTGATCAACGTCTCTTTCCGACCGGAAGTGTTCTGGAGTAGTGTAGTAAACGGTGTGCTCTGGCCGTGGCTGTTCCTGCTGATGCGTAAAATTCGCCAGCAGTTTGCCGTGCAATAAAAGGTTTCTATGACGTCTTTGTATCTTGCCTCCGGTTCTCCGCGTCGCCAGGAACTGCTCGCGCAGTTGGGTGTCTCCTTCGAACGCATCGTTACCGGTATTGAAGAAAAACGCGCTGAGGGTGAAAGCGCTCAGCAGTATGTCTCTCGTCTGGCGCGTGAAAAAGCGCAGGCGGGCGTGGCATGCGTGCCGCGTGACTTACCGGTGCTGGGTGCGGATACCATTGTCATTCTCAATGGTGAGGTGCTTGAGAAACCCCGCGACGCAGACCATGCGGCGCGGATGCTGCGTAACATGTCCGGACAAACCCATCAGGTGATGACGGCGGTAGCGCTGGCAGACAGCCAGTACGTTCTGGATTGCCTTGTGGTAACGGAAGTGACGTTCAGAGTCCTCACCGACGAGGAGATCGCCGGCTATATCGCCAGCGGTGAACCTATGGATAAAGCAGGTGCATACGGTATTCAAGGGTTGGGTGGCTGTTTTGTCAGGAAGATAAATGGCAGCTATCACGCCGTAGTCGGCTTACCGCTGGTGGAAACGTATGAGTTGCTGAGCAATTTTAACTCACTGCGTGAGGGAAGGGATAATTATGACGGCTGAATTGTTGGTAAACGTAACGCCATCGGAAACCCGTGTGGCCTACATTGATGGTGGCATTCTTCAGGAAATTCATATTGAGCGTGAAGCGCGACGCGGAATCGTAGGCAATATCTACAAAGGTCGTGTCAGTCGTGTCCTGCCGGGTATGCAGGCGGCTTTTGTAGATATTGGGCTCGATAAGGCGGCGTTTTTACATGCCTCCGATATCATGCCGCACACCGAATGTGTGGCAGGCGAAGAGCAAAAGCAGTTTGCCGTGCGCGACATCTCTGAGCTGGTGCGTCAGGGCCAGGATCTGATGGTGCAGGTGGTAAAAGATCCGCTGGGCACTAAAGGCGCGCGTCTGACCACCGACATCACCCTGCCTTCACGCTACCTGGTGTTTATGCCGGGGGCGTCGCACGTCGGCGTGTCACAGCGTATTGAGAGCGAAAGCGAGCGTGAGCGCCTGAAAAAGGTGGTCAGCGCCTACTGCGACGAGCAGGGCGGGTTTATTATCCGTACCGCGGCGGAAGGGATCAGCGAAGAAGATCTCGCCTCGGATGCGGCCTACCTGAAGCGCGTCTGGACCAAAGTGATGGAGCGTAAAAAACGCAACCAGACCCGCTACCGGCTGTACGGTGAGCTGGCGCTCGCTCAGCGCGTATTACGTGATTTCGCCGACGCCCAGCTTGACCGCATCCGCGTGGACTCCCGTCTGACGTACGAAGCCTTACTGGAGTTCACCGCCGAGTACATCCCGGAAATGCCGGGTCTGCTGGAGCATTACACCGGACGCCAGCCGATATTTGACCTCTATGACGTTGAAAACGAAATCCAGCGTGCGCTGGAGCGTAAGGTTGAGCTGAAATCGGGTGGCTATCTGATCATCGATCAAACCGAAGCGATGACCACCGTCGATATCAACACCGGCGCGTTTGTCGGCCATCGCAACCTCGATGACACCATCTTCAACACCAACATCGAAGCGACGCAGGCCATCGCGCGTCAGCTTCGCCTGCGTAATCTGGGCGGCATTATCATCATCGACTTTATCGATATGAACAATGAAGATCACCGCCGTCGCGTGCTGCACTCTCTGGAGCAGGCGCTGAGTAAGGACCGCGTGAAAACCAGCATCAATGGCTTCTCGCAGCTCGGTCTTGTGGAAATGACCCGGAAACGGACCCGCGAAAGCGTGGAACATGTCCTGTGTAATGAGTGTCCAACCTGCCATGGACGCGGAACGGTAAAGACGGTGGAGACGGTCTGCTACGAGATCATGCGTGAAATTGTCCGTGTCCATCATGCCTACGACTCAGACCGTTTTCTGGTCTATGCTTCCCCTGCGGTGGCGGAGGCCCTGAAAGGGGAAGAGTCGCACGCGCTGGCGGAAGTGGAAATCTTTGTCGGCAAACAGGTAAAAGTGCAAATTGAGCCGCTCTATAACCAGGAGCAGTTTGACGTCGTCATGATGTAAACGCAGTTCGCTGCGAGATTTAAGGCTGACAAGGAGAGACGCGTGAGGCGATTGCCGGGGATTTTACTGCTTACAGGGGCAACGCTGGTCGTGATTGTCGCGTTGCTCGTGAGCGGGCTGCGTCTCGCCTTGCCGCATCTGGACAGCTGGCGTCCGCAGATACTGGCAAAAATCGAATCCGCCACCGGCCTGCCGGTGGACGTGAGTCATATCGAGGCAAGCTGGCAGAACTTTGGCCCGACGCTAGATGCGCGGGATATCCACGCCAGCCTGAAAGATGGCGGCCACCTCAAAATCAAACGCGTCACCCTGGCGCTGGATGTCTGGCAAAGCCTGCTGCATCTGCGCTGGCAGTTTCGCGATCTCACCTTCTGGCAACTTCAGCTGATGACTAACACGTCGCTGCAAAGCGGCGACAGCGATCGAGGGCTGGAAACCAGCCGTATCAGCGATCTGTTCCTGCGGCAGTTCGATCATTTCGATCTGCGCGACAGCGAAGTGAGCTTTATTACTCTTTCCGGTCAGCGCGCTGAGCTGGCGATCCCACAGCTGACCTGGTTAAACGGGAAAGATCGCCACCGCGCCGAGGGGCAGGTGAATCTCTCCAGCCTGAACGGGCAGCACGGGGTTATGCAGGTGCGGATGGATCTGCGTGACGACAATGGCCTGCTGAACAACGGCAGGGTCTGGCTACAGGCGGACGACGTGGACGTGAAGCCGTGGCTCGGTGAGTGGCTACAGCAGAACATGCAGCTGGAGACCGCGCGCTTCAGCCTGGAAGGCTGGATGACGCTGACGAACGGGGCGTTCGCCAGCGGCGATATCTGGCTTAAGCAGGGGGGCGCGAGCTGGAAAGGGGAAAACCATCAGCATCAACTTTCCGTCGATAACCTCACCGCACACGTGACGCAGGATAAAGGCGGCTGGCAGTTCGCCATTCCGGATACGCGCATCTCCATGGATAACAAACCCTGGCCGCGCGGCGCGCTGACGCTGGCGTGGATGCCGGAACAGGACGTCGGCGGGATAAACGGTAAACGCAGCGACGAGCTGCGTATCCGCGCCAGTAACCTGGATCTGACGGCGATCGAAGGGCTGCGTTCAATGGCCGCAAAACTTTCACCGGAGCTGGGCGAAATCTGGCTGGCGACGCAGCCGAGCGGGCAGATAAACCGGCTGGCGCTGGATATTCCGCTCCAGGCTACGGAAAAGACGCGTTTTCAGGCGGCATGGAAAAATCTCGCATGGAAACAGTGGAAACTGCTGCCGGGTGCCGAGCACTTCAGCGGTAAACTGGAAGGAAGCGTGGAAAACGGCAGGCTGACGGCAGAAATGCAGGACGCGAAAATGCCGTACGAAACGGTCTTCCGTGCGCCACTGGAGATCGAAAAGGGAAATGCCACTCTCAACTGGCTGAAGAATGACAAAGGTTTTCAGCTCGATGGCCGCGATATTGATGTAAAAGCCAAAGCGGTACATGCCCGCGGTAATTTCCGTTATCTACAGCCTGAAGGCGATGAGCCGTGGCTGGGTATTCTGGCGGGCATCAGCACGGATGACGGTTCGCAGGCGTGGCGCTACTTCCCGGAAAACCTGATGGGGAAAGCGCTGGTGGACTATCTCAGCGGCGCTATTCAGGGCGGCCAGGCGGATAACGCCACGCTGGTCTACGGCGGCAACCCGCACCTGTTCCCGTATAAGCACAACGAAGGCCAGTTCCAGGTTCTGGTGCCGCTACGCAACGCCACCTATGCCTTCCAGCCAGACTGGCCGGCGCTGAAGAATCTGGATATTGAACTCAACTTCCTGAATGACGGCTTGTGGATGAAGACGGACAGCGTCGCGCTGGGCGGCGTAACGGCAAGCAACCTGACGGCAAACATCCCGGATTATTCCAAAGAGAAGCTGCTGATTGATGCGGATATTAAGGGGCCGGGTAAAGCGGTTGGCCCGTACTTTGAAGATACGCCGCTGAATGACTCCCTGGCAGCCACCCTTCAGCAGTTGCAGTTAGATGGCGATGTGAATGCTCGCTTACATCTGGATATCCCGCTGGACGGTGAATTGACCACCGCCAAAGGCGACGTTCGCCTTAATAACAACAGCCTCTATATCAAGCCGCTGGACAGCACCCTGAAAAACCTCAGCGGTCAGTTCAGCTTTGTTAACGGCACGCTGAAAAGTGAGCCGCTTAAAGCGACCTGGTTCAATCAACCCGTTAATATCGATTTCTCCACCACCGAGGGCGATAAAGCCTACCAGGTGGCGGTCAATATGGACGCGAACTGGCAGCCGTCACGCATGGATGTTCTGCCGAAGCCGATTGAGAATGCGGTGGACGGTGCGGTGTCATGGAATGGCAAGGTCGCCATCGACCTGCCTTATCATGCCGGTGCGCGCTATAACGTCGACATTACGGGCGATCTAAAAAACCTCAGCAGCCAGCTTCCCGCGCCGCTGAATAAAAAAAGCGGTGAAGCATTGCCCGTCAACGTTAAGGTTGCGGGCAACCTTAACAGCTTCGATTTAACCGGAAACGCGGGCGGAACAAACCACTTCAACAGCCGCTGGCTGCTTAACCGCAAGCTGACGCTGGACAGGGCGATCTGGACGACGGACAGCCGTACCACGCCGCCGCTGCCGGAGCAGGCGGGCGTTGAACTGAATCTCCCGCCGATGGATGGCGCAGAGTGGCTGGCACTGTTCCAGAAAGGTGTCGGGCAAAACGTCGACCAAACGGCGCAGTTCCCGCAGTCCATTACCTTGCGCACGCCTGCGCTGACGCTGGGCGGGCAGCAGTGGAACAACCTGAGTATTGTCTCCCGGCCGACGGTAAACGGCTCAAAGGTCGAGGCGCAGGGGCGTGAGATCAACGGTTCGTTGATCATGCGCGATCACGCGCCATGGCAGGCGGCTATCCGTTATCTCTATTACAATCCGACCTTTACGGCGTCTAAAGCAGAGTCGACAAGCACTTCTCCTGTCAGTGGCAATGGGACGTCGCGCGTGGATTTCAGCGGCTGGCCCGATCTCCAGCTGCGCTGCGCGGAGTGCTGGCTGTGGGGACAGAAATATGGCCGTATCGACGGTGATTTTGCCATTCAGGGAAATACGCTGAGCCTCTCTGGTGGGCTGGTGGATACCGGCTTTGGCCGCATGACTGCCGCGGGCGAATGGGTGAACAAACCGGGTGAACAACGCACCTCGCTGAAAGGCGATATTAAAGGCAATAAGCTGGACGCCGCGGCTAACTTCTTCGGCATTAGCACGCCGCTTCGCGGATCGTCCTTCGATGTGAATTACGATCTGCACTGGCGCGCTGCGCCGTGGACACCCGATGAAGCTTCGCTTAACGGCATCCTGAAAACCAACTTCGGTAAGGGTGAGATTGCCGACGTGAGCACGGGGCGCGCCGGGCAGATCCTGCGCCTGCTGAGTTTTGATGCGCTGCTGCGCAAGCTGCGCTTCGATTTCAGCGACACCTTCAGCGAAGGTTTCTACTACGATTCCATTCGCAGTACGGCGTGGATCAAAGACGGCGTTCTGCATACGGACGATACGCTGGTGGATGGCCTGGAAGCGGATATCGCCATGAAAGGCTCGGTCAACCTCGTGCGTCGCGAACTGGATATGGAAGCCGTGGTGGCGCCGGAAATTTCCGCAAGCGTGGGCGTTGCGGCGGCCTTTGTGGTGAACCCGATTGTCGGTGCGGCGGTGTTTGCCGCCAGTAAAGTGCTGGGGCCGCTGTGGAGCAAGGTCTCTATTCTGCGCTATCGCATTACCGGTCCGGTCGATAAACCGCAGATTAACGAGGTGCTGCGCCAGCCGCGCAAAGAAGCACCGCAATGATTTGACGTGGGCAGGTAATTGCCTCACTCTCAATAAATACGATCTTTATACCGCCACGGGCGGCAACGAACGAGTAGCAATAGATGAGTCTGAACCTGGTAAGTGAACATTTGCTCGCAGCGAACGGCCTGAGCCATCAGGACCTGTTCTCCATTCTTGGTCAACTGACCGAACGCCGCCTCGACTACGGCGATCTCTATTTCCAGTCGAGCTATCACGAATCCTGGGTTTTAGAAGACAGCATCATTAAAGATGGCTCTTACAACATCGACCAGGGCGTCGGCGTGCGCGCCGTCAGCGGGGAGAAAACCGGTTTTGCTTATGCCGATCAGATTAGCCTCGCCGCACTTGAGCAGAGCGCGCAGGCCGCGCGCACCATTGTGCGTGATACCGGAGATGGTCGCGTGAAAACGCTGGGTGAAGTGCAGCACGCTGCGCTCTATACCAGCATCGACCCGCTGCAAAGCATGAGCCGCGAAGAGAAGCTCGACATCCTGCGTCGCGTGGACAAAGTGGCTCGCGCGGCGGATAAACGCGTGCAGGAAGTCTCTGCCAGCCTGACCGGTGTTTATGAACTGATCCTGGTGGCGGCGACGGACGGTACCCTGGCGGCGGATGTTCGCCCGCTGGTGCGTCTCTCTATCAGCGTGCAGGTTGAAGACGACGGCAAGCGCGAGCGCGGCTCAAGCGGTGGCGGCGGTCGTTTTGGCTACGACTGGTTCCTCGGCGACGTTGACGGCGAAGCGCGCGCGGATGCGTGGGCAAAAGAAGCCGTGCGCATGGCGCTGGTCAACCTGTCTGCCGTGGCGGCTCCTGCCGGTACGCTGCCGGTGGTTCTGGGCGCAGGCTGGCCTGGCGTGCTGCTGCACGAAGCGGTCGGTCACGGCCTTGAGGGTGATTTCAACCGTCGCGGGACGTCCGTATTCAGCGGTCAGATGGGGCAGCTTGTCTCCTCCGAACTGTGTACCGTGGTGGATGATGGCACCATGCTCGACCGTCGCGGCTCGATTTCTATCGACGATGAAGGCACGCCGGGCCAGTACAATGTGCTGATCGAAAACGGCGTACTGAAAGGCTACATGCAGGACAAGCTTAACGCGCGCCTGATGGGCGTAGCGCCAACGGGTAACGGCCGTCGTGAATCCTACGCGCACCTGCCGATGCCGCGCATGACCAACACCTACATGTTGCCGGGCAAATCCACGCCGCAGGAGATTATCGAATCCGTTGATTACGGGATCTTCGCGCCAAACTTTGGTGGCGGTCAGGTGGATATCACCTCCGGCAAATTTGTCTTCTCTACCTCAGAGGCGTATCTGATTGAGAAGGGCAAAGTGACCAAAGCGGTGAAAGGCGCAACCCTGATTGGCTCCGGCATTGAGGCCATGCAGCAGATTTCCATGGTGGGTAACGATCTGAAGCTGGATAACGGCGTGGGCGTTTGCGGCAAAGAGGGCCAGAGCCTGCCTGTGGGCGTCGGTCAGCCTACGCTGAAAGTAGATAATCTGACGGTGGGCGGCACGGCGTAAATTTTCCCCCGCACCCTAACCCTCTCCCCAACGGGGAGAGGGGAAAAGCCTACTCTTTCCTTCTGCCCCGCATGCCCTGAAACAGCTCCGCCACTTCCACAAAATAGTCCGTCAGATAGTTAATACAGACCTGCACCTTCAGCGGCAGCTTGTCCTTTTCCGTATAGAGCGCGTACACCGGACGCGGATCGGACTGGTAGCGCGGGAAGAGGATCTCCAGTACGCCGCTGTTGATCTCGTTGATCACCCACATCAGCGGTACGTAGGCGATCCCGGCCCCGGCCACCAGCCAGCGTGAGATGGTCATCGGATCGTTGGTGACGAAGCGGCCTTCAGGCAGCAGTTTAGTGGAAAGCCCTTCCGGCGCGATCAGTTCAAATTCGTTATCTGGCCGAACGCTGTATTCCAGCCACGAGTGGTTGCTCAGATCGGCAGGTTTCTCCGGCACGCCATACTGTGCCAGGTAGCTTTTCGAAGCGCAGACCACCATCGGCATGCTGCCCAGTCGACGCGAGAACAGGCTAGAGTCCTGCAACGCGCCAACGCGGATCACCACGTCTAACCCATCGGCAATCAGGTCCGGTGCCGGAATGCCCGTAACCAGATTAACGGTTAAACCGGGATACTCTTTCAGCATTTCCGCCGTCATGGCAGCGAGAACATTTTGTGCCATAGTTGAAGAACACCCTATACGCAGCGTGCCGATAGGCGTGTTGTTAAAGGCATAGAGCTGCTCGTGAACGTCCTGCACTTCATGCAGCATTCGACGGCAGCCCTGATAGTAAATTTTACCCGCTTCCGTCAGCCCGATGCTGCGGGTGCTGCGGTTGAGCAGCTTCACCTGAAGCTCATCTTCCAGTTTTGACACTGTCTGGCTAATGGATGAGACGCTCATTTGTAGCTGACGTGCTGCGGCGGTAAAAGAGCCTTGCTCAACCACTTTCGCAAAGACGGACATGCGTTTTAGACGTTCCATTATTCACTCTGGCTTAAAAGTGATTTAGATCACATATGATAGATAACAGCATAACAGTTACGTTAATATATTATTAATTACATAACGGCTGCGCCACTCTCGCCCGGCAATTCTTGCTCTCCTGCGGCGGCGCGAGCTTAAAAATCCAGTAACCTGCACTCTCTTTAATCAAGGTCAACATGAGTCTGTTTCCCGTTATCGTGGTGTTCGGTTTGTCGTTCCCACCGATATTTTTCGAGCTTCTTTTATCACTGGCGATCTTCTGGCTGGTGCGCAAGGTGCTGGTCCCTACCGGGATTTATGATTTCGTCTGGCATCCTGCATTGTTCAATACCGCGCTGTATTGCTGCCTGTTCTATTTAATATCGCGCATGTTTGTCTGAGGTTGATGTGAAAACGCTAACAAGAAAAATCTCCCGCACTGCCATCACTATGGCGCTGGTCATCCTGGCGTTCATCGCTATTTTTCGCGCCTGGGTTTATTACACCGAATCCCCGTGGACGCGCGATGCGCGTTTCAGCGCGGAGGTGGTCGCGATAGCGCCCGATGTCGCCGGTCTCATTACGGCAGTCAACGTCCACGATAACCAACTGGTGAAAAAAGATCAGGTGCTGTTCACCATCGACCAGCCGCGCTATCAAAAAGCGCTGGAAGAAGCGGAAGCAGACGTGGCGTATTACAACGCGCTGGCCTCTGAAAAACGCCGTGAAGCAGGACGCCGTAACAAGCTGGGCATCCAGGCCATGTCCCGGGAAGAGATTGACCAGTCCAATAACGTGCTGCAAACCGTGCTGCATCAGCTGGCAAAAGCGCAGGCGACGCGCGATCTGGCGAAGCTCGATCTGGAACGTACCGTTATCCGCGCCCCGTCCGATGGCTGGGTGACCAACCTCAATGTCTATGCGGGCGAGTTTATTACGCGCGGCTCTACGGCCGTGGCGCTGGTGAAAAAGAACTCTTTCTACGTCCTCGCCTATATGGAAGAGACCAAGCTGGAAGGCGTGCGTCCGGGCTATCGCGCCGAAATCACGCCGCTCGGCAGCAACCGGGTCCTGAAGGGAACCGTGGACAGCGTGGCCGCGGGGGTGACCAACTCCAGCAGTACCAATGATTCAAAAGGGATGGCGACCGTCGATTCTAACCTCGAGTGGGTTCGTCTGGCGCAGCGCGTACCGGTACGCATTCGTCTGGATGAGCAGCAGAGCAACCTCTGGCCCGCAGGCACCACGGCGACGGTGGTGATCACGGGTGAAAAAGACCGTGATGCCAGCCAGGATTCGATCTTCCGTCAAATCGCCCATCGCCTGCGCGAGTTTGGTTGATCGCTATGGGCATTTTTTCCATCGCCAGCCAGCACATCCGCTTCGCCGTGAAGCTGGCATGCGCCATTGTGCTGGCGCTGTTTGTTGGCTTCCATTTCCAGCTTGAAACGCCGCGCTGGGCCGTTCTGACCGCCGCGATCGTCGCCGCCGGTCCTGCCTTCGCGGCGGGTGGCGAACCTTACTCCGGGGCAATTCGCTATCGCGGGATGCTGCGTATTATCGGCACCTTTATCGGCTGTATCGCCGCCCTGACCATTATCATCCTGATGATCCGCACGCCGCTGCTGATGCTGATTGTATGCTGTATCTGGGCGGGTTTTTGCACCTGGGTCTCTTCGCTGGTGAAGGTGGAGAACTCGTACGCCTGGGGTCTGGCGGGATATACCGCGCTGATTATTATCATCACCATTCAGAGTGAACCGCTGCTTGCTCCGCAGTTCGCCGTGGAACGTTGCAGCGAGATTGTCATTGGTATCGTCTGCGCGATTGTCGCAGACCTGCTCTTCTCTCCGCGATCGATCAAGCAGGAAGTCGATCGTGAGCTGGACGCGCTGATTGTTGCTCAGTACCAGCTCATGCAGCTGTGCATTAAGCACGGCGACAGCGAAGAGGTCGACAAGGCCTGGAGTGCGCTGGTGCGCCGCACGCAGGCGCTGGAAGGGATGCGCAGTAACCTCAATATGGAGTCTTCCCGCTGGGAGCGGGCCAACCGTCGTCTGAAAGCGATCAATACCGTCTCGTTAACGCTGATCACCCAGGCGTGTGAAACCTACCTGATTCAGAACACCCGCCCCGAAGTGGTAACGGATACTTTCCGCGAACTGTTTGATGAGCCTGTGGAGACGGTGCAGGACGTGCATCGACAGCTTAAACGCATGCGTCGTGTGATTGCGTGGACAGGAGAACGGGATACGCCAGTCATCATTTATACCTGGGTAGGCGCCGCAACGCGCTACCTGCTCCTGAAACGCGGCGTGATTAGCAACACCAAAATCAGTGCGGCGGAAGAAGAGGTGTTACAGGGCGAAGTGGTGATCAAACCTGAATCCGCCGAGCGCCATCATGCGATGGTTAACTTCTGGCGTACCACCCTGGCCTGTATACTCGGCACGCTGTTCTGGCTGTGGACCGGCTGGACGTCTGGCAGCGGCGCGATGGTGATGATTGCCGTCGTCACCGCGCTGGCGATGCGTCTGCCCAACCCGCGCATGGTCGCGATCGATTTTCTGTACGGCACTATTGCGGCGTTACCTATTGGCGCGCTCTACTTCCTGGTGATTATTCCCTCGACGCAGCAAAGCATGCTTTTGCTCTGCATCAGCCTGGCGGTGATGGCGTTCTTTATCGGGATTGAGGTACAAAAACGCCGTCTGGGATCGTTAGGCGCACTGGCGAGTACGATTAACATCATCGTGCTGGATAACCCGATGACCTTCCATTTCAGTCAGTTCCTGGATAGCGCACTAGGTCAGCTGGTGGGCTGTTTCCTAGCAATGATGGTGATCCTGCTGGTGCGGGATAACTCTCAGGCGCGGACAGGGCGCGTGCTGCTGAATCAGTTTGTATCGGCCGCCGTATCGTCCTTGACCACCAACACCGCGCGGCGCAAGGAGAACCACCTGCCGGCGCTCTATCAGCAGCTGTTCCTGTTGCTAAATAAATTCCCGGGCGATGTCGCCCGCTTCCGCCTGGCGTTAACCATGATTATCGCGCACCAGCGTCTGCGGAACGCGCCAGTGCCGATCAACGACGATTTGTCCGCCTTCCACCGCCAGCTACGGCGCACGGCGGACCATGTGATATCGGCATCCAGTGATGACAAACGTCGCCGCTACTTTAAGCAACTGCTGGAGGAGCTGGATATCTACCAGGAGAAACTGCGGATCTGGGAAGCGCCGCCGCAGGTTACCGAGCCGGTAGAGCGGCTGGTGTTTATGCTGCACCGCTACCAGAATGCGCTGACAGACAGCTAACGAAGAGAAAACCGACGCCAAAAGCGTCGGTTTTTTTGTGGCTATACTTATTCTTGCAGGTTCAAACATTCAGGAAGGGAGGACACATGACAACCCAGGCTCTTCAGGACAGTATTCTTTTTCAGACCGGGTATCTGGTCAACGGTATCTGGAAAACACTCGACACCACGTTTGATGTGCTAAACCCGGCCACGGGCGAGGTCATTGCGAAAGTGGCGAAAGCAGGAAAAGCCGAAACCGAAGAGGCCATTGTGGCCGCGACGAAGGCCTTTCCCGCATGGCGCGCAAAAACGGCAAAAGAGCGTTCCGCGATCCTCTATCGCTGGTATGAACTGATTATCGAGAACAAAAGCTGGCTCGGGCGGCTGATGACTACCGAGCAGGGCAAGCCGCTGAAAGAGGCTGAAGGTGAGGTGGACTACGCTGCCAGCTTCATTCAGTGGTTTGCCGAGCAGGCCAAGCGCGCCAACGGTGAAATCATTCCTCCGGTTAAACCTGGCTCCCGTATTCTGGCCACTCGTGAACCTGTCGGGGTGGTTGCTGCTATCACGCCATGGAATTTCCCGATGGCTATGCTCACCCGTAAGCTCGGCCCGGCGCTGGCAGCAGGATGTACCGGCGTGATCAAACCTGCAAACAACACGCCGCTGAGCGCCTTTGCGCTGCTGACGCTGGCGAAGCAGGCTGGTGTGCCGGATGGTGTGCTGAATGCGGTCGCGGGGAGCACCTCAGAAATTAGCGACGCCATTATGGCCAGCCATGACGTGCGCAAAATCTCGTTTACGGGTTCAACCGCCGTCGGGAAAACGCTGGTTCGCAATTCCGCAGAGACCATGAAAAAGGTATCGATGGAGCTGGGCGGTAATGCGCCGTATATCGTTTTCGAGGACGCGGATATTGATGCCGCCGTCAAAGGCGCGATCGCCAATAAGTTCCGTAACGCCGGGCAGGTCTGCGTCAGCGTAAACCGTTTCTATATTCAGGAGACGGTCTATGACAAGTTCGTCAATCAACTTGCCGATGCGGTGAAGGCGCTGAAGGTGGGTAACGGTCTGGACGAGGGCGTCGTTGTCGGCCCGCTGATTGAGCCTTCGGCTGTCGAGAAAGTGCGTGAGCACGTCGAAGATGCGGTAGCGAAGGGCGCCACGGTGCTGGCTGGGGGTAAACCGCACGAACTTGGCGGCAACTTCTGGATGCCAACCGTACTCGGTGACTGCCATGAAGGCATGAAGCTGGCAGAAGAGGAGACCTTTGGTCCCGTAGCCGCCTGCTTCCGCTTCACGTCGGAAGACGAAGTGGTTATGCGCGCTAACAATACGCCTTACGGGCTGGCGGCCTACTTTTATACCCAGAATCTTTCGCGCGTGTTCCGCGTCTCACAGGCCATTGAGAGCGGCATGATCGGAATTAATGAATGTGCGGTCTCGACCGAACTGGGTCCGTTTGGGGGCGTAAAAGAGTCCGGGCTGGGCCGCGAGGGGGCCGTGCTGGGGCTGGAGGAGTTTCTGGAAGTTAAAACCCTGCATATCGGGGGATTATAATAGACAGGGCGGCATTTGCCGCCCGCCTGTACCGGGTGGCTGGCAATGAAAATTTATACCTTTGATTTTGACGAAATTGAGAGTCAGGAAGACTTCTATCGCGAGTTTATTCGGGCGTTCGACCTGGAGCGGGGCAGCGTAAGCAATCTTGATATGCTGTGGGATGTGGTTACCGGCGACAGGCTGCCGTTACCGCTGGAAATCGAATTTACCCATCTGCCTGAAAAACTGCGCAGACGCTTTGGCGCATTGATTTTATTGTTTGATGAAGCGGAGGAGGAGCTGGAAGGGCAACTGCGTTTCAACGTGCGCCAGTGATAAAAAAGCCCCTGACCGGGAGGTCAGGGGCAAGTCGTATGATGAGATACGACGAGGGTTTATTTGTACAGTTCTGCGGTAGCGTGCCAGTGGTCGCCACTGCGCGCTTCGATGATGCGATAAGATGACGCACCCTGTTCTTCCGCTTTTTTGTTCAGCATTTCGTGCATGTCCATCGGAGACGTACCGATGGCACCAACAGAAACAGTCCCGATAGCCTGACGGGATTGTGCCTGTTCGGCATTAATGGTGTCGGCTGCAAACGTACCGAATGACAGGACTGACAGTACGCTCAGGGTAGCTACAGTGGTTTTAATTTTCATGATTATTTACCTCGTCAATTATTTTACTGGGGTCTTTGTTCTGTGACCCTCATCACAAAATCAAGTATACACTAATCACGCAAAAAATTAATACCAGACTAATGGTTTCGCCTGTTATTACGTGTTAAAAAAATCATTTTTTATAACGCGAATGCATAAAAAGGAGCGCCACAATGCGAGGTTTATGGTTTTTTCTTGTCTAAATCAAAGGGATAGATCAATTTGATTTTTTGTGCGGTTTTGCGGCAGATCATTCACTGAATGAATGTTAACAGGCGGTAAAAAGCACTATTTGCAAAAACAGCAGGCAGAGAAAAGCAGGGTAAAACGCGGAAGCAGCAGAATGATCCCCGCAGTCAGGCGCTACGGGGCAGACAATTACAGCTCCTGTTCGAACAGGACCAGAATCGCTTCGTAGAGGTCTTTCACCGAGAAACCATTTGCCGGGGTGGTAAAAATGGTGTCATCACCGGCGATGGTTCCGAGGATCCCCTCTGCTTTACCCAGCGAGTCCAGCAGGCGGGCAATCAGCTGGGCTGCGCCCGGGCTGGTGTGGATCACGACCACGGCATCGTTATAGTCGATGTCCAGAACCAGGTTTTTCAGCGGGCTGGAGGTCGTTGGCACGCCAAGTTCAGCAGGCAGGCAATAAACCATTTCCATTTTGGCGTTGCGCGTACGCACCGCTCCAAACTTGGTTAACATGCGAGAGACCTTCGACTGGTTGATGTTGTCGAAGCCTTGTTCCTGCAACGCCTGAACAATTTCTCCCTGAGAACTGAATTTCTCTTCTTTGAGTAGCGCTTTAAACGCCTTCACTAATTCTTCTTGCTTAGACGAGCTTCGCATAAGTCACCCGGAATATGACGATAGAAACAACATTATTATGCATGTGGATGAATTTTTATGCAAATTATCTACCTGACGCCAGGCTGAAATAATGTTATGAAAGGGAGAGATTTTATCAGATTTCGTTATCGGAAAACATGCCTGGGTCACGCCGCGCAAATAACCTTAAAAGTAAATTAAATGTTATCAAAATGATGTTGTTTTGGTGGCGTGGCAGGGTGTATTGTAACCCCCTCTTAATTCGTTGTTGCCTACAGCCCGATAGTATTCAGGTGAAGGTGAAAGACGTGCGACCTCAAATTCTTTAGCGATGAAAATTGTAATTAATGACGTGCTGAATTATGGTCGCCGCAACGGAGTTACAGATACTTAAGTTAACCATAATAAGGAGTTTAGGATGAAAGTCGCAGTCCTCGGCGCTGCTGGTGGTATCGGCCAGGCGCTTGCCCTACTACTGAAAACCCAACTGCCTTCAGGCTCAGAACTCTCCCTGTACGATATTGCTCCGGTAACCCCAGGTGTGGCGGTTGACCTGAGCCACATCCCGACAGCTGTGAAAATCAAAGGCTTCTCCGGTGAAGATGCGCGCCCTGCGTTGCAGGGTGCCGACGTGGTGCTGATCTCCGCGGGTGTTGCACGTAAACCGGGTATGGATCGTTCAGACCTGTTCAACGTCAACGCGGGCATCGTGAAAAACCTGGTTCAGCAGATCGCTGAAACCTGCCCGAAAGCGTGCATCGGTATCATCACCAACCCGGTGAACACCACCGTTGCCATCGCAGCAGAAGTACTGAAGAAAGCAGGCGTTTACGACAAGAACAAACTGTTCGGCGTAACTACGCTGGATATCATCCGCTCCAACACCTTCGTGGCTGAGCTGAAAGGCAAGCAGCCAACGGAAGTGGAAGTGCCGGTTATCGGCGGTCACTCTGGCGTGACCATCCTGCCTCTGCTGTCGCAGATCCCGGGCGTGAGCTTCACCGAGCAGGAAGTGGCTGACCTGACTAAACGCATTCAGAACGCAGGCACCGAAGTGGTGGAAGCGAAGGCGGGTGGCGGTTCTGCAACCCTGTCTATGGGTCAGGCGGCGGCACGTTTCGGCCTGTCTCTGGTTCGCGCGTTGCAGGGCGAAAAAGGCGTTGTTGAATGCGCCTATGTTGAAGGCGACGGTGAACACGCGCGCTTCTTCTCTCAGCCGCTGCTGCTGGGTAAAAACGGTGTTGAAGAGCGTAAGTCTATCGGCACGCTGAGCGCGTTTGAGCAAAACGCGATGGAAGGCATGCTGGATACGCTGAAGAAAGACATCACGCTGGGCGAAGAGTTCGTTAACAAGTGATCTTGTCCCGGTAAAAAAAACGGAGCGCTAAGCTCCGTTTTTTTATGCCCGTCAGTTAGTGGCCGGGTATTCCTGGATGGTGACCTGGATCGTCAGCTTCTTGTCATTACGCATGACTTCAACAGGGATGATGGAGCCCGGGCGAATCTCAGCCACCTGGTCCATGGTTTCCAGCGCAGAGACCGCTGGCGTACCGTTGACGGAAAGGATAACGTCGTTCACCTGGATACCTGCATTGGCCGCCGGGCCGCCAGGCGCCACTTCGTTGACCACAATCCCCTGGATCTGATCGATACCACCGCCCTGCGTATGCATCGGTGCGATTTCACGCCCACCAATACCGATGTAGCCACGGATCACGCGGCCATCGCGGATCAGCTTGTCCATGATCTTGGTCGCCAGCTGGAATGGAATGGCAAAGCCAATCCCTTCCGGTGTTTCGCCGTCGTTGCTCTTGTCGAAGGAGAGGGTGTTAATGCCCATCAGTTCGCCCAGAGAGTTCACCAGCGCACCGCCGGAGTTACCGTGATTGATAGAGGCATCGGTTTGCAGGAAGTTCTGCCGCCCTGACGGGTTCAGGCCGATTCGACCGGTCGCGCTGATGATCCCCTGAGTGATGGTCTGACCCAGGTTGTACGGGTTACCGATCGCCAGTACCACATCGCCGATATGCGGCGTTCGTTTGCGATTAATCGGGATAGTCGGCAGACCGCCGGTGGCGTTGATCTTCAGCACCGCCAGATCGGTCAGGCTGTCCGACCCCACCAGCAGGGCTTCAAACACGCGGCCATCCTGCAAGGCGACGATAATCTGGTCGGCATCGTTAATGACGTGTTTATTGGTGATGATGTAGCCCCGGTCATCCATGATCACACCGGAACCGAGCGTGCGGATCTCCAGCTGGTTATGAGCAGAACTGTTAAGCCCGCGGTTATAGACGTTAACCACGGCGGGGGCGGCACGGCGTACCGCCTGATTGTACGTCGCAGGCGTTTCATCCGTGCTGTCGAACTGAGGAGCCGACAGTTTGTTGAACTGGCGTAAAGATGGCATAGCCACCAGCAGCAGACCGGCAACGATCAAACCAATGACAATTGAACGAAAGAGCTTTAAAAGCATGATGCGTGTGTCGTTAAAAAAGGAACGGTTTGCAGCATAACATGAGTTATCCGGACATCACACGCAGCGGCGATGCCCGGAGTCGCAAATGGTTAACGCAGTAAAATGTAGAGGGTATCGTTGCCACGGATAATTTGCAGGGCAATGACCGCCGGTTTACTCTCCAGCACCTTACGCATTTCGGCAATAGACTGCACGCGAGTACGGTTCACGCCCACGATCACGTCGTCCTGATGCAAACCTGCCTGCGCGGCCGGGCTGCTCTTCTCAACGGTAGTGACAGAAATGCCTTTCGTGCCGTTTTTAAGCTGACCATCGCTCAGCGTAGCGCCCTGTAGAGCCGGGGAGATCTGTTCTGCGCTGGCGGAAGAGGAGGTGCTCTTGTCCAGCGTCACTTCCACGGTCAGCGGTTTGCCCTCGCGGATCAGGCCCAGCTTCACTTTAGCGCCAGGCTCCGTGGTGGCAATACGCGAACGTAATTCAGCGAAGCTGCTCAGCGGTTTATCGTTCAGGCTGACAATAACGTCACCGGATTTCACGCCCGCTTTCGCAGAGCCTGAGTTGGGCAACACTTCGCTGACAAACGCCCCGCGCTGGACGTTGAGCTTAAAGGCTTTGGCGATATCGGCGCTCATCTCCATGCCTTTGATGCCCAGCAGACCGCGCTTAACCTCGCCAAACTGAATCAGCTGTTGAGACAGAGTTTTCGCCATGTTGCTCGGAATGGCAAAACCAATCCCGATGCTGCCGCCGCCTGGCGCGAGGATAGCGGTGTTGATGCCGATCAGCTCACCGTTCAGATTAAGCAGCGCACCGCCGGAGTTGCCCCGGTTGATGGAGGCATCGGTCTGGATGAAATTTTCCAGCCCTTCGAGATTCAGGCCGCTGCGCCCCAGGGCGGAGACAATTCCGGAGGTGGCGGTCTGGCCTAAGCCGAACGGGTTACCGACCGCGACAGCAAAATCACCGACGCGCAGCTTATCGGAATCAGCAATGGCGATCTGGGTCAGGTTGCTGGGGTTTTGTACCTGTAGCAGGGCGATATCACTCTGATCGTCACCGCCGATCAGTTTGGCGTCAAACTCCCGGCCATCGTTCAGCTGAACGCTGATTTTATCGGCCTGGCTGATCACGTGGTTATTGGTCAGGATATAGCCCTTAGCCGCGTCGATAATTACCCCTGAGCCCAGACCTTCAAACGGCTGAGCCTGCTGATCCGGCGCGTCTTCGCCAAAATATTTCTTCAGCTCTTCGGGAATACGCTGGCTTTGGCGTGCCGTCCCTTCCACCTGAACGCTGACTACCGCAGGCAGGACTTTTTCAAGCATCGGCGCAAGGCTGGGAATGGCTTCTTGTCCAGGCACCTGCGAAGGCAGTGCCGCACTGACGGGGAAGGACGCCGAGAGAGATAACCCGACACTTAACGCTAAGGCGCTCAACAGCTGGTTTTTTTTCTTCATCGATGCTGACTCTCGTATCCTGGAATGAAAAAGAACGGCCCCAAAAACATCTTGATGTTATTGAATTTTCAACCGCTGAACAATGAGGTGTTTGACTAAATAATAGCTGGGGACGGGAAGAAAGGACGGGCGCATAAGGTGCGCCCGTAAAATTTATTCAGGTTGTGCGATTAATCGCGTTTTACGCCACCGCGCAGCAGGCCGGACGCGCCGTCTGAATAGTCGCGTGGCATCTGAACCGGTGCCTGATCGTTACCGGCTTCAGAATCAGCCAGACGATTGCGGAAGGGGTTGGTCTCCGCGGTCATTTCCGGCAGCAGGCTGCTGGAGCTTTTCACCATGTGCTGGTAGAGCTGGCGATAATCTGTCGCCATGTTGTCCAGCAGCTCAGCGCTACGGGCAAAGTGGCTGACCAGCTCTTCGCGATATTCTTCCAGTTCGGCTTTGTTCTTTTCCAGTTCGTATTGCAGTGACTGCTGCTGACGCAATTTGCGGTTACCGAAACGCATGGCCACAGCACCAATGATGATGCCGACGACTAAACCGATTAGCGCATATTCCCAGGTCATGAACTTCTCCCGTTGTCTTGTTGTTCCGTAGGGTGTTGGCTCGGCTCCTGCCTGTGCCTGATTATGCCACTATAACCGCTATTTCCGCAGAAGTGGAATCCTGACGTATCATCGCGTAGTGTAGAACGGCCTTTTTTTCATCAGCCACGCGCGCTGGTGAGGTTTAACTAAAGGAATAACAACAACATCATGCAAAACCTGTCCCCTTCATCGCGTTACCAACTGGCCCTGAGCGAGGGCACACACCAGCCGGATGATGTCCAGCGTGAAGCGGTTAACCGCCTGGACACGATTTATCAGGAAATTCTGGCGAAACCCGCCGATGCGGTGCAGAGCAGTGGGCTGAAGGCGGCATTCGGCCGTTTACTGGGCAAAAAAGAGCCCACGGTAAACGCACCGGTTCGTGGATTATATATGTGGGGTGGCGTTGGGCGGGGTAAGACCTGGCTGATGGACATGTTCTACCAGAGCCTGCCCGGCACGCGTAAGCAGCGTCTGCACTTTCACCGTTTTATGCTGCGGGTCCATGAAGAGCTGACGGCGCTCCAGGGCGAAACCGACCCGCTGGAGATTGTGGCCGATCGCTTCAAGGCGGAAACGGACGTGCTCTGCTTCGACGAGTTCTTTGTTTCCGATATTACGGATGCCATGCTGCTGGGGGGCCTCATGAAAGCGCTGTTTGCGCGTGGGATCACCCTGGTGGCGACCTCAAATATCCCGCCGGATGAGCTTTATCGCAATGGTCTTCAGCGGGCGCGTTTCCTGCCAGCCATAGATGCCATTAAACAGCACTGCGACATCATGAATGTCGATGCCGGCGTCGATTATCGTCTGCGCACATTAACGCAGGCGCACCTGTGGCTTTCACCGCTGAACGCCGACACAGCCAGCGAGATGGATAAACTGTGGCTGGCGCTGGCAGGGGCGCCGCGGGATAAGGCGCCAGCGCTGGAGATTAATCATCGCCCGTTGTCGACGCTTGGCGTAGAGAACCAGACGCTGGCCGTCTCGTTTGCAACGCTCTGCGTGGACGCCCGCAGCCAGCATGACTACATTGCGCTTTCACGTCTGTTCCATACCGTTATGTTGTGGGATGTACCCGTTATGACCCCACTCATGGAGAGCGAAGCGCGCCGCTTCATCGCGCTGGTAGATGAGTTTTACGAGCGCCACGTTAAGCTGGTGGTCAGCGCCGAGGTGCCTTTATATGAGATCTATCAGGGCGAGCGCCTGAAGTTTGAGTTCCAGCGCTGCCTGTCGCGCCTGCAAGAGATGCAGAGCGAAGAGTACCTCAAGCGTGAGCATATGCCGTAATAAATGCGCCCCTCTCCCCGTGGGAGAGGGGCTGGGGGTGAGGGCACCAGACCGCACAGTACGCAACCCCGAAAAACCCATTCCAAATCACATTTAAGGGTCGATCTTTGACCTCAACTTCTCTATAATCTTGCGACCCCACGTTACGAGAAGGTTTTTTTCCCGAAACTTTCTATGTGTCGGCATGTGCTATTCGAAGGGGTAGGTTTGCCGGACTTTGTCGTGTGAACCTCAACTGACTAAACGTTTGGGTGTTCACCAACGTGTAACTTATTATTTGGGTAAGCTTTTAATGAAAACTTTTACAGCTAAACCAGAAACCGTACAGCGCGACTGGTATGTTGTTGACGCGACCGGTAAAACTCTGGGCCGTCTGGCTACTGAACTGGCTCGTCGCCTGCGCGGTAAGCATAAAGCGGAATACACTCCGCACGTTGATACCGGTGATTACATCATCGTTCTGAACGCTGACAAAGTTGCTGTTACCGGCAACAAGCGTACTGACAAAATGTACTACCACCACACCGGCCACATCGGTGGTATCAAAGAAGCGACCTTTGAAGAGATGATTGCCCGCCGTCCTGAGCGTGTGATTGAAATCGCGGTTAAAGGCATGCTGCCAAAAGGCCCGCTGGGTCGTGCTATGTTCCGTAAACTGAAAGTTTACGCAGGCAACGAGCACAACCACGCGGCACAGCAACCGCAAGTTCTTGACATCTAATCGGGATTATAGGCAATGGCTGAAAATCAATACTACGGCACTGGTCGCCGCAAAAGTTCCGCAGCTCGCGTTTTCATCAAACCGGGCAGTGGTAAAATCGTAATCAACCAGCGTTCTCTGGAACAATACTTCGGTCGCGAAACTGCCCGCATGGTAGTTCGCCAGCCGCTGGAACTGGTTGATATGGTAGAAAAACTGGATCTGTACATCACCGTTAAAGGTGGTGGTATCTCCGGTCAGGCAGGTGCGATCCGTCACGGTATCACCCGCGCTCTGATGGAGTACGACGAATCCCTGCGTTCTGAACTGCGTAAAGCTGGCTTCGTTACTCGTGACGCGCGTCAGGTTGAACGTAAGAAAGTGGGTCTGCGTAAAGCACGTCGTCGTCCACAGTTCTCAAAACGTTAATCCATTCTGCTTACGCAGAACGATTGGCGAAAAACCCGCTTCGGCGGGTTTTTTTATGGATAATACGCAGGTTATCCACAGTAACATTTCATATATCTTCTCTTTTTCCACATTTCCGGAATCCCCTCACCACAAAGCCATCAAAATCTGGTAAACTATCATCCAATTTTCTGCCCAAATATCGGTGAATACTCGATTTTTGTTCGATTCTTGAACAATATGTCTTCTCTGGGATGGGCGATACATCATCTGGCTGGCCCCGTTGGGCTGGTAGCAGTAAAAATTCTGAATATACCTGGAGGTTTTCATGGCTGTCGCTGCCAACAAACGTTCGGTAATGACGCTGTTTTCTGGTCCTACTGACATTTATAGCCATCAGGTTCGTATCGTGCTGGCCGAGAAGGGTGTCAGTTTTGAGATCGAGCATGTGGAAAAGGATAACCCGCCTCAGGATCTGATCGATCTCAACCCGAGCCAAAGCGTACCGACGCTGGTGGATCGCGAGCTGACCCTGTGGGAATCCCGTATCATTATGGAATACCTAGATGAGCGTTTCCCGCATCCGCCGCTGATGCCTGTTTATCCTGTTGCGCGTGGTGAAAGCCGCCTGTACATGCAGCGTATCGAGAAAGACTGGTACTCGCTGATGAACGTTATTGTCAACGGTTCCTCTTCTGAAGCGGATGCTGCACGTAAACAGCTGCGTGAAGAGCTGCTGGCGATTGCGCCGGTATTTGGTCAAAAGCCTTTCTTCTTGAGCGACGAGTTCAGCCTGGTAGATTGCTACCTGGCTCCGCTGCTGTGGCGTCTGCCAACCCTGGGCGTAGAGTTCAGCGGTCCTGGCGCGAAAGAGCTGAAAGGCTACATGACTCGCGTCTTTGAACGCGACTCTTTCCTGGCATCCTTAACTGAACCGGAACGTGAAATGCGTCTCGGCCGAGGCTAATGACTGTGGAAATGTCACAACTTTCACCACGCCGTCCGTATCTGCTGCGCGCCTTCTATGAATGGCTGCTGGATAACCAGCTCACGCCGCACCTGGTTGTGGATGTGACGTTGCCGGGCGTGCTGGTTCCAATGGAATACGCGCGCGACGGACAGATTGTACTGAATATTGCGCCACGCGCAGTGGGTAACCTGGAGCTGGCGAACGACGAAGTGCGCTTTAATGCGCGCTTCGGCGGCGTGCCGCGTCAGGTTTCCGTGCCGCTGGCAGCTGTGCTGGCTATCTACGCCCGTGAAAACGGTGCGGGCACAATGTTTGAGCCGGAAGCAGCTTATGATGAAGAGGTTGCGAGCCTGAACGATGAAGAGGGCGGCGTTGGGACCGAGAGCGAAACGGTGATGTCTGTGATTGATGGTGATAAGCCCGATCGCGAAGATGATAACGATCCTGATGACGATCCGCCGCCGCGCGGAGGACGTCCGGCATTACGCGTTGTAAAATAACGCTAACTCAATTTTAATCTTAACGGTCAGGTTTATGCCTGGCCGTTTTTTTTTGGAGAAAATTATATATTTTTTAAATTGATCGAAAAATAAGAATATGAGACTGCATTTTTGGTTTTTTTTTATCTCGAGAAGAATGGTTACAATAATAAACGCAATGAATAATTTAAGCGGGTAGCCTTGCGTAATACCCGATTTAATAATTCATGATTATTATATCAGAGAAACTAAAAGTATAAATTAAATTTGCTAAATTGCATATATTTATAAAAATAATATTATAAAGTTCCCCAGTGACAGCTCATATTGCAAAAATAGTTTTGTACCTGATGGAAACCTATTTTTAATTATCATATGTTAAGGATTAACGAATGAAAAAAGTTCTTATTGCCACCGCACTGTCTCTTTGCGTCGCTTCCGCATTTGCTGCTGATACCGCAGTATTGCAGGTAAAAGGTAAGCTGACAAATGCTGCCTGTACTCCAGAATTAAGTAAAGGTGGTGTAGTAGATTACGGTACTATTCACCTTGGTTCATTGTCTGCCAGCGCAGTAAACCAGTTAGGTCAGAATAATATCGATCTAACCATCACTTGTTCTGCTGCGACGAAAGTTTCGTGGACTATGGTTGACGATCGTGCAGAGACGAATGCGGGTTTAACCGTTAATAACGCAATGTTTACCGGTGCAAGCCTATCCAATTCTAGTCAGACCTACGGTGTAGGTAAAACAACGGGCGGCGTGAACATCGGCAGCTATGCAATGTTTGTTAAGGTTGATAGCGTAACCGCTGACGGGGCGACAGTTGATCCTATTTACACTCAGAATGGTGATACCTCCAAGTGGACCACGAGCACGAATGGTTCTAGTCAGGCTCAAAACATCCGTGAGTTTACTGTTGCAAAATCTGGCGAAAAAGTTCCATTGGCATTCCTGAGTGCAACATTCCCGCTGGTGACATCACTGGCTATTCAGGATACTACCACGCTGGCCATTACCGACGATACCACACTTGATGGTCAGCTGACTATCAGCCTGAAATATTTATAATATTTTAAAAGTTATAATATTTTAAAATCGGTATATTAATTAAAAAGGGAATAAACATATCTTGTTTATTCCTTTCTAACTACACGTGAACATGGAATGTTGTGTTGTGGATTAAAGGAGTGATAATTATGTCTTGTTTAAAGAAAACCTTACTGAAGTCCGTTATTGCTGCCGCTCTGTTTTCAGCTCAATTCTCGACGTATGCAGCAGGAATGGTTCCTGAAACCAGTTTACTGGTAATTGATGAGGCAACGCACAGCGGTACGATCAACGTCAAAAATACGGACAGCTTTCCGGCTCTGTTATATACCAATGTCCTTGATTTACCGGACGATCAGGGTTTAAAACTGATTTCCACCCAACCAGTGGTACGTCTGGAGCCTGGCCAGACCCAGCAGCTTCGTTTTATTTTACAAAATAAAGAACCGCTGGAGGCTGAGCACTATAAACGTGTGACGTTCGAGGGTATTCCGCCGAAAAGCGATAACAAGAACATTAAGATCGGATTTAATCTTCGTCAGGATTTGCCTGTGCTTATCCGTCCGGCGAAACTGGCGGTTGTTACCGATGCATGGAAGTACCTGGAATGGAACGCAACGGGTACAACGCTTACGGTGAAAAACCCCAGCAAATACGTTGTGCGTTTGGCACAAAACGTTATGACTCAGCCATCTGGCACCGCAGGCACGCTGCCTAAAACGTATATTTTACCAGGCCAAAGTATGACCGCAACGCTGAAGAAAACGGTGAGCGGCGATAATAAAGTGAAATTTTTCCCGGCCAGTCGCTACGGTGTGGAAGTACCGAGCTTTGTTTCAGAATTAAATAAATAACACTCAATAGGGATATGACGGTGTGTAAAAAAAGCCGCCTTGCACTTTGTGTCCGCGCTATTCTTTGTGGCACATTACCTCTGGTAGTCCTCGCGACACCCTCTTTGTATGCGAGGGAAGTGACGTTTGATACGGGCATTATTCAGTCACGTGGATTAAGCCCCGATTTAAACCATTACTTTGCACAAGCGCCACGATTCTTACCCGGCACACACTCTGTACAGGTTAAAGTGAATGGGAAAGATCGCGGTACGGCCGCTGCACGTTTTAATGAAGACGGCGAGCTCTGTATTGATAAAGATTTTCTGGATTTTGCCGGGATTATGCCTGTCCCGCTCAAGGCTGGCGAAGCGTGCCATGATATCCGCAGCGATTATGCGCAGGCGGTTGTCAACGCATTACCAAACCAGGACGCGGTAGAGCTTTATTTACCCCAGGAGGCAATTAACAGTTTAACCTCCAATATTAAACACTTTCAGCAAGGTGGCACGGCGGGGTTACTGAACTACTCATTATTCAGTACCCGTAACGAATATGGCGACAGCGATAACAGCCGCTATTCGCAGGCTAGCCTGGAGGCTGGCTTTAATACGATGGACTGGTCTGTGCGCAGCCGTTATATCCTGACGGATGATGATGGCGATAAAAATGCGGAAAGCATTTACACCTACGCGGAGCATGTATTTGTTCCCCAGCGCCTGACCATGCAGGTGGGTGAAATTAACGCCATGTCCGGTGTATTAAGCGGCGTGCCGATTACGGGGGTGCAGCTCATGCCCACCAACGGCCTGGAAAGGGACGGGACTGGCGTAAGCGTATCGGGTATCGCCCGTTCCTCGCAGGCGCGCGTTGAGGTGCGCCAGAGTGGTCGTCTCGTCTACAGTACGTTAGTGCCGGCGGGTCCGTTTACCCTGGACGATGTGCCAGTTGTCAGAAATAACGTCGATCTCGACGTGACTGTCGTGGAATCAGATGGCTCTTCAAGCCACTTCATTGTGCCTGCTTCCGCAGTCAGAACCCGCAAGCTGGGGCGTCCGCAGGGATTGACCATGTCTGTGGGCCAGGTACGGAGTATTGACAGCGATTATAGCGATCCGCTGGTCGCGAACGTCTCTGACGGCTGGCGTATCACACCATGGATGAACGTACTGGCATCCGGCGCAGTGGCAGAAAAGTATCAGGCTGCGGGCGGCAGCGCGGAGTTTATGCTCTCTGATATATGGGGCATCACGACTACCGCTGCGGCAAGTAAAGAGCAGTTTGGCGACAGTAATAGCGGGCTCAAAACCGAGCTGCAAAGCGATTTAAC
The DNA here is from genome assembly GCF_001037675.1 of Enterobacter sp. MGH119. Lineage (NCBI taxonomy): Bacteria > Pseudomonadati > Pseudomonadota > Gammaproteobacteria > Enterobacterales > Enterobacteriaceae > Enterobacter > Enterobacter sp. MGH119. Next base: position 647,868 of record NZ_KQ089930.1, on the reverse strand, counting down.
GCTGGGTGAACACGTGAGCCTTTCCGCCAGCGCAACGCATTTTAGCAGCGGTTACCGCGAGCTTGCCGATGCGCTGGATGATGAATTTCAGCCTAATGATAATACTTACAGCGGCAACGTAAGTTTTGCGACAGGAATTGCGGGTACGTTTAGCGCAGGGTTTAACTACAACCAGAGCGCAAACTACGAGGACAGCCGCTACCTGCTGCTGTCGTGGGGTAAAACCTTTAAATATGCCAGCATCACCGTGAACTGGCAGAGCGCCGTCGGAAATACTGATGACGAGCAGGATGACGATATGCTCTACGTCAACCTGAGCATTCCACTCGGCGGCTCGCAAAGCCTGAGCAGCTATATGCGCAAGCAGGGTGACAGAACCACCTATGGTGTCGCGAACAGCGGCGCCATTGGCGATAACACCAATTATTATATCTCTGCGGATCGTGATAACGATGACAATGAGAATAGCTTTAACGGCAATATCAACACTAACCTGCACTATACCCAGTTGAGCGTTGGTGGGGGCAGCAGCGGTAGTAACCAGCGCAACTATAGCGCAACGCTGACGGGCGGTATCGCAATGCATAAAGATGGCGTGACCTTCTCGCCGTACGCTATTAAAGATACGTTCGCCATCGCTAAGCTGAACGAGCCGAAGAGTGGCGTAGAGATTTCAACGCCGCAGGGCACCATCTGGACCGACCATTGGGGACAGGCTGTGGTACCGGGGCTGAATGAGTGGCGTAACTCCCGTATTGAAATTGATGCCAATAAACTTCCGCCAAGCATGACGCTGGCGAACGGCATTAAATACGTTGCGGCAGGGCATGCTTCCGTCAGTGAAGTCAGCTTTAAAATTCTGAATAGCCGTCGCGTGATGCTGCGGGTGAAGAGAGCGGATGGTACACCACTGGCGAAGGGGTTATCCATTGTTGATGAGAAGGGCAATTATATCGTCACCAGCGTGGATGACGGCCATGTGTTTATCAATGATGCCGATCAGCTGAAAGGGCTGTATGCCATGGATGACAATAACAATCGGCTTTGTCAGATTCACTATACCTTAAGTGATAAAAAAGATGACGAAGCGTTCTATGAGGAAGTAAACGGAGTATGCCAATGAAGACTCAGCGCGTAATCAAAGTAGCGACGTTTCTGGCGTTTTGTTTACCCGGTTTGACGCTTGCCGAAGATTGTCAGATCACGCTTTCTCAGCCCATTGTAGATTATAAACAGCTCAAGCGTGACGATATTGTTACGTCTCAGCAAAGCTGGCATAAATTGCCGGAACGGGAAGTTACCGTGAATGTGTTTTGTCCAGACAAACAGAAGCTGGCAGTGCTTTTACAGGGTAATGCTGGAGAGAAAGGTCGCTTCCGTTTTGGTCAGAATGGCGGTGTCGCAGTTAAAATTGATGATATGAATGTTGATGGCAAAAGCTATACCGTGGGTAAAACGGTTGATCAGCTTAACTTTACGCCGGAAAGCGGGTCGCCTTCGCCATTCTATTTAAGAAATAATGAAGCCGTCGTCGCGGTTGAAAATAACCAGGCCGTTACGGGCCAGCAGATGACATTTACAGCTACGATATTCCCTGTGCTTAATGAAAGTGCATTCAGTAATAATGCCGATCAAACAACGCTGGAAAGCGATTTAAGCTGGAAAATATTGCAAAATAATCCATAGGCAATGTGGTGATGATATCGTAATAACGTTATCTTTAAGCGTTGCAGGATTGTTTTATCACGAATGGTACGCCATTCAATTAGTAAGTGCGGAATATACAACCCATTCTTTACATGAATAAAAGATTGGGTTGGGTTTCCGTGAATCAATAATGTTAAGGATTAACAAATGAAAAAAGTTCTTCTCGCTACCGCGTTGTCTCTTTGTGTCGCTTCCGCATTTGCTGCTGATACCGCAGTATTGCAGGTAAAAGGTAAGCTGACAAATGCCGCTTGTACTCCTCAGTTAAGTAACGGCGGTGTCGTAGATTATGGCACTATCCATTTGGGTGAGCTCTCTGCAACAGCTGTTAACCAGTTAGGTGACAAAGATATTAACCTGACGATTACATGCGGTGCGCCTACTCAGGTTGGTTGGGTTGTGAATGACGATCGCGAGTCAAGTAAGGCTGGTATTAATGTCGATTTCAACGGCACAATGCAAAACATTTCTTACTATCAGTATGGCGTAGGTAAAACCACAGGTGGTGTGAATATTGGTAACTATATGCTTTTCATCAAAAATAAGAAAGTCACCATTGATGGGCAAGAGGGCGACGAAATTTTTTCAAACGTCGACTGGAATGGCTCTAAATGGGAATCAGGCGGTGCGGTTCGCAGCGACGGTATCTCCATTATCAGTGCCGCAACCACAGGCACAACGACCCCTGTTGCATTTACCACTGCGGTTTTCCCACTGGTTACCTCTCTGGCTATTCAGGGGACCGATACGCTGGCGATTACTGACGATACATCTTTAGATGGTCAGGCAACAATTACCCTGAAATACCTTTAAGTTATTTGGGTATTAATATCCCGCTCTGTCGTTGTGTAAGGCTATATTAGCATTTACGCTTACAGCGGATTATTTAGGTTTGAATATGTAGAGGGAGTAACTTCCCTCTTTGTTTAGAAAATTCTGTTTTTAATAGCGAGAGTAGCCCACTTTATTAAAAGCAGAAAGAACATTTACATTAACGTTAAGAATTAACAAATGAAAAAAGTTGTATTGGCTTCTATGCTTGTCATGTTTGTATCTTCTGCCTTTGCCGCAGACACCGCCGTACTGAAAGTCACAGGCGTTCTGACAAATAGCAGTTGCATCCCTGAAATCAGCGGCGGTGGCGTGGTAGATTACGGTACGATCCACCTGTCAGCCCTGAACACCACTGCTATTAACCAGCTGGGCCAGAAAGATTTCTCTCTTTCTATTACCTGCCCTGCGCTGACCAAAGCGGGCTTTAGCGTTTCTGACGACCGTACTGGTACTGCGCCAAACATTATGGTTAAAGATGGTGCGGGTAACGGTAACGATATTATTCAGCCGCTCAATATGTTTGGTCTGAATAAGACCGCAGGAAACGTTAACATCGGTAACTACACCATTTTCGTGAAAAACGACACGATTACTGCTGATGGTGCCACTGTTGGGGCGATCTACAGCGCAGACAACGGCACCAGCTGGTCTGATAACGGCACACTGATGGTTAATGACGGTAGCCAGATTGTATCCGTTGCTACAGTTGGCAGCACCGCGCCAGTTGCGTTTAAAAACCTGGTCATTCCGATGGCGGTTTCTGCTGCGATTCAGGATACCAATACGCTGGCTATTACTGATGATACCAACATGGATGGTCAGGCAACGTTTACCATCAAGTATCTGTAATATTCAGAAACTGGCAGAATATAAAAATAATGCCCGGCATTGCCGGGCATTATTATTTACACTTCGAGGAAGTTCATGATCCCATCAGCCGCTTTACGGCCTTCGGCAATCGCCGTGACCACCAGGTCAGAGCCACGAACGATGTCGCCACCGGCGAAGATTTTCGGGTTGCTGGTCTGGAACGCGTTGTCGCTGCCTTCTGGCGCAATGATGCGGCCCTGAGAGTCCAGCTCTACGCTGTGCTTCGCCAGCCACTCCATGCTGTGAGGACGGAAACCAAACGCCATCACCACGGCATCAGCCGGGATCACGTGTTCAGAACCGGCCACGATCTCCGCGCGACGACGGCCTTTCGCATCTGGCGCACCCATCTCCGTGCGCGCCATCTTCACGCCGCTCACTTTACCGTTGGCATTCACTTCAATACCCAGAGGCTGGATGTTGAACTGGAACTCGACGCCCTCTTCACGCGCGTTTTTCACTTCGCGTTTAGAACCCGGCATGTTCTCTTCGTCACGACGGTAGGCACAGATGACATGCGCCGCATTCTGACGAATGGAGGTACGCACGCAGTCCATCGCGGTATCACCGCCGCCCAGCACCACCACGCGTTTGCCTTCCATGCTGACGAACGGCTCATCGGCGGTCTCGCCGTAGCCCATTAGCTGTTTGGTATTCGCAATCAGGAACGGCAGCGCGTCGTACACGCCTGGCGCATCTTCGTTCTCCAGACCACCGCGCATGGACTGATAGGTTCCCACGCCCAGGAACACGGCGTCGTAATCCTTCAGCAGGTCGTCGAGCTGTACGTCGCGGCCCACTTCGGTGTTGAGTTTGAACTCAATGCCCATGCCGGTGAAGATTTCGCGGCGGCGGGTCATGACCTCTTTCTCCAGCTTGAAGGCCGGGATACCGAAGGTCAGCAGGCCGCCAATCTCCGGGTGGCGATCAAAGACCACCGCCTTCACGCCGTTACGGGTCAGCACGTCCGCACAGGCCAGGCCTGCCGGGCCCGCGCCGATAATCGCTACGCGCTTGTCGGTTTGACGCACACCGGTCATATCCGGGCGCCAGCCCATCTCGAACGCTTTATCGTTGATATAGCGTTCGATGTTGCCGATGGTTACCGCGCCAAACTCGTCGTTCAGCGTACAGGAGCCTTCACACAGACGATCCTGAGGGCACACGCGGCCGCACACTTCCGGCAGGGTGTTGGTCTGATGAGACAGCTCGGCGGCTTCAAAAATACGCCCTTCGTTGGCCAGCTTCAGCCAGTTCGGGATGTAGTTATGGACCGGACACTTCCATTCGCAGTAAGGGTTACCGCAGGACAGGCAGCGGTCTGCCTGTGCTTTGGCCTGGCCTTCTGAAAACGGCTCATAGATTTCAACAAATTCAATTTTACGGATCTTCAGCGGTTTCTTTGGCGGATCAACACGCTGAAGGTCGATAAACTGGTAAACGTTCTGGCTCATCTGAATTCCTTACTGCGCCTGCACGCGCAGCTCTGCTGCGCTACGACTACGGTGACCCAACAGGGCTTTAACATCGCTGGACTTCGGCTTAACCAGCGCGAATTTCGCAGAGAACGCCGGCCAGTTGGCCAGGATCTCTTCGCCGCGCGAAGAACCGGTATGCTGCACGTGTTCGGTAATTAAACCGCGCAGGTGTTCTTCGTGGATGGCCAGCGTATCAACGTCCAGCACTTCCACCAGCTCCGGGTTCACGCGTTTGCGGAACTCACCGTCTTCATCCAGGACGTAGGCAAAACCGCCCGTCATGCCCGCGCCAAAGTTCACGCCGGTTTTACCCAGGACGCACACAATTCCGCCCGTCATGTATTCACAGCCGTTATCGCCGATGCCTTCCACCACGGTGATGGCGCCGGAGTTACGCACCGCAAAACGTTCGCCCGCACGGCCCGCGGCAAACAGACGACCGCCGGTTGCGCCGTACAGACAGGTATTGCCGATGATGCTCGCTTCATGGCTGCGGAAGGCTGAACCAACCGGAGGACGCACCGCCAGCAGACCGCCCGCCATGCCTTTTCCGACGTAGTCGTTGGCATCGCCGGTCAGGTATAACTCAACTCCGCCTGCGTTCCACACGCCGAAACTCTGACCCGCGGTACCGCTGAAGTGCGCGGTAATCGGATCCGACGCCAGACCCTGGTCACCGTGCGTTTGTGCGATGTAACCGGAGAGGGACGCACCCACGGAACGGTCGGTGTTGCGGATATCAAACCAGAACGTTTTGCTCTGCTTCTCGTCCACGTACGGCTTCGCCTGTTGCAGCAGCTGCGCGTTCAGCACGCCGTTGTCGAACGGCGGATTGTTCTCGGTGCAGTAAACCGCTTTGCCAGGATGCGGCTGAGCGGTTTCCAGCAGCTTGGACAGCTCCAGCTTCTGCTGCTTGGCCGTGAAGCCCTCAAGCTCTTTCAGCAGGTCGGTACGGCCAATCAGATCCACCAGACGCTTCACGCCCAGCTGCGCCATCAGCTCGCGGGTTTCACGGGCGATGAAGTCAAAGTAGTTAGTCACTTTGAACGGCAGGCCGTGATAGTGGTTCTTACGCAGCTTTTCGTCCTGGGTAGCAACGCCCGTTGCACAGTTGTTCAGGTGGCAAATACGCAGGTATTTACAGCCGAGCGCAACCATTGGGCCGGTACCAAAGCCGAAGCTTTCCGCTCCCAGAATCGCCGCTTTGATGATGTCGAGGCCGGTTTTCAGCCCACCGTCCACCTGCAAACGGATCTTGTGACGCAGGCCGTTAGCCACCAGCGCCTGCTGGGTTTCCACCAGGCCGAGCTCCCACGGACAGCCCGCATATTTCACGGAGGAGAGCGGGCTTGCGCCGGTGCCGCCGTCGTAACCGGCGATGGTGATCAGATCCGCATAGGCTTTCGCCACGCCGGTGGCAATGGTGCCAACGCCCGGTTCGGAAACCAGCTTCACGGAGATCATCGCTTTCGGGTTGACCTGTTTCAGGTCGAAAATCAGCTGCGCCAGATCCTCGATAGAGTAGATATCGTGGTGCGGCGGCGGGGAGATCAGCGTCACGCCCGGCACTGAATAGCGAAGCTTAGCGATGTATGGGGTGACTTTATCACCCGGCAGCTGACCGCCTTCACCCGGTTTCGCACCCTGCGCGACTTTAATCTGAATCACGTCGGCGTTAACCAGGTACGCAGGCGTTACGCCAAAGCGACCAGACGCCACCTGCTTAATACGGGACACTTTATTGGTGCCATAGCGGGCCGGATCTTCACCGCCTTCGCCGGAGTTGGAGTTGCCGCCGATGCTGTTCATGGCTTCCGCCAGCGCTTCGTGGGCTTCCGGGCTCAGCGCGCCGATGGACATCGCCGCAGTATCGAAGCGTTTGAACAGCTCAGACGCGGGTTCAACCTCGTCAATGCTCACCGCTTCCTCACCCGGATTGAGGGCAATGAGATCGCGCAGCGTCGCCGCGGGACGGTTGTTCACCAGCTCAGCATACTGCTGATAATCGCTGTACTCGCCGCTCTGCACCGCCTGTTGCAGCGTGCGCACTACGTCCGGGTTATAAGCGTGATACTCACCCCCGTGGACATATTTCAGCAGGCCGCCCTGTTCCAGCGGCTTACGTGCCAGCCAGGCGCGTTTCGACAGGTTCACCAGATCCTGCTGGAAGTCAGCAAAACCGGCGCCACCGATACGGCTGACCACGCCCTGGAAGCAGAGGTTGGCGACCTCGTTATGCAGGCCGACCGCTTCAAATAGCTTCGAGCAGCGGTAAGAGGCGATGGTCGAGATGCCCATTTTGGACATGATCTTGTACAGACCTTTGTTGATGCCGTTACGGTAGTTCAGCATCACGGCGCGGTAGCCTTTATCGATCGCGCGGGTATCTACCAGGCGTGCCAGCGTTTCGTAGGCCAGGTACGGATAAATCGCCGTGGCGCCAAAGCCTAACAGCACCGCAAAGTGGTGCGGGTCGCGCGCGCTCGCGGTTTCAACGATGATGTTGGCATCACAGCGCAGGCTCTTGTCCACCAGACGCGTCTGGATAGCCCCCACCGCCATGGGTGCAGGCACCGGCAGACGGTTTTTCGCGATGTTGCGGTCAGAGAGCACCAGCAGAACGGTGCCGTTACGTACCATCTGCTCGGCTTTGTCGCACAGCGCGTTCACCGTCTCTTCGAGGCTCGTTTCGGTCACGTCGAAGGTGATATCGAGCGTGTCGGCGCGATAGTGCTCCTCTTTCATGGTGGTGAGCTGTTTGAAATCGGAGTACAGCAGGATCGGTGATTTAAAGGTCAGACGGTGCGCCTGGCCTTCGGCTTCACAGAATACGTTCATCTCACGGCCGATGCTGGTGGCCAGCGACATGACGTGGGCTTCGCGCAGCGGGTCTATTGGCGGGTTAGTGACCTGCGCAAACTGCTGACGGAAATAGTCGTAAATAATGCGTGGCTGGCTGGAAAGCACGGCAAACGGGGTATCGTCACCCATTGAGCCGACCGCTTCCTGGCCGTTTTCGCCGAGCACGCGAATAACCGAGTCCAGTTCTTCCGCGCTGTAGTTAAACTGCTTCTGGAAGCTCGCGAGGGTGTCATCGTCCAGCTCGCGGCTGCCCACTTCTTCGTCCGACAGATCTTCAAACGGCACCAGACGACGCACGTTTTTCTCCATCCACTCTTTGTACGGATGGCGGCTCTTCAGATCGTTGTCGGTTTCGGCGGAATGCAGAATACGCCCACCGCGGGTGTCGATCACCATCAGCTCGCCCGGACCGACGCGGCCTTTTTCGACCACTTCGTCAGGCTGGTAATCCCAGATCCCGACTTCAGAGGCGCAGGTGATGAGCTTGTCTTTAGTAATAACGTAGCGCGCCGGACGCAGACCGTTACGGTCCAGGTTACAGGCGGCAAAACGACCGTCGGACATCACGATGCCCGCCGGGCCGTCCCACGGCTCCATGTGCATGGAGTTAAAGTCGAAGAACGCGCGCAGCTCAGGGTCCATATCCGGGTTGTTCTGCCAGGCCGGTGGCACGAGCAGACGCATGGCGCGCACGATATCCATCCCGCCCGCCAGCAGCAGCTCCAGCATATTATCCATGGAGCTGGAGTCCGAGCCGGTTTCGTTGACGAACGGTGCGGCATCGTGCAGGTCCGGGATCAGCGGGGTCTGGAACTTATAGGTACGGGCGCGGGCCCACTGGCGGTTGCCGGTAATGGTGTTGATCTCACCGTTGTGCGCCAGGTAGCGGAACGGCTGAGCCAGCGGCCAGCGTGGAACGGTGTTGGTGGAGAAGCGCTGGTGGAACAGGCAAATGGCCGATTCCAGACGCAGATCCGCCAGGTCCAGATAGAAGCGCGGCAGGTCAGCCGGCATACACAGACCTTTATAGATGTTCACCAGGTTAGAGAGGCTACAGACGTAGAACTCTTTATCGTCCTGAAGACGTTTTTCAATGCGGCGGCGTGCGATAAACAGACGGCGTTCCATATCACGCGGACGCCAGCCCGCAGGCGCGTTGACGAAAATCTGTTCAATACGAGGCAGCGAGGAGAGGGCGATTTCACCGAGCACCCCTTCGTTGGTTGGCACATCGCGCCAGCCGACAATCGACAGGGTTTCACGCTGAAGTTCTTCTTCAACGATGCGGCGTGACGCGGCAGCTTTTTCTGGATCCTGATTCAGGAACAGCATACCGACAGCGTAGTTTTTGGCTAAACGCCAGCCGCGCTCTTCCGCCACGATGCGGAAGAAACGATCCGGTTTTTGCAGCAGCAGACCGCAACCGTCGCCGGTTTTACCATCGGCAAGGATGGCGCCACGGTGCTGCATACGGGCCAGTGCGTGAATAGCAGTACGCACTACCTTGTGGCTAGGTTCGCCTTCTATGTGGGCGATCAGGCCGAAACCACAGTTATCCTTCTCAAGGGATTTATCGTACAACATATCAGTGAACCTCCCCAGGCTCGTCGGGCTTCCCACTGAACTTTACCGTGGCGCACAGGCGCAGAAAGAGCATGGCGACGGGGTTAGCGTTTCATACGCGGACCTCGCATTCGCCCTCTTTTTCATCCTTTTGCGCAGGTAAACAAGTTTGAGGACTTGCTTCAGAGGGAATCTCAATTACTGCATAAATATGATGAGCAGGCCGCTCATCCAGAAAGCTTCCAGCGGATTTCCAACTTATCGGGAATTGGTACACAGGTCAAATGGCAATCTTATTTATACAAAAATGTGCTAAAGAGTGCTTATCTAGTTGTTTTTATTGTGTATTTAACTATTTTTACAACCGCTTAAAGCACCGGGCAGGTGCAGGGGAGTGTGATCTGACTCACTATACGAAAGCGGTATTATCGATGCAGCGTGCTGAAATGCAGATTTATAGCAGAATATTAATCTGGTGTTTCATTCAATGCCGCATAAAATCACTGTTTTTCAGTCCTGGCGCTATAAATGAAAAAAACCATCAGAACATAAGGAAAAGTAATTACGTTCAGGGTGAATGAAATGTCGGTAATCGTGATTATTTATTCAAATAGATAAAAGCCGTCCAGGGCGATTGATCCAGGTCATCGCCGACAGAGGCTAAAAATGGCAGGCTTGTCCCCTTTCTTCGGGACGGTCTATCAGATTATGCAGTTACAGAAATTAGTCAATATGTTTGGTGGGGATCTTTTGCAGCGCTACGGACAAAAGGTTCACAAACTGACGCTGCACGGCGGCTTTAGCTGCCCGAACCGCGATGGCACCATCGGGCGTGGTGGCTGCACCTTCTGTAACGTGGCCTCGTTTGCTGACGAGGCCCAGCAGCATAAATCTATCGCTGAACAGCTCGCCCATCAGGCGAGTCTGGTGAACCGCGCGAAGCAGTATCTGGCCTATTTCCAGGCCTATACCAGCACGTGGGCGGAGGTGCAGGTGCTGCGCTCGATGTATCAGCAGGCGGTTGCTCAAGCGAACATTGTCGGGCTGTGCGTGGGGACGCGTCCGGACTGCGTGCCGGACGCCGTGCTGGATTTACTTAGCGAGTACAAAGAGAAGGGCTACGAGATCTGGCTGGAGCTGGGCTTGCAGACCGCGCATGACAAAACCCTGCACCGTATCAATCGCGGGCATGATTTCGCCTGCTATCAGCGCACCACGCGTCTCGCCCGCGAGCGTGGATTAAAAGTCTGCTCGCATCTGATTGTCGGCTTGCCGGGAGAAGGGCAGCAGCACGGGCTGGAAACGCTGGAAAAAGTCGTTGAGACCGGCGTGGATGGCATTAAGCTGCATCCGCTGCATATCGTGAAGGGCAGCATAATGGCGAAAGCCTGGGAAGCGGGGCGGTTATGTGGTATCGAACTCGACGACTATACGGTGACTGCGGGGGAAATGATTCGCCATACGCCGCCGGAGATTGTTTACCACCGCATCTCGGCAAGCGCCCGCCGTCCAACGCTTCTGGCACCGCTATGGTGTGAGAACCGCTGGACGGGGATGCTGGAAATCAACCGCTATCTACAGGAGAACGGCGTACAGGGGTCGGCGCTTGGCCGCCCGTGGGTTCCCCCGCTACCGGCGACGGCCGCCTAGCAGACTTCCCAGCATGCCGCGTACTATCTGGTTGGTAATCTGACGCGTCGCGCTTTTTGCCATGGTCTGAACCACGCCATCGCGTTTGCCACCGCGTGGCCCGGTGCTGCCGAACAGAATATCTTTCAGCCCGCCGAGAATGCCGTCGTCCACGGCAACAGATTGCCCTTTTGCGGCAGGCGCATCCTGCGATTCGGCAGTCGCCTGCACCCCTTTTTGCAGCATCTCGAACGCCGATTCGCGATCCACCTCGTCTTCATACTTTCCGTACACCGGGGAGTGGTTAATCAGGCCGTTGCGTTCATCGTCCGTTACCGGACCCATGCGCGAGCAGGGCGCAATCACCATCGCGCGCTCGACAACTGTCGGGCTGCCTTTTGCATCGAGGAACGAAATCAGCGCTTCACCGGTGCCCAGCGCCTGAATGGCGGTTTCGGTATCAAAGGCCGGATTGACACGCATGGTTTGCGCCGCGGCTTTCACCGCTTTCTGATCTTTCGGCGTAAAGGCGCGCAGGGCGTGCTGCACGCGGTTACCCAACTGCCCCAGTACGTTGTCCGGAATATCCGACGGGTTTTGCGACACAAACCAGACCCCGACGCCTTTGGAGCGGATCAGGCGGATAACCTGTTCAATTTTATCCAGCAGCACCTGCGGCGCGTCGTTAAACAACAGGTGCGCTTCGTCAAAGAAGAACACCAGTTTGGGTTTTTCCAGATCGCCTGCTTCCGGCAGTTGTTCGTACAGTTCAGAGAGCATCCACAGCAGGCTGGCGGCGTAAAGCTTCGGCATCTGGTAGAGCTTCTCTGCGCTCAGAATGTTGATGATGCCTTTGCCGCTGCTGTCGGTACGCATCCAGTCTTTGATATCCAGCATTGGCTCGCCGAAGAAGTGTTCGGCGCCCTGTTGCTCCAGCGTCAGGAGCCCGCGCTGAATGGCGCCCACTGAGGCGCTGCTAATATTGCCGTACTGGTTCTGGAAGGATTTGGCGTTATCGCCAATGTACTGGGTGATGGCGCGCAGATCTTTGAAGTCGAGCAGCAGTAGCCCCTGATCGTCGGCGATACGGAAGATAATGTTCAGTACCCCGGACTGCACGTCGTTGAGGTTAAGCAGACGAGCCAGCAGCAGCGGGCCGAGGTCGGAGACGGTGGCACGCACCGGATGCCCTTTTTCGCCGAAGATATCCCAGACCACCACCGGATTACCGTGCGGCGTCCAGTCCGTGATACCGATATTTTTCAGGCGCTCAAGCAGTTTTTCTGACGCTGCACCTTCCTGAGCCACCCCAGTTAAATCGCCCTTCACGTCAGCCATAAAAACCGGCACGCCAGTCTCTGAAAACGACTCAGCCAGCTTTTGCAGGGTAACGGTTTTTCCCGTCCCGGTCGCGCCGGTGATCAGGCCATGACGGTTCGCCATCGCGGGCAGTAAAAACAGCTCTTTTTCCAGCGTCCTGGCGATTAACAATGGTGTACTCATGATGCACGTCCTCTCGTAGTCCTGGGTGGAGTATAGGCAACCTGACGGCAAAATGTCTGCGTAAATTCCTCACTTTGCGGCGCATTATCCAGTGCGGACTATGCTTTTGCATACGGTAAACAAAATTTTGGGAAACTATGTCCAGATTCTTTTTTAACGACCGCAAACAGCTTGTCAACGATGCCATTGAAGGCATACTTCTCTCCGCGCCGCACGGTAATCTCGTCAAACTGGATATCGATCCGGCCATCCGCGTGGTGGCTCGCGGCGACTGGGATAAAAGCCGCGTGGCGGTGATCTCCGGTGGCGGCTCCGGCCATGAACCGGCACATGCCGGGTTCGTCGGCAAAGGCATGCTTACCGCAGCGGTGTGTGGCGATCTGTTCGCCTCCCCAAGCGTGGATGCGGTCCTCAATGCCATTGTGGCGGTGACGGGCGACCGTGGCTGCCTGCTGATTGTGAAAAACTACACCGGCGACCGGCTTAACTTTGGCCTGGCGGCGGAAAAAGCCAAACGCTACGGCCTGAAGGTCGAGATGGTTATCGTGGCGGATGATATCGCCCTGCCGGATAACAAGCAGCCGCGTGGTATCGCGGGAACGGCGCTGGTGCATAAAATTGCGGGATATGCGGCAGAGCAGGGGAAATCGCTAAACGACGTGCGGGATATTGCGCAACAGGCCTGCGATAACCTCTGGAGCCTGGGCGTGGCGATGCAAACGTGCAACCTGCCGGGCAGCGATGATGAAGGGGGGCGCATTAAACAAGGCCATGTCGAGCTGGGTTTGGGCATTCACGGCGAGCCGGGAGCTTCCGTCGTGGATACGCAAAACAGCAAAGCCATTATCGACACGCTGGTGACGCCGTTACGCGCGCAGGCGGGGGAAGGGCGTTTTGCGGTGCTGATTAACAATCTTGGTGGCGTATCGGCGTTGGAGATGGCGCTGCTGACCAAAGAGCTGGCGCACTCGGCGCTGAAAGAGAATATTGCGTATCTGATTGGCCCGGCGCCGCTGGTGAGTGCGCTGGATATGAAAGGCTTTTCGTTAACGCTGCTAAAGCTCAACGATTTCTTCGAGAAGGCGATTCACGCCGAGGTCGAGACGCTGGGCTGGCAGAAGCCCGTGGCGTTCGCGCCCCTGCGTACCGTCCCACATAGCGCCCTTCATGATCGCGTGGAATATGCCCCGTCGGACAATACGGAGGTGAGCGAGGCCGTCGCCTCGGTAACGAAAACATTGATTCAGCTGGAAAACCGCCTTAACGCGCTGGATGCCAAAGTAGGCGATGGCGACACGGGCTCCACTTTTGCGCAAGGGGCGCGGGATATTGCGCAGCGACTTGAGGAGAACAACCTGCCCCTTAACGACGTGCCGACATTACTCCTGCTGGTAGGCGAGCGGCTGGCAACGGTGATGGGCGGATCGAGTGGGGTGTTGATGTCGATCTTCTTCACGGCGGCAGGACAAAAGCTTCACGATGGACAGCCGCTACCTGAAGCCTTGCTGAGCGGACTTGCGCAGATGAAGCAGTATGGCGGCGCGGATCTCGGCGATCGTACGCTGATCGATGCGCTGCAACCGGCGCTGGAGGCGTTACAGAAAGGCAATATTCAGGCGGCAGCGCAGGCCGCGCAGCAGGGCGCCGAAGCAACGGCAAAAATGGCGAAAGCCGGCGCGGGACGCTCGTCGTATGTGAATAAAGAGAATCTGGACGGGGTGATGGATCCGGGGGCAGTCGCGGTGGCGGAAGTGTTTAAGACCATGGTAGATGCAAAACGGTAACAACCGTTACCGTTTTTAGTGTTTGCGCCCTCTCCCTGTGAGCTGAGGGATCCCCACAAAATAATGCCTGCACAGACGGCCCCCTCTCCCTTGAGGGAGAGGGTTGGGGTGAGGGCATCAGGCCGCACATTCCCCGGCAATGTCACATCAAAAATCCGCTTTCAACACCACGCGGTAGCGGGCTTTGCCGTCGCGCACGTGCTGGATTGCTTCGTTGATTTTTGACATCGGATACAGCTCGGTGGTGGGTGCCACTTTTGTGCGTCCGGCAAACTTCATCAGCTTGCGCAGCTCGTACGGTGTACCGGTCGCGGAGCCTGACACGCTGCGATCCCCGCCGATCAGGGTAAACGCCGGAACCGGCAGCGGCTTCATCACCGCACCCACGGTGTGGAAGTTACCGCCGTAGGCCAGCGCTTCAAAGTACGGCTGCCAGTCGAGATCGACGTTTACCGTGTTGATGATCAGGTCAAACTGGCCTGCCAGGGCGGTGAGTGCCTGAGGATCGCGGCTGTTCACCACTTTATCCGCACCCATCGCCAGCACTTCCTGCTCTTTCGCCGGGTTAGAGCTGAACGCCATCACTTCACAGCCCATCGCATGCAGCAGTTTGATGGCAATATGCCCCAGACCGCCAATACCGATCACGCCGACGCGGCTGGTGGCGGTGATGTGATGCATCAGCAGCGGTTTAAATACGGTGATACCGCCACACAGCAGCGGACCTGCGGATTCAATATCAATGCTGTCCGGCAGCGGGATAACCCATTGCCAGTCGGCGCGCAGCTTATCGGCGAAACCGCCCTTGTTAAGGATGGTCGGCGTTGCGCCCTCAAGGCAGTTGATCTGGTTGCCGCTGATACAGGCATCGCAGTGACCGCAGCTGCGTGCCGTCCAGCCGATACCCACGCGCTGGCCCACTTTCAGCCCTTTGTCCTGCGCGGCGCTGCCGAGCGCCACGACGCGGCCAATGACTTCGTGCCCGGCAACCAGCGGATAGCTGGAAAAGCCCCATTCATTGTCGATCATCGAGAGATCCGAGTGGCAGATCCCGCAGTAATCAACCTGTACTTCGACGTCTTCCGCTTTTAGTTCGCCCGCATCGTACTCGTACAGCTCAAGTTCTGCACCCGCCTGCGGTGCGGCGTAGCTTTTTATCTTCGACATCGCGTTTCCCCTGTTTTGGTGTGAACTGTGAGTGTAGAGCATTCAGTTTACAGACGCTTAACAGAAGACGGCAGGAACGAAACTTACAGACTTTTCAGCATCCTGACTTCGCAGTCCACGTGGCCCGTGCAGCCCAGTGGCGCATCGATATGCTCAAAGCCCAGATGCTCATACAGGCCAATGGCCTCTTTAAGGAAAGCGGTGGTTTCGAGGTAGCAACGTTTAAAGCCCTGTGAGCGTGCATGTTCCAGGGCGACCAGCGCCAGCTTTTTCGCCAGGCCTTGTCCGCGTATCGTTGGCAGGAAATACATTTTCTGAAGTTCACAGATATCCGGCTCGCTGCAAAGCAGTGGGGCAATGCCGCCGCCGCCCACGACCTGGCCGTCCTGTTCAATGACCCAGTAGGCATGACCCGGCTGGCTGTACAGCTGAAAAAGTTCGTCCAGATTGGGGTCGGCCACGGTGTAGCCTTTGTCGGCGGTCAGGCCATATTCGGCAGAAACCGTGCGGATAACGG
Organism: Enterobacter sp. MGH119; assembly: GCF_001037675.1. Lineage (NCBI taxonomy): Bacteria > Pseudomonadati > Pseudomonadota > Gammaproteobacteria > Enterobacterales > Enterobacteriaceae > Enterobacter > Enterobacter sp. MGH119. The sequence goes on along the minus strand of NZ_KQ089930.1, from coordinate 631,954 downwards.
CGGCGATAGCCGGGTTGTCCTGCTCAGTGATCCGACGCATTGTCGTCGCGACGGGGGTAATCACGCTCATAGCATTACTCATGACAAAAATTGACACACAACTGCTGTTAATAGCACCGCAGAAAGGGGAGTGCAAGCGAGGAGTTTTCAGGAAGGATACCCCTTACGCCCTGAAGCGTAAGGGGTAAAAGCATTACAGGGCTGCGATAACCGCCTGCTGCTCGATCAGTTTGGTCTTCGCATCGGCGAAGGCAACCAGACGCTCACGCTCTTTGGCGATGACCGCTTCCGGCGCGCGGGCCACAAAGCCCTCGTTCGCCAGTTTGCTTTCGATTTTGCCAATTTCCACGTCGACTTTCGCCACTTCTTTCGCCAGACGCGCCAGCTCCGCGTCTTTGTCGATCAGGCCCGCCATCGGGATCAGCAGCTCCGCGCCGTCGATGATTTTGGTCACGGAAACCGGACCTTTGTCATCGGCAGGCAGCACGGTGATGCTTTCCAGACGCGCCATGGTTTTCAGGAATGTGTTGTTCTCGGTGACGCGACGAACGGCAGCTTCGCTGCAACCGCGCAGCAGCAGCTCCAGTGGTTTACCCGGAGAGATGTTCATTTCCGCGCGGATGTTACGTACCGCAACGATCGCCTGTTTCAGCCACTCGGTATCCGCAGACGCGGCTTCATCCACTTTCGCGGCATCGAATGCCGGGAACGGCTGGAGCATGATGGTATCGGCATTAATACCGGCAATCACCTTCACGCGCTGCCAGATGGTTTCGGTGATGAATGGAATGATCGGGTGCGCAAGGCGCAGCAGACCTTCCAGAACGGTAATCAACGTATTACGCGTGCCGCGCAGTTCCGCTTCAGAACCACCGTTCATGACCGGCTTCGCCAGCTCCAGGTACCAGTCGCAGAACTGGTTCCAGGTGAATTCGTACAGGATGCCTGCCGCGATGTCGAAGCGGTAGCTGTCCAGCGCGTCGCGGAATGCTTTAACCGTCTGGTTAAATTCCGCCAGGATCCAGCGGTCTGCCAGAGACAGGGTCATTTCGCCGCCGTTAAAGCCGCAATCCTGATCTTCGGTGTTCATCAGCACGAAGCGGCTGGCGTTCCACAGCTTGTTACAGAAGTTACGGTAACCTTCCAGACGCTTCATATCCCAGTTGATGTCACGGCCGGTGGAGGCCAGCGCCGCCAGGGTGAAGCGCAGGGCGTCGGTACCGTGAGATTCGATCCCGTTCGGGAACTGCTTCTCGGTACGCTTGCGGATTTTCTCCGCCAGCTGCGGCTGCATCATATTGCCGGTACGTTTTTCCAGCAGCTCTTCCAGAGAGATACCGTCTACCATATCCAGCGGGTCGATAACGTTACCCTTGGATTTGGACATCTTCTGGCCTTCGTCGTCGCGGATCAGGCCGGTCATGTAAACGGTATGGAACGGAACCTGCGGCTTGCCGTCTTCGTCTTTGATGAAGTGCATGGTCATCATGATCATGCGGGCGATCCAGAAGAAGATGATGTCGAAGCCGGAGACCATCACGCTGGTTGGGTGGAACTGACGCAGCGCGTCGGTGTTTTCCGGCCAGCCGAGGGTAGAGAAGGTCCACAGCGCGGAGGAGAACCAGGTATCCAGCACGTCTTCATCCTGGCGCAGGGCAATGTCAGCGCCCAGGTTGTTTTCCTGACGCACTTCCTCTTCGGTGCGGCCAACGTAGACATTGCCTTCGTTGTCGTACCACGCCGGGATACGGTGACCCCACCACAGCTGACGGGAAATACACCAGTCCTGAATATCGCGCATCCAGGAGAAGTACATGTTTTCGTACTGCTTCGGCACGAACTGAATGCTGCCGTTCTCAACCGCTTCCACAGCCGGTTTCGCCAGCACGTCGGCACGCACGTACCACTGGTCGGTCAGCATTGGCTCGATAACTACGCCGCCACGGTCGCCGTACGGCACGGTCAGATCGTGAGGCTTAATCTCTTCCAGCAGGCCGAGCGCGTCAACGGCGGCTACGATGGCTTTACGCGCGGCAAAGCGCTCCAGCTTCTGGAACTCAGCCGGGATGTCGCTGGAATAAACGTCGGACTCGTTGCCTTTGGTGTCATACACTTCTGCGCTTTCGCGGATATCGCCGTCGAAGGTCAGAATGTTGATCATCGGAAGTTGATGACGACGACCGACTTCATAGTCGTTGAAGTCATGCGCTGGGGTGATTTTCACGCAGCCGGTGCCTTTTTCCATGTCGGCGTGTTCGTCGCCCACAATCGGAATACGGCGGTTCACCAGCGGCAGCACCACGAATTTGCCGATCAAATCTTTATAACGCGGATCTTCCGGGTTAACGGCCACGCCGGTATCGCCCAGCAGGGTTTCCGGACGGGTGGTCGCCACCACCAGATAATCTTTGCCGTCTGCGGTTTTTGCACCGTCTGCCAGCGGATAGCGGATGTGCCACATGGAGCCTTTAGACTCGCGGTTTTCCACTTCCAGGTCAGAGATGGCGGTACGCAGTTTCGGGTCCCAGTTGACCAGGCGTTTGCCGCGGTAAATCAGGTCTTCTTTGTACAGACGGACGAAGACTTCTTTCACGGCGTTGGACAGGCCTTCGTCCATGGTGAAGCGCTCGCGCTCCCAGTCCACGGAGTTGCCGAGGCGGCGCATCTGACGGGTAATGGTGCCGCCGGATTCTGCCTTCCACTGCCAGATTTTGTCGATGAACGCGTCGCGACCGTAGTCGTGGCGGGTTTTACCCTCTTCAGCGGCAATTTTACGCTCAACCACCATCTGGGTCGCGATACCCGCGTGGTCAATCCCCGCCTGCCACAGGGTGTTTTTGCCCTGCATGCGCTGGTAGCGGATCATGGTGTCCATGATGGTCTGCTGGAAAGCATGCCCCATATGCAAACTGCCGGTGACGTTCGGCGGCGGGATCATGATGCAGAAGGACTCTTTGCTTTCGTCGCCGTTAGGCTTGAAATAGCCCTGCTGTTCCCAGTGCTCGTAAAGCGGCTGTTCGATATCGCGTGGGTTATATGTCTTTTCCATTATTTCCAGGTTGCCGTATTCAGGTTAAAACCGGCCAGGCGGTACGCTTTGTAGCGTTCGCGCGCCAGTTGTTTCAAAGATTCTTCGTAAGGGACAAAGTCTACCACTTCTGTGAAAGCGGTGGCAAAATCTGCAAAGTCTGTCCGCAGGCTAATGAGAATGTCGCGCGCGCTGCTGTTGCGTTTTTGCGGCCAGGCAATCTCCACCGGTGCCCCACCGCGTGGACCTTCGCCCGACAGGTTATGCGGAACAAAACTCTCCGGCGGGCGCGCCCATAGCGCTTCATCCAGGCGAATCGCTTGCTGCTCATCTTCACAGGCAATCAGGACGCGTTTACCTGCGCGCCAACGTTCTGCGGCAATTTCACACACCAGTTGTTCAACGGCGCTGAGGCCATCCTGATGGGTGTCATTGTCCAGAAGGTAGAACGTTGCATTCTTCATATATGGGGTTTCTTGTCGTGGATTTAAATGCAAAGCCGGGTAAGCGTAGCGCCACCCGGCGTTTATCATTACTCGTCGCCGTTAAAACCCGCACGATTGAGCAGGAACTGCGACAGCAGCGCCACCGGACGTCCGGTCGCGCCTTTGGCTTTACCGGAGCGCCATGCGGTCCCCGCGATGTCCAGGTGCGCCCAGTTGTACTTGCGGGTAAAGCGCGCCAGGAAGCAGCCCGCGGTAATCGCCCCGCCAGGACGACCGCCGATGTTTGCCATGTCTGCGAAGTTAGACTCCAGTTGTTCCTGGAACTCGTCCCCCAGCGGCAGACGCCACGCGCGGTCGCCGGCCTGTTCGGACGCGCCGATCAGTTCATGCGCCAGCGGGTTGTGGTTCGACATCAGGCCGGTGATGTGATGCCCCAGCGCAATCACGCAGGCGCCGGTCAGTGTAGCCACGTCAATCACCGCTTCAGGTTCGAAACGCTCAACGTAGGTCAGCACGTCGCACAGTACCAGACGACCTTCGGCGTCGGTGTTCAGCACCTCAACGGTCTGGCCGGACATGGTGGTCAGCACATCACCAGGACGATAAGCGCGGCCGCCAGGCATGTTTTCGCAGCCCGCCAGCACGCCGATCACGTTGATGGGCAACTGAAGTTCCGCGACCATGCGCATAACGCCGTAAACCGCCGCCGCGCCGCACATGTCGTACTTCATCTCATCCATGCCTTCTGAAGGCTTGATGGAGATACCGCCTGAGTCGAAGGTCAGCCCTTTACCGACGAGCACGATCGGACGCGCATCTTCAGACGGATTGCCCTTGTACTCAATGACTGACATCAGGGATTCGTTCTGGGAGCCGTTACCGACCGCCAGATAAGAGTGCATCCCCAGCTCTTTCATCTGCTGTTCGCCGATAACGCGGGTGATAACGTTCTTGCTGTAGGCGTCAGCCAGCTGGCGCGCCTGAGACGCCAGGTACGCGGCGTTACAGATGTTTGGCGGCATATTGCCAAGATCTTTTGCCGCTTTGATACCGGCGGCAATGGCCAGACCGTGCTGAATGGCGCGCTCGCCGCTGGTCAGCTCGCGACGGGTTGGCACGTTAAAGACCATTTTACGCAGCGGGCGACGCGGCTCGCTTTTGGTGGTCTTCAGCTGATCAAAGCTGTAGAGGCTCTCTTTTGCGGTTTCGACGGCCTGGCGCACCTTCCAGTACGTGTTGCGGCCCTTAACGTGCAGCTCCGTCAGGAAGCAGACGGCTTCCATCGAACCAGTATCATTCAGTGTATTAATGGTTTTCTGAATAACCTGCTTGTACTGGCGCTCATCAAGCTCACGTTCTTTACCACAGCCAATCAGCAGAATACGCTCGGACAGGACGTTCGGAACATGGTGCAGCAACAAGGTCTGCCCTGGTTTGCCTTCCAGTTCGCCACGGCGCAGCAGGGCGCTGATATAGCCGTCGCTGATTTTATCGAGTTGCTCGGCGATCGGGGAGAGTCGGCGTGGTTCAAAGACGCCCACAACGATGCAGGCACTCCGCTGTTTCTCCGGGCTACCGCTTTTTACACTGAACTCCATGCACTACGCTCCTGAATCTTAAAGACAACGGCGGCGGCTACGGATAGAATTGAAACCTTTCGTAACTCATGTCCGCCGTTGTGGTGACTTCGTGTTAATCTTACGTTACTACGGTTTCGACACGTCAATAAATGTCATGAAGCGCGAATCCGCCGGGTTTTTTAATCTTAGCGATGATTTCGACGACTCAAGAGAATAAATGACGTTTAAGCCATGAAACAAGCTAAATTCCTGCATAAGACGAGTTTTAACGGGCGTATTTAAAGTGATAATCATAAGATATCTGGTTCGGGAGACGCTGAAGAGCCAACTGGCGATCCTCTTTATCCTCCTTCTGATCTTTTTCTGTCAGAAGCTGGTCAGGATCCTCGGCGCGGCGGTTGATGGCGAAATCCCAACGAATCTGGTGCTTTCCCTGCTCGGGCTTGGCGTGCCGGAAATGGCGCAGCTTATCCTGCCGTTAAGCCTGTTCCTTGGTCTGCTGATGACCCTGGGTAAGCTCTATACCGAAAGTGAAATCACCGTGATGCATGCCTGCGGCCTCAGTAAAGCCGTACTGGTAAAAGCAGCCATGGTGCTGGCACTGTTTACGGGCATTGTTGCCGCGGTTAACGTCATGTGGGCGGGGCCGACCTCCTCTCGTCATCAGGATGAGGTGCTGGCGGAAGCAAAAGCTAACCCGGGGCTGGCGGCGCTGGCGCAGGGGCAGTTCCAGCAGGCGACCGACGGTAACTCCGTGCTGTTTATCGAAAGCGTCGATGGCAACCGCTTCAATGACGTGTTTCTTGCTCAACTGCGCCCGAAAGGTAACGCTCGGCCTTCTGTGGTGGTGGCGGACTCCGGTCAGCTGTCTCAGCGTAAAGACGGCTCTCAGGTTGTCACGCTGAACAAAGGAACGCGTTTCGAAGGCACGGCTATGCTGCGCGACTTCCGTATTACCGATTTCCAGAACTACCAGGCCATCATTGGTCATCAGGCCGTCGCGCTCGATCCAACGGATACTGAGCAGATGGATATGCGCACCTTAATGAATACCGATACCGATCGTGCGCGTGCTGAACTGCACTGGCGTATCACGCTGGTATTCACCGTATTTATGATGGCGCTGATGGTGGTTCCGCTGAGTGTGGTGAACCCGCGCCAGGGCCGCGTGCTGTCGATGCTGCCAGCGATGCTGCTGTATCTGGTGTTCTTCCTGCTGCAAACCTCAATCAAGTCTAACGGCGGGAAAGGAAAAATTGACCCGATGATCTGGACCTGGGTCGTGAATGGTTTGTATCTGCTGCTGGCAGTCGGACTCAACTTGTGGGACACGGTGCCTGTGCGTCGTCTTCGTGCCCGGTTTACGCGTAAAGGAGCCATCTAATGCAGGCGTTTGGCGTACTTGACCGCTATATCGGTAAAACGATTTTCACCACCATCATGATGACCCTGTTCATGCTGGTGTCGCTCTCGGGCATTATCAAATTTGTTGACCAGCTGAAAAAAGCCGGGCAGGGGAGTTACGATGCGTTGGGTGCCGGGATGTACACCCTGCTCAGCGTACCAAAAGATGTGCAGATCTTCTTCCCGATGGCGGCCCTGCTGGGGGCGTTGCTGGGCCTGGGGATGCTGGCTCAGCGTAGCGAGCTGGTGGTGATGCAGGCATCTGGCTTTACCCGTATGCAGGTTGCGCTGTCGGTAATGAAAACCGCGATCCCGCTGGTGCTGTTGACCATGGCGATTGGCGAATGGGTCGCGCCGCAGGGCGAACAGATGGCGCGTAACTACCGTGCTCAGGCTATGTACGGTGGTTCGCTGCTCTCCACGCAGCAGGGGTTATGGGCGAAAGATGGTCAGAACTTCGTCTATATCGAACGCGTGAAAGGGGACGATGAACTGGGCGGCGTGAGCATCTACGCCTTCAACAACGATCGTCGTTTGCAGTCGGTGCGTTATGCCGCCTCCGCTAAATTTGATGCGAACAACAAGCTGTGGCGGTTATCCCAGGTTGATGAATCTGACCTGACGAACCCGAAACAGATCACCGGTTCGCAGACCGTAAGCGGTACCTGGAAAACCAACCTGACGCCGGACAAGCTTGGCGTGGTAGCGCTCGATCCCGATGCGCTCTCCATCAGCGGTCTGCATAACTACGTGAAGTATCTGAAATCGAGCGGACAGGATGCGGGGCGTTACCAGCTCAACATGTGGAGCAAAATCTTCCAGCCACTGTCCGTGGCGGTGATGATGCTAATGGCGCTGTCGTTCATCTTTGGACCGCTGCGTAGCGTGCCGATGGGGGTTCGCGTGGTAACTGGTATCAGCTTTGGTTTCGTGTTCTACGTCCTCGATCAGATTTTCGGTCCACTGACACTGGTGTATGGCATTCCGCCAATTATCGGCGCGCTGTTGCCGAGCGCCAGTTTCTTCCTGATCAGCCTCTGGATGCTGCTAAAACGCTCCTGATAAAACGTCTTCCTCGCTCCCGCTAGCCCGGGGGCGAGGCTAATCTCCTGTTTCACCCCGCACTTTTTCTCACAACCTTCAACGCCTCGCCGTGAATTTGAGTATTATTGAGCGATAAAGTCGTGAAGGGATCCTCTATGAAGCAAATTCGAATGCTGGCCCAGTACTACGTCGACCTGATGATGAAGCTCGGGCTGGTGCGTTTTTCCATGCTGCTGGCGCTGGCGCTGGTCGTTCTGGCCATTGTCGTGCAAATGGCCGTGACCATGGTTCTGCATGGTCAGGTCGAGAGCATCGACGTGATCCGCTCTATTTTCTTTGGCCTGCTGATCACCCCATGGGCGGTCTATTTCCTCTCCGTGGTGGTTGAGCAGCTGGAAGAGTCCCGACAGCGTTTATCGAAACTGGTGGATAAGCTGGAAGAGATGCGCGAGCGCGATCTTAAACTCAACGTTCAGCTCAAGGACAACATTGCCCAGCTGAATCAGGAAATTTCAGACCGTGAGAAGGCGGAAGCCGAGCGTCAGACCACGCTTGAGCAGCTGAAAATTGAGATGAAAGAGCGTGAAGTCACGCAGATCCAGCTTGAACAGCAATCCTCTTTCCTGCGCTCGTTCCTCGATGCGTCGCCGGATCTGGTGTTCTACCGTAATGAAGATAAAGAGTTCTCCGGCTGTAACCGGGCCATGGAACTGTTGACCGGGAAAAGCGAAAAACAGCTGATCCACCTGAAACCTCAGGATGTCTATTCCGAAGAGGCGGCAGCAAAAGTGATGGAGACGGATGAAAAGGTCTTCCGCCATAACGTTTCGCTGACCTATGAGCAGTGGCTGGACTACCCCGACGGGCGCAAAGCCTGCTTTGAGATCCGCAAAGTACCTTATTACGACCGGGTGGGTAAACGTCATGGTCTGATGGGCTTTGGCCGTGATATCACCGAGCGTAAGCGCTATCAGGATGCGCTGGAGCGCGCCAGCCGTGACAAGACCACCTTCATCTCCACCATCAGCCATGAACTGCGCACCCCGCTGAATGGCATTGTGGGGCTGAGCCGCATTCTGCTGGATACCGAGCTGACCAGCGAGCAGGAAAAATACCTCAAAACGATCCACGTCTCGGCGGTCACGCTTGGCAATATCTTCAATGATATTATCGACATGGATAAGATGGAGCGCCGTAAAGTTCAGCTCGACAACCAGCCGGTTGATTTTACAGGCTTCCTTGCGGACCTGGAGAACCTGTCAGGTTTGCAGGCCCAGCAAAAAGGGTTGAGCTTTGTGATGGAGCCGACGCTGCCGCTGCCGCATAAAGTGGTGACGGACGGCACGCGGCTGCGTCAGATCCTGTGGAACCTCATCAGCAATGCCGTGAAGTTTACCCAGAAGGGGCAGGTTGCGGTGCGCATTCGCTATGACGAAGGCGACATGCTGCACTTTGAAGTTGAGGACTCGGGTATCGGCATTCCTCAGGAAGAGCAGGATAAGATCTTCGCCATGTATTATCAGGTTAAAGACAGCCACGGCGGTAAACCGGCGACCGGTACGGGCATTGGCCTGGCGGTGTCGAAACGTCTGGCGAAAAGTATGGGCGGGGATATCACCGTTGCCAGCCAGCCGGGTAAAGGCTCCACCTTTACGCTTACCGTCCATGCGCCTGCCGTAGCGGAAGAGGTGGAAGATACGTTTGAGAACGACGATATGCCGCTGCCAGCCCTGCACGTCCTGCTGGTGGAAGATATTGAGCTGAACGTCATTGTCGCCCGGTCGGTACTGGAAAAACTCGGTAACAGCGTGGATGTGGCGATGACCGGCAAAGCCGCGCTGGAGATGTTCACGCCGGGCGAGTACGACCTGGTGCTGCTCGATATTCAGCTACCGGACATGACCGGACTGGATATCTCCCGCGAGCTGACGCGCAAATATGCTCCTGACGAGCTGCCGCCGCTGGTGGCGTTGACCGCAAACGTGCTGAAAGATAAAAAAGAGTACCTCGAGGCCGGAATGGACGATGTGCTCAGCAAGCCGCTGGCGGTACCTGCCCTGACGGCGATGATCAAGAAGTTCTGGGATACCTGTGATGAAGAGGAGAGCACCATGACGTCTGTTGATAGCGCCAAAGCCCAAACGATACTGGATACCGCCATGCTGGAGCAGTATATCGATCTGGTAGGACCAAAACTGATCACCGATGGCCTGGCCGTGTTCGAAAAAATGATGCCGGGCTATCTGAACGTGCTCGAATCCAACCTGACGGCGCGTGACCAGAAGGGCATCGTCGAAGAGGGACATAAAATCAAAGGCGCGGCAGGATCGGTCGGGTTACGTCATCTCCAGCAACTGGGCCAACAGATTCAGTCGCCTGATTTACCTGCCTGGGAAGATAATGTAGGTGATTGGGTCGAAGAGATGAAACAGGAGTGGCAAAACGATGTGGCAGTGCTGAAAGCCTGGGTAGATGCCAGAAAAAAATGACCCCGGCTATACCGGGGTGCGCGAATACTGCGCCAACACCAGGGAAATCGTGGCTGCGCCTGATTTTTGTGGGTTGTTTTCGCATGGACGCCGCCTGAAAATTGAGGCCGCACGCAGATAAGATAGCAAATCTTAAAAAGTTTGTTACATGAATCAGTGAAATGTGTGAAGCATAGCGTTTTAATCAGAATTTTTAATGTGCTTCAGCGAGTTGCTTAGAAGGATCGTCAGAATGAAGAAAGTGGGTGTCGTGCTGAGCGGATGTGGCGTTTACGATGGTTCAGAGATACATGAAACCGTATTAACGCTGCTGGCATTATCGCGGCAGGGGGCAGACGTTCTCTGCTTCGCGCCGGATAAAACTCAAGCAGACGTAATGAATCATCTTACCGGCGAGCCAATGGCGGAAAGCCGTAACGTGCTGATTGAAGCGGCACGTATTGTGCGTGGAGATATTCATCCGCTGGCACAGGCCGATGCCGCTGAACTTGATGCGCTCATCGTGCCGGGCGGCTTTGGCGCGGCAAAAAACCTGAGCACGTTTGCAACAGAAGGCGCGGCGTGCCATGTCGATCCCGATTTGAAAGCGCTATCGCTGGCGATGCATGCAGCAGGTAAGCCGCAGGGCTTTATCTGTATTGCGCCAGCCATGCTGCCGAAAATTTTTGATTTCCCGCTGCGGCTCACGATCGGAACCGACATTGATACCGCTGAAATTATCGAGGATATGGGCGGCGAGCACGTGCCATGCCCGGTAGACGACATTGTGGTGGATGAGGACAATAAAATCATCACCACGCCGGCGTATATGCTGGCGCAGAATATCGCTGAGGCTGCCGCAGGCATTGAAAAGCTGGTGGACAGAGTGCTGGTTCTTACCGAATGAGTCGTAAATTATCCCCTGGCGGGTGGTTAAAACGGATCCTGCTGCGTATTGTGCTGGTCCTGGCCGTTTTTTGGGGCGGAGGCATTGCGCTGTTCAGCATCCTGCCCGTCCCGTTCTCCGCCGTGATGGCAGAGCGGCAGATTAGCGCCTGGCTCTTGGGTGATTTTGGCTATGTTGCCCACTCAGACTGGGTCGGCATGGATGAAATCTCCCCGTGGATGGGGCTGGCGGTCATTGCGGCAGAAGATCAGAAATTCCCGGAGCACTGGGGTTTTGACGTGGCGGCTATTGAGAAGGCGCTGGATCATAATGAACGTCATGAAAACCGCGTCCGCGGCGCGTCAACGCTTTCTCAGCAGACGGTAAAAAATCTGTTCTTATGGGACGGTCGCAGCTGGGTAAGAAAAGGGCTGGAGGCCGGGCTGACGCTGGGGGTCGAGACGGTGTGGAGCAAAAAACGCATTTTGACCGTCTACCTGAATATCGCGGAGTTTGGTGACGGCGTGTTTGGCGTCGAAGCGGCATCGCAGCGCTATTTTGGCAAGCCCGCCAGCAGGTTGACTATGTCCGAAGCGGCACTCCTTGCCGCCGTGCTGCCGAACCCGCTGCGTTTTAAGGCCAGCACCCCGTCAGGCTACGTGCGAAGCCGCCAGGCGTGGATTATGCGCCAGATGCGTCAGTTGGGTGGGGAAGGGTTTATGGAGCGAAATAATCTTATGTAGGGCGGGTAAGCGCAGCGCTACCCGCCGACATGGCGAACGTTAGTCTTCGTCAAACCCGGCGTTAAACAGGGCAATCACTGCCGCCAGCGCTTCTTCTTCCTGCGGGCCGGTGGCTTCAACTTCAATCTGGCGGCCTTTGGCAGAATCCAGCATCAGCAGGGCGATCACGCTATTGGCTTCTGCCTCGGTTCCCTCGTCGTTGCGCAGCAGCACCTCAGCATCAAAACCCTGCATCAGCTCAAACAGCTTCATCGCCGGGCGCGCATGCATGCCCAGCTTATTGGTGATTTCGACGGTCTGTTTTACGGTCATGTTTTGCGTTTTTCCAGCGTGCGATGACGGGACTGAACGTTCTTCCCGCGTGAGCGGAAGTAATCGGCCAGCTGTTCGGCAATGTAGACCGAACGATGTTTACCGCCGGTACAGCCAATCGCCACCGTCAGGTAGCTGCGATTGTTTGTTTCCAGCATAGGTAACCATAGCTCAAGGTAGCTTCGCGTCTGGTAGATAAAATTGTGTACTTCTGTGTGTCGGTCGAGGAACGCCGCCACCGGCTTATCCAGACCAGTCATCGGACGCAGTTTCGGATCCCAGTGCGGGTTCGGCAGGAAACGCACATCAAAAACGTAATCCGCATCGATAGGTATGCCGTGCTTAAAGCCAAAGGATTCAAACACCATCGTCAGTTCACGCTCGCGCTTGCCGAGTAAGCGCGTACGCAGCATTTCCGCCAGCTCGTGGACGGACATTTCAGAGGTGTCGACAATCAGGTCGGCCCGCGAACGCAGCGGCTCAAGCAGATCGCTCTCTTTATCGATGGCGCTTTCCAGCGAAAGATTTTTACTGGAGAGCGGATGCAAACGACGTGTATCGCTGTAACGGCGGATCAGCGTGTTGCGGTCAGCGTCCAGGAACAAGAGCTGAGGCGAGAAGCATTCCGGCAGGCTGTTCATTGCCTGCTCGAAGATTTCCGGCGATTCCGGCATGTTACGCACGTCAATACTGACGGCGGCAGAGATTTGCCTGTCCGCCAGCGTCCGCGCCAGATCGGGTAACAACACTACCGGCAGGTTATCTACACAGTAAAATCCCATGTCTTCCAGCGCGCGCAGAGCCACGGACTTCCCGGACCCCGAACGACCGCTGACGATCATCAGCACCATGTTCCGTTTCTCCTCAGGGCAGCCGTTCTGAAGGCCCTTTCCCGATTATGCCTCATCCTGATTGCCTTCTGCTTCAGTGATAATTTGATAAAGCTCTTCATCACTTTGGGCTGAGCGCAGTCGACGACAAATGGTTTTATCCGCCAGACGTTTGGCAACCAGCGACAGCGTGTGCAGGTGGGTCTTGGTCTGATCGGCAGGAACCAGCAGCGCGAAGAGCAGATCCACAGGCTGGTTATCAATGGCGTCAAAAGCGATAGGCGTTTCCAGTTGCACAAACACCCCCACGGCACGCAGCGTATCTTCTTCCAGCTTGCCATGCGGGATCGCAATGCCATTACCGATGCCGGTACTGCCCATTTTTTCACGAGTCAGAATGGCTTCAAACACGATCTGCGGCGGCAGACCCAGCTGTTTTGCGGCCAGCTCACTGATGATTTCCAGCGCACGTTTTTTGCTCTGGCAGTGAACGCCACTGCGGGTACAATCCTGGTTAAGGACATTGCTCAGTTGAAGAGCGGAATCGTTGTTTATCATAATTTCACCTAAGCGCTAACTGTACAAATGGCCTGTTGTGTTTCACAACAGGCCGTCCTGCACCCGTTAACTGCCCGGACAATTAGTGTTGTTTCAGTTTATCTTTATGTTTATTGAGCTGTCTCGCAAGCTTATCAATCAAGCCGTCGATAGCCGCGTACATGTCTTGCCCTTCCGCACTGGCATGGAGTTCCCCTCCGTTGACGTGCAGGGTCGCATCCGAGATATGCGTCACTTTCTCCACTTTCAACACAACATAGACCTGGTTGATCCTCTCGAAATACTGCTCGAGTTTCGCAAACTTAGTGTTTACAAAATCGCGTAAAGCCTCAGTAATCTCGACGTTATGTCCGGTGATATTGAGCTGCATAGTGTCTTCCTTATCGGTTGTGTCAAACCAGTTGTTTACGCTGGTTAGACGGCGGAATGGATAAAGACTCTCGATACTTCGCGACAGTACGACGTGCCACCATAATACCCTGATCGGACAGCATGGTGGTTAACTTACTGTCACTGAGTGGCTTCGCGGGGTTCTCCGCGGCGATCAACTTCTTCACCAGTGCGCGAATGGCCGTCGACGAGGCTTCGCCGCCGCCTTCGGTGTTCACGTGGCTGGAGAAGAAATACTTAAGCTCAAAAATACCGCGTGGGCTGTGCAGATACTTCTGCGTGGTCACGCGGGAAATGGTTGATTCATGCATCTCGACGGCCTGGGCTATGTCCGCCAGCACCATCGGTTTCATAAACTCTTCGCCCTGCTCAAAGAATGCCTGCTGCTGTTCGACAATACAGCGGCTGACGCGCAGCAGCGTGTCATTACGGCTCTCCAGACTCTTAATCAACCAGCGTGCTTCCTGAAGGTTGCTGCGAATGTATTGATTATCAGCGTCGTTACGGGCGCTGGTGCACATGGAGGCGTATTGCTGGTTGATTTGCAGGCGAGGAATGCTGTCGGCGTTCAGTTCAACGACCCAGCGGCCATTGTGTTTTCTCACCAGCACATCGGGAATGACATATTCCGGTTCGCTGGTCTGAATCGACTGCCCCGGACGCGGATCGAGCGACTGGATCAGATTCACCGCTTCCTTCAGCACCTCTTCTTTCAGGCGCGTGACGCGCATCAGGGTGCGGAAGTCGTGGTTCGCCAGCAGATCCAGATGATCGCTGATGATGAGCCGGGCTTCGTCAATCCACGGTGTCTCTTTAGCAAACTGCGAAAGCTGGATCAGAAGGCAGTCACGCAGATCTTTCGCGGCGACGCCAATCGGGTCGAAACGCTGAACGCGTTTCAGGACGGCTTCGATCTCTTCCAGTTCAATCTCGTCATCGCCGATGCTTTCAAGAATCTCGTCCAGCGTCACGGTCAAATAGCCCGTGTCGTCAACGGCATCGACAATCGAGGTGGCAATGGCGCGATCGGTATCGGAGAAAGGCGTCAGCTCCACCTGCCACATCAGGTAGTCCTGAAGCGATTGGGTAGTTTCGCCCTGGTAGACCGGGAGTTCATCGTCCTGGTAGTCTGCACGCGTCCCGGAAGGGGTACCCGCGGTGTAGATTTCATCCCAGCTGGCATCCAGCGGCAGTTCGTCCGGCATCTCTTTCTGTTCGAGTGCATCTACGGAGTCGAGCGTTTCTGTGTCCTGCGTCTGCTGGGCGTCTACCTCGTCATGAAGATCGGTCTGCTCCAGCAGCGGATTGCTGTCCAGCGCCTGCTGGAGCTCCTGCTGGAGTTCTAACGTGGACAGCTGCAACAGACGGATTGCCTGCTGGAGCTGCGGCGTCATGGCCAGTTGCTGGCTGAGCCGTAATTGCAAACCTTGCTTCATGTTCAGAGCGTTTTTCTCCGGTTCGGCGTGACTTAACCTCTACCCTATCAGAGTCTGAAGTCTTCCCCAAGGTACACGCGCTTAACATGCTCATCTTCGAGGATTTGCTGCGGCGTACCGTGGGCAATCAGATGGCCCTGGCTCACTATGTAGGCGCGCTCACACACCGCCAGCGTTTCACGAACGTTGTGGTCCGTGATCAGTACGCCAAGCCCGCTGTCGCGCAGGTGTTCAATGATACGTTTGATATCGATAACGGAGATGGGGTCAACGCCCGCAAACGGTTCATCCAGCAGGATAAATTTCGGGTTTGCTGCCAGCGCGCGCGCAATCTCAACGCGGCGGCGTTCACCACCGGACAGCGCCTGACCGAGGCTGTCGCGAAGGTGTTCAATATGAAACTCTTCCATCAGCTCGTTCGCACGGTCAGTGCGCTGCTCGCTGGTCAGATCGTCACGGATCTGGAGCACGGCCATCAGGTTGTCGAACACGCTTAAGCGGCGGAAGATAGACGCTTCCTGCGGCAGATAGCCGATGCCACGACGCGCGCGGGCATGCAGCGGCAGCAGGCTGATATCTTCATCATCGATAATGATGTTGCCGGCGTCACGCGGGACGATGCCCACTACCATGTAGAAGGTCGTAGTTTTACCCGCGCCGTTAGGGCCAAGCAAACCCACGATTTCGCCGGAGTTGACGGTCAGACTGACATCTTCGACGACGCGGCGGCCCTTATACGCTTTCGCGAGGTTTTTTGCAGTTAAAGTTGCCATAACGAATTAGTTACTCTTTTTCTTTGCCGGAGCCTGACCGTTGTTCTTGTCCTGCAACTGCGAAGGCACAAGCACGGTCGTGACGCGTTTGCCTTTTTCGCTGGAGGCCTGCATTTTCTGCTCTTTCACCAGATAAGTGATCTTGTCGCCTTTGATATTGCTGTCCAGCTGTTCCAGGTAAGCATTACCGGTCAGGATGACCAGATCCTTCGCCAGTTCATAGTGCATATGCGAGGCATGGCCTTTCACCGGCTTGCCGTTGTCCTGCATCTGGTAGAAGGTGGCCGGGTTGCCATAACCATCGATAATCTCTTTCCCCTGCTCGCCGCCCGGACGGGTAACGACCACTTTGTCGGCGTTGATTTTGATGGTGCCCTGGGTCACAACGACGTTGCCGGTAAAGGTGACGACGTTACCCTGCATATCCAGAGACTGGGTATCGGATTCAATATGAATCGGCTGTTCGGTGTCGCCAGTCACAGCAAGCGCGGGAAGACTGGCCGCCAGCAGCGCGCTGGCGATAACAACTTTAAGGCTGAGTTTGTTTGTTTTGAATTTCATAGGAGGTTCTAACCTTTTCAATCAGCTCGGCGTTTTTGCTGCGTAAGTTCCCGCGCATTCTTAAACCGCTGGAATTAAATGTTGTGCCATACAGGGTGACTAAATCCTGCGACGTGACATCCTGGGTGACCAGGTTGATCTGGGCGTTATCCGTCGTAATTTTTCGCAGTTGCGCGTCAGCGGTCAGGGCGTTGACTTCAACGTGACCATACAGGTAAAGCATACGGTCATTTGTCAGTTTTGCCCGGTCAGACTTGATTGACCACGTCGGCACTTTGTCCGTATCAAAGGTGGTCAGGACCGGCTGGGTAAACCACGAGGTGCCGTCATCTGAAAAATATTCTACATGCTGAGCAACGAGGCGATAGTTCAGCGCACCTTCCGGGCTATAGACCACGGTGTCGCTGTGATCGCTTTTATAGGTCGGGTCGCTCGTGTTAACCACTTCCGCTTGCGTATCATCGCGGTCAGCGAGATTTACGCCAATCAGTATCAGGGCGACAAGCGCAAGCAGAATGATAACCCAACGTCTGGTTTTACTCATATCGATTGCCCTTTCGCCTCATCAAGCTTGCCCTGCGCCAGCAGAAGCAGATCGCAGACTTCACGGACGGCGCCACGGCCACCGTGAATATGGGTAACGTAATCAGCACGCGGGATCAGCAGCGGGTGCGCGTCAGCCACGGCGATGCTCAGACCCACCTCCGCCATGACTGGCCAGTCGATCAAATCATCCCCGACGTATGCCACATTCTCTGGCGCAATGGCCAGTTTTCCCAGCAAATCCCGGAAGGCTACCATCTTATCAGACTGTCCCTGATAGAGATGCGTAATGCCCAGCGTTTCACACCGATCTTCTACCAGTTTAGCTTTCCGCCCGGTGATGATTGCAACTTCAATACCGGACGTGAGCGCACAGCGGATACCGTAACCGTCGCGAACGTTAAAGGCTTTCAGCTCTTCGCCGTTATTGCCCATATAAATCAGACCGTCGGAGAGCACACCATCCACATCGAGGATCAGCAGGCGGATATTTTCCGCCTTTGACATCATGTGGGCGCTCACCGGGCCATAACAGGTTGCAAGGGATGCACCCGCATTACTCATTGTCTTATCCTTCATTACACTACGCCAGCGCGCAGCAGATCATGCATATGTACCACACCCAGCAGTTGGTCGCCATCGGCAACCATCACTGAGGTAATATGACGGGACTGCATCAGGTTCAGTACATCTACCGCCAGCGTACCCGGACGGACGCGGATCCCTCCTGGTGTCATTACATCAGCGATGCCCAGCGTTCGGACATCCACACCCATATCGAATACCCGGCGCAGGTCGCCGTCGGTGAAAATGCCCTGAATCTTCATCAGATCGTCGCAGATAACCGTCATGCCCAGGTTTTTACGGGTGATCTCCAGTAACGCGTCGCGCAAAGAGGCCTCTTTGCTGACGTGCGGGATCTCATCCCCGGTGTGCATAATATCGTTAACCCGCAGCAGCAGTTTGCGCCCGAGCGCGCCGCCGGGGTGAGACAGGGCGAAATCTTCTGGCGTAAAACCGCGGGCTTCCAGCAGCGCAACGGCAAGGGCATCGCCCATCACCAGCGCGGCGGTTGTGCTGGAGGTCGGCGCCAGCCCCAGCGGGCAGGCTTCTTTAGGCACCTTCACGCACAGGTGAATATCCGCCGCGCGCGCCATGCTGCTTTCCGGGCGGCTGGTCATGCAAATCAGCGGTACGTGCAGACGCTTCAGCACCGGGATCAACGCCAGGATTTCATTCGATTCCCCGGAGTTGGACAGCGCAATAACCACGTCCTGCGGCGTAACCATGCCGAGGTCACCGTGCGCGGCTTCACCGGGATGAACGAAGAATGACGACGTGCCGGTACTGGCAAAGGTCGCCGCCATTTTGCGCCCGATATGGCCGGATTTGCCCATCCCCATCACCACGACTTTACCGGCGCAGTAGAACATCTTCTCACAGGCCAGACTAAAATCCTGATTAATGTACTGATCTAACTGCGCCAGACCTTCACGTTCAATCTCCAGAACGTCTTTGCCTGCTTTCTGAAAGTCAAAACCCGGCTGCAATTCTATTTGCGACATAATGCGTTTCCGTTTACCCAGAGAGAAGTGGCGAGAGCCAGTACAGCATCGCCAGCCATACGATAAATCCACCCGTCAGCAGCGCGCCCGCGCCTTTGCCGATCTGCTCTTTTCGCCGCCAGCAGAGCAGGGCGAAAATCACGCTGACCAGCAGCATCACACCGTAATCGCGCGTGAAAACCATAGGGTTAAACGGCCCCGGTGAGATTAATGCCGGCAGCCCCGTCACGATCGCGATATTGAAAATATTCGAGCCAATGATATTGCCGATGGCGATATCATCTTCCCCTTTACGCGCCCCGGCGATGGCGGTAGCCAGCTCTGGCAGGCTGGTGCCGATAGCGATGACCGTCAGACCGATTGTCAGTTCGCTCATCGCAAACGCGTTCGCCAGCACCGTCGCGTTATCGACCACCATCCGCGTGGCCATTGGCATGATAATCAGCGCGACGCCCAGCCACAGCAGGGCGACGGGTAAGGTCCCTTCCCGGGGCAGCTCGGCGAGGTGCTCACGCGTGAGGCTATCGTTACCCTGTTTTTCCGCCAGACGTGCGATCTTCACGCTGTAAAGCAACCAGATCACGGCCAGGGCGAGCAGGAATATACCGTCACCGACGCTCAGCACCCCGTCATAAAGCACATAGCCCGCCAGCAGACTGACGACTAACATTAGCGGCAATTCACGACGCAAAACATCGGAATGTACGCGAAATGGATGCAGTAATGCGGCTAAGCCTAAAATCAGCAAGATATTGACGATGTTAGAGCCAATCGCGGTGCCGATAGCGAGGTCAACCTGGCCATGCAACGAGGCTGAAACAGAAACGATGATTTCAGGAAGCGATGTGCCTACACTGACCACCGTCATGCCGATAATGATGGGCGGCATGCCAATGAGTCGACAGAGAATGGATGCGGCAAAGACCAAACGGTCAGCACTGTAGACCACCAACAGTAAACCAATTATTAACAGTGCTGTTGCTAAAAGCATCAAAAGTCCTTTCTTCAGGTATACTCGCTGGTCCACTGCGCACGAATTTTAGCGCCAGATGAAGTCTGAGACGTGACGAATTCCTAATTTTGACTTTATGCGCCGGAAAAGTAAAACAAATGCCAGCTTTCGCTAACCCCAATAGTGAATATTCTGTAAAAATGCGGGGTTTAGGGCTGATTTACGCTTCATGCCAGCCGTGAAGCAAGGTAAGTAAGGAACCATAAATGAGCCAAACGATGGCGAATATAGTCGATGTCCGGGGCGTCAGTTTTTCTCGCGGCAACCGGTTAATATTTGATGATATTTCGCTGACCGTGCCGCGCGGTAAAATCACCGCCATCATGGGGCCGTCAGGGATCGGTAAAACCACGTTGCTGCGTCTTATCGGCGGGCAAATCCCCCCTGACAGCGGCGAAATTCTCTTCGACGGCGAAAACGTCCCGGCGATGTCTCGCTCGCGCCTCTACACGGTTCGCAAACGGATGAGCATGCTCTTTCAGTCGGGTGCGCTGTTCACCGATATGAACGTTTTTGACAACGTGGCCTATCCGCTGCGTGAGCACACCCATCTTCCTCCTGCGCTGTTGCACAGCACGGTGATGATGAAGCTTGAAGCCGTGGGGCTGCGGGGGGCTGCGAAACTCATGCCGTCCGAACTCTCGGGTGGGATGGCGCGCCGCGCCGCGCTGGCGCGTGCTATTGCCCTGGAACCCGATTTAATCATGTTCGATGAACCGTTCGTCGGGCAGGACCCCATCACCATGGGCGTGCTGGTGAAGTTAATTTCGGAGCTGAACAGCGCCCTTGGCGTCACCTGCGTGGTGGTTTCCCACGACGTGCCGGAAGTGCTGAGTATCGCTGATTACGCCTATATTGTGGCTGACAAAAAGATCGTCGCCCACGGCAGCGCGCAGGCGTTGCAGGAGAATGGCGATCCGCGCGTGCGGCAGTTCCTGGACGGTATCGCAGATGGGCCGGTGCCTTTCCGCTATCCGGCGGGCGACTATCATGACGATTTACTGGGAATAGGGAGTTAAGCCACTCATGCTGTTAAATGCGTTGGCGGGTCTTGGACACCGTGGCCTAAAAACCATCAGTACGTTCGGGCGTGCCGGATTAATGTTGTTCAACGCGCTGGTCGGCAAACCGGAGTTCCGCAAGCATGCGCCGTTACTGGTGCGGCAGCTCTATAACGTCGGCGTGCTGTCGATGCTTATCATCATCGTGTCGGGTCTGTTTATTGGCATGGTGCTGGGGTTGCAGGGGTATCTGGTACTGACAACCTACAGCGCGGAAACCAGCCTTGGCATGCTGGTGGCGCTCTCGCTGCTGCGTGAACTCGGGCCGGTGGTTGCCGCGCTGCTGTTCGCCGGGCGTGCCGGGTCAGCGTTGACTGCGGAAATTGGCCTGATGCGCGCCACCGAGCAGCTCTCCAGTATGGAGATGATGGCAGTCGATCCGCTGCGCCGGGTGATCTCGCCGCGCTTCTGGGCCGGGGTTATCTCCTTGCCGTTACTGACTATCCTCTTTGTGGCGGTAGGTATCTGGGGAGGCGCGCTGGTTGGCGTTAACTGGAAAGGCATTGATGCCGGATTCTTCTGGTCTGCCATGCAGGACGCCATCGATCTGCGGATGGATCTGGTGAACTGTCTGATCAAGAGCGTGGTTTTCGCTGTGACGGTTACCTGGATTGCGTTGTTTAATGGTTACGATGCCATTCCGACGTCGGCGGGCATTAGCCGTGCAACGACGCGTACTGTCGTACATTCGTCGCTGGCCGTTTTAGGTCTGGATTTTGTGCTCACCGCACTGATGTTTGGGAATTGAGTTCATGCAAACGAGAAAAAATGAAATTTGGGTTGGCGTGTTTCTGCTTCTGGCGCTGCTGGCCGCGCTGTTCATCTGCCTGCGAGCGGCGGACATCACCTCTGTTCGCGCCGAGCCGACGTACCGTATCTACGCGACTTTCGATAACATCGGCGGCCTGAAAGCGCGCTCACCGGTGCGTATTGGTGGCGTCGTTATCGGACGTGTCGCCGACATTACGCTTGATGAGAAAACCTATCTGCCGCGCGTCGCGATGGATATCGAAGAGCGCTATAACCACATTCCGGACACCAGCTCGCTTTCTATCCGCACCTCTGGCCTGCTGGGGGAGCAATATCTGGCCCTTAACGTTGGTTTTGAAGATCCTGAGCTGGGAACGACTATCCTTAAAGACGGTAGCGTAATCCAGGATACCAAGTCAGCGATGGTGCTGGAAGATATGATTGGTCAGTTCCTTTACAACAGTAAAGGGGATGATAAAAAGTCTGACGATGCCCCTGCGCAGAGTGAAGACCACACCAACGTCGAACCGACGCCAGGCGCGACGAATTAATTTCAGGAGAAGTTATTCATGTTTAAACGACTGTTAATGGTTGCCATGCTGGTCATTGCCCCTCTTACCGCGGCGCACGCTGCGGATCAGAGTAACCCGTACAAACTGATGAATGAGGCCGCGAAGAAAACCTTCGACCGTCTTAAAAACGAACAGCCAAAAATCCGTTCTAACCCTGATTATCTACGTGATGTGGTGGATCAGGAGCTGCTGCCGTATGTGCAGATCAAGTACGCGGGCGCACTGGTGCTGGGCCGTTACTACAAAGACGCGACCCCGGCGCAGCGCGAGGCTTACTTTGCGGCGTTCCGTGAATACCTGAAACAGGCTTACGGCCAGGCGCTGGCGATGTATCACGGGCAGACCTATCAGATTGCCCCTGAACAACCGCTGGGCGATGCCACTATCATTCCTATTCGCGTGACGATTATCGATCCAAACGGTCGTCCACCGGTTCGTCTGGACTTCCAGTGGCGTAAAAACAGTCAGACCGGAAACTGGCAGGCGTACGACATGATCGCTGAAGGCGTCAGCATGATCACCACTAAACAGAACGAGTGGAGCGATCTGCTGCGCACTAAAGGCATTGATGGCCTGACGGCTCAGCTTCAGTCCATCTCTCGTCAGAAAATTACCCTGGACGAGAAGAAGTAATGTCACAGCAGCTTAGCTGGGCGCGTGACGGCGAGACGTTGACGCTGACGGGAGAGCTGGATCAGGATCTGCTTAACCCGCTGTGGGACGCTCGCCATAACGCGATGCAGGGCGTGACGCTGATTGATCTCCATGGCGTCACGCGGGTAGATACCGCCGGTATCGCCCTGCTGGCGCACCTGGTGGCCACGGGCAAAAAGCAGGGGAGTAGCGTCACCCTGACGGGGGTAAGCGATAACGTGATTACCCTTGCACAGCTTTACAATTTGCCCGAAGACGTATTACCTCGCTAATTTTTTCAGTACGTTACTTCTGAAAGCCCCGACAGTTTACGCGTCGGGGCTTTTTGCTTGTTTAAGACCGCGCCACTTTGCTCTAAGATGTTGAGCTTGTTTTCACTATCAGATGATGTAGACCCCATGGAAAATAATGAAATCCAGACTGTGCTGATGAATGCACTCTCCCTTCAGGAAGCCCACGTCTCTGGCGATGGCAGTCACTTCCAGGTTATTGCTGTGGGTGAGATGTTCGACGGAATGAGTCGCGTGAAGAAACAGCAGGCTGTGTACGCGCCGCTGATGGAATACATTGCGGATAACCGCATCCACGCCCTGTCGATTAAAGCGTTCACCCCACAGGAGTGGGCACGCGATCGCAAACTAAACGGTTTTTGAGCTGAGGGCGAAACGCCCGCAGCACGGTTGAATTTATAAGAGAGCAAACGATGGATAAATTTCGTGTACAGGGACCTACGCGTCTCCAGGGCGAAGTCACAATTTCTGGCGCTAAAAACGCCGCGCTGCCCATTCTTTTCGCTGCGCTGCTCGCAGAAGAGCCGGTAGAGATCCAGAACGTACCGAAGCTGAAAGATATCGACACGACCATGAAGTTGCTCGGCCAGTTGGGCACCAAAGTGGAGCGTAACGGTTCCGTCTGGATCGATGCCAGCAACGTGAACAACTTCTCAGCGCCGTATGAGCTGGTGAAAACCATGCGTGCGTCCATCTGGGCGCTTGGTCCGCTGGTGGCGCGCTTCGGTCAGGGACAGGTTTCACTGCCGGGCGGATGCGCTATCGGCGCGCGTCCCGTTGACCTGCATATCTTCGGGCTGGAAAAACTCGGCGCGGAGATCAAGCTGGAAGAGGGTTACGTTAAAGCATCCGTCAATGGTCGTCTGAAAGGCGCGCACATTGTCATGGACAAAGTGAGCGTGGGCGCAACGGTCACCATCATGTCGGCTGCTACGCTGGCAGAAGGCACTACCATCATCGAAAACGCCGCCCGTGAGCCGGAGATCGTGGATACCGCGAACTTCCTGGTCGCGCTGGGAGCGAAGATCAGCGGGCAGGGCACAGACCGTATCACCATCGAAGGCGTTGAACGTCTGGGTGGCGGTGTGTATCGCGTACTGCCAGACCGTATCGAAACCGGCACTTTCCTGGTGGCCGCGGCCATTTCTGGCGGTAAGATTGTCTGCCGTAACGCCCAGCCGGATACCCTGGATGCGGTGCTGGCGAAGCTGCGCGATGCGGGTGCGGACATTGAAATCGGTGAAGACTGGATCAGCCTGGATATGCACGGGC
The DNA here is from genome assembly GCF_001037675.1 of Enterobacter sp. MGH119. NCBI lineage: Bacteria > Pseudomonadati > Pseudomonadota > Gammaproteobacteria > Enterobacterales > Enterobacteriaceae > Enterobacter > Enterobacter sp. MGH119. Next base: position 607,776 of record NZ_KQ089930.1, on the reverse strand, counting down.
AGCGTCCTAAAGCCGTTAACGTGCGTACTGCGCCACATCCGGCATTCCCGACGGATATGCAGGCACAGTTCACGCTGTTGAACCTGGTGGCCGAAGGCACGGGCTTCATCACGGAAACCATCTTCGAAAACCGTTTCATGCACGTACCGGAACTGATCCGTATGGGTGCGCATGCTGAGATTGAAAGCAACACGGTAATTTGCCACGGCGTTGAAAAACTGTCCGGTGCGCAGGTGATGGCGACCGATCTGCGCGCATCTGCGAGCCTCGTACTGGCAGGTTGTATTGCGGAAGGGACTACCGTTGTCGATCGTATCTACCACATCGATCGTGGTTACGAGCGTATTGAGGATAAGCTGCGCGCGCTGGGTGCAAATATCGAGCGTGTGAAGGGCGAGTAATCATTCCGGCACCCCCCTGCCAGAACAGGCCGGGGGATTGCTGTTCTTGTCAATTCTGGTGCATCAGTCCTGATGCGCTTTCTTCGTTTTGCTCTGGCGCATCATGCGCGTTCTGTCGATAAATTCATGGGTGATGGGATCGTGGTAGCGTGACGGCCATATCACCCACGGATGCGTATCCAGCGCCGTCGCGATAATCAGTTCCCCCTTCGGCCATGGGCGGGTCAGGGCGTTTGCCAGCGTCGACGAGCTCAGCCCATGACGACGTGATTCGGCAGCCAGCGAAGTTCCTTTTTTACGCAGTGCCGCAATAATGTCAGCAGAATGCCAGTCGATGAATTTTGTATCCATAATGCTGTCCTTGTGTTCGTTATCGTCCACGTCGTTTCGTGTGAAAAGACAGCATTACTATACTCACTTCGAACATCTGTTCTAAAAAGTTCATGTTACGAGAAGCAATATTCAGAATAAGGCACGGCTTTATACATACGGCCTGTAACCCGATGGGCTTACGCGTAAATGTAATTTACTGGAGCGTACTGGAGTCTCCCTGCGTAGGGGCAGGGAGATGATGAGGGATTAACGGTCGCGCTGGACGGCGATGTGCGCGAGGCCGATTAGCGCATCACGCCATGGGCTGTCGGGAATGACCTGAATAGCGGCGATGGCTTTGTCCGCTTCTTCTTCAGCGCGCTGACGCGTCCATTCCAGGGAGCCGCAGATTGCCATTGTTTCCAGTACCGGTTCCAGAAGATGGCGTCCATTTCCCTGCTCGATAGCCTCCCGGATCATTTTCGCCTGCTCTGGTGTACCATTGCGCATCGCGTGGAGCAGCGGCAGCGTTGGCTTGCCTTCGTTCAGGTCATCGCCGACGTTTTTACCGAGCGTTTCGCCATCCGCGCTGTAGTCCAGCAAATCATCAATCAACTGGAACGCGGTGCCGAGGTAACGGCCATAGTCCTGAAGGCCTTTTTCCTCCGCTTCGCTACAGCCAGCCAGAATGCCAGAGCACTGCGCGGCGGCTTCGAACAGACGTGCGGTCTTGCTGTAAATCACCCGCATATAGTTTTCTTCGGTGATGTCCGGGTCGTTGACGTTCATCAGCTGTAGGACTTCACCTTCAGCGATAACGTTCACGGCTTCTGACATCACTTCCAGCACCTTCAGCGAGCCAAGGCTTGTCATCATCTGGAAGGCTCGGGTATAGATAAAATCGCCTACCAGAACGCTTGCCGCATTACCAAACGCGGCGTTGGCGGTGGCTTTGCCACGACGCATGTCTGATTCATCCACAACATCGTCGTGAAGAAGGGTGGCGGTGTGGATAAATTCGATCAGCGCCGCGATCGTGACATGGGCATTTCCCTGATAGCCAACCGCGCGTGCGGCCAGAATGGCAATCATCGGACGAATACGTTTACCGCCGCCGCTGACGATGTAATAGCCCAACTGATTGATCAGCTGAACGTCAGAGTTGAGTTGCTCCAGGATTGCTGCATTCACACCCGCCATATCTTGCGCGGTTAACTCATTGATTTTTTCTAAATTCATCGCAAAAGCCGGGCTTTTTATCCTGTTTATCCCACACGAGATGGGTACACAAAGGGTTTCGGTTTATAAATAGTATTGCTGATTGTACTGAAAAAACGGCTCAGATAAACGTTACCGTACGTGTTGTGTTTTTTTTCTTCATGTATTGATGGTAGCACTTGTCAAAGGCTCGCGTTTTGCGTAATATTCGCGCCCTATTGTGAATATTTATAGCGCACTCTGAATCATACGAGGATGTGCGCGGAAGCGGAGTTTATATGTACGCGGTTTTCCAAAGTGGTGGTAAACAACACCGAGTAAGCGAAGGTCAGACCGTTCGCCTGGAAAAGCTGGACATCGCAACTGGCGAATCTGTTGAGTTCGCTGAAGTTCTGATGATCGCAAACGGTGAAGAAGTCAAAATCGGCGTTCCTTTCGTTGATGGCGGCGTTATCAAAGCTGAAGTTGTTGCTCACGGTCGTGGCGAGAAAGTTAAAATCGTTAAGTTTCGTCGTCGTAAACACTATCGTAAGCAGCAGGGCCACCGTCAGTGGTTCACTGATGTGAAAATTACTGGCATCAGCGCCTAAGACCTGAGGAGAGATTTAAATGGCACATAAAAAGGCTGGCGGCTCCACACGTAACGGTCGCGATTCAGAAGCTAAACGCCTGGGCGTTAAGCGTTTCGGTGGCGAATCCGTTCTGGCGGGTAGCATCATCGTTCGTCAGCGTGGCACCAAGTTCCACGCGGGTACCAACGTAGGTTGCGGTCGTGACCACACTCTGTTTGCTAAAGCAGACGGTAAAGTGAAATTTGAAGTTAAAGGCCCGAACAACCGTAAATACATCAGCATCGTTGCTGAGTAAGGTTTTCTCGGTCCGGTAACGGATTAAAGCCCCGCAACGTGTTGCGGGGCTTTTTACATTGGAAACCCGGAAAATTTTCTGTAGGGAAAACGGGCATGAAGCAGCAGGCCGGCATTGGTATTCTTTTGGCGCTCACTACCGCAATGTGCTGGGGTGCGCTGCCAATTGCAATGAAGCAGGTACTGGAAGTCATGGAGCCACCGACGGTGGTGTTTTATCGCTTCCTGATGGCAAGCATAGGCCTGGGCGCCATTCTGGCCGTCAAAGGTAAGCTGCCACCGCTGCGCATCTTTCGAAAACCGCGTTGGCTGGTGTTACTGGCTATCGCGACGGGCGGTCTGTTCGGTAACTTCATTCTGTTCAGCTCTTCCCTGCAATATCTTAGCCCTACAGCGTCGCAGGTGATTGGTCAGCTTTCACCGGTCGGCATGATGGTCGCCAGCGTATTCATCCTCAAGGAGAAGATGCGCGGCACGCAGATCATCGGGGCAAGTATGCTGCTTTGCGGGCTGGTGATGTTCTTTAACACCAGCCTGATTGAGATTTTTACCCGCCTGACGGATTACACCTGGGGTGTCATTTTTGGGGTGGGCGCAGCAACGGTCTGGGTGAGTTATGGCGTCGCGCAAAAGGTGTTATTGCGCCGTCTTGCCTCACAGCAGATCCTCTTTTTGCTGTACACTTTGTGTACACTGGCATTATTGCCTTTAGCGAAGCCGGGTGTAATTACCCAGCTCAGCGACTGGCAACTGGCGTGCCTCATTTTTTGTGGGCTGAATACGCTGGTCGGTTATGGCGCGCTGGCTGAAGCCATGGCGCGCTGGCAGGCAGCACAGGTGAGCGCCTTAATCACGCTTACCCCGCTGTTTACGCTGTTATTTTCAGATTTGTTATCAATGGCCTGGCCCGATGTCTTCGTCAAGCCGATGCTCAACCTGTTGGGTTATCTCGGTGCGTTTGTCGTGGTTGCGGGCGCGATGTATTCCGCCATTGGTCATCGTCTCTGGGGGCGTTGGCGCAAAAATGAAGCGGTTGTAATAGTCCCCCGCTCAGGCGAATGAGTTACGGAGAGTAAAATGAAGTTTGTTGATGAAGCGACGATCCTGGTCGTGGCAGGTGATGGCGGTAACGGTTGTGTAAGCTTCCGCCGTGAAAAATATATTCCTCGTGGCGGTCCTGACGGCGGTGACGGTGGGGACGGTGGCGACGTGTGGCTGGAGGCGGATGAAAACCTCAACACGCTGATCGACTACCGTTTCGAAAAATCTTTCCGCGCCGAGCGTGGCCAGAACGGCCAGAGCCGCGACTGTACCGGTAAACGCGGTAAAGACGTGACGATCAAAGTGCCGGTGGGTACGCGTGTCATCGATCAGGGTACGGGCGAAACCATGGGTGATATGACCAAACACGGTCAGCGCCTGATGGTGGCGAAAGGCGGCTGGCACGGTCTGGGTAACAGCCGTTTCAAATCTTCCGTTAACCGTACCCCGCGTCAGAAAACCATGGGTACCCCGGGTGATAAGCGCGACCTGCAACTGGAACTGATGCTGCTGGCGGATGTGGGGATGCTGGGCATGCCAAACGCCGGTAAATCGACGTTTATCCGTGCGGTCTCTGCGGCGAAACCAAAAGTGGCAGATTATCCGTTTACGACGCTGGTACCGAGCCTGGGCGTTGTCCGTATGGATAACGAGAAGAGCTTCGTGGTCGCTGACATCCCGGGTCTGATTGAAGGGGCTGCAGAAGGCGCCGGTCTGGGTATTCGCTTCCTGAAGCACCTTGAGCGTTGCCGCGTACTGTTGCACCTCATCGACATCGATCCAATCGATGGTTCCGATCCGGTTGAAAACGCTCGTATCATTATCGGCGAGCTGGAGAAATACAGTGAAAAACTGGCGCAAAAACCGCGCTGGCTGGTATTCAACAAGATCGACCTGATGGACAAAGCGGAAGCTGAAGCGAAAGCTAAAGCGATTGCCGAAGCGATGGGTTGGGAAGATAAGTACTATCTGATCTCTGCCGCCAGCCAGGTTGGCGTGAAAGATCTCTGCTGGGATGTGATGACCTTTATCATCGAGAATCCGGTTGTTCAGGCAGAAGAGGCGAAACAGCCTGAAAAAGTCGAATTCATGTGGGATGACTACCACCGCCAGCAGCTCGAAGAGCTGGAAGCGGAAGAAGATGATGAAGACTGGGACGATGACTGGGATGAAGACGACGAAGAAGGCGTCGAGTTCATCTACAAGCACTAACCCCTGTATAAAGCCCCTTAACGGGGCTTTTTTTTATCCTATTTTCGTCGGTAACCAACAGCTGGCGATGAGGCCGCCCTCAGCGCCGTTCTCCAGCGTTAAATGACCATGATGGAGCTGTACGATACGCTGTACGATGCTCAGCCCAAGGCCGCTGCCGCCGTAGCGCTGGTCGAGACGTCGGAAAGGTTCGGTGATCGACTGGCGGTGCGCCTCATCAATACCCGGCCCCTGATCGGTAACGCTCACCCGGGTACCCCCCTCCGTCGCTGTTAATGCCACTTCAATGATTGTGCCTGCCGGGCTGTAACGGGCGGCATTCTCCAGAAGGTTCCTTAGCATCAGACGTAACAGGACGGCGTCCCCCTGTACCGTCAGCGTGCTGTGGGCCGGCCATATTACCGTATGCTCTTTGGCTTCATGCTCCAGGCTAAGCGGAGCAATGATCGACTCAGTCCAGTTCACGGTATCGTAATGGCCGCTGGCCATCGCCTGTCCGGCACGCGCCAGCATCAGCAGCTGTTCCACCGTGTGCATCAGCTGATCGATCCGGTTTATCAGTGGCGTGGCCTGCGGGGAACCGGACTGAGCCATCAGTTCCAGATGGAGCCTAATCCCCGCCAGCGGCGTACGTAACTCGTGTGCCGCATCGGCGGTAAACAGGCGTTCCTGTTGAATAGTGTGGTCCAGCCGGGCGAGGAGTTGGTTGAGGGACGTGGTTACTGCGCCTATCTCTTCCATATCAGAATACATCGGCAGGGGAGTCAGATTATCCGCCGAACGGTTCGCAAGGCTGGCGCGAAGTTTGTTGAGTGGTCGGGTGATCCATGTGACTGCCCAGAATGAGAAGAGCAGGGTAAAACCGACCATCACCAGTGAAGGGACCAGCAGGGAGGCAATGGCTTCGCGGATCTCTTTTTCGACATGGTTGTTGCGCGCTTTGGCGGACAGCGTTTCGTTCACCAGAAAACCGATTTGCTCGCGGCTCTCATGCCATAGCCAGACTACGCTAATGAGTTGAAAAAAAAGCAGAATAACCGCCAGCAACACCATTAATCGCCGGCGCATACTGTTCATTTCTGACTCTCCAGACGGTAACCCACGCCGCGTACGGTTTTGATGCGATCTTTACCGAGCTTGCGGCGCAGATTATGAATGTGAACTTCAAGCGTGTTTGATCCTGGATCGTCCTGCCAGGAGTAGATGTCCTGTTGCAGCGTTTCGCGGTGCACGGTCTGCCCGCTGCGCATGATCAGGCGCGTCAGCAGAGCGAACTCTTTTGGCGTCACTTCCACAGGCTGAGACTGGCGCAGCACCTGCTGAGTTTGCAGATTGAGGGTGATATCTCCGTCCGTCAGCAGGTTGTCGCTGTGGCCCTGATAGCGGCGGATCAACGCCCGCACGCGAGCCTGTAGCTCGGCAAGGGCGAAGGGTTTTACCAGATAATCGTCAGCGCCAGAATCAAGCCCGTTAATTCTGTCTTCAATGGCATCGCGGGCGGTGAGAATCAATACGGGATTCTCCACTCCGCGACGACGCCACTGGCAGAGCAGCGTCGCGCCGTCTTTATCCGGCAGTCCCAAATCCAGGATCACCAGGCTGTATTCACCGCTCTGGATCAGGGCATCTGCTTCAGCGGCCGTGGCGGCACAATCCAGGGCGTAGCCCTCATTGCCCAGCGCCAGCGCTAACCCTTCCTGCAATAACAGATCGTCTTCAACTATCAGTAGTTTCATCGCTAGTTATTCTGGTAGATGTCCTTATAGAGCCTGCTTTCGAAACGTACCAGTGGAATACGGCGATTGCGCTGGTCAGCCGGTTCGACGGCATAGCCGGAAAGATACTGCACAAATGCCATGCGTTGTCCGCTGGCGGTCGTGATGAAACCGGCAAGGTTGTAAACGCCTTGCAGGGAACCCGTTTTGGCTGAAACTTTGCCATCCACGCCCGCAGCGTGAAGGCCCGCGCGGTACTGAAGAGAGCCGTCGTGTCCGGCAAGCGGCAGCATCGTAATAAAGTTTAGCTCAGCGTCATGCTGAGCAATGTACTGCAACACCTGCATCATGGTGGCCGGCGAGATCAGGTTATGACGCGATAAACCGGAACCATCAACGGCGATCGTATTGCCCAGATCGATACCCGCCTGCTGGCGCAGGATCTGACGTACGGCATCAGAACCGGCCCGCCAGGTGCCCGGCACACCAAAGCGCGCGTGCCCGATCATGCGGAATACCGTGTCGGCAATCATGTTATCCGACTTTTTCAGCATAATCTTAAGCAAATCATGCAGTGGCGCGGACTGTTTGCTGGCAATCACCGTGCCTGGCTCATTCACCTGCGTCTGGCGCAGCAGCGTTCCGGTGTAGGTTATGCCCGCCTGCTTCAGTTCATCTTTAAAAATGGCACCGGCATAACCTGCGCCATCCTGAATGGCAAAGGCCAGCGGGAGTGGATCGGCCCGCTGGGTCAGGCAGCCGGTGAGCGTATAGCGGTTGAGATCGCCCGGTACCACGTCCAGCTCGCAATACTGTGCCTCCGGGGAGCCTTTCGCCAGCGTCCGCACCTGGCTGAACATCGTGACCGGGTAGTAAGACGCCACGCGGATAAACGCTAAGTCATTTGGTTTTGGCGCGCTGTAAAGCGATACGGAGAAGCAGTTACGGTCAACGATGGCGGCGGCTGGCGGGGCGCTAAAACACTGCGTCATGTCGTTCCATGGCCAGCCAGGCGCTTTATCGTGGCTGGCGAAAATGGAGGTGTCGATCAGCACGTTGCCATCAATTTTTGTTACGCCGGATTTTTTCAGTACCGCCACCATGTTGCGGACATCCTGGCGCTTAAAGGTGGGATCGCCACCAAAACGGGCGATAAGATCGCCTTTCAGTTCGCCACCCTCAACGTTACCTCTGGTTTCAAGGGTGGTAGTAAAACGGAAGTCAGGCCCGAGCTGGAGCAGAGCGGCGAGGGCGGTGATCACCTTCTGGGTACTGGCAGGCAGCGCCATCTGTTGACTGTGATAGTCAATCTCGGGAGCCTGCGCGCCAACCTTCTGCACCATCAGGGCAAGGTTCGCGCCGGCGGGCAGTTGATTAATGTACTCATCAACATTCGCGGCCTGAACGGTGAACGTTATACTGGTAGTCAATCCGATGATAAAACTGGAAAATCGCATAATCTCGCGCTAACAACCCGAAAACAAACCGTCATACTACGGTGCATGGCACTGTAAAGTAAACGATGACCCATAGTGAACTTCGCGGTAAAATGCGTATCAAATTGAAAAATTGCTGCTGACCTGGGGCGTTGCTCCCGGGTCGGTTTTCTTTTTGCTTCTGGCCTGTTCAGGTGGGCTGGAGCAGGGAACACTGCTCCCAACAGGAATGTTTAAGAGGTATAACAAATGCAAGCTATTCCGATGACCTTACGTGGTGCCGAAAAACTGCGCGAAGAGCTGGATTTTCTGAAATCCGTACGTCGCCCTGAAATCATCGCCGCTATCGCGGAAGCGCGTGAGCATGGCGACCTGAAAGAGAACGCTGAATACCACGCCGCGCGTGAGCAGCAGGGCTTCTGTGAAGGGCGCATTAAAGATATCGAGGCGAAACTGTCTAACGCGCAGGTTATTGATATCACCAAAATGCCGAATAATGGCCGTGTGATTTTTGGTTCAACCGTTACCGTGCTGAACCTGGACAACGACGAAGAGCAGACCTATCGCATCGTGGGTGATGATGAAGCGGACTTCAAACAGAACCTGATTTCGGTGAACTCGCCGATTGCTCGTGGCCTGATTGGCAAAGAGCAGGACGATGTGGTCACCATCCGCACCCCTGGTGGTGAAGTGGAATACGAAATTATTAAGGTTGAATATCTGTAATTCGCTTCTCTACTAAGATGTTGATACATTGTAAAGAAAAGAAAAAGGCCGCATAGCGGCCTTTTATCAACTCACGGAGCATGGCATTTTGCTCGCCTGCTGAAAGAAATCCCTCGTTTCACACAGAAAATGTGTTCGATTCAGGATATCCTTAACGTGGCAGCGAGATTTTGCGCTCTTTAGATGGGCGATAGAGCACCAGCGTTTTACCGATGACCTGTACATTACAGGCGCCGGTTTCGCGCACGATGGCTTCCACGATCAGGTTTTTAGTGTCTCTGTCTTCAGAGGCGATTTTCACCTTGATCAGCTCGTGGTGTTCCAGCGCTTGTTCAATCTCGGCAAGCACCCCTTCGGTCAAACCATTGTTGCCAAGCATCACTACAGGCTTGAGCGGATGTGCCAGACCTTTAAGGTGCTGTTTTTGTTTAGTACTCAGATTCATCGTATATTTTTGCTTACGTTGGGATTGAAAACGGTTCATTCTACCGCCATCTCCCTAATATCGCCAAATAGCTGCGTAGAAATTTACGTCACAGGCAAGCAACGATGAACCAGGACGGAAATGTTAAATGACAGGTAAAAAGCGTTCTGCCAGCTCCAGCCGCTGGCTTCAGGAACACTTTAGCGATAAATATGTTCAACAGGCGCAGAAAAAGGGGTTGCGTTCCCGCGCCTGGTTTAAACTTGATGAAATACAGCAAAGTGACAAACTTTTTAAACCGGGAATGACGGTGGTCGACCTCGGTGCGGCACCTGGCGGATGGTCCCAGTATGCGGTTACGCAGATCGGCGGAACGGGCCGAATCATCGCATGCGATCTTTTACCAATGGATCCCATCGTCGGTGTCGACTTCCTTCAGGGCGACTTTCGTGATGAATTAGTGCTGAAAGCATTACTTGATCGTGTAGGTGACAGTAAGGTCCAGGTTGTCATGTCGGATATGGCGCCAAATATGTGTGGAACACCGGCGGTGGATATCCCCCGCGCCATGTATCTGGTGGAACTAGCGTTAGAAATGTGTCGTGATGTACTAGCGCCTGGTGGTAGTTTTGTTGTGAAGGTGTTTCAGGGCGAAGGTTTCGAGGAGTATCTTAAGGAAATTCGCTCCCTGTTTGCGAAGGTCAAAGTTCGTAAGCCGGACTCTTCCCGGGCCCGTTCCCGTGAAGTGTATATTGTAGCGACCGGGCGAAAATGATAACCGGTAGATTTCAGGCGAAAGTTTGAATGAAACTGGATATAGAGTATCCTGACGCTGTTTTTAACACAGTTGTAATATGAGGTTAATCCCTTGAGTGACATGGCGAAAAACCTAATACTCTGGCTGGTCATTGCCGTTGTGCTGATGTCAGTATTCCAGAGCTTTGGGCCCAGCGAGTCGAATGGCCGCAAGGTGGATTATTCTACCTTCCTGCAAGAGGTCAATCAGGACCAGGTTCGCGAAGCGCGTATCAACGGACGTGAGATCAACGTTACCAAGAAAGATAGTAACCGTTACACGACTTACATCCCGGTGAACGATCCTAAGCTGCTTGATAACCTTCTGACCAAAAACGTCAAAGTGGTAGGCGAGCCGCCGGAAGAACCAAGCCTGCTGGCTTCTATCTTCATTTCCTGGTTCCCGATGCTGCTTCTTATCGGCGTCTGGATCTTCTTTATGCGCCAGATGCAGGGCGGTGGTGGCAAAGGTGCCATGTCGTTCGGTAAGAGCAAGGCGCGTATGCTGACGGAAGACCAGATCAAGACCACGTTTGCTGACGTAGCAGGTTGTGACGAAGCAAAAGAAGAGGTGGGTGAACTGGTTGAATACCTACGCGAGCCGAGCCGTTTCCAGAAACTGGGCGGTAAGATCCCGAAAGGCGTCCTGATGGTCGGCCCTCCGGGTACCGGTAAAACCCTGCTGGCAAAAGCCATCGCGGGTGAAGCGAAGGTGCCGTTCTTTACTATTTCAGGTTCTGACTTCGTTGAAATGTTCGTGGGTGTCGGTGCATCTCGTGTGCGTGACATGTTCGAGCAGGCTAAGAAGGCAGCACCGTGCATCATCTTCATCGATGAAATCGACGCCGTAGGCCGCCAGCGTGGCGCAGGCCTGGGTGGTGGTCACGATGAACGTGAGCAGACGCTGAACCAGATGCTGGTTGAGATGGACGGCTTCGAAGGTAACGAAGGTATCATCGTTATCGCGGCAACTAACCGTCCGGACGTACTTGACCCTGCGCTGCTGCGTCCAGGCCGTTTCGACCGCCAGGTTGTGGTCGGTCTGCCGGATGTTCGCGGTCGTGAACAGATTCTGAAAGTGCATATGCGTCGCGTACCGCTGGCGCCAGATATCGACGCGGCAATCATCGCGCGTGGTACTCCAGGCTTCTCCGGTGCGGATCTGGCTAACCTGGTCAACGAAGCAGCCCTGTTTGCCGCTCGCGGTAACAAGCGCGTGGTGTCCATGGTGGAATTTGAGAAAGCGAAAGACAAAATCATGATGGGTGCGGAACGTCGCTCCATGGTGATGACGGAAGCGCAGAAAGAGTCCACGGCATATCACGAAGCGGGCCACGCGATTATCGGTCGTCTGGTGCCGGAACACGATCCGGTACACAAGGTGACGATTATTCCGCGCGGTCGTGCGCTGGGGGTGACCTTCTTCCTGCCTGAAGGCGACGCGATCAGCGCCAGCCGTCAGAAGCTGGAAAGCCAGATTTCAACCCTGTACGGCGGTCGTCTGGCAGAAGAGATCATCTACGGTGCGGAACATGTTTCCACCGGTGCGTCGAACGATATTAAAGTGGCGACAAACCTGGCGCGTAACATGGTGACCCAGTGGGGCTTCTCCGACAAACTCGGTCCGCTGCTGTATGCAGAGGAAGAGGGCGAGGTGTTCCTGGGCCGTTCCGTGGCAAAAGCGAAACATATGTCCGATGAAACGGCACGTATCATCGACCAGGAAGTGAAAGCGCTGATTGAACGTAACTACGCTCGCGCCCGTCAGATCCTGAACGACAATATGGACATCCTGCATTCGATGAAAGATGCGCTCATGAAATATGAGACCATCGATGCACCACAGATTGACGACCTGATGGCGCGCCGCGAAGTGCGTCCGCCGGCAGGCTGGGAAGACCCAGGCGCGTCTAACAATTCTGACAACAATGGCACCCCGCGTGCGCCGCGTCCGGTCGATGAACCGCGTACGCCAAACCCGGGCAACACCATGTCAGAGCAGTTAGGCGACAAGTAAGTCACTGCTGTTGAAGCGTTTGTCTGTATCTCAAACCCTGGAGCTTGCTCCGGGGTTTTTCTTATCTGTTTAACCACATTAATCCCAGGGACTTCACCATGAAACTATTCGCCCAGGACTCGCATCTCGACCTTTCACATCCCCATGTGATGGGGATCCTGAATGTCACGCCTGATTCCTTCTCTGACGGCGGCACGCATAATTCGCTTATCGACGCGGTTAAACACGCGAATTTAATGATTAACGCGGGTGCCACCATCATTGACGTTGGAGGGGAGTCAACGCGGCCTGGCGCGGCGGAGGTTTCGGTGGAAGAAGAGCTGGCGCGCGTGGTGCCGGTGGTGGAGGCTATCGCCCGGCGCTTTGAAGTGTGGATCTCTGTTGATACCTCCAAACCCGAAGTGATCCGTGAAGTGGCGAGAGTGGGCGCTCACATTATCAATGATATCCGCTCGCTGACCGAGCCGGGCGCGATTGAAGCCGCCGCAGAAACCGGGCTACCGGTGTGTCTGATGCATATGCAGGGCCAGCCTAAGACAATGCAGGAGGCGCCAAAATATGAAGACGTGTTTGCCGACGTCACCCGCTTCTTTATTGAGCATATCGAACGCTGTGAACGTGCGGGTATCGCAAAAGAGAAATTGCTGCTCGACCCGGGCTTCGGTTTCGGTAAAAATCTCTCACACAATTACGCGTTGCTTGCGCGCTTATCAGAGTTTCATCAGTTCGGCCTGCCACTGCTGGTGGGAATGTCGAGAAAATCGATGATTGGTCAGTTGTTGAATGTCGGGCCGAGCGAACGTCTGAGCGGCAGTCTGGCCTGCGCGGTGATTGCCGCGATGCAAGGTGCACACATCATTCGCGTCCATGACGTAAAAGAAACAGTAGAAGCCATGCGTGTGGTGGAAGCCACACTGGCAGCGAAGGAAAACAAACGCTATGAGTAATCGTAAATATTTTGGTACCGATGGCATCCGTGGGCGCGTAGGCGATGCGCCAATTACCCCTGACTTTGTCCTGAAGCTGGGCTGGGCAGCGGGGAAAGTGCTGGCGCGTCATGGCTCCCGTAAGATCATTATTGGTAAAGATACCCGTATTTCGGGTTATATGCTGGAATCCGCGCTGGAAGCCGGGCTGGCGGCGGCGGGGCTTTCAGCTTCCTTTACGGGGCCAATGCCGACTCCTGCTGTTGCCTATCTGACCCGCACCTTCCGTGCGGAAGCGGGCATCGTCATTTCCGCTTCCCATAACCCGTTCTATGACAACGGTATCAAATTCTTCTCCATCGACGGCACTAAACTGCCGGATGACGTGGAAGAGGCGATTGAAGCGGAAATGGAAAAAGAGATCACCTGTGTTGACTCCGCTGAGCTGGGTAAAGCCAACCGTATTGTCGATGCCGCAGGCCGCTACATTGAATTCTGCAAAGGCACTTTCCCGAATGAACTGAGCCTGGCACACCTCAAAATTGTGGTGGACTGTGCAAACGGTGCGACTTACCACATTGCGCCGAATGTGTTCCGCGAGCTGGGTGCGAAAGTGATCACTATCGGCTGCGAGCCGGACGGTCTGAACATCAACGAAGAAGTTGGCGCGACAGACGTGCGTGCCTTGCAAGCGCGTGTCCTGGCTGAAAAGGCCGATCTGGGTATTGCCCTGGATGGCGATGGTGACCGTGTGATCATGGTTGATCACGAAGGTAACAAGGTCGATGGCGATCAGATCCTCTACATCATTGCGCGTGAAGGCCTGCGTCAGGGGCAACTGCGCGGTGGCGCGGTGGGCACTTTGATGAGCAATATGGGACTGGAACTGGCGCTGAAACAGCTGGGCATCCCGTTTGTTCGTGCGAAAGTGGGTGACCGCTACGTGCTGGAAAAACTCCAGGAGAAAGGCTGGCGTATTGGCGCGGAAAACTCCGGCCACGTGATCCTGCTCGATAAAACCACCACCGGTGACGGCATTGTGGCGGCGCTTCAGGTTGTTGCCGCGATGGCGCGTAACCATATGAGCCTGCACGATCTGTGCAGCGGCATGAAAATGTTCCCGCAGATCCTGGTCAACGTGCGTTTCACCGCGGGTAAAGGTGACCCGCTGGAAAATGATAACGTGAAAGCGGTGATGGCAGAGGTGGAAGCGACGCTTGGCAGCCGTGGGCGCGTCCTGCTGCGTAAGTCGGGTACCGAGCCGCTGATCCGCGTGATGGTGGAAGGCGAAGACGAAGCGCAGGTGACTGAATTTGCGCACCGCATTGCGGATGCAGTCAAAGCTGCATAATCTTTCAGAATAAGTGTTTAAAAAGGCGGCGTTTGCCGCCTTTGTTTTAAACAATTAATGGCTTTTTGCTGTTTTTTTCCGCAGTTGATACAATGCCTCGAAAATGCCCTTGCGAAGGTGATTCGCTTTGGTTAGTATTCACACCCGCTTCAGTGGGAAACAAAATCCTGCTAATTGGTCGAAGCATTGGTATGCGGCAAATCCGCAAGGAACAGGTTGATTATGTACGAAGCTCTTTTAGTTATTTTCCTTATTGTAGCCATCGCTCTCGTAGCGCTGATTATGCTACAGCAAGGTAAAGGCGCTGATATGGGAGCCTCCTTCGGAGCAGGCGCTTCTGGTACGCTGTTCGGTTCAAGTGGTTCTGCGAACTTCATGACCCGCACGACGGCGATTCTGGCTACGCTGTTCTTCATTATCAGTCTGGTGCTGGGCAATATCAACAGCAACAAGACCAGTAAAGGAAGCGAGTGGGAAAACCTGAGCGCGCCAGCAAAAACTGAGCAAACTCAGCCAGCTGCACCGGCTAAGCCAACCAGCGATATCCCGCAGTAAGTATTCCGTACCGAGGTGGTGGAATTGGTAGACACGCTACCTTGAGGTGGTAGTGCCCTAACGGGCTTGTGGGTTCGAGTCCCATCCTCGGTACCAATATTCCAGAAGAAAGACGTCGCAAGACGTCTTTTTTTTCGTCTCTATATTCTGTGTTTCCGATCTATTGTAGGGCGGGTAAGCGCAGCGCCACCCGCCGTTTTGCCCGGTGGCGCTGCGCTTACCGGGCCTACGAAGACCACAAAAAAGGCGCCCATTGGGCGCCTTTTGCATGTCTTGCTGTCGATTACTTCTTATCGCTGTGTTCCAGGTTCTCAACCTGCGGCAGACCATTACCGGAATTCGCGGAGAGCAGGCCATTCTCAACATAGTTGAACAGCTTCTCACGGGTATCGGTGATGTCCAGGTTACGCATGGTCAGCTGGCCAATACGATCGTCCGGAGAGAATACTGACTCACCTTTCTCCATGGTCAGACGCTCTGCTTTATAGGTCAGGTTGTCAGACACGGTGTTCAGGATGGAGTAGTCGTTACCGCGACGCAGTTCCAGGGTCACTTCGCCGGTGATGGCGCTTGCCACCCAACGTTGCAGGGCGTCACGCAGCATCAGCGCCTGTGGATCAAACCAGCGACCCTGATACAGCAGTTTGCCCAGCTGACGGCCATGAGCGTGATACTGCTCAATGGTGTCTTCGTTGTGAATACCGGTCAGCAGACGCTCATAAGCGATGTGCAGCAGCGCCATCCCTGGAGCTTCGTAAATGCCGCGGCTTTTTGCTTCGATGATACGGTTTTCGATCTGATCGCTCATACCCAGCCCGTGACGACCGCCGATGCGGTTTGCTTCCAGCATCAGTTCAACATCGTCGGAGAACGTTTTACCGTTCAGGGCAACCGGATGACCACGTTCGAAACGCACGGTCACTTCTTCCGCCGGGATCTTAACGTTCTCATCCCAGAACTTCACGCCCATGATCGGGTTAACAATTTTTACGCTGGAATTCAGGAATTCCAGGTCTTTCGCTTCATGCGTCGCACCCAGCATGTTGGAGTCGGTTGAGTAGGCTTTCTCAACCGACATCTTGTAGTCAAAGCCGCAGGCAATCATAAACTCAGACATTTCATGGCGGCCACCCAGCTCGTCGATGAAGTCGGTATCCAGCCACGGTTTGTAGATCTGCAACTCGGCGTTGGTCAGCAGGCCATAACGATAGAAACGTTCAATATCGTTGCCTTTATAGGTGCTACCGTCCCCCCAGATGTTCACGCCATCTTCTTTCATGGCGGCGACCAGCATAGTGCCGGTGACGGCACGACCCAGCGGGGTGGTATTGAAATAGGTCAGGCCGCCGGTAGTGTTATGGAAAGCACCGCACTGGATCGCGGCAATCCCTTCGGCGACCAGCTGCTTACGGCAGTCGATCAGACGTGCGTTCTCTGCGCCATATTCCATGGCACGACGAGGGATCGCGTCATAATCTTCCTCGTCCGGCTGACCCAGGTTCGCAGTATATGCATAAGGAACCGCTCCCTTCTGGCGCATCCACAGCAGTGCAGCGCTGGTATCCAGGCCGCCAGAAAAAGCGATGCCAATACGTTGTCCTACCGGGAGATGCTTGAGAATCGTCGTCATATAATAAAACCCTGCTTGATTGACTGATTAGAGACCGCTTTCGCTCTCGATGCATGTTTATGCAAAATAAGTGAGTATTCATTTAATCATCTTTTATCGACGACCGAAAGAGACGTGTGCGTTTTTTGTAAAAATTTCCCTTTTATTGCCCTGGCCGAAGTTGGGTTGACAGGTGGGGTCAACTATCAATATACTGAATGCCGATTTTACGTCCCGTCTTCGGTACCAAATCCCAGCATTATTTGCAAATTCTGTCCAAAACGCGTAGAATTTGCCACGTTTCAGGCGCGGGGTGGAGCAGCCTGGTAGCTCGTCGGGCTCATAACCCGAAGGTCGTCGGTTCAAATCCGGCCCCCGCAACCACTTTCCCATAAAGTTCTTTTTCAAATATACTGTGAAGACTTAGAGCCTTCGTAGCTGGATTTGAAAAAATGCTTTCGGAGAGTGCTCCAGGCCACAGTTGTGGCTATAGGGTTCAGTTATCTAAAGCCCCGATTTATCGGGGTTTTTTGTTATCTGACTACAGAATAACTGGGCTTTACGCCCTTTTTTTATGTCTTGGGGGTGGGCTTGTCCACATTAGAGCAAAAATTAACAGAGATGATTACTGCGCCGGTCGAAGCACTGGGCTACGAACTGGTCGGCATCGAATTCGTTCGCGGCCGTACATCCACACTGCGCATCTATATTGATAGTGAAGATGGCATCAATGTTGATGATTGTGCTGATGTCAGCCACCAGGTGAGTGCGGTTCTTGATGTTGAAGATCCGATTACCGTTGCGTACAACCTGGAAGTTTCCTCACCTGGCCTCGATCGTCCGATGTTCACGGCCGAGCACTACGTGCGCTTTACCGGTGAAGAAGTGGCTCTCGTTCTGCGTATGGCCGTACAGAATCGCCGTAAATGGCAGGGAATTATTAAAGCCGTTGATGGTGAAATGATCACGGTGACAGTCGAAGGCAAAGATGAAGTGTTCGCGCTGAGTAATATCCAGAAGGCGAACCTGGTTCCCCACTTTTAACAGTCTGGATTGAGGTGAAAAGCCCGCGATGAACAAAGAAATTTTGGCTGTTGTTGAAGCCGTCTCCAACGAGAAATCACTGCCGCGTGAGAAGATTTTCGAAGCGCTGGAAAGTGCACTGGCTACAGCAACCAAGAAAAAATACGAACAAGAGATCGATGTTCGCGTAGAAATCGATCGTAAAAGCGGTGACTTCGATACATTCCGTCGTTGGGTAATCGTTGAAGAAGTGACCCAACCGACCAAAGAGATCACCCTGGAAGCGGCACGTTTTGAAGACGAAAGTCTGAACGTGGGTGACTACGTTGAAGATCAGATTGAATCTGTTACCTTCGACCGTATCACCACCCAGACCGCGAAGCAGGTTATCGTGCAGAAAGTTCGCGAAGCCGAGCGCGCGCTGGTTGTCGATCAGTTCCGCGATCAGGAAGGCGAAATCATCACTGGCGTGGTGAAGAAAGTGAACCGCGACAACATCTCTCTGGAGATCAAATCCGAAGGGCTGCCGGGTAACGCTGAAGCCGTGATCCTGCGTGAAGACATGCTGCCGCGTGAAAACTTCCGCCCAGGCGACCGTATTCGTGGTGTGCTGTATGCCGTACGTCCTGAAGCGCGTGGTGCACAGCTGTTCGTGACGCGTTCTAAACCAGAAATGCTGGTTGAACTGTTCCGTATCGAAGTGCCGGAAATCGGCGAAGAAGTTATCGAAATCAAAGCGGCGGCCCGCGATCCGGGTTCCCGTGCGAAAATTGCGGTGAAAACCAACGACAAGCGTATCGACCCGGTCGGTGCTTGCGTCGGTATGCGTGGCGCACGTGTTCAGGCGGTTTCTACCGAACTGGGCGGCGAGCGCATTGATATCGTTCTGTGGGACGACAACCCGGCGCAGTTCGTGATCAACGCAATGGCACCGGCTGATGTGGCGTCTATCGTTGTTGACGAAGACAAACACACCATGGATATCGCTGTAGAAGCGGGCAACCTGGCGCAGGCGATTGGCCGTAACGGTCAGAACGTACGTCTGGCGTCACAGCTGAGCGGCTGGGAACTCAACGTGATGACCGTTGATGACCTTCAGGCCAAGCATCAGGCTGAAGCCCACGCGGCGATCGATACCTTCACCAAATACCTGGACATTGACGAAGACTTCGCCACTGTGCTGGTTGAAGAAGGTTTCTCTACGCTGGAAGAACTGGCCTACGTGCCAATGAAAGAGCTGCTGGAAATTGACGGTCTGGATGAACCAACCGTTGAAGCCCTGCGTGAACGCGCTAAAAACGCACTGACCACCCTGGCGCTGGCTCAGGAAGAAAGCCTTGGCGATAAGAAGCCGGCTGATGACCTGCTGAATCTGGAAGGTCTTGATCGTGCGATTGCGTTCAAGCTGGCTGCCCGTGGTGTTTGTACGCTGGAAGATCTCGCTGAGCAAGGCGTTGATGACCTGGCCGATATCGAAGGTTTAACCGACGAGAAAGCCGGCGAACTCATCATGGCCGCACGTAATATTTGCTGGTTCGGCGACGAAGCGTAATAAACTGTAGCAGGAAGGAACAGCATGACTGATGTAACTGTAAAATCGCTGGCTGCTGAGATTCAGACCTCCGTGGACCGCCTGGTACAGCAATTTGCTGATGCAGGGATCCCGAAGTCCGCTGATGACTCGGTGACCGCGCAAGAAAAACAAACCTTGTTAGCGCACCTGAACCGTGAACACGGCTCTACGCCTGACAAGTTAACGCTACAGCGTAAAACGCGTAGCACGTTGAACATCCCTGGTACCGGTGGCAAAAGCAAGTCGGTACAAATTGAAGTCCGCAAGACGCGCACCTTTGTAAAACGTGATCCGCAAGAGGCAGAACGCCTTGCCGCGGAAGAGCAGGCACAGCGTGAAGCGGAAGAACAAGCTCAGCGTGAGGCAGAAGCCACTGCCAAACGTGAAGCAGAATTAAAAGCTGAACGTGAGGCCGCAGAAAAAGCGAAACGCGACGCCGGTGAAAAAGCGAAGCGTGACGCTGCGGAAAAAGACAAAGTGAGCAATCAACAGACCGACGAAATGACCAAAACTGCCCAGGCTGAAAAAGCCCGCCGTGAAAATGAAGCTGCCGAGCTGAAGCGTAAAGCGGAAGAAGAAGCCCGCCGCAAGCTTGAAGAAGAAGCTCGCCGCGTCGCCGAAGAAGCGCGTCGCATGGCAGAAGAAAACGAGAAGAATGGTGTGAATACCGCTGAACCAACTGAAGATACCAGCGATTATCACGTCACCACGTCTCAGCATGCGCGTCAGGCAGAAGACGACAACGACCGCGAAGTAGAAGGTGGTCGTGGTCGTACTCGCAGTGCAAAAGCTGCGCGTCCTGCGAAAAAAGGTAACAAACACGCTGAATCAAAAGCTGACCGTGAAGAAGCGCGTGCAGCGGTTCGCGGCGGTAAAGGTGGTAAGCGTAAAGGTTCCGCTCTCCAGCAGGGCTTCCAGAAGCCTGCTCAGGCCGTTAACCGTGACGTTGTGATCGGCGAAACCATCACCGTTGGCGAACTGGCTAACAAGATGGCGGTGAAAGGCTCTCAGGTCATCAAAGCGATGATGAAACTGGGCGCAATGGCCACCATCAACCAGGTCATCGACCAGGAAACCGCACAGCTGGTTGCCGAAGAGATGGGCCACAAAGTTATCCTGCGTCGTGAAAACGAGCTGGAAGAAGCAGTAATGAGCGACCGTGATACGGGCGCAGCGGCTGAACCGCGCGCACCGGTTGTGACCATCATGGGCCACGTTGACCACGGTAAAACCTCTCTGCTTGACTACATTCGTTCTACTAAGGTTGCCTCCGGCGAAGCGGGTGGTATTACCCAGCACATCGGTGCTTACCACGTAGAAACCGAAAACGGCATGATCACCTTCCTGGATACCCCAGGCCACGCAGCGTTTACCTCAATGCGTGCTCGTGGTGCTCAGGCAACGGATATCGTTGTTCTGGTTGTTGCTGCCGACGATGGCGTGATGCCACAGACCATTGAAGCTATCCAGCACGCGAAAGCGGCGCAGGTGCCTCTGGTTGTTGCAGTCAACAAAATCGATAAGCCAGAAGCCGATATGGATCGCGTGAAGAACGAACTGTCCCAGTACGGCGTTATGCCGGAAGAGTGGGGCGGTGAAGCACAGTTCATCCCTGTATCTGCAAAAGCGGGTACCGGTATCGACGACCTGCTGAACGCCATCCTGCTTCAGGCTGAAGTTCTGGAGCTGAAAGCGGTTCGTAAAGGTATGGCGAGCGGCGCGGTAATCGAATCCTTCCTGGATAAAGGTCGTGGTCCGGTTGCAACCGTTCTGGTTCGCGAAGGTACTCTGCACAAGGGCGACATCGTTCTGTGTGGTTTCGAATACGGTCGCGTTCGCGCGATGCGTAACGAACTGGGTCAGGAAGTGCTGGAAGCGGGTCCGTCCATTCCAGTGGAAATCCTGGGGCTGTCCGGTGTTCCGGCTGCCGGTGACGAAGTAACCGTCGTACGTGACGAGAAGAAAGCGCGTGAAGTCGCTCTGTATCGTCAGGGTAAATTCCGTGAAGTGAAGCTGGCTCGTCAGCAGAAATCTAAACTCGAGAATATGTTCGCCAACATGACCGAAGGCGAAGTTCACGAAGTGAACGTTGTTCTGAAAGCGGACGTTCAGGGTTCTGTGGAAGCGATCTCCGACTCCTTGCTGAAACTGTCTACCGACGAAGTGAAAGTGAAGATCATCGGTTCTGGCGTAGGTGGTATCACCGAAACCGACGCAACTCTGGCAGCAGCGTCAAACGCGATCCTGGTTGGCTTCAACGTTCGTGCTGACGCATCTGCGCGTAAAGTGATTGATGCTGAAAGCCTGGATCTGCGTTACTACTCCGTCATCTATAACCTGATTGACGAAGTGAAAGCAGCGATGAGCGGCATGCTGTCTCCTGAGCTGAAACAGCAGATCATCGGTCTGGCTGAAGTACGTGACGTGTTCAAATCACCGAAATTCGGTGCGATCGCGGGCTGTATGGTTACCGAAGGGACCATCAAGCGTCACAACCCAATCCGCGTGCTGCGTGACAACGTGGTTATCTACGAAGGTGAGCTGGAATCCCTGCGCCGCTTCAAAGATGACGTTAACGAAGTCCGTAACGGCATGGAATGTGGTATCGGCGTGAAGAACTACAACGACGTTCGCGTTGGCGATATGATCGAAGTGTTCGAGATCATCGAAATTCAGCGTACCATCGCGTAATCTTCGTCAACAGAAGATTAATGAGCGTAGGCCGGGTAAGCGAAGCGCCACCCGGCAGTAATTTTAAAAAGGGGCTTAAGCCCCTTTTTTGTCTGGAGAATTTATTATGGCGAAAGAATTTGGTCGCCCACAGCGCGTCGCGCAGGAGATGCAGAAAGAGATCGCTCTCATTCTGCAACGTGAAATCAAAGATCCACGCGTGGGTATGATGACCACCGTGTCTGGCGTGGAAATGTCCCGCGACCTGGCGTACGCCAAAGTGTTTGTAACTTTCCTGAATGACCAGGATGAAGACGCTGTGAAGAACGGCATTAAAGCGTTGCAGGAAGCCTCTGGTTTCATTCGCTCTCTGCTTGGCAAAGCGATGCGCCTGCGTATCGTGCCAGAGCTGACCTTCTTCTACGACAACTCGCTGGTTGAAGGTATGCGTATGTCCAACCTGGTGACCAGCGTGGTGAAACATGACGATGAGCGTCGTGTTAACCCGGCGGACGACAGCAAGGAGGACTGATGAGTCGTCCTCGTCGTCGCGGTCGTGACGTGCATGGCGTGCTGTTGCTGGATAAACCACAGGGCGCATCCAGCAACGACGTGCTGCAAAAAGTGAAGCGTATTTATAACGCCAACCGAGCAGGGCACACTGGCGCGCTGGATCCGCTGGCAACCGGCATGCTGCCGATCTGCCTGGGGGAAGCGACAAAGTTTTCCCAGTACCTGCTGGATTCCGATAAGCGCTACCGCGTGATTGCCAAACTGGGCCAGCGCACGGATACCTCCGATGCAGATGGCCAGGTGGTGGAAGAGCGCCCGGTGACCTTCAGCGCAGAGCAACTTGATGCGGCGCTGGACAGCTTCCGTGGTGATACGCTACAGGTGCCGTCGATGTATTCGGCGCTGAAATATCAGGGCAAAAAGCTCTACGAATATGCACGTCAGGGCATTGAGGTTCCGCGCGAAGCTCGTCCGATTACCGTGTATGAGCTGCTGTTCATTCGTCACGAAGGTGATGAACTCGAGCTGGAAGTACACTGTTCGAAAGGGACCTATATCCGCACCATCATTGATGACCTCGGTGAAAAGCTGGGCTGCGGCGCGCATGTGATTTATCTGCGTCGTCTGGCGGTCAGCAAATATCCGGTCGAACGCATGGTGACGCTTGAGCATCTGCACGCCCTGATTGAGCAGGCGCAAGCGCAGGGCGTTGCGCCGGCCGATCTGCTGGACCCCCTGCTGATGCCAATGGACAGTCCGGCAGTGGACTTCCCGGTTGTTAATCTTCCTTTAACATCGTCCGTTTACTTTAAGAACGGAAACCCGGTTCGCACAACGGGGGCACCGCTTGAGGGCCTGGTACGCGTGACGGAAGGTGACGAAGGGAAATTCATCGGTATGGGCGAAATGGACGGCGAAGGGCGTGTGGCGCCGCGTCGTCTGGTCGTCGAATATCCGGTCGAAGCGTGACGGTGATAACGCCTTACCTTGCGATAAGCAGGGGAGACGAGTAGAATATCGCCGCTTAACGCCTGGTAAATTGTTTAACAATCTGCGGGGCGTACATGGGATAGCTGAATTAGAGATCGGCATCCTTACATTCTTTATACTTTGGAGTTTGAAAATGTCTCTAAGCGTTGAAGCTAAAGCTAAAATCGTTTCTGAGTTTGGTCGTGGTACTAACGACAGCGGTTCTACCGAAGTTCAGGTTGCACTGCTGACTGCACAGATTAACCACCTGCAAGGTCACTTTGCAGAGCACAAAAAAGATCACCACAGCCGTCGTGGTCTGCTGCGTATGGTTTCTCAGCGTCGTAAACTGCTCGACTACCTGAAGCGTAAAGATGTTGCACGCTACACCGCGCTGATCGAGCGTCTGGGTCTGCGTCGCTAATTCTTGCGAGTTTCAGAAAAGGGGGCCTGATGGCCCCTTTTTTCAACCAGACGGCAGCAATTCAATGGAAACTATTGTATTGTTGCTATAAATGATCTTCATTGCAGAGGTTCGCGCGGCTAATGAGAGGCTTCACCCATGGGGGTGTCGGTTGTCATTAGTCGCGAGGATGCGAAGAAGGTCGGGTTAAATCGTCAGCACACCTGAGGTGTGCTTTCAAACATTTAAGAAAGGACAGAACTTTGCTGAATCCGATCGTTCGTAAATTCCAGTATGGTCAGCATACCGTCACGCTGGAAACCGGCATGATGGCGCGTCAGGCTACTGCTGCCGTTATGGTAAGCATGGATGACACTGCTGTATTCGTTACCGTAGTTGGCCAGAAAAAAGCTAAACCAGGTCAGGACTTCTTCCCACTGACCGTTAACTACCAGGAGCGTACCTACGCTGCCGGTAAAATCCCAGGTGGCTTCTTCCGTCGTGAAGGCCGTCCAAGCGAAGGCGAAACCCTGATCGCGCGTCTGATTGACCGCCCGGTTCGTCCGCTGTTCCCGGAAGGCTTCGTGAACGAAGTGCAGGTTATCGCAACCGTTGTTTCCGTTAACCCGCAGGTTAACCCGGACATCGTTGCGATGATCGGTGCGTCTGCTGCCCTGTCACTGTCTGGTATTCCATTCAATGGTCCAATCGGTGCTGCGCGCGTGGGTTACATCAATGATCAGTACGTGCTGAACCCAACTCAGGAAGAGCTGAAAGAGAGTAAGCTGGACCTGGTTGTCGCCGGTACTGAAGCCGCGGTGCTGATGGTTGAATCCGAAGCTGAACTGCTGAGCGAAGACCAGATGCTGGGCGCTGTGGTCTTCGGCCACGACCAGCAGCAGGTTGTTATCCAGAACATCAACGACCTGGTGAAAGAAGCCGGTAAACCACGTTGGGACTGGCAGCCAGAAGCGGCCAACGACGCGCTGAACGCACGCGTTGCTGCACTGGCAGAATCTCGTCTGAGCGACGCATACCGCATCACCGACAAACAGGAGCGCTATGCTCAGGTTGATGTGATCAAATCTGAAGTAACCGCGACCCTGGTTGCCGAAGACGAAACGCTGGACGCTAACGAAATTGGTGAAATCCTGCATGCCATCGAGAAAAACGTTGTTCGTAGCCGCGTACTGGCAGGCGAGCCGCGTATTGATGGCCGTGAAAAAGACATGATCCGTGGTCTGGACGTGCGTACTGGCGTACTGCCACGTACTCACGGTTCTGCGCTGTTCACCCGTGGTGAAACGCAGGCGCTGGTAACCGCGACCCTGGGTACTGCACGTGACGCACAGATCATCGACGAACTGATGGGCGAGCGCACTGACAGCTTCCTGTTCCACTACAACTTCCCTCCGTACTCTGTGGGCGAAACCGGTATGGTTGGCTCACCGAAGCGTCGTGAAATTGGTCACGGTCGTCTGGCGAAGCGCGGCGTGCTGGCAGTGATGCCAGAAGCAGACAAATTCCCGTACACCGTACGTGTGGTGTCTGAAATCACTGAATCCAACGGTTCTTCTTCCATGGCTTCCGTGTGTGGCGCTTCTCTGGCGCTGATGGATGCAGGCGTGCCAATTAAAGCCGCCGTTGCGGGTATCGCAATGGGTCTGGTGAAAGAAGGCGACAACTACGTTGTTCTGTCTGACATTCTGGGTGATGAAGACCACCTGGGTGATATGGACTTCAAAGTGGCGGGTTCCCGCGACGGTATCTCTGCCTTGCAGATGGATATCAAAATTGAAGGTATCACCAAAGAGATCATGCAGGTTGCTCTGAACCAGGCTAAAGGTGCGCGTCTGCACATCCTGGGCGTGATGGAACAGGCTATCAACGCGCCACGCGGTGATATCTCTGAATTCGCTCCGCGTATTCACACCATCAAGATCAATCCAGACAAGATCAAAGATGTTATCGGTAAGGGCGGTTCCGTTATCCGTGCACTGACCGAAGAAACGGGCACCACCATCGAAATCGAAGATGACGGTACTGTGAAGATCGCAGCAACCGACGGCGAGAAAGCGAAATACGCTATCCGTCGTATCGAAGAGATCACGGCAGAAATCGAAGTGGGCCGTATCTACAATGGTAAAGTGACCCGTATCGTTGACTTTGGCGCATTCGTTGCCATCGGTGGCGGTAAAGAAGGTCTGGTACACATCTCTCAGATCGCTGACAAGCGCGTTGAGAAAGTGACCGATTACCTGCAAATGGGTCAGGAAGTACCGGTGAAAGTTCTGGAAGTTGACCGCCAGGGCCGTATCCGTCTGAGCATTAAAGAAGCAACCGAGCAGTCTCAGCCTGCTGCGGCGCCGGAAGCTCCGGCTGCTGAACAGCAAGGCGAGTAAGGTTGCCATTTGCCCTCCGCGCAGGCGGAGGGCTTATTATCAGGCAGGACGCCTTGTTAAGCCGCCGGGGGACAGGACGTTCATCCAATAGTTGTCTTCGGGAGTGGGAAATGAAGCCTTTTTTGCGCTGGTGTTTCGTTGCGACAGCTTTAACGCTGGCAGGATGCAGCAACTCTGCCTGGCGTAAGAGCGAAGTCCTCGCAGTGCCATTGCAACCGACTTTGCAGCAGGAAGTCATTCTGGCACGCATGGAACAAATACTTGCCAGTCGGGCTTTAACCGATGACGAACGCGCACAGCTTTTATATGAGCGCGGAGTGTTGTATGATAGTCTCGGTCTGAGGGCACTGGCGCGAAATGATTTTTCACAAGCGCTGGCGATTCGACCTGATATGCCTGAAGTATTCAATTACTTAGGCATTTATTTAACGCAGGCAGGCAATTTTGATGCTGCCTATGAAGCGTTTGATTCTGTACTTGAGCTTGATCCAACTTACAACTACGCGCACTTGAATCGCGGTATCGCATTGTATTACGGCGGACGTGATAAGTTAGCGCAAGATGATCTGCTGGCGTTTTATCAAGACGATCCTAATGATCCTTTCCGCAGCCTGTGGCTTTACATCGTTGAGCAGAAGCTTGATGAGAAGCAGGCCAAAGAAGCACTGAAACAGCGCTTCGAGAAATCGGACAAGGAACAGTGGGGATGGAACATTGTCGAGTTCTACCTGGGCAACATTAGCGAAGCAACGCTGATGGAACGCCTCAAGGCGGACGCAACGGATAACACCTCGCTCGCTGAGCATCTCAGTGAAACCAACTTCTATTTAGGTAAGTACTACCTAAGTCTGGGGGATATGGACAGCGCTACGGCACTGTTCAAATTAGCGGTTGCTAACAACGTACATAACTTCGTTGAGCACCGTTATGCATTGTTGGAATTATCGCTCTTGGGCCAGGAGCAAGACGACCTGGCAGAATCGGACCAGCAATAGCTGACGACATAAACATCAGCCCGTAATCTTTTGATTGCCATCACCTTCACTGGTGAGGGCGTTGTTGTTCGTCAATACACCTAATTTGAGCCGGTTCACACTTTTCAATGAAAATTGCTAATCATTTTCACGATGAGCTAAGTAGACTGGCCGCCATTAATATCGAGGCACTTGTACTACATGGCTGAATTCGAAACCACTTTTGCAGATCTGGGCCTGAAGGCTCCTATCCTTGAAGCCCTTAACGATCTGGGTTACGAAAAACCATCTCCGATCCAGGCTGAGTGTATCCCACACCTGCTTTCTGGTCGTGACGTGCTGGGCATGGCCCAGACTGGTAGCGGTAAAACCGCAGCATTCTCGCTGCCGCTGCTGAACAACATTGATCCGGACCTGCGCGCGCCGCAGATCCTCGTCCTGGCTCCAACCCGTGAACTGGCTGTTCAGGTTGCTGAAGCCATGACGGAATTCTCTAAACATATGCGCGGCGTAAACGTGGTAGCCCTGTACGGCGGCCAGCGTTATGACGTGCAGTTACGCGCCCTGCGCCAGGGCCCACAAATTGTTGTCGGTACGCCGGGCCGTCTGCTGGATCACCTGAAGCGCGGTACCCTGGACCTCTCTAAACTGAGCGGCCTGGTACTGGACGAAGCCGATGAAATGCTGCGTATGGGCTTCATCGAAGACGTAGAAACCATCATGGCGCAGATCCCGGAAGGTCATCAGACCGCTCTGTTCTCTGCAACTATGCCAGAAGCGATCCGTCGCATTACCCGCCGCTTCATGAAAGAGCCGCAGGAAGTGCGCATTCAGTCCAGCGTGACCACTCGCCCGGACATCAGCCAGAGCTACTGGTCTGTATACGGCATGCGCAAAAACGAAGCGCTGGTCCGTTTCCTGGAAGCGGAAGATTTTGATGCGGCGATTATCTTCGTACGTACCAAAAACGCGACCCTGGAAGTGGCTGAAGCCCTGGAGCGTAGCGGCTACAACAGCGCAGCGCTGAACGGCGACATGAACCAGGCCCTGCGTGAGCAGACTCTGGAGCGTCTGAAAGACGGTCGTCTGGATATCCTGATTGCAACCGACGTGGCAGCACGTGGCCTGGACGTTGAGCGTATCAGCCTGGTTGTAAACTACGATATCCCAATGGACTCCGAGTCTTACGTTCACCGTATCGGCCGTACCGGTCGTGCGGGTCGTGCAGGCCGTGCGCTGCTGTTCGTTGAGAACCGCGAGCGTCGTCTGCTGCGTAACATTGAACGCACCATGAAGCTGACCATTCCAGAAGCTGAGCTGCCAAACGCAGAACTGCTGGGCAAACGCCGTCTGGAAAAATTCGCCGCGAAAGTACAGCAGCAGCTGGAAAGCAGCGATCTGGATCAGTACCGTGCGCTGCTGTCCCAGATCCAGCCTGTCGCTGAAGGCGAAGAGCTGGACATGGAAACCCTGGCCGCAGCACTGCTGAAAATGGCGCAGGGCGAACGTAGCCTGATCGTGCCACCTGATGCGCCGATGCGTCCTAAGCGTGAGTTCCGTGACCGTGACGATCGTTTCGAACGTCGTGGCGACCGTAACGACCGTGGTCCACGCGGTGACCGTCCAGAGCGTGGTGGTGAAGACCGTCCACGTCGCGAGCGTCGTGACGCTGGCGAAATGGAACTGTATCGCATTGAAGTGGGCCGTGATGATGGTGTTGAAGTTCGTCACATCGTTGGCGCGATCGCTAACGAAGGCGACATCAGCAGCCGTTACATTGGTAACATCAAGCTGTTCGGTTCCCACTCCACCATCGAGCTGCCAAAAGGCATGCCGGGCGAAGTACTGCAACACTTTACTCGCACCCGCATCCTGAACAAGCCGATGAACATGCAGCTGCTGGGCGATGCACAGCCACGTCCTGACCGTGGCGGCGAACGTCGTGGCGGTGGTCGCGGTTTCGGTGGCGAGCGTCGTGAAGGCGGTCGCAGCGAAGGTCGCGGTGGTGAAGGCCGTCGTTTCTCCGGCGAGCGCCGCGAAAACCGTGGTCCACGCCGTGAAGAAGGTGCCAGCCGTCGTCGTTTCGGTGACGCGTAAGCCTTTCGCTTCTGACGTAAAGTAAAATATACAGCCCCGATAGTCGCTATCGGGGCTTTTTTTATTCCTTTTGTACTCTTGTACTGGTACAGTGCAACACACTAAAATGCAGAACCACATTTTTCACTGGAGATAAGGCCGCATGGCAACACTAACCACCACCCAAACGTCACCTTCGCTGCTTGGCGGCGTGGTGATCATCGGCGGAACCATCATTGGTGCCGGGATGTTTTCCCTGCCTGTGGTCATGTCCGGTGCGTGGTTCTTCTGGTCGCTGGCGGCGCTGGTTTTCACCTGGTTCTGCATGCTCCATTCCGGGCTGATGATCCTTGAAGCAAACCTGAACTACCGCATTGGCTCCAGCTTCGACACCCTCACCCGGGATCTGTTGGGCAAAGGCTGGAACCTGGTGAACGGGCTGTCCATCGCGTTTGTACTCTATATCCTGACCTACGCGTACATTTCAGCGAGCGGGTCGATTCTGCATCACACCTTCTCAGAGATGTCGCTGAACGTTCCGGCGCGTCTGGCGGGTCTCTGCTTCGCGCTGGGCGTGGCGTTTATCGTCTGGATGAGCACCAAAGCGGTCAGCCGCATGACGGCAATCGTGCTGGGCGCAAAGGTCATCACCTTCTTTCTTACCTTCGGCAGCCTGCTGGGGCACGTCACGCCGGCCACGCTGTTTAACGTTGCCGAAACGAACACCTCTTATACGCCGTACCTGCTGATGACCCTGCCGTTCTGTCTGGCGTCGTTTGGCTACCACGGTAACGTACCGAGCCTGATGAAGTACTACGGCAAGGATCCGCGCACCATCGTGAAATGCCTGGTTTACGGCACGCTGCTGGCGCTGGCGCTGTATGTGATCTGGCTGCTGGGGACGATGGGTAACATCCCGCGTCCGGAATTTATCGGCATTGCGCAGAAGGGCGGTAACATTGATGTGCTGGTACAGGCGCTGGGCGGCGTGCTGAACAGCCGCAGCCTGGATCTGCTTCTGGTGGTCTTCTCGAACTTTGCGGTGGCGAGTTCATTCCTCGGCGTGACGCTGGGCCTGTTTGACTACCTGGCGGATCTGTTTGGTTTTGATGACTCTGCGACGGGGCGCTTCAAAACGGCGCTGTTGACCTTCCTGCCGCCGATTGTGGGCGGCCTGCTGTGGCCGAACGGTTTCCTGTACGCCATCGGCTATGCGGGACTGGCGGCCACCATCTGGGCGGCGATTGTACCGGCGCTGCTGGCGCGCAAATCACGTAAGCGCTTCGGCAGCCCGAAATTCCGCGTCTGGGGCGGAAAGCCGATGATTGCGCTGATTCTGGTATTTGGTATCGGCAACGCGGTGGTCCACGTGCTGTCGAGTTTTAACCTGTTGCCGGTATATCAGTAAGTTTTTGTGCCGGATGGCGGCTACGCCTTATCCGGCCTACGCGATCCCGTAGGCCCGGTAAGCGAAGCGCCACCGGGCATAGCAAAAAACTACCCCACCAACTCCTCTTTCACCTGCATTGCCAAATCAAACGAATGCAGACGCGCCTGGTGATCGAAAATCTGGCCGTTAACCATAATCTCATCCGCCTGGGTTTCACGCAGCACCGACTCCAGCCCGTGACGCACTTTCGCCTTATCACCTACCAGCGACATACTCAGAGCCTGCTGCACGCCATACTGCTCGGAGGCCGACCACAGCTGATGCATATTCTCTACTGGCGGCGGCAACTGGCCCGTCTCACCGCGACGCAGCTTCACAAACGCCTGCTGCATGGAGGTGAACAGGAATTCCGCGTCGCGGTTGCTGTCGGCGGCAATGATATTGATACAGACCATCGCGTACGGTTTCTCCAGACGCTCGGACGGTTTGAAGTGCGTGCGGTAGAGATGCAGCGCCTGATGCAGCATATCCGGTGCGAAATGCGAGGCAAACGCAAACGGCAGCCCCAACTGGGCGGCGAGCTGCGCGCTGTACAGACTTGAGCCTAACAGCCATACCGGGATCTTTTCCCCGTACCCCGGCACAGGACGCACGTGCGGGTTCGGATCCCGCGCGTCAAACCAGTCCACCAGCTCCGCCACATCGCGCGGGAAGTTATCGATATCGCCGCTCATATGGCGACGCAGGGCGCGCATGGTCGGCTGGTCGCTGCCCGGCGCGCGGCCAAGCCCTAGATCAATACGGCCCGGATAGAGGGTATTCAGCGTCCCGAACTGCTCAGCAATCACCAGCGGGGCGTGGTTTGGCAGCATCACGCCGCCGGAGCCCAGGTGCAGTGTGGTGGTATTCGCCGCCAGATAGCCAATCAGCACCGAGGTGGCGGCGCTGGCGATGCCCACCATATTGTGGTGCTCCGCCAGCCAGTAGCGATGATAGCCGCGCTTTTCGGCAAGCTGAGCAAGATCGAGAGAGTGCGTGAAGGCTTCTCTGGCCGAGGAGCCTTGTGGGATCGGCGCCAGATCCAGCACCGAAAACGGAATGGTTTTGTCAGTCATAACAGCTCACTTTGTCGACGGTCAATCTTTAATACTGCATTAAAAAATGATAACCGTTGTTAACAAAGTGAGCTTTTTTTACGCCTGCAATTCCAGCCCGGCGAGACGTCGCCAGTAACCGTTGCAGTCGCTGTTTGCCGTCAGAGGCAGTGGAGCAGCGCCATTTTCGTTGGCGCGGAAGGCGTCCAGCATGGCGAATACGCCGGTATCCAGCGGCGAAAGACGCACCATATCCACCAGCCCGTGCATTGACGCCAGCTCGTTGCCGAGGTTATAGACGTAACCGCTCATGGTCTGAATGCCGTTAAGAACAAACACCTGCTGATTCTCCTGCGACAGCATGCTGCGTCCGTTCGGGTACTTAATGCAGCAGGTTTCGCACTCGTCTTTCGGACGATCTTCGGAACGTGCGGTGAAGCAGCGGGCAGAGTAGGCCAGCGGCAGATGCCCATAGCTCAGAACTTCCACTTCAAACTTGTTGCGAATGCCCAGCTCTTCACACTGTGTAAGCAGGTTGGCCAGCCAGTCGCGGGAGAGCTCAACCGGCATGCACCAGCGTGTCATCCCCTGTTTGAGCAGCAGGCGCAGGGTCACCGCGTTATAGCAGTTCAGCGCATGTCCGGCGACAAACGGCAGCTTACGCTCGGCGCACATGTTCACCACGCCCAGGTCGCTCGCCTCCAGCAGGAACTCACCGTTTTCGACATAGCGCTTCAGCTCGCCCAGTTCAGAGGACGCCTGCACCAGCGCCAGCGTCGAGAGCACCACCTGCTTGCCGCTGCCGGCCAGGCTTTTCGCCATATCCAGCCAGTCGCCCACTTTGGTGGCGCGGCGCTTGCTGCACACCGCTTCGCCGAGGTAAATCACATCGGCGCTGCTGTTAGCCGCCTGCTGGTAAAAATCTTCCAGCGTCTCTTTTGGCCAGTAGTAAAGCACCGGCCCTAATGAATATTTCATGATTATCTCACTGCCATTTACGGTGATACGCGCCGAGCGTGGTTTGGGTGCCTTCGGACATCGCGCCGAGCGTCTCCATCCATGCCGCCTGCGGGGCGTAGTTTTGCGGGTCCGCCATGCAGCGGTCGATGGCCTGACGCCACACCTTTGCCACCTGGCTCACGTAGGCCGGGCTGCGCTGGCGGCCTTCGATTTTCACCGAGGCAATATTGGCGGCCAGCAGCTCTGGCAGCAGTTCCAGCGTGTTGAGGCTGGTGGGCTCCTCCAGCGCGTGGTAGCGCTCGCCGTCCACCAGATATCGGCCTTTGCACAGCGTCGGGTAGCCCGCGTTTTCACCGTCCTGATAGCGGTCAATTAACACATCATTCAGGCGTGACTCCAGTCCCTGCGGCGTTTGCTGCCAGCGAACGAAGCGGGCAGGCGAGCAGGCGCCGACGGTATTTGGCGATTCGCCGGTCAAATACGAGGAAAGATAG
The DNA here is from genome assembly GCF_001037675.1 of Enterobacter sp. MGH119. Lineage (NCBI taxonomy): Bacteria > Pseudomonadati > Pseudomonadota > Gammaproteobacteria > Enterobacterales > Enterobacteriaceae > Enterobacter > Enterobacter sp. MGH119. Next base: position 574,631 of record NZ_KQ089930.1, on the reverse strand, counting down.
CAGCGGCCTTCGGCCATGATGCACAGGCTGCCGAAGGCAAAAACCTCCAGCGGCACTGGCGTGACGCGCGCCAGTTGCTTAACCTGATGAATAGAGAGTACGCGCGGCAGCACCACGCGAGCCACGTCAAAGTGTCGATGATAAAAACGGACGGCCTCTTCATTGGTGGCCGATGCCTGAACAGAGACATGGCGCTCAATATGCGGATAACGTTCTGCCGCATACTCAAGCATGGCGAGGTCGGCCAGGATCAGCGCATCGGCGCCCAGCTGGGCCGCCATATCCACGGCGCGCTGCCAGCGGGCATAGCCATCAGGATGGGCAAAGGTATTGATGGCGATGTGCAGTTTGCGCCGGTGCTGGTGGACGAAGTTAACGGCTTCCTGAAGCTTTTTCTCCGTAAAGTTAAGACCCGCAAAATGGCGGGCGTTGGTATCATCTTTCAGCCCGATATAGACCGCATCGGCCCCATTTTCGATGGCCGCCTTAAGCGCCGGAAGGTTTCCGGCAGGGCAGAGCAGCTCCATAATTTATCCCGATGTTGTCGATCGCAGGGATCGTAAAAAATGTTAACGAGCTGGGATTTTAATTAACCCATACGCGACAATTTTTGATTTAAGGCAGCTAATGGCGTATTGATGGCACCAATAATGAGGTACACCGGACAACGGTTTGTTGATTTACGCCGCTATCTTCTTGTCGGGATATGGCAAAATAGCAGGACTATAGCTATCAGGGAGTAAAGCTCGTGCTGGATAAACTGCGTTCACGTCTCGTACAATTTGGTCCATCAATGCTGAGCGTGCCGGTAAAACTGGCGCCGTTCGCGCTTAAACGCCAGGTGCTGGAACAGGTACTGAGCTGGCAGTTCCGCCAGGCGCTACAGGACGGTGAGCTGGAGTTTCTGGAAGGCCGCTGGTTAAAGATTGAAGTGCGCGATATCGGGTTGCGCTGGTTTACTTCCGTTGAGAACGATCGGCTTATCGTCCGTGAAACCGCCGAGGCGGATGTCAGCTTTAGCGCGGATGCCAGCGATCTGCTGATGATCGCCGCGCGCAAACAGGATCCGGACACCCTCTTCTTCCAGCGTCGTCTGGTGATTGAAGGCGACACGGAGCTCGGTCTGTACGTCAAAAATTTAATGGATGCCATTGAACTGGAGCAGATGCCGAAAGCGCTGCGTATGATGTTGATGCAAATGGCAGATTTCGTTGAGGCCGGGCTAAAAACCCCGCCGGACAGTAAACACACTTCAGTAGGTGAACCATGCTGATTCGAGTCGAAATTGGGATTGATGCGCCGGGTATCGATGCGTTGTTACGCCGCTCTTTTGCAGGCGACGCCGAAGCCCAACTGGTTCACGATCTTCGCGAAGATGGCCTGATTACGCTGGGCCTGGTTGCCACTGACGATGAAGGGCAGGTGGTCGGCTACGTGGCCTTCAGCCCGGTGATTGTGCAGGGTGAAGAGTTGCAGTGGGTCGGCATGGCGCCGTTGGCGGTGGATGAAAACTACCGTGGCCAGGGCCTGGCGCGCCAGCTGGTCTATGAAGGACTGGATTCACTGAATGAATTTGGCTATGCCGCTGTCGTCGTTCTGGGCGATCCGGCGTTCTACGAACGTTTAGGTTTTGAGCCAGCGTCCAGATACGATCTGCGCTGCCACTGGCCGGGCACGGAAACATCTTTCCAGGTGCATCATCTGGCAGATGATGCGCTCGACGGCGTTACCGGTCTGGTGGAGTACCACGATCATTTCAATCGTTTTTAAGCAGGCTTTCGCGTAGCGCCTCGAAAGAGCCGTCCCCGTTGACGAGACGCTCTTTCTGGCGCTTTGTCAGCTGCTTGATGCGGTATTCCAGCCTGAGCGCCAGGGATCTGTCGCCCACGGCGGCTGAAAACGCTAACTGAAGTTCACCTTTCCCCCGTAGTGCTTTCGCCCCTTTCCCCGTTTGATGTTGTAAAAAACGCCGTGCCACATCGGTAGTGATCCCGGTGTAGAGTGCGTTATCAGCGGTTCGGACAAGATAGAGAAACCAGCACACAGTAAACAGATTCAGTATGTTAAGGTGAACGCACCATAGCATGAGAGAGAGCGAAAATGGAAACACTGGCCGCCATTAACCGCTGGCTGGCAAAGCAGCATGTCGTGACCTGGTGCGTCTGTAAAGACGAGGAGATGTGGTGCGCAAATGCCTTTTATTACTACGATCCCGAGCGCGTGGCCTTTTACGTAATGAGCGAAGACAAAACGCGGCATGCGCAGATGACGGGCCAGCAGGCAAAAGTGGCAGGTACGGTAAACGGTCAGCCTAAAACTGTTGCGCTGATCCGCGGGGTCCAGTTCAAAGGTGAAATTCGTCGCCTGGAAGGGAAGGAGAGCGACGCGCAACGTAAACGCTATACGCGCCGCTTCCCGGTGGCTGCGGCGCTAAAAGCCCCGGTGTGGGAAATCCGCCTTGATGAGCTGAAATTTACCGACAACACCCTGGGCTTTGGTAAAAAGCTGCACTGGTTACGCGCCGAGCAGGCGTAGCGCTTCACGGTTAAACGCCGGCAGATCGTCCGGTGTACGGCTGGTGATCAGCTGATCGTTATCGTTCACCACTTCCTGATCGTAGAACTCGGCTCCCGCGTTTTTCAGATCGATAACGATCGGCTTCACCGCGGTGAGCTTACGCCCGCGTACCACCTCGGCGCTGATCAGCAGCTGCGGACCGTGGCAAATGGCAAATACCGGTTTACCGGTGCCGACGAAGTCACGGGTAAAGGTGACGAAACGCTCGTCTCCGCGCAGGGAATCCGGTGAATGGCCGCCCGGTAACAGCAGGGCGTCGAAATCCGACGGGCTGACGTTATCAATGGATTCGTCAATGGTCACGCTGGCTTCGCCCTTATGGCCCTTCACGGTTTTACCCGCTTCTTTCTCGATGGTGACCACCTCGTGGCCCGCCTTGCGGAATGCCTCTGCTGGCGACGTAAATTCTGAATCTTCAAACTCGTCGGTAATCAAGACTGCGATTTTTTTACCCATGCTTCCTCCGTTGTTTTCGCTTCAGACTGTTTTTTTCCCGTTTGTGGTAAATACTTACCTGTAACAGACTTTTAAGTGTGGTAGAGCAGGCCCAGAACGCAAACGGACAATTCTGTAAAGGGGATAAGATGAGTCAGGTACTGATTACCGGCGCAACCGGGCTGGTGGGTGGACATCTGCTGCGGCTGCTGATCCAGGATCGGCATATCAATTATATCGCCGCCCCGACGCGTCGCCCGCTGTTGGATATCACCGGCGTCTATAACCCGCACGATCCACAGCTCACCGACGCGCTGGCGCAGGTGCAGGATCCCATTGATATCGCCTTTTGCTGCCTTGGCACCACCCGACGGGAAGCGGGCAGTAAAGAAGCTTTTGTCCATGCGGATTACACGCTGGTGGTGGATACCGCCCTGACGGCGAAAAAGCTGGGCGCAAAACATTTCCTGGTGGTCAGCGCGCACGGCGCGAACGCAGGCTCGCCGTTTTTTTACAACCAGGTGAAGGGCAAAATGGAAGAGGCGTTAATCGCGCAGAAATGGGAGCGCCTGACCATCGCGCGGCCTTCCATGCTGATGGGGCACCGTGACGAACGTCGTTTTAACGAGTCTTTTTTCGCTCCGCTGTTTCGCATTCTGCCGGGTAACTGGAAGTCCATCGAGGCGCGGGATGTCGCGCTGGCGATGCTAAAAGAGGCGCTGGCTCCGTCGCAGGAGGGGGTTAATATTATCCCTTCGGCAAAACTGCGTGAAATCGCGCAGGGCGAGGCGTAAACTTCCCCGGCTTATTAAATAACACCTTCCGGGGAATGGTATGACTGGTCAGTCTTCATCTCAGGCGGCAACACCTGTTCAGTGGTGGAAGCCCGCACTCTTCTTTCTCGTGGTCATCATTGGCCTCTGGTATGTGAAATGGCAGCCGTACTACGGTAAAGCCTTCACCGCCGCCGACACCCACAGCATCGGTAAATCGATTCTCGCGCAGGCCGATTCCAGCCCGCTACGCGCGGCGTGGGATTACGCAATGGTCTATTTTCTTGCCGTCTGGAAAGCGGCGGTATTGGGCGTATTGCTGGGCTCGCTGATTCAGGTACTTATCCCGCGTAACTGGCTGGTGAAAACCCTGGGACAGCCGCGCTTGCAGGGCACGCTGCTGGGGACGATTTTCTCCCTGCCGGGCATGATGTGTTCCTGCTGCGCCGCACCGGTGGCGGCGGGTATGCGCCGACAGCGCGTGTCGATGGGCGGCGCGCTTGCCTTCTGGATGGGTAACCCACTGCTGAATCCGGCAACGCTGGTGTTTATGGGCTTCGTTCTCGGCTGGCATTTCGCGTTTATCCGTCTGGCGGCTGGCCTGCTGACGGTGGTGCTTGTCGCTACGCTGGTGCAGCACCTGGTGAAAGACAACGAGGCCGGGTCTGCTTCCGTTGAGCTGGACGTCAGCGAGCCGCAGGGCAGTTTCTTTGCTCGCTGGGGCAAAGCGCTGTGGCAGCTTTTCTGGAGCACCATTCCGGTCTATATCCTGGCCGTACTGGTGCTGGGGGCCGCGCGCGTCTGGCTGTTCCCGCATGCGGATGGCGCTATCGACAACACGCTGATGTGGGTGATTGCGATGGCGGTGGCCGGTTGCCTGTTCGTGATCCCAACCGCGGCGGAGATCCCGATTATTCAGACCATGATGATGGCCGGTATGGGGACCGCACCAGCGCTGGCGCTGCTCATCACGCTGCCGGCGGTGAGTCTGCCGTCGCTTATCATGCTGCGTAAATCATTCCCGGCGAAAGCGCTGTGGCTGACTGCGGGGCTGGTGGCGTTGAGTGGAGTGATTGTGGGGAGTATGGCGCTTGTGTGAAAAAAAGCCCGGTGGCGCTAGCGCTTACCGGGCCTGTAGCCAGGTGGGAATTACTTAATGTAAGTAAAGGCGGTGGTGACGTGTTTCACGCCGCTCACCCGGCTGGCGATATCCGCTGCCGCTTTCCCTTCACGTTCCGTCACCAGACCCAGCAGGAACACTTCGCCGTTCTCCGTGGTCACTTTCACGTTTGAGGATTTCACCTGGTCGGTACCCAGCAGCTGGGAACGCACTTTGGTGGTGATCCAGGTATCAGATGACGCGGTGCCGAGACCAATCGGCTGGCCCTGGCGGATCTCGTTATACACTTCCGCCGTGCCTTCCACACCCATCGCGATCTGTTTGGCGCGCGAGGCGAGTTCAGGATTTGGCGCCTGGCCTGCCAGCAGCACTTTGCCCTGATAAGCCGTCACGTTGATGCGTGCTTCCTTCTTGATCTGCTCGTCTTTCGACAGTGCGCTGTTTACGCGCAGCTCAAGCGTACCGTCATCCACCTGCGTCCCAACGGTACGCGGATCGGTCGCTGCTTTGGTGCCGACCGCTGCGGTACCGACTACAGCGGCAGCGATGCATCCCTGAAGCAGTAATGCAGACATCACGACTGCAAGGGCCGATAAAACCTTCATGAGAACTCCTTAATCATCCTGGTGAGGGAAAAGCGTGTTATCGATCAGATCGCATAAGCAGTTCACCGTGAGCATATGCATCTCCTGGATGCGGGCGCTACGGTGCGAAGGAATGCGGATCTCCACATCCTGCGGCCCCAGCAGGCCAGCCAGCTCACCGCCGTCGTAACCGGTCAGGGCGACAATCGTCATATCCCGGGTCACTGCCGCTTCAACCGCTTTAACGATATCCCGGCTGTTACCGCGCGTGGAGATCGCCAGCAGCACGTCTCCGGCATGGCCTAAGGCGCGCACCTGCTTGGCGTAGATTTCGTCATGCAGACGATCGTTGGCAATCGCAGTTAAGACCACGTTATCGGTGTTTAGTGCAATGGCAGGTAAGCTTGGGCGCTCGGTTTCGAAGCGATTGATCATGCTGGCAGCAAAATGCTGTGCGTTGGCGGCGGACGTGCCATTGCCACAACAGAGGATTTTGTTGCCGTTGAGCAGCGACTGAACCAGTGTCATCGCTGCACGCGAGATCGCGTCCGGAAGGGCTTCCGCCGCGGCAATCTGCGTTTGAATGCTTTCTGTGAAGCACACTTTAATTCGTTCGAGCACGGTATCCCTTTAAAATCTTATTTATGCGTCTTCGCCAAACGCGTTTTTAAGCCAGTCGATCGCATTTCCGGTGAAGGCTACCACATCGAAACGGCAATCCACAGTATCAAAACTCCCATTATGGCGGGCAAGCCACAAGTGGGCAGTCTGTAATAATTTTTGTTGTTTGGCGAGCGTCACGCTGGCGGCAGCACCGCCAAAACGGGACGACTGTCGGTAGCGAACTTCAACAAACACGATGGTCTGACCGTCTTTCATGATCAGGTCAATCTCGCCGCCGCGCCCGCGAACGTTGGCGGCGACAAAGCGCAGTCCTTTGCCTTCAAGCCAGCGACGCGCCTTTAACTCCCACGCGTCGCCGGTCTGTTTACGGCTTAACTGGCCGGGACAATCTGCCCCTGCTGGTATTTGAGCCATGATAACTTCCTGTTAATCACACAATCCTGATCGGCGGTCAGATCGCCGGTATTCCCGTTAAGCTCGAAGCCCGGTACCTGGCGCATCTGGGTGAAGTGGTTTGCCAGCGCCCAGGCATCGACGCCCATCGCGTACAGACGCGCCAGGGAATAGTCATTGCGCACCGCGCCCAGCGCCTGCTGCATCAACTGCGGGTTGCTGCCTGCCAGCATCGGGATCTCGCTGTATTGCAGTCCTTCCATTTCCAGACGGAAATCCGGGCCTGCGGTACCCTGTGCGCTGCGTGAGCTGGCGTAGAGCGTTGCGCCGCTCTGGCTGCCGTTACGCATGGCGATCATCGGTTTGATAAAGGCGATCTCTTCCGGCGTAGCGACGATGTACGCCGAATCCACTTTACCGCCGCCGCTGATTTGCGCGTCGGTAGGGGGCGCTGGGATCGTCAGACCGCCGATGGTGACGCTCTGCTGCTGCGGCAGGCTGGCGGATACCGGGCTACCGTTGAGGGCAATACCTGCCCCGCCGTTCACGCCCGCTCTCAGTTCGGCAGCTGAGCCAAATTTCTGCTGCAACACCACGCCACCGCCAAGGGTCTGCCACTCTTGCGCAAACGCGTTGGCAACGCGATCGCCCAGCGTGCTGCGTGGGATCAGCAGCAGCGGCGCCTGCTTGCCCTGCTCGTGAATATGACGGGCCGCATCGCGGGCTTCATCCTCCGGAGAGAGGGCGAAGTAACAGATATTGGCGCGGTTCTGAACCTGCTCAGGCTGGTTAAGCGCCAGCACGTTCAGCGTGGTGTCGCTCTTCATCAGCGCTTCCACGTTGTTTTTCAACAGCGGGCCGACAACGATGCTGGCCCCGTCCTGCTGAACCTGCGCCAGCACCTGGTCAAGCGGCTGGGCGCTGGTGTCGTAGATTTTCAACACTGCACCAGGGTTAGCGCTGGTGGTGGCCACAGCCTGCGGCTGGGTTGCTGGCTGCTGTTCCGGCTGCGCGGTTTGCGGCTGAGGTTGTTCTGCCGTCACGGGCGCCGGTGTTTCAGCCGGGGCCTGTGTTGCCGCAGGCGCAGGGGGAGCGGGCTGCGTCGTTGGGGCGGTAACCGGATTCTGCATGGTGCCCTGCGCAGGGGTTTGCGCGGTGGTCAGGTCGCTGGTTTCGGCGGCGGACGGGCTGACAACGTTATTCACATTCGCCGCCTGTGCTGCCTGGGTCGGAACCGCGCTACCGCTGACGGCGGTAGTGCCGTTTTTCGCGGCTTCGAAACCTTGCTGAATGGCGCGACCAAACACCGCTGCCTGACCGTTTAACGGCAGCAGCAGGGCGATTTTGCTGGTGGAGGCGGGCTTAAAGTTTTGCACGTTCACCAGCTGCGTTGGCAGCATTTTCGCTCCCGGGTTTTGCGGGTAACGCTTTTGCCAGTCGGTAATGCCAGCTTTCAGCATGTTCGGATCGCTGCGGTTGTTGAACCACATCTGTTGCAGATCCAGCCAGCCTTGCAGAACATTTTCATCGGCGTTGATTACCAGCGCTTTGGCCTGATCCTGGGTCATGGAGGCGAGCGCCTGCCAGGTTGCATCAATATTTTTCTGCTTGTCCGCACCCGCGAGCAGAGGCTCCTGGGCTATCAGCGCGCGGAGTAGCGTCAGGGAAGGGCGGCCCTGCTCAGCGGTGATACCGGCCTGCCAGAAACGGGCCTGCTGGTTTTTATCCAGCGTGCTGAGATCGATGGTGCCGAGGATCTTCTTCGCGCCGTCGTAATCTTTTTGCGCGACCTTCAGTTCTGCTGACAGCAGCGTCTGCTCATGGCGCTGAGTGTCGTTAAGATCCTGCGGCAGCTGGCTGAACAGCTCGGCGGCCTGCTGGGTTTTCCCTTCTTTCAGCAGTGCACGAATGGCGAGTAATTGCCAGTTGATCCTGGTATCATTTGTACTCTGCGACATTTGTTGCAGATAAAAGCCAGAATCAGCCTGAGCGGATCCCTGCATATGAGCAGTGCTCTGGTCAGGTGCCTGGGTGCCGCAGCCGGTAAAGATCAGGGCTGCCAGCAGGAGGGGCACGCTGTGCGCGGCTTTTTTTTGAAGAAACGTTAACGGTACCATACTGTATCCAGTGATTTTTTTACGCAATGCTCAATATTAAATCGGCAATACGGACGAAACAATGAAACAACACGAAACGGCAGATAATTCTCAAGGCCAGCTTTATATTGTACCTACTCCTATCGGGAATTTGTCTGATATTACCCAACGTGCGCTCACCGTATTGCAAGCTGTTGATTTAATTGCTGCTGAAGACACCCGTCATACCGGTTTACTGCTACAACACTTTGCCATTAACGCCCGTTTGTTTGCCCTGCACGATCACAATGAGCAACAAAAAGCCGAATCGCTGGTGGCGAAGCTTAAAGAAGGGCAGAACATCGCGCTGGTCTCCGATGCGGGAACGCCGCTGATCAACGATCCGGGCTACCATCTGGTACGCACCTGCCGTGAAGCAGGCATCCGCGTTGTGCCGCTGCCCGGGCCGTGCGCGGCGATTGCGGCGTTAAGCGCTGCGGGCCTGCCGTCCGATCGTTTCTGCTACGAAGGCTTCCTGCCTGCTAAATCCAAAGGCCGTCGCGATGTGTTAAAGGATCTGGAAGCTGAACCGCGTACGTTGATCTTCTTCGAATCAACTCACCGTCTGCTGGAAAGCCTGGAAGATATGGTGACCGTCTGGGGCGAAGGGCGCTACGTGGTGCTGGCGCGTGAGTTGACCAAAACGTGGGAAACCATTCACGGTGCGCCGGTTGGCGAACTGCTGGCGTGGGTGAAAGAGGATGAAAACCGCCGCAAGGGCGAAATGGTGCTGATTGTTGAAGGGCACAAAGCGCAGGAAGACGCTCTGCCTGCCGATGCGCTGCGTACGCTGGCTCTGCTACAGGCTGAACTCCCCCTGAAAAAAGCGGCGGCGCTGGCGGCGGAGATCCACGGCGTGAAGAAAAATGCACTGTATAAATATGCGCTGGAGCAGCAGGGGGAGTAAGCCCCTGCTGCCTGTTTTGCCGGGTGGCGGCTTCGCCTTACCCGGCCTACAACTTTATAAAATGTCGGTATAAATGTCGGAAAAGCTAATTACGCATGTCATACGTGAACCTGCGTCATTCGCTAAACCGTAATGATCTCGGTGCCCGTTTTACCCAACAGTTCTTTTTCGTGCTTTCCGATCCCATCATCCGTAATCACACAGTCTATTTTTTCCATCGGCAGCACCTGGTTGAACCCGCGACGATTGAACTTGCTGGCATCCAGTACGGCAATCACCTTATGCGCGGCAGCGGCCATCACGCTGCTGATCGAATATCCCTCATTGAAGGTGGTAATACCGTTAGTGGCATCAATACCATCAGCCCCGACAAACATTAAATCGGCGCTGATGCCCGTCAGTGAACGCTCGGCGATGGTACCGTGCATAGAGTGCGTTTTATGACGTACCGTGCCGCCGCAGACTACAAGCGTAATGTCTTTGTTCTCTGAGAGGGCGAAAGCGGCTGGCAGACTGTTGGTGATGACTGTGATATTGGCTCTTTTGGTCAGCGCTTCGGCGATCAGCATCGTGGTGCTTCCGCTATCCAGAATAATCGTCATCCCTTCTTCAATCATGGCCGCCGCTGCTTGTGCGATGCGTTTTTTCGGATCGCTCGCCAGCTGGTAACGGTCTTCCAGCACGACTTCCTGATTTTCACTTTCGGCCAGATTGCTGCCAGGCCTTGCGGCGCCACCGTGAAAACGAGTGACCAGTCCTTTTTCTTCTAACAGGCGCAGATCTGTTCGAATAGTCACTTCTGAAATTCCAAACATATTCGACAGATCCAGCACCATTACGCTGCCATGTGCGTTGACGAGGTCAACGATTTTATTCCTTCGCTCAAATGAGTTCATATTGAATTGCCTGATAATTAACTGCCTCCTATTCTAATCGAAGGTATGCGAAAGGTGTACGTTAATATCCGAAAGTAAATGTGAGCCAGCTCTGGTTTGCTGGCTCGCGAGGTTATGCGAAGCGGAGCATAATTTTACCCTGCATAGGCGAACCGTTCAGTGCCTGCACGGCCTGGGCAAAGCTTTCACTATCGCCACTGTGTGTGACAAGCGGAGCTAACTGTAGTTTTTTATCTGCGAGCAGACGGGCTGCTATTTCCCATTCTTCCCCAGGCCATGGAGCGGAATAGTTCATCCAGCTTCCCAGCAGCGTCAATTCCTTACGCAGAATTTTGCCGAAAGTCGCAGCGGGTAAGTTCAGGTCATGATGCAGAGTACCTACCAGTGCAATCTGGGCTCGCGGCCCGGCAATATCAATGGCAAGCGTGACGGTTTGTGGGGTTCCGGCAGTCTCCAGTACCAGTTGTTCGAACCGGCTTTCGCTGAGTGCATTGTGGATGTCATCAGCGCTCAGAGAAAGGCTGTTAAATACCCGTGTCGCTCCCAGACGGGATGCCAGGGCAAGCTTTTCGTCGTTAATATCGATTGCGGTCACACTGCTGGCACCCAGCGCCAGCGCGCTCTGCATCGCCAGCAGACCGATGGTGCCTGCGCCGACAATGATGACATTTTTCCCCTCGCAGCCTGAAGCCAGGTGGAACGCATGTAACCCGACGGTAATCGGCTCAATAAATGCACCATCTTCAATCGTCATCGCCTCTGGAAGACGGAACAAATTTGCGCGCTTAACAACAATATATTCCGCATTGCCGCCCTCACTGCGTGAACCAACGAACTGGTAATGCTTACATAATGAGTAGTAGCCTTTTTCACATTCGGGGCAGGAAAAACAGGGAAGTAGCGGAACACACGCCACACCATCACCAACCTTAAGATCGGCTACGTCAGTGCCATATGCTTCGACGTATCCACTGAATTCATGGCCTAACGTGATGGGATAGTAGTGTGCGCCTTTGGCGAAAATTCGTGGAATATCCGAGCCACATAACCCGGAACAGATAACGCGTACCAGCACATCATCTGCGGCCTGAATGGAAGGGAGGGGGCGTTCTTCAACCCGCACGCTACCCTCAGCGTGAATTACCACTGATTTCATGATTGACTCCAGAAAAAAGAGGGGAGCATCGCCCCCCCTGTTATTAAGATACCGTCTGGCTTTGAGGATTAGCGGCGAGTTTTTCTGCCGCAATAAATGTGCGGGCACGACGCCATGTCAGCAATACGCCCGTAAAGTAAATCGCAGCAATCACGATGAACCCTACTACGTTTTGCCAGGTAAAGAGTTGAATCATCAGCCAGGTGATCGGTGATCCGCCCTGATCCATAGAGGCCACCAGCCCGCCTGCTTTCAGCGCGCCAGCGTTTTGCGCAAGCTGGGTATGCAGGCCAATAGTCTGGGTCGCAATCCACAGCGTGATGCCCATGATAATGACGCCGGAGATAAGCGTTCGGAACAGGTTGCCCTGGTGAACCGCGACCGCCATTGCCACAAAGAAGCCGATAGTGGCGAGGTCGCCGAACGGCAGCACCTGGTTTCCCGGCACCAGCACTGCAATCAGGATGGTGAGCGGGATAAAAATCAGGCTGGCGGAGACCACGGATGTATGACCCAGCAGCAGTGCGGGATCGAGCCCAATTAAAAACTCCTGGCCGCCGAATTTAGCTTGCAGACGTTTACGGGCATGTTTGGCGATCGGTGTCAGGCCGTCCATAATCGGCTTAATCACGCGCGGCATCAGCAGCATAACGGCGGCGGTTTTTACTGCCAGTTGTAGAACGGATTTAGCGTCATAGCCTGCCAGCATGCCGATAACCAGTCCCATGACAAACCCAACGGTTACAGGTTCGCCAAACGGACCAAAGCGTTTCTGTACGTCGTCAGCGCTAAAGTGGATGCGCTTCAGACCAGGAATTTTGTCGATAATCATATCGACCAGAACCGCGATCGGGCCGAGATACGCTGATGAGCCGTGAGGGATAGCGATCCCTTCCAGACCAAAAAAGTCTCGCGTGTCTTTGGCAAACCAGTCCCCGAGTTTGTAAACAAAGGCTGCATGTACCACCACCCCCAGGATCCCCAGCCAGTAAGAGCCGGTTGCCAGGTGCAGCATCGCACCGGTGAAGGTCATGTGCCAGATGTTCCAGATATCCACGTTCACTACGCGGGTCATTCGGGTGACCAGCATGAGAATATTGACACCAATGGCCACCGGGATCGCCACCAGTGCTATTTGCGAAGCCCAGGTCATCGGTGATGAACCCGGCCAGCCAACGTCAACCACGTGGAGATTAATCTGGAACTGCTCTGCCATCGCTTTGGCTGCCGGGCCGATGGAGTCGAGCATCAGGCCGATAACCAGCCCGATCCCCACGAAACCAATGCCAATATGCAAACCGGATTTAAAACAATCACCCAGCTTCATCCCCAGCAGCTTAGAGAAGATGATGATGACGATAGGCAGCATTACGGTTGGCCCCAGATCGAGGATATACCGCATGATTTCGGTAAACATAATCTTACCCCTCGAGGATGGTCAGGATTTTTTGTTGCAGGGCTTCGATACCAACGCCGGATACAAACGGCATGCCGTGTACCACAGGAATGTCGCCAAAAGATCTGTCGACTTTCGCCGTGGTGCAGATGAGATCCGCGCCATCCATGTAGGTCTCAATTTCGGTTACCCGACACTGCACCAGATCCAGCTCAATGTGGTGGGCCTCACAAAGCTCTTTAATTTCTTCTGCGGCCATAGTTGAGGTGGCAACAGCGCCGCCACAAGCGACGATAATTTTACGTTTCATAGGGTACACCTTCTTATTATCAGTATGTTATGAAGCCTGAGCACAGGCCTCAGGCTCAAGGATCGCCGTCCGGAAACGATCCGCCAGATGTTCAGCTGGGGTCGCTAAGAGCATGTCGAGCGTGTCCGGGTTTTGCAGCTCACTAAAAAGGCGGCGCAGCAATTTCATTTGTGCCGCAGGGTTTTCAACAATAAGGGCGATAATGAGCGAAACGGCGACGTCACCATCATCATCTGCCTGCTGAAAGTTGACCGGTTTGTCCGGGCGAATCAGGTAAATGGCGGGGCTTTTCGCATGTACGGCTTCACAGTGCGGAATTGCGACCGCATGACGCTCAAGGGCAATGCCGGTGGGGTAGTTCATCTCCCTTTCCTGGAGTGCCGCTGGATAGGTGGCGTGGACGACACCTTTTCTCAGCATCTCCTCGCCAATATGCGCCAGTGCCTGCTGGCAATCTTCAAACTCAATTCCGGTACGGACAAAAACGTGACTCATACACTCTCCGGTATCAAACGTGTTCAGGGGTACAGCCGAAACGATAGGCACGTAATACATCCTGTATTTTGTCGATGATGAGGTTTTGCGGTGTTGCCGGGATCTCATTCATCGACAATCGCTCGAACTGGACGGGCATAAACTGGCTGATTAGCCCCAGAGGCAGGGATGCTGCGCTCAGGTTAGCGATCAGTTTCTCTACGCTCTGGCGAATACGCGGGTGCGGCCAGTAGTAACGAATGCGGTCGGACAGGCTAAAGTGAATATCCACCATCGCCTGGCTCCAGGTTGGGCGGTAGTACTTTTTCCAGTAGCCAGGTTCGTTCAGCATCACTTCATCGATGACCTCAAGCACATGGCTGCGTTGCTCCGGGGCGATGAGCGCTTCCTCCATCTGCGCGAGGGCGAAGATGGCTTCGCGCAGGGCAAAGGTGAGCGCCGGGCCGACTTTCAGAATCGCAAAGTGATCGCGAACCAGAGCTCGATAGGCCTGACGGGTCTGGTAGTCGGTTGAATGCGCTTCGTAAACTACCGGGGTCTGACGGATCCAGCCGGAGAGAGCTTCTGCTGCGTGTGGCTGATAGTGAATAATTTGCGTATGGTCAAACTCCACCCCAGGCTGAACAACCATCGCAATGACGCGCGACATAGCGTCGTCCAGGCCGAGCGCACCAAAGGCCACGCGATGCGTTTCCATCGTCTGCGCGGCATCTTCCACGCGAGTAACGTGTACGCTGTTTATACTGCTGGCTTCACCGCCCGGTACTGGAACTTCTGTGCCAATGACATAGGTCAGCACCGCTTTTTGCGCGTCGGTTGCCGTCTCCTCTGCCGCCTGACACAGACGCGCCGCGCGCTGGGCTACGACCATTGGCGCTAGCGGGACAGGGTCGTCGGCGCAAGACATTGAGGCATCCAGATGGATCTTGCTAAACCCAGCCGCGACATAGGCTTTGATCAGCTCTACGGACTTTTCCATCGCCGCCTCTGCGGGTTCATTCTGCCAGCAGTTTGGCCCCAGATGGTCGCCGCCCAAAATCAGGCGTTCCTGTGGAAAACCGACTTCCTTAGCGATTTTGAGGACAAAGTCACGGAAGTCAGCCGGTTTCATGCCGGTATAACCGCCGAACTGGTTTACCTGATTCGAGGTGGCCTCAATCAGGACTTTATTGTTTGTTTGCAAATCGAAGCGCAAGGCGGCCTCAATCACCAGCGGGTGGGCTGAGCAAACTGAGCAAATGCCGAGGTGTTCTCCCGCCTTATGGCGAGCAATAATATCTTTCACGTTTCCTCCAGTTCGGGACAACAGGCTTTCGTATTTAGAGTTTGCCTTCACAGCCACAGTCAGCAATCACCTTACGCACCACCTCTTTCATAGCGGTCTTGGCAGGCACCATGTAGTGACGCGGGTCGCTGGCATCAGGATGTGAAGAGAGATAGGTTTTGAGGGCATTCGAGAAGGCGGTTTTCAGTTCTGTGGCGACGTTGACTTTACAAATGCCCAGGCTAATCGCGGTACGGATATCCACAGCTGATAAACCTGACGCGCCATGCAGAACCAGCGGTACGTCGACCTGATTGCGGATCGCTGCCAGACGTTCAAAATCAAGTTTTGGTGTGTCAGTGTACAGACCGTGAGCGGTACCGATAGCAACGGCCAGAGAGTCGATACCCGTTAATTCAACAAACTCGCGAGCCTGTTGCGGATTGGTGTATAGGGCATCCTTGCTGTCGACGATGAGGTCATCCTCCTGACCGCCAAGGCGGCCTAGCTCGGCTTCAACGCTTACATCGTAGCGGTGACAGTAATTCGTCACTTGCTTCACCAGTGCGACATTTTCAGAGAACGGATGATTAGAGCCGTCGATCATCGCTGAGCGGATACCTGCATGGACTTTTTGTGCGATATCGTCGAAATCTTCATGGTGATCGAGATGGATCGCCAGCGGCTGGTTGTAGGTTTTTGCCAGATCGCTGGCAATGGCAACAACATTTCCTGTTCCGGCGTAGCTGAACGTGCCGGGAGTGCCCGCAACAATTAGCGGAGAACGCATTTCAGCGGCAGTTTCAACAACCACTTGCAACGTTTCGAGATTATGAATATTGAATGCCGGGACGGCGTAACCTTCCCTTTGTGCCTTCAGCAGCATCGCTTTCGATGAGATGATAAACATCTTTCCTCCGAAACCTTTCGTTTTGTTTGTGCGAAAGAAGGTATAGGGTTTCGGAATATTTTTTTGTGATTTACATCTTAAAAATGAAAGAATCGAAAGCGAAAGTAAGCATGCGAAAGAATCGAAAGTAAAAAAAAGCATGGCCGAAGCCATGCTAAGCAAGGTTCACTATGAATTCACGTCACCGGCGCCGGGTTAAACACCGCCAGCGAGTTATGCAATCCCCATTGATCGGAGAAGGTTTTCTTCCGCCCGCTTGCCACATCCAGAATGAAGTGGAACAGCTTCCAGCCCACCTCTTCAATACTCTCTTCCCCGGTGGCGATGGTGCCCGCGTTGATATCCATTAAGTCATACCAGCGGTTTGCCAGCTCGGTGCGGGTCGCCATTTTGATCACCGGTACCGCCATCAGGCCGTACGGCGTTCCGCGCCCGGTGGTAAAGACCTGTACCGTAATGCCGGAAGCCACCTGCTGGGTGCCGCAAACGAAATCACTGGCAGGCGTTGCCGCGTAAATCAGGCCGCGTTTGGTTGGTCGCTGGCCAGGGGAGAGCACTTCCACAATCGCGCTCTGGCCGGATTTGGCAATCGACCCGAGGGCCTTTTCCACCACGTTCGCGAGGCCGCCTTTCTTGTTACCCGGAGACGGGTTGGCGCTGCGGTCAGTTTTGCCCATGTCGAGATAGTTATCGTACCAGGCCATTTCCTCCAGCAGGCGTTTGCCCACCTCTTCGTTGACGGCGCGCGGCGTGAGCAGGTGGATAGCATCACGTACTTCGGTGACTTCGGAGAACATCACCGTGGCGCCGCAGCGCACGAACAGATCGGAGGCATAGCCTACCGCCGGGTTAGCGGTGACGCCGGAAAACGCATCGCTGCCGCCACACTGTGTCCCAACGACCAGTTCAGAGGCCGGGCAGGTTTCACGCTGGCGTTTGTTCAACTTCTCCAGATGGCGCTCTGCCACCTGTAAAATGTCGTCGACCATCGATCTGAAGCCGACATGGTGTTCATCCTGAAGACGCACAACACTGGCATCGTCAACCGGAATGGCTTTCACATCCTCAGTACCCTGCAACAGGCGTTCTGGCTGCAATTTTTCACAGCCGAGACCAATCACCATTACCTCACCGCCAAAGTTTGGGTTAAGGGCGATATTGTGAATCGTACGGATCGGCACGACCGCTGCCGGCGCGTTGATCGCCACGCCGCAGCCGTACAGGTGGTTAAGACCCACCACGCCGTCAACGTTGGGGTATTTCGGCAACAGATCGCGCTCAATAATTTTCACAACGTAATCCACTACGCCCGCCACGCAATGCACGCTGGTGGTGATGCCAAGCAGGTTTTTGGTTC
The DNA here is from genome assembly GCF_001037675.1 of Enterobacter sp. MGH119. Taxonomy (NCBI): domain Bacteria; kingdom Pseudomonadati; phylum Pseudomonadota; class Gammaproteobacteria; order Enterobacterales; family Enterobacteriaceae; genus Enterobacter; species Enterobacter sp. MGH119. Next base: position 557,299 of record NZ_KQ089930.1, on the reverse strand, counting down.
CCACGCTGCCATCCGCATTGCGGTAACCTTCGAAGGTATAACCCTCCAGCGGAGGCAACGGCTCAGGGACGCGGGTAGCCAGCGGCAACGTCTCCAGCGGCGGGGCGGTGGGCAGCTCAACCAGCGACTCCTCAATCCAGCTACCCTGCGGGATAGCGCGCACCGCATAGCCGATGACTTCGCCGTAGCGCACGATTTCACCGTGAGCCGGGATATCGACCAGTGCGACTTTATGCCCCTGCGGAATGTGCTCAATCAGCTCCAGGCCATCCGGAAAGCGGGTGCCAGCTTTTAAGCCATTGTCGTTGACAATAATCGCCACGTTATCAGTATCGTGCACTTTTATATAGAACGCCGTCGGCGACGCCTGTCGAATTTCAATATCGGCCATTGTTCACTCTTCTCCAGCAAAATATCTGATACTAAATATAGCCAGATGGTTAATCGTTTCTTATTGAGGAAATAAAGAATGTCAGGAGAGGAAAAGTGAGAATGTGATCGCGATCGCTCCCGAAACACTAATCGTTGATTCTGTGCATCAGCGCCCACTGCATTGGGCAAATGCTCAAAATAGCGTGTTACTCCCGCTGGATAATTGAGCATTGAGACAATGTGCTGCCGGGTGGTGACGATTATACTGAATGACGATTTTATAACGCCAAAATTCAGTCAGGAAAATAAATATAACGCTGACGCTGAGTCGGAATAAATAAGAAAAGTTACTGGCTAAAACTGCGGAATTAAAAAAGGTATAAGTAATGAGTAACGACATCTTCCCGAATAAATTTAAAGCGGCCCTCGCGGCGCACCAGATTCAGATTGGCTGCTGGTCTGCGCTGGCCAACCCCATCAGCACCGAAGTGCTGGGCCTGGCCGGGTTCGACTGGCTGGTGCTGGACGGCGAACATGCGCCAAACGATATCAACACGTTTATTCCGCAGCTGATGGCGCTGAAAGGCAGCCACAGCGCGCCGGTGGTGCGTGTGCCCACCAACGAGCCGGTGATCATCAAGCGTCTGCTGGATATCGGCTTCTACAACTTTCTGATCCCGTTTGTTGAAACGGAAGAAGAAGCGGTGCTGGCCGTGGCGGCGACCCGCTATCCACCGGAAGGGATCCGCGGCGTGTCCGTCTCGCACCGCGCCAACATGTTTGGCACCGTGCCGGACTATTTCTCCCAGTCCAACAAGAACATCACCATTCTGGTTCAGATCGAGAGCCAGCAGGGGGTCGATAACGTCGACGCTATTGCCGCGACGGAGGGCGTCGACGGCATTTTCGTCGGCCCGAGCGATCTGGCGGCCGCCTTTGGTCATCTGGGTAACGCCAGCCATCCGGATGTGCAGCGCGCAATTCAGCACATTTTTGCCCGTGCCAAAGCGCACGGTAAACCGTGCGGCATTCTGGCGCCAATGGAAGCCGATGCCCGCCGTTACCTGGAATGGGGCGCAACGTTTGTCGCCGTCGGCAGCGATCTCGGCGTATTCCGCGCCGCCACGCAGAAATTAGCGGACGCTTTTAAAAAATAACCATCATTGAGGAAACAGATTATGACGCTGAAAGTGGGTTTTATTGGCCTGGGTATCATGGGCAAACCAATGAGCAAAAACCTCATCAAAGCAGGTTACTCACTGGTGGTTTTAGATCGTAATTCAGACGCGGTGGCAGAGGTGATTGCGGCTGGCGCAGAAACGGCGACAACCGCAAAAGCAATTGCTGAGCAGTGCGACGTGATTATCACCATGCTGCCAAACTCCCCGCACGTGAAAGAGGTGGCGCTGGGTGAGAACGGCATTATCGATGGCGCGAAGCCGGGTCTGGTGGTGATCGACATGAGCTCTATCGCACCGCTGGCAAGCCGCGAAATCAGCGAGGCGCTGAAAGCGAAAGGTGTGGAGATGCTGGATGCGCCAGTCAGCGGCGGCGAACCGAAAGCCATCGACGGCACCTTGTCGGTGATGGTGGGGGGCGATAAAGCCGTGTTTGACAAATACTACGACCTGATGAAAGCCATGGCTGGCTCCGTGGTGCACACCGGTGAAATTGGCGCAGGCAACGTCACCAAGCTGGCAAACCAGGTGATTGTGGCGTTGAACATCGCGGCCATGTCCGAAGCGCTGACGCTGGCCACCAAAGCGGGCGTTAATCCGGATCTGGTCTATCAGGCCATTCGCGGTGGTCTGGCGGGCAGCACCGTGCTGGATGCCAAGGCGCCGATGGTGATGGATCGTAACTTCAGGCCGGGCTTCCGCATCGATCTGCACATTAAGGATCTGGCGAATGCGCTGGATACCTCCCACGGCGTGGGCGCGCAGCTGCCGCTGACTGCCGCCGTCATGGAGATGATGCAGGCGCTGCGTGTGGACGGTCTGGGCACCGCCGATCACAGCGCGTTGGCGTGCTATTACGAAAAGCTGGCGAAGGTTGAAATTGCTCGCTAATGACGTCCCGCCCGGTGGCGTTACGCTTACCGGGCCTACGGCTCAGGCATACAACTATGAAAATCGTAATCGCGCCAGACTCTTATAAAGAAAGCCTGTCTGCCACTGAGGTGGCGCAGGCGATAGAAAAAGGATTTCGGGAAATTTTCCCCGACGCTCATTACGTGTCTGTTCCCGTTGCTGACGGCGGAGAAGGTACGGTTGAAGCGATGATCGCCGCTACGCAGGGCACCTGGCAGCAGGCTGTCGTCACCGGCCCGTTAGGGGAAAAGGTGAAGGCCAGCTGGGGGATCTCGGGCGACGGTACCACCGCGTTTATCGAGATGGCCGCCGCCAGCGGCCTGGTGCTTGTTCCTCCCGCGCAGCGTAACCCGCTGGTCACGACGTCGCGCGGGACGGGGGAGCTGATCCTCCGCGCGCTGGATAAAGGCGCGCGCAACATCATTATCGGTATCGGCGGGAGCGCAACCAACGATGGGGGCGCAGGCATGATGCAGGCGCTGGGCGCGAAGTTTACGGATGCGAACGGGACGGAGATCGGCTACGGCGGCGGCAGCCTGATGGCGCTTAACCGGATTGATATTTCGGATCTCGATCCGCGTCTTCAGGGGTGCGCAATCCGTGTCGCCTGTGACGTGACGAATCCGCTGGTCGGTGAAAGCGGCGCGTCGCGTATCTTTGGACCGCAAAAAGGCGCCACGGAGGAGATGATCCTCGAACTCGACGCCAGTCTTAGCCACTATGCCGAAGTGATCAAAAAAACGCTGCGCATTGACGTCAACCGGGTTCCGGGGGCAGGAGCGGCGGGCGGCATGGGCGCGGCGCTGATGGCCTTCCTGGGCGCAGAGCTGAAAAGCGGCATTGAGATTGTCACTCAGGCGCTCAATCTTGAAGAACATATTCACGACTGCACGTGGGTGCTGACGGGGGAAGGGCGCATCGACAGCCAGAGCATAAATGGCAAAGTGCCCGTCGGCGTGGCGAGCGTCGCCAAAAAATACCATAAGCCAGTGATAGGGATTGCCGGAAGTCTGACGCAGGATGTGGGTGTGGTGCATCAGTACGGCATCGATGCGGTGTTCAGCGTACTGACCCGCATCGGCTCACTGGAAGAGGCGTTCCAGGGCGCGTATGACAACATTTACCGCGCCTCGCGGAATATCGCGGCCACATTGCAGGTAGGCATGCGTAGCCAGGGGTGACAGCGACGCGCAAACCCTCTATACTGCGCGCCGAAGCTGACCAGACAGTCGCCGCTTCGTCGTCGTCCCTTTCGGGGGAGACGGGCGGAGGGGAGGAAAGTCCGGGCTCCACAGGGCAGGGTGCCAGGTAACGCCTGGGGGGGAAACCCACGACCAGTGCAACAGAGAGCAAACCGCCGATGGCCCGCGCAAGCGGGATCAGGTAAGGGTGAAAGGGTGCGGTAAGAGCGCACCGCGCGGCTGGTAACAGTCCGTGGCACGGTAAACTCCACCCGGAGCAAGGCCAAATAGGGGTTCACATGGTACGGCCCGTACTGAACCCGGGTAGGCTGCTTGAGCCAGTGAGCGATTGCTGGCCTAGATGAATGACTGTCCACGACAGAACCCGGCTTATCGGTCAGCTTCAACTTCTTACCAAACCCCGCTTCGGCGGGGTTTTTGCTTTCTGAAGGTTGCAGGCCGGGTAAGCGAAGCGCCAAACGACATCAATTCTCAATTTTGCGACGCTAAGCACGTTTCACTATTTGTTCGGCTGCGTGTTCCTCTCATCTGCTGCGCATGATCGTAATCACAAAATTTAACGCTATAAAATTAGAAAAATTTAGTGTTGAGCAGATGTTGTAAATGTTTAGTCAGTGATGCCGAATGTTATTCATTTGATAATTTAATATTGAATCTAAAAACATTCTTCTGGTGAATGTGTGATATATCCCACTCTTTAACCGGAAAGTGAATAAATACTCCTGGTAAAGTTGATAAACCACAAAAATGTTTTAAAGGAATAATGGTGTTTTATTAATCTTTAATTGCCTGAAAGATAGCCTTTATTAATATTTTTAAGGCAAAAAAATTCACGCTGGTTATTGCCATAAAATAAATTTATTACCGCGTTTTTTATTGATCAATGTCAGCGTAAATGCGTATTTTTATTGTGATAAATCTTTGATTTATAAAGATATAAATAGTTTTCTGGTGCGACTGAAAACAGAGCGTCCTGGCAAATTGTGAGTAACAGCACATACCCCCTGAAACAATATTGGGTAGAATCCGCTGCGTCATAGGGAAATAAGCGCAGAATATTATGAATACTATTATTCTACCGAAAACTCAGCACCTCGTGGTATTTCAGGAAGTCATCAAAAGTGGCTCCATAGGTTCTGCTGCAAGACAACTGGGGCTGACGCAACCTGCCGTCAGCAAAATCATCAGCGACATCGAATCCTACTTTGGGGTGGAAGTGATGGTGCGTAAGAACACCGGCGTAAAACTCACTGCCGCCGGTCAGGTGCTGCTGTCCTACGCTGAGTCGATCACCCGCGAAATGAAAAACATGGTGAGCGAGATCAACAGCCTCAGTTTCAGTACCGTCATGGACGTCTCCTTCGGCTATCCGTCGCTAATTGGCTTCACCTTCCTGTCCGGGATGATCAAAAAATTCAAGGAAGTGTTCCCGAAAGCGCGTGTCTCAATGTATGAAGCGCAGCTCTCTTCATTCCTGCCCGCCATTCGCGATGGCCGGCTGGATTTCGCCATCGGCACGCTGAGCGACGGGATGCAGCTTCAGGATCTTCACGTTGAGCCACTGTTTGAATCCGAGTTTGTGCTGGTGGCGAGTAAATCACGAACGTGCACCGGCCCGACCAGACTGGCATCGCTCACGCACGAGCAGTGGGTGATGCCGCAAACCGATATGGGCTACTACAACGAACTTCTGACCACCCTGCAAGACAACCACATCAGCATTGAAAACATCGTCCAGACCGATTCCGTCGTCACCATCTATAACCTTGTCCTCAATGCCGATTACCTGACGGTGATCCCCCGTGACATGATTGCGCCATTCGGCTCGGACCAGTTCATTGTCCTGCCGGTGGAAGATGAATTACCCGTGGCGCGTTATGCCGCCGTGTGGTCAAAAAATTACAGTATTAAAAAATCGGCGTCAGTATTTGTTGAACTGGCAAAACAATATTCGTCGATGAATACCGAAAAACGACGATAGAAATAATGATGATTTAAAACACCCGGAGCGACGCTTTTTAACGCTCTGTTACCCTGACTTTGCCTGAAAACAATGAATTATTATAACGAGGATATTATGCACATTACTTACGATCTCCCGGTGACCATTGAAGATATTCAGGACGCCAGAAAAAGACTGGCGGGAAAGATCTATAAAACCGGTATGCCGCGCTCAAATTATCTGAGCGAACGGTGTAAGGGTGAGATATTCCTGAAATTTGAAAATATGCAGCGTACCGGTTCGTTTAAAATACGTGGGGCGTTTAATAAATTAAGCTCGCTGACCGATGCGGAAAAACGCAAGGGCGTGGTGGCCTGTTCCGCAGGGAACCACGCGCAGGGGGTCTCTCTCTCTTGCGCCATGCTCGGCATCGACGGCAAAGTAGTGATGCCGATGGGCGCGCCGAAATCCAAGGTTGCCGCCACGCGCGACTACTCTGCCGAAGTGGTGCTACACGGCGAGAACTTTAACGACACCATCGCCAAAGTGAGCGAAATCGTCGAGATGGAAGGGCGCATTTTTATCCCGCCTTACGACGATCCGAAAGTGATCGCCGGTCAGGGCACCATCGGCCTGGAGATCCTCGAAGATTTATATGACGTGGATAACGTGATTGTCCCCATCGGCGGCGGCGGTTTAATTGCCGGTATTGCGACAGCAATTAAATCCATCAACCCAACTATCAATATTATCGGCGTGCAGTCTGAAAACGTGCACGGAATGGCGGCATCGTATCAGGCCGGTGAAATAACGAACCACCGCATTACCGGCACATTAGCAGACGGTTGCGACGTGTCTCGCCCGGGTAATTTAACCTTCGAAATCGTTCGTGAATTAGTCGATGACATTGTGCTGGTCAGCGAAGACGAGATTCGCAACAGCATGATCGCGCTTATCCAGCGAAATAAAGTGGTCACGGAAGGTGCTGGCGCACTGGCGTGCGCGGCGTTATTAAGCGGCAAGCTGGACCACTATATCCAGGGCCGTAAAACCGTCTGCATTATTTCCGGCGGCAATATTGATCTCTCCCGTGTTTCCCAAATTACCGGCTTCGTTGACGCATAAAGGATGACTTATGAGCAACACAGAAAGCATTATCGTTGGCCAGACAAAAACGTCCTCCTGGCGTAAATCTGATACCACCTGGACGCTCGGCCTGTTTGGTACCGCCATTGGCGCAGGCGTGCTGTTCTTCCCTATCCGTGCAGGCTTTGGCGGCTTGATCCCCATCCTGCTGATGCTGGTACTCGCGTTCCCGATTGCCTTTTACTGCCACCGCGCGCTGGCGCGTCTGTGTTTGTCCGGCAGTAACGTCTCCGGCAACATCACCGAAACGGTGGAGGAGCATTTTGGTAAGACCGGCGGGGTGGTGATCACCTTCCTCTACTTCTTTGCCATTTGCCCGCTGCTGTGGATTTACGGCGTCACCATTACCAACACCTTTATGACCTTCTGGGAAAATCAGCTCCAGATGCCTGCCCTGAACCGCGGCGTGGTGGCGCTGTTCCTGCTGCTGCTGATGGCCTTTGTTATCTGGTTCGGTAAAGACCTGATGGTGAAAGTGATGAGCTACCTGGTGTTCCCGTTCATCGCCAGCCTGGTGTTGATTTCTCTCTCGCTGATCCCGTACTGGAACTCGGCGGTGATCGACCAGGTTAACCTGAGCGATATCGCCTTCACCGGTCATGACGGCATTCTGGTCACGGTGTGGCTGGGGATCTCCATCATGGTCTTCTCCTTCAACTTCTCGCCTATCGTCTCCTCGTTTGTGGTCTCCAAACGCGAAGAGTACGAACCAGAGTTCGGGAAAGAGTTTACCGAGCAGAAATGTTCCAAAATCATTGGTCGCGCCAGCCTGCTGATGGTGGCGGTGGTGATGTTCTTCGCCTTTAGCTGCCTGTTTACGCTCTCTCCGCAGAACATGGCGGACGCCAAAGCGCAGAACATTCCGGTGCTCTCTTACCTGGCGAACCACTTTGCGTCGATGTCAGGCAGTAAATCCACGTTCGCCACCGTGCTGGAGTACGGCGCGTCCATCATCGCGCTGGTCGCTATCTTTAAATCCTTCTTCGGCCACTATCTGGGCACGCTGGAGGGGCTGAACGGCCTGATCATCAAGTTCGGCTACAAGGGCGACAAGAAGAACGTCTCCGTCGGCAAGCTGAACACCATCAGCATGGTCTTCATCATGGGCTCCACCTGGATTGTGGCCTACGCCAACCCGAACATTCTGGACCTCATTGAAGCCATGGGCGCGCCAATTATCGCCTCTCTGCTGTGCCTGCTGCCGATGTACGCCATCCGCAAGGCACCGGCGCTGGCGAAATACAAAGGCCGGACCGAGAACATCTTCGTAACCGTGGTCGGCCTGCTGACCATTCTGAACATCGTGTACAAACTGTTTTAAACCAAAGCTCAGGAAGAGCGGAGCCATACCATGATTGAGTTTCCGGTAGTACTGGTCATTAACTGCGGATCGTCCTCTGTTAAGTTCTCGGTGCTGGACGCCGCAAGCTGCGATGCCCTGATGACGGGCATTGCGGACGGCATCAACACAGAAAAAGCCTTTATTTCCGTGAATGGGGGTGAGCCGGTCAGACTGGCTCACCAGGACTACGAAGGGGCGCTGGCCGCCATCGCCCTGGAGCTGGAGAAACGCAACCTGATGGGCAGCGTGGCTTTGATTGGCCATCGCATTGCCCACGGCGGTGACCTCTTCAGCGAGTCGACCCTGATCACGGAAGAGGTGATGGCGCAGATCCGCCAGGTCTCCCCGCTGGCGCCGCTGCATAACTACGCCAACCTGAGCGGCGTGGAAGCCGCCGAGCGCCTGTTCCCCGGCGTGCAGCAGGTGGCGGTATTTGATACCAGCTTCCACCAGACCATGCCGCCGCAGGCGTATCTGTACGGCTTGCCGTACCGCTATTTTGAAGAGCTGGGCGTGCGCCGCTACGGTTTCCATGGCACCTCTCACCGCTATGTGTCGGCGCAGGCGCACGCGCTTTTCGGGCTCTCTCCCGATGACAGCGGCCTGGTGATCGCCCATCTCGGCAACGGGGCGTCCATCTGCGCGGTGCGTAACGGCGTAAGCGTGGACACGTCCATGGGGATGACGCCGCTTGAAGGACTGGTGATGGGCACGCGCTGCGGAGACGTGGATTTTGGCGCGATGGCGTGGATTGCCCGGCAGACCGGCCAGTCGTTCGAGGATCTGGAGCGCGTGGTCAACAAAGAGTCCGGGCTGCTGGGGATCTCCGGTATCTCCTCCGATTTGCGCGCGCTGGAGAAAGCCTGGCATGACGGCAACGAGCGGGCGCGGCTGGCAATAAAGACCTTTGTCCACCGGATTGCGCGGCATATCGCCGGTCATGCCGCGTCCCTGCACCGTCTGGATGGCGTGGTGTTTACCGGCGGGATCGGTGAGAACTCCGTGCTTATCCGCGCGCTGGTGGCGGAGCATCTGAAGGTGTTTGGCATCATCCTCGACGAGTCCAAAAATGCCCTGCCGGGCAGCGCGGGCGAGTGCGTGATCTCCACCGAGTCGTCCCGCGCGGCCTGCGCGGTGATCCCTACCAATGAAGAAAAAATGATCGCGCTGGACGCCCTCCGTCTTGGGAAGGTTACTCCGGCTGCGGCTTACGCCTGATAAAGCGAGAATCTGATGAAAGTAACAATCGATACGGGCGTCGTGCCCTACAGCGACGCATGGGCCGGGTTTCGCGGTGAAGAATGGAAAAACGCCGTCAACGTCCGCGATTTTATTCAGCATAACTACACCCCTTATGAGGGCGATGAAGCTTTCCTCGCGCAGGCGACGCCAGCAACGACGGCGCTGTGGCAGAAGGTGATGGTCGGCATTCGTCAGGAGAATGCCACCCACGCTCCGGTGGATTTCGACACCAACATCGCCACTACCATTACCGCGCACGGGCCGGGCTATATTGATCAGGAGCTGGAGACGATCGTCGGCCTGCAAACCGACAAGCCGCTCAAGCGCGCCCTGCATCCGTACGGCGGGATCAACATGATCCGCAGCTCGTTCGAAGCCTACGGTCGCGAGATGGATCCGCAGTTTGAATATCTCTTTACCGACCTGCGCAAAACCCACAACCAGGGCGTGTTTGACGTTTACTCCCCGGAGATGATGCGCTGCCGCAAATCGGGGGTGCTGACCGGTCTGCCGGACGGCTACGGGCGCGGACGCATCATCGGCGACTACCGCCGCGTGGCGCTGTACGGCATCAGCTATCTGGTGCGCGAGCGTGAACTTCAGTTCGCCGATCTCCAGGGGAAACTGGAGCGCGGCGAAGATCTGGAGGCGACGATCCGCCTGCGCGAAGAGCTGGCGGAGCACAAGCGCGCGCTGCTGCAGATCCAGCAGATGGCGGCGAACTATGGGTTTGATATATCACGTCCGGCGATGAACGCCCAGGAAGCGGTGCAGTGGCTCTATTTTGCCTACCTGGCGGCGGTGAAATCCCAGAACGGCGGAGCCATGTCGCTGGGGCGCACGGCCTCGTTCCTCGATATCTACATCGAACGCGACATGCAGGCTGGGCGGCTGAATGAGGTGCAGGCCCAGGAGCTGATCGACCACTTCATCATGAAGATCCGCATGGTGCGCTTCCTGCGCACGCCGGAGTTCGACACGCTCTTCTCCGGCGATCCGATCTGGGCCACGGAAGTGATTGGCGGCATGGGGCTGGACGGGCGCGCGCTGGTGACTAAAAACAGCTTCCGCTACCTGCATACCCTGCACACCATGGGGCCTGCGCCGGAGCCAAACCTGACGATCCTCTGGTCCGAAAAACTGCCGATCGCGTTCAAGAAATACGCCGCACAGGTGTCGATCGTCACCTCCTCGCTGCAATACGAGAACGACGATCTGATGCGCACCGACTTCAACAGCGACGACTACGCCATTGCCTGCTGCGTCAGCCCGATGGTGATCGGCAAGCAGATGCAGTTCTTCGGCGCACGCGCCAACCTGGCGAAAACGCTGCTGTACGCAATCAACGGCGGGGTGGATGAGAAGCTGAAGATCCAGGTCGGTCCGAAAACCGAGCCGCTGCTGGATGAGGTACTGGATTACGACACCGTAATGGCGAGCCTCGATCACTTCATGGACTGGCTGGCGGTACAGTACATCAGCGCGCTGAATCTCATTCACTATATGCATGATAAATACAGCTACGAAGCCTCGCTGATGGCGCTGCACGACCGGGACGTCTACCGCACCATGGCCTGCGGCATTGCCGGGCTGTCGGTGGCGGCGGATTCCCTGTCGGCCATCAAATACGCCACGGTAAAACCGGTACGCGACCACACTGGTCTGGCGGTCGATTTCATCATCGAAGGCGACTATCCGCAGTACGGCAACAACGAGGATCGTGTGGACAGTATCGCCTGCGATCTGGTTGAGCGCTTTATGAAGAAAATCCAGGCGCTGCCGACGTACCGCAACGCGGTACCGACGCAGTCGATCCTGACCATCACCTCCAACGTGGTTTACGGCCAGAAGACCGGGAACACGCCGGACGGACGACGCGGCGGCACGCCGTTTGCGCCTGGCGCCAACCCGATGCACGGGCGCGACAGAAAAGGGGCGGTGGCGTCGTTAACCTCGGTCGCCAAGCTGCCGTTCACCTATGCCAAAGACGGGATTTCCTACACCTTCTCCATCGTGCCGCAGGCACTGGGCAAGGACGAGCCGGTGCGCAAAACCAACCTTGTCGGGCTGCTGGACGGATACTTCCACCACGAAGCGACCATTGAGGGCGGTCAGCACCTGAACGTCAACGTGATGAACAGGGAGATGCTGCTGGATGCCATCGCCCATCCGGAGAATTATCCGAACCTGACGATCCGCGTTTCAGGCTATGCGGTGCGGTTTAATGCTCTGACGCGCGAGCAGCAGCAGGATGTGATTTCGAGGACGTTTACGCAGGCGATGTAATGCAGGCTCCATCTTCAGCCTCCTCTAATGAGGAGGCTTTTAATTTTGTGAACTCGGTCGATTTTAGAAAACTCACTCTCTTTTCTGCTGTTCAGAAGTAATATTTTCCTCGCGCCTTATGAAGTCCCTATAAAACTTGTGACTTTTTTCTCCCGCTCTCCGGATATGATCTCCCCATATCAATAACTCACACCTGCACCCTCTGACTCGCAATCGCTGGCGATCGGAACCTTATAAAAACAACCAGTTACCCTACAAAATAAGCGAGTGCCCAATGAATATGGCAACAAACAGCAGTGTGATTGTGAGTGATTCCCCTGCGGCAAGGCGGGCGGGAATGAGCGAAAGCGAATGGCGAGAGGCGATCAAATTTGACAGCACCGATACGGGCTGGGTCATCATGAGTATCGGGATGGCTATCGGCGCGGGCATCGTTTTTCTTCCGGTGCAGGTCGGGTTAATGGGGCTGTGGGTGTTTTTACTCTCGTCGATAATTGGTTATCCGGCTATGTACCTGTTCCAGCGCCTGTTTATTAATACGCTGGCGGAATCACCGGAATGCAAAGATTACCCGAGCGTCATTAGCGGTTATTTAGGTAAAAACTGGGGCATCTTATTGGGTGCGCTTTATTTCGTGATGCTGGTGATCTGGATGTTTGTCTATTCCACGGCTATCACCAACGACAGCGCCTCCTATTTGCACACCTTCGGCGTAACCGACGGTTTGCTGTCGGAAAATCCGTTCTATGGCTTATTCCTGATCTGCATTCTGGTCGCTATCTCGTCGCGCGGTGAAAAACTGCTGTTTAAAGTCTCCAGCCTGATGGTGCTGACCAAATTATTTGTAGTGGCGGCGCTGGGTCTTTCGATGATTGGCCTCTGGCATTTAGCCAACGTCGGTATGCTGCCGCCGATGGGGCTGCTGATTAAAAACGCCATTATTACGCTGCCTTTCACCTTAACCTCCATTCTGTTTATTCAGACTTTAAGCCCGATGGTGATTTCCTATCGTTCACGGGAAAAATCCGTAGCGGTGGCGCGTCATAAAGCGCTGCGGGCAATGAATATCGCCTTTGGCGTGCTGTTTGTGACGGTCTTTTTCTACGCGGTCTCCTTCACGCTGGCGATGGGGCACGACGAGGCGGTAAAAGCCTACGAGCAGAATATTTCCGCCCTGGCAATCGCAGCACAGTTCATCAGCGGTGACGGTGCGGGCTGGGTCAAAATCGTCAGCGTGATCCTCAACATTTTCGCCGTGATGACCGCGTTCTTTGGCGTCTATCTCGGCTTTCGTGAGGCGACGCAGGGCATCGTGATGAACATCCTGCGCCGCAAAATGCCGGCGGAAAAAATCAATGAAAATGCCGTCCAGCGCGGAATTATGCTGTTCGCCATCCTGCTGGCCTGGAGCGCGATTGTATTAAACGCGCCGGTGCTGAGCTTCACCTCCATCTGTAGCCCTATTTTCGGGATGGTGGGCTGCTTAATTCCGGCGTGGCTGGTCTACAAAGTGCCCGCACTTCATAAATATAAAGGCGTATCGCTGGTAATTATCGTAATTACCGGGCTGCTGCTTTGTGTTTCTCCTTTCCTCGCCTTCTCATGAGGTTAAATAAGGTCGTAACGATGTCTGAGCAAATTAATCCTTTATGGAACCATTTTATTCGCGCCGTGCAGGAAGAGGTAAAGCCTGCGCTGGGCTGTACCGAACCCGTCTCGCTGGCGCTGGCGTGTGCGATGGCTGCCGGACAGCTTTCCGGTGAGGTAACGCGTATCGAGGCGTGGGTATCGCCGAACCTGATGAAAAACGGGCTTGGCGTAACGGTGCCCGGCACCGGTATGGTCGGTTTACCCATCGCGGCCGCGCTGGGGGCGACAGGCGGTAATGCACACGCCGGGCTGGAGGTGTTGAAAGACGCGTCGGCAGAGGCGCTAACGCGCGCCAAAGCACTGCTGAACGCGGGTCTGGTGCAGGTAAAATTGCAGGAGCCGTGCGATGAGATCCTTTATTCACGCGCCTGCGTTTACGCCGGTGAATCCTCGGCGATGGTGACCATCGCTGGCGGGCATACTCGCGTGGTGGAGGTAGTTTGTCAGGGCGAAACGTGCTTCAGGCTTGACGATCGTCAGAGCCAGAACAACGACGATCCGCTGGCGGTACTCTCGACCACCACGCTGTCACAGATCCTTGAGTTTGTGGAGCAGGTGCCGTTCGACGCGATCCGCTTTATCCTCGATGCGGGGCGGCTGAACGATGCGCTCTCCCGCGAAGGTTTGCGTGGCAACTGGGGGCTGCATATTGGCGCGACGCTCAATAAACAGCGCGCACGCGGCTGGATGGCGCAGGATCTGGGTTCAGACATTATTATCCGCACCAGCGCAGCCTCGGATGCCCGCATGGGAGGCGCGACGCTGCCAGCGATGAGCAACTCGGGTTCCGGGAATCAGGGCATCACCGCCACCATGCCGGTAGTGGTGGTGGCTGAGCACGTTCAGGCTGATGACGAACGGCTGGCGCGGGCGCTGATGCTCTCGCATTTGTCGGCTATCTATATCCATTACCAGCTTCCGCGCTTGTCCGCGTTGTGCGCGGCGACAACCGCCGGAATGGGGGCAGCGGCGGGGATGGCGTGGCTGATGGGCGGATCTTACCAGACCATTGCCATGGCGATCGGCAGTATGATCGGCGACGTGAGCGGGATGATCTGCGATGGGGCTTCTAACAGCTGTGCAATGAAGGTCTCGACCAGCGTCACCAGCGCCTGGAAAGCCGTGATGATGGCGCTGGATGATACTGCCGTGACGGGTAACGAGGGGATTGTGGCGCACGACGTGGAACAGTCGATCTCTAACCTGTGCGCCCTGGCGTGCCGCTCAATGCAGGCGACGGACCGGCAGATCATTGAGATTATGGCGAGTAAGGTGTTGTGATCTAATCCAATCCGTTACCCCTCACCCTAACCCTCTTCCATAGGGAGAGGGAACCGATCGAGCGAGGGGCGTGTTGATCTTAAACCGGCAAATCAATCAACAGCGCGCGCAGCGGCGTATCGGCAACCAGAGTGATATTCGCTTCGTCACGAATAAACGCCCCGTCACCGCAGGTGAGCGCTTCTTTCTCTTCCGTATGCGTGACCGCATGCACCGTTCCGTGAATGGACTGCAAATAGGCTCGCGGGCCATGAAGCTGGAAGCTCGCCTGTTCACCTTTTTTCAGTTCGATATGGTGCAGCCACACCTGCTGGCGTAACTGCAAGCTGCCTTTGCTGCCGTCTGGCGAGGCAATCAGCTGCTGTTGATCGCCCTTCAGATCGATCTTTTGCACCAGCGGATTTTCCCGCTCCGGACAGGCATCCAGCCACAGCTGCATGCGGGTCAGCGTTTTATCTTTGCTGAGGTTATGCTCGCTGTAGCTAATACCTGGCTGCGTGGAAATTAACAGCGCCTCGCCAGCCTTCGCCTGGACATGATTGCCCTCGCTATCGCGGTATTCTGCCTCGCCTTCCAGGATCAGGTTCAGGATATCGACTTTCGGGTACGTGCGCGGCTGGAAGGACGCGCCCGGGGCGAGCACTTCCTGATTCAATACACGCAGTGAAGCGTAACCGAGGAGTTTAGGGTCAAAGTAGTGTCCAAAGGAAAAGGTGTAGCGGGCCTGCAACCAACCGAAATCGGCTTGTCCGCACTGTTTCGCTGTTCTTGTCGTAATCATAAACTTGACCTCTCTTTACACTAAATCAATGGTAAAGGTATGGACGCTGCATTGTTAGCCAGATATTCTGCCTGGTATGTTCAAATTTCCTGAATGAGAACGAGATGGCTAAAGAGAGAGCATTGACGCTTGAGGCGCTTCGCGTCATGGACGCGATTGACAGGCGCGGCAGTTTTGCCGCGGCGGCAGATGAACTGGGGCGCGTTCCGTCTGCGCTGAGCTACACCATGCAAAAGCTGGAAGAGGAGCTGGATGTTGTGCTCTTCGATCGCTCCGGTCATCGAACAAAATTCACCAACGTTGGGCGGATGCTGCTGGAGCGCGGCCGCGTATTGCTGGAAGCGGCGGATAAGCTGACGACCGATGCCGAAGCGCTGGCCCGCGGCTGGGAAACCCATCTGACGTTAGTGACCGAAGCGCTGGTGCCCACCGAAGCGCTGTTTCCGCTGGTGGACAGACTGGCCGCGAAAGCCAATACCCAGCTGTCGATCATCACCGAGGTGCTGGCCGGGGCATGGGAGCGTCTTGAGACGGGCAGGGCGGATATCGTGATTGCGCCAGACATGCATTTCCGCTCATCGTCAGAAATCAATTCGCGCAAGCTCTACAGCGTGATGAACGTCTACGTCGCCGCGCCGGATCACCCTATCCATCAGGAGCCGGAGCCGCTCTCTGAGGTCACGCGCGTGAAATACCGCGGCGTGGCGGTCGCGGATACCGCCCGAGAGCGCCCGGTGTTAACGGTACAGTTGCTGGATAAACAGCCGCGACTGACGGTAACGTCGCTGGAAGATAAGCGTCAGGCGCTCCTGGCGGGGCTGGGCGTGGCGACTATGCCGTACCCGTTTGTCGAAAAGGACATTGCAGAAGGGCGGCTGCGCGTCGTCAGCCCGGAATACACCAGCGAAGTGGATATTATTATGGCGTGGCGTCGCGATAGCATGGGCGAAGCCAAATCGTGGTGTTTGCGTGAAATTCCCAAGCTCTTTGCCCACCACAACAAATAAGCGTAGGCCCGGTAAGCGTAAGCGCCACCGGGCAGAATTTACGCGCTTGCCTTAGGATCCGGACCAAAGCGGTTTTCGCCCGGCGTTCCGCTCTGACAGTTGAAAATCAAAATCACGATCCAGCCGATAAGCGGGATCAACAGCAACAGCAGCCACCACGCCGAACGATCGGTGTCGTGGAGACGACGAAACAGTACGGCCCATGAAGGCAGCAGAACTAACACACCATAAATGGTGGTGAGAATGCCTTCACCCCCCTCGCGTTCCCAGCCGAGGATCTTGTCCACAATGCCCAGCACCATAATCAGGACGAAGTTCACCAGAACGAACATCCAGTACTCTTTACGGCGGGCACGGCCACCAAAACCAAAATAGTTGCGCAGTACCTTTAAATACCAGTCCATTTTTCCTTGCCTCTTAATCAGTCAATCACTTGTTTTCTAAGCGATCGAGGTAAGGATAGATGTATGCTGTGAATTAAAAAAGGGAATCAATTGATTCCCTAAATAATTATCCGAAACGCACGTCGCGCCCGTGCGGTTCATCCAGGTCCTGCCACGGGCCAATGGAGATAATGCCCGTTGGGTTGATGGTCTTATGACTGCGGAAATAATGGGTGCGAATATGGTCAAAATTGACCGTCTCCGCAATCCCCGGCATCTGATAGATGTCGCGCAGGAAACCGTGCAGGTTCAGATAATCGCTGATGCGATGCTTGTCGCACTTGAAGTGGGTGACATACACCGGATCGAAGCGGATCAGCGTCGTCCACAGGCGGATGTCTGCTTCGGTGAGGCGATCGCCCGTTAAATAACGATGCTGGCCGAGGATCTGCTCCAGGCGCTCCAGGGATCCAAACACGTTGCCGACCGCTTCGTCGTACGCTTCCTGACTGGTGGCAAAGCCCGCTTTATAGACGCCGTTGTTGACGTTGTCGTAGATCCAGCCGTTCAGCTCGTCAATTTTCTCGCGCAGCTCAACCGGGTAGTAATCCCCGGCGCGGGCGCCGTGCGCGTCAAACGCGGTATTGAACATGCGAATGATTTCAGCGGATTCATTGCTGACGATCGTCTGGTTTTTCTTGTCCCACAGCACCGGCACCGTTACGCGTCCGGTGTAGTGCGGATCGGCGCGCAGATAGAGCTGATACAGGAAATCGTGATGATAAAGCTCATCACCCGTCGCGGCAGGGAAGTCACTGTCGAACGTCCAGCCGTTTTCCAGCATCAGCGGGTTGACCACCGAAACCGGAATTAACGATTCGAGGCCTTTAAGCTTGCGCACAATCAGCGTGCGGTGCGCCCACGGACAGGCGAGAGAAACGTACAGATGATAACGATCTTTCTCCGCCGCGAAGCCGCCTTCGCCGCTCGGGCCGGGTGCGCCGTCGGCGGTCAGCCAGTTACGGAAGGCCGAAACAGAGCGCTTAAAGCGTCCACCGGTGGATTTGGTGTCATACCAGACATCCTGCCAGACGCCGTCTACGAGTTGTCCCATTTTTTTCTCCTCCGTCAGATAGCAAAAGCGAGGAGATGTCTCCTCGCTTTGAATGTAATCAGTATAGCGTGCTTACCACTTCTTATTCAGAAGACGGTCGATGCTGTAGGCGCCCGGGCCCGTGATAGCCAGCAGCAGGAAGCCACCCGCGATGGTCAGGTTTTTCATGAACATCAGGGAGTTCACGCCTTCCGCAAAGTTGCTGTGGAAGATGAACGCGGTCAGCAGGGTAAAGCCTGCGGTGAACAGCGCCGTGGTGCGTGTCAGGAAACCGAACAGCACTGCCAGGCCGCCGCCGAACTCAAGCAGAATGGTCAGTGGCAGCAGGAACCCCGGCACGCCCATCGCTTCCATATACTGCTGAGTGCCCGCATAGCCGGTAATTTTGCCCCAGCCTGCGGTGATGAACAGAATTGGCATCAGAATACGCGCTACCAGTACACCAACATCTTCTAATTTTTTCATTTTACTCTCCAGGGAACCACATCAGCGGCTAAACGTTATTTGCGTGCAAATTCGGGTAGATACCGCGTCTTTGCTGTCGATGGAGAGGAGTGTAAACGGGGCGGATGGCAATTGTTAGCAAGGAAAACTGTTAATCTTCTTCAAAGATATTGAGTAAGGGAGCGTGCGGGCTGGTGCCCTCACCCCATCCCTCTCCCACAGGGAGAGGGGGCAAAAACAAAAAACGGTAACCAGGGTTACCGTTTTGCTTTTTTCACCGCAACTGCTGCTGTCGCAGCGTGGTTTTCACCAGACGCCAGGCGCTCCAGGCGCCAAAGCCGCGACGTGCCCAGCGGATCAGCATGTTAGGATGCCGAACCGACCAGATCGCCATCACGCTGCTGCCGACCAGCGCCCATGAACGCAGGCTCAGGACCGTGTTCCAGCCGCGGTCAAACCGATGCGTGGCTTCAACCCAGTCGCGACGGCTGGCAGAAAGATCCAGTCGCTGCTGCTGGATTTGGCTCAACAGATACGCTTTCCGCTTTTGACGTTCGGCTTTGTCGCTCACGACTTATCATCCTCCAGCAGGGCGCGGTCGTTGGCCAGCTCCTGGCGCGTATGACGCAGGAAGGTCGACGTGCGCGCTTTATGCAGGGTCCAGATACCGCCTATCAGCGCCGCCACCAGCAGAACCACGGTAGTCGCAATCATCGCGTTCAGACGATACTGTGGATCGATAGCCCAGATGATTAACACCATCAGGCTCATCAGACCAAACGCGGCAAAGAGCATCGTAAGCCCAAGCATGAGCAGCATCTGGAAGAGGTTGGCTTTCTCCTCTTCCAGCTCCACTACCGCAAGCCGGACGCGCGTTTCGGCAATCCCGACCAGCGTCGTAAGAATACGCTGGCCAATGCCGAGGACGTTTTTAGCAGGCCCTTGTGCGTGACGTGGATCTTCCATAATCAACGACGCGTCAGCAGGACACCCAGCACCACACCCACTGCGGCGCCAATACCCACACCCGTCCATGGATTATCACGTACATATTCGTCTGCGCGCGCAGCCGCTTCGCGGGTCTGTTTCGCCAGCGCATCACCGGTTTCGCCCAGACGGTAACGGCTCTCTTTCAGTGCCTGCTCCGCTTTGCTGCGCAGTTTGCTGACTTCTTCTTTCGATTTATCGGCAGAAGAGTTCAGCACCTCTTCCAGGGTGTCCGCCAGGGATTTCAGTTCAGCGCGCAGATTTTCTGAAGTTGTATCTTTTGACATGATTCTCTCCTGTTGAGATTTCCGTTAACTCAATAATCGCGAGCTTCCAGCGCTTTCAGTTCGTCCTGCGCCTCTTGCAACTTCCTCTCGCGCTTGGCAATTTTTTCCGCATCACCTTTCTCTTTCGCTTCTTGCAGGTCTTGACGGCGCTCGGCTATCTCGTCCTTCTGTTCAGCGATTTTTTCCTGATGATCGGCACGCAGCTTGCTGTCCGTACAGTTGTCTTTCACTTCGCGCAACGCTTTTTTCAGTCCGTCGATCCGGTGCTGATTGTTATGCTTTTCGGCATAACTGATTTCGCGTTGGATATCCTGTTCTTTCTCCTGACAAAGAGACATAGCGAAGGAAGCTGTGCTTAAAGAAAAAAGGGCCAGAGCCAGGGTGATGCGGTATTTCATTATAGAAACCTTCCATTGTGTTACGGCGTAAGCCGTGTTCCAGAACTAAGCGGAGAACATCTGAGGGGTGCTCCGCGTACTTAAGCATAGTAAGTAAACGGGAGTTTCACCAAAGTAGGTGAAAATATTCGGAATATTAGTCGTTAACCAAATCGATGCGACGTGTCGCGTAACCGTGACATCCAGGAGGCGACGTGGCTGTCATCATCCTGTTGCGCAATGATGTAACCCTGCGGCAGCGTGCGGTCCAGCACGGCTTTCGCCGCGGCGCTTTGCGCACTGGAGTCAAATTTTATCAGCAGCACATCGTCTTGCGGCGTGATGCTCTTAAAGCGAATCCCGTTTGCGTCGAGATGATGCCAGATGGAAAAACCATCCGGCACGCTGGTTCCCTGGCTCACAGGACGGATAGCCAGCGTCGACTCCTGATGCTGTAGCGCAGACCACAGCAGGATAAGAGCGCTGAACATCATCAGCGCGACGATGGCGTAAGAGAAGCGGCGCAGCGCGAGCGGGGAGATAACCATCGTTAACCCCTGGCCCCGTATTTCTTCTTCCACAGTACGACCAGGGACCCGACCAGGCCAAACACCAGCAGAACGACGGGCAGCAGCATCAGGCAAGACATCAGTTGGTCTTCGTATTTCATAAAGACCGGCGTTTTACCCAGCGCGTAGCCGAGCGTGGTCAGGATCAGCACCCACAGCAAGCCGCTCATCCAGTTAAAGAACTGGAAGCGCGTGCTGCTCAGGCCGGACAGGCCCGCAATGGTGGGCAGTAGGGTGCGTACGAATGCGATAAAGCGGCCAATCAGCAAGGCGGAAAGCCCATGCTTATGGAAAAGGTGGTGCGCTCGCTGGTGGTAATGGGCCGGAAGGTGCGAAAGCCAGTTCTGAACGATTCGCGTGTTACCCAGCCATCGCCCCTGAATGTAACTCACCCAGCAGCCCAGGCTGGCGGCAATGGTTAAAAGCAGGACCGTTTGCGGGAAAGCCATCGCCCCTTTTGCACAAAGCACCCCGACCAGCACCAGCAGGCTGTCGCCCGGTAAAAAGGCAGCAGGCAGCAGACCGTTCTCAAGGAACAGGATCATAAATAATACAAAGTAGAGCATGCCAATCATGGACGGGTTGGCCAGCGTTTCGAAATCCTGAGCCCAGAGGGCGTTCAGTAGTTGGGTCAAAAGTTCCATTCAGTGTTCCTGGAAATCGGTTAACGTCACGCCTGTAATTCGGGAAATACAGCACGGCGACATTGTTATGATTTCATTATGGTCGCTCGCGGACACATTGATGTGTGGCCAACACTGTTCCCTGTTAATTGGCTGGTTAGCAAGCACTAACTTACAAAATAACGAAGTGAATCCAATTGTAACAAAGCCCGACGTTCTGCGTCACAGAATTTGAGGGGAAACACGATTTTGGCGTAAGCCACGGAGGGGAGCGAGAAATTTTACAAAGGCTGACACTATAGAGGTTTTCTTACCCTGTCTGGCCGGAAGGCGCGGCGGTGCGCCTGCCAGCAGTTCGGGGCGTTATTTTGCGAGATTGGTCGCGGTATCGAGGTGAACGACCGGATTATCGGCAAAAAGATAGCGGTCAGCGTTAAATTCAAAGTCATCACTTGTTTCATTAAACAGCATCTGTTTGGTGTTCTCCAGATGCTGCCACATTGCCAGTTTCGCCGCATGCGGATCTTTACGAATCAGGGCCTTAAGAATCTGGTCGTGATCGTCACACCAGTTATCTACCGTGCGGGAATCAATGTGATCGTGCAATTTCTTCCAGTACGGGTTGTGAACGCGCTGAGTCCACATTTTTTCAACGATTGCCGCCAGCGCCGTGTTCTGAGTCGCAAGGGCGACCTGGACGTGGAATTGCAGGTCCCATTCAGAATCGCGGAAACATTTTTCTTTACGCGCGTGATCCTGGATTTCCATCAGCTTCATGATGTCCTGCTTGGTCACCTGCGTCGCAGCAAATTCCGCAATGTTGCTTTCAATCAGCTGGCGAGCCTGGAGAAGCTCAAACGGACCGTAGCTGGCAAATTCCAGACTTTCGTCCGGTGTGGGGGAGTGTTTCGCCTGGCTGGAAATCACATGAATGCCGGAACCTTTGCGTACCTCAACATACCCTTCCACTTCCAGCATGATGATGGCTTCGCGGACCACCGTGCGGCTGACGCTTTTTTCATCCGCAATGAAACGCTCAGCGGGAAGTTTATCACCGACAAGATAGACCCCTTGCTCGATGCGATCTTTCAGCTCGGCGGCAAGTTGTTGATATAAACGACGTGATTCGGTGATTTCCATATGCGCTCCAGGCAGGGTACGGCGAATGATTTGTTATACCACTTTTGCGTGCCAGTCTCCAGATTTCGCCATCAAAAAAGCCGCCCGGAGGCGGCTTTTGCGTCGTTCTTGCCGGGTGGCGCTACGCTTACCCGACCTACTATTTTATTGGATTTTGTAGGCCGGGTAAGGCGGAGCCGCCACCCGGCACAACAACGCTAACTCTGCGTCGCCGGTCCCCCGAGGGACTCTTTCGCAAGTTCATCTGCGGATTTGCTTTTCAGCACCGTCCAGATAACCACCGCACCCAACAGGTCGAAGACAGCCAGTACCGCGAACAGTGGGCTGAAACCAATCGTATCCGCCAGCGCGCCGACCACCAGCGCAAACAGGGTACTTGCGGTCCAGGCGGCCATCCCGGTCAGGCCGTTGGCGGTGGCGACTTCGTTACGACCAAACACGTCGGACGAGAGCGTAATCAGCGCACCGGACAGAGACTGGTGAGCAAAGCCCCCGATACACAGCAGGGCGATAGCCACGTAAGGGCTGGTGAACAGGCCGATCATACCCGGGCCGATCATCAGCAGAGCGCCCATGGTGACCACCATCTTACGGGACACAATCAGGTTCACGCCAAACCAGCGCTGGAACAGCGGTGGCAGGTAGCCGCCGACGATACAGCCCAGGTCTGCAAACAGCATTGGCATCCAGGCGAACATCGCGATCTCTTTCAGGTTAAAGCCGTAAACTTTAAACATGAATAGTGGGATCCAGGCGTTAAACGTACCCCAGGCCGGTTCTGCCAGGAAGCGTGGCAGGGCGATACCCCAGAACTGACGGGTGCCCAGGATCTGCCAGACGGACATCTTTTTGCCGTTGTCGGTCTGATGCTGGGATTCCTGACCATTAATAATGTAGTCACGTTCTTCGTCAGACAGCTTTTTCTGGTCGCGCGGGTGTTTATAGAAAATCAGCCACGCCATGGCCCAGGCAAAGCTCAGCACACCGGAGATGATGAACGCCATCTGCCAGCTGTGCATCACAATCGCCCACACCACCAGTGGCGGAGCAATCATCGCCCCGATGGAGGAGCCCACGTTGAAGTAACCGACAGCGATAGAACGCTCTTTTGCCGGGAACCATTCAGAGCTGGCTTTCAGACCCGCGGGGATCATCGCCGCTTCGGCAGCACCTACCGCACCACGCGCCAGCGCCAGTCCGCCCCAGCTGCCGGCCAGCGCGGTCGCCCCACAGAAGACGGCCCAGGCTACAGCGAAGAAGGCATAACCAATTTTTGTACCCAGAATATCAAGAACATAACCTGCAACAGGCTGCATTACGGTGTAAGCGGCAGAGTAAGCCGCAATGATGTAAGAGTATTGCTGCGTGGAGATATGTAACTCTTCCATCAACGTTGGCGCCGCTGCTGCCACGGTGTTACGTGTCAGGTAGCCCAGCACGGTGCCGAGCGTCACCAGTGCGATCATGTACCAACGTAACCCTTTAATTTTACGCATGTAAAACCTCATCGTTATGTTATTTCCGTGTCGGGACACGGCAACAACTCAACCGTTGCCGGGAGCTGTTCTGTAACGGGAGGGGCGTAACCGGGAACCTGTCCCGGAACGGCCCGAACCTTGCCATTAGTAATCGTGCTAAGTCGGCTTCCGTACCGTTAAATCCGATGTATCAAACACCGGTAATGCATTCCGTCGGCTTATAGTTTGCGACGGCGAAAAGATAACTTGTCATACAACTTTAAAAGGTGAGTGACATCACAAAAGTGTGAATCTTTGTAGGGACATTATGCGGCACGCGCAAAGCCAGAACTGGCGCGGTCTGGGAGAGGGTTTACCCCTGTGAGGGTAATTTATTTGTCGACGTTTATTGATCTAACTCACGAAAAAAACGTCGGACTCTGGAAATTGGTGTGATAACTTTGCAGCATCTGAACATAAGCTTTCTGACGCTCCCGTAATGAGGAAGACGATAATGACACCGTTTATGACCGACGATTTTCTGTTAGATACCGAATTTGCTCGCCGCCTGTACCACGACTACGCAAAAGACCAGCCGATTTTCGACTACCACTGCCATTTACCGCCGCAGCAGGTTGCCGAAAATTACCGTTTCAAAAACCTGTATGATATCTGGCTGAAGGGTGACCACTATAAGTGGCGCGCAATGCGCACCAACGGCGTGGCCGAGCGCCTGTGTACCGGCGACGCGACCGATCGCGAGAAGTTTGACGCCTGGGCCGCTACTGTTCCCCACACCATCGGTAACCCGTTATACCACTGGACGCACCTCGAACTGCGTCGTCCATTTGGTATCACCGGCAAGCTGCTCTCTCCCGCCACGGCGGATGAAATCTGGGATCAGTGCAACGACCTGCTGGCGCAGGATAGCTTCTCGGCGCGCGGCATCATGAAGCAGATGAACGTGAAGATGGTGGGCACCACCGACGATCCGGTCGACACTCTGGAGCACCACGCGGTTGTCGCGAAGGACAGCACGTTTGACATCAAAGTGCTGCCAAGCTGGCGCCCGGATAAAGCCTTCAACATCGAGCTGCCGACCTTTAACGACTACATGGCGAAGCTGGCGGAAGTGTCTGACACCGATATCCGTCGCTTTGGCGATCTGCAAACCGCGCTGACCAAACGTCTGGATCACTTTGCCGCACACGGCTGTAAAGTGTCTGACCACGCGCTGGACGTAGTGCTGTTCGCGGAATCCAGCGAAGCTGAGCTGGACAGCATTCTGGCGCGTCGTCTCTCCGGCGAAGCCCTGAGTGAGCACGAAGTGGCGCAGTTTAAAACGGCGGTACTGGTATTCCTCGGTGCGGAATATGCCCGCCGCGGCTGGGTTCAGCAGTATCACATCGGCGCGCTGCGTAATAACAACCAGCGTCAGTTCAAACTGCTGGGCGCGGACGTGGGCTTTGACTCCATCAACGACCGTCCGATGGC
Source organism: Enterobacter sp. MGH119 (assembly GCF_001037675.1). Classification (NCBI taxonomy): domain Bacteria; kingdom Pseudomonadati; phylum Pseudomonadota; class Gammaproteobacteria; order Enterobacterales; family Enterobacteriaceae; genus Enterobacter; species Enterobacter sp. MGH119. The sequence goes on along the minus strand of NZ_KQ089930.1, from coordinate 532,083 downwards.
GGAAGAGCTGTCAAAACTGCTGAGCAAACAGAACGAGCAAAACCTGCTGCCAAAAACCATCCTTTACTGCCTGAACCCACGCGATAACGAAGTGCTGGGCACCATGATCGGCAACTTCCAGGGCGAAGGGATGCCGGGCAAGATGCAGTTCGGTTCCGGCTGGTGGTTTAACGATCAGAAAGACGGCATGGAGCGTCAGATGACGCAGCTGGCGCAGCTCGGCCTGTTGAGCCGCTTCGTTGGCATGCTGACCGACAGCCGCAGTTTCCTCTCCTATACCCGCCATGAATATTTCCGCCGCATTCTGTGCCAGATGATTGGCCGCTGGGTGCACGCGGGCGAAGCGCCAGCGGATATCCAGCTGCTGGGCGACATGGTGAGAAACATCTGCTTTAACAATGCGCGTGACTACTTCGCCATTGAACTGAACTAAGGCCGTTTGAGGTTGATATGCAATACATCAAAATCCATTCGCTGGATAACGTTGCCGTCGCGCTGGCCGATTTAGCCGAAGGGACGGAAGTGACCTTCGACAACCAGTCGGTGACGTTACGCCAGGCCATTGGACGTGGACATAAGTTTGCCCTGATCCCCATCGCGAAAGGGGAGAACGTGGTGAAGTACGGTTTGCCCATCGGTCATGCGCTGGCGGATATTGCGCCGGGTGAATACATTCATTCCCACAATACCCGCACCAATCTCAGCGATCTGGACGAGTACAGCTATCAACCTGACTTCCAGGCAGAAGAAGGACAGGCGGCCGATCGTGAGGTGCAGATCTACCGCCGCGCCAGCGGCGAGGTGGGGATCCGCAATGAACTGTGGATCCTCCCGACCGTCGGCTGCGTGAACGGGATCGCGCGTCAAATTCAGACGCGTTTCCTGAAAGAGACTAACAATGCTGAAGGCACCGACGGCGTGCATCTGTTCAGCCACACCTATGGTTGTTCCCAGCTGGGCGACGACCACATCAATACCCGCACCATGCTGCAAAATATGGTGCGCCACCCGAACGCGGGGGCGGTGCTGGTGATTGGCCTCGGCTGTGAAAACAATCAGGTTGACGCCTTCCGCGATACGCTGGGCGAGTTCGATCCTGAGCGCGTGCACTTTATGGTGTGTCAGCACCAGGACGACGAAGTGGAAGCGGGCGTTGAACAACTGCACCAGCTGTACGAGGTGATGCGTCACGACAAGCGCGAGCCGGGCAAGCTGAGCGAACTGAAGTTTGGCCTGGAGTGCGGCGGGTCTGACGGGCTTTCCGGCATTACCGCTAACCCGATGCTGGGCCGCTTCTCGGATTACGTGATTGCCAACGGCGGCACCACGGTGCTGACCGAAGTGCCGGAGATGTTCGGCGCAGAGCGCATTCTGATGAGCCACTGTCGCGACGAAGAGACGTTTGAGAAGACCGTCACCATGGTGAACGACTTCAAACAGTACTTCATTGCCCACAATCAGCCGATTTACGAGAACCCGTCGCCGGGGAACAAGGCGGGCGGAATCACCACGCTGGAGGAGAAATCCCTCGGCTGCACCCAGAAAGCGGGGGCCAGCCAGGTGGTGGACGTTCTGCGCTACGGCGAACGCCTGAAAACCCACGGCCTGAACCTGCTGAGCGCACCGGGTAACGATGCGGTCGCCACCAGCGCGCTGGCGGGGGCGGGCTGCCATATGGTGCTGTTCAGTACCGGCCGCGGTACGCCGTACGGCGGGTTTGTGCCGACGGTTAAAATTGCCACCAACAGCGAGCTGGCGGCAAAGAAAAAGCACTGGATCGATTTCGACGCAGGGCAGCTGATCCACGGCAAAGCGATGCCGCAGCTGCTGAGCGAGTTCGTGGACGCTATCGCAGAGTTCGCCAGCGGCAGGCAGACCTGTAACGAGAAGAACGACTTCCGCGAGCTGGCGATTTTTAAGAGTGGTGTGACGCTGTAAGCTGGGTGCGGGCTGGTGCCCTCACCCCAACCCTCCCCACAGGGAGAGGGTGCAAACACTAAAAACGGCAACACATGTTGCCGTTTTGCATTTACCTTGTAGGCCCGGTAAGGCGTAGCCGCCACCGGGCTTTTCTTTTTAACTGCGCAGGGCGTTCTTCGCTAAACGCGCATCTTCCGCCTGACAGGCTGCGGCGGTAAACAGCACGTCGGTAGAGGAGTTCAGCGCAGTCTCGCAGGAATCCTGCAATACGCCGATAATGAAGCCGACCGCGACAACCTGCATGGCAATCTCGTTCGGGATACCGAACATGTTACAGGCCAGCGGGATCAGCAGCAGCGATCCGCCCGCCACGCCGGATGCGCCACAGGCACACAGTGATGCAACGACGCTCAGCAGCAGCGCGGTTGGCAGATCCACCGGAATACCCAGCGTATGCACCGCCGCCAGCGTCAGCACGGTGATGGTGATCGCCGCACCCGCCATGTTCACGGTCGCACCCAGCGGGATCGACACGGAATAGGTATCGCGATCCAGGTTCAGCTTCTCCGCCAGCGCCATGTTGACCGGAATGTTCGCCGCCGAGCTGCGGGTAAAGAAGGCATACACGCCGCTCTCGCGCAGGCAAGTCAGCACCAGCGGATACGGGTTGCGGCGGATCTGCCAGAACACCAGCAGCGGGTTGATCACCAGCGCCACCAGCAGCATACAGCCGACCAGGACGACCAGCAGCTGCGCGTAGCCCCACAGTGCGTCGAAACCGGTAGTGGCCAGCGTCGAAGAAACCAGACCAAAGATACCGACTGGTGCAAAGCGAATCACCAGCTTCACCATGAAAGTCACGGCATTGGACAAATCGTTGACCAGGTTTTTCGTGGTCTCGTTGCCATGACGCAGCGCGAAGCCCAGACCAATCGCCCAGACCAGGATGCCAATGTAGTTTCCGCTCATCAGTGCGGTGATGGGGTTAGAGACCATGCTCATCAGCAGGCCGCGAAGGACTTCCACAATCCCGGACGGCGGGGTGATATCACCGGCCGCGCTGGTCAGGTGCAGCGTAGACGGGAACAGGAAGCTAAACACAACGGCCGTTAAGGCAGCAGAGAAGGTTCCCAGCAGATACAGGAACAGAATAGGGCGAATGTTGGTTTTTTGTCCGTGCTGGTGGTTGGCAATCGACGCCATCACCAGCATCAGCACCAGTACCGGGGCGACGGCCTTCAGGGCGCCCACAAACAGCGTCCCGAGCAGTCCCGTGGCCTCCGCGGCAGGTTTCGACACCATGGCCAGCAGAATACCCAGTACCAACCCGACCAGAATTTGTTTTACAAGACTGCCCTGCGCCAGGCGCGCGAACAGACCGCGTGATTGTGTGCTCATACGTTATTCCTGAGTGAAATTGCGTTCCATCCTGGATGTGCTCTAAGTCACATTTATTTCCGGATGTAAGTAAATGTTTGCCTGGTCGAGTATAGGGAATACGTGAAAGGAGGGAAGCGTAAAATGCTGGATTTTACGTGTTGCGTCATGTTTTTTAACTATTGGTTAACGAAAGCGCCGGGTAGCGCTACGCTTACCCGGCCTGCATTGCATTTCCCCCTCTCCCTGTGGGAGAGGGTTGGGGTGAGGGCATCAGCCCGCACCGAACGTTGCACTAAACCTGCTGCTTCTTATCGTGCTGGCGGTTAACCCAGGTATTGATAATCAGCGTCACCAGCAGAATGCCAAACACCACGCCGAGCGAAATGGCGATCGGGATATGGTAGAAATCGACGATCAGCATCTTGATACCGATAAACACCAGAATCACCGACAGGCCGTACTTCAGCATTGAGAAGCGCTCTGCCGCGCCTGCCAGCAGGAAGTACATCGCACGCAGGCCGAGGATGGCGAACAGATTCGAGGTCAGAACGATGAACGGGTCGGTGGTAACTGCGAAGATAGCCGGGATACTGTCCACCGCGAAAATCACGTCGCTCAGCTCGACCAGAATCAGCACCAGCAGCAGCGGGGTGGCGAACAGCAGGCCGTTCTTACGCACGAAGAAATGCTCGCTCTCGATCTTGTCCGTCATGCGCAGATGACCCCGGAACCACTTCACCAACGGCTTATCACCGATACCGGTATCGTCTTCTTTCGCCAGCGCCATTTTGACCCCGGTGAACAGCAGGAACGCACCAAATACATACAACAGCCATTCGAACTGGGTAATCAGCCAGCTACCGGCGAAGATCATGATGGTACGCAGGACAATAGCGCCCAGAACGCCGTACACCAGCACGCGGCGTTGCAGAGCCGCAGGCACGGCAAAGTAACTGAACAGCATCAGCCAGACGAAGACGTTATCAACCGCCAGTGCTTTTTCAATCAGATAGCCGGTGAGGAAGGCGAGTGCCTGAGGATCGGCCACCGCGCGGCCTTCGGTTGAGGCCAGATACCACCAGAAGGCGGCGCAGAAAAGAAGTGAGAGGGTAACCCATACCAGCGACCAGACGGCGGCTTGCTTGACGCTCATGCCGTGTTCGCCGCGACGACCCTGCAAAAAGAGGTCGATCGCCAGCATGATGAGCACGACAACCGCGAATCCGCCCCACAGCATTGGAGTGCCGACAGAATGCATACTATTTTCCTTACACATAAAAAACAAAAACGGCTATGGTCAGAAGACGATAGCCGTTAGCTTTTTATGCATAGACCTCGCCTTCCGGCAAGGTCTCACTTACAACCTCGAAGGTTGCCCGGCGACCGGATGCGGTTTTGCACGCATCGTAATGACGATCCACCGGCGAAGAAGTTACTCCCCTTTGCAGGTAACAAATTATGTCAGACCATCGGTTTCGTCAATGGTCTGCACGATTTCATTACACAGCTTTACGCGACGGCTTCCACATTCACGCCGTCTGCGGGGAAAATCACGCCAGTCTGTCGGCGGATCTCCGTTTGCAGCTTCGCCGTGGTGCGGCTGATTGCCAGCCCCGGGTGGTTCACTTCGTTGTCTTCTACCAGACGGGCGAAGACCTCTGCCTCATAGAGCATAGTGTTAATATGCTGAGGCTGCGTCAGCTCCTGCGCTTTGCCGCCGCGGGGAACGATGCTTAGCTTCTGGCATTCGGAGATTTTTTCGATCACCAGCGAGCCGTCTTCGCCCTGAATTTCGCTTGGCAGTACGGAGTCACTGACCTTCGAGTGCTGCAACGTCACGCTGAAATCACCGTAGTCCAGCACCACAACGCCATGTGCATCCACGCCGCTCTCCAGCAGGCTGGCGGTGGCCGTTACGCCGTGCGGTTCACCCCACAGGGCGACCGCAGAGGCCAGGCAGTAAAAACCGATATCCATAATCGAGCCATTCGAGAAGGCCGGGTTAAAGGTGTTCGGGTTTTCGCCGTCCAGGTAGCGCTGGTAGCGCGAGGAATACTGGCAGTAGTTGATAAAGGCTTTACGCACTTTGCCAATTTTCGGCAGGGACTGCTGCAACAGCAGGAAGTTCGGCAGGCTGGCGGTTTTGAACGCTTCAAACAGCACCACCTGGTTTTCGCGGGCAAGCGCAATGGCGGCTTCCACTTCCTCAATATTCGAGGCCAGCGGCTTCTCGCAAATCACGTGTTTTTTGTGGCTGAGGAACAGCTTCGTTTGCGGGAAATGCAGAGAATTCGGGCTGGCAATATAGACCGCGTCAATGGCGTCGCTTTGCGCCATCTCATCGAGCGAGGTGAACAGATGTTCAACCAGGTAGTCATTCGCAAAACTCTGCGCCTGCTCAAGGCTGCGGGAATAGACTGCGGTGAGCTTATATTTGCCGGTTTCGTGGGCGGCGTCGACGAACTGGCGCGTGATCCAGTTCGTACCGATGACTGCGAAACGTATCATAAACGTTTACGTACTCCGTAGCAGGGAACTTAAAACCACTGTAGCACGTCATCATGACATTTCGCGTGCGCTACTGCGCATTACTCTTTAACGATAAATGCGTCAGCCACAAACGGGTATCAAACTCCAGCTGGTGGTACTGTGGCTCCATGTGGCAGCACAGGGAATAGAAGGCTTTGTCGTGCTCTTTCTCTTTCAGGTGCGCCAGCTCGTGCACCACGATCATCCGCAGAAAGGCTTCCGGCGCGTTACGGAAAACGGTCGCGACGCGGATCTCCGCTTTGGCCTTCAGCTTGCCGCCCTGCACGCGGGAGATGGCGGTATGCAGGCCGAGCGCGTTTTTCAGCACATGGATCTTATTGTCGTACATTACCTTGTTGATCGGCGGGGCGCTCTTAAGATACTGGTTTTTCAGATCCTGCGTATACTGCCAGAGGGCTTTGTCAGTCGCGAAATCATGCGTGCCCGGGTAGCGTTTTTCCAGCACCGCACCGAGCTTTCCCGCGGCAATCAGGTCACGAACCTGGGAAAGTAAATGCTCCGGATAGCCCTGGAGATAAGTCAGCTGGTTCATCAAAACCCCAAAATAGTGTGAAAACGGGTATACTCACGCACCCTTTTCAGGGATACGCCAAATTTTACCATTCAGGAGGGCCGATGAGCCACTTAGACAACGGTTTCCGTTCACTCAACCTTAAACGTTTCCCGGAAACGGACGACGTGAACCCGCTTCAGGCGTGGGAAGCGGCGGATGAATATCTGCTGCAACAGTTGGATGAGACTGAAATCAGCGGCCCGGTTCTGATCCTGAATGACGCGTTTGGCGCGCTGGCCTGCGCGCTGGCGGAACATGCGCCTTACAGTATCGGCGATTCTTACTTAAGCGAACTGGCGACGCGTGAAAACCTGCGCCATAACGACATCGAAGAGTCCAGCGTGAAGTTCCTCGACAGCACCGCGGACTACCCGCAGGCGCCGGGCGTGGTGCTGATTAAGGTGCCAAAAACCATGGCGCTGCTGGAGCAGCAACTGCGCGCGCTGCATAAAGTCGTCACGCCAGAAACCCGCATTATCGCGGGTGCCAAAGCGCGCGATATTCACACCTCGACGCTGGAGCTGTTCGAGAAGGTCCTCGGCCCGACCACCACGACGCTTGCCTGGAAAAAAGCACGCCTGATCAACTGCACCTTCAGCGCACCGGCGCTGGCCGACGCGCCAGAAACGCTGAGCTGGAAACTGGAAGGTACCGAATGGACCATCCACAACCACGCGAACGTCTTTTCCCGTACCGGTCTGGATATCGGGGCGCGTTTCTTTATGGAACATCTGCCGGAAAATCTTGAGGGTGAGATTGTCGACCTGGGCTGCGGCAATGGCGTGATTGGCCTGACGCTGCTGGCGAAGAACCCGGAGGCCAGCGTGGTGTTCAGCGACGAATCGCCAATGGCGGTGGCCTCCAGCCGTCTGAACGTGGAAACTAACCTGCCTGAAGCGCTGGATCGCTGCGAGTTTATGATCAATAACGCGCTGTCGGGCGTAGAGCCTTTCCGCTTCAACGCGGTATTCTGTAACCCGCCGTTCCACCAGAAGCACGCCCTGACGGATAACGTCGCGTGGGAGATGTTCCACCACGCGCGCCGCTGCCTGAAAATCAACGGCGAGCTGTATATCGTGGCGAACCGCCACCTGGACTACTTCCACAAGCTGAAGAAGATTTTCGGCAACTGCGTCACCATTGCCACCAATAACAAATTCGTGGTGCTGAAATCGGTGAAGCTGGGGCGTCGTCGCTAAATAACCAGTGCAAGCTGGGTGCCCTGCGCAATCGCCCGCCGCGCATCCAGCTCCATCGCCACGTCGCACCCGCCGATCAAATGCACCGTTTTACCCGCTTCGCGCAGCGGATCGGCCAGATCGCGCTTTGGCTCCTGTCCGGCGCACAAAATCACATGATCCACGCGCAGCAGCTGCGGTTCACCACCGATCAGCACATGCAGCCCGTCGTCGTCGATCTTCTGGTAGCTCACCGCCGGGATCATCTTCACCCCGCGCGAGAGGAGGGTGGCGCGGTGGATCCAGCCAGTAGTTTTGCCCAGCCCTTCACCCGGCTTGCTGGCCTTACGCTGGAGCATCACGATCTGGCGCGGGCTTTTTGGCAGCTGCGGCCCTTCCGGGCGTAAACCGCCGGACTGACTGAGACTGGTATCAATGCCCCATTCCACGCAGAACTCAGCGATGTTCTGGCTGGTGGCTTCGCCCGGCTGGCTTAAATACATCGCGGTATCAAAACCGATCCCGCCGCAACCGATAATCGCCACCTTCTCGCCAACCGGCGCTTTGTCGCGCAGCACGTCCAGATAGCTCAATACCTTCGGATGATCGATACCCTCGATCGCAGGGGTGCGCGGGGCGATCCCACTCGCGAGGATCACCTCGTCGAAACCGATCAGATCCGCCGCGCTGACAAACTGGTTAAGCCGCAGATCGACACCCGTCACCTCGATCATCCGGCGGTAATAGCGCAGCGTTTCGTAGAACTCCTCTTTGCCGGGGATCTGTCTGGCGATAGTAAATTGCCCGCCGATCTCCGCCAGCGCATCAAACAGCGTCACGCTGTGCCCGCGTGAGGCGGCATTCACCGCAAACGCCAGCCCAGCGGGGCCAGCGCCCACCACGGCCAGGCGTTTTTTATTGACCGTCGTAACCACCGGCATTTTGGTTTCATGGCAGGCGCGGGGGTTCACCAGGCATGAGGTGACTTTGCCAGCGAAGATTTGATCCAGACAGGCCTGGTTACAGCCGATGCAGGTGTTGATCTCATCCGCACGGCCGCTTTGCGCTTTGGAGAGCAGCTCGGCATCCGCGAGGAACGGACGCGCCATCGAGACCATATCGGCGTCGCCGCGGGAGATCACATCGTCCGCCACCTGCGGGTCGTTAATGCGGTTCGTTGTTACCAGCGGAACGGAGACTTTGCCTTTCAGCTTGCGCGTTACCCAGCTGAACGCCGCACGCGGCACCGGCGTGGCGATGGTGGGGATGCGCGCTTCGTGCCAGCCAATCCCGGTGTTGATAATGGTGGCACCGGCGGCTTCAATTGCCTGCGCCAGCTGCACGGTTTCGTCGAAGGTGCCGCCGCCTTCCACCAGGTCGAGCATCGACAGGCGGAAGATGATAATAAAATCCGCACCCGCACGTTCACGCACCGCGCGCACCACCTCCACGGCAAAACGCATGCGGCGGGCATAGTCGCCACCCCATTCGTCGTCGCGCTGGTTGGTGCGTGCGGCGAGAAATTCGTTAATCAGATAGCCTTCAGAGCCCATCACCTCCACGCCGTCGTAGCCTGCTTCCCTTGCCAGCGCGGCGCAGCGGGCAAAATCGTCGATCAGCGCCAGGATCTCGTCGTGGCTAAGGGCGTGAGGAGTAAAGCGGTTAATCGGCGCCTGAATAGCCGAGGGGGCAACCAGGTTCGGTTGATAGCTGTAGCGCCCGGTATGCAGAATTTGCAGGGCGATTTTGCCGCCCTCGCGGTGGACCGCGTCGGTCACAATGCGGTGGTGCGACAGTTGTGACGCATCATTCAACACCGCGCCGCCCTCCATCGTCACCCCGGAAGGGGCAGGGGCTACGCCGCCGGTGACAATCAGCGCCACTCCGTGGCGCGCGCGTTCGGCATAGAAGGCTGCCAGACGTTCAGCCCCGTCCGGACGCTCCTCCAGCCCGGTGTGCATTGAGCCCATCAGCACGCGGTTTTTGAGGGTGGTGAACCCCAGATCGAGAGGGGCGAATAACGACGGGTAGCGGCTCATAGTCTCTTCCAGTGTAAAATTATTGTTATGTGGTCGGATGAGTTACTAATTTAGCCAGCGGGGAGTAAAAGGGAAAAGGGGAATGCGGTGAATGTGATGGGATTCAAATATTGGTGTGGCCTGATGCCCTCTCCCTTAGGGAGAGGGCCGGGGTGAGGGGGATGCCCGCACCAGCCCCGGTGCCTGCCACATCGACGTGGTCAGCCCGCTGTCCACCAGCCCGAGCTGGTCGGCGTACACCACCTGCCATTTCTGCATCATGCCGTCGTACAGTTCCCGGTGCTGCGGGTTTGGCGTGAACTCGCGGCTCCACTTCACCAGCCGCTCGCCCGTCGAAGCCATATCCGCAAACAGCCCCGCGCCAGCTCCTGCGGCAATGGCACAGCCGAGCGCCGTTGCCTCTTTAACTTCCGGCACGCGCACCGGCAGGCCGGTAACGTCGCTTAAAATCTGACTCCACAGGGCGCCTTTGGCCCCGCCGCCCGCAAACACCAGACTCTCAAACGTCACGCCGGAGAAGCGCGAAATCTGCGCCAGGTTGCAGGCCGAGACGATCGCCGCGTTCTCTTCCAGGGCGCGGAACAGCGTCGCTTTGTTGCACTTTTCCGGGTCGATGGAGAGGTTAATAAACGACGGCGCGGCGTGATACCACTGTTTGAAATGCATCGCGTCGGAGAAGATTGGCATTACGCCGTGGGAGCCCGCCGGGACGCGGCTCGCCATCTCTTCCAGCAGGGAATAGGTGTCCATCCCCATCCGCTCGGCAATCAGCTTTTCCTCGGCGCAAAAGGCGTCGCGGAACCAGCGCATGGTTAGCCCGGTAAAGAAGCTGATCGACTCCGCCTGTGCCATGCCGGGGATGACGTGCGGGTTTACGCGGATGTTCATCTCAGGATCGGTGCGCACCTGCGGCAGGTTAACCACCTGCTGCCAGAAGGTGCCGCCCAGCACCGCCGTTTGTCCGGCGCGGACCACGCCCAGCCCCAGACAGCCCAGCTGCACGTCGCCGCCGCCCATCACCACCGGCGTGCCTTCACGCAGGCCGCACTGCTGCGCGGCTTCTTTCGTGACGGCCCCCAGCACGGTGCCGGTCTCTTTCACCGGGGAAAGGATATCGGCGCGCAGCCCGGCCATGTCGAGCAGCGCCGGACGCCAGTCGCGGGAGAAGAGATCCAGCATACCGGTGGTGCCCGCATTGGACGGGTCCACCGCCAGCTCGCCGGAAAGCTTCGCCGCCAGCCAGTCGCTGATCATGGTGATAGTCGCAGCCTTGCGGTAAATATCCGGACGGTGGTGCGCCAGCCACAGCAGGCGCGGCATGGCGCTCAGCGCCAGCGTCTGGCCGGAGACCTCATACACTTCGGATTCAAACCGGTAGTCGTGGATCTCTTTGAGTTCAGCCACCTCGCGGCTGGCGCGGGCGTCGACGTTGGCGCAGGCCCAGATAGCCTCGCCGTTGCGGTCGTACAGCACAATCCCTTCGCGCATCGAACAGCAGGCGACGGACTGAATATCCGCCGCGCTAAGCCGTGCGCGCTCCAGCGCCTGCTGAATACACCGGCAGGCCAGCCGCCAGTTGGTGTCGAGATCGAACTCCATCGACCCCGGCACGTTCTCCACGCTCAGGTGCTTCCACTCGGCCTGGCCAACGGCAATCTGGTTGCCCTGTAAATCGAAAATCACGGCGCGAACGCTGCCTGTCCCTGCATCTAACGCTAAAAGGTAACTCATGAGCTTGCCTCGCTGTTAGCGCAGGGCTGCTCTTATCCGGCCAGAGCCAGCACCGCGCGGGCTGTCGTCTCTTCCGTCACCAGGCCATTAATACGGCGACCTTTCAGTGCGGCATAAATCGCATCGGCTTTCTCTTCCCCTCCGGCCACGCCGACAATGGTGGGCAGCTGCGCCAGTTCATCGAGCGTGACGCCCAGTAATTCTTTGTGGATCTCCAGCTCCTCGACGCATTCCCCTTCGGCATTGAGGAAATAGCCGAGAATGTCGCCGACCGCGCCTTTGCGGGCGTACATCAGCTGTTCACCTTCGCTGATATAGCCGGAGCGCAGGATCGTTGCGTCGCGGCGCTGGTTTACCGAGCCAATCCCGACCACCGCCACGTCAGCCGCGGTGGCGGCGAGGATCACGTCCCGCACGCTGGTTTCGCGCTTTAAGATCCCGGCGACTTCAGCGGATGACACGCGAAGCGGGGCGGGGATCATGCTGACGCTACAGGCCGCATCCAGCTGGCCGATACCGGTCATATACGGCCCGACGCCGCCGGAAAGCGTCACCAGGCGGATCTGCTGCGAGCTGATAAAGCCGCTTAAGTGTTGCAGACTGCTCATGGTGGTTTCACCGAACCCCACCGCTAACAGCTGGCCGGGCTCCAGCACGCCCATCAGCGACTGCGCCGCGCCAATGCCCAGCCGCACGTTCATCGGCGGGGTATTCAGGGCAGGCATCACGCGCACCAGCTTCAGACCAAAGCGCTGCTGTAGCTCGGTTTCCAGCGCCAGGCAGCCCTCGTAGCGGGAGTTGATCTGCACGCGGATCACCCCGGACTGACGGCCTTTCTCCAGCAGGCGGGAGATTTTTAATCGCGGCAGCCCGAGCCGTTCGCCGATGTCGTTCTGGGTCAGCCCGTCGTGGTAGTAGCACCAGGCCACGCGCGCCACCAGCTCCTCTTCCGCCAGTGCCAGCCCGGCAAACCGTCCTTCTTCCGCAGTGCGTTTATCGCTCATAATTGAACTCTTATAAAAATTTAGATCATATGTTCGTGATGGCGCGACGTGAAAATGTGAGCCACGCGACAAAACAGATCATTTCGATCGATTCCGGTTTATCTAAATCTCAATCGATAAAATTGTGATCCCTGCACGGTTGTAAATATAGTTCACCGTCTACGCTTTTGAACATTATTAAATCTAAAAATCATTTGTTCAATAGCGGAGCGATGATGACACCACTTCTCGACGCGCGTGATATCAGCAAGCAGTTTTCAGGCGTACCGGTCTTAAAAGGCATTGATTTCACGCTGCTTGCGGGGCAGGTGCATGCGCTGATGGGCGGTAACGGCGCGGGAAAATCGACGCTGATGAAGATCATCGCCGGGGTAGAAACCCCGGATAGCGGTGAACTTTCGGTGGCGGGTGAGTCTTTTACACGGCTTACCCCGGCTCAGGCGCACAGGTTAGGCATTTATCTGGTGCCGCAGGAGCCGCTGCTGTTTCCCAACCTGACGGTGCGGGAAAACATCCTGTTTCGTCTGCCGCGAGAGCGCGATCGGGAAAAACGTCTGGCGGAAAAACTCCGGCAATTGCAATGCCAGCTTAACCTCGACGCCACCGCCAGCACCCTCGAGGTGGCTGACCAGCAGATGGTGGAGATCCTGCGCGGGCTGATGCGCAACGCCAGAATTCTGATCCTCGATGAACCCACGGCCTCGCTGACGCCAGGTGAAACCGAACGGCTGTTTCGCCAGATCCGCGCCTTGCAGGATCTTGGCGTCGGGATTGTTTTTATCTCGCATAAGCTGCCGGAGATTCGGCAGCTGGCGAGTCACGTCTCGGTGATGCGCGACGGCGCCGTGGTGCTCAGCGGCGAAACCGCGCAGTTTGACGATAACGCCCTGATCGCCGCCATGACGCCGGTAAGCCGGGAGACCTCCCTGAGCGATACGCAAAAGCTGTGGCTGGCGCTGCCGGGCAACCGCCGCACCCAGGCGCAGGATTTTCCCGTGCTGCGGGTGGAGGATCTTACCGGGGAAGGGTTTATCGATCTCAGCCTTGAGATCTACGCCGGGGAGATCGTCGGCCTGGCCGGGCTGGTAGGCTCCGGGCGCACCGAGTTTGCCGAAACGCTCTACGGCCTGCGTCCGGTTCGCGGGGGGCGCGTCTGGCTGGAGAACCAGGAGATCACCACCGAACCGGTGGGTTCACGTCTGGAAAAAGGGCTGGTCTATCTGCCGGAAGACAGGCAGGTGTCCGGCCTGTTTCTCGACGCGCCGATCCGCTGGAACACCGTGGCGCTGAACGAGCCGTCGCTCTGGCAGCAGCGAAAGCGGGAGTCTGCGGTAGTGGAACGCTATCACCGGGCGCTGGGGATCAAGCTCAACCATGCGGATCAAACCGTGCGCACGCTCTCCGGTGGTAATCAGCAGAAGGTGCTGCTGGCGCGCTGTCTGGAGGCCAACCCGCTGCTGCTGATCGTCGATGAACCGACGCGCGGCGTGGACGTCTCGGCGCGCGCCGATATTTATCAGCTGCTGAAAAGCGTGGCGGCGCAGAACGTGGCGGTGCTGATGATCTCAAGCGATCTCGATGAGTTTCCCGGCCTCGCGGATCGGGTGCTGGTAATGCATCAGGGCGTGCTCAGCGGCGAGCTGCCGCGCCACGCCGTCAGCCTCGACCGGATGATGGCGCTGGCGTTTGGAGGGCAATCATGAAGATCTTACTGAAAAACCGCGAGCTGAGCGCGTTTCTCGCCATTCTGGCGCTGTTCGCCGTGCTGGTGGCGCTGAACCCGTCGTACCTGAGCTTACAGACGCTGGGGATGATCTTCGCCAGCTCGCAGATCCTGATCCTGCTGGCTATCGGCGCGGCGCTGGTGATGCTGACCCGCAATATTGACGTCTCCGTCGGCTCCACGGTCGGGTTGTCCGCCATTGCCGTCGGCGTGGCGCTTAACAGCGGCTACAGCCTGCCCGTTTCCATTCTCTTCGCGCTGTCGATCGGCGCGCTGGCCGGGGCGTTCAACGGTTTTCTGGTGGTGGGCCTGCGCATTCCGGCGATTGTCGCCACCCTCGGCACGCTGGGGCTTTATCGCGGGGCGATGCTGCTCTGGACCGGCGGGAAGTGGATAGAAGGGCTGCCGCCGGGGCTGAAATCCCTCTCTGAGCCTGCCGCCGTCGGCATTTCGCCGCTCGGCATGCTGGTGTTGATTATCGCGGCCACCGGCGCGTGGACGCTGTCGCGCACCGCCTTTGGGCGGGATTTTTACGCCGTGGGGGATAACCTCGCCGCCGCGCGCCAGCTGGGCGTGGCGGTGAACCGCACCCGCATGATCGCCTTTACCCTCAACGGCATGCTGGCGGCCTGCGCCGGGATTGTGTTTGCCGCGCAGATAGGCTTTGTGCCCAACCAGACCGGCAGCGGGCTGGAGATGAAAGCCATCGCTGCCTGCGTGCTGGGGGGCATCTCGCTGCTGGGCGGCACCGGCACGCTGGTCGGTGCGTTCCTCGGCGCGTTCTTCCTCACCCAAATCGATACCGTGCTGGTGCTGTTCAGGCTCCCGGCGTGGTGGAACGACTTTATCGCCGGGCTGGTGCTGCTGGGCGTGCTGGTGCTCGACGGGCGTCTGCGTCAGGCACTGGCGCGGCATCAGCGGGCGCTGAAATACAGCCGTTTCCAGCCCGGTAACAAAGGGGGAAAGCACGTTACCCCGTTTCCCAAACGCAAAAAAGAGGTGGCGTAAATGAGGCTTAACTGGGAAAGCGCGCTGCTGATTTTACTGGTGCTGGAGATCCTGCTCTTCGGCGCCATCAACCCGCGCATGCTTGATATCAACATGCTGCTGTTCAGCACCAGCGATTTCATCTGTATTGGCATCGTGGCGCTGCCGCTTACGCTGGTGATCATCAGCGGCGGGATCGACATCTCCCTCGGCTCGACCATCGGCCTGTGCGCGATTGCGCTGGGGGTGATGATGCAGGCCGGGTGGCCGATGGCGGTCGCCGTTCCGCTTACGCTGCTGCTGGGTCTGCTGTGCGGGCTGGTGAATGCGGCGCTGATCCACTACACCGGCATCAGCCCGTTGGTCATTACCCTCGGCACGCTCTACCTCTACGGCGGCGGCGCGCTGCTGCTCTCCGGCATGGCGGGGGCGACGGGCTACGAGGGCATCGGCGGCTTCCCGGACAGCTTTACCGCCTTCGCTAACCTCACGGTGCTGGGGCTGCCGATCCCGCTGGTGCTGTTCGCGGTGATTACCGCCTTCTTCTGGCTGATTACCCACCGTGGGCGCTTTGGTCGGCACCTGTTTTTGATTGGGCAGAACCCGCGCGCGGCGCGCTATGCGGCGCTGCCGGTGAACGGCATGCCCTACGCGCTGTACGGCCTGGTGGGCGTGGCCTCGGCGATTGCCGCGCTGGTGATGGTCTCCTATTTCGGCTCTGCGCGTTCGGATCTGGGGCGCGATTTGCTGATGCCCGCGCTCACCGCCGCCGTGCTCGGCGGAGCCAATATCTACGGCGGGTCAGGTTCTGTTGTCGGTACGGCGCTGGCGGCGCTGCTGGTGGGGTATCTGCAACAGGGTTTACAGATGGTCGGCATCCCCAACCAGGTGTCGAGCGCGCTGTCGGGGGCGCTGCTGGTTGTGGTGGTGATGGGGCGTTCGCTGAGTCTGCACCGCGAATGGGTGCGATCTCTCTTCAGAAAACTATCCGGAGCGTAAGATGAAAACAAAACTGCTCGTCCTGGCAATGGCCCTCAGCTTCGCTTCGGCGCAGGCGGCGGACCGCATTGCCTTTATCCCGAAACTGGTAGGCGTGGGATTCTTCACCAGCGGCGGCAACGGCGCGAAAGAGGCGGGGAAAGATCTTGGCGTGGACGTGACCTACGACGGCCCGACCGAGCCGAGCGTCTCCGGTCAGGTGCAGCTCATCAATAACTTCGTTAACCAGGGCTATAACGCCATCATCGTCTCTGCCGTGTCACCGGACGGTCTCTGCCCGGCGCTGAAGCGCGCGATGCAGCGCGGCGTCAAGGTCCTGACCTGGGATTCCGACACCAAACCGGAGTGCCGCAGCATCTACATCAATCAGGGGACGCCGGAACAGCTGGGCGGCCTGCTGGTGGAGATGGCGGGCAAGCAGGTCACCAAACCGAACGCGAAAGTGGCGTTCTTCTACTCCAGCCCGACCGTCACCGACCAGAACCAGTGGGTGAAAGAGGCGAAGGCCAAAATCGAGAAAGATCATCCTCAGTGGCAGGTCGTCACCACCCAGTTTGGCTATAACGACGCCACCAAATCGTTGCAAACCGCCGAAGGGATCTTAAAGGCTTATCCGGATCTGGATGCGATCATCGCCCCGGACGCCAACGCCCTGCCGGCGGCGGCACAGGCGGCAGAAAACCTGAAGCGGGAAGGGGTGGCGATTGTCGGCTTCAGCACGCCGAATGTGATGCGCCCGTACGTTGAGCGCGGCACGGTGAAGGCCTTCGGCCTGTGGGACGTGGTGCAACAGGGCAAAATTGCGGTCAATGTCGCCGATCGTTTGCTGAAAAAAGGCGATCTTAACGTCGGCGACAGCGTAGACGTGAAAAATATCGGGACGCTGAAGGTCGAGCCGAACAGCGTGCAGGGCTACCAGTATGAGGCGAAGGGCAACGGCATCGTGCTGCTGCCGGAGCGCGTGGTGTTCACCAAAGAGAACATCAGCAAATACGATTTCTGACGGGGGAGCAAATGGCTGATTTAGACGACATCAAAGACGGCAAGGATTTTGGCATCGGTACGCCGCAGCAGAATGTGCCGTACACCCTGAAGGGCTGCGGCTCGCTCGACTGGGGCATGCAGTCAAGGCTTTCGCGCATTTTCAACCCGCAGAGCAACCGCACGGTGATGCTGGCCTTTGACCACGGCTACTTTCAGGGACCGACCACCGGCCTTGAGCGTATCGATCTCTCCATCGCGCCGCTGTTTGGCGAAACCGACGTGCTGATGTGCACCCGCGGCATCCTCAGGAGCCAGGTACCTGCCGCGACGAACAAACCGGTGGTGCTGCGCGCCTCCGGCGGTAACTCGATTCTGGGCGAACTGTCGAACGAGTGCGTGGCGGTGGCGATGGAAGACGCGCTGCGCCTGAACGTCTGCGCGGTGGCGGCGCAGGTGTACATCGGAAGCGAGTTTGAGCATCAGTCGATCAACAATATCATCAAGCTGGTCGATGCAGGGGCGCGCTACGGCATGCCGACGCTGGCGGTGACGGGCGTGGGGAAAGAGATGGCGCGTGACGCTCGGTATTTTTCGCTGGCAAGCCGCATCGCCGCCGAAATGGGGGCGCAGTTCGTCAAAACCTACTATGTGGACGAGGGCTTTGAAAAAGTGACCGCCAGCTGCCCGGTGCCGATCGTTATCGCGGGGGGCAAAAAGCTGCCGGAGCACGAGGCGCTGGAGATGTGCTGGCGCGCGATAGACCAGGGCGCGTCCGGCGTGGACATGGGGCGCAACATCTTCCAGTCCAGCGCGCCGCTCGCCATGCTGAAGGCGGTGAAGAAAGTGGTTCACGAGAACATGAGCGCCCGGGAGGCGTTCCAGTTCTGGCAGGAAGAGAAACAGGGAGAAGCAAAATGAACGTGACGCTGGTGGAGATCAACATCAAGCCCGAGCGGGTGGACGAGTTTCTGGAGGTATTTCGCGCCAACCACGAGGGGGCGATCAAGGAGCCGGGCAACCTGCGCTTCGACGTATTGCAGGACCCACGGGTGAAAACCCGGTTCTTTATCTACGAAGCCTATAAAGACGAAGAGGCGGTGCTGGCGCATAAGCAAACCCCGCACTATCTCGCGTGCGTGGATAAGCTGGAGGAGCTGATGTCGGAGCCGCGCAAAAAACGCAGCTTTGTCGGATTGTTGCCGGAGTAGCGGTTTTGCCTGGTGGCGCTGCGCTTACCGGGCCTACGGGTACGGGGGGTGTTGATTTTGTAGGCCGGGTAAGCGCAGCGCCACCCGGCGTTGTTCACGCCAGCTCCAGCAACTGAATACGCGCCGTCGCGCCCGGCATCAGCTTTTGCAGATTGCTCACCAGCTCATCGCCAGCTTCCTGTAATGCCGCCAGCGGCATCGACGGCAGGCTTTCGAGAATAAACCACATGGACTGCGCCTGGCTGTCCAGACGCGTGCGTATCCCCTGTCGCCAGTTCCAGCGGCGGCAGGTGATGCCAAGATCGTCACGCCAGATAACTTCGCCTGGCTCCGGATTTTCGACTACCGGCTCACCCTCTTTGACGGTATCAAACGGCTCGCTGCCGTCGGCCAGCGTCAGGCGCGGCGCTCCCGAGTAAGCCGCCAGATTTTCTCCCCCTACCGGAATAGCGTAGCGGATACTGATGGCATTATAGATATCCACCACCGGGTCGAGCGGCGGCAGCGAACCGTCTCTCATCACGCGCTTGCGCAGGGCCGAGGCCGAGCAGGGCGTACGTTTGGGTTTTGCACCAAAGGCTTTAAACACCTCATCCCAGGCGGCGAGATGATTTTCTGCCCAGGGCACATCATCATTGAGCATCTGCTGGCAGGCCTGCGCCAGCGCAGCGGGCGCAACCTCCGGTTGGGTAATCGGGGCAGCTTCAACCAGAATGCTCAGCGCCCGAAAGCCGGGCGCGATCCCGACAAGTCGCGAATCTATTGACGGTGTTACAAGAGACATAAATAATCCTGTATTGACTGTTTTATACCATGGTAGTGACCAATGACCGATAAAGTCAATATAATGACCGATGCGGGTGCCGATGTTGCCCAGGTAAGCCTGGCCGTCGCGAACCGTATCCGCAGCTGGCGGAAAGAGAAAAAACTGTCGCTGGACGAGCTTTCTCGCCGCGCCAGCGTCAGCAAAGGCATGCTGGTGGAGATCGAAAAAGGGGCTGCCAACCCCAGCATTGCCATTCTGTGTAAACTGGCCGCCGCGCTTGGCGTCTCGGTGGCAGATATCGTTAACGTCTCCAGCGAGCCGCAGATACACATTATTCAGGAAGAGGCGATCCCGGTTCTGTGGCAGGGCGCACAGGGCGGTTACGCCAGATTGCTGGCAGGCACCGCAGGCCCGGATATGATTGAGCTGTGGCAGTGGGAGATGCATCCGGGAGAAACGTTCACTTCTCCGGGACATCCGGCGGGAACGTTTGAGCTGCTGCATGTGAACGAAGGCGTATTAACCCTGACGGTGGACGAGACGGTGGCACAGGTTAATGCTGGCGCGTCGGCGGTGGCGAAAACGGAAGCGGCGCACGGCTATGCCAATGAAAGCGATACCGTGCTTCGCTTCACCATGACGGTGGCAGAGTTTCACCGATAAAAAGCAGCCCGGTGGCGCTACGCTTACCGGGCTTGCATATTCAGTATGTTGTAGGCCGGGAAAGCGTAGCGCCACCCGGCTTTTTTTACGCCTCTTCCACACTCACCCGCAGCGCCGCCAGCGCCTTACGCGCCGCCTTCAGCACCTGCTCACACTGCTCAATGGTGAGCGTCAACGGTGGTTCAATGCGGATGGTTTTCGAGTTGTTAAGCGTTCCCGCCACCAGTACCCGCTGGCGGAACATCTCGCTTGCGAAGCTATAACCGGTTTCGTTATCAACGAACTCAATCGCCATCAGCATCCCTTTCCCGCGCGCATCCTGTACCAGATCCGGGTATTCCCGGCCCAGCTGGCGGAAGCCGTCCAGCAGCATGTCGCCTTTCTGCTCCGCCTGCGCAGGCAGGTTTTGCTCCAGCAGCACGTTGATGGTCGCCAGCGCGGCCGCGCAGGCCAGCGGGTTACCGCCAAAGGTGGTGGTATGCAGGAATGGATTGTCGAACAGCACCGAGAACACCTCTTCAGTGGCGACCGTTGCGCCAATCGGCATCACGCCGCCGCCGAGCGCTTTTGCCAGGCACAGAATATCCGGCTGAACGTTCTCATGCTCACAGGCGAACATCTTGCCGGTGCGCCCCATCCCGGTCTGCACTTCGTCGAGGATCAGCAGCGCGCCAAACTCATCGCACAGCTGACGCACGGCGGGCAGATAGCCCTGCGGCGGGAGGATCACGCCGCCTTCACCCTGAATCGGCTCCAGGATCACCGCCGCCACGTCGTCGCCGGTTTTACGGCATTCGCCGAGCATGGTGCGCATGGCGTTGATGTCGCCGAACGGTACGTGGCGGAAGCCCGGCAGCAGCGGCATAAACGGTTTACGGAAAGTGGATTTAGCGGTCGCCGACAGCGCGCCCAGGGATTTCCCGTGGAACGCGCCGCTGGTGGCGATAAAGGTAAATTTCCCGCGTGGCGACTGGTACGCTTTGGCGAGTTTAATCGCCGCTTCGACCGATTCGGTGCCGCTGTTGCTGAAGAAGCTGTATTTCAGTTTGCCGGGCGTTAAGGCTGCCAGCGTTTTCGCGAGCATGGCGCGAAGCGGATCGAGCAGTTCCTGGCTATGGAGAGGTTGTTTCGCAAGTTGATTCTGTACGGCGGAAACCACAACTGGATTACGGTGCCCCACGTTGAAAATACCAAAACCACCCAGGCAATCGATAAACTCCTGTCCCTGGGTGTCGACAAGCGTATTCAGACTGCCCGCTTGCCACTCTACGGCTCCGTAATCCCCGCCGGCGGTAACAGATTTGCGATACTCCAGAAAACCAGGATTCACATGCTCTTTAAAGTAATCAATGACCTCACGGTTAAGTTGTTTCATCTCCTCATGATCAAGCGTTCGCTTTTCAATGAGATTCAGTGCGTGCGCGGTACAGGCAAGAGCCGAGGCGCTGGAAGGTAACCTGTTCAAAATATGCTCCCGGGGATCGCGTATCACATGATACTGAGTTAATTATTGCAGGGATTACGCCACCTCAGATGCCTTAACAAAAATCGGGATAAACGCCAGGTGAAATCAAATTTGCACAATATTTAATCATGCCATTGCGCGCCGCACGGGATAAGGGATAACGAGCCGGGGATGGGGTGTCGTCAATTGCACTACCCCAGGGCAGGTAATGCGCCTTAAGTGTGCGCCGGGGGATCATGCTTTGTAGGTAGTTTCGTCTCGAAAGTATTTTAAATCAATTAATTAGAAAAACGCACGAAAAGTGCGGTTTAACCGAGATTTGCGATCTCAATCATATTTAACAACTAAAGATAAATTTTTTATCGCCGAAAAAACATAAGCCACAAAATTAACATTCAAATAACCTGCAAGGGATGCTCACTATGTCCTCTCCTGACTATGTCACCCAGAATGAATATCCGCTGGACGATGACACCACGCTTATGTCGACCACCGACCTCCACAGCTACATGACCCACACTAACGACACCTTTGTGCAAGTGAGCGGCTTTACGCTCCAGGAGCTGCTCGGGCAACCGCACAACATTGTGCGCCATCCGGATATGCCGAAAGCGGCTTTTGCCGACATGTGGTACACGCTGCAAAAGGGCGAACCCTGGAGCGGGATTGTCAAAAACCGACGTAAAAATGGTGATCACTATTGGGTACGCGCCAATGCGGTTCCGATGGTGCGTAACGGCCAGATGACGGGCTATATGTCCATTCGTACCCGCGCCACCGAGGACGAGGTCGCCGCAGTGGAGCCGCTTTATAAGGCGCTCAACGAAGGACGTAGCAAAAAACGCATTCATAAAGGGCTGGTGGTGCGCAAAGGCTGGCTCGGCAAATTACCGGCGATGCCGCTGCGCTGGCGCGTGCGCAGCGTAATGGCGGTACTTTTTGCGGTGATGGCCGCAACGCTGGTTGCCAGTGCTGCGGGCTGGGCTTCGCTGGTGGCGGCAGCCGTGGTGATGCTGCTTGGCACCCTGGTGTTTGAACAACAGATTGTCCGCCCGGTGGAAAACGTCGCACGGCAGGCGCTCAGGGTCGCTACCGGAGAGCGTAACAGCGTGCAGCATCTTAGCCGCAGCGATGAACTGGGGCTGACGCTGCGGGCCGTCGGACAGCTGGGGCTGATGTGCCGCTGGCTGATCAACGACGTCTCCAGCCAGGTGGTGAGCGTGCGCGACGGCAGCGACAGGCTGGCGCAGGGCAATGAAGATCTCAACGATCGCACGCGCCAGACCGTGGCTAACGTGCAGCAGACCGTGGCAACAATGAACCAGATGGCGGCGTCGGTGCAGAGTAACTCTGAGACCGCAGCCGAAGTCGACAAGCTGTCGATGGCCGCCAGCAGCGCGGCCACGCAGGGGGGCACCGTGATGCAGACCGTGGTGAAAACCATGGATGACATAGCCGACAGTACCCAGCGCATTGGCTCTATTACCTCGCTTATCAATGACATTGCCTTCCAGACCAATATTCTGGCGCTGAACGCCGCGGTTGAGGCGGCACGCGCGGGCGAGCAGGGGAAAGGCTTTGCGGTGGTGGCGGGCGAAGTGCGTCATCTTGCCAGCCGCAGCGCGAATGCAGCTAACGATATTCGTAAGCTGATCGACGCCAGCGCCAGCAAAGTGCAGTCGGGCGCCGATCAGGTCCACGCCGCGGGACGTACCATGGATGATATTGTCGAGCAGGTGAAAAACGTCACGCAGCTTATCGCGCAGATCAGCCACGCCACCTCAGAGCAGGCGACAGGCCTGACAGAGCTGACCCGTGCCGTGGCAGAGCTGGACAGCATTACGCAGAAAAATGCTGACCTGGTCGAAGAGAGCGCGCAGATTTCCGCGATGGTTAAGCACCGGGCCGGACGTCTTGAAGATGCGGTTACCGTGCTGCATTAAGAAATGCATGCTTCGATAAAGCCGTTTATTCCTCCGGGGTAAACGGCTTTTTTGTTTTTCAGAATACGTTATGTTGTTAATGAAATATTAATTAACTAAAAAAAGCACCCGATTTTTAATTGCTACGCCCCGGATTTATTGAAAGTGATAAATAAAAAAACGATCAAAGTCATAAAGTTAGAGATTTTTCTGTCGATAACAGCGATCGTCTGAGAAATAATCACATCGATGGGGTAAATATGTTCATACATGACGTAAAGATCGGCACGAAATTATTTCTGGCGTTTGGATTAGTTATTGTCCTGATGGTCGTCAGCGCAAGCTTGTCTCTGATGAGCCTGAATCGGGCAAACAATGGAATGCAAACCATCCTTACCAGCGATTATCCAACGACGGTAAAAGCGAACCAGTTAATCGACAACTTCCAGGAATTTATCAGCACGCAGCAGCTCATGCTGCTGGACGAACAGGGGACGTACACGGCGCAATCAGAGCAGCGTCTGAAGGCGATCAGCGAGCGCATCGCCGCAATCCTGAGCGAGCTGGACAACGCTCTCAAGGATAAAAAATCCCAACAGGTGCTGGCCGATATCCACGGCGTGCGCCAGCAATATCTTGACTCGCGCTACCGCATTTTGCAGGCCGTGCAGAATAACGACCGTGCGGGCGCGATAAACGAAATGATGACCAACACCCTGAACCTGCAACAGTCCTATAAAGTGAAAGTGCAGGCGTTGATTGCGATCCAGGATCATGAAATGCAGAGTGCGGGCGAGCAGGTGGAAGGTGATTTCCGCACCAATCGTCTCCTGCTGATCCTGATTACGCTTTTTAGCGTCGCGGCAGCCAGCCTGACTGGCTGGTTCATTGTGCGATCCATTACCCGCCCGCTGAACGACGCGGTGAATTTTGCGGAGGCCATTGCCGATGGCGATCTCACCGGCAGCATTACCTCGCACGGTAAAGATGAAACCGGACTGCTACTCACCGCACTGATGGAGATGAAAACGCGCCTGCTGGAGATTGTGCAGCAGGTGCAAACCGGATCGGAAAACATCTCCAGCGCCGCCGCGCAGATTGTCGCGGGCAACCAGGATCTGGCTGCCCGCACGGAAGAGCAGGCCAGTTCCGTTGAACAGACAGCTGCGTCGATGGAGCAGATTACCGCCACGGTGAAGAATACCGCGTCCCACACCGGAGAAGCGACGAACCTGTCTGCCGATGCGGCTGCTGTGGTCAAAAACAACGGCGAGATGATGAAGCAGGTCACCAGCAAGATGCGCCTGATCAACGAAACATCGAACAGGATGTCCGACATTATCGACCTGATCGACGCCATTGCCTTCCAGACTAATATTCTGGCGCTGAACGCGGCGGTCGAAGCGGCGCGCGCGGGTGAGCATGGTCGCGGCTTTGCGGTGGTGGCGGGCGAGGTACGTCAGCTCGCGCAGAAAAGTGCAACATCCGCAAGTGAGATCCGCCAGCTGATTGAAAGCTCCACAAGCCAGACGCAGGACGGCATGAACCTTGTGGAGAAGGCCAGCGGGCTTATCAACGGCATGGTCGGCAACGTAGAGGAGATGGACGTCATCCTGCGTGAGATTCGCCAGGCCAGCCACGAACAGACGGAAGGCATCTCGCAGATCAACAGCGCGATTGGCCTGATAGACGCCACCACCCAGCAGAACTCCGCGCTGGTGGAGGAGTCCGTTGCGGCGGCGGCATCCCTTAACGAACAGGCGATGCACCTGAAAGAGCTGGTCCGCGTGTTCCGCGTGAGCGACGGCGTGCTGGCTTAATCCAGCTGGGAGATCTCCAGTGCCGCGCGGTCAATCACGCCGATAATCTGTTTTAACTGCGCGTCGCTGAGCTCTCCCTGATTAACCTTCAGATCCAGAACCGCTTTGAAGTTATCCAGCGCCCGCTTCATCTGCGGGTTTTTGCGCAGCTGGAAACCGACGGAGCGCGCCTTGATACGCGTCTGGATCTGCTCCAGCTGTTCCCGGTTATCTTCCAGCCACTGTTCTCCGGCGGCGTTAATCGCAATCCGCTTACGGCCGTTCTCTTCTTCGGTAATGATGATAAGCGACTGATCCTGCAAGTAATCCAGAGTCGGATAGATCACGCCAGGGCTTGGCGTGTAATGTCCCTGCGTCAGGTTCTCGATCTCTTTGATCAGCTCATAACCATGGCTCGCGTTGCGGGTCAGGATATCCAGGATCACCAGCCGCAGATCGCCATGACCAAAAAATCGTGGCCGGCGTCCGCCGCCGTCGTGTTCGTGTCGCATGTTTCTTCCTCAATTTGATATATCTAAAATATATCTAAGATATATTCAGATGCAATCTAAAAAATCTTGATTTCTGAGTTAATAGCAATCATTATCATTAAAAATTCATTCCGATATATCGTATTCACCTGAGAAGGGCATCAACATGGCATCTACCCGTTACCCTCAACGTGTCCGCAATGACCTGCGTTTTCGTGAGCTGAACGTGATGCGCACTGAGCGAGTCAGTGCAGGATTTCAGCGCATTGTGCTAGGCGGCGAGGCGCTGGAGGGCTTTAGCTCTCGCGGCTTTGACGACCATACCAAAGTCTTTTTCCCGGCACCGGGCACCACTTTCGTGCCGCCTGTGGTGACTGATGAAGGCATCGACTGGGGCGACGGCGTGCGTCCGCAAGCGCGTGACTATACCCCGCTGTACGATGACGAAAAACATGAGCTGGCGCTCGATTTCTTCGTTCATGATGGCGGCATTGCCAGCAACTGGGCGGTAGAGGCGAAGGTGGGCGACAAGCTGACCATCGCTGGTCCGCGTGGTTCGCTGGTGGTGCCGGAAGATTACGCCTGGCAGCTGTACGTGTGCGACGAGTCGGGCATGCCCGCGCTGCGCCGCCGTTTAGAAGGCATCGCAAAACTGCCTGTTCGCCCGGCGATCCACGCCATCGTCACCGTGGGCGATGCGACGTACCAGGACTATCTGGCGCACCTGAGCGGGTTCAACATTACCTGGGTTATTGGCCACAACGAGCAGGCGGTAGCCGACCATCTTGCAGCGCTGGCCGTGCCGGAAGAGGATTACTTTATCTGGCTGACCGGAGAGGGGAAAGTGGTAAAACGCCTGAGCCGTCAGTTTGAAACCGACGCAATTGACCCACAGCTGGTGCGTGCCAGCGCGTACTGGCACGCCAAATAATCAGGCAGCGGGATCCAGCTGCGCTTCGCTCACCTGATGTTCGAGCGAGGCGCATACCTCTTTCAGCGCTTTCTCCTGCTGGGCAAAGTAGGCTTCCATATTGCTGAGCGACGAGACGAGCAGCCAGGACTCTTCTTTCTCCAGCTCTGCCAGCTCGTTCACCAGGGTGTCGATTTGCTCACGCACCTGTGCCATTTTTTTGCGAATACGTTCCAGGTCGTTCAGCCTGTCGCTCGCCATCATCGGTTCAAACCCTTGTTGCAGACGGGCGACCAGCGAGCGAATGGCCTTCACGTCGCCGCGCTGTTTGGCCTGGTTGAGTTGCACCATCATCCTGTTGGCTTCTTCTTTTAAATCATCGGCAACCAGATCCGGGTGGCATAACTTGCTAGCCTGACGCCAGAGCCGCTTCAGCTCGTTCCGATCCTCTTCAGAGAGATCCTTGCCTTTACGCAGGCGAACTTCGGCATCATGATGCTGTTCGCGATACTTCTTGTACTCTTCGTTGGCCTCATCGCGCGCCTGACGTGCTGGCTCTTCTTCACGCGTTAAACCGGTCTCCAGCTCCATCGCTTCGGCCAGCAGGTTGGCAATCAGATTACTTTGCTGCTGAAGATGCTTGCGCGCCTCTGCCGCCTGAACGGAATCCGCAGGCAGATCTCGCCAGCGCCGGGTGAGCGTTGTCAGAACCTCTACGGCCTGCGCCATATAGCTCTGGCAGCGGCGGTAATCCTCTTCCCGGCGACGCGTCTCCGCCTGCTGACGACGCAGGTTAAGCTCCGCCAGCGTTTTACGCAGGGCGAGGATCTGCTGCATCAACGGCCCGAGGCGGGAGAAATAGAGATCGTTGAATTCGTCAAGCTGCTGTACCCGGGCGTTACGACGATCAATCAGATCGCGCAGACGCTCTTCCAGGGCTTTTAGCTCCAGCTTGCTGGCCGCCAGTTGCGGGTCACGCCACGGGGTAACGGCGCGCTGGCTTTGCAGCCAGGTGGTGATAGCGCGAAGGGCTGCGGTGTAGTTTTTCTGCTCAAGCGCCGCGACGATGGACAGGAGTTCATCGTCAAAGGCTTCCTCTTTGAGACGTTTCAACTGGCTCCGGATGATGTCGTCATCTTCCAGCTCAATGGCATTTTTAATGATTTCTAGCCGTTTGATCGGTGTGCTCATGATGCCTTTCGCTCTGGCGCTTAAGTATTTGAGTTAAGGTTAGTTGTTGTAAAAGCTACAGGAAATAATACACACGGATGATGATCGGCGCGATGGGGGATTTCTTTAGTTTTTAGGGTTTGTGAGGGGAAGCGGCAGGCCGGGCTACGTGTGGTGGATTACTTACAAAAAAGCCACTCAATCGAGTGGCTTAACTGGATGATTCTAAAGCTAAAATTTGGTGGCCCCTGCTGGACTTGAACCAGCGACCAAGCGATTATGAGTCGCCTGCTCTAACCACTGAGCTAAGGGGCCGTGGCGGTGAATTATAAAGTAACTCCCCTCAGCAATCCAGCCATTCACACCTGCCTGCTGTTTTTATAAACAACGCATAATCAATCCTTTATACTTATCTTAAGATGCATAGACAGGAGTAGAGATGATCAACGATATTCTGGCCCCTGGCCTGCGGGTGGTGTTCTGCGGTATTAATCCGGGCAAGTCATCGGCGCACACCGGTTTTCACTTTGCTCATCCGGGAAATCGCTTCTGGAAGGTGATCCACCAGGCCGGATTTACCGACAAACAGCTTAAGCCGGAAGAAGAGCAGCAGCTGCTGGATACGCGCTGTGGCATCACCATGCTGGTCGAGCGACCCACGGTGCAGGCGAGCGAAGTGAATCTGCATGAGCTGCGCGCTGGCGGGCGTGAGCTGATCGCGAAAATTGAAGACTATCAGCCCGCGGCGCTGGCGATCCTCGGCAAGCAGGCCTACGAGCAGGCGTTCAGCCAGCGCGGTGTGAAGTGGGGTAAGCAGGACATTACCATTGGCGTAACGCAGGTTTGGGTGTTGCCGAACCCCAGCGGGCTGAACAGGGCGACGCTGGACAAGCTGGTGGAGGCGTATCGGGAACTTGATGAGGCGCTTGTGGTGAGGGGGCTTTAGCTCCTCTGCGGCCTGATGCCCTCACCCTGACCCTCTCCCACAGGGAGAGGGAATAAACAAAAAAAAGCTCCCGATTGGGAGCTTTTTCATTTCAGGACCGATTAATCGTCCAGGAAGCTACGCAGCACTTCAGAGCGGCTCGGATGGCGCAGTTTACGCAGCGCCTTCGCTTCGATCTGACGGATACGTTCGCGGGTCACGTCAAACTGTTTACCCACTTCTTCCAGCGTGTGGTCGGTGTTCATGTCGATACCGAAACGCATACGCAGCACTTTGGCTTCACGGGCGGTCAGGCCAGCCAGCACGTCGTGCGTAGCGGCACGCAGGCTCTCGGTGGTGGCAGAGTCCAGCGGCAGCTCGAGGGTGGTATCCTCGATGAAATCACCCAGATGCGAATCTTCATCATCACCGATTGGCGTTTCCATGGAGATTGGCTCTTTAGCGATTTTCAGCACTTTACGGATCTTGTCTTCCGGCATCAGCATGCGTTCAGCCAGCTCTTCCGGCGTCGGCTCGCGGCCCATCTCCTGCAACATCTGGCGAGAGATACGGTTGAGTTTGTTGATGGTCTCAATCATATGCACCGGAATACGGATGGTGCGCGCCTGGTCTGCGATAGAGCGGGTGATCGCCTGACGGATCCACCAGGTAGCATAGGTGGAGAACTTGTAACCACGACGGTATTCAAACTTATCTACCGCTTTCATCAGACCGATGTTGCCTTCCTGAATCAGATCCAGGAATTGCAGGCCACGGTTGGTGTATTTCTTGGCGATAGAGATAACCAGACGTAAGTTCGCTTCAACCATCTCTTTCTTCGCACGGCGGGCTTTCGCTTCACCGATGGACATACGACGGTTGATGTCTTTTACCTGCTCGATGGTCAGGCCGGTCTCTTCTTCAATCTGATGCAGTTTTTGCAGGCCGCGCTGTACGTCTTCTTTCACGTCGTGCAGCTTTTCAGACCACGGCTTGTTCATCGCGATAGCGGCGTTGAACCAGGTTTCGCTGGTTTCGTTGCCGGTGAAGAGGGTGATGAAGTTCTTCTTCGGCATTTTGCACTGTTCAACGCACAGCTTCATGATGATACGTTCCTGGGTACGTACGCGATCCATCATCACGCGCATGCTGTTCACCAGGTAGTCGAACTGTTTTGGCACCAGGCGGAACTGTTTGAACACTTCAGACAGCTTCAGGATCTCTTCCTGAGCGGCGGCATGGCTGCGGCCTTTCGCTTTGATGGTGTCACGCGTCACTTCGTACTGGGTACGCAGCTCGGCAAATTTCTCACGCGCCAGTTCAGGGTCGATGCTGTTGTCGTCATCGCTGCTGTCGTCGTCTTCTTCTTCATCTTCGTCTTCGTCGTCATCCATCTCTTCCTGAGACAGCTCAGAACCGACGTGAGTGGCGGTTGGCGCCATATCTTCTTCAGCGTTCGGGTCGACAAAGCCAGTGATCAGATCGGACAGACGCGCTTCTTCTGCTTCAACGCGATCGTACTGCTCCAGCAGATAGGTGATCGCTTCCGGGTATTCGGCAACAGAGCACTGAACCTGGTTGATCCCGTCTTCGATGCGTTTTGCGATGTCAATTTCGCCTTCGCGGGTCAACAGTTCAACGGTACCCATTTCGCGCATGTACATGCGGACCGGGTCAGTGGTACGCCCGATTTCAGATTCCACGCTGGACAGTACCTGTGCAGCAGCTTCTTCCGCATCTTCGTCAGTGTTGTTGGAGGTTTCAGCCAGCAACAGATCATCGGCATCCGGTGCTTCTTCCATCACCTGAATGCCCATGTCATTGATCATTTGGATGATATCTTCGATCTGATCTGAATCGACGATATCTTCCGGCAGATGGTCATTGACCTCGGCATAGGTCAGATAGCCTTGCTCCTTACCGCGTTGGACAAGAAGTTTCAGCTGTGACTGCGGGTTTTGCTCCATAAGACGGTATCCACACTTAATTCGTTTGATTGGTGTCGGCGATGGGCTGCCAACATTTAAAGCGAGGGCGTACTTATATTTTTGCCGCTGCCTCTCAGTGCGGCTGCCGGGGGCTTCCCGATCGATATTCGGCACTTAAGCCGTTAAATTTTTTATTTCTTCGCCAGTTCCTGGTTAATCATCCAGAGCTCCCGGCGTTCTTCGCTGCTTAGGCCATGGGTGCGCTCGCGAGCTATCAACTCTTCCTGGCGCAACTCAAGCATCGAATCAAACATATGGTTGAGTGAGTCGGTGAACGTTTTTTCTGCGATATCCTTATCTGCTATATCGTCCCACATCGACAGTTTTTCAAGGGTAGCGGCCTCTTTTGTGCCGCGATAATGCTCTAAAAGTTGTCCGGTGGTCAGACCTGGCTGAGACAAACAAGTGTTGACCAATTCTGAAAATAAGCCAAGCCCGGGCAATTTTTCGTGGTTCAAACCCGCCAGCGACGGCACTTGCGGAGCAAGTTCGGGGTTTTGCACCAGCAACCCTATCAGTATACGCATGGTTGTGCGTTTTAGCTGAGGCGCGGGGCGTACCGTGCCGTTTTCAGCCTGTTTCGGCATTAAACGTTCAAGCTGGCTGTCATCCAGAATGCCGAGCTTGTTGCCTAACTCCTGACGCAGATAGATGCGCAGCGTTTCGCCGGGCACCTGGCTGATTAACGGCAGCGCCAGCGTGCTGAGCTGCGCGCGCCCGTCAGGGGTACTCAAATCAACCTGCGGCATCAGGCTGTTAAACAGAAACGTGGAGAGCGGCTGAGCCTGCTCCATCCGCGCTTCAAACGCCGCTTTGCCCTCTTTACGCACCAGCGTATCCGGGTCTTCACCGTCGGGCAGGAACATAAAGCGTAGCTGACGCCCGTCGGTCATATACGGCAACGCGGTTTCCAGCGCTCGCCAGGCGGCGTCGCGTCCTGCGCGGTCACCGTCGTAACAGCAAATCACGTTGTTGGTGACGCGGAACAGCAGCTGGATATGGTCCGCCGTGGTGGACGTTCCCAGCGACGCAACGGCATAGTTAATGTCGTACTGCGCCAGCGCAACAACATCCATATAGCCTTCGACGACCAGAAGACGCGGAGGTTCCGCATTATCCTGCTGTGCCTCATAAAGACCGTAAAGCTGGCGGCCCTTATGGAAAATATCGGTTTCCGGGGAGTTAAGGTATTTCGGCAGGGCATCACCCAGCACGCGACCACCAAAACCTATCACCCGGCCACGCTTGTCGCGGATCGGGAACATCACCCGTTCACGGAAGCGGTCGTAGCTTCGTCCCTGGTCGTTGGTGACCAGCATGCCTGCGTCGATGAGGGATTTACGATCTTCGCTATTGCCGCCAAAACGCTTTAACACGTTGTCCCAGCCGGGCGGGGCGTAACCAATAGCGAAACGCGCAATCACATCGTCACTCAGTCCGCGCTTGTTCAGATACTGACGCGCAGGCTCAGCCGCAGAGTGCTTAAGAGACTGTTGGTAAAACGAATTCAGGCCATCCATCAGTTGGTACAGCGTTTGCCGCTGATGGCGCTCGATCTGACTTGGCCCACTGCCCGCTTCATACGGCACTTCAAGGTTATGCATCGCCGCCAGCTCTTCGACGGTTTCAACGAACTCGAGCTTGTCGTAGTTCATCAAAAAATCGACGGCATTACCGTGTGCGCCACAGCCGAAGCAATGGTAGAACTGCTTTTCACCGTTTACGGTGAAAGAGGGGGTTTTTTCGTTATGGAACGGACAGCACGCATGGTAGTTCTTGCCCTGCTTTTTTAGCTTCACCCGCGCGTCGATGAGATCGACGATGTCGGTTCTGGCAAGCAGGTCATTGATGAAAACGCGTGGGATTCTTCCGGCCATATGCCCCAAAAATTTAAGCGACTTATAAACGAAAACAAGCCGCGCATTCCTTCCGGAAGCACGGCCTTACGACTACAACTCTGTCTGTCAATTGAGGGCTGTGGCCCTCAACAGATTAGTACAGACGAGTACGGCGTGCGTTTTCGCGAGCCAGTTTCTTCGCGTGACGTTTCACAGCGGAAGCTTTAGCGCGCTTACGTTCGGTCGTTGGTTTTTCATAAAACTCACGACGACGAACTTCAGCCAGAACACCTGCTTTCTCGCATGAACGTTTGAAGCGACGCAGTGCTACGTCGAACGGCTCGTTTTCACGTACTTTAATTACCGGCATGTAACTCTCACCTTTAATAAATTCGGTTTGCCGCTGGCATCAACGCCAGCTTATTTCAAAATGGTGCGGAATTTTACTGCAAATGCTGCTGCTTTGTAAAGCACCGATGCGATTTTGAAAGGGACTTTAATAAGGGTGAGGAGTATACACGAGGCTTCTTCCTGGGGCGAACAAAGTTTTACAACAATCCGCCCAGGCTCTACACTGCGCGGTATTGAAACGAGGTAAAACAAGTCATGCGTGTACTGGGTATTGAAACATCCTGCGATGAAACCGGCATCGCGATTTACGACGACGAAAAAGGGCTTCTGGCCAACCAACTGTATAGTCAGGTGAAATTGCACGCTGACTACGGCGGCGTCGTGCCTGAACTGGCCTCTCGTGACCACGTGCGTAAAACGGTTCCCCTGATCCAGGCGGCGCTGAAAGAGGCCTGGTTGAGTGCAAAAGATATTGATGCCGTGGCCTATACCGCAGGACCGGGCCTGGTCGGCGCGCTGCTGGTCGGCGCAACGGTAGGGCGTTCACTGGCCTTCGCGTGGGATGTTCCGGCCATTCCGGTTCACCATATGGAAGGGCACCTTCTGGCGCCGATGCTGGAAGACAATCCGCCAGCGTTCCCGTTTGTGGCGCTGCTGGTTTCCGGTGGTCATACCCAACTGATCAGCGTAACGGGTATTGGCAAGTATGAGCTGCTGGGCGAGTCAATTGACGATGCAGCCGGTGAAGCCTTCGACAAAACCGCCAAGCTGCTGGGGCTGGATTACCCGGGCGGCCCGATGCTCTCGAAAATGGCCGCACAGGGCACGGAAGGGCGCTTTGTCTTCCCACGGCCGATGACTGATCGTCCGGGGCTGGATTTCAGCTTCTCCGGTCTGAAAACCTTCGCGGCGAACACCATCCGCAATAACGACGACAGCGAGCAGACGCGTGCCGACATCGCTCGTGCGTTCGAAGATGCGGTGGTGGATACGCTGATGATCAAGTGCAAACGCGCGCTGGATCAGACCGGCTTTAAGCGCCTGGTGATGGCAGGCGGCGTGAGCGCCAACCGTACGCTGCGCGCGAAGCTTGCAGAGATGATGCAAAAGCGTCGTGGGGAAGTGTTCTACGCGCGTCCTGAATTTTGTACCGATAACGGGGCGATGATCGCCTACGCCGGGATGGTGCGCCTGAACGCTGGCGCAACGGCTGACCTGAGCGTGTCCGTGCGTCCGCGCTGGCCGCTGGCGGAGCTGCCGGAGGCGTGAGTTTTTTTGCCCGGTGGCGCTGCGCTTACCGGGCCTACAAAACCGTAGGCCGGGTCAGGCGAAGCCGCCACCCGGCAACAACCCGCACTACACCCGCAGCATCCCTTTCTCTTCCAGAAACGCAATGATCGTCGCCAGCCCGTCACCCGCTTTCAGGTTGGTAAAGGTCCACGGACGCTCGCCGCGCATGCGATTAGTGTCGCGCTCCATTACCTCCAGCGACGCCCCCACGTACGGCGCGAGGTCGGTTTTATTGATCACCAGAAAATCGGATTTGGTGATCCCCGGCCCGCCCTTGCGCGGGATTTTTTCCCCTTCGGCCACGTCGATGACGTAGATGGTGAGGTCCGCCAGCTCCGGGCTGAAGGTCGCGCTCAGGTTATCCCCGCCGCTTTCGACGAAGATCAGATCCAGATTGCCGAACTTCTCGCTGAGTGCTTCCACCGCCGCCAGGTTCATTGAGGCATCTTCGCGGATGGCGGTGTGCGGACAGCCGCCCGTTTCCACGCCCACGATGCGCTCTGGCTCCAGCGCACCCGCCTCGGTCAGGATGCGCTGATCCTCTTTGGTGTAGATATCGTTAGTCACCACCGCCAGGTGATAGGTATCGCGCATCGCCTTGCAGAGCGCTTCCAGCAGGGCGGTTTTGCCCGACCCTACCGGGCCGCCCACGCCAACGCGCAGGGGATGTTTGTAATCAGCCATATTGACTCCTCAGGAACGGAATAGTCGTGAATATTGGGTTTCGTGGCGCGCGGAGGCGATGGCGGACAGCGGCGTAGCGGCCCCCAGCGCGTCGTCGCCACGTAAAAATGCCTGTTCAAACCCGGCGGCAAAATGGTCGCTCAGGTCGATAATCAGCTGTTGTGCGGCCTGCTGCCCAAACGGCACCAGCTTGACGCCCGCCATCACCGCGCTCTCAATCCAGCTGTAGCCCAGGCTTAGCGCCAGCTCGCGCGCGCTAATGCCCCAGCGCACGCCGAGCCACGCCATACCGCAGAGCTGGCTCTGCGTCAACAGCGGCAACCATTCTGGCGGGCAGGCGGGTTCCCAGCTTTTAATCAGGCGCGTAAAGGCCGCGCCACGGTTGCGTTCTTCATCGCGCAGCTCGCGCGTTTCCCGGCAGGCGAGCAGGTATGCCGTCCAGCGTTTTGCTGTCGCGACGTCCTGCTTCTCGCAGGCACGATAAAGGCGGATAAACAGCGGCAGGTCGACGCAGAAAAAGCTCTGCTCCATCTGCTGGATCTGCCAGCGCCTGAAGGCCTCAGCGTCCGTGACCCATCCGGCCTCAACGGCCCACTCCAGCCCCTGCGACCAGGTAAACGATCCGACCGGCAGGCTACTGCTGGAGAGCTGCATCAGGCGCAGCCGCTGGCGGGCGTGCTCCATCAGCTCATCAGCGCCAGCAGGGCAGAGACGATCAGCCCGCCACCGAAGGTTTTACGCAGGCCGTCGTGACGGCGCAGCAGCAGCCCTGCCGCGAAGCTGGCGCACAGCACCGTGGCGCTGGCTAACATAAACCCGCTGGTGAAGAGCCAGAAGCTGTGGCCGGACATCTCCACGCCGTGCGCCCAGCCGTGGAACATCGCCAGGGCTGGCACCGCCAGCAGCAGGCGATTTTCAGTCTTGAACATCATTACGCCGCAGACCGCCAGCGAGGCGATAATCAGCATTTCCATGCCGCTAAAACCGCCGAGCAGGCTGCCCGCAACGGCGCCAGCAAGCATCATGCCGAGCGTTGCTAACGGCAGCAGCAGCTTGCGGCCGCTCAGGGCGGACAGCACGCCAGCCCCCGTCAGCATCAGCAGGTGATCCAGCCCGGTCAGCGGATGGAGAAATCCGGCCTGGAAGCTGTCGGTCCCGTGGCCCGGATGGGCAAGCGCCGGAACGGAAAAGGCCAGCAGAAACAGCGGTAAATACTTGCGCATGATGAGTCCTTAATGTGAATGAGCGTGGGAGTGGCCATGGCTGTGGGCATCGCTGGTGTAAGCCCCCGCTTCCGGTTCAAACGGCAGGCTGGCGAAGGTCACCTCCAGCCCGAACTGACGCAGCATGTCGTCAAGAACGTGGTCGTGGTGGTAGCGCAGCTCGCCGGGCATAATTTGCAGCGGCACGTGACGGTTGCCCAGGTGGTAACAGGCGCGGGCGAGCAGGAACGGATCGGCGCAGCGCACCACGGAAACCGACTCCGGGGCCGCGATCACTTCGATCACCTCGCTGCCGTCGTCGGTGGTCAGCAGATCGCCGCCGCGCAGCAGCAAACCGCGCGGCAGCATCAGCCCGGCTTCGCGACCGTCGTTCAGGGCCACGCGGGCGCGGCTTTTCACCCGCACGTCAATCGGCAGCGTGACGCTGGCGGTAGTCGGGTGTGCGTGGTCCAGGCGTTGGGTCAGATAAATCATCATCACTCCTCAAAACAGGAAATAGCGTTGTGCCATCGGCAGAACGTCAGCCGGTTCGCTGGTAATCAGTTCGCCGTCGACGCGCACCTCGTAGGTTTGCGAGTCGACGGTGATGTTCGGTTGCAGAGCGTTGTGGATCATGTCCGCCTTTTTCACCGTCCGGCAGCCTTTCACCACCGCCGTGGCGCTCTGCAAGTTGAGCTGCTGCGGGATGCCGTTCGCACTGGCGGCCTGTGAGATAAACGTCAGGCGCGTGGCGTGGCGTGCGGCGCCCAGCGAGCCAAACATCGGGCGGTAATGCACCGGCTGCGGCGTCGGGATAGAGGCGTTGATATCGCCCATCGGTGCGCAGGCGATCATCCCACCTTTGACGATGGTGGCGGGCTTGACGCCGAAGAACGCCGGGGACCAGACCACCAGATCCGCCAGCTTGCCCGCCTCAACCGACCCCACCTCATAGGCAATGCCGTGGGTCAGCGCCGGGTTGATGGTGTATTTGGCAACATAGCGCTTCACGCGAAAGTTGTCGTTATCGCCGGTCTCTTCCGGCAGCGCGCCGCGCTGAACCTTCATGCGGTGCGCGACCTGCCAGGTGCGGATAATCACTTCCCCCACGCGGCCCATTGCCTGTGAATCTGACGAGGTGAGTGAGAACGCGCCGATATCGTGCAGCACGTCTTCGGCGGCGATGGTCTCCCGGCGAATGCGGGATTCGGCAAACGCCACGTCCTCGGCGATATCCGGGTCGAGGTGATGGCAAACCATCAGCATGTCCAGGTGCTCGTCGATGGTGTTGACCGTGTAGGGCAGCGTCGGGTTGGTGGAGGAGGGCAGAATATTCGGGTGCGCGCAGGCGATGATGATATCTGGCGCATGGCCGCCGCCCGCCCCTTCGGTGTGGAAGGTGTGGATGGTGCGCCCGGCGATGGCGGCCAGAGTATCTTCGACAAAACCGGACTCGTTCAGCGTGTCGCTGTGCAGCGCCACCTGGATATCCATCTCTTCAGCGACCTCCAGCGAGCAGTTGATGGCCGCAGGCGTCGCACCCCAGTCTTCGTGGATCTTAAGCCCGATGGCACCTGCCGCGATCTGCTCGCGCAGCGCGTCCGGGTTTGAACTGTTCCCTTTGCCCAGCAGGCCAATATTCACCGGCAGCGTATCGGCAGCCTGCAACATGCGGGCGATATACCATGGCCCCGGCGTGCAGGTGGTGGCGTTTGTACCTGCCGCGGGCCCGGTGCCGCCGCCGATCATGGTGGTGACGCCAGAGACCAGCGCCTCTTCCGCTTGCTGCGGACAGATCCAGTGGATATGGGTGTCGATCCCGCCAGCGGTGACAATCTTGCCTTCGGCGGCGATCACTTCCGTTGCTGCGCCAATCGGGATCGTCACGCCGGGCTGAATGTCCGGGTTTCCGGCTTTGCCGACGGCGAAGATCCGCCCATTTTTTACGCCGATATCCGCTTTCACGATCCCCCAGTGATCGACGATCAGCGCGTTGGTGAGCACCAGATCCACGCAGTCGTCGGCGGTCATCTGCCCCTGTCCCATGCCGTCGCGGATCACTTTTCCGCCGCCGAATTTAACCTCTTCTCCGTAGATCGTGAGATCGTCTTCTACTTCGATCCACAGTTCGCTGTCGGCCAGCCGCACTTTATCCCCGGTCGTGGGGCCGAACATATCGGCATACGCCTGGCGTGAAATCTCAGCCATGTTTCACCTCGCCCATGATCTCGCCGCGAAAACCGAAAATGCGCTGTGCGCCCGTCACCTGCACCAGCGTCACTTCCCGCTTCTGGCCGGGCTCGAAGCGCACAGCGGTGCCCGCCGGGATGTTCAGCCGGTAGCCTCGGGTGGCCTCGCGATCGAACTTCAGCGCCGGGTTGACCTCGTAAAAGTGATAGTGCGATCCCACCTGGATCGGCCTGTCGCCGTGGTTTTCCACTATCACACTTCGGGTTTCGCGCCCGACGTTGAGAGCAATGTTGCCGGACTGGATCCGGTATTCACCTGGGATCATCACGCGCTCCTTACACGATCGGGTTGTGGACGGTGACGAGCTTGGATCCGTCCGGGAAGGTGGCTTCCACCTGAATATCCGGGATCATCTCCGGTACGCCCTCCATCACCTGATCGCGCGTCAGGACGTGGCGGCCGGCTTCCATCAGCGAGGCGACGGTTTCGCCATCGCGCGCGCCTTCCATAATAAAGGCGCTGATCAGCGCGACCGATTCCGGATAGTTGAGCTTTACCCCGCGCGCGAGGCGGCGTTCGGCAACCAGCGCGGCGGTGAACAGCAACAGCTTGTCTTTTTCTCTGGGAGTCAGTTCCATAGCGTTTCTCTTATGTCTGCCAGATGCGCGGCGAACAGGCGGTTTTGGGGGTTAAAAGCGGGCGAAGCGACTGCCAGATATCGCGCATCACCCGCTGACAAATCAGGTTGTCGTGCGAGAGAAAACGCACCGACAGCAGATCGTCGGTGAGCGTCGCCCCGCCAAAGTTTTCCAGCGGGGCGAGCCGCTCGCGCACCGTGTCGAGATGTGCTTCCCGGGCCGGATAGAACAGCAGCGTGCCGACCCACGGATGGTCCGCGACGGGCGTCAGATCGCCACCGCTGAGATGCAGTCGCTCAATCAGACGCGGCTCGCCATCCACCCACACCTCAAGGCGGCTCTCCAGCGTGCCTTGGCTGAAGGTTTCGTTTATCACCGGACGGCCCAGACAGTACAGCTCCCACGCCAGCAGCGTGCTGGTGGCGTGCAGGTGAAAGACGGAACGCAGCGCGGCGTTAGCGCCGGGGAAAATAATGGTGTCCTGCG
Source organism: Enterobacter sp. MGH119 (assembly GCF_001037675.1). Taxonomy (NCBI): domain Bacteria; kingdom Pseudomonadati; phylum Pseudomonadota; class Gammaproteobacteria; order Enterobacterales; family Enterobacteriaceae; genus Enterobacter; species Enterobacter sp. MGH119. The sequence goes on along the minus strand of NZ_KQ089930.1, from coordinate 493,049 downwards.
GCAGCCACTCCAGCGTGGCCTCTTCGTCGAGGTAAAAATGCTGACTGAGGCAGGCCAGCGGGCCGCTGCTGCGATAGAACTTGCTGGCGCCGGGCATGGTGATGAGGGCATGGCTTTTGGCGTCGAGCCGCACGGAAATATCCAGCGTATCCCCGCCCACAATTCCACCTGGCGGGTGCAGCAGGTAAAGGTGGCAGGTTTCCCCTTCGGGATAAAACGGACGCTGAACGGTAAGTGGCCCGGTGTGACGCGCGGAATGGAGGAGGGTTTTCTCAGGGGTATGACAAAACTGGAGGGCAAGCGAGGCCTGCCAGCCTTTGTATGAATTATCAGTGACCTGAGTTGCTAACATGGTGCTTCCACTTCCGCACTATCGGGATACGTTTCAGTATGCCCTGGCGGAAATGAAGGCTGTCATATGAGTCGCTTATGGATAAAAAAACCGGATCATGTGAGCCGGTTTCAGTAATGTAGGCCGGGTAAGCGCAGCGCCACCCGGCAAGAAAGGCTAGCGATAATCCTCTGCATCCACATCATACCCCGACGGCTCCCAGCGGATCGCCAGCAGCGAGGCCAGGCCGATAAACGGCGCCAGCGCAATCACCCAGAACACGGCGGTATCCAGCGAGGCGACCAGCAGCGGGAACAGAAACAGTGATAGCGTTGAACTGCTGCGCATCAGCGTCTGGTTAAGCCCCACACCCACGCCGCGCAGCGAGGTCGGGTAGCTCAGAGAGGCAAACGTCATGGTGTGCGCACCCGGACCAAAACCCTGGCCAAACAGGAACAGCGCCAGCATCGCGACGGCGACCACGCCTTCCGTGGACCCGTCAGGGCGGCCAATCAGCGCCAGGCCGAGCAGCGCCGCCAGCTGGCACGCATAACCCGCCAGTGACATCCGCCATGCGCCGAAGCGCGGAACATAGCGCACCGCCAGCAGCCCGCCGACAAACGCGAACAGCAGATTAAGCGCCAGCGAGATCAGAATGGTGGTCAGCATCGACTGCACAAAGAAGCTGGAGATGATCACCGGCAGGCCAAAGGCTACGGCGTTATAGGCGAACGAGGAGACGACCGACAGCAGCGTGGCGAGCGTGGTACGCCGCAGATAGATACCGCGGAACAGGTTCAGGTAGTTCGACCATTTTGCCTTGTTCACAACAGGCGCGGGCTGGTCGAGCGCATCCTGCGGTACGTGGGCATTAATGTTGTAAGACTGCCGCAGGATAGACGCCGCCTCCTTCAGATTGCCCTGATTCGCCGCCCAGACCGGGGATTCGCTCATATAGCGGCTGCGGATGGCGATAATCACCAGCGCGGGCACCGCGCCAAAGCCAAGGATCAGACGCCAGAGCCAGTCGCTGTGGCTTTCCGGCAGCACGGCGTAAAAGAAGAGCACCAGAAGATAAGAGATGCTGATGGCAGCATACCAGGTGGGACACCACATCGCGACGCTGGAGGCTTTATTCCCCGGGCCTTTCAGTCTGGCGAACTCGCTGAGAAACGCCATCGCGACGGGAAGGTCGATCCCAACGCCAAGACCCATCACAAAGCGCGCGCCCGCCAGCACATATTCGTTCGGGGCCAGCGCACAGGCGATAGCGGCAACGACAAAGAATACCATATCGGCCATAAAGACGCGGTAGCGCCCGATTTTATCCGTAAGATAGCCGCCGAGCAGCGCCCCGACAATCGCGCCAAACGTAATGGCTGAAGCCACCATGCCGGTACCGGCGGGCGTCAGGTTAAATTCGCGGGTGATGTCTTTGATGCCGAATGCCAGCGCGCCGAGATCGTAGGCATCGAGAAAAATTCCCCCGAGCGCGATACCGACCACGATGCGGGCATTGGCCCGGCCCTGAGAGCCGTCATTAACGAGACGTGAAACGTCCGATGCGCTGCGTACCCACTTGATATCGCCATCCGGGGTGTTTCCTGCCGCTGGAAGGGGAGTTGAATCTGTGATTTCTGCCATTTTCTTTTTGTGTGGTTGTGTTGTGTCTCTAACAGTTACCACAGGCAGAAGGTGACAAAAATCACATTTGGTTATAAGGCATAACGAACGGTTTACTGAGCGTCTTTCTTTTTACGTCTGAGCTTCGTCCAGATCTTCGTTTCCTGACGACGCCACAGGCGTTGAATGTTGTCGTGATGGCGCAACAGGATCAGACACGAGAGCATCGACACCGGGAAGGTAAACTGCGGTTTAAACCACCAGACATAGAACGGGGCGATCAGTGCGCTGACGATGGCGCCCAGCGACGAATAACCGCTCAGCAGGATGGTCAGCAGCCAGGTGCCCGCCATCACGCCGGTGAGATCCCAGCCGATCGGCGCAATCGCGCCAAACGCAGTGGCCACGCCTTTACCGCCTTTAAAACCAAAGAAAACAGGCCAGATGTGGCCGACGCAGGCGGCGATGGCTATCAGCCCCAGCCAGAAGGGTGTGACGCCGAGCGCATACGCGCCCCAGACGGGAAGCATTCCTTTCAGAACGTCAAAAATCAAAACCGCTACGGCTGCTCCCTTGCCGCCAATTCGTAGTACATTGGTCGCCCCCGGATTCCCGGAACCACTTTCACGCGGGTCAGGCAACCCGGCGATGCGGCAGACCAGAATGGCGCTGGAGATTGAGCCGCAAAGGTAGGCGAGGATAATCATTCCAGGCGCGATTGCACTCATAACGCTGTTCCGTTTTGAAAATGTATCTGTATTCTCAGCATCTGTGGATAATACGCATAATTCGCCGGAAGTGGTATCCGGTTTAGCCAAAAAGCAGGCAGGTCGTGATGGATATTGTATTTATAGAGCAACTTTCGGTAATCACCACAATTGGTGTTTACGACTGGGAACAGACCATCGAGCAGAAACTGGTGTTCGATATCGAAATGGGCTGGGATAACCGCAAGTCAGCGAAAAGCGATGATGTGAATGATTGTCTGAGCTACGCCGACATCAGTGAAACGGTCATCGGCCATGTGGAAGGGCAACGATTTGCGCTGGTAGAACGCGTGGCGGAAGAGGTGGCAGACCTGCTGCTGAGCAAATTTAACTCCCCGTGGGTGCGCATTAAGCTAAGCAAGCCGGGCGCGGTGGCGCGCGCCGCCAACGTGGGCGTGATTATCGAGCGTGGCACAAATCTGAAAGGAAAGATTTAACGTCATAATAGCTAAACCATTTTAGGTTATATCGGTCTTAGAGCTGTATGTTTCACGGTAGCCGTTGTGGCGACCGTTTTTTTATATCTTTTTAGGGGTTTATAGATGAGCGATATGCACTCGCTGCTGGTGGCGGCAATACTGGGTGTGGTCGAAGGATTGACGGAGTTTTTGCCGGTGTCCAGTACGGGCCATATGATTATCGTTGGCCATCTGTTGGGCTTTGAAGGCGATACCGCAAAGACGTTTGAGGTGGTGATCCAGCTGGGCTCTATCCTGGCGGTGGTTGTGATGTTCTGGCGTCGTCTGTTTGGTCTGATCGGCATCCACTTCGGGCGTTTGCCGCAGCGTGAAGGAGAGGGCAAGGGGCGTCTGACGCTGATTCATATTCTGCTCGGGATGATCCCGGCAGTGGTGCTGGGGCTGGTGTTCCACGACACCATTAAATCGCTCTTCAACCCGATTAACGTGATGTACGCGCTGGTTGTCGGCGGCTTCCTGCTGATTGCCGCCGAAGTGCTGAAGCCAAAAACCCCGCGTGCGGAAGGTCTGGACGATATGACGTATCGTCAGGCGTTTATGATTGGCTGCTTCCAGTGTCTGGCGCTGTGGCCGGGCTTCTCCCGTTCAGGGGCAACCATTTCCGGCGGGATGCTGATGGGCGTGAGCCGTTACGCGGCGTCTGAGTTCTCGTTCCTGCTGGCGGTGCCGATGATGATGGGCGCCACCGCGCTGGATCTCTACAAAAGCATCGGCTTCCTGACCGTGGGTGACATTCCGATGTTCGCCGTGGGCTTTATCACCGCCTTCATTGTGGCGCTGATCGCCATCAAAACCTTCCTGCAACTGATTAAGCGTATTTCGTTTATTCCGTTCGCGATCTACCGCTTTATCGTCGCGGCTGCCGTGTACGTGGTCTTCTTCTGATGACCGACCGCCCTCAGTCTTTCGGCTGAGGGCAACGTTTTTCCTTCCACGCCGCAACCGCATCAATCCGCCGCTTCGTCAGCTCTTCGCGGATCTCCGGGCCTTTAAACCCTGCCTCCACCACCTCTTTCGTTGGCACCGCTTTCGCTACGTCCCACGCCTCACGCAGCAAACGACCCTGCGGATAATCGGACGCTTCAAACCCGGTACGCCCGCGCACGTCAGCCTCGCTGGTGAGCGCGATCTGCTCCACGCGCTGCGGCTTGCGCCAGGCGTCGATGTTATCAAACAGCCTGACGATGGTGGCGGGTTTTAGGATCGGGAAGGTGTGGATCAGGTCGTGGAACTCGGCGACCAGCTTTGCCAGATCGCGAATGTCATTCGGCACGCGCAGGCGCTGGCAAAGCCCTTCAACCAGCTTTACGCCAGCCGGACCGTGCCCGTGATGGCGTGGCCACAATTCCTTTGGCGTTAACCCTTTGCCGAGGTCATGGCAGAGAGTGGAAAAGCGCACGTCCACTTCAGGACTGAGCATAGCGGCCATGCTCAGCGTCATCAGGGTGTGAATGCCGGTATCAATTTCCGGGTGCCATTTCGCCGGGGCGGGCACGCCAAACAGCGCATCTATTTCCGGGAACAGCACTTTCAGCGCCCCGCAGTCGCGCAGAACCTGGAAAAAGATCTGCGGATTACGGGTAGTCAGGGCGTTTTCGGTCTCTTTCCAGACGCGTTCTGGCGTCAGGTGTTCCAGCTCGCCCGCGTCGGTCATGGCCGTCATCAGCGCCATCGTCTCGTCGGCGATGCGGAAGCTGAGATGGGCATAACGGGCGGCAAAACGCGCCACGCGCAGTACGCGTAACGGATCTTCAGAAAAGGCGGGGGAAATATGGCGTAAAAGACGGTCGCGCAGATCGTTCTGGCCGCCGTAGACGTCGATAATATGGCCGTTTTCGTCCTGCGCCAGGGCATTAATGGTGAGATCGCGGCGCAGTAAGTCCTGCTCCAGCGTCACATCCGGCGCGGCATAGCAGGTGAAGCCGGTATAACCGGAACCGGATTTCCGTTCGGTTCGCGCCAGGGCGTACTCTTCCCGGCTTTTCGGATGGAGGAACACAGGAAAATCGCGGCCTACCTGCTGGTAGCCCGCGTCAATCATCGCTTCGGGCGTGGCACCGACCACGACCCAGTCTTTATCTTTGACCGGCAGACCTAATAACGCATCACGTACCGCACCACCGACCAGATAACTCTTCACGCCAACACTCCCGTTTTCTCTTTTCGCAAGATGATACGTAAGTGTGGCAGAGAAGACGAGTTAGTTCATCCAGCGGTCTTTACGTTTACGGCTTGGGATAAGGTGAGGAAGCACCAGACCCAGCACCAGACCGACGCCCAGCACTCCGCCGCCATACATAAACCACTGCATGATGATGGTGCGTTGTTTGTCATCCAGCTGTAGATTCGCGGCGTTCACTTTCTTCTGCGCGACGATCAGCTCATTTTTCAGCTTCTGATTTTCATCTTTCAGACCGGCGATCACGCTGTCGCTTTGCGCCACTTTCTGCTGCATCTCTGCGGTGCGCTGGTTCCAGGTGCCGTCGATGTTGTTCAGCTTGTCAGTCAGGGTTTTCACCTGATTTTCCAGATCCGGCACGCGGGTGCGCAGGCTTGGCACCGTGCTCAGCTCTTTCAGCGGGATCCATGAGGTGCGGCCAGAGCTGTCACGAACCTGACCGTAATTGGTGTCTGCGTTAGTTTGCAGCAGGGTCACTTCCTCGCCGGCATTTACCGTACCCACGAGGCGATAATTGTCTCCAGGGCCGCTGCGTACCCAGGTATTCAGTTCATCAGAAACGTAACGTTTCTCTTCAGCGTGGACCGCGGTTGCGGCGCTAAAAGCGAGTAAAGTAAGTCCAATCAGGCGTAATTTAAGCATATCAGTCGTTATTTTCATAAAAAGTGGAACGATAGTAGTGGTATCAGTGTCGCTACGCAAAGGATTCATCATCAATCGGAATCATCTGTGTCATGATTTCCACCGCTTTAAACTTTTACGCCCGTCAAATTGCTCATTGCGTGGCAATTTGGCGCAAAATACTATGTACTGACAAACAAATGGCGAGGAAGTTCGCCTTCATCGACGCGTCTGTGACGCACGCAAAAGTACAAGGCTATGGCACAAGAGATCGAATTAAAGTTTATCGTCGAAAAAGACAGCGCTGACGCGCTCCGCCAGCATCTGAATACGCTGTCCGGCGAGCACCATGAACCCGTACAGCTGCTCAACATCTATTACGAAACGCCGGACAACTGGCTGCGCAACCATGATATGGGCCTGCGCATCCGGGGGGCGAACGGGCGCTACGAGATGACGATGAAAATCGCCGGTCGCGTGGTGGGCGGTTTACACCAGCGTCCGGAATACAATATCGACATCAGTAAGCCAGAACTTGAGCTGGATCGTTTTCCGGCGGAAGTGTGGCCGGAAGGAACGCTGCCCGCAACGCTGTCGGCAGAGGCGCAACCGCTGTTCAGCACCGATTTCTGGCGCGAGAAATGGCTGGTGACGGAAGGCAAGAGCCGCATTGAGATCGCGTTTGATCGGGGTGAAATTAAGGCTGGTGAAGAGCAGGAGCCGATCTGCGAATTGGAACTCGAACTGCTTGATGGCGACGCGAGCGATGTGCTGAAGCTGGCGCGCAAGCTGGTGAACCAGCCTGGACTGCGTCAGGGCAGCCTGAGTAAAGCGGCACGCGGCTATCACCTGGCCGCCGGGAATGCGCCGCGCGTGCTGCGAGAAACCCCGATTCTGCGCGTTGTGCCGAAAGCCTCCGTTGAGCAGGGGATGGAAGCGGCGCTGGAGCTGGCACTCTCTCAGTGGCAGTTCCACGAGGAGCTGTGGGCGCGTAACGTGAAAAATGCCAAAAAACAGGTGCTGGCCGCTATGGGGCTGGTACGTCATACCCTGACGCTCTTTGGCGGCATTGTACCGCGTAAAGCCAGCACTCACTTACGTGATTTGCTCACTCAAACCGAAACGCTGATGCTTTCCGACGTGTCGGCACAAACGGCGATCTACAGCCCGCAAAACGCCAGCGCGAAACTGGCGCTGACCGAATTTCTGGTGACGCGCGGCTGGCGCACCTTCCTCGATGCGAAAGGGCAGGCCAAAATTGCGGAAAACTTCAAACGTTTTGCGGATATCCACCTCTCCCGTCACGCGGCCGAACTGAGAACCACCTTTGCGCATCCGCTGGGCGACCAGTATGGCGATCAGCTTCCCCGCCTGGCGCGTAACATCGACAGCATGTTGCTGCTGTCGGGTGCGTATGAGGGCGTGAAGGCGCAGGCCTGGCTGGAGAACTGGCAGGGGCTTAAGCATGCCATCGAGACCCGTCAGCAGATTGAGATCGAGCATTTCCGCAACGAGGCCATTTCGCAGGATCCGTACTGGCTGCACAGCGGAAAACGTTAATTCTGGCAAGGAACCCCTGATATGCCGCTTTCTTCGCAGTTACAGCAGCACTGGCAGACCGTTTGCGAACGCCTGCCTGAGTCGTTACCCGCGTCATCGTTAAGCGAGCAGGCGAAAAGCGTGCTCACGTTCAGTGATTTTGTGCAGGAGAGCGTCAGCGCTAACCCGGACTGGCTGGCAGAGCTGGAAAGCGCGCCGCCGCAGGCTGACGAGTGGCGGCATTATGCTGGCTGGCTGCAAACCGCGCTGGCAGAGGTGGCAGACGAAGCCACGCTGATGCGCGTTCTGCGTCAGTTCCGCCGCCGGGTGATGGTACGCATTGCCTGGGCGCAGGCGCTGGAGCTGGTGAGTGAAGAGAGCACCTTGCAGCAGTTGAGCGAGCTGGCGCAGACGCTGATTGTCGCCGCGCGGGACTGGCTCTACGCCGCCTGCTGTAAAGAGTGGGGCACGCCGTGCAGCGAGGAAGGGGTTCCTCAGCCACTGTTGATCCTGGGGATGGGCAAGCTGGGCGGCTGCGAGCTGAACTTCTCCTCAGACATCGATCTGATTTTTGCCTGGCCCGAGAACGGCTCCACGCGCGGCGGCCGTCGCGAGCTGGACAATGCCCAGTTCTTTACTCGTCTGGGGCAGCGGCTGATTAAGGCGCTGGATCAGCCCACGCAGGATGGTTTTGTTTACCGCGTGGACATGCGCCTGCGTCCGTTTGGCGACAGCGGGCCACTGGTGCTGAGCTTTGCCGCGCTGGAAGATTACTACCAGGAGCAGGGTCGCGACTGGGAGCGTTACGCGATGGTCAAAGCGCGGATCATGGGCGACAGCGACGATGCCTACGCCAACGAGCTGCGCGCCATGCTGCGCCCGTTCGTGTTCCGCCGCTACATCGACTTCAGCGTTATCCAGTCCCTGCGAAATATGAAAGGGATGATTGCCCGCGAGGTGCGTCGCCGTGGCCTGAAAGACAACATCAAGCTCGGTGCTGGCGGTATTCGTGAGATCGAATTTATCGTCCAGGTCTTCCAGCTGATACGCGGCGGGCGTGAACCTTCTCTGCAATCCCGCTCGCTGCTGCCGACGCTAAGCGCTATCGATCAGCTGCATCTGCTGCCGGAAGGCGACGCGCAAACGCTGCGTGACTCTTATCTCTTCCTGCGTCGTCTGGAAAATTTGCTGCAAAGTATCAACGACGAACAGACCCAGACGTTGCCGGGCGATGAGCTGAACCGGGCGCGTCTGGCCTGGGGGATGCGGGTGGATGACTGGGCGGCGCTGACGCAACGGCTGGAAGCGCATATGGCGGGCGTGCGCCGCATCTTTAACGATCTGATCGGCGACGACGAAACTGAATCGCAGGACGATGCGCTCTCCGAGCACTGGCGCGAACTGTGGCAGGACGCGCTCCAGGAAGATGACACCACGCCGGTGCTGGCGCACTTAAGCGACGATGCCCGCCATCGCGTGGTGGCGCTGATTGCCGATTTCCGCCTCGAACTGAACAAACGCGCTATCGGCCCACGCGGTCGTCAGGTGCTGGATCATCTGATGCCGCATCTGCTGAGCGATGTCTGCTCCCGCGAGGATGCGCCGGTGCCGCTGTCGCGCATGATGCCGCTGCTGAGCGGGATCGTCACGCGTACCACTTACCTCGAGCTGTTAAGCGAGTTTCCCGGTGCGCTGAAGCACCTGATTTCCCTCTGCGCCGCCTCGCCGATGGTGGCGAACAAGCTGGCGCGTTATCCGCTGCTGCTGGACGAACTGCTCGACCCGAATACCCTCTATCAGCCGACGGCGACGGATGCCTACCGCGACGAGCTGCGTCAGTATCTGCTGCGCGTGCCGGAAGAGGACGAAGAGCAACAGCTTGAGGCGCTGCGTCAGTTTAAGCAGGCACAGATGCTGCGCGTGGCGGCGGCAGATATCGCCGGTACCCTGCCGGTAATGAAAGTGAGCGATCACTTAACCTGGCTGGCGGAAGCGATCATCGACGCGGTTGTCCATCAGGCGTGGGTGCAGATGGTAGCCCGCTACGGCCAGCCGAAGCACCTTGCTGACCGTGAAGGCCGCGGTTTTGCGGTGGTGGGGTACGGCAAGCTGGGCGGCTGGGAACTGGGCTACAGCTCCGATCTGGATCTGATTTTCCTCCACGACTGTCCGGCAGACGTCATGACCGACGGCGAACGTGAGATTGACGGACGGCAGTTCTACCTGCGTCTGGCCCAGCGCATTATGCACCTGTTCAGCACCCGCACCTCATCCGGCATTCTGTATGAAGTGGATGCGCGTCTGCGCCCGTCCGGCGCGGCAGGCATGCTGGTCACCTCGACGGAGGCTTTCGCCGACTATCAGAAGAACGAAGCCTGGACGTGGGAGCATCAGGCGCTGGTGCGCGCCCGCGTGGTGTATGGCGATCCGCAGCTCAAAACGCAGTTCGATGCGATCCGCAAGGCGGTCATGACGACCCCGCGCGAGGGCAGTACGCTGCAAACCGAAGTGCGGGAAATGCGGGAGAAGATGCGCGCGCACCTTGGCAACAAACATCGCGATCGCTTTGATATCAAAGCCGATGAAGGCGGGATTACCGATATTGAGTTTATCACTCAGTACCTGGTGCTGCTGCACGCGCACGATAAGCCGAAGCTGACCCGCTGGTCGGATAACGTGCGCATACTGGAACTGCTGGCGCAGAACGACATTATGGATGAGCAGGAGGCGCAGGCCTTAACCCGCGCCTACACCACACTGCGTGATGAGTTGCACCATCTGGCATTACAGGAACAGCCGGGCCATGTGGCGCTGGACTGTTTCGCCGACGAACGCGCGCAGGTGACTACAAGCTGGCAGAAGTGGCTAGTGGAACCGTGCGTAACAAAACAAGTGTGATATTATCGCGCGCAAATTGTGAATCTTTCTGGAGTCAGGAATGAAAGTAACACTGCCAGAGTTTGAACGTGCTGGAGTTATGGTTGTCGGTGATGTGATGCTGGATCGCTACTGGTATGGGCCGACCAGCCGCATCTCTCCGGAAGCACCGGTACCGGTGGTAAAGGTCGACACCATTGAAGAGCGTCCCGGTGGCGCGGCAAACGTGGCGATGAACATAGCCTCTCTGGGCGCACATTCGCGTCTGGTTGGCCTGACCGGCATTGACGATGCGGCGCGTGCGCTGAGCAAGTCGCTGGCGGACGTGAATGTGAAGTGTGACTTCGTTTCTGTTCCGACCCACCCAACCATCACCAAGCTTCGCGTGCTGTCGCGTAACCAGCAGCTAATCCGCCTCGACTTTGAAGAAGGGTTCGAAGGCGTTGATCCCGAGCCGCTGCACGAGCGCATTAACCAGGCGTTGGGCAATATTGGCGCGCTGGTGCTGTCTGATTATGCCAAAGGCGCGCTGGCGAGCGTGCAGACCATGATCCAGCTGGCGCGCAAAGCCAGCGTTCCGGTGCTGATCGACCCGAAAGGCACCGATTTTGAGCGCTATCGCGGCGCAACCCTGCTGACGCCAAACCTCTCTGAATTCGAAGCGGTGGCGGGCAAGTGCAAAACTGAAGAAGAGCTGGTTGAGCGCGGCATGAAAATCATCGCTGATTTCGAGCTGTCTGCGCTGCTGGTGACCCGTTCCGAGCAGGGCATGACGCTGCTGCAACCGGGCAAGGCGCCGCTGCATATGCCAACCCAGGCGCAGGAAGTGTACGACGTGACCGGTGCCGGTGATACGGTGATTGGCGTGCTGGCGGCGACGCTGGCGGCGGGTAACTCCCTGGAAGAAGCATGCTACTTCGCGAACGCCGCGGCGGGCGTGGTCGTCGGTAAACTCGGGACCTCCACCGTTTCGCCAATTGAGCTGGAAAACGCGGTGCGTGGGCGTGCGGATACCGGCTTTGGCGTCATGACCGAAGACGAGCTGAAAGTGGCCGTTGCCGCCGCGCGCAAACGCGGTGAAAAAGTGGTGATGACGAACGGCGTGTTCGACATCCTGCATGCGGGCCACGTGTCGTATCTGGCGAATGCGCGCAAGCTGGGCGACCGCCTGATTGTGGCGGTCAACAGCGATGCCTCAACCAAACGTCTGAAGGGTGAAACGCGTCCGGTTAACCCGCTGGAGCAGCGCATGATAGTGCTCGGCGCGCTGGAAGCGGTGGACTGGGTGGTCTCATTTGAAGAAGACACCCCGCAGCGCCTGATTGCCGGAATTTTGCCTGACCTGCTGGTGAAGGGCGGTGATTACAAACCAGAGCAAATCGCAGGTAGCGAAGAGGTCTGGGCGAATGGTGGTGAAGTAATGGTGCTCAACTTTGAGGACGGGTGTTCAACCACCAACATCATTAAGAAGATCCAGAAAGACAGTCAGTAAAAAACGGGCCTGTTGGCCCGTTCGTTTTTCACCCTCTCCCTGTGGGAGAGGGCTGGGGTGAGGGCATCAGGCCGCACTTATGCCTGGTCATCCACCGGTGGAATAGCTGGCGCTGGCTTCACTTCTTCCGGCGCATTGCGGTTTTCCAGCTCGGTCAAACGTTGTTCCAGCAGCGCCAGCTTCTCGCGGGTGCGCAGCAGCACCTGCGTCTGCACGTCAAACTCTTCGCGGCTGACTAAATCAAGGCGAACCAACTGTGCCTGCAACGTCTGGCGGATTTTCTTCTCAACGTCATCACCAAACTCACGAATACCTTTCGGCATGGACTCATGAACCTGACGTGCGATCTGCTCAATTTTCTTTGGGTCAATCATTGTCGTTTCCCTTGATGAAAAGGTGTTAGTGCCTATTGTAGCGTGTCATGCCGCGGGTTAAACAAAATTGTTTGAAGCTTATGCATTGCCCAGGGTAATCAATAGCGTTATAGTTATCTCGCTTATTCTCAGGGCGGGGCGAAATTCCCCACCGGCGGTAAATCAGCTTAACGCTGAAAGCCCGCGAGCGCTTTGGGTGAATTCTCAAAGGTCAGCAGATCCGGTGTAATTCCGGGGCCGACGGTTAGAGTCCGGATGGGAGAGAGTAACGATCCAGTCGGGCAAAGCCCGCTCACGTTATTTTTTTGCCGCTTGTACGGCGCTCCTAAGACTGCCCTGATTCTGGTAACCATAAAGTTAATGAGGTTTTTTTACCATGAATCAGACGCTACTTTCCTCTTTTGGCACTTCAACTCAACGTGTTGAACATGCACTGGATGCCCTGCGCGAAGGCCGCGGTGTGATGGTGCTTGACGATGAAAACCGTGAAAACGAAGGCGACATGATTTTTGCCGCCGAGAACATGACCGTTGAGCAGATGGCGCTGACCATCCGTCACGGTAGCGGCATCGTATGCCTGTGCATCACCGAAGACCGTCGCCAGCAGCTTGATCTGCCGATGATGGTTGAAAACAACACCAGCGCCTTTGGTACTGGCTTCACTGTGACCATTGAAGCGGCGCATGGCGTAACCACCGGTGTGTCGGCGGCTGACCGTCTGACCACCGTGCGTGCAGCGATTGCTGATGGTGCGAAACCTTCCGATCTGCACCGCCCTGGTCACGTCTTCCCGCTGCGCGCGCAGCCGGGCGGCGTGCTGACCCGTGGTGGTCATACCGAAGCGACCATCGATCTGGTGACGCTGGCTGGCTTCAAACCCGCAGGCGTGCTGTGCGAACTGACCAACGATGATGGCACCATGGCGCGTGCGCCGGAGTGCATCACCTTTGCGCGTCTGCACAATATGCCAGTGGTGACGATTGAAGATCTGGTAGAGTACCGCCGCGCGCACGAGCGCAAAGCCAGCTGAACATGCTGATGTAAAAAAGCCGGGGAAACCCGGTTTTTTTGTTTCTAGTGGTAGTTAATTTTGAACAGTACCACGGTTTCGAACGGCCCGGACTGAATCGCTTTCCCTTCTTCCCGTGAAAGTTCAGCTGTGTAGTTTTGCTCAACATTCATCTTATCGCCCGTAAAATCGGCGTACTCTTTGTACTGGTTGAAGGTGTAAGGGGCCGTTCCGTTAAGAATACGCAGTTTTAACCCATTCCCTATCAGTACCGCAGTGTCGTCTGCGCTGAGCGTTTCGGTTGTGTAAAACGACGAGTCCATCTTAAATCCATCCGAGCACTGGGCATCCTGCACTTTGGTGGTTCGTATTGAAAACGTGCGCATACGCGTCTGCTGATTCACGATGTCGCGCGCGCTGAAGGTGCCAAAGTCGATCTCCTGATTCTCAGGGTAAATGGTAAACGTCGCCCCGCAATCAAGCACCGTAATGTTTTGCAGTCCGTTGATGTGATACTTAAGGTTCTTCGCATCGGCCATCTGATTAACGCCGCCCTTACCGTCAAACTGCACAACGATGTAATCGCTGAGCGAGCTGACATAGCCATGTGGCGGCATAGCCTTAATTCTCACGAAAAGTCGTAAACGGGCGACGAACGTGCGCGTAATGTGGATATCATCCGGATTGCCAGAGCAGATGCGATTCTCCCAACCCATCTGGCGGATTTGGTCCGGGGTGTAAATGGTGATGTTATCGTTGTCCAGGCACTGGCGGGTATCCACGCCGTTGGGCTGGCCTGTGGCATCGTAATCTATGCCTTCATAGGTGACGCCCAGTTCATAATAGGGATCGGTTGCGGCAGGATAAGGGTTTACCCAGGCAAAAACATCTTCCGGCTTGAAACCGCTTGTGACGTTATTGTCACACGTCACCGGAATTTTAATGTCATCAGACTCCCATATTTTTTGGCCAACCTGAGCGTTGCTGGGTATGGCAAAAGGGGAGATCGTTTTTGTCTCCTCGACGGGGCCGCCAGATCCACCCAGATAGCAGTTGAGCGCCAGCGCTTCTTTCAAAGGCAGCGCTGTAAGCAGCAATGTAAGCAGGAAACTAGTGAGCTTTCGCATCTTTATCGATTTTCCGTTCGTTAAGCTTACATTGCGCCGTTCCGGTGCACTGTACGTCGACTTTTTTCAGTGCGCCGTAATCGTCGATGTAGCCGATGCTGTAATAACTACCGTGGTAATCGCCGGTAGAGGCAGTTGTCGTGGCGAAAGGCGCAATCATCAGACTGTCAAAACCCGGCAGCATGGTTTTGGCATTTTTGCTCAGCCACGCCAGCGTGATGTAGTACGGCGTAGGGTTGTGGACCGTGAGCCCTTTCGCGTTGGCAGTAATTTCCATACGCATTTCAGTCAGTTCGCCAGATTTTTTGCGAATCGCTTCCGGACGCCAGAAGAGCTTAATTCGGCTCTGCATGGCAACCTGCATCACGCTGCGCTCCTCGCTGGCGCTGGTGCTTTTAGGCGGTACTTCACGCAGGTTGAAATAAAACAGCGATTCCCTGTCTTTTGGCAACTGGCGGGTAGCGGCTTGTTTAACAATTCTTACCTGCGACGAGGCGCCCGCTTCGATACGTTGAATGGGGGGAAGCGCCATAAAGTGCACATCTTCTTTTTGCCCCTTTTCATCTTCAATCCAGGAGAGCGCCAGATAAGGCAGCGCCTTGCTCTGGTTGTCCACTTTCAGGCTGCTGGCCTTGTCGCTTTCTGGAAAAACAATGCGCGTGCGGTCCAGGTTAATGGCCGCGTGGGCGGTAAATGTTGTGCTGATCAGCATCAGGCACAGGCTTTTAATCGGCGTTAATTTCATGATGATTTCTTACTGGCACGGCAGTATCAACTGCATACTGTTTTCTAAGTGAGAAGGTAACGAGAAGCGACACTGTTGGTTGTCGCCCCATGTCACGCGAAACTGCTGTTCTGGCTCAACGGCGCCGAGCCAGACGCGGCCTTCATCGGCCACCATCCCAACCTGTAAATTGCTTTCATCCAGGCGAACAATCGCCCCGAGTGGTGGTGTTCCTGACGACATCCGCAAAACGCCTGTTACGTCCTGACCTGCGCGCGTGGCAATCTGACGATAACCAATGGCTCCCTCAGTCCAGGTTGAGGTCACGACGCGGTTGTCCACGTCCACGCCATCCGGAAGGTTGTTCATATTGACCTGCACGCTGGAGGGGGAATAGCTGGAGAATGACGGTAAAACGCCGATGCCAAAACGGTTAGTTTCATCGCGCGACATGTTCAGCGGGATATGGCCTACCCCGTCGGTGCTGACCATTACGCGGGGTTCATTACCGTAACTGCGCCGGTGCAGCGCGGCGCCTTTCGCCGTTGAGGTGAAGGAACCGCTCCAGCTCGCGCTGAGGGAGTTATATTCGTTAGCTTTATAGCTGCCGGAGAGATTGAGATCGCCGTACGCAGAATAATGCTGATAATTCCCGCTGACCTGCGCGCCGGAATCTGGCTTCCCGCTCTCCGTACCTGCGGAAACGCCCCAGGTATTATTGCGATCCGACGTGTCATACCACGACACGTTATGGCTCAGCGTGTCGCTGTTACGCAGGTCATAGTTAAGTCGATGATCGGGATCGAGCGGTACGCTGAGCGAGAGATAAAACTGAGTATCGTCATTTTCGTCTTCCTCCTCGTAATGCGTTTTACTCCAGGACAGGGTTACGCCAAGGTTCTTCCAGCGACCTATATCAAAGTTGTAGCCCGCCGTGATGCTGCCGGTCGTGGAGGGTGAATCATTCCACCATGTCTGACGCAGCATATTGACGTACAGGTTAAGGGATAACGCTGAAATGTACTGGCTTGCCGTCACGCTCAGGGTTTGTTTTTCCGACTGGCGGTCACCGTTGTCATAATCCAGGTAGCGGGCGTAGCTCAAAAACTGTGGGTCTGAGTAGCGGTAGCTGGCGAGCGTAAGCTGACTGCCGGTGGTATCGAAACGCTTGCTGTAGTTAATGCGATAGCTGTAACCCGTCTGGCTGCGCTGGTGTGGCAGCTGGCTGGTAGCCTGCGTGACGTCAAAAGAGAGCGCCCCCAGCCAGGCCATATTCTGGCCGATCCCGGCAGCGACGGAACGATAACGGTCGCCATCGGCCAGCGTGCCGCCATACAGAGAGGTGTGCGACAGCATGCCCCAGGAAAATTCGCCGCTCATGAAGGCATTATCTTCAACATCATGGGAGGCGCCCTGGCGCGCTTTACCCGCCGCGAGCTTATAGCGCACCTGGCCCTTGCGCGTTAAAAACGGCACGGATTCAGCCGAGACCTGGAAGGTGTTGACGCGTCCGTCTTCTTCCGTGACTTTGACGTCCAGCGTGCCCTGAACCGACTGGTTAAGATCCTGAATAACAAAGGGTCCTGGTGGCACTTTACTCTGGTAAATCACGCGATCGGCAAGGCTTACGGCCACGGTGGCGTTGGTTTGTGCTATTCCGGTAATCTGTGGGGCATAGCCGCGCAGCGACCATGGCAGCATACGTTCATCGCTGATTAGCGATGCGCCGGTGTAGGTGAAGGCGTCAAAAATGGAGGACTGGAAATCCGTTTCACCCAGCGTCAGTTTCGCACCGATCGAGGGCAGAGGGCGGAACATATACACGCGTGAAAAACGGCCATCCTGCTCTGAGCTTGCTTCAGTATCGCTTCGCGTGTACTGGTAATCGCTTCGCAGGCGCCACGCGCCCATGTTCGCACCGGCGGTACCATAGGTATTGGCGTTGTCATTGCTGCCGCTGCTATTGTGCTGATAATGGCTGGCAAAAAGATTGTAATCCAGCAGTACGCCTGGCACGCCGTTGTCCCAGGTGGATGGCGGCATCCAGTCAACCGCACGGTATTGCAGCCACGCCTGGGGGATCGTTACTTTCAGGGTCTGGCTGCCTTGCTCAAAAGTAAATTTGATGTCTGGTCTGGCGGCGAAATCAACGCATCCCTCTTTTTCCGGTAAAGCGTGACGAACGTCATCCTGAAATGCGAATGTATCGGCCAGCTCGGGGGGAATACAGACCTGAACTGCGTTATTTATGTCTCGCCAGCGAAGCTGCCAGCCATTTGCCAGCGGAATATCATTAACTGAAACCGTAACGAAATAGCTTCCCGGCGTAACCGATATTTGATCTTTAAAACGTGATAAATCGACGCTGCCGCGCTGATCTTTATCGATGGCGTTTATATTAAATTCAGTGGCAGAGGCAACTATCGTCATTAACAGGGACGCAATGATGATTATCCATTGTACTTTGTATGTCATCATCCTGTTACTCGAATAAATAAAGAGTGCCGACCGGCATGGATTGCCAGTCGGCTGATACCGTGACGTAACGGAATTATTTGTACATCAGGACGTAGTTAGCCGTGGCTTCAACCTGGCCTGCCGTCGCAGTTTTACCTGTTGGGACTTCCATAACCGCTTTGAAATGCAGCGTCTGGGTGGTTGAACCCGCCAGCAGATCAAGCACGTTTGGCTGACCAAGCGTGATGTTGCCTTCCGCGTTATCCAGCAGACGGACGCCCACGTTCTGCGCACCGTTTGCAAAGGTGTTGCTCATCAGGCTGGTATCCGTCGCATCTGTCGCTGCGCTGGTAAAGGTCACTTCCACTTTAGTAATTGGCGTGTCGGTTTCGTCTGCCGGATCGTCAAGCTGGCAGTTTTCCAGATTGATATCGACCGGAACCGGCGTGGATTTTTTGTTGGCGTTGATAACGGCCGTAGTCACTTCACCCAGGTCGACTTCTTTATCAACGCTGTCTGGAGCGATGCTGCATGGTGCGTCAATAACCACGCCTTTGAATTTGATTTTGCCTGAGCCTTGATCATCAGCAAACGCAGAACCCGATACAATGGCAGCCATAGCTGCCGCTAACAGCAATTTTTTACCCATATACATGAAAATATCCTTTTTCAGATTGATTCGTAATGTGAATATTAATTTCAGAATACTCGCAAAGTATACGGATTGGGGCGGGGAGACGCGATTAACGTGACTTAAATATATTTTTAGATGGTTTTAATTAATATTTTCAGGCTATCTGAAGAGGCTTCTTTTTTCGGGGTTTTAATAGATTTATATTTTGTGGGTTATTATAGGTAAAATATATAGAATTGTTTTTTTGAATAATATAAAGCCTCCGTATAAAAACGGAGGCATTAATTCTTAGCCAATACCTGCCGTTTGCAGCAGAACCAGGCTCATCCCCATCACTGACATTCCACACAGCACGCCGTAGCTTGGGTTATTGTTGGGATCGATCTCTTTTGCCAGCGGCATCAGCTCATCGACAGAGAGCGCGACCATAATCCCGGCCACGGCAGCCATAATTGCAGCCATTACAACCGGGGATACGAGGCTACCGAGGATCAGCCACGCCAGCACGCCGCCGAGAATTTCAGCCATGCCGGAGATACCTGCCCAAAAGACAGCTGTACGTTTTGAACCCGTGGCGGCATAAACGGGCCCGGCAACGGCAAGTCCTTCAGGAATATTGTGCAAAGCCACGGCCAGCGCCACACCAAAACCTATTTCCAGGTTGCTGCTGGCCGTGACATAGGTGGCGATACCTTCCGGAAAGTTATGCAGGCTGATACCCAGCGTCAGCAGAATGGCCGTGCGTTTGATATTTCCCGGAACGGGGGTAACGCTTTTTTGCATTAAATCCTGCGGGTGCGCGTGAGGAAGAATACGGTCGAGTGCAAAATAACCCAGCAGGCCAATGATAAACATGCCATAGCCCAGAACAGGCGACATCCCTTCGGTGTGAAGCGCGGCGGGCAGCATCTCCATCAGCGAGATAAGCAGCATGATCCCGGCGGCGAAACCCAGCGAGAAGGCCAGCAGGCGATTAGAGGGTTTTTGCCCGAGTACCCCGAGGAACGCACCGATAAAGGTTGCGGCGCCCGCAAGTATGGTCAAAATCAACGGTACTGACATGCATTCTCCTTAAGCGATATCTGGCATTCAAATTTCCTGATGATGATCTTCACGGTTATCTGCGTTCATCTTCACCTGAATGCGCGTAATGTAGGCCTATCACATTGACACCTCCTCTAAGGATATCACCATGTCTTCTTCTCGTATGCCAGCACTGTTTTTAGGCCATGGCAGCCCAATGAACGTCCTGGAAGATAACGTCTATACCCGCGCCTGGCGTCAGTTGGGTGAGACGTTACCGCGTCCGAAGGCAATTGTGGTGGTCTCTGCGCACTGGTTTACCCGGGGTACCGGCGTGACGGCCATGGAAACGCCAAAAACGATTCATGATTTTGGCGGCTTTCCGCAGGCGCTGTATGACACGCATTATCCTGCGCCGGGCTCCCCTGAGCTGGCGCAGCGGCTGGTTGATCTGCTTGCCCCTGTTCCGGTTGCGCTGGACAAAGAAGCCTGGGGCTTTGACCATGGCTCATGGGGGGGGTTGATCAAAATGTATCCGGATGCCGATATTCCGATGGTACAACTGAGTATCGACAGCACCAAACCAGCTGCCTGGCACATGGAGATGGGGCGTAAGCTGGCTTCGCTTCGTGATGAGGGCATCATGCTGATAGCCAGTGGCAACGTGGTACACAATCTGCGTACGGTACGCTGGCACGGTGAAAATACGCCGTACCCCTGGGCAACAGCCTTTAATGACTATGTAAAAGACAACCTGGCCTGGCAAGGGCCGGTCGAACGGCACCCTTTGGTGAACTATCTGGAGCACGATGGCGGTTCGCTCTCTAACCCGACGCCGGAACACTTCTTGCCATTGCTGTATGTATTAGGCGCATGGGACGGTCAGGAGGTTATTACAACCCCGGTCGACGGCATTGAGATGGGGAGTTTGAGTATGCTGTCGGTGCAGGTGGGGTAAACACATGCCCGGTGACGCTGCGCTTACCGGGCCTACGCTCGACATGTAGGCCGGGTAAGGTGAAGCCGCCACCCGGCAAGTCTTACTCGACGAAAATATGCGGGTAGAAACGTGACAGATCCTGCGTAATCAGCGCGCGATCTTCGCGAATGCCAATCCCGGCAGGCTGATCGTTAATAAGCCAACTGCCGATCAGCGTATAGCTGTCGCCAAACTTCGGCAGTTGATAAAACGCCTGGACGATCATCCCTTCTTCACCGTACGGCCCTTCAACTGCTTCCAGCGTTTTACCGTTTTCGATAATCGAGACGTTTGCCCCTTCACGGGAGAAGATTGGCTTAACGACGTATTTCTCCATCGGTGGGAAATCATCTTCGGCAAAATAAGCAGGCAGCAGGTTCGGGTGATTCGGGAACATCTCCCACAGCATCGGCAGCAGGGCTTTATTGGAGATAATGCTCTTCCAGGCTGGTTCCAGCCAGCGCACGCCAGCGTCTTCCAGTTTGGTAGAGAACATTTCCCGCAGCATGTATTCCCACGGATAGAGCTTGAACAGGTTGCTGATCACCTGATCCTGCATGTCCGTAAACTGACCTTTTTCACCTAAACCGATATCTTCGATATAGAGAAATTCCGTCGCCACTTCCGCTTCGGCTGCGCAGTCCTGCAAATACTGAACCGTACCGCGGTCTTCTTCGGTATCGCGGCAGCAGGCGAGGTGCAACAGGTTGAAACCGTGCTGTTCACGCAGTTCGACGAAACGTTCAATCAGCTTTTCCTGAAGGCTGTTGAACTGATCGCTGCCTTCCGGCAAGTTTCCGGCATTCGCCTGATCTTCCAGCCAGATCCACTGGAAGAACGCGGCTTCGTACAGGGAGGTTGGCGTATCTGCGTTGTTTTCTAAAAGCTTCGGTTCACCCACGCCATCCCATGCCAGATCGAGGCGAGAGTAGAGCGAAGGCTGGTTCGTTTTCCAGGACTGACGAACAAAGCTCCAGGTGTGCTTCGGAATGCGGAATTTGGTCATCAGCTCATCGCTGTCGATGACTTTCTCAACCACCTTCAGGCACATCTGGTGCAGCTCTGCGGTCACTTCTTCAAGCTTTTCGACCTGAGCAAGCGTGAGCTTATAGTAAGCATCTTCACACCAGTACGGCTCGCCGTACATGGTGTGAAAGTTGAAACCGTATTCGGTGGCTTTTTCGCGCCAGTCCGGGCGCTCGGCAATACTGACTCGTTCCATGATCAGCCGCCCATTGAGCGAGTTGAGGAGCCGGTCGCACTACGCTGCATGGTGGTTTGTTTGGCAACAGACTCACCGAAGCCGCCACGGGTAATGGTGCTGGTGGTGGCTGGTTTCGGCGCCATTGCGGTTTTCGGTACGGTCATCGTACGGCCAGGCGTTGCAGCACCGTAACCCTTGCCGGTGGCATCGGTGTATTTCCCGTAGGCCGGGCTGTTCGGGTTTTTGGAGCTAAACAGCGGCTGCTGCTGGTAGCCCGCACCGCCGCTCATCAAACGGCCCATCATATAACCCGCCATCAGCGGCATCCAGAAGCTGCCGCTGGACTGTGCCTGCGCCTGGTTTTCCGGTGCCATACCCGCCTGAGCAGGTGCCTGCTGGCACTGGCCTTCACCGAATTCGGCTACACAGTCTTCGCGTGAGGCATATTTCGGCGCGGTACGTTCCGCTTCTTTCAGGGCGTTGTTATACGCCGTCGTACACTCAGCGGCTTTACCGGTTGCGCTCGCGCAGTCGTCGGCGTTTTGATACAGCGAAACCGTTTCGTCGTTTTGCTCACAGCCTGCCAGCATAAAGACGGCGGTGACCGCCAGCGCGACAGGTGTCAGGTGGCGTGCGTTCCAGCTTTTGCGGAACGACGCGTGATTCATCGTTTTTGTCCGTTTCATATTTGTCTTCCAGGACCCAGTGGTAATAACGCTCAGGATAGAGGATGAGTGGTTGAAAATGAAGCGACGAGGGGCGAAATCCGGGGGATCTTTACGTTGGCTTACGTTCGGGGGGGATTAATGTGCTCCCTCTCCCTGTGGGAGAGGGCTGAGGTGAGGGCATCAGGCCGCAGTGGGCCTGATGACACGCTTAATTGCGGAACGGATTCGTGCCGCTGCTGGCAGGTGAGGTGCTACGCGCTGCCGCTGGCTGTGCAACCGGGGTGCTGCTGTTAGCGGTGAAATTATCCACGGCGGCATCCTGCTGTGGATTTTCCGGCGCGACGCTGTCAGGCGACGTGGAAACCGGTTTGCCCAGCGTGCTGTTCAGCATTTGCAGATCCTGCTCGTTCAGCGTACCCAGCGCCTGCTTGATGTTCAGCTGGTTGATCAAGTACTGGTAACGCGCACTGGAGAGCTGCTGTTTCGCGTTGTACAGCGTGGTCGTTGCGTCTAACACATCAACGATAGTACGCGTACCGACGGAGTAACCCGCTTCCATCGCGTCCAGAGAGCTTTGCGCAGAGACAACGGCCTGTTTATAGGCGTTGATGCTGCTGATGGACGCGTTCACGTTGTTGAAGGAAGAACGCACGGTCTGGACCACGTTGCGGTGCGCGCTTTCAAGCTGCTCGCTCGCGCCTACGAAGTTGTACTGCGCCTGCTTAACCTGAGAGTTAACCATCCCGCCCTGGTACAGCGGCAGAGAGAAGCTCAGGCCAACTTTGTTCTGGCCCATATTGTTGTCGTCATACTGGGCAGTGTTGGTTTTAGAACCGCTGTAGCTGGTATCCGATACGCCGGTAGAGGCGCTCAGGCTCAGGGTTGGCAGGTGACCATCCTGTGCAAGACGGATCTGCTCGCGCGCCAGGTCCTGGCTCAGGCGTGCCTGCAGCAAGGTCAGGTTGCGGTTTTCCGCCTCTTTCAGCAGGGCGTTAACCGCCTGCGGCTTGTCTGTTTTGAAGCTGTCCACGTTCAGAGAGGCCAGCTCAGGATAGTAGTTACCGGTGACCTGACGCAGTGCTTCCAGCGCGTTGTCGAGGTTGTTACGTGCGGTCACTTCGTTAGCCAGTACGGTATCGTACTGTGAACGGGCGTTCTGCACGTCAGTGATCGCAACCAGACCCACATTAAAACGCTGGGTGGTCTGATCTAACTGACGATAAATCGCCTGTTTCTGCGCTTCGGTGTAGGAGAGGGCGTCAATCGCGCTCAGTACGTTGAAGTAGGCGGTCGCGGTATTCAGGATAAGCGTCTGCTGATCTGTCTGATAGGTGACATCCTGAATGCCGGCGCTCTTTTCCTGCAAGCTCAGCTCACGCCATTTGGACATGTCGAACAGGGTTTGCGTTAACTGTAAAGAGGCGCTGGTGGCATTTGAGTTGATGCCGTTATTATCGCGAAAACCGTTAGTGTAGGTATAATCTGCACCTAAGCCTAACTGCGGCAGCAGTGGACTACGTGCTTCGTTAATCTTTTCAAACGCAGCATCACGATCGGCCGCTGATTTACGTAAATCAGGGTTGCCCAGACGTGCCTGCTGGTAGACCTGTAACAGGTTCTCTGCCTGGCTCATTGCACTGAAGCCCGTCAGGCTCAGGCCGATAAGGATGGGGAGCAATTTCTTCATTTGCATTCCTTGTTGTGAAGCAGTATTAGCGCTGATCTAATTAAAAATAATTGCCGATTCTAACAGAATCATCCACACCAAAAGGTTGGCGTAACGTGCCATCTGGCGGTAATTTGCTCCAATCTACCATATAGCCATACAAACGGCAGCCAAACAGCCTTGAAATTCACAATTTCATCACCATTGCTACCAGGACTCGACCGATGCAAAAACCAGAAAACGTGCCTGTCACCTTCGCCAAAAACGATGTAGAAATTATTGCACGAGAAACGCTTTATAGCGGTTTTTTTTCAATGGAACTTTACCGTTTCAGGCATCGTCTGTTTAACGGTGAGATGAGCGGTGAAATCAAACGCGAAATTTTTGAGCGCGGGCATGCGGCTGTGTTGCTACCCTATGACCCAGTGCGTGACGAAGTTGTGCTGGTCGAGCAGGTGCGTATTGCGGCTTATGATACCAGCGAAACGCCGTGGTTGCTGGAGATGGTGGCCGGGATGATCGAAGAAGGTGAGTCGGTCGAAGACGTCGCTCGCCGCGAGGCGCTGGAAGAGGCGGGCCTGGTGGTTGGCCGGACGAAGCCGGTGTTGAGCTACCTGGCAAGCCCGGGTGGGACAACGGAACGTTCATCTATTATGGTGGGCGAAGTGGACGCCACGACAGCGGAAGGGATCCATGGTCTGGCAGATGAAAACGAAGATATTCGGGTTCATGTGGTGAGTCGGGAGCTGGCTTACCAGTGGGTAGAAGAGGGGAAAATCGACAACGCAGCGTCTGTCATCGCTCTGCAATGGCTACAGCTGCATTATCAGACATTACGACACGAGTGGAAAAAATGAAGCGTTATACACCTGACTTCCCAGAAATGATGCGCCTGTGCGAAACAAATTTCGCCCAGCTGCGCCGCCTGCTGCCGCGAAACGACGCGCCCGGCGAAACGGTGAGCTATCAGGTGAGCAACGCGCAGTATCGGTTAACGATAACAGAATCAACGCGCTACACTACGCTGGTGGAGATTGAGCAAACGGCGCCGAGCATCAGCTACTGGAGCCTGCCGTCGATGACGGTACGTCTTTATCATGACGCGATGGTCGCTGAAGTGTGTTCAAGCCAGCAGATCTTTCGCTTTAAAGCGCGGTATGATTATCCGAATAAAAAGTTGCATCAACGCGACGAAAAGCATCAAATTAACCAGTTTTTAGCCGACTGGCTAAGATATTGTTTAGCACATGGAGCAATGGCGATTCCGGTTTGTTAGCGTCATAAACCTACCTAAGGACACCATTTGGAAAGCCTGTTGAACCTGACTGTTGCTGGTGGGGCGCCAGTCAGGATATTACAAATCACCGACACCCACCTTTTTGCCGAAAAGCATGAGACGCTTCTGGGCGTGAACACCTGGGAGAGTTATCAGGCGGTTCTTGACGCGATCCATGCTGAAAAGCGGCCATGCGATCTGATCGTCGCGACGGGCGATCTGGCGCAGGATCAATCCTCCGCAGCCTATCAGCATTTTGCTGAAGGGATTGCGAGCTTTAGCGTGCCTTGCGTCTGGCTGCCGGGCAATCACGATTTTCAGCCCGCGATGTACAGTTCGCTTCAGGATGCGGGGATTTCACCGGCAAAATGTGTCTTTGCGGGGGACCAGTGGCAAATTCTGCTCCTCGACAGTCAGGTGTTTGGCGTTCCGCACGGTGAGTTGAGCGACTATCAGCTTGACTGGCTGGAGACAAAACTGGCCGCCGAACCGAATCGCAATACGTTGCTGTTACTGCATCATCACCCGCTGCCGGCGGGCTGTAGCTGGCTCGATCAGCACAGCTTACGCAACTCTGCGGCGCTGGACGGCGTGCTGGCGAAATTCCCGCGCGTAAAAAATTTGCTGTGCGGTCATATTCACCAGGAACAGGATCTCGACTGGAACGGTCGACGTCTGCTCGCGACGCCCTCTACCTGCGTGCAGTTTAAGCCGCACTGCGCCAACTTTACGCTGGATACCATCGCACCGGGCTGGCGCTGGCTGGAGCTGCATGCCGATGGCTCGCTGACCACCGAAGTTTGCCGTCTGGCCGGGGCACAATTCCGCCCGGATACCGCTTCGGAAGGCTATTGATGTCGACGCTTCTCTATCTGCATGGGTTTAACAGCTCACCGCGTTCGGCGAAAGCGACGCAGCTTCGCCAGTGGCTGAGCGCGCATCATCCCCACGTGGAGATGATTATTCCGCAGTTGCCCCCTTATCCGGCGGATGCGGCAGAGATGCTGGAATCGCTAGTGCTGGAACACGGCGGCGAATCGTTTGGCGTTGTCGGGTCGTCGCTCGGCGGCTACTACGCCACCTGGCTGTCGCAGTGCTTTATGTTGCCCGCTGTCGTCGTCAACCCGGCGGTCCGGCCATTTGAGCTGTTAAGGGACTTTCTTGGCGAAAACGAGAACCCCTACACCGGCCAACAATATGTGCTAGAGTCACGCCATATTTACGATCTCAAAGTTATGCAGGTCGACCCGCTTGAAGCGCCCGATCTTATCTGGCTGCTGCAACAGACGGGAGATGAAGTGCTGGATTACCGCCAGGCAGTGGCGTATTACGCATCCTGCCGCCAGACTGTAGAAGAGGGCGGTAACCATGCTTTCACGGGCTTTGAAGATCATTTCACCCAGATTGTCGATTTTCTTGGACTGCACAGCCACTGACAATCAATGCGAATTGCTAGCTTAAATCATGACGCAAACCTATAACGCTGATGCCATTGAGGTACTCACCGGGCTTGAGCCGGTTCGCCGCCGCCCGGGGATGTACACCGATACGACGCGCCCAAACCACCTGGGCCAGGAAGTAATTGATAACAGTGTGGACGAAGCGCTGGCAGGCCATGCCAAACGCGTGGACGTTATCCTGCACGCCGATCAGTCGCTGGAAGTCATCGACGACGGCCGCGGCATGCCGGTAGATATCCACCCGGAAGAGGGTGTTCCCGCCGTTGAGCTGATCCTCTGTCGTCTGCACGCGGGCGGTAAGTTCTCCAACAAAAACTACCAGTTCTCCGGCGGCTTGCACGGCGTGGGGATCTCCGTGGTTAACGCCCTGTCAAAGCGCGTGGAAGTGAACGTCCGTCGCGACGGCCAGGTGTATAACATCGCGTTTGAAAACGGCGAAAAAGTGCAGGATTTGCAGGTCGTCGGGACGTGCGGTAAACGCAACACCGGCACCAGCGTCCACTTCTGGCCTGACGAAAGCTTCTTCGACAGCCCACGCTTTTCTGTTTCCCGCCTGACGCACCTGCTGAAAGCCAAAGCGGTGCTGTGCCCGGGCGTGGAAATCACCTTTAAAGACCACGTTAATAATACCGAACAAACCTGGTGCTACGCCGATGGTCTGAACGACTACCTGTGCGAAGCGGTTAACGGCCTGCCAACCCTGCCGGAAAAACCGTTCGTCGGGAATTTCGAAGGCGATACTGAAGCGGTGGACTGGGCGCTGCTATGGCTGCCGGAAGGCGGCGAGCTGCTGACCGAAAGCTACGTTAACCTGATCCCCACTATGCTCGGCGGGACCCACGTCAACGGCCTGCGTCAGGGGCTGCTGGATGCGATGCGCGAGTTCTGCGAATACCGCAACATTCTGCCGCGCGGCGTGAAGCTGTCGGCGGAAGATATCTGGGATCGCTGCGCCTACGTGCTTTCCGTGAAAATGCAGGATCCGCAGTTTGCCGGTCAGACTAAAGAGCGCCTGTCGTCACGCCAGTGTGCGGCGTTCGTCTCCGGCGTGGTGAAAGATGCCTTTACCCTGTGGCTGAACCAGAACGTTCAGGCCGCGGAAATGCTGGCTGAAATGGCGATCTCCAGTGCCCAGCGTCGTCTGCGCGCGGCGAAGAAAGTGGTGCGTAAAAAGCTGACCAGCGGCCCCGCGCTGCCGGGCAAGCTGGCGGACTGTACCGCGCAGGATCTCAACCGCACCGAGCTGTTCCTGGTGGAAGGAGACTCGGCAGGCGGATCGGCCAAGCAGGCGCGGGATCGTGAATATCAGGCGATCATGCCGCTCAAGGGTAAGATCCTCAACACCTGGGAGGTCTCGTCTGATGAAGTGCTGGCCTCGCAGGAAGTACACGACATCTCGGTTGCGATCGGTATCGATCCGGACAGCGACGATCTGAGCCAGTTGCGCTACGGCAAGATCTGCATTCTCGCGGATGCGGACTCCGATGGCCTGCACATCGCCACGCTGCTCTGTGCGCTGTTTGTGAAGCATTTCCGCGCGCTGGTGAAAAACGGTCACGTCCACGTGGCGCTGCCGCCGCTGTACCGAATCGACCTCGGCAAAGAAGTTTACTATGCACTGACGGAAGAAGAGAAAGCGGGCGTGCTGGAACAGCTTAAGCGCAAGAAGGGCAAACCGAACGTTCAGCGCTTTAAGGGGCTGGGTGAGATGAACCCGATGCAGCTGCGTGAAACCACGCTGGATCCGAATACCCGCCGTCTGGTGCAGCTGACCATCAGCGATGAAGATGAACAGCAAACTAACGCCGTGATGGACATGCTGCTGGCCAAGAAACGTTCTGAAGATCGACGTAACTGGCTACAGGAGAAAGGCGACATGGCGGATATAGAGGCCTGATACACGCTGTCTTTTTGCCGGGTGGCGGCTGCGCCTTACCCGGCCTACTTAACCCGTAGGCCCGTGCAAGCGTAGCGCCGCCGGACAAGAAATGCAGCTCATCACGATGAATGGTTTTTCCGGTACTGCAACGGCGTCTCGCCAATCCCCTTTTTAAACGCGCTGATAAACCACGTCACGTCGGAAAATCCCGCCTGTGCGGCAATGTCACGCACGCTCGAATCAGTGTGGAGTAAACACTCGCACGCCTTACGCAACCTTAGCGTGTTCAGGTAGTCGTGAATTTTTTCGCCTGTTTCCGCATGGAATCTTCGCGATACGTAACTGCGCGATTTACCCAGCTCTGCAGCCAGCGCATCCAGACGAAATTTCTCCTGATAATGCTCGTCGAGCCAGATCATGACCTGGCTGGCGATCCCCTGGCTGTTGCCCGGCTCGCCGTCGCGATCGTCGGGCAGCATCGCGAACAGGCCGATCAGCAGGCTGGCGATGCTCTCGCCGTTCATCGGCGGTTTATAGCAGCTAAACAGATGGTCGATATGGTGGTGACAGTGGGCTAAATCGGCGACCCACGCTTCGCCGCCACGGCGTGACAGCCGCTCCAGGCGCTGCCGGGTCTGGGGAAAATCCCGCAGGATCTTCAGCACCGCGTGCTGGTCGAGATGAATAATGGTGCGGCGGTAAATTGCCTCCGCCTGTTCGTCCACCATGACCTTGTGCAGCGTAAAAGGCGGGAAGAAAAACAGTCGTCCGGGGCGCATGGTGTAGTGACGATTATCGACAATCGCCACGCCAAAGCCCTCTTCCACATAGAGGATCTCCAGACACTGATGCCAGTGATGGTAGCGCACCGTATTGGCAAACAGGCGGCTGAACGAGGCCACGGTATCGTTCAGGGCGATCAGTTCCAGAAGGTCGGTTGTCGGCGTGTCGTGCATAGTGCAATAAAACTCAACTTTTTCCCGTCTGATCGTCTTTATAAACCACCTTTTTAAATTTTCTCAACTGGAGGTTTATTCATCGTTCATGCCTGTGACACGGCTAACATTTCTGCACCTTGCGGATTCACTATGCTTTGCCGCAGTTGATTACGAGGGCGAACCGATGTGGGCGGCAAACAAAGAAAAATCAAATCCGTTGTCTTCACGCCAGGAGGTAGTGGCGTCGTTGAATGCACTTTTACAGGCGCTGGACACGCAATTTCCGGCGAACCGTTCACGATTCCCGCTGGGCGACACCTGCGCCCATTACACAGCAGATATTGCGCAGATGGAGGGACTTTCCCGCGCGCTGTGGGGGCTGTTTCCGCTGATGGCGTCCGGCGAAAGCACGCCGTTCAGCGAGAAGTACCTTACTGCCATTAAGCTTGGTACCGACCCGCAAAGCAGCGGTTACTGGGGAGAAACCGGCCCGTACGATCAGCGTCTGGTGGAGATGGCGGCCTACGGTCTGGGGCTCGCTCTGCTGGGAGATAAACTCACCGCGCACTTTACCGGTCGCGAGGTGATGAACCTGCACGCGTGGCTCAACCAAATCACCGACGCGCAGATGCCGGACAGCAACTGGAACTATTTTGCCATCATGGTTCAGCTAGGCTTTAAGCGCGCCGGCCTGCCGTACGATCAGGCCGCCATTGACCACCGCTTTGCGCTGATGGACGCCTACTACCTCGGCGACGGCTGGTATTCCGACGGTCCCGGCCGCCCGAAAGATTACTACATCTCCATGGCTTTCCATTTCTACGGCCTGATTTACGCCACCCTGAGTGACGACGAGGCGAGGGCGAATGTTCTGCGCGAGCGCTCGCGTCTGTTCGCGGAAGACTTTATCTACTGGTCCGCCGCCGATGGCGCCTCGGTGCCGTTTGGCCGCAGCCTGACCTACCGCTTTGCCATGGTTGCCTTCTGGAGCGCGGTGGCTTTTTCCCAGCTGGACGTCTTCACCCCGGGCATCGTGAAAGGCATTGTGCTGCGGCATCTGCGCTGGTGGCAGCAGCAGTCGATTGTCGATCGCGACGGCATTCTCACCCTGGGGTTTGCGTATCCGAACCTGGCGATGTGCGAGGATTACAACTCCCCCGGTTCACCGTACTGGGCGCTGAAAACCTATCTGATCCTGGCGCTGCCGGAGGCGCATCCGTTCTGGCAGGCCGACGAGCAGCCGCTGCCCGCGCTTGCTGAAAAACATGTGATTCCGCATGCGCAGCAGATCCTGATGCATTCGAAAGATTCGCAGCACGTCGTCATGCTCACCGCTGGTCAGCTGGAGCTGAACAACTACGTCAACACCGAAGCGAAATACACCAAATTTGCCTACTCCAGCCGCTTCGGATTCACCCTTGAGCGCGGGCGTTTTGGCCTGAAGCATGCCGCCTGCGATTCCATGCTGCTGCTGGCGGACGGAGATGACTATTTCCGCGGTCGTCGCGAGTGCGAAGAGGTTCGGGTGGATGAAAATTACATTTTCTCGCGCTGGTCGCCGTGGCGCGACGTGCAGATTGCGACCTGGCAGATCCCGTTCGGGGAGTGGCACCTGCGCCTGCACCGTATCAACAGCACGCGCACTCTGCAAACCGTCGAGGGCGGCTTTGCGGTGATGAAAACCGCCCACCAGGTGCGCGAACGCGGTTGTTATCTGTTGGCTGAAAACGGCAGCAGCGTCATTGTCGATCTTTCGCCGATCATTCAGCGCAAGCCAGACAGCATCGTCACGCCGCC
This sequence comes from Enterobacter sp. MGH119, assembly GCF_001037675.1. NCBI lineage: Bacteria > Pseudomonadati > Pseudomonadota > Gammaproteobacteria > Enterobacterales > Enterobacteriaceae > Enterobacter > Enterobacter sp. MGH119. Next base: position 461,926 of record NZ_KQ089930.1, on the reverse strand, counting down.
GAACAGCAGCATTATGTTTGCGGAGTGCGCCTCCATTCCGCTGTTAAAAGCTGACCTCCCGCAAGGGGAAAGCTGGCTCTGTTGCGCCGTCCTGGCTGGCGGAAGACAGCCTGCTGCGGCGACGCCGCAGCTGAATATAACCCATAGCCGGGTCGTCATTAGCGAACCCGGAAGCGAACGTAAGCTGTCGTTCACATTATAAAAATCTGGCCCTACACGTCGGCGAGGATGATATGAAAAGCACATCGACAACTAACAGAACTGAATATTACAAAATCAGTAGCTTTATCTTTCTCTATTTCTTTACCTGGTCTGCCAGTATTGGACTGCTGGCGATCTGGCTTGGCCAGAAAGCCAATCTCAGCGGCTCGGTGATTGGAACCGTTTTTGCGGTGAACGGGATATTCTCCGTAATTCTTAAACCGATCTACGGCTATATTCTCGATAAGATCGGCATGAGCAAATACCTGCTCTATTTTGTGGTGATCATGTCGGCCCTGATGGCGCCGTTCTTTATTTACGTATACCAGCCGCTGTTAATGTCTAATACCCTGCTGGGGATTATTATCGGCGCGCTCTATTTAAGCTTTGCCTGGTACGCGGGCGTGGCGGCGTGCGAATCGTATTCCGACCGCTTTAGCCGCTTAAACGGCATGGAGTTCGGGCAGATCCGTATGTGGGGATCGCTCGGCTGGGCGGTGGCGTCATCCTTCTCCGGCCTGCTGTTCAACCTCTCACCGGCGTATAACTTTATTCTCGGCAGCGTGGCGTCGGTGGTGATGCTGATCGTCCTGCTGAGCCTGAAAGTGAACACTAACTCCATTCACGCGGGCGAGGTGCTGACGAAAGAGAAAATCGCCCCGTCAGACGTTTACGCCCTGCTGCGAAACCGCAAATTCTGGGCCTTCTGCCTGTACGTGGCGGGCGTGGCGTGGATGATGTTTATCGCCGAGCAGCAGTTCTCGCGCTATTTCGTCACCTTCTTCGACGATATTCACCAGGGCAACGCGGTATTCGGTTATCTCGGGACCGTGCAGTCGGGCATGGAGTTCGTCATGTATATGGTGATCCCGCTGTTTGTGAACTTTATTGGCGCCAAACGCGGGCTATTAATTGTCGGGCTGGTGGTCGGGGCGCGTCTGATTATTTCCGGCATGTGTGATTCTCACCTGTTAATTTCAGTGCTTAAGCCGCTGTACGGTCTGGAAATTTGTCTCCTGCTGGTGTCGGTATTTAAATATATCGCCGAGCATTTCGACAAGCGCGTCAATGCCACCATGTATTTACTCGGCTATCAGGCGATGCTCTACGTTGGCAACGTGGTGGTCTCTTCCCCTGCCGGCTATATGTATGACCGTATTGGCTTTGAGCACACCTATATCATCATGGGCGCAACGGCGCTGACCTTTACCCTTATTTCTGCTTTTACGTTATCCGCCTGTCAGAGCAAATGGCGCGGGGCTCGTGCGCTGAACGTAGCAGAAACGTCAACACGATAAATTACGCCGTCAAAGAAGGAACCGAAATATGTTAAGTCGTATCAAAGAAGAACGCCTGCCTGTTATCGCTGCGCCCGTTGACTCCCGCGCATTCAGCGATGAACTGAATTCGGCGCGCAGCCACGTTCTGGACCTGATTAGCCGTCATTTAACGGAGTTCGGCGACAAATTCCCGGCGGAAACCTGCCAGAACGGTTTTTATCCGCTGACTGACAACGTGGAGTGGACCACCAGCTTCTGGACCGGGCAGCTGTGGCTGGCGTGGGAGATGAGCGGCGAGGAAAAATTCCGTGCGATGGCGGAAAAACACGTGCGCTCGTTTGGCCTGCGCATCGCCGGGCGCAACGACACCAATACCCACGATTTAGGCTTCCTTTACACGCTCTCCTGCGTAGCCGCGTGGCGGCTGACCGGAAACCGCGAGGCGCGCGGCTTCTCGCTGCTGGCGGCGGAAGCCCTGCTGGAACGCTTCCACGAGAAGGCGAAGATCATCCAGGCGTGGGGCGATCTCTCCGATCCGGAGCAGGCCGGGCGAATGATCATCGACTGCAACATGAACCTGCCGCTGCTCTACTGGGCAACAGAGCAGACGGGCGATCCGCGCTTTGCCGACGCCGCAAAAGCGCACGTCATGCAGGCGGCGACGTATCTCATTCGTGACGATGCCTCCACCTTCCACACCTACTATATGGATGTAGCAACCGGCGCACCGCGCTACGGCAACACCCAGCAGGGCTACGCCGACGACTCCTGCTGGTCGCGCGGGCAGGCTTGGGGCATTTACGGTTTCCTGCTGAGCTATATCTATACCGGCGACGAAACGATGATCGCTCTGTCAAAACGGCTGGCGAACTACTTCCTCAATCGCCTGCCGGAAGACTACGTCTGCCACTGGGATCTGGCGCTGGTGGGCACCGACGCGCTGCGTGACTCTTCCTCGGCGGCGATTGCGGTATGTGGGCTGCTGGAGCTGGTAAAACACCTGCCGGTCACGGATCCGGATCGCGAACGTTACCTCGAATGGGCGAAAGGGATTATGTCCACGCTGACAAAGCACTATCTGATGGGCAAAGAAGAGAAGGGCAACGGGCTGCTTAAGCACTCGGTGTATCACCTGGCGAGCAATAAAGGCGTGGATGAGTGCGCGAGCTGGGGCGATTACTTCTACGTCGAGGCGCTGGTGCGCTTCACCCAGAGCTGGAAGCTGTACTGGTAACGGGCAGCGGTATCACCACCCAAGCACCTCTTTAATGGCGCGCCGGTAGGGCGTATCAAGCTGGGCAGGCACGCGGCAAATATAGTCCCGCGCATGGCTGCGGGTCTGTCCGCTGAGGCCGTCGAGATAAGCGATGGCCTCGTCCACGGCAGGAACCCTGCCTTCCTGCGACGCGCTTCTCGGCGGAAGCCCGGTCCAGATGATCGCTTCAATACCTTTCTCCCTGGCCCATGTTGTCAGGATACCCGTGTCGCGTCCGGTGATTAGCAACGAGCCAATGCCATCGCAGCGATCCTCGGGAATGGCTTCGCGCTCACGCAAAGCGCGGCAGGCCACGCTCAACGTTGTGGCCTCCAGCCATGCCCAAAGCACCGGCACGGCAGGGGCATTCATACAGATGGCGGTCGCCAGTTCACCGCCATCACTGACCCGACAGAACTCGACGGGCAAAGAAGGCCCGTCGGTTTGCCACTCACCGGCTACCGGTAGCGCGCCGCTTTTCCAGATTAACGAGCCCCAGCCAAGACAAGCGATTTTCATGCTGTTCCTCTGCGCGACGTGAACCAATAGCCTCAGACGTTATGCCTTAGGAATACGCAGCGTCTGGCCGGGATAAATTTTATCCGGGCTGGAGAGCATCGGGCGGTTCGCCTCAAAGATCTTGTTGTACTGATTGGCATCGCCGTACACGGTTTTAGAGATGGCGCTCAGGGTATCGCCGGATTTCACCGTATAGTAGGTTGCTTCATCTTTGGCGTCTGTCGCGGTGATATTGTTCTCCACCTCGCTGACGCCCGCGATGTTGCCGACGGCGACCTGGATTTTTTCTTTCTGCTCCTGCGTTAGCCCGTCGCCCGTTACGCTGGCCTTGCCATCGGTGACGTTAACCTGAACTTTATCGGAACCGGGAATGTTGAGTTTCTTGAGGTGCTCGGTGATTTTGTCGCTCTGACCCTTATGATCGGTCAGGTTGTCCCAAAGCTTTTCGCCTGCTTCTTTCACGAAGTTAAAAAGACCCATTCCATCCTCCTGTTAAACATGAAGTCAGAATAAGCATAGCAGTTGAGCGGTAAGGTGATAAAAAAAGCCCGGTGGCGTTAACGCTTACCGGGCCTGCGGGGGAAAGTTGTAGGCCGGGTAAACGTAGTGCCACCCGGCAAATTTCACAGAACTTAAACCCCTTGCTCCAGAATACGGATGTGGGTTTCCAGAACGTCCCCTTTCACCGCGTCGCTCCACGCTTTCATATGCGCGGTCTGCAAATGGGCTTCAAGGTGCGCGACGGTTTCCCACTGCTCCACCATGATGATAGAGTCTGGCGCGGTCGCCTGGAAGCTTGCGCTGGTGGCGGCGTCTACCATCGGCGCGTAGCCGTGGCAGCCTTCTTCTTTCAGTACGGTCGGGATGATCTTCGCGAACTCATCCAGTACTGCCTGGCGGTGATGTTGGCCAGGACGCGTACGGATTTCAGCAATAACGGTAAGCATAATTAACTCCTTCTAATTCCAGGCTACCAGTTAAGCAAAAATTTCCGCGAGATGCTTGCGATATTCTGCGATATAGCGCGGGACGTCCGGCATTTTAATTACGTCGTTGACGATAAAGGTCGGCAGCGGCTCCATACCCAGGAACTGATTCGCCTTGTGGAACGGCAGATACGCGCCGTCTACGCCCACGCCTTCGAAGAACTGATCTTTCTCGGTGAACGCTTCCAGCGGCGCGTTCCAGGTCAGGGAGAGCATATATTTTTTGCCCTGAATCAGACCGCCGGAACCGTATTTTTTAGACGCATCTGAACGGGTACGACCGTCGCTGGCATACAGCGAACCGTGACCTTCGGTAAACACATCGTCCATGTATTTTTTCACGGTCCACGGTGCGCCCATCCACCAGCCCGGCATCTGCCAGATCACCACGTCGGCCCACAGGAAGTTCTGCACTTCGGCCTTCACGTCGTAATCGCTGTCCGCGCGCACGACCTTAACATCATGTCCGGCGTCGCGCAGGAAACCATCCGCGACCTCGGTCAGGGTGTCATTGAGCTGGCCTTTAGAGTGCGCAAATTCTTTCGCGCCGTTGATAATCAGAATGTTGCTCATTATTTGTCCTCGATGATGAGAGTATGCCGGGTATTCTACGCGCGAGGACGGAGCGGAAAAATAAGCAAAATGTGCAAAGTCTTTTGCGCTCAGCGCAATAATCTTACCAGCTGACGGTCACTGCAAAGCCCCCTTCCGGCGCATTGCCCAGCGAGACGCGCATCCCGTGCAACGCCGCGATACGCATGACGATAGACAACCCCAGACCGCTGCCAGTGGCGTCCTGGCCCGGTGGACGATAAAAGCGCTCGCCGAGACGCGTCAGCGCATCGGTTGAAATGCCCGGGCCGTTGTCGCGCACGGTAAAGCTTTGGGTGTTCAGCGTCACGTCCACCACGCTGCCGCGCGGGCTGTAACGAACGGCGTTGTCCAGCAGGTTTCGCGCCAGCAGACTCAGCAGTAGCGGCTGTCCGTGACGCATCACCTCGGGCGCATTAACGTTGAGCCGAACATCAATGCCCGCCTGCTGCGCCGGATGCCAGATATCCAGCACCGCGGATTGCAGCAAATCAGCCATCATCACGGGTTCGACGTCATCAAGATTATCCAGTGAATCCAGGCGCGACAGGGTGAGAAGCTGATCCACCAGCCGGGAGGCGCGGTCGATGCCTGCATGCAATTGCCCCAGCGCTTTAGACTGCGCCCCGGGATCGTCAAGGGAAAGCTGCGCCACGTCGGTTTGCACCTTCAGCGCGGCCAGCGGGCTGCGCAACTCATGGGCGGCATCCGAGGTGAAGCGACGCTCGCGGGCCATCATCTCCTGCGTACGGGCGAAAAGATGGTTAAGCGCATCAAGCAGGGGGCGAACCTCCGTCGGCACGCCGTGGGTGGGCAGCGTATCGGTCGCATCCGGGGAGCGCGAGCGCAGGGTCTGCGCCAGGTTTTTCAGCGGTTTCAGCTCCCGGCTCAGCAGGACAATCAGCAACAGCAGCATCACGGGCAGCGCCACCAGCCACGGCGTCAGCTGCGAGCTGACCACGTCCAGCGCCATATCCTGTCGGTACTCCCACTCCTGGCCAACCACCACGCGGTATTTCCCGTCCGGAGAAGTCAGCCACAGGAAACGCCATTCGTCGTTGTCATCCTGCAACCGACCGTCATCAAACCCGTCCCGGCGGTAGAGGTAAGGTATGTCGCGCCCGTTTTCGCCGTCGTTAAGCACCATGCTGCCGTCGGCGGTGAAGATTGCGAAGGCCAGCGCATCGTCGTCAAGATGGCCGTGTTTGGCTTTTTTCGGCACCTCGCGCATGCGTTCCGGCGCGCGGAGTTCGTCCACGTCCATCGTCAGCAGCCGTTTGGCAAACAGCATCTGCTGGGTATCGAACAGTTTATCGAGCTTGTCGGTCGTCTGGTGCCAGGCCACCACGCTTGCGGCAAACCAGGCCGCCAGGGAAAGCAGCAAAAAGAGGAGCGTCAGGCGCAGCTTCAGGCTCAGGCGTTGGGTCAGTTTCATGCGTCACCCAGGGTATAACCGATGCCGTGCACGGTGCGGATAAAGTCGCTGCCGAGCTTGCGGCGTAAATGATGAACGTGGACTTCGACAGCGTTGCTGGAGACGTCATCATCCCAGTTGTAGAGCTTCTCCTCGATGGCCTTGCGCGGCAGCACGCGGCCCGCGTTGCGCATCAGCAGTTCCAGCAGGGCGAACTCTTTGGGTTTGAGCACCAGCGGTTCGCCCTCCAGCGTGGCGACAAGGCTTGCCGGATCGAGCGTGACCTTGCCGTGACGCAGCTCGCTGCGCGCCTGCCCGTGGCTGCGGCGTACCAGCGCTTCCAGACGGGCCGCCACTTCAATTAGCGCGAACGGCTTACACAGGTAATCATCCGCCCCCAGGCGTAACCCTTCGACGCGCTGATTCAGCGCATCCCGCGCGGTCAGGATCAGCACCGGTTCGCTCTTTCCGCTTTCGCGCCAGGCGCGCAGGATCTCAAGCCCGTCGATCTCCGGCAGCGTTAGATCCAGCACCACGACATCATACGGCGCGGTGTACAGGGCCGCCTGCCCGGTTTTCCCGTCGGTAAACCAGTCCACGTTAAAGCCCATTTTGCTTAAGCCCGCTTTGATGCCGTCGCCAATGAGCTTGTCGTCTTCTACCAGTAAAATGCGCATATTTCCTCCTTGATGCCGTCAGTAAACCTTTTGCAAGCGCCTGCTGTACAGTAAAAATAAATAAATTTTCCCCTTAAGAAGTTGTTAAGGTTTACCCTGTTTAATGGATTGTGAAACGACATTAAAGGGAGAGATAAAGATGAAAAAATTCGCTGCAATTGCTGCCATCATGATGATGACCACGGCCCCTGTCTTTGCTGCACAGGGTGGCTTCTCTGGCCCATCTGCGACACAGAATCAGACGCAAACCCAGCAGGGTGGCTTTGTCGATAACAACGCCAACCTCACCACCGCGGCTAAAGTGAAAGACCTGAAGGACGATGCCTGGGTGAAGCTGCGCGGGAACATTACCGAGCGCCTGTCCGATGACCGTTACACCTTCCGCGATGAAAGCGGCACGGTGGTGGTGGAGATCGACCACAAGCGCTGGAACGGCGTGACGGTGACGCCGCAGGATAAAGTCGAACTCCAGGGTAAAATCGATAAAGACTGGAACGAGTTTGAAATCGACGTGAAGCAGGTTATCAAGCTGAACAAATAACCCGGAAAGGGCCGCATGAGCGGCCCTTTTTCTTTGTGACTCAACTCGCCAGATGAGGTAGTATCTGCGGCAATATTGCCTGAAACCCATCGGTTTCTGAGTTGAGGAATCACACGTAATGAGCGATATGGCAGAGCGCCTCGCGCTACATGAATTCACGGAAAATGCCTACCTGAACTACTCCATGTACGTCATCATGGACAGGGCGTTGCCGTTTATCGGGGATGGCCTGAAGCCCGTTCAGCGCCGCATCGTCTATGCGATGTCCGAACTGGGGCTGAATGCTACCGCCAAGTTTAAGAAATCCGCCCGTACCGTCGGCGACGTGCTGGGTAAATACCATCCGCACGGCGACAGCGCCTGCTATGAAGCGATGGTGCTGATGGCCCAGCCGTTCTCTTATCGCTATCCGTTAGTGGATGGCCAGGGGAACTGGGGGGCGCCGGACGATCCGAAATCCTTCGCGGCAATGCGTTATACCGAATCTCGCCTGTCTAAATATGCCGAAGTGCTGTTGGGCGAGCTGGGGCAGGGCACGGTCGACTGGGTGCCAAACTTCGACGGTACGATGCAGGAGCCGAAAATGCTGCCTGCGCGTCTGCCGAACATTCTGCTGAACGGCACGACCGGTATCGCCGTGGGCATGGCGACGGACATTCCGCCGCACAACCTGCGTGAAGTGGCAAAAGCGGCCATCACCCTGATTGAGCAGCCAAAAACCTCGCTGGACGATCTGCTGGATATCGTGCAGGGGCCGGACTATCCGACCGAAGCCGAGATCATCACCTCGCGTGCGGAAATCCGCAAAATCTACCAGAACGGTCGCGGCTCCGTGCGCATGCGCGCGGTGTGGAATAAAGAGGATGGTGCCGTGGTGATCACCGCGCTGCCGCATCAGGTGTCGGGTGCCAAAGTGCTGGAACAGATCGCCTCCCAGATGCGCAATAAAAAGCTGCCGATGGTGGACGACCTGCGCGACGAATCGGACCACGAAAACCCGACCCGTCTGGTGATTGTGCCGCGTTCTAACCGCGTGGACATGGAGCAGGTGATGAACCACCTGTTCGCCACTACCGATCTGGAAAAAAGCTACCGCATCAACCTGAACATGATTGGTCTGGACGGTCGTCCGGCGGTGAAAAACCTGCTGGAGATCCTCACCGAATGGCTGGCCTTCCGCCGCGATACGGTGCGCCGCCGTCTGAACCATCGCCTGGAAAAAGTGCTTAAGCGCCTGCATATCCTCGAAGGTTTGCTGGTGGCGTTCCTCAACATTGACGAAGTGATCGAGATCATTCGTACCGAGGACGAACCTAAGCCTGCCCTGATGTCGCGCTTTGGCATCAGCGAAACCCAGGCCGAAGCGATCCTCGAACTGAAATTGCGCCATCTCGCCAGACTGGAAGAGATGAAGATCCGAGGCGAGCAGAACGAGCTGGAAAAAGAGCGCGATCAGCTTCAGGCGATTCTGGCGTCCGAGCGCAAGATGAACACCCTGCTGAAGAAAGAGTTGCAGGCCGATGCCGACGCCTTTGGCGACGACCGACGTTCTCCGCTGCACGAGCGCGAAGAGGCGAAGGCGATGAACGAGCACGACATGCTGCCGTCCGAGCCGGTGACCATCGTGCTTTCCCAGAGCGGTTGGGTGCGTAGCGCCAAAGGCCACGATATCGACGCGCCGGGTCTGAGCTACAAATCCGGTGACAGCTTCAAGGCGGCGGTGAAGGGCAAGAGTAACCAGCCGGTGGCGTTCATCGACTCCACGGGCCGCAGCTACGCCATCGACCCGATCACGCTGCCGTCTGCGCGCGGCCAGGGCGAACCGCTCACCGGTAAGCTGACGCTGCCGCCGGGTGCCACGGTTGAGCATATGCTGATGGAAGCCGACGATCAAAAACTGCTGATGGCGTCTGATGCGGGCTACGGCTTTATCTGTACCTTCAACGATCTGGTGTCGCGTAACCGTGCCGGTAAAGCGCTGATTAGCCTGCCGGATAACGCACACGTCATGCCGCCGCTGATCATCGAGAACGAAAGCGACATGCTGCTGGCGATCACCGCTGCCGGACGTATGCTGATGTTCCCGGTCAGCGATTTGCCAGAGCTGTCGAAAGGCAAGGGCAACAAGATCATCAGTATCCCGTCAGCGGAAGCGGCAAAAGGCGAAGATAGCCTCGCGCATCTTTTCCTGCTGCCGCCGCAGAGCACGCTGACCATTCATGTCGGCAAGCGTAAAATCAAACTGCGTCCGGAAGAGTTGCAGAAGGTGGTGGGTGAGCGCGGACGTCGCGGCTCACTGATGCGCGGCCTCCAGCGAATCGACCGCGTGGAGATTGACTCGCCGGCGCGCAGCAAAGCGGACGACAGCGAAGAGTAACCTGTTTCATCCCCCTCTTTCCGGAGGGGGAATTACCATAAAATTTCCCGTAAAAACGTTGTTAATTCGTGCGTTGCGATTAACAATACGCGCTCGTAATAAAGTCCTTACCTGGCCACAGGTGAAGTATAATTGTCAGCTGTCAGGGCTTCAGAGGTCGCTATGCTATACATTATTCGTCTCATTCTTACCGTTATTTATTGCATTCTGGTCTGTATTTTCGGATCGATTTATTGCCTGTTCAGCCCGCGTAACCCAAAGCATGTCGCGACGTTTGGCCACATGTTTGGTCGTCTTGCGCCGCTGTTTGGCCTGAAGGTTGAAAAGCGTCTGCCTGAAGGGGCGGAGAATTTCGGTAACGCCATCTATATCGCTAACCATCAGAACAACTACGATATGGTGACGGCCTCAAATATTGTTCTTCCGCCGACCGTAACCGTGGGCAAAAAAAGCCTGCTGTGGATCCCCTTTTTCGGCCAGCTGTACTGGCTCACCGGTAACTTGCTGATTGACCGCAACAACCGCGCCAAAGCGCATGGCACTATTGCGGAAGTGGTGGATCAGTTTAAAAAGCGCCGGATTTCCATCTGGATGTTCCCGGAAGGGACGCGCAGCCGTGGTCGCGGCCTGCTGCCGTTCAAGACCGGCGCGTTTCATGCTGCAATTGCGGCTGGCGTTCCAATTATTCCCGTGTGTGTTTCCAATACATCGAATAAGATTAATCTTAACCGTCTGAATAACGGACTGGTCATTGTCGAAATGCTGCCGCCGGTAGATACCTCTAAATACGGTAAAGACCAGGTGCGCGAGCTGGCCACGCACTGCCGCGAGCTGATGGCTCAGCATATTGCGCAGCTCGATAAAGAAGTTGCAGAGCGAGAAGCCGCCGGTAAGATTTAACCCGGTGTCGTGTAAGGGAAAACGAATTCCCGCGTTGTTAGTCGTTTCAGATGGAGCTTATATGTCACTCAGTCGGCGTCAGTTTATTCAGGCTTCGGGTATCGCCCTTTGTGCGGGTGCGATACCGCGGACAGCCAGCGCCGCCGGGCAGCAACAGCCGCTGCCTATTCCGCCGTTGATTGAATCCCGTCGCGGGCAGCCGCTATTCCTCACGCTTCAGCGTAGCCACTGGTTCTTTACCCAGGGAACGCGCGCGCAGGTATGGGGCATTAACGGACGCTACCTCGGGCCGACCATTCGCGTGTGGAATGGCGATGACGTTAAGCTCATCTACAGTAACCGTACGACGGAAAATGTCGCGATGACCGTCAGTGGTTTGCAGGTGCCGGGGCCGCTGATTGGCGGCGCGGCACGCATGATGTCGCCGAATGCCGACTGGGCGCCCGTCCTCCCGATTCGTCAGAGCGCGGCGACATTGTGGTATCACGCCAATACCCCGAACCGCACCGCCCAGCAGGTCTACAACGGCCTGGCCGGAATGTGGCTGATTGAAGATGAGGTCAGTAAAACGCTGCCGATCCCGAATCACTACGGCGTCGATGATTTCCCGATCATTATTCAGGATAAGCGACTGGATAACTTTGGTACCCCGGAGTACAGCGAGCCGGGCAGCGGTGGCTTTGTGGGCGATACGCTGCTGGTTAACGGCGCGCAAAGCCCGTATGTCGAAGTGTCTCGTGGCTGGGTGCGCCTGCGTCTGCTGAATGCCTCTAACTCGCGCCGCTACCAGTTGCAGATGAGCGACGGCCGCGCGCTGCACGTGATTTCAGGCGATCAGGGGTTATTACCTGCGCCGGTGTCGGTGAAGCAGCTGGCGCTGGCGCCAGGCGAACGTCGTGAAATCCTCGTGGATATGACCAACGGGGATGAAGTGTCCGTGACCTGCGGCGAAGCGGCAAGCATTGTTGACCGTATTCGCGGCTTCTTTGAACCGTCGAGCGTGCTGGTCTCCACGCTGGTGCTGACGCTGCGCCCGACCGGCCTGTTGCCGCTGGTGACCGACAGCCTGCCGATGCGCCTGCTGCCGCAGGAAATTGTGACCGGCCCGGCAGTACGCAGTCGCGATATCAGCCTTGGCGACGATCCGGGCATCAACGGCGCGCTGTGGGACGTAAACCGTATTGATATCACCGCCCAGCAGGGAACCTGGGAGCGCTGGACCGTCCGCTCGGAGATGCCGCAGTCGTTCCATATTGAAGGGGTGTCATTCCTGATCCGCAACGTCAACGGGGCGATGCCGTTCCCGGAAGACAGGGGCTGGAAAGATACCGTCTGGGTGGATGGCCAGGTCGAACTGCTCGTCTACTACGGCCAGCCTTCCTGGCCGCACTTCCCGTTCCTGTTCCACAGCCAGACCCTGGAGATGATGGACAGGGGATCGGTAGGGCAGATGCTGGTGAATCCGGCACCGTAAAACACTTTCTCCCTCTCCCTGTGGGAGAGGGTTGGGGTGAGGGCAACAGCCCGCACAATACCCCTTCATTTCCCCCGGTAAACCAGCGTATAATCCCGCTCCTTTTGTCTATTTTTTCTTCGGAAGCATTATGAGCGCTATTTCCCTGATCCAGCCGGATCGCGACCTCTTCTCCTGGCCCCAGTACTGGGCAGCCTGCTTTGGACCGGCGCCTTTCCTGCCGATGTCCCGTGAAGAGATGGACCAGCTGGGCTGGGACAGCTGCGATATTATTCTGGTGACGGGCGATGCGTATGTCGATCACCCGAGCTTTGGCATGGCGATCTGCGGCCGTATGCTTGAAGCCCAGGGCTTCCGCGTGGGGATCATCTCCCAACCTGACTGGAACAGCAAAGACGACTTTATGCGTCTGGGCAAGCCTAACCTGTTCTTCGGCGTGACCGCGGGCAACATGGACTCGATGATCAACCGCTATACCGCCGACCGTAAGCTGCGCCATGACGACGCTTATACGGCTGACAACGTGGCGGGTAAACGTCCCGACCGCGCAACCCTCGTCTACACCCAGCGATGCAAAGAAGCATGGAAAGACGTGCCGGTGATCCTGGGCGGCATCGAAGCGAGCCTGCGCCGTACCGCACACTATGACTACTGGTCCGACACCGTGCGCCGTTCGGTGCTGGTGGATTCGAAAGCCGACATGCTGATCTTCGGTAACGGTGAGCGTCCGCTGGTAGAGGTGGCACACCGTCTGGCGCAGGGCGAAGCGGTCAGCGAGATCCGCGACGTGCGCAACACCGCGATCATGGTGAAAGAGGCGCTGCCGGGCTGGAGCGGGGTGGATTCCCGCATTATCGATATGCCGGGCAAAATCGATCCTATCCCGCATCCGTACGGTGACGATCTGCCGTGCGCGGATAACAAACCGGTTGAGCCGAAGAAAGCGGAAGCAAAAGCCGTGGTGGTGCAGCCGCCGCGTCCGAAGCCGTGGGAAAAAACCTATGTGCTGCTGCCGTCCTACGAAAAAGTAAAAAGCGATAAAGTACTCTACGCCCACGCGTCGCGCATCTTACACCATGAAACCAACCCCGGCTGCGCGCGAGCGCTGATGCAAAAGCACGGCGAGCGCTATATCTGGGTTAACCCGCCGGCGATCCCGCTCTCTACCGAAGAGATGGACAGCGTGTTTGCTCTGCCGTACAAGCGTGTACCGCATCCGTCATATGGCAGCAGCCGCATTCCGGCGTACGAGATGATTCGTTTCTCGATCAACATCATGCGCGGCTGCTTCGGCGGGTGCTCCTTCTGTTCGATCACCGAACACGAAGGCCGTATTATTCAGAGCCGTTCCGAAGAGTCGATTGTTAACGAGATCGAAGCCATTCGCGACACGGTGCCGGGCTTTACCGGTGTGATCTCCGATCTGGGTGGTCCAACGGCCAACATGTACATGCTGCGCTGTAAATCGCCGCGCGCCGAGCAGACCTGCCGTCGTCTCTCCTGCGTCTATCCGAGCATTTGCGAGCATATGGACACCAACCACGAGCCGACGATCAACCTTTACCGTCGCGCCCGTGACCTGAAAGGCATCAAGAAGATCCTGATCGCCTCTGGCGTGCGTTACGACATCGCTGTGGAAGATCCGCGCTACATTAAAGAGCTGGCGACGCACCACGTGGGCGGGTATCTGAAGATCGCCCCGGAGCACACCGAAGAAGGCCCGCTGTCCAAAATGATGAAGCCGGGCATGGGCAGCTACGACCGCTTTAAACAGCTCTTCGACACCTACTCAAAACAGGCGGGGAAAGAGCAGTATCTGATCCCATACTTCATCTCCGCACACCCCGGCACCCGTGATGAAGACATGGTGAATCTGGCGCTGTGGCTGAAGCAGCGTCGATTCCGTCTGGATCAGGTGCAGAACTTCTACCCGTCGCCGCTCGCCAACTCGACGACCATGTATTACACCGGCAAAAACCCGCTGAGTAAGATTGGTTATAAGAGCGAAGACGTGGTGGTGCCGAAAGGGGATAAACAGCGCCGTCTGCATAAAGCGCTGCTGCGCTATCACGATCCGAAAAACTGGCCGCTGATCCGTCAGGCGCTGGAAGAGATGGGGAAAAAGCACCTGATCGGCTCGCGTCGTGATTGCCTGGTGCCTGCGCCAACGCTGGAAGAGATGCGCGAAGCGCGCCGCCAGAACCGCAACACGCGCCCGGCGCTGACCAAACATACCCCGATTGCGCATCAGCGTTCGAATGGTGTTGCGGGAACGAAGAAGAACGTAAAACGTAAGACCGGTTAAACCTGTAACAATACCCGGTGGCGCTGCGCTTACCGGGTCTACAGGTCTAACCCTCTCCCCTCCGGGGAGAGGGCAGGGTGAGGGGATTACCCGCCAAACTGATCCGGGTCCGGCCCAAGCCGCTTGCCCTGATCCAGCTTCGCAATTTCACCCAGCTCGTCTTTATCCAGGCGGAAATCCCAGACGTCGAAGTTCTCGGCGATACGCGATGGCGTGACCGATTTCGGGATCACCACCAGACCGCTATCCAGATGCCAGCGAATGACGATCTGCGCCGGGGTTTTACCGTACTTATCCGCCAGTTCACGGATGATTTGCTGGTCAAACACCCCTTCGCCGCCCTGGGCCAGCGGGCTCCAGGATTCAGTCTGGATCTTGTGCGTGGCGTTCCATGAATGAAGCTGGCGCTGCTGCATCAGCGGGTGCAGCTCAATCTGGTTAATCACCGGCGCGACGCCCGTTTCATCAATCAGGCGTTGCAGATGATGAACCTGGAAATTACAGACGCCGATGCTTTTTATCAGCCCCTCTTTTTGCAGTTCAATCATCCCTTTCCAGGCATCAACGTAATGGTCGATAGCCGGTACCGGCCAGTGCATGAGATAAAGATCGACGAAATCGAGCTGGAGTTTCTCCAGACTCTCCTGCAACGCTTCGCGGGGACGCTTTTGATCGTCGTTCCACAGCTTGGTAGTGATGAAAAGCTCATCCCGGGGAACGCCGGCGCTGGCAAGCGCTTTTCCCACGCCGTCCTCGTTTTTATAGGCGGCGGCGGTATCGATGGACCGATAGCCGACTTCCAGGGCTTTATGAATGGCGGAGACGACCTCGTCGTTACCGGCTTTCCATACACCTAGCCCCAGCTGGGGCATCACGTTGCCGTCCTGTAGCTTGATTACGGTTTGGTTTGCCATTTTTCCTCCTTCAGGTGCTCATCGCCGGAGGGAACCTCCGACGATGTGATGTGCATTAAGTCTGGACGAAATGTCAAAAAACGAAAGTCAGGATCCTAAAAACGCTTAGCGTGCCGCTTCGTAAATACGACGGCTGACGTCAAGGGTGATGTCGCCATGCTCGCCGATCTGCGTCATACCGTGTGCTTCCAGTTTCGCCAGCAGGGCAGGGATGGAGCTGCCGTCCAGGCCGTAGCCAGAGAGACGCGTTGGCACGCCCAGGCTTTCAAAGAAGTGACGGGTGGCTTCAATCGCGGCATCGATACGCGCATCGTCGGAACCGTCGGTGATGTTCCACACGCGTTCGGCGTACTGGAGCAGTTTGGCGCGTTTAGCGTCACGTTTTTCGTTCCACAGCGCAGGCAGAACCACCGCCAGCGTCTGGGCGTGATCCAGGCCGTGCATCGCCGTCAGCTCGTGGCCGAGCATGTGGGTAGCCCAGTCTTGCGGCACGCCTGCGCCGATCAGGCCGTTCAGCGCCTGGGTGGCTGCCCACATCACGTTGGCACGCACGTCGTAGTTTTCAGGCTCTTTCAGCGCTTTCGGACCTTCTTCAATCAGCGTCAGCAGAATGCCTTCCGCGAAACGATCCTGAATTTTGGCGTTTACCGGGTAAGTAACGTACTGCTCAACGGTGTGAACAAAGGCGTCGACCACGCCGTTCGCCACCTGACGCGCAGGCAGGGTATAGGTGTAAACCGGATCGAGGATCGCGAACACGGGCTGAACGTGTTCGTTCATAAAGGCCTGCTTGTCACCGGTGGTTTTACGGGAGATGACCGCGCCTTTGTTGGACTCTGATCCGGTGGCCGGCAGCGTCAGCACGGAGCCCATCGGGATCGCACTGCTGATGTCGCTGCCGCCCGTTTCCAGAATATGCCACGGGTCGATGCCGTCAGCGTAATGGGCCGCCGCCGCGATGAATTTGGTGCCGTCCAGCACGGAACCGCCGCCCACCGCCAGCAGGAAGGTGATCTGCTCGTCGCGGGCGATTTTTACCGCGTTCATCAGCGTTTCATAAGACGGGTTAGGCTCGATACCGCCGAACTCGCGCACGTCCAGACCTTCCAGAGCGCTGTACACCTGATCCAGTACGCCGGTTTTTTTCACGCTGCCGCCGCCGTAGGTAATCAGGACGCGGGCGTCCGTCGGGATTTGCGCGCGCAGGTCAGCGATAGCGTTTTTACCAAACAGAATGCGGGTTGGGGTATGAAGATTAAAGTTGTTCATGGCTTGTTCCCTGTAGTGGGTAAAAAATCGTGGTGGCGCAGAAGGCAACCTGATGCTGCTCATTGTGGCGGGCAGGCGCTATCCTCTCAATGCACATTCCTGCCGATGTCTTGCCCATTTCTACAGCGCGCTGGAGAAACGGTAAGAAAATGCGCACACTGTCAGCGTCGGAAACCGTACCCGGAGTAACTGAAAATGAACCGTGATGCCATCTGCCGCCAGCTAACGTCGCAGATTAAAAGACTGATAGATAACGGAAATGATTCGGCTGAGCTGTTGCCGGATATTCGATTGCTGTACGGTACCCAGCCCGGGACGCGCACCCCGGTGATGTATCAGCCCGGCATCGTGTTTCTCTTTTCTGGCCATAAGATTGGCTATATCAATGAGCGCGTGTTCCGTTACGACACCAATGAATATCTGCTTCTGACAGTACCTTTACCCTTCGAATGTGAAACTTTCGCGACAGAGGAGGTACCGCTGGCCGGGATCCGCGTCAACGTCGACATCCTCCAGTTGCAGGAGCTGCTGATGGATATTGGGGAGGACGAACTTTTCCGGCCGTCGATGGCGGCAAGCGGTATCAACTCCGCGACCCTATCGGAGGAAATTCTCTGCGCGATTGAACGCCTGTTAGACGTGATGGAAAGGCCGCTGGATGCGCGTATTCTCGGAAAGCAGATTATCCGCGAAATTCTTTACCATGTGCTGCTGGGACCGGGCGGCGGGGCGCTGCTGGCGCTGGTAAGCCGGCAAACGCACTTCAGCCTGATTAGCCGCGTGCTCAAGCGCATCGAGAGCCAGTACACGGAAAACCTCAGCGTTGACCAGCTGGCGGCGGAAGCCAACATGAGCGTCTCGGCGTTTCACCATAACTTTAAATCCGTCACCAGCACGTCGCCGTTGCAGTACCTCAAAACCTACCGTCTACATAAGGCGCGGATGCTGATGATCCACGATGGCATGAAGGCCAGCGCCGCGGCGATGCGGGTTGGGTATGAAAGCGCGTCGCAGTTTAGTCGGGAGTTTAAGCGCTACTTCGGCGTCACGCCGGGGGAAGATGCGTCGCGCATCAGAACGATGCAGGGCGCTTAGGCTTTTGATTCTCTCCCCGCGGGAAGAGAATCAGGATGGGGTATCAGGCGCTGCAATACTTCTTCTTAATCACCACCGCGATTGTGCCGACCAGGCCCGCAACCAGCAGGAATATCGGCAGCAACATCAGGAACGTCATCACCTGGTCTTCATGGCGCTTAACAAACGGGATCATGTTCAGCGCGTAGCCGAGCGTGGTGACCACGCCCACCCAGAGCAGGGCGCTCAGCCAGTTGAAGAACTGGAAGCGGCGGTTGGACAGACCCGATATGCCCGCCATGGTAGGCAACAGGGTGC
This sequence comes from Enterobacter sp. MGH119, assembly GCF_001037675.1. Lineage (NCBI taxonomy): Bacteria > Pseudomonadati > Pseudomonadota > Gammaproteobacteria > Enterobacterales > Enterobacteriaceae > Enterobacter > Enterobacter sp. MGH119. The sequence goes on along the minus strand of NZ_KQ089930.1, from coordinate 443,831 downwards.
GAACAAACGCCAGAAAACGCCCGGCGAGCAGCGCCAGCAGGCCGTGGCGGTCAAACATGCAGGTGGCGCGCTGGTGATATTTATGCGGCAGCTGCGCCAGCCAGCCTTTCACCACGCGGGTGTTTCCAAGCCAGCGCCCTTGCAGGTAGCTCAGCCAACAGCCGAGACTGGCCGCAGAGGTGAGGATCACCATTGTCGGTGCGAAGTCCATCACGCCCTTGCCGATCAACGCCCCTGCGAGCAGGAGCAGGCTGTCACCGGGTAAAAATGAGGCTGGCAGTAGTCCATTTTCCAGAAACAGCGTCGCGAACATCACGAAATAGACAATCCCGACGACATGCGGGTCCGCCAGCGCGGCAAAATCGTGTTGCCAGAGCGCCGTGATGATATTTTGAATAACAGCCATGGACTTTCCTGTGGAACAGCAGATATAACGCTATTGTACTCCCAATTTTGCCTGTCGGGGTTGATCGCAGGCGCATCTCATACAGACTTTTCTGCTTGCGGTGTTCAGAATTGCGTCCGGGGAGTACATTTCAGTCAGCACTTTACACGATGCGCTCAAATCCTGCCGATAAATCCGCAATTAAATCGTCCACATTTTCCAGCCCGATATGCAGGCGGATTAAGGTCCCTTCGAAGTCCACCTCGCCGCCCGGGCGCAGGGCCGCAATCTGCTCCGGCTGGTTAGGCAGGATCAGCGATTCAAACCCACCCCATGAATAGGCCATGCTGAAGAGTGTAAAGTTATCCAGATAGCTTGCCAGTTCGGCGTCATTCAGGCGCTTGTTAAGTACAAATGAGAACAACCCGCTGCTGCCCGTAAAGTCACGTTGCCAGTATTCATGCCCTTTGCTGCCCGGCAGCGCCGGATGGTTAACGCGCTCCACCTGCGGATGCAGCGCCAGCCACTGTGCAATTTGCAGGCTGCTTTCGTGATGCTGACGCAGACGCACGCCGAGCGTACGGATGCCCCGGCTGGTCATGTAGGCGGTATCGGCATCCACCATCTGGCCCATCAGGTAGGCGTTTTCACGCAATTGATCCCAGCAGCGGGCGTTAGACACCGCCGTACCGATCATGCCGTCGGAATGGCCAATCAGGTATTTGGTCGCCGCCTGAATCGAGATATCGATGTCAAATTTCAGGGCTTTAAACAGCACACCTGCCGCCCAGGTGTTGTCGATCATGATGATCGCTTCCGGCGCTATGCTGCGCACCGCCTTCACGATGGCCGGGACGTCATGCACTTCCATGGTGATGGAGCCGGGAGATTCCAGGAACACAACGCGCGTGTTGGGCTGAATAAGCCCGGCAATACCGGCCCCAATCAGCGGATCGAACCAGCTGGTGGTGACGCCGAGCTTGCTGAGTATTTTGGTGCAGAAGTCCTGGCTTGGCTCGTAAGCGGTATTGGTCATCAGGACGTGGTCACCCTGTTCCACAAACGCCAGAATGGTATTGGCGACCGCCGCCGCGCCGCACGGGAACAGCGCGCAGCCCGCGCCGCCCTCCAGTTCGCACATGGCTTCCTGCAACGAGAAATGGGTTAACGTGCCACGACGACCGTAAAACAGCCCGCCCTTCGCGCGATTACGCGTAGCGATTTTTTTATCTTCAACGGTATCAAACACCAGCGAGGAGGCGCGCTGGATCACGCTGTTGACCGAGCCCTGAGTGTATTTCTTACTGCGTCCTGCCTGCACCAGCGTGGTCTCAAGCTGCTTTTTAGTCATGTTCGCTAACCCTATTTTTATACGTCTGGACGTCCAGACTACCACGATTGTCAGAATGTGCATCCGGATGCTTATCGAATAAGCAGAAAATATTATCAAAAATTCGCATAAGAAATTTTTACTGCGTAAGCGCAAGGAAAGTGAGCGAAAATTACGGCACTATGTAAATACTAATGAGAACTACTATCAATTCGACGACGTTTTGATATTATTACGTTCAGATTTTGTGATTTGCGTCCTGGAGATACAGAGTGGGTAATAATTTGATGCAGACGGATCTCTCCGTTTGGGGCATGTATCAACATGCTGACATCGTAGTTAAGATTGTGATGATCGGCCTGATTCTGGCGTCCGTGATCACCTGGGCTATCTTCTTCAGCAAGAGCGCCGAACTTCTTTCACAAAAACGCCGCCTCAAGCGTGAGCAGAAGCAGCTGGCGGAAGCCCGTTCTCTGGATCAGGCTTCTGATATCACCTCATCCTTCCATGCAAAAAGCCTGACTACCCTGTTAGTGAACGAAGCGCAGAACGAGCTGGAACTCTCCGCAGGCAGTGAAGATAACGAAGGCATTAAAGAGCGTACCGGCTTCCGTCTGGAGCGTCGCGTTGCGGCCGTGGGTCGTCATATGGGCCGCGGTAACGGCTACCTGGCGACTATCGGCGCTATCTCCCCGTTCGTCGGCCTGTTCGGTACCGTCTGGGGCATCATGAACAGCTTTATCGGTATCGCCCAGACGCAGACCACTAACCTTGCGGTCGTCGCGCCGGGTATCGCAGAAGCGCTGCTGGCAACGGCTATCGGTCTGGTTGCCGCTATCCCGGCGGTTGTTATATATAACATCTTCGCGCGCATGATTGGCAGTTACAAAGCCACACTGGGTGACGTTGCCGCGCAGGTTCTGCTGCTGCAAAGCCGCGATCTGGACCTGAACGCCAGCGCCGTTAAACCGGTTCATGCGGCGTCCAAACTGCGCGTAGGTTGATTGTATGGCAATGCGTCTTAATGAAAATCTGGACGATAACGGTGAAATGCATGAGATCAACGTGACGCCGTTTATCGACGTCATGCTGGTTCTGCTGATTATCTTTATGGTTGCCGCACCGCTGGCGACGGTGGACGTGAAGGTGAATCTGCCTGCGTCCTCCAGCCAGCCGCAGCCGCGTCCGGAAAAGCCTATCTACCTGTCCGTGAAGGCCGATAAGTCCATGTTCCTGGGCAACGATCCGGTAACGGATGCCTCGGTTATTCCGGCGCTGGACCAGCTCACCGGCGGCAAGAAAGACACCACCGTCTTCTTCCGCGCGGATAAAACCGTCGATTATGAAACCATGATGAAGGTAATGGACACGCTGCATCAGGCGGGATACCTGAAGATTGGTCTGGTCGGCGAAGAGAAAGCGGCCGCGAAGTAAAACGAAGGCTCTTGCAGCCTTGCCTGCCGGGTGGCGGCGTCGCCTTACCCGGCCTGCATTCCGCAACAATCATTGTTGTCTCACTCTGAAGGTGCCGTCGGCGCCTCTTCATCAAGCGCCACACAGGTCACGTTTGATGTACGGTAATTGCCTTCCGAGAATTTACGGGTCAGGCGCAGGGTGGCTGTCTCGCGTGCCAGCAGGTACTGATAGTTCGCCTCCAGTCGCCCGAGGATCTTCTCTTTAAGCTCAGGACGCTGTTCAATAATGGCGTTCATCACCGCGCCGTAAATCTCCTCCTTGGCCTGCAAGGCGTAAATCTCCCGACGGTTCTGCCATTTCAGGCGTACCAGCGTGGCCGGAATCGAAACCAAATCCTGCGTAATTCGCGTCATCTCGTCATTTTTTATCTTTTTCAGGGCGTCGAGATTCTGCTTTAAGATAAATTCATCGCTTTTTTTATCATCTAAAGTCAAATAAACGTTATTACCGCTATCATCATTCACGTTAATCTTCCCCCAGGTTATAAAAAATGGGATTGTTTTTTTCACGCGTAATTAAATTAAGCCAAATTTCATTGCCGGCTTCATTTATTTGCTGCGTTTTCTCGACCATTATTTGACTTAGCGTCTGGGCGTCTATTTCCCCTTCGGCCTGTAAATCATTCAGCAGATGAACTAAGGCTTCAATCTTGATCGCGCGAAATAAACGCTCTTTTAAATGGCGATCGTGCTCTTCCAGCACCATATTACGGGATTTGCCAGTGCGTGAAACACCAATTAATATGTCGGCTTCATAGTCGGAGAGTTTTCTTTTTCCTTGAGTGAAATTCGCCTCTTTATCTGCTTCCGTCGAAGGCTGTTCCACAGGCGTAATGTGGTACTTTGCCGGGACAAGATTGTCGGGCAGCATTTTAATTTCCTTTAATTTCAAAAGGGTGGGGTTGGAAAAAGGGTGAGATTCGTTGACAATATCATGAGGCAATTTTAAAATCAAAAAAAATGGAGCCTACCCATGAACAGCATTTTCTTCACGGTCATAACGTTACTATTACTGACCGCTGGCGTGCTTTTATTGATGCAAGAGTTCAATAAAACGAAAGTGTCAAAAGACGTCAGTGAACCGCCGCAGCCTGAATTGATGTCGAAAGAGGAGGGGGAAGATCATTTCTCCGTATTGATGAACGCCGTGACGCCGGTCTGGTACTGGCGAGTAAATCACGAATATATCGATTTCCTCCATGCGACAATTAAGCGAATGAAAATGGCCGAAATTAATGATACGCCCGGCCTGTTCGACGCGCAGCGCCGCTGTAGCGACCTTAATTCGGCGGTCTATAAATATTACGACAATATCAAAAAGCGCTGTCTGAATGGCGAGAAGGTGTCGTACTCCGATTTAGATGTATTAAATCTGCGCCAGTGTTTTCGTGAGTTTAGCCTGAAAGCCTACCCGGAACTGGTCGCGCTGGTCTGGCCGGAGTATGCGCGTCCGGATGTAGATCCCAACGAGGTATAGTTGAGATATACTCAGCGCTGGTTTCGTTTGCAGACAGGATTTTATGGAACGCTTCTTTGAAAACGCAATGTATGCCTCTCGCTGGCTGCTCGCACCCGTCTATTTTGGTCTCTCCCTGGCGCTGGTCGCCCTGACGATTAAGTTCTTTCAGGAGATATTCCACGTCCTGCCAAACATTTTCTCCGTGGCAGAAGCCGATTTGATTCTGGTTCTACTGTCGCTGGTAGATATGACGTTGGTGGGAGGATTACTGGTGATGGTGATGTTCTCCGGTTATGAGAATTTCGTCTCTCAGCTTGATATCGCCGAGCACAAAGAAAAGCTCAGCTGGCTGGGGAAAATGGACGCCTCATCGCTGAAGAATAAAGTCGCGGCGTCGATTGTTGCAATTTCGTCTATTCACCTGTTACGCGTCTTTATGGACGCGAAAAACGTCCCGGATAATAAGCTGATGTGGTATGTGATTATCCACCTGACGTTTGTGCTGTCGGCGTTTGTGATGGGGTATCTGGATAAGATCAGTAAGAAATAAATTCACCACGCCCCCTCTCCCTGTGGGAGAGGGGGCGTGGTAAGGGCAGCAGGCCGCACTATTTATCCGACGACGCCTGCCACAAATTCAGCTCACCATCCGCAACGTGCTGGTCAATCCGCATCAGTTCATCTTCGCTAAAGCGCAGGTTATTCAGCGCCTGAACGTTCTCTTCCAGCTGCTCCGGGCGGCTCGCGCCAATCAGTACCGACGTTACACGCTCATCTTTCAACAACCAGCTTAGCGCCATCTGCGCCATCGTCTGCCCGCGCGCGTGCGCCATCTCGTTCAGCAGACGAAGGCTGCTCAGGTTGGCTTCCGTCAGCATTTTCTCCGTCAGGCCGCGCACTTTTTTCCCTTCGCGCTGCATACGTGAACCGTCCGGAATGCCGTTCAGGTATTTTCCGGTGAGCAGGCCCTGTGCCAGCGGGGTAAAGGCGATACAGCCCGTTCCGTTTTTCTCCAGCGCGTCCAGCAGGCCGGTCTTGTCGACCCAGCGGTTAAGCAGATTGTAAGACGGCTGGTGGATCAAAAGCGGGATCTTCCACTCGCGCAGCAATTCGGTCATCGCCGCCGTGCGTTCCGTGGAGTAAGACGAAATGCCGACATACAGCGCTTTTCCGCTCTGCACCGCGTGTGCCAGCGCGGCGGCGGTCTCTTCCATCGGCGTGTTTTCGTCTACGCGGTGAGAATAGAAAATATCCACATACTCCACACCCATGCGGTTCAGGCTCTGGTCGAGGCTGGCGAGCAGGTACTTACGTGAACCGCCCGAACCATACGGTCCTGGCCACATGTCGTAGCCCGCTTTGGTGGAGATGATCAGCTCGTCACGATACCCGGCAAAATCCTCCCGCAGCAGACGGCCAAAATTCTCTTCAGCGCTGCCCGGAGGGGGGCCGTAGTTGTTGGCAAGATCAAAGTGGGTAATGCCGAGATCGAAGGCCTTACGCAGCAGCGCGCGCTGGGAATCGAGCGGCTGAACGTGACCGAAGCTGTGCCACAGGCCCAGCGACAGTGCCGGTAAGCGCAGGCCGCTTTTGCCGCAGTATCGGTACTGCATGTTTTCGTATCGGCCGGTGTAAGGGTGCCAGGACATGATGTCTCCTTTCTTGTCGGTGAATTTTCGAAACAACGTTTTCATTCTATGCCGACTCGATAACGAAAAAAGTATATTTTCTACAGTATCTGCCGATAACGAGGGGAGTACTCGCCTCTGGGCGAATTCACCCTCACGGCAAGGAATACTCAATGAAGATGCTTCGTAATTTCACCATCCGTTTCGTCATGCTGACGATACTGGGGATCTTTTGTGTCATGTGGGCAGGCGTGGGGCTTTACAGCACCTGGTCTCTGTCTCGTGTTTCTGATGGTAATGACGTTGACCGCCAGCTGGTCCGGCAAATGACGGTGCTGAGCCAGGGCAACGATCAGTATTTCCGTTTCGTCACCCGCCTGAGCCGGGCAATGGAAGTTAAAGCGGCGGGCGGCACGCCGGACCTGGCTCCTGCTCAGCAGGCGCTGGATAACATGAGTAAAAAGCTGGCAGAGATGAAAGCTATCTCCCCGGGCCCGATGGATGAAAAGGTGTCTGCGCAGGTGATTTCCACCTGGCAGGCGCTGCTCGATCAGGACGTTACACCGCAGATGGCGCAGGCGAAGCAGGCGACGCTCGAAGGCTATCGTCAGCATGCCAACAACGTCACGCCGCCGCTAAGCCGTGCATTCGGGTCAGCGGCTGAGAACTTTAACAATACCGCGGCGAAGGCGCTCGACAGCACGCGCGTGGTGGTCGACGGCCTCACCAGCATGACCCGGACGGTAATTATCACCGCCACGATCGTGGGTCTGCTGATCCTGCTTTTCACCGACCGCTACCTGGTGGCGATACTGGTAAAACCGCTGGATCGTATCCGTCAGCAGTTCCGCCAGATTGCGCAGGGCGACCTCAGCCAGCCGATTGAATCTTTGGGCCGCAACTGCGTGGGGCAACTGGTACCGCTGCTGAGTGCAATGCAGGACAGCCTGCGGGAGGCGGTCAGCACGATTCGTTCCGGCAGCGAGAATATCTGGCGCGGGGCAACGGAGATCTCCAGCGGGAATAACGATCTTTCTTCGCGTACCGAAGAGCAGGCCGCCGCGCTGGAAGAGACCGCGGCCAGCATGGAGCAGCTTACCGCAACGGTGAAGCTGAACGCCGAAAGCGCGCGCCAGGCCAGCCAGCTTGCGGATGTCGCCTCCAGCACGGCCAGCCGCGGCGGGTCGCTGGTGGAAGATGTGGTTACGACCATGAGCGGCATTTCGGACAGCTCGAAAAAAATCGCTGAAATCACCACCGTTATCAACAGCATCGCTTTCCAGACTAATATTCTGGCGCTGAACGCCGCGGTGGAAGCCGCCCGGGCCGGGGAGCAGGGGCGAGGCTTTGCGGTCGTGGCGGGTGAGGTACGTAATCTGGCCAGCCGCAGCGCGAATGCGGCCAAAGAGATCGAAGGGCTGATTGCGGATTCCGTTGCCCGCGTGGAGCAGGGGGCGCAGCTGGTGAACGATACCGGCACCACGATGGAAGCAATCCTGCGCGACGTGACGGAAGTGACCGTCATTATGAAGCAGATCGCCACCGCGTCAGAGGAGCAGAGCAAAGGAATTTCTCAGGTCGGCGTTGCCATCACGCAGATGGACGGCGTGACCCAGCAGAACGCCTCGCTGGTGGAGCAGGTTTCCGCCGCCGCCGCCGCACTGGAACGGCAGACCGAAGAACTCCAGCGCTCAGTGCAGAAATTCCGTCTCACCGCGTAACCTCATCGTGTCAGGCCGTCTCTGGCGGCCTGACGTTTATCGCTCTGAATAATCTGTGTTACCTGCGACAGCTGACCAATTTTCACTTCGCTTGCCCGCATAAATTTACTTTTGTCGATCAGCAGCAGCGACTGGCTGGCGCGGTTTAACAGCAGCGCCTTAAAGCCCGCGTTGTGCTCGGACGGATCCCAGAGGACGCCATGCTCATCGACCCCTTCACACGAGAAGATAAACAGATCGATCTCCAGCCCTTTTAGCTGCGTCACCAGCGCCGGATTAACATAGCAGCGATACTTACGCTCAAGCGTTCCGCCGGAGCAGATAAGCGTGATCCGCTCGCGCTTTGCCATCTCGTGGCAGACAGGCAGGCTGTTGGTAAATACGGTGAGGTCGATGTCCGGCAACTGGCGCGCCAGATGAAAGCAGGTTGAGCTGGCGTCGAGGGCGATGGTCATCCCTTCGCTGATCCAGCCCAGCGCGTGGCGGGCAATATCGGCTTTGTCGGCATAATGGCTTTTCAGGCGTGCGCCGAAGGGTTCACCGCTGTCGCGGCTGTCCGGGTGAATCAGACGCGCGCGCCCGTGCTGGCGCAGAAGCTTCCCCTGCTGCTGCAACGACTTCAGATCCCGGCGGATCGTCTCTTTGCTGACGGAGAGCTTTTCAGCCAGCACCTCGGTAGTCAGCCAGTCGCTTTGACTCAGCAGGGTGATAAGGCTATGCTGTCGGGTCGCTTTTAGCGTCTGGTCTGACATACGAGGCTCCTTGCGCACGCGTGCTGACGCATTTTTCTCATCGCGGAATAAGGGCGGCGAACCGCCCGGTCATGGATCAGGCCTGACGTTTATCTTCCGTCTGGGTATCGAAGTCGCTTGCTGAATGACGCTCATGCAACTGCTCGTTCAGCTCGCCGTTGGTACGGTTAACAATGCGCCCGCGTTTCACGGCCGGACGATTCGCCACATCTTTTGCCCAGCGCTGCACGTTGGTGTACTTCCCGGCATCCAGGAACTCGGCGGCGTTATAGACGCTGCCCAGCGCCACGCAGCCAAACCATGGCCAGACTGCCATATCCGCAATGGTATATTCCTCACCCGCTACGTAACGACCGCGCGCCAGTTGTTTGTCCAGCACGTCGAACAGGCGTTTAGCTTCCATGGTGAAGCGATCGATAGCGTACTCAATCTTCACTGGCGCGTAGTTATAGAAGTGGCCAAAACCGCCGCCGAGGAACGGGGCCGCGCCCTGTAACCAGAACAGCCAGTTCAGGGTTTCCGTTCGTCCTGCCGGATCATTTGGCAGGAAGTGACCAAATTTCTCGGCCAGATAGAGCAGGATATTGCCGGATTCAAAGACGCGCGTCGGCGGGGTGGTGGAGTGGTCACGCAGGGCCGGGATCTTCGAGTTCGGGTTCACGTCGACAAAACCGCTGGAGAACTGATCGCCCTCGCCAATGCGGATCAACCATGCGTCGTATTCCGCGCCCGTCACGCCCAGCGCCAGCAGCTCTTCCAGCATGATGGTAACTTTCTGTCCATTCGGCGTACCGAGAGAGTACAGCTGGAGCGGGTGCGCGCCCACAGGTAGCTCTTTCTCGTGCGTCGCGCCCGAGACGGGACGGTTGATATTGGCGAACGCGCCGCCGTTATTCTGTTTCCATTCCCACACTTTCGGTGGCTGATAGGTGTTATCTGACATGTTGGCCTGCCTCTTTGGTGTTGTGTTGAGGCAGTGTAGCAGGAGATGCAGGAACCGTTTAACGATGCGAGCGTAATGGGCAGGGCGGGTGTATGATAACGCCACCTCTGTCAGTTAATTACAACGTGCAGACGACGACAACCCCACAAAAAAATTGCCGCCTGCCTGTTTTAGGTTGGACACATGCGTAAAGGAACGTTAAGCAGTGACGCCCCCTTCGGGACGTTATTAGGTTATGCGCCGGGTGGCGTGGCGATTTACTCTTCAAATTACGGCAGTCTCGATCCGCGTCACTACCCGGAAGATGCGGAATTCCGCAGCTATATCGGCAACGAGTACATGGGCCATAAATGGCAGTGCGTTGAGTTTGCGCGCCGTTTCCTGTTTCTCAATCACGGGTTTGTCTTTACCGACGTCGGGATGGCGTGGGAGATCTTCTCCCTGCGTTTTTTGCGCCAGGTGGTAAACGACAATATTCTGCCGCTACAGGCCTTTGCCAATGGCTCAAAACGCGCGCCGCAGGCCGGTGCGCTGCTCATCTGGCAAAAGGGCGGTGAGTTTCATGAGACCGGCCACGTCGCCGTCATTACCCAGCTGCTGGATGACAGAGTGCGCATTGCCGAGCAGAACGTTATTCACTCCCCGCTGCCGATGGGGCAGCAGTGGACGCGCGAGCTGCGTCTGAGCGTGGAGGACGGTTGCTATACGCTTCATGACACGTTCAACGATACCGAGATCCTCGGCTGGATGATCCAGACGGAGGAGACGGAACACAGTATTCCTCAGCCGGAGATCGACGGTGAACTGCTGAAAATCAGCGGCGCGCGGTTGAAGAACAACCGCCAGTTCGACGGAAAATGGCTCAATGAAAACGACGCCCTGCAACAGGCGTACGTTCGCGCCAACGGCCACGTTATCAACAACGATCCCTGCCAGTACTTCACCATTACCGAAAGCGCCGAGCAGGAGCTGATCAAAGCCACCAACGAACTGCACCTGATGTACCTTCATGCCACCGACAAGGTGCTGAAAGACGACAGCTTACTCGCGCTTTTCGACATCCCAAAAATCCTCTGGCCGCGTCTGCGCCTCTCCTGGCAGTGGCGTCGCCACCATATGATCACCGGTCGTATGGATTTCTGCATGGATGAGCGCGGCATTAAGGTTTACGAGTACAACGCGGATTCCGCCTCCTGCCATACCGAGGGCGGGCTGATTCTTGAAGAGTGGGTGAAAAACGGCTATCGCGGCACCGGCCACAATCCGGCGGAAGGCTTGCTGGAGGAGCTGACCGGCGCATGGAAGCACAGCCACGCGCGGCCGTTCGTCCATATCATGCAGGACAACGATATTGAAGAGGATTACCACGCGCTCTTTATTCAGCGCTCGCTGATCCAGGCCGGGTTTGAAACCAAAATCCTGCATGGACTGGGCGCGCTGAGCTGGGATGCCGCCGGGCAACTGATTGATGATGAAGGCCGTCACGTTAACTGCGTATGGAAAACCTGGGCATGGGAAACGGCGATTGAGCAGATCCGCGAGGTGAGCGAAACCGAGTACGCCGCCGTGCCTATCCGCACCGGTCACCCGCAAGGTGAAGTGCGCCTGATTGATGTCCTGCTGCGTCCGGAAGTGCTGGTCTTTGAACCGCTGTGGACGGTGATCCCAGGTAACAAGGCGATCCTGCCGGTGCTGTGGCAGCTCTTCCCGAACCACCGTTACCTGCTGGATACCGATTTTGAGGTCAACGATCTGCTCAAACGGACCGGTTATGCCGTTAAACCGATCGCCGGACGCTGCGGGAGCAATATCGATCTGATCGGCGCCCAGGACGAACTGCTGGACCAGTCCAGCGGCAAGTTTGTTGACCGCAAGAATATCTACCAGCAGCTATGGTGCCTGCCGAAGGTTGACGGCAGATACATTCAGGTCTGCACCTTTACCGTGGGCGGGAACTATGGCGGAACCTGTCTGCGTGGGGATAACTCGCTGGTGGTGAAGAAAGAGAGCGATATTGAACCGCTGATTGTGGTGAAGGATAACTAATTCATACCCGCGAAAAAAAAGCCCCCGCCGGATAACCTGCGGGGGCTTTTTCTTACTCTTCTTTCTCGTCCTGCTGCTCGCTGATCTTCAAATCAATGATCCGGCCAATCTGGTCATGGTAAACCGTCAGCAGGTTGTACTGGCTCATCTCGGACATAATTTGCGGCGTGACGTTAAAACTTTGGGCAAGCTCGTCATGGCGCAACATTTCCGGATGACGCCGCCTCACATGCGCGCGGCGGCGATTGTACTGATACCACAGGATCAGCAGCCAGCCGTTGAACGCGGCAATCAGCAGATAAACCAGCACTGTATTAAAAGAGGCGATAATTGCGTTCCAGCGGTGATCGCCCTCCTCGGTTAACTGCATCCACAGCCTGGCGTACAGGAAAAACAGGAATCCTCCCCAGGCTATCAGCGTTAATGCAGCATCGAAAAGACGCGGTGCCAGCCGATGTTCAGTCAAAATTAACGTACTCTCGTTCATTGAATGCTCCCTTTACCCCGGTCCGGACTGATCCAGCGCGCGCGGGCGCGTTTACGTTTAAGCATGACTTTCGGAAATGCCACGAGGGTGGTAAACAGGCCAATCATCCAGTACACCATCGGGAACCAGATTACCCAGAACAGCGAGCCTGCCACTTTCCGCTCGTAGCGCCGCTCGATATACAAACTGACGAGGAATTGCAGCAGGCACATTACGCCCAGCAGCAGCCCGGTAAACGCCGGGGGAAACAGGCTCGCAACGGCCAGGTTCGCGGGAAGAGGGATAATATGGCTGAGAATGAACAACACCACGGTCGCCCCATAGGCAAATGCCCACAGCGTTGATAGGGCGTACTCGAGAAACAGGGGCCACATGCGATGATGCTCCCAGCGGGCCATCTTGCGCAGGTTAACCAGAAACACCTCTGCCCCCCCCTGCGCCCAGCGCAGACGCTGCTTCCACAGTCCCTTTAGCGTCTCCGGCATCAGGATCCAGCACAGTGCCCGCGGCTCGAAAAAGATATCCCAGTGGCGAAGCTGAAGCTTCCAGCTTATGTCGATATCCTCTGTGATCATATCCGGGCTCCAGTACCCGACATCCGCCAGCGCCTGTCGGCGAAAGGCGGCGATGACGCCGGAGACGGTAAAGACCCGGCCATAGATCCGCTGCGTTCGCTTGATGAGGCCAATAATTGAAGAAAACTCGCCCACCTGAATACGACCAATCAGCGTTGAGCGCGTGCGAATACGCGGATTTCCGGTGACGGCCCCAACGTGGGGATACTGAATCAGCGGTGCCACCAGATACGCCGCGGTGTCGCGGTCGAGCAGGGCGTCGCCGTCAATGCAGACCAACAGATCGCCCCGGGCCGCCGCAGCGCCGGCCTTGAGCGCCACGGCTTTCCCCTGGTTCTCCGCGAGATTAATCACCCGCAGGCGCGGCTGCTCCCGCGCCAGCTGTTGCAGTACCTCCGCCGTGTTATCAGAAGAACCGTCGTTGATGGCGATAACTTCTACATTCCAGTACCGCTGATCCAGCGCGGCGCTAATGGTCTCCCGTGCGTTGCGTTCCTCATTGAAGCAGGGAATAAGAATCGAGATTAACGGCTCACCGGCTAAGGCGGGGGCGGGTGTTGCGTTATCCCACGACCAGTGCCGTTCAAGCTGAAACCAGAAATAGAGGCCGCCGGTTACCCAGAGCACGGACATAAACAGCGGCCAGAAAAAGACAAAGTCCAGAATCAGTTCGCCAGTAAACAGCGCGGCTACGCCTAACGGCAACCCGAATACCAGACACAAAATAGAGAAGGCGATAATGCGATCAGTCATTGTCAGGATACCAGTACGAAGAAAATTCAGGTCTGATACGTGAAATATCAGGTTGGTTGTTGAGGAAGTCGTCGGGGTAATAACCGTAATTTTTGATGCCGTTCAGCTGGAGCACCCGCATCCACTCCACCAGACGTTCATCGGCTACGGCACGCTGCGGTTTCTGCGCCCAGTCCCTGGCCTGTAGCTCAAAAATCGTTTTATTCAGCGCGCCGGGGCGTGCGGCGACGGCTTTGACTAAACGCGTCAGCCAGGCATTGCTCTCTTCTGCCGGGACGGACTCCATCAGCGGCATTGCCATCGGCACCGTCCAGTCGTAGGCCGCCAGAAAATCATCCAGATTTTGCGCAAACCATGCCTCGCTTTCCGGCTCGAGAATGGGTAACGCGAACATGTTCCGCGCGGTTTTGATCTGCGGGCCACGGATGTTTTTCACCGCCTGGCTCAGGGTGCGGGTAAAGCCGATAAGCCGCTGGCTCTTCTGCCGGGTCGTATCCTGTCCGGCATCGTCAACGTCCGTCAGCACTGCGTCGTCATGGAACAAGATCCCGTTGAAGCTGGCATAGCGGGCCAGATCTTCATAGATCTCCGTCACCTGCTGGCGAACCTGCGGACTCCAGGGGGAGAGCCGGATATAGGGCTCGGCGGCCACGGTCAACTCTCCCGTTTGACGCTCACGGCGCTGCACGCGCGGCAAGGCTGGACTGAGATCGAAAGAGAGAACCGGCATCCACGCGAAGACTTTCACTCCCGCGCGGGTTTGTAGCTGCCAGGCGACAAAATTAAAGAGATCGGCCCGGACCGGAAGACGACGGTTGGGGAAATAGAGCGCGCTGATCCTGCCGTCGCCCCGCGGATCCGAAAACGCCTGGAGAAACACATGGCTGATTTTCATGTCGTAGACCCGCTGGACGAGTTTGTTGATGTTTTTCGTCTGCTGGGCCGGATCGGGATCGTAGACGTAATCAAGATCAACATGCATGACGCGCACCGGTTCAAACTCCTGAACGCGGCTAACCGTGTTGGCAAAGGTTTTTATCGACGGATTTCCGGCAATCAGCAGGCGCGGGATGTTGCCGAGGTCGCGCACGTTTGCCAGCCCGTCCTCCAGGGTAAAGGCCAGCTGATAGCCCTGTTTCTGGGCGATAGCGAGCGATGTACCGTTAGCAGCCCCATAGGGCCACACCCAGGCACGCGGCGCTTTTCCCGTCACCTGGGTGATTTTATCGGTGACTTTCCGTACGTCTGCGGCGATCCGCTGATTGAAGTGTTCATCGGTTTCGTAATGCCCCGTCGCGTTATCAAAAAAACGGTTAGCGATGGCGGGTTCACGGCTTCCCTGCGGGTTGGCCGGAATGCCGTAATGCGAGGCCCAGGTATGCGAGCCAATCTCAATCAGCGGGGACTGGCTGAGCTCGCGAACCATATCCCAGGTGGCAAAGCGATCGCGGGGCGTCATCAGACCGCCGAAGTTAACTTTTTGATTTGCCGGCGTATCCACCCAGCTGCCCACCGGTGCCCACAGCGCAGGAACGTTCCAGGCCTGAAGCAGGGGCCAGACCCGGGTGTAAAAACTGCTATAACCGTCGTCGAAGCTGAGCAAAACGGCTTTCGGCGGCAGCGCTTTTTTTCCTTCATGCGCATCCAGAATGTCCTGCACGCTAATGGCGTGATAGCCGTTGTGCAAAAGCCAGCTTATCTGCTCGTTTAACGCGCTGGTGCGAACGGAGAGGTAGCGCTGATCGGCGGCATCATCTTCGACGTCGTGGTAGGCCAGGACCAAAAACTGATTCTCCGGCCAGGGTTTGCTGGCCTCCAGCTGCGGCCTCTCTTCAGGGGCCATAAAGGAGAGCGGCTGCGCGCAGAGGCTCGCGCTGAGGCAGAGCCAGCCGATGACGATCAGGCTTACAGAAAAACGTGTGTTCAGCATATTCATCCTTAAAAGCGTAAAGTCGCATCTAACGTGACGGAGAGATTGCTCTCGCGTTTGCCGTCGTAAGGGCGCTTATCCCAGTTCAGCATCACGCCAGTATCGACAACGTTGTTCCACTGGATGCGTTGCCCGTAACCCAGCAGGGTAACGGCGCCAGGTGACTGATTTTTCTGCCAGTAGCTGCCCCCGCCTGCCACGAACTGCTGGCTCCAGAGGGTGTCGTAGTGGCGGTACATCTCATGGTCAACGGACAGGGCAGCCGTCACGGACAGATCCCGTGCCGGGTTGTAATAGAGCGTATTCCGCAGGCTGTTTTTACTGGCGGCGATCCCCGGTTCGAGATCCAGCGTCAGGGTCGGGGTCTGCCAGAGACGCTCTTTCCCAGAGAGGGTGTATTCCTGACGGCGGTTGTGGTCTGAGAAGCGGCTGATTGCGGCGTTGAACTGGTATTCACGTCGCTCGTTTTGATACCAGCGCACCCCACCTTCACCCCGGTTGGCGCTAATCCCATTGCGTAATGCCCGTAAGGGTGTGGCGCGTGACAAGCGCTCGAGGTTACCACTGACCTGCCAGTTATCACTCAGGCTGTAAGTTGTTGAGAGCCGTGCGCCCGGCCTGTTTTTGCCGTGATAGTGGTTGCCGGAGAGCTCGGCTTCGAGCGTGAGGTCACGGGGGCGCCACTCAACGCCGCCCAACAGGTGGCGGCTGATGCCTTTACCTTCGTCGAAATTCCCCTGGGCATAGCGGGTGCCGGCAAACAGCCGCCAGCTATCCGCCACGGGCGGGCCATAGAGCGTGGCGTCCCAGTTCATGTCGTGGCTACCGCTGACGGGGTTATCTGAGTGCAATCCTTTACCCGCCTTCAGACGCAGCTCAGACATATGGTGGACCATTCTGAGTCTGTCCAGGCGACGGGCGCTGCGATCGGCGGGGGCGCGAGCAATTACGTTATTAGCCAGTAAATCCATCTGGCGCCACTCCTGAAGGTCCATTGCGACGTAAGCCTGCTGTTTTTCAAGCTCCAGATTCGTGGGTTCGAGCGCCTCTGCTCGTTTAAGCTTTTGCTCGGCCGCGCGCGGCAGGCCTCTGGCCTGAAGCAGGGCGGCATAATCAATCTGTAATCCCTGATTTCCCGGCGCCGTTGACGCCAGACGATACGACAGCTTTTCGGCCTCCGGCAGGGCGTTGGTTGCCAGCAAATAGTTAAATTTGAGTGACTGCCCGGTAAGCCACCGATCGTTTGGCTGGGCGGCGGGGGACCCGAAATCGTAGCGGGTCCAGGGAACGCTGCGGGTCTCGCGCTCAACGTAGCGGCGGGCGGCCTGATACTGCCCCGTATCCAGCCAGGCGTAGAAAAGCGCATGCTCCTCATCCTGCGGATCGGAGGCGTAGTGTGGATAGCGTTGCACAAGCGAGAAGGCGGCAACGGTGTTTTTCTCCTGCAAATATGCAGAGATCACCCAGCCGATGGCCCAGTCCGGCACCGGATGCTGTGCGGCCGTCAGCGACTCATATTCGCTAATGACCTGCCGGTAATTACCCTGCGCATACAGGGCGCCAAGCCGATCGATACGGGCAAGGATGACGTCTTCAGCCGCCTGCGGGTCGTTTTGCCAGCGGGAAAGCAGGGCGTGATAGCGATCTAATGCGTTTTGTGCCAGCCGCAGGCGCTCTTTCTCCGTTCTGCCAGGCACATCCGCCAGGCGTACCCGTTCAGCCGCGGCGTTACGCTCAAGGCGGCGGCGCTCCGCAGGAGAGAGCGCCGCGTTTTGTGACAGCCAGAGTGCGGGCGTGCTTACCCGGTTATCCGTTAGCGCATCGATCGTCTCGCGAAGAAGGGCCTCATTCCCTGGCGCGGC
This sequence comes from Enterobacter sp. MGH119, assembly GCF_001037675.1. NCBI lineage: Bacteria > Pseudomonadati > Pseudomonadota > Gammaproteobacteria > Enterobacterales > Enterobacteriaceae > Enterobacter > Enterobacter sp. MGH119. Next base: position 426,485 of record NZ_KQ089930.1, on the reverse strand, counting down.
GCTCAGCGCGCGCATGTCAGCCAGCAGCCGATCCCTGTTTTTTCCCTGGCGCATCCAGACATAGGAGAGCGTCTCAAGGTGCGCGGGAGAAGGATTGTCTTTAACCAGCTGCCGGGCTTCCGAAAGCGCGAGGCGATCTTTGCGGGCATCGGCCAGAGTCTTCACATAGCCGATGCGGTAATCGTCGTTATCCGGCGCAAGGCTGAGCGCCTCTTTCCACAGCGATAAGGCGGATGGCCAGGCTTTTTGGTTTCTTCTGGACTGGGCGACGGCAGCGATGGCGCGAGCGGGAAGCGGCATATAAATACCATAACGCTGCCAGACCCGGATAACTTCGTCATCGCGTCCTGCCCAGGAGGCTACCTGTAACCAGTCCGCAACCTGTCCGGGTGTTAAAGCATGTTGTTGCTCATAGCGCTGTAGGTAATCAAGAAACAGAGCGTAATTACCGTTACGTGCCTGTTGTATCTGATGCTCATAAACGGATTCATCAGCCTGAACCAGAACAGGAAAGAGTAAAAGCAGGAACAATAATATTGTGGTGCGATAAAAGAATAACGTAGTGAAGCTAAGCGATCTTTCCATATCTATTTGCCATTTGTTTATTGTGAATCCATTGCATAACACGGCCGCCTTTTAACTCTGCGTTAAAGGGCATAAAGGAGAACATTAAATCTGAATGATGCTACGTTATGGGGTACTTACTTAAAGGTAATTATGAGCCCTCATCTCAGTGGTCTGATTGGGCTTAATGTACACCCGATGTGTTGGGGGATAAATAAGTTGAAAAGCGGCTGGGAGGTTTTGAGATAATTCTGGGAGAAGTAAGTTTTTTAGATAATTTAGTGCAGGGTTGATGTTTTTAATTAATTGATATTAAATGATTTTTCTTTCTCTGCTTCCTGTTTTGTTATATTCAAAATGAAGTTCTTCTGAGTTAATTAAAGTACTTTCTGGTGCATGTTTGGGAAGTTTCATGACAAAAATTCTTAATGTTCAGAGAAGTGACTTTTCTGAAATTCTTTTTTATTTATAATTAACGCCAGGCATTGAGTGATAGTCTGCAAAAAGTCTAGCTCACCAATGTCATATTGAGGGATGATCAAAGCCAGAAAACATTTGCCGTTAATGTAAAACGCTATAAACGAAAGCGTTCTTGTTTCTTAAGAGGCGGGCTTGCTTTAATCTAAAAGGGATGGTTAGTGGCGACTTCAATAGTGTTAGTGACTCAGGATTGTTTCCTTGTCAGGGGGATGCGGCTATTTTTCCCGGATATAATTTGCCTCAGTTCGATAGACAGAAACATATTTGATACCGACGCAAATGAATATACTGTACTGATTGATAGCCGTACGCCGCTCCGTTTATATGATTACCTGATACGCCATCCGGCCAGAACGAGAAAAACGATCTGCTGCGTTATGCTGGATATGCGTCCTCGAGAGGAGGATCTTCTCAGTATGAAGCTGTTTATGAACACGTCGCTTACGGCTCCGGATATGGCGTCGTTATTCAATCTGGTGCTTGATATGAAAGGCAGGCGTCTGACCACCAAATGGCTGCTTAACTTACGGCTGAGTCGACACGAAGCGATAATGATCCGGTTGCTGAAGGCAGGGAGGTCAATGGAAGAGATTGCAGATAAGCTGAATATGTCGGTTAAAAGCCTCTATCGCAAGCGAACGGTGCTGTCAGAGCGGTTAGGGGCAGGGAATTTCAACGAGGCGTGTTTGTTTATCTTTAAAAACAAACTGCTGGACGCGGTTGGGAACGATCCCTAGCTTCGTCAGAAGCCAAAAGCAGAAACCCGCCACAAGGGCGGGTTCTTTTAATGGAAATAATTCAGAACGACCAGCGCAGATTGGCGTTAACCGAGTTGACGCGGGTATCCGCACCATATTGTCCCTGGTAACCCACATCCAGCGTCGCAGCACGCGACAGCTGTACGCTCACGCCGATATCACCGACCATCACATCCTCATCCACGGCCTGTCCCTGAGTAATGAACGCGTCGCTGCCCGCAAACGCCATGCGCGAAGAGGTATTCTTATCGCCATAGGCGTGCTGCCAGCCCAACGAACCGTAGAGGTTAACGTGCTTCGGCAGCTCGGTCACACCGCGCAACCCGAGTGTCGTGTAGAAGGTGTTCATCGTTTCGTTACGGACGCTCAGCGCAGCGGCACCGCCGTCTTCCCTGAAGCTGTCGGTATGCAGCCGGATGTACGATAAATTGACGAACGGCTCAATATTCCTGTCTGGCTGGCCGAAACGGTAGCCCGCTTCGGTGAACGCCAGCAGGGAGTTGGCGTCGTAATCTGACTTCAGCCGATCCGAGAAACCGCTGAAATCAACATTGCGCTCGCCTTCAATCTTGTGCCAGGTGTACCCCAGCGCGCCGCGAAGGGAGAACGCATCCTGTTGACCCGCCGCATACAGGCCAAGGTGATAGTTGTCGGTATCCGTTGAGGAGCGACGGCTGTCGACGTCGTAATCACCCCGGCTGTAGCCGAAGTAGCCGCCGACACGCACGTTATGGTCCGCCAGCTTGCGATCTGCCCCCAGCAGGAAGCCGGTGGTGTTGCCGTCCAGCTTGCCCACGTTACCGTCGCCGCTGTTTCGGCTCCAGGAGCTGAAGGTCTGGCCCCAGACGCCATTGTTTTGCGGCTCCGGCTGCTGCACCAGCGACATGGCTAACGGTGGTATCGGCAGGCTGTCGTTATCAAACGCGCGCTGCATGCGCTGGTTTAACACGTTAAACACCTGCGTGCTGCCAGCGATCAGGTTGGACTGCATTGACGGATAAACTTCACCAGAAAGCTGGTTGAACGCCTCGCGCGCTTCCGGTGCGCTCAGCAGAAGCAGCGAGTTATACAGCGCCAGAGACGGGCCGCTTTGCGTCAGCGTGGAGAGCGCGCCAGCGGTATTCCACTGGTTGCTGCTTTGGGCCACGGTCTGGAAAATGCCCGGCTTGCCGCTGCCCGGGTTTTCACCTCCGGGGTTTTCACCGCCAGGATTCTCACCGCCAGGATTTTCGCCTCCGGGGTTTTCTCCACCAGGATTCTCACCGCCAGGGTTTTCGCCTCCGGGGTTTTCACCACCAGGATTCTCACCGCCAGGGTTTTCGCCTCCGGGATTTTCTCCTCCAGGATTCTCGCCACCGGTCTCTTTCTGCGCGATGGTCAGATCGACGGCGTTGGTGCTTTGCTTAAGCGCCACGTCGAGGAAGGCGGATTTGGAGATCGCGCCGGCGAACTCACCGTCAATTCCCCCGTCGGAGGTCAAAATGCGGTAGCTTTGGCCCGTTTTATAGCTGGTTTGCGGATCCAGCGCGGTGACCTGTACCTTAGCCTGATTGCTGATGGTGGTTTTGCCCGATACCAGTAGCTGGTCGCTGCGGCCATCTCCTGCGATATCGACGTCATAGAAGGATTCGCCGATAAAGTTCAGATAGCGTTTCAGCGTCAACGTACCGATAGTGCCGTCGCCGGGCGAGATATGTCCGCCGGACAGGATCTCGGTCTGGCCCAGCGTCCCGTTGCCGCCCAGCGTGCCGCCGGACTTGATTGACGCGGCGCTGCTGTAACCCACCCCGTTGCTGACGTCTGAACCCGCCGTCGCATTGAGGATCAGCGTGCCGCCGTTCTCCGCGCTAAGCGTCTGGACGTCAAAAATATCGTCTTCTGGTTGGGTATTAATATTGCTGGCAATAATGACTTTACCGCCCCGCGCGGTGACGTTCGCCTTGAGTGCGGAAAGATCGCCGTTCAGCGTCGTCTGCCCGGAGGTGTTGATCACATCACCTTCACCGCTCATCGTGTTGCTGAAGATGTAATTTCCGTCGGTATGGTTGAAGTAGACATAGCTGCCGAACAGTCCGCCACGCAGGCTTATTGCCGTCTTCGCATCGAGGGTACCTGCGCCGCCCGCCGTGCCAAGCGTTGGCTCAGTTAAACCCGTGCCGGTGTCCATATTGCCGCGGCTGCCGATGATGAGCGCACCCCGGTTCGAGCCGGAACCCGATGTCCCCACGATCAGCGCATTGCTGCCAGCGGAAAATGAACCGCCGTCAATCACAGACAGCACGCCATTGCCGTAATCGCCCACGCTCACGCTGCTGCCGCTGGTAAAGCGCGAGTCCTCGCCCGCAATAACCAGCTCGGCGGTTTTCCCTGCCCCGGAGACGCCTGCCACCTGCACGCCGCCAACGTTAACCGTTCCGCCGTTCAGCACGTCCAGGTCGCCATAAAGCGTCAACGTACGGCCAACGTTCCACTGTGAGCCGCTACCTGTGACGGTGGCTTTCGGGCTCAGCGTGTCGGTTTCACCCGGTCCGGTACCGTTGCCGATGCGTGCATCGTAAGCGGTATTGAGCGCAGCGCCGTCTTCAATCGCAAGCGTGGAGCGTGCGCCCAGATCGGTGCCTACGCTGAGAAAATTACTGGTCACACGAGAGCCAGCACCCGTGGCGATAAGGTGGCTGTCGTAGCCGCGGGTGGTGCCGACAACAATCTCCTTTGCACTCGCCAGCGCGCCCTCTTCGACTCGCAGGGTGCCGAGGCCAAGATTCAGGTCGCCGCGCAGGACGTACCGATCGTTCACCGCGTTAAGCTCAGCGTCTGGCCCACGGACCGTGACCACGCTTTCATAAATTTTGCCGTCGAACAGCCGACCGATATTGATGTTATAGGCGGTGATTTTGCCATTATCGATCAACAGATTTCCGCGTTGATTACGTCCAACATACACATCACCGGTGTAACCCAGCGTTTCGGTAATACGCGAGTCGCCATCAAAAAAGGCATCGGCTGCACGCGCGATATCGGCAGGTAAAAACAGTAACAGCGGCGCGGAAAATAGAGCGAGGTAAAGTCTGGAAAGCGGTGTCTTAACCGCTAAAGAATGCGATGTAGAGTTATTCACGGGCTATCTCCGTACTCATTAGCATGATGTCAGGAACATCGTTTTTTTATGAAAACTCAGATACGCCAGATAATGTAAAAGGCGTTATTTATGTACGCCTTTTGATGCGGCGTTAATTATTTATGTGTGACAACAGGTGTACAGGTTGGCGCGCTCAGCGTCGGTGCGGATCCTAAAATTCCCGGCATCATCATCGATGAACAATCGAAAATACGCCCTTTTTCCGTCGTGGCGCGATAAGAGAGTTTTTGTCCTCCCAGTGCGTCCGGCTGGGCACCATTAACGTTGGTCACAGTTATTTCATCCGATGAGCCCAATCCCAGCATTTTAGCGGTCTCCGCCTGGAGGAGTGGAATAGCCTGATCGGTTTTCAACGTGGAACAACCGGCTAACATCAACGTAACGGTTAAAACGATTAGTGGTTTTTTCATAAATTATCCTTGATATCCAACCAGTTAATTTCACTGATTGTATTTATGTTTTCTTTTACCCAAATCAGCGAATAATATATTTCTCTTTCCTAATCGAAAAAACCCTCCTAAAGTAGGGTGGGTAGATAATAATTCATCTGTACTCTAAGATATGCGAAGGTAAAAGGAGGCTCCTTTGGGACAGAATTATGCGTTAGTCGTTGATGACCATCCATTGGTAGCAAGCGGCATCGCCAATTTTCTGATTACACATTGCCAGTTTAAACAGGCGTGTGTGGTGACGAATGAGGATGATTGCTACCGACAAATTAGAGATCATGGCCCGCCACGTTTGCTGGTAATCGATTTTTGGCTCTCTTCCGGAACGGCCCTGAAATTACTCAAAGAAGTAAAACAACTTTACCCACAGGTACGACTCCTGGTGGTCAGCGGGGATGACAATAATGATATCTGGCGCAAAGTTAATGCCGCCGGGGGACACGGTTTTGTATTGAAAAGCGAGCCACCTGAGATGTTCTCGCGGGCCGTTTTCGCGCTCACTGATAATCAGACCTGGTTTCCTGAGGGAAACGAAATTTCCGTTAAGGCCAATAATGAGAAGTTAAGTAAATTTAACTTAACGCCGCGACAAATAGACGTGTTAAATATGATTATGCGCGGCCTGCCAAATAAACGAATCGCCGCACAGCTTTCAATTTCTGAGCCCACGGTCAAAGAACACATCAGCAATATATTGAAAAAGATAGGCGTTAACAGCCGGGTTGAAGCCATCACGCTTCTGCATGGCAAGCAGGAACCGTCGGAATGAGGTTTTTCCAGAGCTTACAAAATGATGGTATCTCTGCTCCGGCGCAGATCCGTTTGCTAAACAACACCTTTCTGCGGCTGGTATTTAGCTTTAGTGCTGTGCCCTTTGTGGGTATTCCTTTCGCCATATGGATTTATATGCTTGGGGACGACCTCGGCCCAACGATTATCTGGATAATTATTTATCTGCTATGTGCCGTGGCGATACGACTATTGTACCGATGCTATCAGCGTGAAGCGAAAGAAAACGGTGAGAGGGACGTCCTGCGACGCTGGCTTCCGCGTATTAATAATATCGCCTTTATTCACGGGCTGGGAATTTCTTCACTCTATTTAATTACGCCACAGACGCAGAATTTTGACTTTTTCCTGTTACTTAATATCAGCATCGCCGCCATCGTCGCCGCCAATGCGACACATCTGACGCCTGTCATTAGTACCTTCACGCGTTTTTTCTTCGCCTCCTGGGGGGTGCTGAACCTCGGTATTATCTGGCGGCTGGATGAGTTGATGTTCATCGTGCTCATGCTGAATCTGCTTTACGGCTTCGCAATTTACCGCCATGCGTTAACTTCCCATGCGTTCTTTATTCAGCAGGCGCTGCTGGAGGAAAAAAGCTCACGGCTGGCGGAACAGTTTCGTCAGGCCAAAGAGGACGCGGAGCAGGCACTGCTGGATAAAAATCAGTTTCTGACCACCGCCAGCCACGATCTGCGCCAGCCTGTGCATGCTATGGGCTTTCTGATCGAAGCTATCCTCCACCGAAACCGGGACGGCAGCCTGACGCCACAGCTTCTTGACCTTCAGCAGAGCGTTCGCTCGGTACATTTAATGCTCAACTCTCTGCTCGATCTCAGCAAAATAGAATCCGGGAATGTCCTCTCTGCCCCGACCAAAGTGGATATCGGTGCTCTGCTCGACTCGGTCATCACGCTGTTTCGTGAAGAGGCCAACAGCCGCGCGCTTAGGCTGTGCATCCGGCGGCCTAAACGCCATATCTACGTGATGGGCGATCCGCTACTGGTGCGACAGTCCCTGATCAACCTGATTCAAAACGCCCTTCGCTACACGCTCCAGGGCGGGGTGCTGGTCGCCATCCGACCGCGCGGTGACGAGTGTATGGTGGAGGTGTGGGACACGGGAGTCGGTATCGCCGATGAAGAGAAGGGCAAAATCTTCTCACCTTACTACCGCCCCGAGCTGGCATGGAAGATCGACAGCGCCGGACACGGGCTGGGACTGGCCGTCGTTGCCCGTTGCGCCAAGCTGATGAAGGTGAAATACGGGATGCAATCCATTGAAGGTAAAGGCTCACGCTTCTGGATGCGCTTTACCCAATATACTGGCGAAGATAGCGTGCTGGATACCCCGCCCGCCGCTGATAACACCGCCACGCCGGTACGCTATGCGCCGCTGCACGGTTCCTGCCTGGTTGTCGATGACGACCCGCTGGTGACGTCTGCCTGGGAGAGTCTGATGAGCGTCTGGGGAATCGACGTACGCTGTGCGGCCTCAGCTGAAGAAGCGTTTGCCATAATCGACGACGGCTTTACGCCGTTCGCCGTGCTGTGCGACCAGCGCCTGCGATCCGGCGAAAGCGGCTTCGATATCCTGAAAGCGCTTTTTGAACGTCTGCCGGATATGAGCGGCGCGATAGTTAGCGGCGAATTTAATTCACCGGTTCTGCTGGAGGCGGAGCAGGAGGGGTACCTGGTACTCCGTAAGCCTCTGGAGCCAGCTAAACTGCATGCGCTGCTGACGCAGTGGTTGGGGTGTCGTTAAGGGAATGCAGAAGTAATGATTCTGGCGGGCTCAGAATGCAAAAACGGACCTCCGTGGAGGTCCGTTAATAGGAAATTTGGTGCCCGGACTCGGAATCGAACCAAGGACACGGGGATTTTCAATCCCCTGCTCTACCGACTGAGCTATCCGGGCAACGGGGCGCATTAAACCCGATCCTCCCTCCGGCGTCAACGAAATTTATTGCTTTCGGTGCAGACTGCACACTCTCTCACCATTTCGTCGCAAACTTAAGCGAAAAAGTGCGTCCAGAGCGCGGATAGCGGCATCGCGAGCAGGAGGGCAGGGAGCATGTTCACCACTGCAAACATCTTAATGCCACAGATTCGCAGCCCTGTCGCCAGCAGCAACAGGCCGCCGACGGCGGTAAAGTCTGCCATCATCGCTGGTGTTGTCAGCGGCAGGATCAGCGTGGCGCAGGTGGCCAGCGCCAGTTGAATAAGCAACATCGGCACGCAAATCGCGGCGACGGCGATGCCGAGGGTGGTGGCAAAGATGGTGGCAGTAAAGAAATCCAGAAACGCTTTCGCAATCAATATGCTGGGATCGCCGGTCATCCCTTCCTGCATCGAACCGAATATCCCCGTGCCGCTGGCGCAGAACAGAATAATGATCGCAACGTAGTTTTGAATAAACGACTCGTGCGTGCCGTGCTTCGCCTTGCCCGGTCGGGCAATCAGATTTTTGGCTTTGCCTACCGCGTGATTGATGCCCTTTTCCAGATAGCAAAATTCGCCGATCAGCGCGCCGAGCAGCGTCGCCAGTACCATCACCGGCAGGTTGGCGCATTTCACCACTAAAAGGATACCAATCCCTAACGACGCCAGGCCAAAAATGGAGGGCATGGAGACGCGAATACGCTCCGGCAACCGCTGGCTTAATACTGCCCCAAGTACACCGCCCAGCAATACGGCTCCCGCATTGATAAAGGGTCCAATTACCACGTTTAACTCCTGTTATTTAAGCACTGGCATTGCATCATTATGGCACGTTCGTCCCTGATTACGCTTAGCTTTGGGAGGCGTAACGCATACTGATTCCTTCTTGCACCTGAAAATAAAAGGTGACATGATTGCGCGAATTTTCTCCTTCCTGTCTCACCGCTCGGTGAGGGTATTTGCGCCTATGAAAACCATGAAAATTGCCGTCAGCCGCGAGCTGGTATCCAAAGTTTCTACGCATCGCGAAAAGGTTATGCTGGATAACACTGATTTCACCGATGTGGCGGCAGTCGTCATTACGGTTGTTGAAAGCTACAGCGGCATTCTCGCGTTGCTGAAGCGTACGGGCTTTCAGCTACCGGTATTTATGTTCTCAACAGAGCCAGGAGAGGTGCCAGAGGGTGTCACGGCGATCATCTCGGGTAAAGCACAGGAATTGCTGGAACTGGAATCTGCCGCCTGCCGGTATGAAGAGAACCTGCTGCCACCCTTTTTTGACACCCTGAGCCAGTATGTGGCGATGGGAAACAGCACCTTTGCCTGTCCGGGTCACCAGCACGGCGCCTTTTTCAAAAAACACCCGGCGGGGCGGCAGTTTTACGACTTCTTCGGTGAAAACGTGTTTCGTGCCGATATGTGCAATGCCGACGTGAAGCTCGGTGATTTGCTGATCCACGAAGGTTCTGCCAAGCACGCGCAAAAGTTCGCGGCGAAAGTGTTCAACGCGGATAAAACCTACTTCGTGCTGAACGGCACGTCGGCGGCCAATAAAGTGGTGACCAATGCGCTGCTGACTCGTGGCGATCTGGTGCTGTTCGATCGTAACAACCACAAGTCCAACCATCATGGGGCGCTGATCCAGGCCGGGGCAACGCCTGTCTATCTTGAGGCAGCCCGTAATCCGTTTGGTTTTATCGGCGGGATTGATGAGCACTGCTTTGATGAGGCCTGGCTGCGGGAACTGATCCGTGACGTCGCGCCGCAGAAAGCCGCCGAGGCGCGCCCGTTCCGTCTGGCGATCATTCAGCTCGGCACCTACGATGGCACGATCTACAACGCCCGTCAGGTGATCGACAAGATCGGGCACCTTTGCGACTACATCCTCTTTGACTCCGCCTGGGTCGGCTACGAGCAATTTATCCCGATGATGGCGGAAACGTCTCCGCTTCTGCTGGAACTGAACGAGAACGATCCGGGAATTTTCGTGACCCAGTCGGTCCACAAGCAGCAGGCCGGGTTCTCACAAACGTCGCAGATCCATAAAAAGGATAACCATATTCGCGGTCAGTCGCGCTTCTGCCCGCACAAGCGGCTGAACAACGCGTTCATGCTGCATGCCTCCACCAGCCCGTTTTACCCGCTGTTTGCGGCGCTGGACGTGAACGCCAAGATCCACGAGGGCGAAAGCGGACGCAGGCTGTGGGCGGAGTGTGTCGAGTTGGGCATTGAAGCGCGCAAGGCCATCATCGCTAACTGCCATATGATCAAACCGTTTATCCCACCGGTGGTGGCGGGGCGGCCATGGCAGGATCACCCCACGCAGGCCATCGCCAGCGAACGTCGCTTCTTTAGTTTTGAACCGGGTGCAAAATGGCACGGTTTTGAAGGCTATGCCCGCGAGCAGTATTTCGTCGATCCGTGCAAGCTGCTGCTGACCACGCCGGGCATTGATGCTGAAACAGGGCACTATACCGATTTCGGCATTCCGGCGACCATTCTCGCCCACTACCTGCGCGAGAACGGCATTGTGCCGGAGAAGTGCGATCTCAACTCCATCCTGTTCCTGCTGACGCCAGCCGAGAGCGCGGAGAAGCTGATGCAGCTGGTGGCGATGCTGGGGCAGTTTGAACAGCATATTGAAGACGACACACCGCTCGCGGATGTGCTTCCGACCATCTATCAGAAATACCCGGTGCGTTACCGCGACTATACGATCCGTCAGCTATGCCAGGAGATGCACGATCTCTACGTCAGCTTTAACGTGAAGGATTTACAGAAGGCGATGTTCCGTCAGGAGAGCCTGCCTGCCGTGGTGATGAACCCCCAGGATGCCAACCAGGAGTACATTCGCGGGAACGTCGAACTGGTGCGTATTCGTGACGCCGAAGGACGCATTGCCGCCGAAGGTGCGCTGCCATACCCGCCGGGCGTGCTGTGCGTGGTGCCGGGGGAAGTCTGGGGTGGAGCAGTACAGCGCTACTTCCTGGCACTGGAAGAGGGCATTAATATGCTGCCGGGTTTCTCCCCAGAGTTGCAGGGCGTTTACAGCGAGAAGGATGCGGACGGGATTAAGCGGCTGTATGGGTACGTATTGAAGTAGGGACCCTCACCCTCTCCCCAAAGGGGAGAGGGGATTGCACGGAGCCGTCTTTTCACCCTCGCCCCTTTGGGGAGAGGGCCGGGGTGAGGGGAGTTAAGTCGCACTACGCCTGTACATCCTTCTCGGATGTCCAATCTTACCGTACAGCATCTCCACCGTCAGAAAACCCACCTCCACGCAGTGTTCCAGATAGCGCCGGGTGGTGGTTTTACTCAGGCCCGTCTCGCTCACCACCTCATCCACCGTAAAACAGTGCGCCGCCTTGTTGTTAAACAGCATTTGCACCCGCGCCAGCGTGTTCTCCTCTATCCCTTTGCTGCCGTTGTCCAGACGATAGTTTTTCGCCTGTAACTGATAGAGTGAATCCACGTTCTGCTGGTCGACAATCTTCCAGACGCGCTGCTGTTCGGCAAACTGCACAAAACGCTCCAGCGACTGGCTGAGCCGCTTCCAGGAGACCGGCTTAAGGATATAGTCGAACGCGCCGTTACGAATGGCCTGGCTACAGGTGTCCATATCGCTGGCGGCGGTGATGAAAATCACCGAGCAGTTGGCGCGGGTGAGCATCGGGTTGCTGATAAGGGTGATGCCTTTGCCGTCCGGCAGGTAGTTATCCAGCAGCATCAGCTTCGGCTGTTTGCTCTCCAGTTGTACCTGCGCGTCGGCCAGCGACGCGGCAATCCCCACCAGCCTCAGACGCGGATGTTTACCGATAAGCTCCGCGTGCAGTTGCGCCAGTTCGTTCTCGTCTTCAACAATCAGTACGTCGATAAGTTCATGTTGCATAGTCGGTATCTTCCAGTTCCTGTACGGGGTGCCGGGCCGTTCCCGTGGCGGGAATAAACAGTGAGAAAATGGCACCGCGTGGGGTGTTATCGGCAACTTCAATTGCACCGCCAGCCTGTGTGACATAGCTTTCAATCAGATACAGGCCAATACCATGATCGCCGCGCGTTTTGGTGGTGATGCCGCGCTCAAAGATCCGGTCGCGGATCTCCGGTGTGATGCCGACGCCCTGGTCGGCGACTTCAATAATCAGTTCCTGCTCGTTCAGCTTTATCAGCACGTCCACCGGGGCATGCGGGAGCGGTGCACGCTGGGTCGCTTCAATGGCGTTATCCAGCAAGTTCCCGATGATCGAGATAAGTTCCGATTCGAGCAGCGGCAGGAACGGTTTATCCACCCGGCAGGCCGGATCGAAACTCAGCTCAACGCCTTTTTCACGCGCGCGGGCGGCCTTTCCAAGCAGCAAACCACACAGCGTCGGAGAGCTAAAGCGGGACGAGATAAAGTCCAGCAGCTCCTGAGCGTGTTCCGACTGCGCCTGTATGTAGCGAATTGCTTCGTCATAACGGCCCATATGCAGCAGGCCGGACAGCGTAGTCATGCGGTTCAGCTGTTCATGGCGCATGATGCGCAGGTTATCAACGTAGCGCTTCACCTGGCTGAGCTGGGCGCTGAGCGAGTCGATCTCGTTGCGATCGCGAAAGGTGATCACCCAGCCCTGCAATGCATCTTCCAGCATTATCCGCACCCGGCTGGCAATGACCGTGAGATCGTTAAAGCGACAGATCTCATCGTGGGTGTCTTTCGCAAGCATGGTTTGCGCATTGAAGAACGGGACGGGCGCGATCACCTGGCTGATGAGTTGACCCCGCAGTTCGCGGGCGGGCTGGCGTAAGCCTAATAATTTACGCGCCGCCTGGTTGATCACCTCAATGCGGAGATCGTCATCGATGGCAATCACCCCTTCATAAATGGATTCCATCATCGCCTTTTGCTGGCGCACCAGCAGGCCGATTTCGCGCGGCTCCAGAGAGAATATCTGCTTCTTGATGCTGCGGGTGAAGAACCAGGAGAAAATAAACAGGGCGATAAGCAGCAGCACGGCGGCAATCAGGATATTAACCACCTTGCTGACGGTGATGGTGTCCAGATAGCTTGTGAGATAGCCTACCGAAACAATCCCCACCACCTGCCCGGCATCATTAAAAATGGGCGCTTTGCTGCGCAGTGAAATGCCTAACCCGCCCTTGCGGATGGTGATGGTACTTTTGCCGTGTAATACCTCGTCGTTATCTCCGCCAACCAGCGTTTTGCCTACCCGGTCGGCAAACACGGAGTGGAAAAGATGCAGCCCCTTATTGTCACCAATCACAATAAAACTGGCGTCGCTGCGGGCGGCTATTTTCTGCATAAAGTCATGGATGCCCTGGATATCCTTTTGTTCGACTTCTTTTCGCAGGGTTGGAATAAGCGCAATTTCTTCAGCCTGTATTTTTGCGCGCGCGCTCATTTCCTGATAAAGCTGCCTGCCGACATCGACATAATAATATCCGCCCAGTAATGCGAACAGCACTGAGAAAAAGGCGACCAGCGAAATAAACAGCTTGATCTGAAACGATACTTTCATAACTATCACGCGAGATATCAACAGGTCGGCTGAATATATCATCTTTTAAGGCCAGGATGCCCGCTTTGCCGAAAACTTGTGATCCCTTGCACAGCGCAGCCTGTAAAAGATTTTTCCGAAAGTCTCATCCTCTTAAGGTTAAATGAATAAATGTTATTTCTTTGTTCAGTTAAGAAAAGAAACCATAAAAACCACGGCAATAAATAAGGCATAAATCACATTAAATAAAAGAAACCATTAAAACCATAGTGTCCATTAAAACTTCGCTTTTAATATGCCATCCCTCACATAAAGTAAGCCTTTGTGACTCTAAGCTGAACGCACAAAATAACTAAGGGGCTTATTATGAGCACAACTGACGATTCATTCTCTGTTACCCACGACCCGATTGATATTCAGCGGCCATCGCTCAAAGAGCGCTGGTGGCATATTATGGATACCTGGAAAATCGGCATTATACCTCTGCCGCTGTTCGTTCTGGCGGGCGCGCTGATTGCGATTGATTGCCTGGGCGGAAAACTACCGAGCGACATTGTGGTCATGGTGGCCACGCTGGCCTTCTTCGGCTTTGCCTGCGGTGAGTTCGGCAAACGCCTGCCGATTGTCGGCAAGCTCGGCGCGGCGGCAATTTGCGCCACCTTTATCCCTTCCGCGCTGGTCTATTACGGCCTGCTGCCGGATGTAGTAGTGGAATCCACCACTAAGTTCTATAAATCCACCAACATTCTTTATCTCTATATTTGCTGCATTATCGTCGGCAGCATCATGAGTATGAACCGCACCGTGCTGATCCAGGGCTTCCTGCGCATCTTCTTCCCGATGCTGTGCGGTGAAATCGTCGGCATGATTGTCGGCATGGGTGTTGGGCTGGCGCTGGGCCTCGAGCCGTTCCAGATCTTCTTCTTTATCATTCTGCCGATCATGGCGGGCGGCGTCGGGGAAGGGGCAATCCCGCTTTCCATCGGCTATGCCACCCTGTTGCATATGGATCAGGGCGTGGCGCTCGGCCGCGTACTGCCGATGGTGATGCTCGGCGGCCTGACGGCGATCATTATCTCCGGTTGCCTCAACCAGCTCGGGAAACGCTACCCGCACCTGACCGGTGAAGGCCAGCTGATGCCGAATCGCGCCAATGCCGATGCCACTGTCTCTCAGCCTGCGTTCTCCGGCAAAGCGGACGTGACGACCATCGCCTCCGGCGCGCTGCTGGCGGTGCTGCTGTACATGCTGGGCATGCTCGGTCACAAGCTGATTGGTCTGCCTGCGCCGGTCGGCATGCTGTTTATGGCGGTGCTGGTGAAGCTCTGCAACGGTGCCTCTCCGCGTCTGCTGGAGGGCTCTCAGGTGGTGTACAAATTCTTCCAGACCTCTGTGACCTACCCGATTCTCTTTGCCGTTGGCGTAGCCATCACCCCATGGCATGAACTGGTGGCCGCCTTCACGCTGACCAACCTGCTGGTGATTATCAGCACCGTCTCCGCGCTGGTGGCAACCGGGTTCTTCGTCGGCAAAAAGATTGGTATGCACCCGATTGATGTCGCCATCGTCTCCTGCTGCCAGAGCGGCCAGGGCGGTACTGGTGACGTGGCGATCCTGACCGCAGGCAACCGCATGAGCCTGATGCCGTTCGCCCAGATTGCTACCCGTATCGGCGGGGCGATTAACGTCTCCATCTCTCTGCTGATTCTGGGCAACTTCCTCGTTTAAGTTTTCAGGAAAGAACAATGAAACTCGCAAGCTTTTTATACCAGGGAAAACGCAGCTACGGCATCGTTCAGGCCGACGGCGTGATTGATTTAGGCCGCCGCCTCGGCGACCGCTATGGCGACCTTAAAGCGCTGTTGCAGGGGAACGGGCTGGCGCAGGCCACCCGATTCCTGAACGACGCGGTGGATGTACCGCTGAACGCCATCACCTTCTTACCGGTGATTGTCCAGCCGGAAAAAATCCTCTGCGTGGGCATGAACTACGCCGACAAGCGCAAGGAGTTTGACCAGCACAACCCGGCCCCGACGCTGTTTGTCCGCTTCCCGGACTCACAGACCGGCCACAACGAGCCGGTGCTGAAGCCGCGCCACTCCAGCGAATTCGACTACGAAGGCGAGCTGGCGGTGATCATCGGCAAAGGCGGGGAGAACATCAGCCGCGACGACGCCCTGCGCCACGTGGCGGGCTACAGCTGTTACATGGACGGCTCCGCCCGCGACTGGCAGCACACCTGGTTCACCGCCGGGAAAAACTGGCGGCAGACCGGGGCGTTCGGCCCGTGGATGGCGACGGCGGATGAGATCCCCGATCCGCACCAACTGGCAATCCGCACCTGGCTGAACGGCCGCATGGTGCAGGAAGACAACACCAGCAGCATGATCCACAAGGTGGCGGAGCTGATCGAGTACATCAGCACCTTCACCCGTCTCAGCCCGGGCGACGTGATCATCACCGGCTCACCTGGCGGCGTGGGTAAAAAGCGCAACCCGCCGCTGTTTATGAAGGAGGGGGATCGCATTGAGGTGGAGATCGAGCATATCGGTCATCTGAGCAACGTGATCGTGGAAGCGCCAGCCGTCGGGCTCGCGGCAGCGCACTGAGTAAGGCGGCAGCATGCAATCGCAACCCATTGATTTTCGGCACACCGTTGTGGCGGAACACCCGGAACGCTTAAGCCAGATCCGCTACCTGCTGGCAGACAGCGGCCTTGGCCTGGACAACGACATCACGCTGTTTGTCGAAGCCTGGTCCGGCGCGCAGCTGGTGGGTTGCGCCGGGCTGGCTGCCAACGTCATCAAATGCGTGGCGGTCAACGAGCAGCTTCGTGGGGAAAACCTCAGTGCGCGTCTGCTGGCAGAGGTGGAAAATGCGGCGCTGGAGCGCGGCCATTTTCACCTCTTCCTCTGCACCCGGCCGTGCAACCGGGAGCGCTTTGCCCGCAGCGGCTTCTGGCCTATCGCCCAGAGCGGGAACAACGCGGTGCTGATGGAGAACACCCCGCAGGGGATCGCGCGCTACTGCCGTTCCCTGCGCGCGAAGCGCAAGTGCGGGGAGAACATTGGCGCCATCGTGATGAACGCCAATCCGTTCACCCTCGGCCACCGCCATCTGGTGGAGCAGGCGGCGCAGCGGTGCGATGCCCTGCATCTGTTCGTGGTGCGTGAAGACGCATCGTTCTTCCCGTTCAGCGCGCGTCTGGAGATGGTGCGGGCGGGCGTGGCGCATCTGCCGAACGTGGTGGTGCATGAAGGCTCGCAGTACATCATCTCTCGCGCCACCTTTCCGGCCTACTTCCTGAAGGAGACCGGCAAGGTGCAGCAGGCGTGGAGCGAGATCGACGTGCTGATCTTCCGGGACTTCATCGCCCCGGCGCTCGGCATCACGCACCGCTTCATCGGCTCGGAGCCGTTCTGCGACATCACCCGCCAGTACAACCAGACGCTGCACGACCTGCTGGCCTCGCATATCGAGGTGGTTGAAATGCCGCGCATCAAGGCCACCGGTAACGCCATATCGGCGTCCGAAGTGCGCCGCTTACTGAAGACACAGCAGTTTTCCCGGATCCGGGAGATTGTCCCGGACTCCACCTTCGCGCACCTCGAAACGCATTACCGTGCGAGTGCCGAAGTCGCTTAACTACCAGGAATTTATCATGAATATTGTAAGGGAGGCGCTGGCCGGAACGCAGGAGTCCAGCGACCTGATGGTGAAAATCGCCCCCGCTCACGGTGAGCTGGAGATCGTCATCCACAGCGAAGTGATTAAGCAGTTTGGCGAGCAGATTCGCCAGGTGGTCAACGACACATTGCGCGCCATGAACGTGCACCAGGGATTAATCATTATTGAAGACAAAGGGGCGCTGGACTGTGTTATTCGCGCCCGCCTGCAAAGCGCGCTGATGCGTGCCGCCGATGAACAGGCCATCAACTGGGGGGCGCTGAAATGAGCAAACTCCGCCGCAGTATGCTGTTCCTGCCAGGCGCCAATGCCGCCATGCTCTCTACCGCCTTTATCTACCGTCCCGACTCCATCATGTTTGACCTTGAGGACGCCGTGGCCCTGCGCGAGAAAGACACCGCACGCATGCTGGTGTTCCACGCGTTGCAGCACCCGATGTATCAGGATATCGAAACCGTGGTGCGTATTAACCCGCTGAGCACGCCGTTTGGCCTGCTGGATCTGGAGGCCGCCGTGCGCGCGGGCGTGGACGTGATACGCCTGCCGAAAACCGACACCCCGGACGATATTTACGAGCTGGAAGGCCACC
Source organism: Enterobacter sp. MGH119 (assembly GCF_001037675.1). Classification (NCBI taxonomy): domain Bacteria; kingdom Pseudomonadati; phylum Pseudomonadota; class Gammaproteobacteria; order Enterobacterales; family Enterobacteriaceae; genus Enterobacter; species Enterobacter sp. MGH119. The sequence continues at coordinate 408,598 of NZ_KQ089930.1, read as the reverse complement.
TCGAGCGTATCGAGCAGGCGTGCGGCCGCGAGGTGGGTTCCACCCGCGTGATGGCGGCGATTGAATCGGCCATTGGCGTCATCAACGCCGTGGCGATTGCCCGCAGCTCTCCGCGCCTCATCGGCATTGCGCTGGCCGCCTTTGACTACGTGATGGACATGCAGACCGAGCGCGGCGACGGCACCGAGCTGTTCTACGCCCGCTGCGCCGTGCTGCACGCCGCCCGCGCGGCAGGCATCGACGCCTTCGACGTGGTGTGGTCAGACGTTAACGACGAGGCCGGGTTCCTGCGCGAAGTCGATCTGATCCGCAAGATGGGCTTTAACGGCAAATCGCTGATTAACCCGCGCCAGATAGACCTGCTGCACAACGCCTACGCCCCGACACGGGAAGAAGTGGAACACGCGAAACGGGTGATTGAGGCGGCAGAAGAGGGCGAGCGTAACGGCCTGGGCGTGGTGTCGCTCAACGGCAAAATGGTGGATGCACCGATTATTAACCACGCGCAGGTGGTGCTGGAGCGCGCGGCGGCCTCCGGCGTGCGTCGGTAAGGATGACATAATGAATCAGACAGAACTTCTCCATATGAATTTCCCCCATCTGCGGGATCTGAAACCCTTTGATACCGCCCACAGCGCGACGCCGTGGCTGGCGGACAGCGAGGCGAAGCACAGCCGCAAGCTCTGCGCCTCTATTGAAGAGGCGGTTAAGCGCTGCGGCTTGCAGGACGGGATGACCATCTCCTTCCACCACGCCTTTCGCGAAGGCGACCGGGTGATCAACACCGTCGTGGCGCTGCTGGCGCGGATGGGCCTCAAAAATCTGACCCTGGCTTCCAGCTCGCTGATGACCTGCAACGACGCGCTGATCGAGCATATCGAAAGCGGCGTCATCACCCGGATTTACACCTCCGGCATGCGCGGCAGGCTGGCGGATGCCATCTCTCACGGGCTGATGGACGAGCCGGTACAAATTCACTCCCACGGCGGGCGCGTGAAGCTACTCCAGGACGGCGAACTGAACATCGACGTGGCGTTTCTCGGCGTGCCGTGCAGCGATGAGTTTGGCAACGCCAACGGCACGCACGGCAAATCGTGCTGCGGCTCGCTGGGCTACGCGATGGTGGACGCGCAGTTTGCCCGCAAGGTGGTGCTGCTGACCGAAGCGCTGGTGCCGTTCCCCAATATGCCCGCCAGCCTGGTGCAGGATCAGGTGGACTACATCGTGCAGGTGGAGAGCGTGGGCGACCCGGCGAAAATCAGCGTCGGCGCAGCGCGCGTCACCAGCAACCCGCGCGAGCTGATGATTGCCCGCTATGCGGCGGACGTGATTGAACACTCCGGCTACTTCAAACCGGGCTTCTCGATGCAGACCGGCTCCGGCGCGGCGGCCACGGCCTGCACTCGCTTTATGGAAGAGAAGATGGAGCGCAGCGGCGTGAAGGCGCGCTTTGCGCTCGGCGGCATCACCGGCAGCCTGGTGGATCTGCACGAGAAGGGGCTCATCGAAAAGCTGCTCGATACCCAGTGTTTTGACGGTCAGGCGGCGGCCTCGCTGGCGCGTAACCCGAACCACGTGGAGATCTCCACCAACGTCTACGCCAACCCCGGCAGCAAGGCGGCAAGCTGCGACCAGCTCGACGTGGTGATCCTCAGCGCCCTGGAAATCGACGTCGACTTTAACGTCAATGTCATCACCGGCTCCGATGGCGTGATGCGTGGCGCATCCGGCGGACACTGCGACGTGGCGGCGGCAGCCAACCTGACCATTGTGGTCGCGCCGCTGCTGCGAAGCCGCATCCCGACCGTCGTGAAGCGCGTTACCACTCGCCTCACGCCGGGGGAGAGCATTGACGTGCTGGTCACCGACCACGGTATTGCGGTCAACCCGGCGCGCCCGGAGATCCGCGAACGACTCATGGAAGCAGGGATGAAGGTTGTAGATATCAACGCGCTGTATGAGCGAGCGATTTCGTTGACAGGCGTACCGAAACCGATTGAGTTCACCGACAAAATCGTCGGGGTGATCCGCTACCGCGACGGCAGCGTGATCGACACTGTGCGACAGGTGAAGGAGGAAGTATGACTTTTGCGACACCCGTGCGGGCGGGTGTCAGCCTGGAGGAACTGCTGGCGGCGAAAGAGCGCCGCGCAGCCCGTCAGGCTGACTGGCTTACGCACTATCAACAACCGGTGATCTCCCTCACGCTGGTCACGCCCGGGCAAATCAAAGACAGCCTGCGCTATCGCAACACCATGGGCGTGGCGTTACAGATGTGCGACCAGCTGCTGTGGGAAAACCGCTGGCAGGTGCTGGACCGCCAGGTGCTCTGGCTACCCACCGGACCTGAAGCATTGTGGTGCGTCGCGCATCCGGCGGCGGAAATCAAAGCGCACTGTGCGGAACTGGAGCAGACGCACCCGCTCGGCAGACTGTGGGACCTGGATGTGATCTGTCCTCAGCATGGCCACGTCGGACGCCAGTCGCTGGGGGCAAACCTCAGGCGCTGCCTGATCTGCGACGAGCCCGCCCACGCCTGCTCCCGTTCGCGGCGCCATCCCGTTGAGCAGGTAGTTTCCCGCGTGGAGAAGACGATCGATGACTGGTTTGCTCGCGACTAAACCGCGCCCGATTGATGTGCCCGCGCTTGCCGAAGCGGCACTGTGGCAGGAGCTGGAGCTGACGCCCAAGCCGGGGCTGGTGGACAGGCTCAATAACGGCTCGCATCGGGATATGGACCATGCCTTGTTTGTCCGCAGCATTATGGCGATTACGCCGTGGTTTGCCCGGTTTGCGGAACTGGGTGAAGCACATGCGGCCAAACCTGCCGATCGGCAGTTGCGGATTCTCCGCCCAATGGGAATGGCCTGCGAGCAGGCAATGTACGCCGCCACGGGCGGGGTAAATACCCACAAGGGCGGTATTTTTGCTCTTGGTTTGCTCTGCTTCGCCGCCGGTCGTGTGAAAAATATCTCTGCGGATAGCCTCTGTTGTGAGGTAAGTAACATCTGTCGCGGGCTGGTGGCGCGGGAGCTGGCCGGGCGCAGCGGGCAGGCAACGGCGGGGGAGCGGCAGTTTCAGCATTACGGCTTAACCGGGGCGCGAGGCGAGGCGGAGAGCGGCTTTGCGACGGTGCGTAAGGCGCTGGGGCAGTGGAACGGACAGTTGCTTCACGACCTGCTGTTGCGCCTGATGGCGGTCAATCAGGACAGTAATCTCGTGTCACGCGGCGGCATTCAGGGGCTGCGCTATGTTCAGGGCTACGCGCGGGAACTGCTGGCTAACGGCTGGGATCGCGAGGCGTTGCTTAAGATGGATAAGGCACTGATTGAACGAAACCTGAGTCCGGGCGGCAGCGCGGATTTGCTGTCGGTGGGGTGGGTGCTCTCTGCAATAAAATAGCCGGGTGGCGGCTTCGCCTTACCCGGCCTACGGTCTGGTTTTGTAAGCCCGGTAAGCGCAGCGCCACCGGGCACAACAATCAATGCGCGATCGGCTGCGCACCATTCGGCACGCGAACATGCTTGTACTTGAACAGCGCGATGAACGCGAAGAACAGCACCAGCGAGTACCCGGCGAAGATCAGCCACACCGGCTGCCAGTCTGTAATACCGTTGGTGGTATACATCTCAACCACTTTACCGCTCACCACGCCGCCCAGAATACAACCGAAGCCGTTGGTCATCATCAGGAACATGCCCTGCGCACTGGCGCGGATTTCAGGCTTCACCTCTTTTTCCACAAACACCGAGCCGGAGATGTTGAAGAAGTCGAAGGCACAGCCGTAAACAATCATCGACAGAACCAGCAGCACGGTGCCGAACGCGCTTGGGTCGCCATAGGCGAACAGACCGAAGCGCAACATCCAGGCGGCGATACTGATCAGCATGACGTTCTTGATACCGTAGCGGCTCAGGAAGAACGGGATGGTCAGGATGAACAGCGTCTCGGAGATCTGCGAGATGGACATCATCACCGACGCGTGTTCGACGATAAAGCTCCCGGCAAACAGCGGATCGTTATCGAAGCTGTGCAGGAAGGTATTACCGAACATGTTGGTGATTTGCAGTTCCGCGCCCAGCAGCATGGAGAAGATAAAGAAGATCGCCATGCGCTTGTTTTTGAACAGTGCGAAGGCGTCCAGGCCAAGCATGGTGCTCCAGCTCTGGTTTTTCTGCTGGTTAGACACCGGAATGGTGGGCAGCGTCAGGGTGAACAGCGCCAGCAGCACGGAGAGCGCGGCACCAATATACAGCTGCATATGGCTCAGCTCGAAGCCCGCGAAGCTCACGCCCCACATCGCCATGATAAAGCCGATGGTGCCCCAGATACGGATAGGCGGGAAGTCGGTGACGATATCCAGTCCGGCAGATTTCAGGCGGTAGTAGGAGATGGTGTTGATCAGGCCAAGCGTTGGCATATACGCCAGCGAGTTAAGCAGGATCACCATAAACATCGCCCCCGGCGTGGTCACTTCGGCCGCCATAAACAGCGTCCCCGCACCCACCAGATGGCAAAGCATGTATAGCCATTTCGCACTTAACCATTTATCCGCCACGATACCGAGCAGCGTTGGCATGAAAACAGCCGCAATGCCCAGCGAGCTGTAAACGGCACCGATCGACGCACCATCGAACTTGAGCGTCACAAACATATAGGAGCCGAGTGTAGTCAGCCAGCTACCCCACAGGCAGAACTGCAGAAACGACAAGATTTTAAGCTGCAGCTTAAGGTTCATGTTACTTTCCTCACAAGTGAGCGGGAGATATGTTGTTATAGGAACATTCAGGGTTGTTATTTGATGCAATTCTATCAGTTGGCAACGTTATGTTTTGTTACCTCCCGCAAAAAAATGCAATCCACATTAATTTGCAGTCTGGATTGTGATGCAAATAGCATTTTCGTATGGGTGGGGTGGAGTGAGTGCGGCCTGATGCCCCCTCACCCTAACCCTCTCCCCAAAGGGGAGAGGGAACTTGAACACCCTCTCCCCTTTGGGGAGAGGGCAGGGTGAGGGATGGTGTTGGTTTTTAGCGGCGACGATAGTTCTTCTGCGCCGTATTCACCTTATACAGATAGCGGCGGGATTCCGCAGACGGGTGGCGGGTGGTGAGGGTAGCGTACACATCCCCCGGCGCCATGCTGTTGATGATGTTTGCGGCCTGCACTTTGTCATTTGAGAAGACGCGCAGCACGCTGCCCGCCCCGCCGTTGTAGGCGGTGATCACCGCATAGCGACGTGAGGTTGGGTTATCAATCCCGCCGAGATAGACATTGTTCAGCATCGCCAGATAGGCCGTGCCGGTATCAATGTTGCTCTGCGGGTCAAACAGGTAGCTGCGGCTCGGCGTGCCGGATTTCCCCTGCGCGCGGAACACGTCTTTACCGGCGCTGTGCTGCACAACCTGCATCAGCCCCAGCGCGTCGGAACGGCTTACCGCGTAGGGGTTGAACGAGGACTCGGTCTGCATAATCGCCAGGATCAGCGACTCATCCACGCCATACTTACGCGACGCCTGACGCACCATGCCCAGATACTTATGCGCACGCTTGTCGAGGTGGTTCGGCACCAGGTTGATGGTGACGCTGTAGATCACTTTCAGGCCGTTGGTACGGCTTTTCAGGCGCGTTTGCAGCAGATAGTCGGCAAATTTCGTGGCGCGGCCTTCCCAGCGGATCGGCTGACCGGTCTGGTCAACGACCTGGCCATACAGGAACGGCTCTTTGGAGATGGTGATGTCATCGGCATCAGAGTAGAGGTCGATAGACCCCGGATCGTCGCCCATCAGCAGGGTTTTAATGATGGCCTGACGTAAATGCGCCGCAGGTTCAGTCCCCGCGATGGTTTCAACCGTAATCGTACCGTCATCAAAGTTGATGTGGCTACGGGTCTGATAGGCGTCGGTGTACTTAACGTAGTCCTTCGGTCCGGCAATAAGAACTTCGTTAAATCCCCATATGTTCTCGATGTTGTGGGCAAACTGCCCCATCAAAATGTCAAAACCGTTGGTGTCCTTGACCCAGGCTTCGTTGTATTCATCGCCTTTTTTGGAAGAACAAGACACAAGCAACGGCGCAACAAGGGCTAGCGCTAAAAGTTTTTTCATCATTCCGGGAGTGCGTGTTGTGTTTGCTTTGGGGTTGCTGTTGCCGGGTGGCGCTGCGCTTACCCGACCTACAAAACCGTAGGCCCGTGCAAGCGCAGCGCAGCCGGGCAGCAGCTGCGCGTTATTATTTTTCCGGTGGCGTATAGCCTTCGATGTGGACGTCTTTACCCTCGAACAGGAAGTTCACCATCTCCTGCTCCAGCAGTTTGCGGTGTTCCGGGTTCATCATGCTGAGCTTTTTCTCGTTGATCAGCATGGTCTGTTTTTTCTGCCACTGTCCCCAGGCTTCTTTGGAGATCTCGTTGTAAATGCGCTTACCCAGGTCGCCCGGGTAGAGCTGGAAATCCTGGCCTTCAGCGTCGCGCTGTAGGAAAGTACAAAAAATGGTTCTAGCCATACTCATTCCTCTTTGTCTTGCCGATGCTAAACCATTGCACCGACACGTAATTGCTGTAACAGGCGCTCCACGGGAGCCGCCAGCCCGACTGATGGCGGTTGCGCTAAGTTATACCAGAGAGCGGTGCCTTCATCCATGCACGACGTGAATGAGGACACGGGAAGCCACATCGGCACAATGTCCAGATGGAAATGGCTGAAGGTATGACGGAACGCGTTGAGTTGCGTCAGGGTTTCGGCCGCAATGCCGCGCTGTTCAAGCCATGCCCGAAGCGAGGCTTCATCCTCAAACTGTGGGAAGCAGTATAGACCACCCCACAGGCCACTCGGCGGGCGCTGAGCGAGAAACACCTCGTCGCCATGCTGCATCAGCAGCATGTACCCGGTGCGTTCAGGCAGCGTCTGCTTCGGTTTTTTCCCCGGATACTGCGCCCAGGTGTGGTTCGCATAGGCCACGCAGAGGTTGTTTACCGGGCAGAGTTCGCACTTCGGTTTTGAACGGGTACAGACCATCGCGCCCAGATCCATCATCGCCTGGTTAAAACGCTCCACCCCTTTCGCCGGAGTGACCGCTTCACTTATCTCCCACAGGCGTTTCTCAACCTCTTTCTTACCCGGCCAGCCATCTACGGCGTAGCAGCGTGCGAGCACGCGCTTGACGTTGCCGTCGAGAATAGGGAAATGTTTGCCTAAAGAGAGGGAGAGGATTGCGCCTGCGGTCGAACGCCCGACGCCGGGCAAATCCGCCACCTCGTCGAAGGTTTCCGGGAATTTACCGTTGTGGCGCGTCGCGACCTGCTGTGCGGCCTTGTGCAGGTTGCGCGCGCGGGCGTAATAGCCAAGCCCGGTCCACAGGTGCAGCACCTCGTCCAACGGGGCGTTCGCCAGATCGGTGACTGTCGGGAAGCGCGCCATAAAACGCTCGAAGTAAGGAATGACCGTCGCGACCTGCGTTTGTTGCAACATCACCTCGGAGAGCCATACTTTGTACGGCGTTTTTTCAATTTGCCAGGGCAGGGTTTTACGCCCGTATTTGTCGTACCAGTCCAGCACCTGGGCTGAAAATTGAGAGGCTTGCATGGTCATCGATTCGCTTAATCAGGGACGCAGATTGCAGCACAGCGTCAATCTGCTGTAAACCGGATCTTTCCCATGCTTGCATAGAAGCCTTAACTTTGGATAATGCCCGTTTCCCGAACATTCTCACAAGCAGACAACTCTTTTATGAAAAACGACGTCATTTCACCGGAATTTGATGAAAACGGTCGCCCGCTGCGCCGTATTCGCAGCTTTGTCCGCCGTCAGGGGCGCCTGACAAAAGGTCAGCAACACGCGCTGGACAACTACTGGCCGGTGATGGGCGTTGAGTTCAGCGAGCAACCGCTCGACTTCACCGACCTGTTTGGCCGCGACGCGCCAGTGACCCTGGAGATCGGCTTTGGTATGGGCACCTCGCTGGTCACTATGGCGAAAGCGCGCCCGGAGCAGAACTTCCTCGGTATTGAAGTACATTCGCCGGGCGTCGGCGCATGCCTGGCAACGGCCCATGAAGAGGGCGTTGAGAACCTGCGCGTCATGTGTCACGACGCGGTGGAAGTGCTGCACAAAATGATTCCTGACAATTCTTTGAACATGGTTCAGCTCTTTTTCCCTGACCCATGGCACAAAGCGCGTCATAATAAACGCCGTATCGTTCAGGCACCGTTTGCCGAGCTGGTGAAAAGTAAGCTCAAGCTGGGCGGCGTTTTCCACATGGCAACCGACTGGGAACCTTATGCGGAACATATGCTGGAAGTGATGTCGTCCCTGAACGGGTATAAAAATCAGTCTGAAAGCAACGACTACGTACCGCGTCCGGATTCACGTCCGGTGACAAAATTTGAACAGCGTGGCCATCGTCTTGGTCACGGCGTATGGGACTTAATGTTCGAGAGGGTGAAATAATGGCAAAGAATCGTAGCCGTCGTCTGCGTAAAAAGATGCACATCGAAGAATTCCAGGAAGTGGGTTTCTCCGTTGCCTGGCGTTTCCCGGAAGGCACCAGCGTTGAGCAGATCGATCAGGACGTTGATGCGTTCATCAACGAGGTGATCGAGCCAAACAAGCTGGCCTTCGACGGTAGCGGCTATCTGGCGTGGGAAGGTCTGATTTGCACCCAGGAAGTGGGGAAATGCACCGAAGAGCATCAGGCGCTGGTACGCAAATGGCTTGAAGACCACAAACTGGAAGATGTCCGCGTTAGCGAACTTTTCGACGTTTGGTGGGACTAATAAAGCAAGAACGGGGCCAGCATTAGCTGGCCCATTTTGTCTGAGGGAGTGTTTAAGATGCGCAAAACGTTGCTGGCTGTTGCTTTACTGGCAATCGGATCCACCGCCCATGCGGAGTATAAATGTAGCGTCACCCCGCGTGATGACGTGGTGCTGAGTCCGCAAACCGTGCAGGTTAAGGGCGAGAATGGCAATCTGGTGATTACGCCGGATGGCAACGTGACCTTTAACGGCAAACCGCAAAACCTGACGGCCGCCCAGCGCGAGCAGGCGATGGACTACCAGGCCGAGTTGCGTACCGCGCTGCCCTGGATCAACGATGGCGCGCTGACCCGCGTTGAAAAGAGCCGCGTGGCGCTGGATAAAATCATCACCAAAGAGGTGGGGGAGAGCAGCAATATGCGCACCCGCCTGACGAAGCTGGATAAGCAGCTGAAAGAGCAGATGAACCGTATTATCGAGACGCGCTCTGATGGCCTTACGTTCCATTATAAGGCGATCGATCAGGTGCGTGCCGACGGTCAGCAACTGGTGAACCAGGCGATGGGCGGCATTCTCCAGGACAGCATCAACGAGATGGGCGCCAAAGCGGTGCTGAAGGGTGGCGGTAATCCTTTGCAGGGTGTACTGGGTAGTCTGGGCGGACTGCAAACCTCGATTCAGAACGAGTGGAAGAATCAGGAAGCCGATTTCCAGCAGTTCGGCAAAGACGTGTGTAAGCGCGTGGTGTCGCTGGAAGACAGCCGGAAGGCGCTGGTGGGGACGTTGAAGTAATTCACTTAGCCCCTCACCCTAACCCTCTCCCCAAAGGGGCGAGGGGATGTTTGCCCCCTCTCCCTTTCAGGGAGAGGGCCGGGGTGAGGGTTGCAGCGCTTGCAGCGTTTCAAGGATCCTTTCTAACACCGCCTCTTCGTTATTCCAGAGTTCGTTGTTCCAGAATCGAATGACGTGCCAGTCCTTATGGTTTAACCACAATGTCCTTTGTCGATCGTATTCCTGATTTTCATCATGTTGTCCGCCATCCAGCTCAACGGCCAGCCGAGCCGCGCAACAGGCGAAATCCAGAATGTAGTTACCTACCGGGTGCTGTCGGCGAAATTTATAATTTTCGAAACGGCGGCTGCGCAGTAAATACCAAAGCCGTCTTTCTTCCTGTGTCAGCTCGCGTCTGAGCTGCTTTGCGTATGAACGTATTGTTTCCATCCCCACACTCTGCCAGCCTTTCCCTCAGCCAGCAGAACGGGATGTAAAATTCTGAATCAGCCTTCAGGATTTTCAGCGAGGAACAACTCAAGAAGGGAGTTCAGGAACAGCTTGCCGTGCTCGGTGATCTGCCAGGACACATCACACTCGGTCAGGTACCCCTGCGCCAGCGCCTCGTCAATCTGCGGGCGAATCACTGACTCCGGCAGCCCGGTATAACGCGTAAATTCCGCGCGCGGAGCGGCTTCCAGCAGACGGAAGCGGTTCATAAAGAACTCAAACGGCTTATCCACCGCCTCGACGTCGTGCTGACGCTCCAGGTAGCGGCCTTCCATATACCCGCGTGGATGACGCGTTTTGGCGGTACGCAGAATGCGTCCGTCCGGGAAGGTCACCTTGCCGTGCGCACCGCAGCCAATTCCGAGATAGTCGCCAAAACGCCAGTAGTTCAGATTGTGCTGACACTGATAGCCCGGCTTCGCATACGCCGACGTTTCGTATTGCTGATATCCCGCCGCGGTCAAAAGCTGGTGGCCCTGCTCGAAGATATCCCACAGCGCGTCGTCGTCCGGCAGCACCGGCGGGCGCGAACCAAACAGGGTGTTCGGTTCAATGGTCAACTGATACCACGACAGATGCGGCGGGTTCAGTTCAATCGCCTGACGCAAATCGTCAAGCGCTTCTTCGAGCGACTGATCCGGCAGGCCGTGCATCAGGTCGAGGTTAAAGCTGCGCAGCCCAAGCCCCGTTGCCAGGTTTGCCGCGCGCTTTGCCTCTTCCGGGCCGTGAATGCGCCCCAGACGCTTCAGCTTTGGCTCGCTAAAGCTCTGCACGCCGATAGAGATACGGTTCACGCCCGCACGCTGGTACTCGACAAAACGGTCGGCCTCAACGGTGCCGGGGTTGGCTTCCATCGTAATTTCAGCATCCGCTGCCAGGTTCAGGCGTGCGCGCACACCGTCCAGCAGCGTCTGCATCGCCGGGCCTGAAAGCAGGCTCGGCGTACCGCCACCAATAAAAATGGTCTTCACTTCACGTCCCTGTGCGTACGGTACATCGGCATCCAGATCGGCCAGCAGATGCGCGACGTAATCATCGTGCGGCACTTCACCCTTCAGCGCGTGCGAGTTGAAATCACAGTACGGACATTTCTGCACGCACCATGGGATGTGAATATAAAGACTCAGAGGCGGCAAATTAGCCATTACGCAGTGCTTCCAGTAACAGTTTCAGGGCGCGTCCACGGTGGGAGATCGCGCTTTTCTCTTCGCGGGTGAGTTCCGCAGCGGTTTTGCCCTCGGTCGGGACAAAGAAAATCGGGTCGTAACCAAAGCCGCCGTTGCCCGCCGCTTCACGGGTGATCACGCCCGGCCAGCTGCCGTGACAGACAATCGGCGTGGGATCTTCCGCGTGACGCATGTAGACCAACACGCAGTGGAACTGCGCGGTACGCTGTTCGTCAGGAACGTCTTTCAGGGCCACAAGCAGCTTTTCCAGGTTCTGCTGGTCGGTGGCGTCCGGCCCGGAATAGCGGGCGGAGTAAATCCCCGGCGCACCGCCCAGAAAATCCACGGCCAGACCGGAATCATCGGCAATCGCGGGCAGTCCGGTTACCTGCGCCGCATGGCGCGCTTTCAGAATGGCGTTTTCGATAAACGTCAGGCCGGTCTCTTCGGCGGAGTCCACGCCCAGCTCGGTCTGAGCCACCACGTCCAGCCCAAAATCATTTAATAGCGAGGCCAGCTCGCGCACTTTACCGGCGTTACCGGTGGCGAGAACAACTTTCTGCATGGTTTAGTCCTGTTCTGTCAGAGCCGCGACTTCCGTCGGGATAGATTGCGGGTTAAGGATTTTTACCTGTTTATGCCGGCCAAGTTCACCTTTCTCAATGATGACCTGGCTTTTAGCGACGCGAAACTGTTTAGCCAGATATTTGGTCAGATGCGCATTCGCCTGGCCGTCAACCGGCGGGGCCGTGATGGCGACTTTTAGCTCGTCGCCATGCAGCCCAACAATACTGTCGCGGCTGGCTTTCGGCTGAATGTACAGCCGTAAAACCAGCCCGTCGGCGCAGGGGCTAACTGCACTCATAACGCCATCCACAGCCCCGGCAGCAGCATATTACCCGTCGCCTGTAACAGTTCCGCGATACCCATATTCAGCACGTACAGCAGCAGAACGAGAAGCATCGGTGAGAAGTCGATTCCGCCCATCGCAGGCAGCAGGCTACGAATTGGACGCAGCAACGGTTCTGTCAGCTGAATCAACGCGTACTCCACCGGGCTACGGCCCCGGCTTACCCAGCTCATGATCGCCATCACCAGCAGGACCCAGAAGATCAGCGAGCCGACGGTTTTAACCAGGATCAGAACGGCTGAAATCCAGATAATCGGCTGGAAAGTGATGACCATAAACAGCACGATCGCTTTGATAACGCTCAGAATAAACGCCATCAGCAGAGATGAACTGTCAATCGGCCCCATTGCCGGAATGATGCGGCGAAGCGGCCCCACAATGGGCTGCGTGATTTTCACGATAAATTGTGAGAATGGATTGTAAAAATCACAACGGGCCCACTGCATCCAGACGCGCAACAGCAGCGCCATCGTATACAGTTCAATGACCGTTGAAAGCAGGAAAGTCAACGTCTTCATGGCGTTCCTCAGGTTTCCTTATTATTGGGGGTAATCGCGCGCACCGAAAATTGCTGTGCCGATGCGCACCATGGTGCTGCCTGCCGCGATGGCGGCTTCCATATCATCCGACATGCCCAGAGAAAGCGTGTCTACCGTGTCATAGCGCGCTTTAAGCGCCTCAAATGCTACAGCCATTTGCTGTGCTACGGCAAACTGCCTTTCATAACTTGACTCTGGCGCCGGGATAGCCATCAGCCCGCGCAGGGTTAAGCGCGGCAGCGCCGCCACGTCCGCCGCCAGCGCATCCAGTTCGCTCAGCGTAATGCCGGACTTGCTGTTTTCATCGCTGATGTTGATTTGAATTAGCACGTTAAGCGCTGGCATCTCAATAGGGCGCTGGTCGCTCAAACGGGTAGCGATACGCAGACGATCGATGGTGTGACACCAGTCGAAGTGCTCTGCTACCAGACGGCTTTTGTTCGACTGTAGCGGACCGATAAAGTGCCATTGCAGGTCTGCATTTCCCCGGTCCCGGAAAGCGAGAATCTTATCTACGCCTTCCTGCACATAGTTTTCACCAAAGGCACGATGACCGGCGGCTATCGCTTCTGCGATGGCGCTCGCAGGCTTGGTTTTGCTGACTGCAAGCAACGTAATTTCTTCTGGAGCACGGCCGCAACGTGTTGCCGCGGCTGAGATTTTGTCCCGGACCTGTGCCAGGTTATGCGCAATGTCGTTCATTTTCCGAGGAGTAGTCTATGGATGTGGAAGAAATTGTGGCCCTTAGTGTAAAGCATAACGTCTCCGATCTACACCTGTGCAGTGATTCACCTCCGCGCTGGCGCAGGTCAGGCCGTCTTGAACCTGCGCCGTTTCCGCCCCCGGATGTGGAGGCGTTATTAAAAGCGTGGCTCAACGATGAACAGCAGGGCGCCTGGTGGGCAAATGGGCAGGTTGATTTTGCCGTTACCCTCGCAGACCGTCAGCGGCTGCGCGGCAGTGCGTTTAAGCATATGCACGGCGTTTCGATCGCGCTGCGCCTGTTGCCGCTGACGTGCCCGCAGCTCTCTGCGTTAGGTGTGCCGCGAGCGATCCCGGAGCTTTTGTCCAATGACAATGGCCTGATTCTGGTCACCGGCGCCACCGGCAGTGGGAAATCGACCACCCTGGCCGCGATGGTCGATTTCCTCAATCACCAGACGGACGGGCATATTCTGACCCTGGAAGATCCGGTGGAGTTTATGTACCAGAGTGAACGTTGCCTGATCCAGCAGCGGGAGATAGGCCTGCACAGCCCGTCCTTTGCCGAGGCCCTGCGCAGCGCTCTGCGTGAAGATCCGGATGTGATTCTGCTTGGTGAGCTGCGCGACAGCGAGACGATACGCCTGGCGCTGACGGCGGCGGAAACCGGCCATCTGGTGTTGGCCACGCTGCACACGCGCGGTGCGGCGCAGGCGATCGAGCGCCTGGTCGACACCTTTCCGGCGCAGGAGAAAGATCCGGTGCGTAATCAGCTGGCGGGAAGCCTGCGTGCGGTTCTGGCGCAGAAGCTGCGTCAGGATGTCCAGGGCGGGCGCGTGGCGCTGTATGAGCTGCTGGTGAATACCTCGGCGGCGGCAAACCTGATCCGCGAAGGCAAAACCTGGCAACTGCCGGGCATTATTCAAACGGGGCAGCAGGCGGGGATGCAGAACTTTGAGCAGAGTCTGGCGGAGCGACGGGCGCAGGGGCGGCTGTAGACCCCGGCGCTCAGTAACCCTGGTCGAAATAGCTTTCGAGGATAATGACGGCTGAAGCTGAATCCACGCTGCCTTTGTTCAACGCCCGGAAGCCACCGTGCTCGAACAGGCCAGCGCGTGCCTCGACGGTGCTCAAACGTTCATCGTGCAGCTTAACGGAGACACCAAAGCGGCCATGGATTTTGTTCGCGAACTTGCGCGCGCGGGCGGTAAGCGGCTGCTCGGTGCCGTCCATGTTCAGCGGCAGGCCGACAATCACGTCGTCCGGCTGCCACTCTTTGAGCAAGCGCTCAATAAGGTTCCAGTCCGGCGTGCCGTCGTTAGCTTTCAGCGCCGTGAGCGGGCGGGCGGTGCCGGTGATCCGTTGACCCACAGCGACGCCGATGCTTTTGGTGCCGAAGTCGAAGGCGAGAAGGGTGCCGCTCATTACGCGTGCCCCGCAACGCCAGGCATGGTCAGAATATCAATGCCAATCAGTTTTGCCGCGTCACGCCAGCGATCGGCGATAGGGGTTTTAAACAGGATATTCATATCCGCAGGGGCCGTCAGCCAGGCGTTATCCAGAATTTCTTGTTCCAGCTGCCCTTTTTCCCAGGAGGCGTAACCGAGCGCAACCAGCACCTCAGAAGGCTGACTGGCAGTGCCCAGCGTTTCAAGCACATCGCGAGAGGTGGTGACGACGGTGTTATCGGAGATACGAATGCTGGACGAGAAAACCGGCGGGGTATGCAGGATAAAACCACGATCTTCTGCAAGCGGGCCGCCGAGCATCACCGGTTTATCGAGACGGATTTCCGGCAGCCGCGCTTCAGCAGGGATTTTCAGCTTGTCCAGAATCCCTTCAACCTGAAGGTTTTCCAGCGGCTTATTGATGATAATCCCCATCGCGCCGTCTTCGTTGTATTCACAAATATAGACCACGGCGCGGCGGAAAATCGGATCCTGGAGAGCAGGCATGGCAATAAGAAAGTGATGCTGTAAATTCATTGTCAGAGGTACTGTTTCCTGGTTTAAAAAGCGACAGCGCCCAGTATGGGGATAAACACAGGCGCTGTCACAGGTTATTTCTGTAAACGTTTTTCGATAGCGTCCATCAGCATTCCGGTGACCGAGATCGGGAATTCCGCTTCGATTTCACGAATGCAGGTTGGGCTGGTGACGTTCACTTCGGTCAGACGATCGCCGATGATATCGAGGCCAACGAAGATCAGGCCTTTGGCTTTAAGCGTAGGGCCGACGCGGCGGGCAATTTCCCAGTCGCTTTCGCTTAACGGACGCGGTTCGCCACGGCCGCCAGCCGCCAGGTTGCCACGGGTTTCCCCTCCCTGCGGAATACGCGCCAGGCAGTAAGGCACCGGCTCGCCGTCTACGACCAGCACACGCTTGTCGCCGTCTTTAATGGCCGGCAGATAGTTCTGTGCCATACAGTAGCGGGTTCCCAGCTCGGTCAGCGTTTCGGCAATCACGCCAATGTTCGGATCGCCCTCTTTCACCCGGAAGATCGACGCGCCGCCCATGCCGTCCAGCGGTTTCATGATGATGTCGCCGTGCTTCTGCCAGAATTCTTTCAGCTGCGTTTTGCTGCGGGTGACGAGCGTTTCCGGCGTCAGGTCAGAGAACCATGCGGTATAGAGCTTCTCGTTGCAGTCGCGCAGGCTCTGCGGCTTGTTGACGATCAGCGTGCCTTTCTCTTCGGCACGCTCAAGGATATAGGTGGAATAAATGTATTCGGTGTCGAACGGCGGATCTTTACGCATCAGGATGACGTTGAGGTCGGCCAGGGCAATATCCTGCTCGGTACCGAATTCGTACCATTTTTCGTAGTTCTGCTCGACGTTAACGATGCGGGTGCGTGCGCGGGCTTCACCGTTGATCAGGTAAAGATCGTTCATCTCCATGTAGTGGAGTTCATAGCCGCGACGCTGCGCTTCCAGCAGCATAGCGAAGCTGGAGTCTTTCTTGATGTTAATGTTTGCGATGGGGTCCATCACGATGCCGAGCTTAATCATCTTCTTCTCCGGTTATGGGTCAGGCTTTGCTTCAACCCAGATCGCCAAATCGCACCTGTAGCGCGGTAATGGCGGTGAGTGCCGTTGTCTCAGTGCGCAGAACGCGAGGTCCCAACAGAATATCAGTAAACTGGTAACGCGCCGTCATGGCAATTTCGTCAGCCGACAGGCCGCCTTCCGGGCCAATCAGCAGGCGTACACGCTCAACGGGCAGCGGCAGCGTATTGATGCTGGCGCTGGCGCGCGGATGAAGATTGAGCTTAAGCCCGCTTTCCTCTTCTGCACACCAGTCCTCCAGATCCATCGCCGGGCGGATCTCCGGGATACGGTTGCGGCCGCTCTGTTCGCAGGCCGCAATGGCAATTTTTTGCCACTGCTGGATCTTTTTGTTCAGACGTTCCGCATCCAGTTTAACGCCGCAGCGCTCAGAAAAAAGTGGCGTAATGAGGCTTACACCCAGTTCAATGGATTTCTGAATGGTGAACTCCATCTTTTCCCCACGCGACATCACCTGGCCCAGGTGAATGTGCAGCGGCGATTCCCGGTCATCCACGTCGCCACGCAGCACCTTCACGTGCACGCTTTTTTTATCGGCGCGCGTAATTTCAGCGTCGAAAATCTGATTAGAGCCGTCAAAGAGCTGAATCGCCTGGCCTGCACCCATGCGCAGCACGCGGCCTACATGGTTTGCGGCATCATCAGACAGGGCGATTTCGCCGCCTGGGGTAATCAGTTCAGGGTGATAGATGCGAGGGATGCGCATAGTCAGAAATTCCATGTGTCATGTGATATAAGCGAATTGCCGTAGTGTAGGTTAGCTCTTTTGCGCCTGGCAAGCCCGCTGGACGTAAGGGTTGTGATTCCCCTGGACTTTGGCGATACGTTCGTCGCGCTGGCATTCCCAGTCCGTCACCGGGTAGAGCTTGTCCCAGGCATTGAAGAGCTGCGTCTGCTGGCGGGAAAGATTGAGATCGTAGCGGTCGCGCATATAGAAATAAGTGCGGGCGATGCTACCGCGCGCGCGGGCAGGCGGTTCGGCGACTTTCTCTTTGAAATCGACCTTCATGGCGCACTGACCGTACTGGCCTTCGCCACCGTTCCACTGGCTGTACATGAAGTTTCCGCGGTCGCCATTGACCTCACCCACGGCGGGTTGCAGGTTGTGCATATCGCTTTCCATCTGGCGGTAGACCGGATCTTTTGCGCAATTTTTACGTCCACCGTCCTGCCAGCACTGGCGCTGGTGGCCAAACTGCCAGGCCGGAACGACGTGTTCCCATTCGATTCGGCTGGCGCGGTTCTCGTTCTTGCGCACCTTATAGCCGCAGGATCCCAGATCCACGACCCCTTTCTTACCCTGCCAGTTAATTTTACAGCCGCAGTAGAAATCACCCGGTACGTCGGCGTTAATCTTTACGCCTGCGGTTTTTGCCTGAGAGAAACTGTGAATACCGTCGGCCAGAGCATGGCCGGAGAGCGCTGTCGCCAGAAAAGCGACCGCGAGAGAAACATTACGGGACATCTTACACTCCGTGTCAAAACGAGCCCGCAACGTAACGAATGTTGTTCCCGTATGCAATCAGTCAGATCAGGAAAGTTCCTGAAAGTTCGCGTGATTATTCCGCAACCAGCGGTTCGCCGCATTTAACGCAGCGGTAGGTCGCCTCGCCCCGCACTACGCGGTTATGGCGGCGGACGGTAAGCTGGTGCTGCTGGCACTGGCAGCGGTAGGGGAAGGTATTGCGGCGTACCGATTCCAGCTCGAACTGATGGGTGCGACGGGCCGGAACGCCGAGCACCGCCTCCATCATCCACTTCCACTCTTTGCCGTGCGGCGCGACGCGGCCAAAGTGCTTCCACACCAGCAGATGCGCCAGCTCGTGCGGCACCACTTCTTCGATAAACGCCTGCTGATTTTCCATCATCAACACCGGGTTGAGGCGGATCTCATACGATTCCAGCCAGGCGGTACCTGCCGCGGTGCCACGCTGCTGATAGACCAGCTTCGGTTCAGGATAATTGCGGCCGAGCTTCAGGTTGGCCTGGG
The DNA here is from genome assembly GCF_001037675.1 of Enterobacter sp. MGH119. Taxonomy (NCBI): domain Bacteria; kingdom Pseudomonadati; phylum Pseudomonadota; class Gammaproteobacteria; order Enterobacterales; family Enterobacteriaceae; genus Enterobacter; species Enterobacter sp. MGH119. The sequence goes on along the minus strand of NZ_KQ089930.1, from coordinate 390,191 downwards.
CGAGTTTTTCCCGCAGGCTGCGCATAACGGCTTGCTGAATGGCGATGGGGAGACGGGGTGCTTTCATAGGGGCAGAGCATAAAGCGGGAAGCGGGGAGGCGCAAGAGGCGCCTCCCGCAGGAGGATCAGTCGTGTGCGCCGATTTCGCGCAGAGGACGACCTTTCATCAGGTTACGTTCAATGTGTTCCAGTGAAACATGTTTGGTTTCAGGAACCAGCCAGATAGTGAGAACAATAAAGAACAGGTTCAGACCGGCGTAGACCCAGAAGGTGTTGGCATTACCCAGAGTATTAAGCATGGTCAGGAACGTTGCGCCGACGATCATGTTGGCAATCCAGTTGGTCGCGGTAGAGCAGGTGATGCCAAAATCACGTCCTTTCAGCGGCTGGATCTCAGAGCACAGCACCCAAATCAGCGGACCGGCGCTCATCGCAAACCCAATGATAAACATCAGCAGCATCGCCACGGCGAAGTACTGTGCCGTTGGGGAGTGAATGCCCATGTGCATCATGGTACCCAGCACGCCCATCCCGACGGCCATCACCAGGAAGCCCAGCGTCAGGGTTGGCTTACGTCCCCAGCGGTCCACCAGGCCGATAGCGATAAAGGTCGCCAGCACGTTGGTCAGGCCGACGATCACGGTGCCCCACATCTGCTCGGTGGTGTTGGTGTAGCCCGCCAGTTCGAAGATTTTCGGCGCGTAATACATGATGACGTTCATCCCGGTGAACTGTTGCATGATCTGTAACAGCACGCCGAGGAACACCGCGCGGCGGAAGTTGCTGTTCTCTTTGAACAGCGCCCAGCCGGACTGTTTGACCTTCAGGCTTTCGCGGATCTCTTCCAGCTCGTTTTTGGCTTCGGCGCTGGTATCACGCAGGCGTAAGAGCACGCGTTCGGCATCATGGAAGCGGCGTTTGGCGGCAAACCAGCGCGGACTGTCCGGCAGGAAGAAGACGCCAATCAGCAGCAGGATGGCAGGAATGATGATGACGCCCAGCATCCAGCGCCATGCGCCGCTGTAGCTGAAGGCGGTATCGGAGAGATAAGCCCCCAGAATACCGATGGTGATCATCAGCTGATACATGGAAATCATGCTGCCGCGGATTTTTTCCGGAGCGATTTCAGACAGGTACAGCGGGGCAGTATAAGACGCCACGCCCACTGCCAGACCGAGCAGCACGCGGGAGATGATCAGCACTTCAACATTAGGCGCAGCGGCAGAGAACAGTGAGCCGGCAACGAACAGGATCGCGCCAATCATCAGGCTCTTTTTACGCCCGAGCTTAAAGGAGAGCCAGCCGCTGCCGACCGCGCCGACGGCGGCACCGAACATCATGGAGCTAACCACCCATTCCTGAGTATGTGCGCTAATCTGGAACTCATCGGTGATGAAAGGTAATGCACCGGCAATTACGCCAATATCCAGGCCAAAGAGTAATCCTGCCAGAGCGGCGAGGAAGCAGACGAAGAACGTCATTGCCTTATTGGACGTACGCCCCTGTTTATTATTGTCAGGCATTATGCCCTCCAGTTGGGTTATCAGTTTTTACGATATTAAGAGTAGGTGAGCGGCTCATAAAAATATGTGAGTCAAATCACAACGGTGTAATCGGTTACACTGGCTTGTAACCGTAAAAATAATTAAAGCTTTGAAAATATAGAGGTAAATTAATTGATGTGCATCGCGTTTGCACAAATTTCAGACTTAACTGAAAGGGAATGTAACAGCAGAAGAAATGCGATCATGCAAAGAGAATATTCTGAAAGCGGGGTATAGAGAGTGAGGTGTAAACGGTTCCAAACATTGTCGGGTGGCTGCTGCGCCTTACCCGGCCTACAAAAACTCACTACCCGTAGGTCGGGTAAGGCATAGCCGCCACCCGACATAAAAAAGGCCAGCACAAAGGCTGGCCTGTTTAAGCTGCTGGCAGTCGATTATTTCAGACCGGCAGCATCACGCAGCAGGGCGGCTTTGTCGGTTTTTTCCCATGGGAAATGTTCGCGACCAAAGTGACCGTACGCTGCAGTTTCCTGGTAGATTGGGTGCAGCAGATCCAGCATCTGAATCAGACCGTATGGACGCAGGTCGAAGAACTCACGCACCAGCAGGGTCAGCTGTTCAGAAGGCACTTTTTCAGTACCGAAGGTTTCCACCATGATGGAGGTTGGCTCAGCCACGCCGATGGCGTAGGAAACCTGAATTTCACAGCGGTCAGCCAGACCGGCAGCAACGATGTTTTTCGCCACATAACGTGCAGCGTACGCGGCAGAACGGTCAACTTTAGACGGATCTTTACCGGAGAATGCGCCGCCGCCGTGACGTGCCATGCCGCCGTAGGTATCTACGATGATTTTACGACCGGTCAGACCGCAGTCACCCATTGGGCCGCCGATAACAAAGCGTCCGGTTGGGTTGATGAAGAATTTGGTCGCAGAGCTCAGCCATTCAGTTGGCAGAACCGGCTTGATGATCTCTTCCATCACCGCTTCTTGCAGGGATTTCTGGTCAATCTCTTCAGCATGCTGCGTGGAAAGAACCACGGCATCAATACCGACGATTTTCCCGTCGTCATACTGGAAGGTCACCTGGCTTTTTGCATCCGGACGCAGCCACGGCAGAGTGCCGTTTTTACGCACTTCAGCCTGACGCTGCACCAGACGGTGTGCGTAGGTCACCGGCGCTGGCATCAGTACGTCGGTTTCGTTGGTTGCGTAGCCGAACATCAGGCCCTGGTCGCCCGCGCCCTGTTCCAGCGGATCGGCACGGTCAACGCCCTGGTTGATGTCCGGAGACTGTTTGCCAATCGCGCTCAGTACGGCGCAGGAGTTGGCATCAAAGCCCATATCAGAATGTACATAGCCGATCTCACGCACCGTGTTACGGGTGATCTCTTCGATATCAACCCATGCGCTGGTGGTGATCTCACCGCCAACCAGAACCATGCCGGTTTTGACATAGGTTTCACACGCTACGCGCGCCTTTGGATCCTGCGCGAGGATCGCATCCAGCACCGCATCGGAGATTTGGTCAGCAATTTTATCAGGATGTCCTTCTGATACGGACTCGGACGTAAACAGGTGTTTTGCCATGTTTTATTTCACCTAAGAGGAATTTGGTTAGCTCAAGCTGCTGTGTGGAATAGCCATAGGAGATAATTCTACCAAGGCCTACAGGATTTTGACACTGGCAGTCTGAGTGTTAATCGGTATGGATGGATTAACATCTGGACGTCTATTTTAGGTCACTTCTTCACCCGATTTCCAGTTTTTTTTGACTCACCTCTCATTGCGTTGAAAACACGGCTGGAAATTTTTCCTGACGACGCTGGCAACCTGCGCATTTTTGTTTTGCTTTTTAGCGACCTTCTCGGTATAAAACGCGGCGCGCGGCTCATATAAAATAAGCGCTCGATGAACACATCGTGTCGCCACTTCCAGCCGGGTTAAGCAGTGAACTTTTAGCTTTGGCTTGTGGTCCGTTTCAGCAGAGGCGGCCGTGGAGGTGATACCAGATAATGAACCATCGTTTTCCGCTCATTCAGCGCAGCCGTTCTGGCGCGCATTTGATTCCCACCCGCACTTCTGGTCTAAACACCTGCCGATGTTATACCCATCTCGGTGCTTCTCAGGATTCCAGAGCCGGTCACGCTTTGTGAAAACTGAACAAGGGCGCTCTTGTTAATACAGGAGTTTTCTCGTGGTTTCGCCGAACCTTGTCATACAGAGTTCGGATACGTGTTTTACAATGATATGAATAAGAAACCGGTCGCACGGTCTGGATTTCAGCATACTCTGCTGGGAAATGGAGCCGTTAATGGGTTGTTATCGCCGTATAACGCTGCGATAGTAGTCAACTGTTTTACACTTAATACAAAGAGTTGAGGTTCGCTATGTCTGACGACATGTCTTCTTTTTCGCCTTCGTCAGCGGGCGAACAGGGTGTACTACGTTCTATGCAGGAGGTTGCGATGAGCTCCGAGGAAGCCAGCAAGATGCTGCGCACTTACAATATTGCCTGGTGGGGCAATAACTACTACGACGTTAACGAGCTGGGCCACATCAGTGTCTGCCCGGATCCGGACGTCCCGGAAGCGCGCGTGGATCTCGCTAAACTGGTGAAAACCCGTGAAGCGCAGGGTCAGCGCTTGCCTGCACTGTTCTGCTTCCCGCAGATCCTGCAACATCGCCTGCGTTCTATTAACGCCGCGTTCAAACGCGCGCGGGAATCGTATGGTTATAACGGCGACTATTTCCTCGTTTACCCGATCAAGGTCAACCAGCACCGTCGCGTGATTGAGTCCCTGATCCACTCCGGCGAGCCGCTGGGCCTGGAAGCAGGCTCTAAAGCGGAGCTGATGGCGGTTCTGGCGCACGCGGGCATGACCCGGTCGGTGATCGTCTGTAACGGCTATAAAGATCGCGAATACATTCGTCTGGCGCTGATTGGCGAGAAGATGGGCCACAAGGTCTATCTGGTGATCGAGAAGATGACCGAAATCGCGATCGTGCTGGAAGAGGCCGAGCGTCTGAACGTGATCCCGCGCCTTGGCGTGCGTGCGCGACTGGCGTCGCAGGGTTCCGGTAAATGGCAGTCTTCCGGCGGTGAAAAATCCAAGTTCGGCCTCGCGGCGAACCAGGTGCTTCAGCTGGTGGAAATTCTGCGCGAGCGCGGTCGTCTGGACAGCATTCAGCTGCTGCACTTCCACCTCGGCTCGCAGATGGCCAACATTCGCGACATCGCCACCGGCGTGCGTGAATCGGCACGTTTCTACGTTGAGCTGCATAAGCTCGGCGTGAATATTCAGTGCTTTGACGTGGGCGGCGGCCTGGGCGTGGACTACGAAGGGACCCGCTCGCAGTCTGACTGTTCGGTAAACTATGGCCTGAACGAATATGCCAACAACATCATCTGGGCGATTGGCGATGCCTGCGAAGAGCACGGCCTGCCGCACCCGACGGTGATCACCGAATCCGGCCGCGCGGTCACGGCGCACCATACGGTACTGGTCTCTAACATCATTGGCGTTGAGCGTAGCGAAATCACCGAAGCCACGCCTCCGGCAGACGATGCCCCACGTTCCCTGCAAAGCATGTGGGAAACCTGGCAGGAGATGCACGAGCCGGGCACGCGTCGTTCCCTGCGCGAATGGCTGCACGACAGCCAGATGGACCTGCACGATATTCACGTCGGCTACTCGTCAGGCACATTCAGCCTGCAAGAGCGCGCGTGGGCCGAGCAGCTCTACCTGAATATGTGCCACGAAGTGCAGAAACAGCTCGACCCGAGCAACCGCGCGCACCGTCCGATTATCGACGAGTTGCAGGAGCGTATGGCGGACAAAATGTACGTCAACTTCTCCCTGTTCCAGTCGATGCCGGATGCCTGGGGTATCGACCAGCTGTTCCCGGTTCTGCCGCTGGAAGGGCTGAACCACGCCCCGGAACGCCGCGCCGTGCTGCTGGACATCACCTGTGACTCTGACGGCGCGATTGACCATTACGTTGACGGTGACGGTATCGCAACGACGATGCCAATGCCGGAGTACGATCCGGAGAACCCGCCAATGCTGGGCTTCTTTATGGTGGGGGCGTATCAGGAGATCCTCGGCAACATGCACAACCTGTTCGGTGATACCGAAGCGGTTGACGTGTTTGTCTTCCCTGACGGCAGCGTGGAGGTTGAGCTGTCCGACGAAGGGGACACCGTGGCGGACATGCTCGAATACGTTCAGCTGGATCCGAAAAAACTGCTCACCCAGTTCCGCGATCAGGTGAAAAACACCGGTCTGGACGACGCGTTACAGCAGCAGTTCCTGGAAGAGTTTGAAGCGGGTCTGTACGGGTACACCTACCTGGAAGATGAGTAGGTAAACTCCCTCTCCCGGTGGGAGAGGGGCGGAGTGAGGGCAACAGACCGCACAATGCCCTATACTCACTTGAACCCGTATGAATTAACGGCGATAATTCGCCCCAATTAGCGATTTACGAATCAATCCCTTCCTCGTCGGGTTTAACGACGCGGAGGGGATTTTTTTTCATCTGTTTTTAATGTATCGACTTTATAAGAGGTCAGGACATGAGCACTTTAGGTCATCAGTACGATAACTCTCTGGTATCTAACGCGTTTGGTTTTTTACGCCTTCCGATGAACTTCCAGCCGTACGACAGCGATGCGGACTGGGTGATCACCGGCGTACCGTTCGACATGGCAACGTCCGGTCGCGCGGGTGGTCGTCATGGTCCGGCGGCGATCCGTCAGGTTTCCACTAACCTGGCCTGGGAGCACAACCGCTTCCCGTGGAACTTCGACATGCGCGAGCGCCTGAACGTGGTGGACTGCGGCGATCTGGTGTACGCCTTCGGCGACGCGCGTGAAATGAGCGAAAAATTGCAGGCGCACGCCGAGAAGCTGCTGGCGGCCGGTAAACGCATGCTCTCCTTCGGCGGTGACCACTTCGTGACCCTGCCGCTGCTGCGCGCCCACGCGAAGCACTTCGGTAAAATGGCGCTGGTGCACTTCGATGCGCACACCGACACCTACGCGAACGGCTGCGAGTTCGACCACGGCACCATGTTCTACACCGCGCCGAAGGAAGGCCTGATCGATCCAAACCACTCCGTGCAGATCGGCATCCGCACCGAGTTCGACAAAGACAACGGCTTCACCGTACTCGACGCGGGCCAGGTGAACGATCGCGGCGTGGACGATATTCTGTCTCAGGTTAAGCAGATCGTCGGCGATATGCCTGTCTACCTGACCTTCGACATTGACTGCCTTGATCCGGCATTCGCACCGGGGACCGGTACGCCGGTGATCGGCGGCCTGACGTCAGATCGCGCCATCAAGCTGGTGCGCGGCCTGAAGGATCTGAACATCGTCGGGATGGACGTGGTGGAAGTGGCTCCGGCCTATGACCAGTCCGAGATCACCGCGCTGGCCGCGGCGACCCTGGCGCTGGAAATGCTCTACATCCAGGCGGCGAAAAAAGGCGAATAAGCCTTACGCGCTGATTGCTGCTGCGCGCCGCATGCGCAGCAGCAACATTCCCCCGGCAAGCAGGGTGACAACCTGCGAGACGACCAGCACCGAAAAGCCTGAACTGACCGACCCCACCGATCTCATCACCATCCCCATCAGCAGCGGAATAAACGCCGCGCAGATATTGCCGATCCCATTGATTATGCCGTAAGCGCTGCCCACCGCTTCCCGCGCGGCGTGATGCTGGATCACCGCCGGAATAGCCGCCCCCTGTAGCCCCCAGAAGACATTAGCCGAAAGCATAAACAGCGCCAGCCAGGCAGGCTGATGGCTGAGCATCAGCGCGACCACGGACAGCGCCGTCATCGCCCCGCCCACCACAAACAGCATCGGTGCCTGTTCCGGACGCATTTTGTCGAGCAGCACGCCGCCCAGAAACTTTGACCCCAGGCTGAGCAGGAAGGGGATCGCCGCAAGCCAGCCCGTGGCATGCAGCGAGAAATGATGCTCGTCGCGCAGCCACGCGGGCAGCCAGGCGCTGCTTCCCCAGAGATAGCTCAGGGTGGCGATTTCAACCACCATAATCCAGCCCAGCAGCGGCGTCTGCCAGGCCAGCGTGAAGGTGTGGACAAACCCCGGTTTTTTCGCGGTCGGGAGCTTGCGCGGCGCGGGCAGAAAACGCCAGATTAAGCTGCCCCCGAGGAGAAGGTTGATTGCCGCCAGTGCATAAAACGATCCGGCCCAGCCCAGATGCGACATCAGCCAGGTCACCAGCGGAAAGCCCACGGCCAGCCCGAGCGAGACGCCCAGCGCGGTCACGGCGTTGGGTTTACCGATCTCTTGCGCGCTAAAGTTATCGCTGATAAAGCGCGTTTTCAGCGAAAATAGCGGACCCTCCGCGATCCCCAGAATCACGCGGGCGATGAGCATTCCCGTCAGCGAGCCGAGCAAAGGTGAAGCCGCGCAGACCGCGGCCCAAATCGCAATGCTGCTTAATAATCCCTGCCGATAATGAAGTTTGCTTTCAATAACCGGCGTTAATAATAGAGCGGAAAAACCATAACCCAGAAGAAAGCAGGTCATGAGCAGGCCCTGTAACATTCTGTTTTCATTTAACTGAAAATGTTCGGCAAATTCCGGGTTTAAAATCATTACCGAGATATTTACCCGATCGACGTACGAAATAATAATGAGTAATAAAAGCGCAATCGTGCCTTGCCATCTTGCCGTCATCATGTCCGCCTTACGTTTTTTGTAACTTATATTTTTCATCAATGTGATTGTCACGGATCTAAAATGGTTCACCTGTGAAACTCTTTGTTTAGTAAAGATAAATTAAAAATTAGTTTCACAGGTGAAACGCGAAAGAGGTGACGTTCATTTATTTTTAAAGAGTAAAAAGAAAGGAAGTCAATATCTTTTATTCAAAATAAGAGGCCATTAAAAAAACGTATTTCTCACGCTGCAATAATGAAAGTTTCATATCGCTGCATTTTTTCGTGATCCCTTGCACACTTAGTTAATTAATTGCTGATCAATTAACAAATTCGTCACATTGTCGCTTGACGAAACATTCATCGCTTTTATATTGACCGTATTAAATAAGAAACAGAGTTTCATATATGAAACAAAAGCCTGGAGGATCGTGATGAGCTGGATAGGCGTATGTGACGCAGAGCAAGTACAGGAAGATTTCCCTTTTAGCGGCAACGTCGACGGTAAAGAGATCGGCGTGTATTTGATTGACGGTGAATATTACGCGCTGGAGGACGTATGCCCGCACGCCTATGCCCTGCTGAGTCAGGGCTTCGTGGAAGACGGCAAGGTGGAATGCCCGCTGCACGAGGCGGTATTCGACGTCAAAACCGGTCAGTGCCTGCACGGCCCCGGCGGGCGCAACCTCAACCGCTACCCGGTTCGGGTCTTTGAAAACCAGATTCAGATTACCTTCGTCGAGGAGACCGTGGCATGAGCGACACCCTGAACTTCAACCCGGCGCTGCCGGAAAGCCGCCAGTTTACCCCACCGGCAGAGGGCGGTAATGGCGCCATTCATAAGCCGGGTGATTACACCAACCTGATCTGGCAAACCCGCAGCCGCGAGCCGGAAAGCTGGGAAGTGAAGCTGATTGCGACGCTGGAAGATCTCTTCGAGCAGGGCGTTGAAACCTTGCCGGAGCTGGTAAGCGGGCTGAACGCGGTGCGCATGCACGACCAGCAGGGCGAGCCGTGGAGCGACGCCAGCTTCCAGGCATTCTTACAGGTTAACGGCTACTGAGGGCAACGCGATGACGACGACCGTACAACATTATCTGGATAAAGGCCTGCGTGGCCTCTGGTATCCGGTGCTGGCGAGCTGGGAAGTGCAGTCTGCGCCGGTGGGCATCACCCGCCTGGGCGAGCAGATTGTGGTCTGGCGCAATAAAGATGGCCAGGTGCAGGCGCTGGAGGACCGCTGCCCGCACCGCGGCGCGCGCCTGTCGATGGGCTGGAACCTCGGGGACCGCATTGCCTGCTGGTATCACGGCGTAGAGGTGGCGGGCAACGGCGAAGTGAAAGACGTGCCCGCCGTAGATAAATGTCCGCTGGTCGGCCAGCAGTGCGTACGCAGCTATAACGTGCAGGAGGCGCACGGCGCCATCTTCCTCTGGTTTGGCGTCACCGCGGACCAGCAGCCGGACGAGCTGACCTTCCCGGACGAGCTCGCCGATACGGACAGCTTCAGCAACTTCCTCTGCACCGCCGCGTGGAAATGCAATTACCAGTACGCGCTGGAAAACGTGATGGACCCGATGCACGGCACCTATCTGCACTCCTCGTCGCACTCGATGGCGGAAGGGGATCGCAAGGCCGACATGGTGCTCCAGCCGACCAAAACCGGTTTTATTTTCGAGAAGAAAGGGCAGAGCGGCGTCAATTTTGACTGGGTGGAGCTGGGCAACAGCGGCACCTGCTGGATGCGCCTCTCCATTCCGTACAAGAAGCGCTTCGGGCCGGGCGGCCACTTCTTTATCGTCGGCATGGTGGTGCCGGAAGATAACGACAACTGCCGCGTCTTCTTCTGGCGCATTCGCCGGGTGCAGGGCTGGCAGCGCGATATGTGGCGTTTCATGTACCGCAACCGTCTGGAAAAACTGCACTGGGAAGTGCTGGAGCAGGACCGCGTGGTGCTGGAAAGCCTGGCGCCAAACGCGCGCGATCATGAGTACCTGTATCAGCACGACGTCGGTCTTTCGCGCCTGCGCCGCATGATGCAAAAGGCCGCCAAAGAGCAGCTGGCGATGCGTGAAGCACAGCAGGGAGCCGCCTGATGAACGGGCTGCTGAGCGGCAAGCGCATCGTCATAACCGGCGCCGCGCGCGGGCTGGGCTTTCACTTTGCCAAAGCCTGCGCGGAGCAGGGCGCGGCGGTGGTGATGTGCGACATCCTGAAGGGCGAGCTGGCCGAAAGCGCCCACGCCCTGAGCGAGCGGGGCTATGCGATCGAACCGCACGTTATCGATCTGGCCGATCCACAGTCCATTGAGCAGGTGTTCAGCGCCATTGGCGAGCAGGGTCAGATCGATGGCCTGGTGAACAACGCGGCGATGGCGACGGGCGTCGGCGGCAAAAACATGCTCGATTACGATCCGGATCTCTGGGATCGGGTGATGAGCGTCAATGTCAAAGGCACCTGGCTGGTGACGCGCGCCGCCGTGCCGCTGCTGCGTGAAGGGGCGGGCATTGTGAACGTGGCGTCCGACACCGCGCTGTGGGGCGCGCCGCGCCTGATGGCCTACGTCGCCAGCAAGGGGGCCGTCATTGCCATGACCCGATCAATGGCGCGCGAACTGGGTGAAAAGCGTATACGCATTAATGCCATCGCGCCGGGGTTAACCCGCGTCGAGGCGACGGAATATGTCCCCGCCGAACGGCATCAGCTCTACGAAAACGGACGCGCGTTAACCGGCGCGCAGCAGCCGGAAGATGTCACCGGCAGCGTGGTCTGGCTGCTAAGCGATCTGTCTCGGTTCATCACCGGACAGCTGATCCCGGTCAACGGCGGTTTTGTCTTTAACTAAGGTAGGGCGATGATGGCAAACGATCAGGAAGTGAAGTATCTGGTGCCGGGGCTGGAGCGCGGTTTACAGCTGCTGTTGGCCTTTGGCGAGCAGCATCGCGATCTGACTTTTGCCGAGTTGCACCGGCTGGTGGATATGCCGAAGGCGACCGCCTATCGCGTGGTGCAGACGCTGGAGTACATGGGCTTTCTGGAGCGCAACACGCGCACCAATACCTTTTCGCTGGGCATGAACGTGCTGCGTCTTGGCTTTGAGTACATCGCCTCGCTGGACGTGGCGCAGGTCGGCCAGCCGGTGATCGAGCAACTGCGCGACGTGAGCCAGTGCAGCAGCCATCTGGCGATCCGCGACGGGCGCGACATTATCTACATCGCCCGCGTCAGCGCCGCCGGGTCGCGTATCAACCAGGTCAGCATTGGTACCCGTCTGCCGGTGCACTGTACCTCGCTGGGCCGCATGCTGTTGACCGATATTTCCCGCGCTGATTTCGAACAGCTGTTCCCGCATGAGCGTCTGCCGGGCAACACGCCGGGGCAGCTTCACGACCGTGAAGCCCTGTGGCAGATGGTGCAGCAGGACAAAGCCCGCGGGTATGTCATCGGCGAATCCTTCTTCCGCCACGGCATCTCTTCCATCGTCTACCCGGTGTATGACCGAAGCGGCCGCGTGGCGGCGGTAGTCAGCATTCTGGTGCCGTCGGAGGAGATCCCGCAGAGCGACCGCGAGCGCCTGCAAAACGAGGTTCGCCTTGCGGCGGATAAAATTTCTGGCTTCTTAGGGTATCTATCACAGGCCAGTTAAATCAGTGAGTTAACGTCAGGCGCTTGACTGCGTCGGGCATGTTTTACGCCCAATCTGGGCCAGATGAGGCAACGAACGATGAGTGTAACCGGAATTGAAAAGCTGGAATTTGGTGTGGAAGACCTGACGCACTGCGCCAAATTTATGCGTGATTTTGGCCTGACGGGCGATGCCAGCGGCCAGCGTTTCACCACCCTGAGCGGCGCGCGCGTGGAGCTTAACCCGATCGACAGCCCCGACCTGCCGCCCGCGTTTGAAGCGGGCAACACCCTGCGCCGCATGACCTGGGCGGTTGCCGCACAGTCCGATCTCGACGCGCTGCGCCCGAAGCTGGCGCAGCAGCCCGGCTTTCGCGAAGTGGGCGACGTGCTGGAATGCCTCGATCCGAACGGCATGACGCTGCGCGTGCAGGTGACCCAGCAGACCGACGTGGAGCTTAACGTCGAGCCAATAAACCAGTGGGGCGATGCCCGCCGTATCGACACCCCCAGCCCGGTTTACGATCGCGCCCAGCCGATCAACGTGGGGCATGTGGTGTTCTTCGTGGAGGAGCTGGCGGCGGTGGAAAAATTCTACCGCGAGGTGCTCGGCTTCCAGGTCTCGGATCGCTATATCAACCGCGCCGTGTTCCTGCGCTGCGGCGTGCGTGGCGGCCATCACAACCTGTTCCTGCTGCAACTGCCGAACCGCAAGCGCGGCCTTAACCACGTGGCCTTCACCGTGCGCGACATCCACGAGGTGATCGGCGGCGGTATCGCGATGAATAAACATGACTGGAGTACCTTTATCGGGCCGGGCCGTCATCCGGTGTCGTCGGCGTACTTCTGGTACGTCAACAGCCCGACCGGCGGCGCGTTTGAGTATTACACCAACGATGATTACCTGACGGAAAACTGGCAGCCGCGTGAGCTGGAGCATTCCCTGGTCTCCTTCACCGAGTGGGCGGTGGAAGGCGGGATTGACCACGACACACGCCGCCAGCAGAAAAAGCCGGAGGCGGTATGACATCGCGCATTGTCATTATCGGCGGCGGCCAGGCGGGCGGCTGGGCGGCGAAAACCCTGCGTGACGAGGGCTTCGACGGCGAGATTTGCGTGGTAGCGGAAGAGGAATGGGATTTCTATGAGCGCCCGCCGCTGTCAAAAGCGTCTCTGCTGGAACCGGACGCGGCGCTCCCAAGGCTGTTTACCGACGAGGTGCAGCAGGCGCTGAACCTGACCTGGTACCGACCGCTGCGCGCAGAATCTGTCGATCGCGTTGAAAAAAAAGTCCTTCTTAGCAACGGCGAGCAGCTTAGTTACAACATCCTTTTAATCGCTACCGGCGGTCGGGCGCGCCTGCCTTCGCAGGCGTGGGCCAGCCATCCGCAGGTCTATACCCTGCGCCACTGGCAGGACGCGCAGCGCCTGAAAAGTCGCCTGATGGAAAGTCACAAACTCGCGATTATCGGCGGCGGCTGGATTGGCCTTGAGATTGCCGCTTCCGCGCGGAAAAGCGGCGTGGCGGTCACCCTGTTCGAGCAGCAGCCTGCGCTCTGCATGCGCTCGGTGAGCGGCGAGGTGTCCCAGCGCCTGGAGGCCATCCACCGCGAGCAGGGGGTGGAGATCCGTACCGGCTGCGGCGCGCTGGAGCTGGAGGACGATAACGGCCTGCCGGTCGTCCACTGCGACGGCCAGCGTGAAACCTTTGATACGGTCGTGGTCGGGATCGGCGTCGATCTCAATCTGGAGCTGGCGCTTGATGCGGGGCTGAAAACCGGGCGCGGGATCGTGGTGGATGCCCAGGGACGCACCTCGGATCCGTTCATCTTTGCCGCAGGAGATGTCGCCCAGCACCATCACTACGGCCTGTGCATCCAGTCCTGGGCCTTTGCACAGAATCAGGCGGTGGCGACGGCAAAAGCGATGCTCAACCCCGATGCGCCAGGCTACGACGACGCGCCGTGGCTGTGGTCGGATCAATACCAGCACAACATTCAGATCCTCGGCATTCCGCAGGCAGGCTGCCGAACGATATTGCGTGAAGAGGCGCTGTACTTCTCGCTGGACGACAACGGGCGGCTAACGCAGCTTGTGGCGTTCAACGATGCGCGCACCGTCAAGCTGGCGAAGCGCTGGATGGCGGCAGGGCGGGATCTGTCGGACGTACCGCTTGCCGACCCGACATTTTCACTGATGTCACTGCGATAGCTAACCCGCACCCGTAGGGGGAGAAATGACCACACTAGAGACTAACACCGCGCCGGTTGAGGCGAGCGGTGAGGGGACCCGCACGCCCGAAAAAGCGGTGCGCTGGGCCATCCCGCTGTCGCTGCTGGCCTGCGTGCTGCTGGCCTTTTTCGACAAAATCAGCATCGCGGCGCTCTTTTCGGATACCCATTTCCAGCAGGCGATGGGCATTGATTTCGACACCACGCGTCTCGGCATTCTGATGAGCGCTTTCCTGCTGAGCTATGGCTTCTCATCGGTGTTTTTAAGCGGTTTAGGCGACAAAATCGCGCCGCTGCGCCTGCTCACCGGGATGATGGCAGTGTGGTGCGTGCTGATGGTGGCGATGGGCTTTACCCATAACTACACGCTGATGATCGTCCTGCGTATTCTGCTGGGCGTGGCGGAAGGACCGCTGTTCCCGCTGGCCTTCGCCATTGTACGCCACAACTTCCCGCAGTATTTGCAGGCGCGCGCCACCATGCTGTGGCTGCTGGGCACCCCGGTGGGCGCGGCGATTGGTTTCCCGCTCTCCCTCTGGCTGCTGAACACCTTTGGCTGGCAGAGCACTTTCTTTGTGATGGCCATGCTTACCGTGCCGGTGCTTATCTTTGTGCGCATTGGTCTGCGCGGTATCCGCCTGGAGGCAAAACCCGGTACCTCGCAGGCATCACAGGACGAGCGGCGCGCCGCACGGCGCGAGCTGTTTGTCAGCCCGCACTTCTGGATCATCTGCATCTTTAACATCGCTTTCCTGACCTACCTGTGGGGCATCAACGGCTGGTTGCCTGGCTACTTAATTAAGGGCAAAGGCATCCACCTGGAGCATGCGGGCTGGCTGTCGTCGATGCCGTTCATCGCCATGCTGGCAGGGGAAGTGATTGGCGCGTGGCTCTCTGACCGGGTCGATAAGCGCGCGGCGGCCTGCTTTATCTCGATGGCGGGGGCGGCGGTAGGCCTGGCGGCGGTGATGCACCTCGACACCCCGCTTGCCATCATTGCGGCGATGAGCTTCAGCACCTTTATGTGGGGCACCGGCGCACCCAACATTTTCGCCCTGCTGGCGAAGGCCACCCATCCCCGGGTGAGCGCCACGGCGGGCGGTATCTTCAACGGGCTGGGAAACTTTGCGGGCGCGCTGTCGCCGGCGGTGATGGGCGCGCTGATCGCCTTTACCCACAGCATGGATTCCGGGCTGATTTTTCTGGCGGTGATGGCGGCGGTGGGCTGCGTCCTGTTACTGCCGCTGCTGAGACGTTACTGAGGAGAGTGTCATGACTGATTCAATCGTAACCAACAAAACAGGCATCAAACCTGACCATCTGACGATGGAAGAGTGGGTCGAGTCGCGCATCGCGCGCTTCGAAGGCCGTAAATACGACTGGAACGCGCTGAAGTTCCAGGCCGATTTTGATCCGAAATATCGCCGGGCGCAGATGCGCTACATCGGCACCGGCGCAACCGGCGTGGCGAACGACACCAACACCGTGCAGGCGGACCATTTTACCTTCTCCACCATGGTGCTGCCGTCGAAGTGCGAAGGGCCGCTGCACCTGCACGACGACGTGGAAGAGGTGTTCTTCATGCTCAAGGGGCAGATCACGCTGATGATCCAGGACGGCGACAACTACACCGAAACCGTGCTGCGCGAGCGTGACCTGATCTCCGTTCCGCCGGGCATCTATCGCGGCCTGTTTAACCACGGTGAAGAAGAGGCGCTGATGTGCGTCATGCTGGGGACCAATAAGCCGGAAATCCCCACCTATCCGTCCGACCATCCGCTTTCCAAAGTGAAGCGGAACTAAGGGGGCATGATGACGGGTTTTCGTGAACAGGGAAGCGGCATTCCGCTGATGCTGCTGCACGGGATCAGCTCCGGCGCCGCCTCCTGGCACAAGCAGATGGCGCTGAACGGTTTTCGCGTGCTGGCGTGGGACATGCCGGGCTATGGCGAAAGCCCGATGCTGGCCGTAGCGCGGGCAAACGCGGGGGATTACGCCGACGCGCTGGCGGCCATGCTGGATCGCGCCGGTGTCTGGCAGGCAGTGCTGGTCGGCCATTCCCTGGGGGCGCTGGTGGCCAGCGCCTTTGCGGCAAAGTTCCCGGATCGCGTCATTCATCTGGTGCTGGCCGACGCGGCGCAGGGGTACGGCAATGCCGCGCCGGAGCAGCGGGAGCAGGTCTGGCGCAACCGAGAGCAGCAGATGGCGCTGGGGGGCGAAATCCTCGCCCAGACCCGCGCCCCGAAGCTGCTGCGCCCCGGCGCGCGCGCGGAAGATATCGCCACCGTCGCGGCGGGCATGCGGGTGCTGCGCCCGGAAGGCTACCTTGCCGCCTCGTGGATGCTGGCGCATGACGACATCCACGGCTGGCTGAAGCGTTATTCCGGCAGTTTTGAAGTCTGGTGCGGCGAGCAGGATGCCATCACCCAGCCGGAGCTGGTTCAGGGTCTGGCGCTGCGCTACGGCATGCCGTTTATCGCCATTCCGCAGGCCGGGCACGCCAGCTATCTCGATAACGACGCGTTTTTCAACCAACAGCTTTTACGCATTAACGAAGAGGTGCGCGATGAATGCACAAATTGACGGGCGCGTAGCGGTAGTCACCGGCGGTTCTTCCGGCATTGGCTTTGAAACGCTGCGCCTGCTGCTGGGGGAAGGGGCGAAAGTCGCCTTCTGCGGCCGTGACGAGGACCGGCTCGCCAGCGCCCATGCGACGCTGCAAAACGAATTTCCCCACGGGGAGATTTTCGCTTTCCGCTGCGACGTGCTGAATGCCGACGAAGTTCAGGCCTTCGCGGATGCGGTGCAGGCGCGTTTTGGCGCGGCGGATATGCTGATCAACAACGCCGGGCAGGGCTACGTGGCGCACTTCCATGACACGCCGCGCGAGGCGTGGCTGCACGAAGCCGAACTCAAACTGTTCGGGGTGATTAACCCGGTGCAGGCGTTTCAGCCTCTGCTGGAGCAATCGGACATTGCCTCTGTTACCTGCGTCAACTCCCTGCTGGCGCTACAGCCGGAGGAGCACATGATCGCCACCTCCGCCGCTCGTGCCGCGCTGCTGAACATGACGCTGACGCTCTCGAAAGAGCTGGTGGGCAAGGGCATTCGCGTCAATTCCATACTGCTCGGCATGGTGGAATCCGGTCAGTGGCAGCGCCGCTTTGAACGCCGGGCGGACAAAAGCCAAAGCTGGCCGGAGTGGACGGCGGATATCGCGCGCAAGCGTGGCATTCCAATGGCGCGCCTCGGCAAGCCGCAGGAGCCCGCGCAGGCGCTGCTGTTCCTCGCCTCGCCGCTGGCCTCGTTTACCACCGGCGCGGCGCTGGACGTTTCCGGCGGCTTCTGCCGCCATCTGTAAGGACACATCATGAAAAAGGTAATGTTGATTGGTTTAGGCGCCATGGCGCAGGCGGTGATTGAGCGCCTGCCCGCCGGTGTGGCTATCGGCTGGATCGTGGCGCGCGCGTCTCACCATCCCGCCATTCACGACCAGTTTGGCGATGCGGTTGAGGCGCTGACGTCGCCGATGGCGTGCGCACAAACGCCGGATCTGGTGCTGGAATGCGCCAGCCAGGAGGCGGTGGCCCAGTACGGGGAAGAGATCCTGCGTCGCGGCTGGCATCTGGCCATCATTTCCACCGGCGCGCTGGCGGACAGCGCGCTGGAGCAGCGTCTGCTCGCCGCGGGCGGAAAACTGACCCTGCTTTCCGGTGCGGTGGCCGGTATCGACGGGCTGGCGGCGGCGAAAGAGGGCGGGCTTGAGCGCGTCACCTATCAGTCGCGCAAAAGCCCGGCCAGCTGGCGCGGCAGCTATGCCGAGCAGCTTATCGATCTGAATGCGGTGTCAGAGGCAAAGGTTTTCTTCGAGGGCAGCGCCCGCGAGGCGGCGCGCCTGTTCCCGGCGAACGCCAACGTGGCGGCGACCGTGGCGCTCGGCGGCGTCGGGATGGACGACACCCGCGTGCAACTGATGGTTGACCCGGCAACGAAACGTAACACCCACACGCTGCATGTCGAAGGATTATTCGGCGAGTTCCATCTGGAACTGAGCGGACTGCCGCTGGCTTCTAATCCTAAAACCTCCACCCTGGCGGCACTGAGCGCGGTGCGCGCCTGCCGCGAGCTGGCCCTGAGCTGAGGAGTGACGATGGACGATCTGAAGATTTTTATCGGCGGCCAGTGGCGACGCGGCGGCGGCAACCCGATGCAGAGCCACTTTCCGGCAGACGGGTCGCTCAACGCGACGCTGAATGCCGCCAGTCTGGATGACCTGGAGGAGGCGGTAGCCGCCGGAGAGCGCGCCTGGCGCGATCCCGCATGGCGTAACAGTCTGCCGCACATGCGCGCGAAGATCCTGCATAAAGTTGCCGATCTTATTGAATCCCGCGTCGATGCGCTGGCGCAGATGCAGAGCCGTGATAACGGCAAGCCGCTGGCGGAAGCGCGCGGGCTGGTGATGAGCGCGGCGGGAACGGCGCGCTACTTTGCCGCCGCCTGCGAGCTGCTGGAAGGGGAACTTCCGACGCCGCGCCAGCCGGATCTGCTGACGCTGAGCTGCTACGAGCCCCTTGGCGTGGTGGCGGCCATCACGCCGTGGAACTCGCCGATTGCCAGCGAAATGCAGAAGGTCGCACCGGCGATTGCCGTCGGGAACGCGGTGATCCTCAAGCCCGCCGAAGCCACGCCGCTGATGGCGCTGGAGCTGGCGCGGATTTTTAAACAGGCCGGGCTGCCCGCCGGGCTGCTGAGTGTCCTGCCGGGCAAAGGCTCGGTGATTGGCGATGCGCTGGCGCGTCATCCTCGCGTGCGGAAAATTTCCTTTACCGGCGGCACCACCACGGGCCGTCATCTGGCGCACGTGGCGGCGGAAAAACTGATCCCGGCCTCGCTGGAACTGGGCGGCAAATCGCCGACCATCGTGCTGGAGGATGCCGATATTGAACAGGCCGCGCGCGGGATCTGCTACGGCATTTTCAGCTCGGCGGGGCAGGCGTGTATCGCCGGGTCGCGGCTGTTTATCCACGAGAGTATTTACGCCCCGCTGATGGCGAGGCTGCTGGAATTAACACGCGGGCTGCGCGTCGGACATCCGTTTACCGACGGCGTCCATGTAGGACCGCTGATCAACGAAAAACATCGCCAGAGCGTGATCCAGTACGTCGAACTGGCGAAGCGTGAAGGGGGCCGCGTGCTGTGCGGCGGCGAGATCCCCGCCGATCCCGCTCTGGTAAACGGCAGCTTCTTTCTGCCAACCATTATCGAAGGGCTGAGCAACAGCGCCCGCGCCTGTCAGGAAGAGATCTTCGGCCCGGTGCTGGTGGCGATGCCGTTTGGCGATGAAGCCACGCTTATCCACGAGGCGAACGACTCGGTGTACGGCCTGGCGGCGGGGATCTGGACGCGCGATACCGGTCGCGCCCTGCGTCTCAGCGAGCAGCTGGAGGCAGGCACGGTGTGGATCAACACCTACAAGGTTTTTGCGATTTCGACCCCGTTCGGGGGCTTTAAAGAGAGCGGTCTGGGCCGCGAGAAGGGTATCCAGGGGCTGAAAGCCTGGATGCAACAAAAGAGCATTTATCTGGCGACGGGTAACAGCGTCAACCACTGGTGCGACTGAGAAAGGGTGAGCAATGAGCGAAATGATAACCGTCGGCGACGCCATCGCCAGAACGCTGGAGCAGTATCAGGTTGAGGCCATCTACGGCGTCATCTCCATTCACAACCTGCCGATCGCGGATGCGGTTGGGCAGCGGGGCAATATCCGCTTTGTGCCCGCGCGCGGTGAAGCCGGTTCCGTCACCATGGCCGATGCTCACGGGCGCTTTTCCGGCCTCGGCGTGGCGCTGACCAGCACCGGCGCGGGGGCCGGGAACGCGGTAGGCGCGCTGGTGGAAGCCATGAATGCCTGCACGCCGCTGCTGCATTTAACCGGGCAGGTTGAGAAAGCCTGGCTGGACGCCGACACCGGGTTTATCCATGAAACCCGTGACCAGCTGACCTTCCTGAAGGCCAGCTCAAAACGGGCGTACCGCATCAGCAATGCGAATCAGGCGATAGCGATTCTGCATAAAGCCATCCAGGACGCGCAGACCCCGCCGTGCGGACCGGTCTCGGTGGAAATCCCGATTGATATTCAGAGCGCCAAAATTCCGCTGTCGCTGGTAACCGCTCCGATCAAACCGGTATCGGCTCCGGCCGTGGATACCGGAATGGTTGACGCGCTGTGGGCGCAGCTCAAACAGGCGAAACAGCCGCTGCTTTGGCTGGGCGGCGGGGCGCTGGGAAGCGCTGAGGCGGTGAAAAAACTGGCGGATGCGGGCATCACCGTGATTTCCAGCACCCACGCGCGCGGCGTGCTGCCGGACAACCACCGCGCCAGCCTGCGGGCGTTCCACAACTCGCCGTCGGTGGAGGCGCTCATTGCGCAGTGTGATTTTACGTTGGTGGCCGGTTCTCGCCTGCGCAGCAACGAAACCCGATCCTGGACGCTTGAGCTGCCTTCCCCGCGGGTGCAGCTCGATATCGACCCGGCGGCAGCAAGCCGTAACTACCTGATGGATAGCACGTTGATAGCCGATTGTTCAGCGCTGCTTGGCGCGCTGGCTGAAAAAGTGCAGGGCCGCGAGTGGGGCAACGCCCAGTGGGATACGCAGGTACAGCAGGCTGTCGGGCAAGCTGAGCAGGGGCTGCGCGAGCAGTGCGGCGCCTATGCGAAGCTTAACGACGCCATTGAGAAAGCCCTGCCGAAAGACGGCCTGCTGGTGCGCGATATCACCGTGTCCGGCAGCCTGTGGGGTAGCCGCCTGTTCAGGGCTAACGGTCCGCTGATGAATATTCACTCCCTCGCCGGGGCGATTGGCATGGGCCTGCCGATGGCTATCGGCACCGCGATTGCCAACCCACAGCGCAAGGTGGTGGGGCTGGTGGGCGACGGCGGCCTGAGCCTTAATTTAGGCGAACTGGCGACGCTGGCGCAGGAGAAAGCCAACGTGACGCTGCTGATCATGAACGACGGGGGCTACGGCGTAATGCGTGGTATTCAGGATAAATATTTTGGCGGGCGTCAGTATTATAACGCGCTGCATACGCCGGATTTTACCCTGCTGGCGCAGGCGATTGGTCTACAGGCCTGGAGCGTTGAGCAGGCCGAGGATTTTGACGCGGTGATGATGGAAGCGCTGGCGATGCCGGGGCCGTCGGTGGTAGAGGTGCGGATGGGGCAGATTGGCGCCCTTAAGTTTGCCGGGCCTCCACAGAAAACGCTGTACTGATTGAGTCTTGTTGCCCGGTAGCGCGGCGCGCACCGGGCCGGAGTATTATTTAATACCGTCTGCCGCCATGCGGTCACGGATATGCTGCGCGCGTTCAACGGAGGCCGGGTGATCGTCAAACATGGAGCTTTGACGGCCTTCCTCCAGTTTCGCCAGTTTTTCGAAGCTGGTGGCTAAACCTGATGGGTTGATGCCGCGCTTGCGCAACAGATCGTAAGAATAGTCATCCGCTTCCGACTCCTGACGCTGGGAGAACTGGGAGTTAACCAGTTTCTCACCCACGTCGCCCAGCTGCGACTGGGACAGGCTGCCGACAATGCCGCCCGCAGAGGCCGCCGCTGCACGCACGGCATTGGTGCCCAGCGCAACCTGCATCCCTTTCTTCACGTGACCCAGAGCAACGTGACCCATTTCATGGCCGATCACCGCTTCCACTTCGTTGTCGGTCATCATGTCCATCAGGCCGCTGTATACGCGGATACAGCCGTTAGCCATCGCGAAGGCGTTGACGTCTTTCGCCATATACACCTTGTAGTTCACCGGCTGACCGTTAATGTTGTCGCCCAGCGCGGAAGCAATCTTGTTCAGACGCTGCGTGTAGGTGCTGTTTGCCGGGGCAAGCGTAGCTTTTCCATCCATATCCTTACAGGCCTCGTCGCTCAGCGCTTTCACCTGCGCATCGCTCAGTGAGTAGGCCTGAAAAGCTTCTGCGCCTGAGGTCATCAGGCCGTTAGAATCCATATTCTGACAGCCGCTTAGCAGGAGCGTTGTTCCCACAGCCAGCCCGATTGCACGCATTTTCATGATGTTGCTTCCGTACTCGTTAATCTGAATTAATTCCGAAAAATGCACCGTCAACGAAGCCGGTGTCGGGCTAAGTATAAGGAATATCTACAGGGGCGGGCGAGCAGATTGCGCAACATGCGAGCATGATCCAGAGATTTCTTAAGCTGCCAAAGAATGGTCCATGTACATGCCCTGCGGCTTGGGTTACATTGTTGGCACTTTTTTCCGGCGTAGCCCAAAACGCGCTGTCGTCAAGGGCATGGCCTTTAACAGTCCGATCTGGAGTTAAAATGTCCTCACGTAAAGAGCTTGCTAATGCTATTCGTGCGCTGAGCATGGACGCAGTACAGAAAGCCAAATCCGGCCACCCGGGTGCCCCTATGGGCATGGCTGACATCGCCGAAGTCCTGTGGCGTGATTTCCTTAACCACAACCCGCAGAACCCGGCATGGGCAGACCGCGACCGTTTCGTGCTGTCTAACGGCCACGGCTCTATGCTGATCTACAGCCTGCTGCACCTCACTGGCTACGATCTGCCAATCGAAGAGCTGAAAAACTTCCGTCAGCTGCACTCCAAAACTCCAGGTCATCCGGAAGTAGGCTACACCGCTGGCGTTGAAACCACTACCGGTCCGCTGGGTCAGGGCATCGCTAACGCCGTAGGTATGGCGATTGCAGAGAAGACCCTGGCGGCGCAGTTTAACCGTCCTGGCCACGACATCGTTGACCACTTCACCTACGCCTTCCTGGGCGACGGCTGCATGATGGAAGGCATTTCTCACGAAGTGTGCTCCCTGGCAGGCACCCTGAAGCTGGGTAAACTGGTTGCGTTCTACGACGACAACGGCATTTCCATCGACGGCCACGTTGAAGGCTGGTTCACTGACGACACCGCCGCACGTTTCGAAGCCTACGGCTGGCATGTTGTGCGCGGCGTTGATGGCCACGATGCTGACTCGATTAAACGTGCCGTAGAAGAAGCGCGCGCCGTGACCGACAAACCGTCCCTGCTGATGTGCAAAACCATCATCGGCTTCGGTTCTCCGAACAAAGCGGGCACTCACGACTCCCACGGCGCACCGCTGGGCGACGCGGAAATTGCACTGACCCGTGAAGCGCTGGGCTGGAAACACCCTGCCTTCGAAATCCCGTCTGAAATCTACGCTCAGTGGGATGCGAAAGAAGTGGGTCAGGCGAAAGAAGCGGCCTGGAACGAGAAGTTCGCGGCTTACGCGAAAGCCTTCCCACAGGAAGCGGCTGAGTTCACCCGTCGTATGAAAGGTGACATGCCGTCTGACTTCGACGCCAAAGCGAACGAGTTCATCGCGAAGTTGCAGGCGAACCCAGCCAAGATCGCCAGCCGTAAAGCATCTCAGAATGCGATCGAAGCGTTTGGCCCTCTGCTTCCAGAATTCCTCGGCGGCTCCGCTGACCTGGCGCCATCAAACCTGACCCTGTGGTCCGGATCTAAGCCAATCAACGAAGATACTGCCGGTAACTACATCCATTACGGTGTACGTGAGTTCGGTATGACTGCGATTGCCAACGGTATCGCTCTGCACGGTGGTTTCCTGCCGTACACTTCTACCTTCCTGATGTTTGTGGAATATGCACGTAACGCCGTGCGTATGGCTGCGCTGATGAAACAGCGTCAGGTGATGGTCTACACCCACGACTCCATCGGTCTGGGCGAAGATGGTCCAACTCACCAGCCAGTAGAGCAGGTGGCTTCCCTGCGCGTGACCCCGAACATGAGCACATGGCGTCCATGTGACCAGGTTGAATCTGCGGTGGCGTGGAAATACGGCGTTGAGCGTCAGGACGGTCCAACCGCGCTGATCCTCTCCCGTCAGAACCTGGCGCAGCAGGAGCGTACTCCAGAGCAGCTGGCGAACATCGCACGCGGTGGTTACGTGCTGAAAGATTGCGCGGGCCAGCCTGAGCTGATCTTCATCGCCACCGGTTCAGAAGTTGAACTGGCTGTAGCAGCATGGGAAAAACTGACTGCCGAAGGCGTGAAGGCGCGTGTGGTTTCCATGCCGTCTACCGATGCGTTCGACAAGCAGGATGCCGCGTACCGCGAATCCGTACTGCCTAAAGCGGTCTCCGCTCGCGTGGCAGTGGAAGCGGGTATCGCAGACTACTGGTTCAAATACGTGGGTCTGAACGGCGCTATCGTCGGGATGACCACGTTTGGTGAGTCTGCGCCAGCTGAACAGCTGTTTGAAGAGTTCGGCTTCACCGTTGAAAACGTTGTCGCTAAGGCGAAAGAACTGCTGTAATTGTTTGTCCGGTGCGGGCTGATGCCCTCACCCTGGCTCTCTCCCACGGGGAGAGGGAGAATAAAGTAGGCCGGGTAAGCGCTAACGCGCCACCCGGCTTTTTTGTAAGCATTATTCCACCCAAAATGTGACGCAAGTCATATAGCTCGCTTATTCATCTGGACAGACATTCCTTTTATTCCCCGATTCGCTTATTCTTGCTGAAGCGTTTCAGTCGATTAAATGTTCGACAATTGACCAATCAATCGCAGTTTGTGACAGCAAGGATTCCCCTTCGGGCGTCGCTGGATTACTCTTTCAGCCACCTCAAACTCAGGGATAGCTTTGCAGGAGATCTATGACCGTACGCGTAGCGATTAATGGCTTCGGTCGCATCGGGCGCAACG
The DNA here is from genome assembly GCF_001037675.1 of Enterobacter sp. MGH119. NCBI lineage: Bacteria > Pseudomonadati > Pseudomonadota > Gammaproteobacteria > Enterobacterales > Enterobacteriaceae > Enterobacter > Enterobacter sp. MGH119. Next base: position 365,411 of record NZ_KQ089930.1, on the reverse strand, counting down.
TGGTTCGTGCTTTATATGAATCCGGGCGTCGTGCGGAAATCACCGTGGTGGCAATCAATGAACTGGCGGATGCTGCGGGCATGGCACATTTGTTGAAATATGACACCAGCCACGGTCGCTTTGCCTGGGATGTTCGCCAGGAAAGGGAACAGCTGTTCGTCGGTGACGATGCCATCCGCGTGCTGCATGAGAACAGTATTGAAGGGCTGCCCTGGCGCGAACTGGGTGTGGATGTGGTGCTGGACTGTACCGGCGTGTACGGTAACCGTGAACATGGCGAAGCGCATCTGAATGCTGGCGCGAAAAAAGTGCTGTTCTCCCATCCCGGCAGTAACGACCTCGACGCCACCGTCGTGTTTGGTGTTAACCAGCACGAGCTGCACGCTGAACACCGCATTGTCTCCAACGCCTCCTGCACCACCAACTGCATTATTCCGGTCATTAAACTGTTAGACGATGCTTATGGCATTGAATCCGGCACCGTGACCACGATTCACTCCGCCATGCACGATCAGCAGGTAATCGACGCCTACCATCCGGATTTACGACGCACTCGCGCGGCGAGCCAGTCAATCATTCCGGTGGATACGAAACTGGCTGCCGGGATCACCCGTATTTTCCCGCAGTTTAACGACCGTTTTGAAGCGATTGCCGTGCGCGTTCCGACGATAAACGTCACCGCAATCGATCTTAGCGTGACGGTGAAAAAACCGGTAAAAGCCTGTGAAGTCAACCTGTTGCTGCAAAAAGCGGCACAGGGAGCATTTCATGGTATAGTTGACTATACGGAATTACCGTTGGTCTCAGTAGATTTTAACCACGACCCGCATAGCGCCATCGTGGATGGCACGCAGACGCGAGTCAGTGGTGCGCACCTCATCAAGACGCTGGTCTGGTGTGATAACGAATGGGGCTTTGCTAACCGAATGCTCGACACCACGTTAGCCATGGCCGCGAAAGGTTTCAGGTAGAGCGCACCTTGCGCTTGCAAAACTTTAAGAATCAACGAGAGGATTCACCATGTCTGTAATTAAGATGACCGATCTGGATCTGGCAGGTAAACGCGTTTTCATCCGTGCCGATCTGAACGTACCGGTTAAAGATGGCAAAGTGACCAGCGACGCGCGTATCCGTGCATCTCTGCCAACCATTGAACTGGCTCTGAAGCAGGGCGCTAAAGTGATGGTCACCTCCCACCTGGGCCGTCCAACTGAAGGCGAGTACAACGAAGAGTTCTCTCTGCTGCCGGTTGTTAATTACCTGAAAGACAAACTGTCCAGCCCGGTTCGCCTGGTGAAAGATTACCTGGACGGCGTGGAAGTTGCCGAAGGTGAGCTGGTTGTTCTGGAAAACGTTCGCTTCAACAAAGGCGAAAAGAAAGACGACGAAACCCTGTCCAAAAAATACGCTGCGCTGTGCGACGTATTCGTGATGGATGCATTCGGTACGGCTCACCGTGCGCAGGCATCTACCCACGGTATCGGTAAATTCGCAGACGTCGCCTGTGCAGGTCCGCTGCTGGCTGACGAACTGGAAGCGCTGGGTAAAGCACTGAAAGAACCTGCTCGTCCAATGGTCGCTATCGTTGGTGGTTCTAAAGTTTCTACCAAACTGACCGTACTGGATTCTCTGTCCAAAATCGCTGACCAGCTGATCGTTGGCGGTGGTATCGCGAACACCTTCGTTGCTGCGCAAGGCCACAACGTGGGTAAATCCCTGTACGAAGCGGATCTGGTTGACGAAGCCAAACGTCTGCTGGGTACCTGTGATATCCCGGTTCCAACTGACGTTCGCGTGGCAACCGAGTTCTCCGAAACTGCTACCGCAACCCTGAAATCTGTTAACGACATCAAAGATGAAGAGCAGATTCTGGACCTGGGCGACGTTTCTGCACAGAAACTGGCTGAAATCCTGAAAAACGCAAAAACTATCCTGTGGAACGGTCCTGTCGGCGTGTTCGAATTCCCGAACTTCCGCAAAGGGACTGAGATCGTGGCTAACGCAATCGCAGACAGCGAAGCGTTCTCTATCGCAGGCGGTGGTGACACCCTGGCAGCAATCGACCTGTTCGGTATCGCTGACAAGATCTCCTACATCTCCACTGGTGGCGGCGCATTCCTCGAATTCGTGGAAGGCAAAGTTCTGCCAGCAGTAGCAATGCTCGAAGAGCGCGCTAAGAAGTAAGCCATTCAGGGGCAGGGAAACCTGCCCAATTTTCAGCGCGCTTATCAGAGCTCGCACCATTTCTAACGGCCGAAGATACAGGACTAAGCAACATGTCTAAAATTTTTGATTTCGTAAAACCTGGCGTTATCACTGGTGATGACGTACAGAAAGTGTTCCAGGTAGCTAAAGAAAACAACTTCGCTCTGCCAGCAGTTAACTGCGTGGGTACCGACTCCATCAACGCCGTACTGGAAACTGCTGCTAAAGTTAAAGCTCCAGTTATCGTTCAGTTCTCTAACGGCGGCGCTGCGTTCATCGCAGGTAAAGGCGTGAAAACTGACATTCCTCAGGGTGCTGCAATCCTGGGCGCTATCTCTGGCGCACATCACGTTCACCAGATGGCTGAGCACTACGGTGTTCCGGTTATCCTGCACACTGACCACTGCGCGAAAAAACTGCTGCCATGGATCGACGGTCTGCTGGACGCAGGTGAAAAACACTTCGCAGCAACCGGTAAGCCACTGTTCTCTTCTCACATGATCGACCTGTCCGAAGAGTCTCTGGAAGAAAACATCGAGATCTGCTCTAAGTACCTGGCGCGTATGTCCAAAATGGGCATGACCCTGGAAATCGAACTGGGTTGCACCGGCGGTGAAGAAGACGGTGTGGACAACAGCCACATGGACGCTTCTGCACTGTACACTCAGCCAGAAGACGTTGATTACGCTTACACCGAGCTGAGCAAAATCAGCCCACGCTTCACTATCGCAGCGTCCTTCGGTAACGTACACGGCGTATACAAACCAGGTAACGTGGTTCTGACCCCGACCATCCTGCGTGATTCTCAGGAATACGTGTCCAAAAAACACAACCTGCCGCACAACAGCCTGAACTTCGTCTTCCACGGCGGTTCCGGTTCTTCTGCTCAGGAAATCAAAGATTCCGTAAGCTACGGCGTAGTGAAAATGAATATCGATACCGACACCCAATGGGCAACCTGGGACGGTATCCTGCAATACTACAAAACCAACGAAGCTTACCTGCAAGGTCAGCTGGGCAACCCGAAAGGCGAAGACCAGCCGAACAAGAAATACTACGATCCACGCGTATGGCTGCGCGCTGCCCAGACTTCTATGATTACTCGTCTGGAGCAGGCATTCAAAGAACTGAACGCGGTTGACGTTCTGTAATTTGAGCTGTTCATAGCGTCAAGAAGGTCCGCATATGCGGGCCTTTTTTTATGCTTTTTCAATATCCTGCAATACCTGATTTTGTGATCTGTTTGGCAAAGCCGGTGCTTTTTGTTTACCCTTTACTGACCTGCCTGTCTCCATGGGGGATGGATTTTGTGTTTTGGTTTAACAAAAGGAAGAATAAATGGAACAACTTGATGTTGTAGACAGCATCAATAACGCGGGTAACTGGCTGGTGCGCAACCAGGCGCTACTGCTGAGCTACGCCGTGAATATTGTTGCCGCTATTGCCATCATCATTGTCGGGATGATCGTGGCGCGTATCGTTTCGAACGCTGTCAACCGGGTGATGGTCGCACGACACATTGATGCCACAGTCGCCGATTTCCTCTCCGCGCTGGTCCGTTACGGCATTATCGCCTTTACGCTGATTGCGGCGCTGGGGCGTGTCGGCGTGCAGACGGCATCCGTCATCGCTGTGCTCGGTGCTGCCGGTCTGGCCATTGGTCTGGCATTGCAGGGTTCGCTGTCTAACCTGGCGGCGGGCGTATTGCTGGTGACCTTCCGTCCGTTCCGTTCCGGTGAGTATGTGGATCTGGGCGGTATTGCCGGTACCGTGTTGCAGGTTCAGATTTTCTCCACGACCCTGCGTACCGTGGATGGTCGCATTGTGGTAGTCCCGAACGGGAAAATCATTGCGGGCAATATCATTAACTTCTCCCGCGAGCCGGTGCGTCGTAACGAGCTGATCATCAGCGTGGCGTACGACTCCGATATCGATCAGGTTAAGTCTCTGATTACCAACATCATTGCTTCAGATGACCGTATTCTGAAGGACCGCGAGCAGACCGTTCGTCTGAATGAGCTGGGCGCGTCATCTATTAATTTTGTGGTGCGCATCTGGAGCAAAAGCAGCGATCTTCAAAACGTTTACTGGGATGTGCTGGAGCGCATCAAGCGTGATTTCGATGCCAACGGCATCAGCTTCCCGTACCCGCAGATGGACGTAAACGTCAAAAAAGTCAAAGAAGCAGAGTAACGTCTCCCGTAGGCCCGGTAAGCGTCAGCGACACCGGGCTTTTCTTTTATTAGCCCAGCTAATCCCCAATTAATATTATCCATTTCCTCTAATGACGTTCCCGCAGTATAGTCTGCCTCCAGGACAACTCTGCGAGAATTACGTCATGTTATCTTATTATTTTCAGGGGCTTGTGTTAGGTGCGGCCATGATCCTTCCCCTTGGTCCACAAAATGCGTTCGTGATGAACCAGGGCATTCGCCGCCAGTATCATCTGATGATTGCCCTGCTGTGTGCGGTGAGCGATCTGCTGCTGATTTGCGCCGGGATTTTTGGCGGCAGCGCCCTGTTGATGCAGTCGCCGTGGCTGCTGGCGCTGGTTACCTGGGGCGGCGTAGCGTTTCTGCTGTGGTACGGGTTTGGTGCCCTGAAAACGGCCATGAGCAGCAATCTTGAGCTGGCGAGCGCCGAAGTGATGAAGCAGGGGCGCTGGAAGATTATCGTCACCATGCTCGCCGTAACGTGGCTTAACCCGCACGTCTACCTTGATACCTTTGTGGTGCTGGGCAGCCTGGGCGGACAGCTGGACGTTGAGCCGAAACGCTGGTTTGCGCTCGGTACGGTCAGCGCCTCCTTCCTCTGGTTCTTCGGTCTTGCGATCCTGGCGGCGTGGCTGGCGCCACGACTGCGTACCGCCAAAGCACAGCGCATTATCAATACCCTGGTGGGGCTGGTGATGTGGTTTATTGCCTTCCAGCTGGCGAAAGAGGGCATTCATCACGTACAGGGATTGTTCAACTAAGCGTTGTCTTATGGACATCTGGACAAGACCCGCTAAGCTTGCTGGCATGAGCCCTGTTAACAGGGCACTCTTCGCAACATGGAGGAATGACAGTGAAGTTTAAGGTGATGGCCCTGGCGGCATTAGTAAGTTTAGGTGCGGTGTCGGTGCAGGCGAATGAACTGCCAAACGGCCCGCACATTGTCACTTCAGGTACGGCAAGCGTGGATGCGGTACCGGATGTTGCAACCCTGGCAATTGAAGTGAACGTGGCGGCGAAAGATGCTGCTTCCGCTAAGAAACAGGCAGACGATCGTGTTGCGCAATACCTCTCTTTCCTGGAACAGAACGGTGTCGCGAAAAAAGACATCAGCTCTGCGAACCTGCGTACCCAACCGGATTACGACTACCAGAACGGCAAAAGCATCCTGAAAGGCTATCGCGCCGTGCGTACTGTAGAAGTGACCGTGCGCCAGCTTGATAAGCTCAACGGATTGCTGGATGGTGCGCTGAAGGCAGGGCTGAACGAAATTCGTTCCGTCTCGCTGGGCGTTGCGCAACCGGAGAAATATAAAGACGAAGCGCGTAAAGCGGCTATTGATGATGCCATTCATCAGGCGCAGCAGCTGGCATCCGGCTTTAAAAGCAAGCTCGGTCCGGTTTACAGCGTGCGATACCACGTTTCAAACTACCAGCCAAGCCCGATGGTGCGGATGATGAAGGCGGACGCCGCGCCGGTTTCTGCTCAGGAAACCTACGAGCAGCCAACCATTCAGTTCGACGATCAGGTTGATGTGGTGTTCCAGCTGGAGCCAACTCAAACTCAGCAAACTGAGGCGGCTAAGGCGCAGTAGTTTGCCCTCACCCTAACCCTCTCCCACAGGGAGAGGGAATTCAAGCGATTAATCCTGTCTCAACACCTTATGCCCAAACGCCAGTAGCGCGTCGGTGACGTTGCGCATCATGCGGCTTTCCGGGGCAAAACGGTGCCAGTAGAGCATCCGGCGCTGATACAGCCCCGGGGTTAAATCAATCAGCTCACCACTTTTCAACTCTTTCTCAATCTGCAAATGCGGGATCATGCAGCAGGTCGTGCCCTGACGCGCGAGCTGTACGAAGGCTTCGGACGAGTTAACGATATGACACGGCACGCTGCCCGGCGGCAAATCGAAGTTTTGTTGCAGGAAGGCCTGATGCATATCGTCCAGATGGTCGAACGCGACGGCAGGGGCTTTCAGCAGCGCGGCGCGAGTCACGCCGTTCGGGAAGTAGCGCTCTGCAAAGGCTTTTGAACCGACAAACAGGTAATCCAGCGCGCCCAGCTGATCCACCAGACAGCTTGGCAGCGCCTGCGGCTGAATACTGACCGCCCCAACCACTTCGCCACGGCGCAGGCGTTCCTGAGTGCGGGTCTCGTCTTCAACCTGAAGGTTCAGGCGGATTGGGGAGTCGGCCAGCACTGGCGCAAGGGCCGGCAGCAGCCAGGTTGCCAGACTGTCGGCGTTCACCGCCAGCGACAGCAGCAGCGGCGTGGAGCCGGTTTGTTCATCGCCCAGCCATTCATCTTCCAGCAGTTCAACCTGACGCAGCAGGGCGAGGAGCTTTTGTCCTTGCTCTGTCGGACGCGGCGGTACGGTACGCACCAGCAGCGGCTGCCCGAACATGTTTTCAAGCTGTTTGATACGCTGTGATACGGCGGACTGGGTGATGCACAGCTTTTGCGCCGCGCGCTCAAAACCGCGTTCACGAATAACTGCATCAAGTGCCTGTAGTGTTCTGTAGTCCGGACGTTTCATTGCTCTGGCTGACTCCTTAATTTTGCTTAATCTGCACTATGACACAATTTTCCCTTCGTGGCAGACGAAATCCATTCGACGTGTTCTATAATGCGCCCTGAGTTTTCACACCACAGGCAAAACGATCATGACGCAGGATGAACTGAAAAAAGCAGTAGGATGGGCCGCTCTCCAGTACGTACAGCCGGGTACCATTGTCGGTGTTGGTACGGGGTCGACGGCGGCGCACTTTATCGATGCGCTGGGCACGATGAAGGGGCAGATCGAGGGCGCGGTTTCCAGCTCCGATGCTTCCACGGAAAAGCTGAAAAGCCTCGGCATCACCGTTTTCGACCTCAACGAAGTGGACCGTCTGGGCATTTACGTTGATGGCGCGGATGAAATCAACGGCCACATGCAGATGATCAAAGGCGGTGGCGCGGCGCTGACCCGCGAAAAAATCATCGCTTCCGTGGCGGATAAGTTCATCTGCATCGCGGACGCCTCCAAGCAGGTCGACATTCTGGGGAATTTCCCGCTGCCGGTCGAAGTGATCCCGATGGCGCGCAGCGCGGTTGCCCGTCAACTTGTGAAGCTGGGCGGTCGTCCGGAATACCGTCAGGGTGTGGTGACCGACAACGGCAACGTGATCCTCGACGTTCACGGCCTTGAGATCCTCGATGCCATTGCGCTGGAAAATGCGATCAACGGCATTCCAGGCGTTGTTACCGTAGGGTTATTTGCCAACCGTGGCGCGGATGTGGCGCTGATCGGCACGGCTGACGGTGTAAAAACCATCGTAAAATGATCTGACGGGGGGAACGCTCCCCCCGCTAAAAAAATTTTGAAAAGCTAAATTCGGTGACTTGTGTCACGTTTTTCCGCCTCTTTTGCCGATCCTGCCACGTTCGTAATTTTCCGCAGCATTTTCCTCTGCCATTTTGCCCTGTATGACTTTTCTTCAGAGTGCCGACGCAAACGTTCATATTGCTGCAATAGTTTTTTTTGATATGTTGGCTGCACGGGATTTATATCCAGCACAACATCAGTTCAGATAAAAACAGGGTCGGGTAAATGGCAAAGGTATCACTGGAGAAAGACAAGATTAAATTCCTGCTGGTTGAAGGCGTGCACCAGAAAGCGCTCGATAGCCTTCGCGCAGCAGGCTACACCAACATCGAATTTCACAAAGGCGCGCTGGACACTGAAGAGCTGAAAGCGTCCATCCGTGATGCCCATTTCATTGGCCTGCGATCCCGTACCCAACTGACTGAAGACGTTATTGCTGCGGCGGAAAAGCTGGTGGCGATTGGCTGTTTCTGCATTGGCACCAACCAGGTTGATCTGAATGCCGCCGCAAAACGCGGTATCCCGGTCTTTAACGCGCCGTTCTCTAACACCCGTTCCGTGGCGGAGCTGGTAATTGGCGAGCTGCTGCTGCTCCTGCGCGGCATTCCGGAGGCTAACGCCAAAGCGCACCGCGGCGTGTGGAATAAGCTGGCTGCGGGCTCCTACGAAGCCCGTGGGAAAAAACTGGGTATCATCGGCTATGGCCACATCGGTACCCAGTTGGGGATTCTGGCGGAATCTCTCGGTATGCATGTCTATTTTTACGATATCGAAAGCAAGCTGCCGTTAGGCAATGCCACCCAGGTTCAACACCTGTCTGACCTGCTGAATATGAGTGACGTGGTAAGCCTGCACGTGCCGGAAAATGCGTCCACCAAAAACATGATGGGCGCAGAAGAGCTGGCGCTGATGAAGCCGGGCTCTCTGCTGATCAACGCCGCGCGTGGCACCGTGGTTGACATTCCTGCACTGTGCGACGCGCTGAAGCGTAAACATCTGGCGGGTGCGGCGATTGACGTGTTCCCGACGGAACCGGCCACCAACAGCGATCCGTTCACCTCTCCGTTGTGCGAGTTCGACAACGTGATCCTGACGCCGCACATCGGCGGTTCTACTCAGGAAGCGCAGGAGAATATCGGCCTGGAAGTGGCGGGTAAACTGAGCAAATATTCCGATAACGGTTCAACGCTCTCTGCGGTGAACTTCCCGGAGGTGTCTCTGCCGCTGCACGGTGGGCGTCGTCTGCTGCACATCCACGAAAACCGTCCTGGCGTGCTGACCGCCATCAACCAGATCTTTGCCGAGCAGGGCGTTAACATTGCTGCGCAGTATCTGCAAACTAACTCGCAGATGGGTTATGTGGTTATTGATATTGAAGCGGATGAAGACATCGCCGAGAAAGCATTGCAGAGCATGAAGGCCATTCCGGGGACGATTCGCGCGCGTCTGCTGTACTGATGGTGCGGTCTGTGGTGTCGGGTGGCGCTTACGCTTACCCGACCTACAATGTTCGATGATTTATGCAGGCCGGGTAAGGCGTAGCCGCCACCCGGCTTTATTCTACCAGGTCCAGGTTTTACTGGGCGTCACCACCGCCGGCAACGGCACATCCCATTTCTCTACGGGTAATACCTCCACGCCCTGGCAATCATGCGCATACCCCACCGGCTGCAATCCGTACTGCTGCCAGTTTTGCAGCGTCCTGTCATAGAACCCCCCGCCCATGCCTAATCGCTGGCCCTGCTCGTCAAACGCCACCAGCGGCGTAATCAGCACATCCAGTTCAGATAGCGGCAGCACGTCGCGCACGTCGAGTTTGGGTTCGGTGATTTTCAGACGATTTACCACCAGCTCGCTGTGCGGATGGTAGTGCAGAAACAGCAGATTGCCTCGGCTAAAGGGATGTAGCACCGGCAGATAAACTTTTTTCCCGGCGCGCCAGAGCTGGTCGATAAGCGGTTGGGTATCCAGCTCACCATCAAACGAGAGAAACAGGGCGACGGTGTTTGCCATCACCACAGGCGGATAGGCCATCATGCGGGCGGCGGCCTGCTGGGCAAAATGTGCCTGTTGCTCGGCGCTTAAGGCGCGACGACGCTGGCGAATAAGCTGACGGATGTCCTGGCGTGAAGCAGAAACTTCAGGGAATTGAGTCATGGTAGTCGGTAGAAGAAAAGAGAGGGAATCTCCGAGATGCCGCCGCAGGCTGTAACCCTTGAACCCTTGGTTCAAGGTGAATGTGTCGTCATAGTTTTAAGGCTTCTCGGACGGACCGAGCATGCTCACCAACCATGGAGCGCCACATTCTTGTGGTATGAAATATCGGCTCAGGGGACTGGCCCGCTTGCGAACATCTCAGAGAAATTTTGTCTTCACAGTTACTCTACCATAGTCAACTGAGAAGTGTTATTCAAACTTTGGTCCCGGTCTTTCGGGACTGCGACCTTGATCAAGCAATGCCTGTTCTATGGTCTGCTGGAGCATTTTAATGCGCTGCTCCATGCTTGCCGCGTAATCGCGGGTCTTCGCTTTTTCCTGAGTCAGTTCATAGCTGATGTTCAACGCGGCGATGAAAACCAGCTGCTCAGTATTTGTGACTCTAGTGCGTTCTTTTAGATCTTGCAACCGCTGATTCAAATCGTCCGCAGCCTGATTCAAGGCATCCCTTTGTTCAGGCGGACAATTCACTCGCAGTGAACGGCCAAAAATCTGGAGATCGACGGGTTGTGCAGACATGCCACCTTCCTGCTGATTGACTGCGCTGCCTTCGCTTACTGCCCCGGGGGCTGCGAAGGGGCGACACTATAGCTACCCTGATGTGAAGATACAAGCCCTTTTCTGGTATCACCAGGGTCCAAAGTGGTAGCATATCATGAATATCCTCCCTTTGATGACGAATGCGTATGTCTATACAGAACGAAATGCCTGGTTACAAGGATTTAAACCAGTTACTGAACCAGCAGGGAGTCGGTCTGACCCCTGCCGAAATGCACGGTCTGATCAGCGGCATACTGTGCGGCGGAAACAGCGACAGCTCATGGCAGCCGCTGATCCACGACCTCACCAACGAAGGGCTGGCGTTTGGCCACGAACTGGCGGAAGCGCTGCGTAAAATGCACGCCGCAACCAGCGATTCCCTGGAAGACGATGGCTTTCTTTTTCAGCTTTATCTGCCTGAAGGCGACGATGTCAGCGTCTTCGATCGCGCCGATGCGCTCGCGGGTTGGGTAAACCACTATCTTCTTGGCCTGGGCGTAACCCAGCCTAAACTGGATAAAGTGACCGGCGAAGCGGGTGAAGCGATCGACGATCTGCGTAATATCGCCCAGCTCGGCTACGATGAAGACGAAGACCAGGAAGAGCTGGAAATGTCTCTCGAAGAGATTATCGAGTACGTGCGCGTGGCGTCTCTGCTGTGCCACGACAACTTTACGCGCTCGCAGCCGACCGCGCCGGAAGTTCGCAAGCCAACATTACACTAAGAAAAATAACGCACAGGAGGGTGTCATGGTTATCTCCAGTCAAGAGTATTCTCGCCGTCGTCAGGCGCTGCTGGCAAAAATGCAGCCGGGAAGCGCTGCCCTGATTTTCGCCGCGCCGGAAGTGACGCGCAGCGCCGACAGCGAATACCCCTATCGCCAGAGCAGTGATTTCTGGTACTTCACCGGGTTTAACGAGCCGGAAGCGGTACTGGTGCTGATTAAAAGCAATGACACCCACAACCACAGCGTGATTTTTAACCGCGTGCGCGATCTGACCGCGGAAATCTGGTTTGGCCGCCGCTTAGGGCAGGAGGCGGCGCCGGAAAAACTGGGCGTGGACCGTGCGCTGGCCTACAGCGAAATCAACCAGCAGCTTTACCAACTGCTGAACGGCCTGGACGTGCTCTATCACGCGCAGGGCGAATACGCGTATGCGGATGACATTGTCTTCACCGCGCTGGATAAGCTGCGTAAAGGCTCACGTCAGAATTTGTCTGCACCCGCCACCCTGACGGACTGGCGACCGATGGTGCATGAGATGCGCCTGTTTAAGTCTGAAGAAGAGCTGAATGTGATGCGCCGCGCGGGCGAAATCAGCGCCCTGGCGCATACCCGCGCCATGGAAAAGTGCCGTCCCGGTATGTTCGAGTACCAGCTTGAAGGCGAAATTCACCATGAATTTAACCGTCACGGCGCGCGCTTCCCGTCCTATAACACCATCGTAGGCGGCGGTGAAAACGGCTGCATTCTGCACTACACCGAAAACGAAAGTGAACTGCGCGACGGCGATCTGGTGCTGATTGACGCGGGCTGTGAATATCAGGGTTACGCGGGCGACATCACCCGTACCTTCCCGGTGAACGGTAAATTCACCACCGCGCAGCGTGAAATCTATGACATCGTGCTTGAGTCTCTGGAGACCGCGCTGACGCTGTTCCGCCCTGGCACCTCCATCCAGGAGGTTACGGGCGAGGTGGTGCGCATCATGATTACCGGGCTGGTGAAGCTCGGCATTTTGAAAGGCGATGTGGACACCCTTATTACCGAAAACGCCCATCGTCCGTACTTTATGCACGGCCTGAGCCACTGGCTGGGGCTGGATGTGCATGACGTCGGGGCATACGGTCCGGAACGTTCGCGCGTGCTGGAGCCAGGCATGGTGCTGACCGTTGAGCCTGGGCTGTACATCGCGCCGGATGCCGACGTGCCAGAACAGTACCGCGGGATCGGCATTCGCATTGAAGATGACATCGTCATCACCGAAACCGGTAACGAAAACCTGACCGCGACCGTGGTGAAAAAAGCCGACGACATCGAGGCGCTGATGGCGGCGGCACGCGTATGAGCGTGATCATCGTTGGCGGAGGCATGACCGGCGCTACTCTGGCGCTGGCCATTTCGCAGTTAACCAAAGGCCAGCTTCCGGTGCATCTTGTTGAGGCGGTTGCGCCGCAGGCGGCCGATCATCCCGGCTTCGATGCCCGCGCCATCGCGCTGGCCCAGGGAACCTGCCAGCAGCTTGCGCGCATTGGCATCTGGCAGGCGATAGCGGACTGCGCGACGGCAATCGGCACCGTTCACGTCAGCGATCGCGGCCACGCCGGGTTTGTGACGCTGGATGCCCACGATTACCGAATTGAGGCACTGGGGCAGGTCGTCGAGCTGCATGACGTGGGGCTGCGGCTGTTCCGTCTGTTACAGGATGCCCCTGGCGTCACGCTGCACTGTCCGGCGCGCGTCGCCAGCTTCAGCCGCCGTGACGAGGCCGTCAGCGTGACGCTGGACAACGGCACCACGCTGGAGGGGCAACTGCTGGTGGCGGCAGATGGTTCACGCTCCGCGATCGCCACGCAGTGCGGCGTCGAATGGCGCTCTGAACCCTATGGACAGGCGGCGGTCATCGCTAATGTCTCTACGGCTGGCGCGCATAACGGCAGGGCATTTGAGCGCTTCACGGAGCACGGCCCGCTGGCCATGCTGCCGATGTCGAACGGGCGCTGCTCGCTGGTATGGTGCCATGCGCAGGATCGGGCCGATGAGGTTCTCTCCTGGTCCGACGAACGTTTTTGTTCCGAGCTGCAAAAGGCCTTCGGCTGGCGGCTTGGGCGCATCACCCACGCCGGAAAACGCGTGGCCTATCCGCTTGCGCTGACGACCGCATCGCAGACTGTCTCCCATCGCGTCGCCCTGGTCGGCAACGCCGCGCAGACGCTACACCCCATCGCCGGGCAAGGCTTCAACCTTGGCCTCCGTGACGTGATGAGCCTGGCCGAGCTCCTGGCCCGAACGTGGAGCGAACAACAGGATTGTGGCGCATACTCAGTGCTGAGCCATTACCAGAAACGACGCCAGGCGGACAAAGCGGCGACCATTGGCGTCACCGACGGTTTAGTCCACCTGTTTGCCAATCGCTGGGCACCGCTGGTTGCGGGTCGCAACCTTGGGCTTATGGCGATGGAACTGTTCATTCCGGCACGTGACGTGCTGGCGCAGCGGACCCTGGGTTGGGTCGCGCGTTAAGGAGTATTGACCGTGCAAAATGTTGATGTCGCCATTGTGGGCGGCGGAATGGTAGGACTGGCGCTGGCTTGTGGTTTACAGGGCAGCGGCCTGCGCGTGGCCGTGCTTGAGCAAAAAGCGCCGCAGCCTGTGGCGCAGGATGCACCGCCAGAGCTTCGCGTCTCGGCGATCAATGCCGCCAGCGAAAAGCTACTGACGCACCTTGGCGTCTGGTCTGAAATCGTGGCGCTCCGTGCCAGTTGCTATCACGGGATGGAAGTGTGGGACAAAGACAGCTTTGGCCGTATCGCGTTTGACGATGAAAGCATGGGTTACAGCCACCTTGGACATATCGTTGAAAACGTGGTGATCCACCACGCGCTGTGGCAGAAAGCGCAGCAGTGCAGCGACGTCACGCTGATCGCACCGGCGAAACTTCATCAGGTGGCGTGGGGCGAAAACGACGCGTTTATCACTCTTGAAAGTGGCGATATGCTGACTGCGCGTCTGGTAGTGGGTGCCGACGGCGCTAATTCCTGGCTCCGTAACAAAGCGGATATTCCGCTGACTTTCTGGGATTACCGTCATCACGCGTTGGTGGCCACAATCCGCACCGAAGAGCCGCACGGCGGCGTGGCGCGCCAGATTTTCCATAATGACGGCATTCTGGCCTTCCTGCCGCTTGCCGATCCGCATCTCTGCTCCATCGTCTGGTCCTTAGAGCCGGAGAAAGCGCAGCAGATGCAGGAGACGACGCCGGATGCCTTCAGTCAGGCGCTATGCGTGGCGTTTGATAACCGTCTGGGCCTGTGCGGGCTTGAAAGCGAACGCCAGACGTTTCCGTTAACCGGTCGCTACGCGCGTCAGTTTGCCGCGCACCGTCTGGCGCTGGTGGGGGATGCGGCGCATACCATTCATCCGCTGGCCGGGCAGGGAGTGAACCTCGGCTTTATGGACGCGGCTGAGCTGGTTGAAGAGCTGCGTCGCCTGCATCGGGAAGGCAAAGATATTGGTCAGCATCTGTATCTGCGTCGCTACGAGCGCAGCCGCAAACACAGTGCGGCGATGATGCTGGCGGGTATGCAGGGCTTCCGCGAGCTGTTTGCCGGAGCGAACCCGGCGAAAAAACTGCTGCGCGATATTGGCCTCAAACTGGCCGACACCCTTCCCGGAGTAAAACCGCAGCTTCTTCGTCAGGCAATGGGCCTCAACGATCTTCCCGACTGGTTACGTTAATCTCGATCCCCGTCACACTTTATTTTCCCGGCCTGCGCGCCGGGGAAATTCCCTCGTTTGAAATAATCTAATTTCACGTCATTTTTCGCATTAGAAAATCTAATCTTACTATTTTTATGTTACGGAAATTCGGCCCATTTTTCCGCATGAAATATCAGCATCTGCTAAATCCTGTTAGATCATTGTTAATTTTATGCGGGTTTAATCGCATTTTCCCAGTGAATAACTCTGTAGGCTTTTCAGCGATTTTTGGTCATAAGCTAATGTGATGACCCGTTTTACCTTATGGTTAACCGCCGGTTTAGGTGGTAAGTTCAGGTAAAAGAGAACGTTTGCGTCGGCCCCCGATCGCGAGGCCGACACCGGGTTTCACGGTGAATTTTTCAACGAGGAAAAGATGGCTCAACAGACTCCTTTGTACGAACAGCACGTGTTATGCGGTGCCCGCATGGTGGACTTCCACGGCTGGATGATGCCGCTGCACTACGGCTCGCAGATTGATGAGCACCACGCGGTGCGCACCGATGCCGGTATGTTCGACGTGTCTCATATGACGATTGTCGACCTGCGCGGTAGCCGCACCCGGGAGTTTTTGCGTTATCTGCTGGCAAACGACGTCGCCAAACTGAAGACGCCGGGCAAAGCGCTCTATACCGGTATGCTCAATGCCTCTGGCGGCGTGATTGACGACCTCATCGTCTACTACTTCACCGAAGATTTCTTCCGCCTCGTTGTAAACTCCGCCACCCGCGAAAAAGACCTCTCCTGGATTTCCCAACACGCTGAACCTTACGCCATTGACATCACTGTCCGTGACGATCTGTCGCTGATTGCCGTACAGGGGCCAAACGCCCAGGCGAAAGCCGCGTCTCTGTTCAGCGACGAGCAGCGCAAAGCCACCGAAGGCATGAAGCCATTCTTCGGCGTGCAGGCGGGGGATCTGTTTATCGCCACCACCGGCTACACCGGTGAAGCGGGCTATGAAATTGCCATGCCAAACGAGAAGGCCGCTGATTTCTGGCGTGCGCTGGTGGAGGCAGGTGTGAAGCCTGCGGGCCTGGGCGCGCGCGATACGCTGCGTCTGGAAGCGGGGATGAACCTCTACGGTCAGGAGATGGACGAAGGCGTCTCTCCGCTGGCCGCCAACATGGGCTGGACCATCGCATGGGAACCGGCTGACCGTGATTTTATTGGTCGTGAAGCGCTGGAGATGCAGCGCGAGAAGGGCACTGAACAGCTGGTAGGCCTGGTGATGAAAGAAAAAGGCGTGCTGCGCGGCGAGCTGCCGGTGCGCTTCACCGATGCCGATGGCAATCATCGCGAAGGCGTGATTACCAGCGGAACGTTCTCCCCGACGCTCGGCTACAGTATTGCCCTGGCACGCGTGCCGGCGGGGATTGGCGAAACGGCGGTGGTGCAGATCCGCAACCGCGAAATGCCGGTCAACGTGACCAAACCGATTTTTGTTCGCGCCGGTAAGCCGGTCGCCTAACTATTTTTATCAGGAGAACTTCAATGAGCAATGTGCCAGCAGAACTGAAATACAGCAAAGAACACGAGTGGCTGCGCAAAGAGGCGGACGGCACTTACACCGTTGGGATCACCGAGCACGCGCAGGAGCTGCTGGGCGACATGGTGTTTGTTGACCTGCCGGAAGTGGGCGCAACCGTGAGCGCAGGCGATGACTGTGCGGTGGCGGAATCCGTTAAAGCGGCCTCTGACATCTACGCCCCGGTAAGCGGTGAAATTGTTGCCGTGAACGACGCGCTCAGCGACTCCCCGGAGCTGGTGAACAGCGAACCGTATGAAGGCGGCTGGATCTTCAAGATCAAAGCCAGCGACGAAGCGCAGGTTGCCGCGCTGCTGGATGCGACCGCGTACGAAGCACTACTGGAAGACGAATAAGCCATTTCCCTCTCCCCTTGGGGAGAGGGTAGGGTGAGGGGAACAGACGATACCCTCACCCCAGCCCTCTCCCTTAGGGAGAGGGAGAAAACACATTCACTGCACGTTTCAGGAACCATCGCTCATGACACAGACTTTAAGCCAGCTTGAAAACCGTGGCGCCTTCATTGAACGTCACATTGGGCCGGATGCTCAGCAACAGCAGGAGATGCTGAAGACAGTTGGCGCGGATTCATTAAACGCACTGATCGGCCAGATCGTGCCAAAGGACATCCAGCTTGCCACGCCGCCGCAGGTAGGCGAGTCCACGACGGAGTTCGCCGCGCTGGCGGAGCTTAAGGCCATCGCCAGCCTTAACAAGCGCTATAAGTCTTACATTGGCATGGGCTACACCAACGTGCAGTTACCGCCGGTGATCCTGCGTAACATGCTGGAAAACCCGGGCTGGTACACCGCTTATACCCCATATCAGCCAGAAGTCTCCCAGGGCCGTCTGGAAGCGCTGCTGAACTTCCAGCAGGTGACGCTGGATCTGACCGGTATGGATATCGCCTCTGCCTCGCTGCTGGATGAAGCCACCGCCGCCGCCGAAGCGATGGCGATGGCGAAGCGCGTGAGCAAACTGAAAAACGCCAACCGCTTCTTCGTCGCGGCGGACGTGCATCCCCAGACGCTGGACGTGGTGCGCACCCGTGCGGAAACCTTCGGCTTTGAGGTGATTGTCGACGACGCTGAAAAAGTGCTGGATCACCAGGACGTCTTCGGCGTGCTGTTGCAGCAGGTGGGCACCACCGGGGAAGTACACGACTACGGCGCACTGATCGCCGAGCTGAAATCCCGTAAGATTATTGTTAGCGTCGCCGCTGATTTTATGGCGCTGGTGCTGCTGACGGCGCCAGGTAAACAGGGCGCGGATATTGTCTTCGGCTCAGCCCAGCGTTTCGGCGTGCCGATGGGCTACGGCGGCCCGCACGCGGCGTTCTTTGGCGCGAAAGATGAATTTAAACGCTCCATGCCAGGCCGTATTATCGGCGTATCGAAAGATGCCGCCGGTAACACCGCGCTGCGCATGGCGATGCAGACCCGCGAGCAGCATATCCGCCGCGAGAAAGCGAACTCCAACATCTGTACCTCGCAGGTACTGCTGGCTAACATTGCCAGCCTGTACGCGGTGTTCCACGGTCCGGCTGGCCTGAAGCGCATTGCCAGCCGCATCCACCGTCTGGCCGATATCCTGGCCTGCGGTCTGCAACAGAAAGGTCTCAGACTGCGTCATGAACACTATTTCGACACCCTGTGCGTCGAGGTGACAGACAAAGCGGCCGTGCTGGCGCGCGCCGAGGCAGCGCAAATCAACCTGCGCAGCGACATTCACAATGCGGTCGGCATTACGCTGGACGAAAGCACCACCCGTGACGATATCCTGACCCTGTTCAACGTATTGCTGGGTGACGCACACGGTCTGGACGTTGATACGCTCGACAAAGAGGTTGCGCTCGACAGCCGCTCCATTCAGGAAAGCATGCTGCGCGACGACGCGATCCTGACTCATCCGGTGTTCAACCGCTATCACAGCGAAACCGAGATGATGCGTTACATGCACTCGCTGGAACGTAAAGATCTGGCGCTGAACCAGGCGATGATCCCGCTGGGCTCCTGCACCATGAAGCTGAACGCCGCGGCTGAGATGATCCCAATTACCTGGCCTGAATTCTCTGAGCTGCACCCGTTCTGCCCGGCTGAGCAGGCGGAAGGGTATCACATGATGATCAACCAGCTCTCCGACTGGCTGGTGAAGCTGACCGGTTATGACGCGCTCTGCATGCAGCCGAACTCCGGCGCGCAGGGTGAATACGCCGGTCTGCTGGCAATCCGTCACTATCACGAAAGCCGCAACGAAGGCCACCGTGATATCTGCCTGATCCCAAGCTCTGCCCACGGTACCAACCCGGCTTCTGCCCAGATGGCAGGAATGGAAGTGGTGGTTGTGGCGTGCGACAAAAACGGCAACATCGATCTGGCCGACCTGCGCGCCAAAGCCGAGCAGGCGGGCGATAAACTCTCCTGCATCATGGTGACCTACCCATCCACCCATGGCGTGTACGAAGAAACTATCCGTGAAGTGTGTGAAGTGGTGCATCAGTTCGGCGGCCAGGTTTACCTCGACGGCGCAAACATGAACGCCCAGGTGGGCATCACCTCTCCGGGCTTTATTGGCGCGGATGTGTCGCACCTGAACCTGCACAAAACCTTCTGCATTCCGCACGGCGGTGGCGGCCCGGGGATGGGCCCAATCGGCGTGAAAGCGCACCTGGCACCGTTTGTGCCGGGCCACAGCGTGGTGCAGATTGAAGGCATGCTGACCCGTCAGGGCGCGGTCTCCGCGGCACCGTTCGGCAGCGCCTCTATCCTGCCAATCAGCTGGATGTATATCCGCATGATGGGCGCGGAAGGGCTGAAGCAGGCCAGCCAGGTGGCGATCCTCAACGCCAACTACATCGCAACGCGTCTGAAGGACGCCTATCCGGTGCTCTATACCGGCCGCGACGGTCGCGTGGCGCACGAATGCATCCTCGATATTCGTCCTCTGAAAGAAGAGACGGGCATCAGCGAGCTGGATATTGCCAAGCGCCTGATCGACTACGGATTCCATGCGCCAACCATGTCCTTCCCGGTTGCGGGAACGCTGATGGTTGAGCCGACCGAGTCTGAAAGCAAGGTGGAACTGGATCGCTTTATCAACGCCATGCTGGCGATCCGCAGCGAAATCGACCGCGTGAAAGGCGGGGAGTGGACGCTGGAAGATAACCCGCTGGTTAACGCGCCGCATACCCAGAACGAACTGGTGGCAGAGTGGAACCACGGTTATACCCGCGAACTGGCTGTCTTCCCGGCAGGTGTGGTAAACAAATACTGGCCAACCGTGAAACGTCTTGATGATGTTTACGGCGACCGTAACCTGTTCTGCTCCTGCGTACCGATGAGCGAATACCAGTAACGTTGTTCCTGTAGTAACGTAGGCCGGGTAAAGCGAAGCCGCTACCCGGCTTTTTTATTGGGAGAAAAGAATGGCAATTGCACTGGTCACCGGCGCCAGCCGGGGTATTGGTAAAGCCACCGCGCTACAGCTGGCAAGCGAAGGCTACACCGTTGCGGTGAATTTTCATCACAACATCAAAGCCGCGACAGAGGTCATTAATCAGATCGTGGACGCGGGCGGTAAAGCCTTTGCCATGCGCGCGGACATCAGCGATGAAGCGCAGGTGATGGCGATGTTCGCCAGCCTCGATCGCGAAGGTGAGCCGCTCGCCGCACTGGTGAACAACGCCGGAATTTTGTTTGAACAATCCACCATTGAAAACCTCTCCGCTGAACGTATTAACCGCGTGCTGGCTACCAACGTCACCGGCTATTTTCTCTGCTGCCGTGAAGCGGTGAAGCGCATGTCGCATAAACACGGCGGCAAGGGCGGCGCGATTGTGAATGTCTCCTCGGCGGCATCACGGCTGGGAGCGCCGGGGGAATATGTGGATTATGCCGCCTCCAAAGGGGCGGTGGATTCCCTGACTACCGGCCTCGCGCTGGAGGTGGCGGCACAGGGCATTCGCGTTAACGGCGTGCGGCCAGGCCTGATTTATACCGATATTCACGCCTCCGGCGGCGAGCCGGGGCGTGTGGATCGGGTGAAGTCGATGTTACCGATGCAGCGTGGCGGTCAGCCGGAGGAGGTCGCCCAGGCCATTGCCTGGCTGCTGAGCGACAAAGCCTCCTATGTTACCGGTAGCTTCCTGGAGCTGGCTGGCGGGAAGTAACGCTAAGACGCCAGCCACAGCCGCAGGCGCATTCCCCAGCCGCTGGTCCAGCCGGTGGTGATCGACTTCACCTCACCGTGAGAGATCACCACCAGCGTTGGCGTCACCTTAACGTCCCACTCACGCGCCAGTTCTCCGCTGGCGTCGTTGACCGTGGGCATCATCACCTTCTTCTTCCTCATCCATGTTTCGAGCGTCGCGTTATCGCCCGAGCGCAGCGCAACCGACATCACGTTACCCCCGTCCGCGGCAAGCGCCGCCACCGACGGCGTGGTGTAGCGGCAAACGCCGCACCATGTCGCCCAGACGTAGACCAGCAGCGGTCGCTCCTTACTCATGGCGATAAGATCGACGGGCTGACCGTCGAGGGTGTGCAGTGCCGTCGCGGAGAAATTCTGCGGCAGCGCGGGCTGGCGGAAATAGTCCACCGCCAGGCTCACGGCTACGCCAATCAGCAGCCACACGCCCAGCTCGCGCAGCAGGCGCGGAAGCTTACTTGCCACGGACGTTTGCCAGCTGTTCTTTGACCAGCCCCTCCAGGTCGTCATACGGAATTGCGCCCGCCACCATCTGGTCGCCGATAATGGTCGCCGGGGTACCCTGAATATTCAGCACCTGCGCCAGGATGAGGTTCATCTTTAGGCTGTCCATGGTTTTATCATCCGTTTTAATGCCGTCCGTTCCGGTCTTGACCTTCGCGGCGGCGATGCTGGCGTCATCGTGATAGCCCTTTTTCATCATCAGCCGCTGATGCAGCGCCCAGAATTTATCCGGCGCCTGCTGCCACGTCGAGAGCGCCGCTTTCGCGGCATTTACCGAGCTTTGTCCCTTAAACGGCAGCAGTTTGACGATGAGCTGCACGTCGGGATTTTCCTGCACGATTTTCTCCAGCATTGGGTCGAACTGCTTGCAATACGGGCAGTTGTAGTCCGTAAAGGAGACGATGGTGAGCTTCGGCGATGCCGCGCCGGTTCGCGGGCTGTTGGGGTCGTTAAACAACAGTTTTGCCAGCTGGTCGCTGGAAGCGTCATCTGACGGTGCGGCGAAACCGAACGTTGATAACGACAGCAGAAGTAAGGCTATTAAGGCTCTCATGTTATTTTCCTTTTGCATCGGACAGGGTGCTCAGCACCGCTTCGCGGCTTAACAACGCAGGCAGCACGTGGCCCTGCGGTAATCCCGGTCCGTAGATCTGGTTAAACGGCACGGCGGCGCTGCCGCGCGTGGTTAAGAACTGGCTGATGGTATCTGAGGGGCGGCTCCAGTCGCCGCGCAGGGCGACAACGTCCGGGGCGGAGAGTGCATCCTGCACGTCGTCGCGCAGCAGCACGTTGTATTTATTGGCTTTACAGGTCACGCACCAGTCGGCGGTCACGTCGACGAACACCCGTTTGTTCTCCGCCAGCGCGCGGGCAATGGCCTGCTCGCTGAGCGGTTGCCAGTGGATACGATCGCGGCGGGAACCCTCGCCGCCGGAGCCGGATACAAACGCGACTGCTCCGGCCACCACTACAGCTAATACCCCGGCGCGCAGTGCCGTTTGCCAGCGGTAGCGCCAGGCGGTGACCAGCAGCAGCGTAAGGATCAGGAGCACGCCCAGCGTGATGACGGGCAGGCTGCCAATGTGCACCGTCAGCAGGCTCAGCAGCCACAGCGATGAGCCGAGCATCATCATCCCCAGCACTACGCGTACGACGTTCATCCAGCGTCCCGGACGCGGCAAGCGCTGGGCCAGCCCCGGCCAGACCGCCACCAGCAGCCACGGCAGGCTCATGCCGATACCCATCGCCAGGAAGATCCCCCACAGCAGGGGAAGCGGCGCCGCCAGCGCGACCGAGACCGCCGTACCCAGGAACGGCGCGGTGCAGGGCGTTGCAAGCAGCGTGGCAAACGCGCCTTGCCAGAAATGACCCGCAAGCCCGTTACCGCCGCGCGTGGCGAGGAAGGTGCTGGCGACGGAAGGGAGACGGATTTCAAATAACCCCAGCAGGCTGGCGCTGAAAAGCACCATCACCATCGCCATCGCACCAATAAACCACGGGTTCTGGAACTGGATCCCCCAGCCGAGTGCCTGATTGCCTAAGCGTAAAACCGTCATCATCAGCGCCAGCGCGAGGAACGAGATCACGATCCCGGCTACCGATGCAAGAAACTGTCGGCGTACCTGACCCCGCGCCTGCCGTTCGGTTTGCATCAGCGTGCCCAGCTTCATGGCCAGCACGGGCAGTACGCAGGGCATGACGTTAAGGATCAGACCGCCAGCCAGCGCCATCAGCAGCACCCAGCCTAACGAGAGCGTCGGCGCGGCGTTCCCCGGCTGAATGCTCAGGCTGGACTCCTGCGCCTGCCCGCTATCGGCCAGAACCAGCGACAGGGTTTTGCCGCTGAGGTTGGGCGCTGCCTCGCCCCAGCTGTCCGTCACGGGCACGGTGGCGACCAGCGAATCACCGCGCACGGTGAGGGCCGGTTTGCCGAAATCAACATCATCCATACCGTCGATAAACAGGGACGGCGCCTGCCAGCCTGCGTCACGCTGCGCCGTTACGGTCAGCTTGCCTGGGGCATAGGTGGCGTTAAGCGTTGAGGTCAACCCGCCGCTGAGCGGAAGGGTGCCCATGGCCCGACTAAAATCGTAATCAAAACCGGCGCCTGCGGATGCGGTCATGTTCAGCGAAAACGGGTAGTCGGTAAGAATACAGACGTTGCTACAGGTGGAGAGCGTCAGTACGCCGCTCAGGATCTTCGGGACGTCGCCCCGCAGAGTGATGGGAAAGCTGACATCGCCGTGGTAGCCCTGCGTGGTGATGCCCGCGACGTCGAAACGCTGCGGCACAGGCCAGCGCCAGTTCGCCTCGACGGGCTGATGCCATTTAATCGCGGGTGCGACGCCCCCTTCGCCCGGCGAGCGCCAGTAGGTTTTCCAGCCTTTTTGCAGGGCGACGTCCAGCAGCAGGCGGGTTTCGCCAGTGCTTTCGGGTTGCGCACGCAGCCTGACGCTGGCGTGCTGATTATCGGCGGCGCGCAGCCAGCCGCTGTCGGCAGCCTGGCTGAGGGGCAGCCATAGCCAAAGCAGGCAGACCAGCAGTCGCCTGAATACAGTAAACATAAATTATCTCCGTAAATGATGAATTAACCTGAAGTAACAGGCGAAGGCTCATTCACGGAAGACGCATAATCGCAGATGCACCCTTAACCGGGGCGGGGAGATAACGCGGGGAGGCCACTGCCGTTCGCGGCGCGGCGGGCTGGCTGCCAGCAACGCCAGCAGCAGGGTGACGGCAATCAGGGCGCCTTCAAACAAAACAGGCGGGACCGACATCAGCGACTTGGCGCTAAGCTCACACGGGGTTACCGGTGCGTCGGTACTCTCCTGCCCCTGCTGGACAGACTGGCTCGTGGCGGTGACGTTCATGACAAGCGCGTGCATCCCGGCCATCCGCTGGGCGGTGCATATCAGCACCACCAGGCAGGCCAGGGCTACAAGCAGGATAGCGTTGCGTTGTCGCTTGATCATGTTCGCCTCAAATATTCAGGACGCCTATATTATCGGGCGAACATATTTTGGCAACGCAAAAGCTGTAAAGAAGTGTCTGGAAGATAAGCGGTTTGCCCTCTCCGCTTGCAGAGAGGGCGAGCCATTACAGCGTTTCGCCGTTGCTGGCAATGACGGTTTTATACCACTCAAAGCTCTTCTTACGGGAGCGGGACATGTCACCGGTACCGTCGTCGTGCTTGTTGACGTAGATAAAGCCGTAGCGCTTACTGTACTGGCCGGTGGTGAAGGAGACGCAGTCGATGCAGCCCCACGGCGTGTAGCCCATCAGATCCACCCCATCCCAGGTCACCGCCTTCATCATCTCTTCCACGTGGGCGCGCAGGTAGTCGATGCGATAGTCATCGTTGATGCTGCCGTCCTCTTCCACCTTGTCGTAGGCGCCGAAACCATTTTCGACGATAAACAGCGGCTTCTGATAACGTTCGTACAGTTCGCACAGCGAATAGCGCAGGCCTACCGGATCAATCTGCCAGCCCCAGTCGGACGCCTTGACGTGTGGGTTCGGCACGCTGCCCTCGAAGCCGGAAATGGCGTCACCGGTGCCGCCTTCCGCTTTGACCGCGTTGGTCATGTAGTAGCTGAAGCCTAAGTAGTCGCAGGTGCCCTCACGCAGGATCTGCTCGTCGCCCGCTTCCATCCTGATGGAGAACCCACGGCGCTCCCACTCGTTCAGCACGTAAGACGGGTAGTAGCCGCGCAGCTGCACGTCGGTAAAGACGTAGCGCTCGCGCATGGATTCCTGAGCAAACATGACGTCCTCTGGCTTGCAGGAGTAAGGATAGAGCGCCACCATCGCCAGCATGCAGCCGACTTTCATCTCCGGGTTAATGCGGCGTGCGGCTTTCACCGCCAGCGCGCTGGCCACGAACTGGTGGTGCAGCACCTGGTACATGGTCTCTTCCGGGTTGTCGTGCTCGGTATAGACCACGCCAGAGCAGCAGTAGCCGAACAGCGGCGCACGCCAGTTGCGCTGGTTGTTGATTTCGTTGAAGGTCATCCAGTATTTGACCTTATTTTTGTAGCGCTCAAATACCACTTCCGAGAAGCGCACAAAGAAATCGACCACTTTACGGTTGGTCCATCCGCCATATTCCTGAACGAGATGCAGCGGCATTTCAAAGTGGGAGAGGGTGATCACCGGCTCGATGTTGTACTTCAGCAGTTCATCGAACATGTCGTCGTAAAACTTCAGCCCCTCTTCGTTTGGCTGAGTTTCGTCGCCTTTCGGGAAGATGCGCGTCCAGGCGATGGAGGTACGGAAACATTTGAAGCCCATCTCGGCAAACAGCTTAATGTCTTCTTTGTAATGGCCATAGAAGTCGACGGCTTCGTGGTTCGGGTAATATTTGCCTTCAATCACTTCCTGCGTGATTTCACGCGGAACGCCGTGTGCGCCGCCGGTTAGCACGTCGCAGATGCTTGGCCCTTTGCCGCCTTTGTTCCAGCCGCCTTCAACCTGGTGCGCCGCCACCGCGCCGCCCCATAAAAAATCTTTCGGTAAGGTGAGTTTTTTCATCTTTGCTATTCTCAATTCAGGACTTATTGATTTCGAGTCTAGCAAAGCGGAATTAAATGTCACGATATAACAATTTGTGGAAATTGTAATTTGTCACATCAAAAAAACAAGATGTTTTATTCTGTTAATTTCTTCGCCAGTTTTCGGCCTAATGATTCCAGAATATAGATGACGGGAATTTGCGTGGTGATATCGTAAACGCCGCCAATACGCGTTTGCGGGACATGCCAGGAGAGGTTAAAGTCCGCCAGCTTTGCGAGACGAGAATGTTCATGGCTGGTGACGGAGAGCACCTTGCAGTGGTGCAGGCTGAACTGGCTGGCGAAGCGCAGGATCTCCTCGGTTTCGCCGGAGACGGAGAGTACAATGGCCAGCGCATTTTTAGCCATGTCGTTAGTGACCGGGAAATAAGGATCGTCGATATGGTTACTGAATTTGCCGATATTTGAAAAGAAACGTGCGCCATATTTTGCCAGCGATCCGGAGGTGCCCGCACCGACAAAAATAATTCGTTCAGATGATAAAATAATATCGACGGCTTTATCTAATAGCGCATCAAACTCTTCGTTATTTACGCTTTTAAAGAAGCTGATAATTTCACTGGCACCAAAATTCGCCTGCTGCGGCTCGTTCTGCTCCAGATAGAGTTTAAAGCGCACCCGAAATTCCGAGTAACCATCGCAGTTGAGCTTGCGGCAGAAGCGCAGGATAGTGGTAGTGGAGACCCCAGCAGCATCCGCCAGCTCGCGGATGGTCATGTACATCACTTTATCGCGGTTCTTAATGACATAGTTGTAGACCATCATTTCCAGATTGTTGAGGCTGGCAATGGCGGAATGGCTGAACATACTCACAATGGCTAAACTCGCTGTCGGACACTATTCCTGAAGCATACCATGATGACGAAGGGCGGGAGACGGATTTATCTCCTTGATTACTCAGGTGTTAATGAAATCATTTACACCTGTGCGGTGGATTTATTTTTCATTACACTGATTTATAAGGATAAATCTTGATTATAGATTTATTTTAGCTAACAGGTGTTCACTGGAATCATTCTCAGTTAGCATAGACTGGCGATGAATAATCATCTTTTGTTTTCCCGGAGTTAAGTATGGTGAGCAGACCATTAATCGCACAGGGATATTCGCTGGCTGAGGAAGTAGCCAACAGTATAAGCCATGGCATTGGCCTGGTTTTTGGGATTGTCGGCTTAGTGTTATTGCTGGTACAGGCAGTGGATACCAACGCCAGCGCGATGGCCATTACCAGCTACAGCCTGTATGGCGGGAGTATGATCCTGCTTTTCCTTGCCTCAACGCTGTATCACGCGATTCCGCATCAACGGGCGAAGATATGGCTCAAGAAATTTGACCACTGCGCTATCTATCTTCTTATTGCGGGTACCTATACGCCGTTTTTGCTGGTGGGGCTCAACTCACCGCTGTCGCGTGGCCTGATGATTGTGATCTGGAGCCTGGCGCTGCTGGGGATCTTGTTTAAGCTGACCATTGCGCACCGGTTTAAAGTGTTGTCGCTGGTTACCTATCTGACAATGGGCTGGCTGTCGCTGATTGTGGTGTATCAGTTAGCCATTAAGCTGGCGGTGGGGGGCGTGACGCTTCTGGCGGTGGGCGGTGTGGTCTACTCGCTGGGCGTGATTTTCTACGTCTGCAAGCGTATTCCGTACAACCATGCCATCTGGCACGGCTTTGTGCTGGGCGGCAGCGTGTGTCACTTCCTGGCAATTTATCTGTATGTTGGGCAGGTGTAGTTTTTTTGTAAGGTGCGGTCTGATGCCCTCACCCCGACCCTCTCCCACAGGGAGAGGGTGAATATCAACACCGGGCGATACAGCATCAATCTTCCAGTGAATACGGCAGCGGCTCAATGCTGAGCGTGTTTGCATCATCACGCACGCGGAACACGCTGTCGGGCTCCATATCATTATTCATGACAACCTGCACCAGCAGGCGGCCATCATCGAGCTGGACGGCGGCTAACACGGTGCCGGTACGGCGCCAGTTTTCGCCCATCTTCATTTCAAGATCTTCACCCGCTTCCGGCACACGGCTGGCGTGACCAGCCAGCGTCCACAGGGCGCGTTTGTTCGCGCCGCGGAATTTCGCACGCGCCACCATTTCCTGACCGGTGTAGCAGCCCTTCTTAAAGCTGATACCACCCAGCGCCTGGATGTTTGTCGCCTGCGGGATAAACTGCGCGCTGTTTGCCGCGTCAATGACCGGCAGGCCCGCTTCGATGTTCAGCGCCAGCCACTGCTGGCTGTTGTTGAGCTGTGCCTCACCGCGCAGGGCGTCAGTGACGCGTTCCGCCGTTGCTTCGTCGGTTACCAGCAGGAAGCGCTCCGCCGGGTGTTCGAACCACAGAATGGAGGTTGCTCCCTCGCTGACCAGCTGTTTTTCAGCATCCGGTAGCTCGGCAAACAGGTTTTTCAGCGCTGCACGCGCCTGGAAACCCGCGACCCCCAGCAGAACGTGTTCATCGTCCGGGGCGATGGTGACTTTAGAAAAGACCGCGTATTTTTTTAGCTCTTTAAGCTGGGCGTCACGCAGGCTGCGGCGCTCAATAAAGGCGAATCCGTCCTGACGGCGGAACAGACGCAGGTTGCTCCACATTTTGCCTTTTGGATCGCAATGCGCGGCCAGCAGATGCTGGTGCTCAGTCAACTGCGCCACGTCCGCCGTGACCTGGCCTTGCAGGTATTTTTCACTGTCCGCACCGGTCAGTGTCGCCAGTGCCCAGTCATCAAGAGTAATCAGCGTCAGCGGCAGACGCGCAGAGGCGGCGGGCTGGCGAGGAGAAAATGGTGTAAATGCCATAGTGATGTCCTGAATTGCTTAACGCTTTGATAATACCTAATGGTAAAAGAGACTGTATTCAATGCAAGCGCTTTCAGCAGGCCATTCGTGCCATTACGCGGTTATGCGTGGCGCTACGCAAAATAGTGTAATCCGCTGTCTTTATAAGGATTATTCAGGGAGCCTGCTCGAGGTTCACAATATTCCAGTAAAGAAACGGTCAAAAACACGTTACACTAGCAGGTGTTCCCGGAGAGCAATAATGAATACCAAACGGGATACCGACTGTGCCAAACGTAATGCAGGAAACAGAACATGGATATTAACAACAAGGCCCGTATTCACTGGGCGTGCCGTCGCGGCATGCGTGAACTTGATATCTCCATCATGCCTTTCTTCGAGTATGAGTACGACAGCTTAAGCGATGACGATAAGCGCCTGTTTGTCCGTCTGCTTGAGTCTGACGATCCGGATTTATTCAACTGGCTGATGAATCACGGCAAGCCCGCCGACACCGAGTTGCAACGGATGGTGCAATTAATTCAAACACGGAATCAGGAACGTGGTCCTGTGGCAATCTGATCTTCGCGTCTCGTGGCGCTCACAGTGGATGTCCTTACTGCTCCACGGTCTGGTCGCGGCAATGGTGTTATTGGTGCCGTGGCCGCTAAGCTATACCCCTCTGTGGCTGCTTTTGCTGTCGTTTGTGGTGTTTGATAGCGTGCGCAGCCAGCGTCGAATCAACGCCCGTCAGGGTGAAATTAAGCTGCTGATGGATTCTCGCCTGCGCTGGCAGGGAAAAGAGTGGGAGATGATGGGGACGCCGTGGATGCTTAACACCGGGATGATGCTACGGCTGCGTCGGGTCGAGGACAACCGTCGCCAGCACCTGTGGCTGGCCGCAGACAGTATGGATCCCGCGGAGTGGCGGGATCTGCGCCGGCTAATCGTGCAACAGCCGACGCAGGAATAAATCAGCTAAACTGCTCGGCCATCTCACCCAGAATTTGTTCGCACCAGGTCTGGAGGCGCTCGTCGCTGAGATCGTACTGGTTGGTTTCATCCAGCGCGAGCCCGACAAACAGCTGGCCGTCGGCAATGACGGGTTTTGGGCTGGTGAACTCATAGCCTTCCGTAGGCCAGTAGCCGATAAACGTCGCGCCCTTTGGCGCCAGTTTGTCATGCAGCATGCCGAGCGCGTCGAGGAACCACTCCCCGTAGCCCAACTGGTCGCCCATGCCATACATCGCAATGATTTTGCCTTCAAAATTGACTGAATCGAGCTGATCCCAGATGGCTTCCCAGTCTTCCTGAATCTCACCAAAGTCCCAGGTAGGGATACCCAGAATCAGCACATCGTACTGCTCCATCAAGGCAACCGCGTCATCTTTCAGGTTATGCAACGTCACCAGTTCCGGGCCAATGATGTCACGAATTTTCTCCGCCGCCATTTCGGTGTAGCAGGTGCTGGAACCATAGAACAGACCAATATTCATCGCGTAACTATCTCAATTCTTGCTATGACTTTGCGCGTAGTGTACCAGAAACCGATGGCAATCAGGCATAATGGCCAGATTGCAGAACCGAAGGGGCTGATGTGGAAAAGGATCTCGCACTCATCGAACAGTTTCTCGACGCGCTGTGGCTGGAGAAAAACCTCGCTGAAAATACGCTCAGCGCCTATCGTCGGGATCTCACGCTGCTGGTCGAGTGGCTGGCGCATCGGGGGCTGACGCTTGAAAGCGCGCAAAGCGATGACCTGCAAGGGTTGCTGGCTGAGCGGATGGAAGGGGGGTACAAAGCCACCAGCTCCGCGCGTCTGCTGAGCGCCATGCGCCGCCTGTTCCAGCACCTGTACCGCGAGAAGATTCGCGCGGATGACCCCAGCGCACTGCTGGCATCGCCTAAACTGCCTCAGCGGCTGCCAAAAGATCTCAGCGAAGCACAAGTTGAGAGATTATTACAGTCGCCCGCAGTTGACCTTCCGCTGGAGTTACGCGATAAAGCCATGCTTGAACTATTGTATGCCACGGGCTTGCGCGTTTCCGAGCTGGTGGGCCTGACGATGAGCGATATCAGCCTGCGTCAGGGCGTGGTGCGCGTTATCGGTAAAGGGAACAAAGAAAGGCTGGTGCCGCTGGGTGAAGAGGCGGTCTACTGGCTGGAGACGTATCTGGAACACGGGCGTCCGTGGCTGCTGAACGGCGTCTCCATAGATGTATTGTTCCCGAGCCAGCGCGCGCAGCAGATGACGCGACAAACGTTCTGGCATCGCATTAAACATTACGCCACACTGGCGGGTATTGACAGTGAGAAGCTGTCGCCGCACGTTTTGCGTCACGCCTTCGCGACGCATCTGTTAAACCACGGCGCTGATTTACGCGTGGTGCAGATGTTGCTTGGACACAGCGATCTTTCAACGACGCAAATATACACCCATGTCGCGACGGAACGCCTGCGGCAGCTACACCAACAGCACCACCCTCGCGCGTGAGTGCCGACGAATTGTTACAGGAACATATATGAAAAAGTCTTTAGCGCTGTTCACCCTGCTGGCAGCTTCGGTTTCCGGTTTTGCCCATGCGGATGATGCCGCCATTAAACAGTCTCTGACGAAACTCGGCGTCGCCAGCAGCGAGATCCAGCCAGCGCCGGTGGCTGGCATGAAAACGGTGCTGACCAACAGCGGCGTGCTGTACGTGACCGAAGACGGTAAGCACATCATTCAGGGACCCATGTACGACGTGAGCGGCGCGCAGCCGGTGAACGTCACCAACCAGCTGCTGATGAAAAACCTGAACGCGCTCGAAAAAGAGATGATTGTCTACAAAGCGGCGCAGGAAAAGCACGTTATTACCGTCTTCACCGACATCACCTGCGGCTACTGCCACAAGCTGCATGAAGAGATGAAAGACTACAACGCGCTGGGCATTACCGTGCGTTACCTGGCTTTCCCACGTGCTGGCGTGCAGAGCCAGCCTGAGCAGGATATGAAAGCGATCTGGTGTGCGAAAGACCGCAACAAGGCCTTTGATGACGCGATGAACGGCAAAGGCGTGAAGCCCGCGTCCTGCGATATCGACATCGCTAACCATTACGCGCTGGGCGTACAGTTTGGCGTGAGCGGTACGCCAGCCATTGTGCTGAGTAACGGCTATGTGGTGCCGGGCTACCAGGGGCCAAAAGAGATGAAAGCGTTCCTCGACGAGCACCAGAAACAGATGGGTGGTAAATAATTCGCGTGAAAGCCCCGATAAAACTGCGCCGCCGCGATGCGGGTGAAACCGCGGATTTACCAGACACGCTTCCGCTGCTGCTAAAGCGGCTGTACGCCAGCCGTGGCGTGCGTACGGCAAGCGATCTTGAGCGCAGCGTCAAAGGCATGCTGCCCTGGCAAGCGCTGAGTGGCATCGAACAAGCGACTGAAATGCTCTACAACGCGTTCCGGGAAGGCACGCGGATTGTCGTGGTGGGCGATTTCGATGCCGACGGCGCAACCAGTACCGCGCTGAGCGTACTCAGCCTGCGTGCGCTGGGCTGCGATAACGTGGCTTACCTGGTGCCGAACCGGTTTGAAGACGGCTACGGCCTCAGCCCGGAAGTGGTCGATCAGGCCCATGCCCGTGGCGCACAGATGATCATGACCGTGGATAACGGGATCTCTTCTCATGCGGGGGTCGATCATGCCCATGCGCTGGGGATCCCGGTACTGGTCACCGATCACCACCTGCCAGGCGAAACTCTGCCTGCCGCCGAAGCCATCATTAACCCGAACCTGCGCGACTGCGATTTCCCGTCGAAATCGCTGGCCGGAGTAGGGGTGGCGTTTTATCTGATGCTGGCGTTACGCACGTTGCTGCGTGATAAGGGCTGGTTCGAATCGCGCGGGATTGCCGTGCCGAACCTCGCGGAGTATCTCGATCTGGTGGCGCTGGGAACCGTGGCGGACGTGGTGCCGCTTGATACCAATAACCGTATTCTCACCTGGCAGGGCTTGAGCCGCATTCGGGCAGGTAAATGCCGTCCGGGGATTAAGGCGCTGCTGGAAATTGCCAACCGCGATCCGCTGAAGCTCGCGGCAAGCGATTTAGGCTTTGCCCTCGGCCCGCGCCTGAACGCGGCGGGGCGGCTGGACGATATGTCGGTTGGCGTCGCGCTGCTGCTGTGTGACAACATCGGCGAAGCGCGCGTGCTGGCCAGTGAGCTGGACGCACTCAACCAGACCCGTAAAGAGATTGAGCAGGGGATGCAGGCCGAAGCACTGACCCTGTGCGAAAAGCTGGAGCGCAGCGGTGACACCCTGCCGGGCGGGCTGGCGATGTATCACCCCGAATGGCACCAGGGCGTGGTGGGCATTCTGGCGTCGCGTATTAAAGAGCGTTTCCACCGCCCGGTGATCGCGTTCGCCCCCGCCGGGGACGGCACGCTGAAAGGCTCCGGTCGTTCCATTCAGGGGCTGCATATGCGCGATGCGCTGGAGCGTCTGGATACGCTGCATCCGAACCTGATGATTAAGTTCGGCGGTCACGCGATGGCGGCAGGCCTGTCGCTGGAAGAGGCGAAGTTCGACGAGTTCCAGCGTCTGTTTGGCGAACTGGTCACCGAGTGGATCGATCCGGCTCTGTTGCAGGGTGAAGTGGTTTCTGACGGTGAGCTTTCACCGGCTGAAATGACCATGGAGGTGGCGCAGATGCTGCGCGATGCCGGCCCGTGGGGGCAGATGTTTCCGGAGCCGCTTTTCGACGGACGTTTTCGTTTGTTGCAACAGCGCATCGTGGGCGAACGCCATCTCAAAGTGATGGTGGAACCGGTCGGCGGCGGACCGCTGCTCGACGGCATCGCCTTTAACGTTGATACCTCCATCTGGCCGGACAACGGCGTGCGCGAGGTTGAGCTGGCCTATAAGCTGGATATTAACGAGTTCCGTGGTAACCGCTCCCTTCAGCTCATCATCGACAATATCTGGCCAATTTAGCGTCAGTAATCTCTATAAAAAAGGGCGTGGATTCGGTACAATCCCGCTCTTATCACCGCATTTTGACAAGCTCATAAAAGAAAACAGACCATGTTTGAAATTAATCCGGTAAAAAACCGCATTCAGGACCTCACGGAGCGCTCTGACGTTCTTAGGGGGTATCTTTGACTACGATGCCAAGAAAGAGCGTCTCGAAGAAGTAAACGCCGAGCTGGAACAGCCGGACGTCTGGAACGAACCTGAGCGCGCGCAGGCGCTGGGTAAAGAGCGTTCTTCCCTCGAAGCCATCGTAGATACGCTGGATCAAATGGCGCAGGGTCTGGAAGATGTTTCTGGGCTGCTGGAGCTGGCTGTCGAAGCCGACGACGAAGAAACCTTTAACGAAGCCGTGGCAGAGCTCGACGTGCTGGAAGAGAAGCTGGCGCAGCTGGAATTCCGTCGCATGTTCTCCGGCGAATACGATAGCGCTGACTGCTATCTCGATATTCAGGCAGGTTCTGGCGGTACCGAAGCACAGGACTGGGCGAGCATGCTGATGCGCATGTACCTGCGCTGGGCGGAAGCGCGCGGTTTCAAAACCGAGATTATCGAAGAATCCGAAGGTGAAGTGGCGGGTATCAAATCCGTCACTATCAAGATTATTGGCGATTACGCCTACGGCTGGCTACGTACTGAAACCGGCGTTCACCGCCTGGTGCGTAAGAGCCCGTTCGATTCCGGCGGCCGTCGTCACACCTCCTTCAGCTCCGCGTTTGTCTACCCGGAAGTGGATGAAGATATCGATATCGACATCAACCCGGCGGACCTGCGTATCGACGTTTACCGCGCATCCGGCGCGGGTGGTCAGCACGTTAACCGTACGGAATCTGCGGTGCGTATTACCCACATTCCAACCGGGCTGGTAACACAGTGCCAGAACGACCGTTCCCAGCATAAGAACAAAGACCAGGCCATGAAGCAGATGAAAGCGAAGCTTTATGAGCTGGAGATGCAGAAGAAAAATGCTGAGAAGCAGGCGATGGAAGACAACAAGTCCGATATCGGCTGGGGCAGCCAGATCCGTTCTTACGTCCTTGATGACTCCCGCATCAAAGACCTGCGCACCGGGGTTGAAACCCGTAACACGCAGGCGGTGCTGGACGGCAGCCTGGACCAATTTATCGAAGCAAGTTTGAAAGCAGGGTTATGAGGAACCAACATGTCTGAACAACAAGCACAGGGCGCTGACGCGGTAGTCGATCTTAACAACGAACTGAAAACCCGCCGCGAGAAGCTGGCAGCGCTGCGCGAGCAGGGCGTGCCGTTCCCGAACGATTTTCGTCGTGACCACACCTCAGACCAACTGCACGCAGACTTCGACGGTAAAGAGAACGAAGAGCTGGAAGCGCTGAACGTTGAAGTGTCCGTGGCGGGCCGCATGATGACCCGTCGTATCATGGGTAAAGCGTCCTTCGTGACCTTACAGGACGTTGGCGGCCGCATTCAGCTGTACGTCTCTCGTGACGACCTGCCGGAAGGCATCTACAACGAGCAGTTCAAGAAGTGGGACCTGGGCGACATCCTGGGCGCTAAAGGTAAACTGTTCAAAACCAAGACCGGTGAACTGTCTATCCACTGCACCGAGCTGCGTCTTCTGACCAAAGCCCTGCGCCCGCTGCCGGACAAGTTCCACGGTTTGCAGGATCAGGAAGCGCGCTATCGTCAGCGTTACCTGGATCTCATCTCTAACGATGAATCCCGTAAGACCTTCAAAATTCGCTCCCAGATCATGGCCGGCATTCGCCAGTTCATGGTTAACCGCGACTTTATGGAAGTAGAAACCCCGATGATGCAGGTGATCCCAGGCGGAGCCTCCGCTCGTCCGTTCATCACCCATCACAACGCCCTGGACCTGGACATGTACCTGCGTATCGCGCCGGAACTGTACCTGAAGCGTCTGGTGGTCGGCGGTTTTGACCGCGTGTTTGAGATCAACCGTAACTTCCGTAACGAAGGTATCTCCGTACGTCATAACCCAGAGTTCACCATGATGGAACTCTATATGGCCTATGCGGATTACAAAGATCTGATCGAGCTGACCGAATCCCTGTTCCGCACCCTGGCGCAGGACATTCTGGGCACCACCCAGGTACCTTACGGTGAAGAGGTGTTCGACTTCGGCAAGCCGTTCGAAAAACTGACCATGCGCGAAGCGATCAAGAAATACCGTCCTGAAACCAATATGGCGGATCTGGATAACTTCGACTCTGCGAAAGCGATCGCTGAAAGCATCGGTATTAAGGTTGAGAAGAGCTGGGGTCTGGGCCGTATCGTGACCGAGATCTTCGAAGAAGTGGCCGAAGCGCACCTGATTCAGCCTACCTTCATCACCGAATACCCGGCGGAAGTGTCTCCGCTGGCGCGTCGTAATGACGAGAACCCGGAAATCACTGACCGCTTCGAATTCTTCATCGGGGGCCGCGAAATCGGTAACGGCTTTAGCGAGCTGAACGATGCAGAAGATCAGGCGCAGCGCTTCCAGGATCAGGTTAACGCGAAAGCGGCAGGCGATGACGAAGCGATGTTCTTCGACGAAGACTACGTGACCGCGCTGGAGCACGGCCTGCCGCCGACGGCTGGCCTGGGTATTGGTATCGACCGTATGGTGATGCTGTTCACCAACAGCCACACCATTCGCGACGTGATCCTGTTCCCGGCGATGCGTCCGGTGAAATAAGCCGTTAAGACGTAAAAAAAGCCCCGTGCGTTTATCGCCGGGGCTTTTTTATTGCGCCGCGAAGGCGCTGAGTTTTTCACGCGCAGTGTTCGCTTCTTGCACCATCCACGGGCTAAATGCCCACGGTGTGGCGTCCAGCGCGCGGAATAGCGCGTCCAGCTCCACCCACTGATACTCCATCACTTCATCGTCATTGATTGCGAGGGTATTCGTTACGCGGGCGGCATAGACCGGGCAGATTTCGTTTTCAACGATCCCTGACGGGTCGGCTTCACGGTAGCGGAACTCCGGGGCAATGGGGGTGATGTCTGTGATTTCGGCGCCGACTTCAAAGCGGCAGCGGCGGATAATCGCCTGCTCTGTCGCTTCGTCGGCCTGTGGATGACCGCAAACGGAGTTGGTCCATACGCCGGGCCAGGCTTTTTTACTTAAGGCGCGACGGGTGATCAGACATTCTCCGTTAGCGTTAAACAGCCATGAAGAGAAGGCCAGGTGTAGCGGGGTGTGTGACGTGTGCGCGGCGTACTTCTCCTGAGTGCCAATCACTTTTCCCTGGTCATTTACCAAAATAACGTGTTCTTGAATACTCATTGATGCTCCAGTGCCAAAATGCTTAATGGTTCAGCACCATCAGCGGAATTATTATACTGCATTCTTATGCGAACGGTTTGGCCCACAGAGCGGAAAAGGGCATGACCCGCATCAGTTTGGGCTGCTATCATAGTGCGCCATTCACGCTGACCGAGGAGCTGTTTTGTTTGCAGGAAGCCTGACGAGAAACCCGATCATTGCCGTTTTCTGCCTGACGCTGACGCTACTTGTAGCAGGATGCTCGGGGAGTAAATCTTCGGATATGGGCAGTTATTCCGGTGCAGTCTATACCGTTAAGCGCGGGGACACGCTCTACCGCATCTCACGCGCCACGGGAACCAGCGTGAA
Organism: Enterobacter sp. MGH119; assembly: GCF_001037675.1. Lineage (NCBI taxonomy): Bacteria > Pseudomonadati > Pseudomonadota > Gammaproteobacteria > Enterobacterales > Enterobacteriaceae > Enterobacter > Enterobacter sp. MGH119. The sequence goes on along the minus strand of NZ_KQ089930.1, from coordinate 328,174 downwards.
GGAGCTGGCGCGCCTGAATAATATTTCTCCACCGTATACTATTGAGGTAGGGCAGAAGCTCAAGGTTAACGGCGGTTCTTCCTCAGGGAAAAAGTCCTCAACGCGTAAAACAGCCAAAGTCACGCCATCCTATCAGGTGCCTAAATCATCCTGGCCGCCGGTCGGTCAGCGCTGCTGGATCTGGCCTGCAAGCGGAAAAGTGGTTGCGCCGTACTCGCTCTCGGAAGGTGGCAATAAAGGTATTGATATCGCTGCCGCACGCGGCACGCCGGTTTACGCTTCAGGGGCCGGGAAGGTGGTCTATGTCGGTAACCAGCTTCGTGGATACGGTAACCTGATCATGATTAAGCATGGTGAGGACTACATTACTGCTTATGCGCATAACGACACGATGCTGGTCAATAACGGGCAGAACGTGAAGGCGGGGCAGAAGATTGCGACCATGGGCAGTACCGGGACGGATACGGTGAAGCTGCACTTCCAGATCCGCTATAAGGCCACAGCCATCGATCCGCAGCGTTATCTTCCGGCGCAGGGCAGTAAGCCGAAGTGCTAAGTGATTATTTAATCGCCACTTAGTGGGGTAAAGGCTTGTATGAAGAGGCGTAAGGTCTATAATGCCTTACGCACCTCAAAGCGGGCGTAGTTCAATGGTAGAACGAGAGCTTCCCAAGCTCTATACGAGGGTTCGATTCCCTTCGCCCGCTCCAGTCTCCTCATAAATTAACAAGTTATAATTTATCAGTTAGTTACTTTGCTCCGCTTTAGCAGGTACAACTAAAACTACCCAATGTTCTATGCCCGTATCTGGCGTCGCGTGACAGGGTCTGTAGTACAAGGAAACATATCATCCACGCTGGCGGTGGTTCCAGTTTCTTACCGCGACAGCACAACAACGAACTAAAAGCCGCATATCTGGCATAACTCCCGAAAACAGGTTTATGGTGATAACGTACCTACAAACGACATGTAGGATCTATCAGCGTTTCAGCCACGCTCCCGCAAGGGTACACGGTTATCCTGATAAGGTGTGATCCCTCTGACAGTCTGATGTTGTCGCCTAACGGCTCCACTTGTTGCTGTATCACCAACGGGGCTTTATGGCTTCTATTGTCTGAAATCTGATTCATTGGACAAACATCATGTGGATTGCTGTAAAGTTCATCAGTATGATTGCTTGCACAATCAGCGATTGGGAAAACACTTCTGGGAGATAAGGGACGAGACGATATGAAAGTGACTGATGAGGCTTTGTTACGTTCAGGGTTTACGCAGCCCGAATTGCAGAAGATAAAAAGCAACATTGAAAAATATGGAGGAACGCTTGGAGAGGCCATAAATGACCTCGCTAGGCGATTTGTTACCTTGGCGGGAGTGGTGGCTGTGTGTGCCTTAATCCTACTGCTACTTATCGTCTTCAGCTCACCTGATAGAGCAGTTGCATGGGGGCTGGCGATGATCTTTGGGGTTGCCATTATGTCCTTCGCGCAGCCGCCGGTAATTTCCTATAAATCCTGGCGTTACCGAAAAACTATCAAGGATTAACTGGTTCCATTTTCGGTTGTCAATAGATCGAAAATCACTTTTGCTTTAACACCATAACCGACAATCTTCATTGTTAGCTTAGGAGTGCTCATTGTGCTGACTTTGCGATAGTAATCGTGTGGAAGCCAGCGAAATAATCTCCAGGCTCCAGTTTTTCGAGCGAGTCCTACAATGCTGTACACACTGGCACCGAGAGTAACACCATTATAGAGAGCCAAGCCCGTGTTAGGATTAAATCCCATGAACTGGGCCGTATGCATCGCGGAGTCAGCAATGATACCTTGCGAGGATTTATGTCCTTCTGGCTGATCAAAGTTGAGCACTTCTTTCGTTAATCCGTTCATTCCATCGGCAATCAGTACTGCCCCAGCCAGCATACCAATCGGCCCCATAGTGGATAACATCATAAAGCCACCAAAGAGAACCACGCCTGATAGCACCACGTTTACGGCGGATATAACATAACCGACGATTTTATTATTTTCCTTAACAAACTCGACCTTCGCGTAAAGCTGTGCGGCTCTGGTTCTTAACAGGCGTTCTTGTTCGTGTAGATTATCTGTTTCAGCACGCAGATTTTTGATGCATGCAATGCATTCTTCATCGGTTTTAGCTCGTCGTGCTGTTTCAAATTCTTTATCTACAACCTGTTTTATCTCTTCGACAAACTTGATACGTGTAAGACCATCTTGCAAATAGAATGCTGACAGCCGGTTTGCTGTTTCGACGAGTTTCCGGGCCTCTAGATTCACCATGGTATCTGACCATGTTCTGTTCCAGCCCCTGTTAAGCAACGCAATATCCATTAAAGACTCCTTCCCAAAATGTGTCTGGTCATTTTAGGTGCAATAAGGTCGAAGACCATAGGAAATACTTTCACAACCCACCCCCGTGGGTGTCCCGTCTCTTTATCCTCCCAGTTTACTTCCTCCTGCTTAAAATATCCCCGGCTCTATTATAGATCCGCTGAGTGGAACGATTAACCGCCTAATAATTTCACTGGATCTGCATGAAATATTCTGGTGTTGCCACTGCGTCACACCGCTTTGCTTACGCTGCAATTTGCCTCGCTTTATTGCAACAGGCACAAAGCTCTCTTTTCGTAGTAAAAAGCCTTCTTTTGCTAAACAAGGAATCACCCATGGCATAACACGCTAAGTTGCACATTTCCTGTACCCTGGATACCCTGAGATTAATCCTAATAACTCAAGGGTGAGTATGGCTACCGGGAAGAGAAAGAACCAAAAGGAATCACCTGAAGAAGAGTTAGATCGCTTGCTGGATGAGCTTGAACTCACAGAGGAGCAACGGGAGTTTATCGAATCCATGCGGGAGGATAAGGGCGATCCCAGTAGTGAGTAACGCTTGCCTTCAGCCGAACGAATACGAATGGCCGCATAACGGCATTGTAAAGATTTTTTCTCCTCACGAGGGCTTTCCGTCAGCGTCGATGGCTCAGCGTACCGTGCCAGAAATTGTCCTGAAATGATGCGGTATTCAGACCGGATCGAACTACTATTCATTATGATTTATCAATGCATTATACCCTGACCATGTGCATGTAAAATCGCGGAGCCGGGAGAGTTGACGGCAATGTAAAAGAAATCATGAGGAAAGAAATATGGCTGCTACAAACGGTATGATTGATACTGATGACGCTGTAATTTTACTCATCGACCATCAGAGTGGCTTATTCAACACGGTACGTGATGTGCCTGTACCAGACCTTCGTAATTATGTGACAGCGATAGCCAAAGTTGCCACGCTTTTAAATATCCCGGTGATCACCACGGCCTCTGTTCCTGACGGTCCCAATGGCCCGCTCATCCCGGAAATTCACAAATATGCACCCCATGCCGTGTATGTTCCACGCACCGGGCAGATTAATACCTGGGATAATCCGGCGTTTGTGAAGGAAGTGGAAAAGACGGGCAGAAAGACCCTGATTATTGCCGGCACGCTCACCAGCGTCTGCATGGCGTTCCCTGCGGTTAGCGCTGTCCACGAGGGGTATAAGGTTTACTGTGTTGTGGATGCCTCGGGGAACTGGTCCAAAATCGCGACCGATACCACCATCGCGCGCGTGGCTCAGGCGGGGGCGATCCCTACCGATACGTTTGCCATTGTCGCTGAATTAATGAGAACCTGGAACCGCGAGGAAGGTTCTCGCTTTGCTGAGATCCTGGCAGAGCATGTCTGTCCGGAATATAAGTGCCTGATTGAAAGTTTCGGCAAAGCTCAGGAAATTGCCAGAACGGGCCCGGAAACCAATCTGGAGCATTATAAGTAAGTCCTAATAAACATGTATAAAAGTTGCTGGATTTTATCGTCCTGTACCTGAGCGTATTACAGGTGCAGGACGTAGCGGCGTCGTATTCCGGACGTCGCTGAATTGTCAGAGATATTAAGAGGGGCTGAACCGCGCATAATTTAAAATTAAACCCTCTTTCTTTTTACGTAATCAATCGCCCCTGTTATATCTGTCGGCAAATTTTTTATTTCCCGGACCACAGATGAAAACACGACTCCTCCTGTGCGCTGGCGTATTAGCTGTCTCCAGTGCCCATGCCAGCGCCCTCTATTTTTATGAAGCCGGCACCGAAGATACCGCGCTTGCCGGAGCAGGGCAGGCGGCTCGTGCGAAGGACGCCTCGACAATCATGACCAACCCGGCTGGCATGACGCGCTTACCGGATCATATGGTCACCGGTGGGTTACAGGTTATGGATGGCTCCATCGACAACCAGCTGGATAACGATGCCCATCAAAGCCCCGGCGATGTGATGAAAACCATCCCGAATGCCAGCGCCTTTTATAGCCAGAAGATAAACGATGATCTTTATGCCGGGATCGGGCTTTACGGTAATTACGGCCTGGGGATCGACTACGGCAGCTGGGCGGGCGACAGGCTGATTAAAAAGAGTACCATGGTAGCCATGACGCTCAGCCGCGAAACGCTGAATAAAATCATCCTCAAAGAGACCACGCTGAAAAAGGCGCAACAGGCAGGAGAGGTGACGATCGTCGGCAATGCCGCGAAGGTGAACGAAATGCTGCGCTGCATGGAGAGCTTCGGCTTCTGGTTTCCTGTCGTCACCCCTTAAAAGTAAAAAAGGCTGCTTTCGCAGCCTTTTTCGTCAAATGACGCCGTCGCCGCCGTCTGAACACCAGACCTGCCCGGAGGTGTATGAACACTCATCCGAGGCCAGAGTGACATACAGCGGTGCGATCTCCACGGGCTGTCCCGGGCGTCCCAGAGGGGTACTCTCGCCAAAATGTTTCACTTTTTCCTGTGGCTGCCCACCGCTGGGCTGGAGCACGGTCCAGTAAGGTCCGGGCGCTACCGCGTTCACGCGGATCCCTTTCGGACCCAGCTGTTTCGCCAGCGCTTTGGTAAACACCGCGAGACAGGCTTTGGTCTGCGCATAGTCAAGCAGTACGGCGCTCGGTTTAACCGCCTGAACGGAGGAGGTGTTAATAATGGATGCAGGGGCTTTCATGTGGCGCAACGCCGCCTTTGTGATCCAGAAAGGCGCATAGACGTTGGTCTTAAAGGTCGCGTCAAAATCTTCCGTAGTCAGTTCTTCCAGCGACTCACGATACTGCTGGCGGCCTGCGTTATTCACCAGGATATCCAGCCCGCCCAGTTTTGAGACGGCCTGCTCCACCAGGTTCTGACAAAAAGTTTCGTCGCGCACATCGCCCGGAAGCGCGACGGCGTTCCGTCCTTCCGCTTTAATCAGGGCGATGACTTCCGCTGCGTCTTCTTCCTCTTCCGGCAAATAGTTAATGGCGACATCTGCCCCTTCGCGGGCATAGGCAATGGCTACCGCGCGTCCGATGCCGGAATCGCCCCCGGTAATTAGCGCCTTCTTACCGGCAAGACGTCCATGCCCTTTGTAGCTCTTCTCGCCGTGGTCGGGTACGGGTTCCATTTCTGAGGACAGGCCCGGCGGCGTCTGGGGTTGCTTCGGGAAAGGTGGCGTTGGGTAAGCGTTCGTACGTTGTTCATTATCACTCATAGCTAACTCCTTGTTAGGGGTGAGATTTGATGGATAGTTACAGCGTTAACGCTTCGCTGAATTATTTTTGCAAGTGGCTGACCCGGACTACGGGTGGGGATGATTTTTTATCGAGCGAGCCGCTAATACTGATCATGTTGTCAGGTTCCACGGTTCTGTCGTCAAATACGGCTTTCGGGATAATAACGTCGATTTTCCCGGTTTTATCCTGGAATACGTATTTATCGCCATTGCCATCAATAAGATTGCCGCGCAGTGAAATAGAGGCGCCATCATGCATCTCTTTCGCCTGAGTAATGGTCATAATGCGCGCATCATCGGTACCACGATAACCGCTGTCCAACGCATGCGGCGGTGGCGGCGCGTCACCCTTTTGTAACCCGCCGTTATTATCTGCCCAGGCAGTAGGGATAATTAATATTAACAAAGCTGAAATCACTGATAATTTCATCTGATATCCTTCATTTTGGATGTCTTGACTTATTAAGTATTGTTGCTATTTCTTTATGTGGCAAATGTGATAAGTCTTAAAAGCATTTTCACAGAGAAATCAAAAATTTCGGCAATTAAGCGAAACGGTGACGACTGCCATGGAACCAAAAAATGAAAAAGTGCCTGGGATAAAAGAGAGTTATCGTTTACTGACGTTTGAGTACGCATTTCGTCAGGTGGGTTTTATTGTGCTGTTAGCTATTATCGTGGCGGCAATTGCCGGGCTGTTTTCAAGCGGTGTGGTCAGTGACGTGGAGAAAACAAACGATGCAAAATCCCTGACCCTGAGCTATGAGCGCTTCGGTCGCCGCCAGACCGAATCGCGGATGGCGCTGACGTTTCCGGTGACGTCTGAGGGGAAATATACCTTCAGCCTGACCAGCGAAAGCAGCGACGCGTATGAGCCCGGCAGCGTCTGGCCACAACCGGACAGCATGTACAGCCGGGGGAATACCCTGTTTCTCGTCTACGATCGTTTACAACAGACCGATAAATTTACCGTTCTATTATTCATCACGCCGTCAAAAGCAGGGAAGTGGACAAACATCATCCGCGTAAACAACGAGCCAGATATCCGTTTCTGGCAGTTTATTTACCCCTAGGAGTCGAATATGGACATGGTTTTTCGTGCCCTGGCAATTTACCTGTTTCTGGTCATTGTGTTTAAAGTTGCCGGGCGGCGCGCCCTGCTACAAATGACCAGTTTTGACCTTATTTTGCTCTTAATTATCAGTGAAGCGACACAGCAGGCGCTGCTTGGCGAAGATTTTTCCGTCACCGGTGCGATGATTACAATAACAACGCTGGTGGTGGTGGATATTATTTTTGGCCTCCTGAAAAAATATTTTTCCACTGTTGAGAATATTCTTGATGGCACGCCGGTGATATTGGTGGAGAACGGTGTCCCCCTTGCCGATAAACTGAAAAAGGTCGATGTATCCTGTGATGATATATTGGTATCAGCCCGCCAGAATCACGGTATTACAGAATTGAAGGAGATAAAATACGCTATTCTTGAGCGTAATGGTCATATTTCTATTATTCCTGACGAAAATTAAGGGCAACGCGATGAGCAATCTTATTCACGACAGTAACAGCACCATCAGCGAGCTGACGAAAAAGCTCGCCACTCAGCTTACGGACAGAGGTTTGCGGTTAACTACCGCAGAGTCCTGTACCGGCGGCAATCTTGCGGTTGCGCTTTGTGCCGAAGAGAACACGGCGGAATTTTATGACGTTGGCATGGTGGTGTTCAGCGATGCGGCGAAGGAGAGGATCCTCGGCGTGCGGCACGAAACCATTGAGCGCTTCACCGCCGTCAGTGAACAAACGGTGACCGAGATGGCCGCTAAAATTCGCGAAATTGCCGAGGCGGATATTGGCCTTGCCATCAGCGGCTATGCGGGACCGGAAGGCGGAGACGATGGCACCGCAGCCGGTACGGTCTGCTTCGGCTGGAATATTCGCGGACAGACGGAAACCCGCACCGTGCTGTTTTCCGGTGAATGTCAGGATGTGGTGGATAAAGCGGTGCGTTATTCCCTGTCTGAACTGATCGAAATACTCTCCGGCTGGGATAACGTCTGAAACAAGGGGAAAGGCTATGGCTGTCATCGTTATTACCGGCGGTACGGCGGGCGTGGGGAAGGCCACGGCGCTGCACTTTGCCAAAGCGGGCTACGATGTGGGCATCATTGCCCGCGATGAGCAGAGCCTGCGCTCCACAGAAGAGGAGTTGCGCCGTTTCGGGATCAATGCCTGTGCCGTTCAGGCCGACGTGGCGGACAGCAAGGCGGTGACCGATGCTGCTAACGAGATTGAATACCGGCTTGGAGCCATCGATGTGTGGGTGAATAACGCCATGGGCGGGATGCTGGCGCCGTTTCGCACCATGTCGCCTGAGGAGTTTCGCCGCGTCACCGAGGTGACCTATCTGGGCTATGTTAACGGTACCCGCGCCGCGCTGGAGTTAATGACCCCACGCGATCGCGGAACGATTATTCAGGTTGGCTCCGCGCTGGCCTACCGCTCCATTCCCTTGCAGTCAGCCTACTGCGGGGCGAAAGCCGCGATCCGCGGATTTACCGATGCCGTGCGCACCGAACTGATGCATGAAAACAGCCGGGTGCAGATCGCCATGGTACAGATGCCGGGCCTCAACACGCCGCAGTTCGAGTGGGCGAGAAATAAATTTGCCTGGGCGATGCGCCCGGTTCCTCCCGTGTTTCAGCCGGAAGTGGCTGCCAGCGCTATTTTTAAGGTGGCCCAGAAACCGGTGCGGGAACTGTGGGTGGGCAGCAGCACCGTCCAGTCGATTGTCGGGCAATTCCTTTTCCCCGGCTTTCTGGATCGGCTGATGGTTAAAAAGGCCTGGGAAGGGCAGATGACCGATACGCTAAATGCGGATGACCGTCAGGACTATCTGGATCAGCCGGTTAACGATCTGCATAAAATCCACGGGCACTTCACCGACGAAGCAAAAGAGCGCGCCACCACCGTTACCTCCGGCATGCCGGGGAAAGTGCTGCTCGGCTCCCTCGCCGTCACGGGTGCGATCGTGGCGTGTCTTCTGCTCTCGCGGAGACGATAATCAGCGCAGTGCGGTACGATCGGTCCAGAACCAGCGGTAGCCATAGCCGCTGAGGTTAAGCGCGACGGTTTTGCCGCACACCAGCGCGTCGTTGTAGCGTTTGTCCGCCAGGCAGGCGGTCCAGGTCGCATGCCGGATCCCTCTGGCAGTAAAATTAACGGGCTTATCGCTGAAGTTAACGAAGGTCAGAATGCTGCGCGTGTCGGTTTCGTAATAGATCCCCAGCACCGCATCGCTGTCGATATTAATAAGACGAAACGGCGCGACGCCGATCTCAGGGAACTCCGAGCGCGTATTGGCGATATCGATAATGCAGTGCAGGAGTGAGTTGCGGTGCAACAGCGAATCCGCCACGTTGATTTTTTGATAGCGGTACGGGCCGCGGTCAATCATCGGGGCGATAAAAGTTTCCGGGTCGGCGTCTGAGAAACCGCCGCCTTGCGATCCGGCCCACTGCATCGGGGTGCGTACGGCGTAACGCTCCTCCAGTTCCAAATCCTCTCCCATGCCAATCTCATCCCCGTAGCGCATGACCGGTACGCCCGGCAGCGAAAACAAGACCGCATGGCAAAAGGCCAGCCGCTTACGATCGCCATTAAGCATCGGCGCCAGACGGCGGCGGATCCCTCGCTGATACACGCTCATCTCTTCGTCAGGGGCAAAGGCATCAATGACGGTCTGCTTCGCTTTATTTCCTATCCCTTCCAGATCCAGCTCATCATGATTGCGCAGCCAGTTGGCGAAGCAGCAGGAGTCCGGCGGCACAATCATCTTCTTCACCGCGTTGTGCAGCGGTCGTGCGCTTTTCTCCGCAAGGCTGACGTAGAAGTACTTATTGAGCCAGAAATTCAGCACCAGGTTGAGCCGGTCGTTCTGACCAAAATAATCTTTGTAGGCCTCGACCTCCACGTCGACTTCGCCGAGCAGGATTGCATCCGGGTTACGCTGCTCGATAAGACGGCGCAGATGCTCCAGGATCCACAGGCCGCGTTTTTCATCCCCACGTCCGGCCTGTTTTGTCAGGTGCGACGCCGCATCCAGGCGAAAGCCCGACACCCCGAGCTTTAGCCAGAAGATGATGATGTTCTCAACCTCCTTCAGCACCGCAGGGGAGGCCAGATTGAGATCCGGCTCGTGGTGATAAAACATATGCCGATAGTATTGCCCCGCCTCGTCGTCCCATGCCCAGATACTCTTCTCCACGCCGGGGAACATCGGCGGCGTATCGTCGTCGTCCGTGTCGGACCACAGGTAATAGTCACGATAGGGTGATTGAGGGTTGCGGCGGGCCTGTTGAAACCAGGGATGCGCATCCGAGGTATGCTGGATCAGCAGCTCAATAATGACCTGCATCCCCAGCTCCCGCGCCTGTTCAATAAAGGCGATGATATCGTTGAGCTTGCCGAAGCGGGGATCGACCTGCAAATGGTCGCTCACGTCATAGCCTTCATCGAGAAAAGGCGTGAGGTAAAACGGAGTGATCCAGATAACCGTCGCGCCCATCCGGCGGATGTAGCGTAGCTTCGCGGCGATCCCGGCGATGTCGCCACAGCCATCGCCGTTCAGATCGTAAAACAGGGCAGTATCTATCTGGTAAATAATGGCGCGTGTATGCCAGCCTGCCATAGTAATCCTTAGTGATAACCTTCGGTATCAGACACTTTGCCCCGGAAGACGTAATAGCTCCAGGCGGTATAAACCAGGATCACCGGGATGATTAACAGCGTGCCGATCAGCATAAACAGCTGGCTGGCAGGCGGCGCGGCGGCTTCCCACAGGGTGATGTGCGGCGGAATTATGTGTGGCCACAGGCTGATGCCCAGGCCGCTAAAGCCGAGGAAGATCAGGCCCAGCGTTAACAGGAACGGACGGGCATGGCTGTCGGGATTACGCGTCAGCCGCCAGATCCACAGGCTGAATACCGCCACCAGAACCGGAACCGGCAGGAACCAGAAGAAGTTAGGCAGAGTAAACCAGCGCTCGGCGACAAACTGCCAGCCGAGCGGGGTCCAGATACTTACCACCGCAATGACGGCAATCAGCGCCAGCAGAACGTGGCGGGTCAGCTCGCGCATCCGGTTTTGCAGCGCGCCTTCGCTTTTCATGATCAGCCACGTGGTGGCCAGCAGGGTATAGGCGACAATTAAGCCCAGCCCGCAGAACAGGTTAAACGGGGTGAACCAGTCCAGCGAGGAGCCCACAAAGCGACGCCCTTCCACGTCAAAGCCGTTGATCATCGCGCCAACCACGATCCCCTGGCTGAAGGTTGCAAGTAGGGAACCGCCAGCAAAAGAATAGTCCCAGAATTTGCGGTGGGAAGGGGTCGCCTTAAAGCGAAACTCAAATGCCACGCCGCGGAAAATAAGCCCGATCAGCATGGCCGTCAGCGGGATGGTCAGGGCATCGATTATTACCGCGTAGGCCAGCGGAAACGCGCCGAACAACCCTGCGCCGCCGAGAACCAGCCAGGTTTCATTTCCGTCCCAGACCGGGGCGACGCTGTTCACCATCACGTCGCGCTCTTTGGCATCACCCACAAAGCTGAACAGCATGCCGATACCGAGATCGAAACCGTCCATGATGATGTACATCAGCGTGGCGAAGACAATAATGGCAAACCAGATGACCGGGATATCGACGCCCATCAGATCTTCTCCTCTTCCGGAACAGACTCGGCGGCGGACAGCGGACGGGCAGGGGTGCCCGATGTATTAGACGTTAGCGTGCCCACAGGCTGCGGACCTTTTTTAATCAACCGGGCGAGATACACATATCCCACGCCAAATACCGAACAGTAGACCACGATAAAGGCCAGCAGGCTGATGCTCATCTGCAACGTGCTGTGCAGAGACACCGCATCTATCGTGCGCAGATAGCCGTAAACGACCCACGGCTGGCGGCCCACTTCGGTGGTGACCCACCCGGCGAGCAGCGCGAGTAATCCGGCAGGCCCCATACAGAGGGCAAACCAGTGGAATGGCCGTGAGTGATAGAGTCGACGGCGATAGCGCAGCCAGACGCTCAGTATGCCAAGGGTAATCATCAGCAGCCCCATGCCGACCATAATGCGGAAAGACCAGAAGACGATGAGCGAGTTAGGGCGGTCCTCTTTCGGGAAATCCTTCAGCGCCGGGACCTGTTTATCCAGGCTGTGCGTCAGGATCAGGCTGCCGAGCGCGGGAATTTCAAGCCCGTATTTGGTGCGTTCCTCTTCCATATCCGGTACGCCAAACAACAGCAGCGGGGTGGCCTCGCCGGGCGGGTTTTCCCAGTGGCCTTCAATCGCGGCGATTTTGGCAGGCTGGTGCTCAAGCGTATTCAGCCCGTGCATATCCCCAACCACGGCCTGAATGGGCGCGACCAGCAGCGCCATCCACATGGCCATGGAGAACATCTTGCGGATCGCGGGCGTATCGTTACCGCGCAGCAGATGCCATGCCCCGGACGCGCCCACAAACAAGGCGCTGCACAGGAAGGCGGCGATGGACATATGGATCAGTCGGTAAGGGAATGAGGGGTTAAAGATAATGGCCAGCCAGTCTTCGGGAATGACCTGACCGTTCTGAATACTGAAGCCCTGCGGGGTGTGCATCCAGCTGTTAGAGGCGAGGATCCAGAAGGTGGACATCAGCGTGCCCAGCGCCACCATGCAGGTGGCAAAGAAGTGCAGGCCGGGGCCAACCTTGTTCCAGCCGAACAGCATCACGCCTAAGAAACCGGCTTCCAGGAAGAAGGCGGTTAAGACTTCATAGGTGAGCAAAGGGCCGGTTATGCTGCCCGCGAACTGGGAAAAGCCGCTCCAGTTAGTCCCAAACTGGTAAGCCATCACCAGCCCGGAAACCACGCCCATACCAAAGTTGACGGCGAAAATTTTTAGCCAGAAATGGTATAGCGAGCGCCAGACATCATTTTTTGTGCGAAGCCACATGCCTTCGAGAACCACCAGATAGCTCGCAAGCCCGATGGTGATCGCCGGGAAGAGAATATGAAAAGAGACGGTAAAGGCGAACTGTATCCTGGCCAGATGAAACGCATCAAGCTCGAACATGCTCCGTACCTCTGGAACTGATAGCGCACAAGGCATTGCCAGACAGCCTCAGGCTGCCTGGCAAAACCGGTTACGGTTTTTTCTTACCTGCGCCAAGCTCGGCACCGGTAAGCGGATCGGCGTTAGGGTCGGATTTCGTACGTGCGCACATCGCTTTGACCAGCGTTTCCTGCTCTGTCGTGAGCGTTACGCTTGCGCCGCCGTCACCGCCATCGACCGCGGGCTGAGGAGATTCCACGTACTCGAAGTGCTTATCGCTGTTCCAGCTGCCGCGAACTTCTCCCCCCTCAGACATATTGTAGTACTTATTAGTGTACTCTTCGATTGGCGGCAATTTACCCGGTGGGAAATTGTTACGGATCGACTGGAGCGCCTTCTCAAACGAGAGCTGGTGTGCTGCCTCACGCGTCATTAAAAACGCCAGCGCATCTTTAACACCCGGATCGTCCGTTACGTTAATAAGCCGTTCGTAGATAATTTTGGCGCGCGCCTCGGCCGCAATGTTAGAGCGCAGATCGGCGGTGGGCTCGCCAATAGTATCCACATACGCCGCCGTCCATGGTACGCCCCCGGAGTTGGTCAGTGGAGTACCACCGCCGTAGAGCAGGGAGGTGATATGACTGTCGTTGCCGTTCTCGGTCATGGAGCGGTACAATTCCGCTTCATTTTCAACGCCTTCCGCCAGTTCACCTTTCGCACCCTTATTCAGCATACCCACCAGGGTGCCGATGATTTCCAGGTGACTTAATTCCTCGGTCGCGATATCCATCAGCATATCTTTACGACCGGGATCGTCGTCGCTCAATCCTTGCGTAAAGTAACGACATGCCGCGGCAAGTTCGCCCTGTGGCCCGCCAAACTGCTCAAGCAGAAGATTGGCCAGTCCCGGATTCGGTTCGGCTACGCGTACCGTGTATTGCAGCTGTTTTACGTGTCGAAACATAGTTTCTCCCTCTTTCGTTATTTTTTCGCTTCAACACCGTCCGCATCGGAGCGCAGCAGGAACTGTTCCGTCGTCTGTGGAATATGCTGGAGCAGCCAGTCAGCCATCTGGCGCTCTTCTTCCAGAATGGACTCAATGGCAGGAATGGAGGCGGTATCGCCCGCTTGTTTGGCCGCAGCCAGCAGAGAGGTGTAGCAGGCAATTTCAAACTGCTCAAAAACGTAGCCGCTGATGGAGCCTTTAACAATTTCGTCGGAAGGGAACATGCCGCCAATGGACTGGCCGAGCGCCGCCATTTTGCTCATGGAATCTTTTATGACCGAACGGGAAATATCATTGCGGTCGAGAATTTCTTCCAGCACGGTAATTTGGTGTTTAGTCTCATTAACGTGTTGTTCAATTCGTGCACGTAAGTCGGGATAATTATCAATACGGCTGGCCATAGATTCCAGCATGGATTCGGCTTGCTTTTCCATCGCATGGGCATCGCGTAGCCAATCATGGTAGTGTTCTACATGATTCATAATTAACTCCTGTGATTTATTATCTGGTTAATTTTTGTTGCTGATGCTCATCAAATTAATATTTATCCTTTCTGGGCTTTTTGATTAATATTGCCGACAGCCAGATCGGTTAATTTGAGATCGGTTTCTTTTTCTTCTTCCAGCGTTTCGGCAAGAAGTTTAACGGCTTTTTTATAGCCTAATTGTTCAGCCAGGGTGGCCAGGGTGCCGTAGCTGGCAATCTCGTAATGCTCGACTTTTTGTGCTGCGGCAATTAATGCAGCGTCACGCACTTCATTTTTTTCAGTGCTCTCAATAACTTCGTTGGCTTCTTCAATTAAGCCTTCCATCGCAACGCATTTCATGCGCTTCAGTTTGAGGCCGGATTCCTGCTCAATAATCTGATCGATACGCTCGATTTGTCCCTGAGTCTCTTCGAGGTGGGCCGTGAACGCGGCACTCAACTTCTCGCTGGATGCGGCGCGAGCTAACTTGCTTAGAGCGCGGGTCAGCTGCTTCTCAGCGCTGTAGGTGTCGGATAACAGGTGAATAAATACATCTTCAACAGTTTTCATATTCATATTTTCGCTCCAGTGAAATAAAGGGAAGGTACTGCGAGCCGACGGGCCCGCAGCATGCTCTCGGTATATTTATAAGAGCTTTAAATAAGATCAGGAGTTATCAGATTTACGGCCTCCGCCGTGACTGTTCTGGCCCCCTTTCTTACCCGCTTCAGATGCGCGTTGCGGATCGTTTTTGAAATTACCGCCGCTGTGCTGGCCGCCTTTACGTCCAGCTTCTGATGCCTTTTCACGGTCTTCAGCGAAATTACCGGAACCACCACGATGTTGCTCTGCCATATATCAACCCTCATGTTGCGTTTATGTCAGGAGATACGATAAGTAATTCGTATCAGTTGTCGTTCAGGAATTAACATTAGTCGTTATGTGAGAAGAGTCAAATTTCATGTCTGGGTTGTTTTGCGGTAGTTTTGCAGGTGTTCAGGAAATACCGCTTCGTTACGAACTTTAAAAACGGACGGTAAATCCACTGGTTAGGGAGAAATAAATCTGGATGTTGGGAGTTCGCTTAGCTAATAATCCTAATGTGAACGTGGCGTGAATTATTACAAGAGTTGACACAACGCAAAAATATATCGTCGCAACGGGTGCTTCTGTATTCGGAATAATCTTAAGTGTCTGGCGAAATAACGTGTTGAAAAGAGGGTGGCCAAACCTCGTTTTTGACGTGGTCAGGCGGATCGGCTGAGGGTATGCTTCTTTTGTCACCACAATAATTACAGAGGCAATATCATGGGTCAGGAGCTACTGGATGCGGGGTACCGGGCCTACACCGGTGAGAAAATTGATGTTTACTTCAATACCGGGATCTGCAAACACTCGGGCAACTGCGTGCGCGGCAGCGCGGCGCTGTTCGACCTGAAGCGTAAACCATGGATCGCGCCGGATGAAGTAGATGCAGAAACGGTTGTGCGCGTAATTGATACCTGCCCGAGCGGTGCGCTGAAGTACCGCCAAAAATAAGTGAGGAACCATGGAAATTCTTGAAGGCCATAACAAGTTTTACGTCAACGACGCCGAAGGCAATCAGGTAGCGGAGATTGTCTTTGTCCCAACCGGCGAGCATCTGAGCATCATTGAGCACACCGATGTAGATCCAAGCCTGAAAGGGCAGGGTGTGGGTAAACAGCTGGTGGCGAAGGTGGTAGAGAAGATGCGCGGGGAGAACCGTAAAATTATCCCGCTGTGTCCGTTTGCGAAGCATGAGTTTGATAATACGCGGGAGTATGACGATATTCGGGCGTAAAACAGATGCCCGGCATTGCGCCGGGCAGCACACTCAACCGACAAACATCACCGACACACACAGCACACCCACAATCAGCGTCAGCAGGTTACCGATGGAGCGGTACGGTTTTAACGACGGGATCAGGTACGTCGACAGCGTCGGCATGATGAACAGGATCATGGCGATAAGCGGACCGCTGATGGCGTAAATCATCGAGATCGCATTCGGGTTGATGCAGCAGACCGCAAAGGTAATCAGCGACACGCCGAGAATCGAAACCGCGCGGTTAAAGGCGCGACTTTTTTTCACACCCACCTGATTCAGAGACGATTTCACAATTTCCGTTGCCCCTTCAATCACGCCAAAATAGGTGCCGAGGAACGATTTCGACATCGCTATAATTGCCACGATAATGCCGGAAATGCCCAGCCATGCCGGGGACGAAGGCATCATCGACAGCGCGGACAGGATCGTCACCCCTTCCTCTTTTGCCGCCACGATATACGACGGTGGAATCGAAAGCAGGCAGCTGAACACAAAGAACAGCACGCTGAGGCAGATGATCAGATACGCCACTTTCATGATTTTTTTGCATTTACCCATCGCCTCTTCACCGTATTTCTCGCGACGGTCCACGGCGAAAGTCGAGATGATCGGAGTATGGCTAAAAGCGAAAACCATCACCGGGATCGAAATCCACACCTGGTGCAACGTATGCTGGTCGAAGGCCATCTGGCTCGTCAGAAGCGACGGCTGCCAGCTGCCCGTCAGATACAGCGAGACAAACAGGAAATAGGCGATCAGCGGAAAAACAAGGAAACCCATCACCTTAATGGTGATGTGCCGCCCCATCAGGAAGATCAGATTCAGAATCAGCACCACGCCAAAACTCACCAGCATCCGCATGCCGGTATCCACCGTCATCCGTTTCGCCAGCTGTTCAGTGAGTGAGTTAGTTATCGCCACCGCGTAAATCAGAACCACCACAAAGAAAGCCACAAAATAGAGCGTGGTAATGAGGTTGCCGATCTTTTTGCCGTAGTAATGGGAAACGGCACCAGTGATCCCTTCGTTGCCTTTCGTCTTCGACGACAGAATAAATTGCGCCAGCGCTTTATGCGGCCAGTAGGTTAAGGGATACGCCACAAGGGCGGTGATCAGCAGGACAATCGCGCCAGCAGAGCCGAGCTGAATGGGCAAGAACAGGGTTCCTGCGCCCACGGCAGTGCCGTAGAGGGCGAAACTCCAGAGAGTCTCTTCTTTTGACCAAATTTTCGACATTAGAGCAACGTATCAACTATAAAACGAACAAAAAGGAGTGCAATTTACCATAATTATGCGTTGAGGTCGCCGTTGCTTCGCAGGGGTGGGCCGGAGCAGGTCTCCGGCCGGAAGGTTATTCGCTTGCCAGGGCGCGGCGTTGCTGGCGGCGCTTGATGATTTTCTCCCGCAGGGTGTCGTACGCCCAATTGTAGAGCATGGTGTACGGCAGGAAGAACAGGAAGAAACCAATTTCCAGCGTAAAGGCCTGGAGCAGCGTCACGCCCAGCACGGCGGCAACGATGGTTACGCCAATCACAATAAAACCGCATTCAAAACCCAGCGCATGCAGGGCGCGCACTTTCGCCGTGCGCTTCACCCGCTGGACGGGCCAGAAACGGTCGAAGCCAAAGTTATAGATAATGTTCCAGAGCATTGCCGTGGTCGCCAGAATTATGGTGAGACCCCCCATTTCAACCACCGAGCGCTGCATTAGCCACGCGGCCGTCGGGGCGAGGATCGCCGTAGCAATGCCTTCAAAACAGACGGCATGGAAGATCCGCTCCGGCAATTTACGTTGGAGTGCATCCTGATGTTGCATATTTACCTCATATTGACGCCAGTATGGGCGTTGATGCGGTCTATTCTTATCGTTTAAGGTGATATATAAAAGATGGTATCCATCGATAAAGTAGATACATCATGCGTTATTCTCCCGAAGCACTGACCGCGTTTGTTGAAACTGTCGCCGCAGGTTCGTTTTCTGCTGCGGCACGGCGGCTGCGTAAAAGCCAGTCCACCATCAGCACCTCCATCGCCAACCTTGAAGCTGACCTTGGCTTTGAGCTGTTCGATCGCTCGGCGCGTCACCCGGTGTTGACCGCCCAGGGTGAACAGGTGCTGGGCTATGTCCAGTCGATACTCGCCGCCAGCGCGCGCCTGGATGAGCTGGCCGTATCTTTAACCGCGCAAACGGAGGCGCGTTTTACCTTTGTTCTCTCCGATACGCTTAACCCGGCCGTGCTGGAACAGATGATGAGCCAGTTCGACCAGCGTTTTCCGCACACGGAATTTGAGTGCCTGATTGGTGAAGAGGAGGACGTGATCGATCTGCTGCAAAAGGAGCGGGCGCAAATTGGCCTGACGGAAGCGCGCGACAGCTACCCGACCGATATTGGCGCGACCCGTCTGCCTATGCAGACAAGGATGGCTATTTACGTTTCTGCCGGACATCCTCTGGCAGGGCAACATGAGACGCAGGCGGACGAGCTGCATGGCTGGCGCGAGCTGCGGCTGAGTACCTATCTTGAACGGGAAGCGCCCCTTGCGCGCGGGCCGGTCTGGTCTGCGCCGAATTACCTGTTACTGCTGAGTATGGCGGTACAGGGCTTTGGCTGGTGCGCGTTACCCTGCGCGCTGGTCGACGAATTTGCCGCGTCGAAATCGCTGGTGCAGCTGAACGTGCCGGGCTGGCCGAGGTCGATTGCCATCGATCTGGTATGGAACAAACGAACCCCGCCCGGCGTCGCCGGAAGCTGGCTGCGCCAGTACTTGCAGGACGCACGATAATCCTGTGACTAAACTCACTAATTTTAAACATTTGCGTCAATTGTTGATAACAATCCTCTACTATCGTCATGTCATTTTGCACAGAGGTCGTGATGAAAGATGTCGTTATAGTGGGTGCGTTACGTACGGCTATCGGCTGTTTTCAGGGAGCGCTTGCGCGTCACTCTGCGGTTGATCTCGGCAGCGTGGTGGTAAGAGCGCTGGTGGAACGCAGCGGGATTGCCGCACATGAAATTGATGAGGTGATCCTTGGCCAGGTGCTGACCGCTGGCGCGGGACAAAACCCTGCGCGCCAGGCAGCGCTGAAGGGGGGCCTGCCCAATACCGTTTCGGCAATTACCATCAACGACGTCTGTGGTTCAGGTTTGAAAGCGCTCCATCTTGCGACGCAGGCCATCCAGTGCGGTGAAGCGGACGTGGTTATTGCCGGCGGGCAGGAGAATATGAGCCGCGCCCCGCACGTCCTGACCGACAGCCGGACCGGCGCGCAGCTCGGGAACAGTCAGCTGCTTGACAGTCTGGTTCACGACGGGCTGTGGGACGCCTTCAACGACTACCATATGGGCGTAACGGCGGAAAACCTGGCGCGGGAATACGGTATCAGCCGCGAGCTTCAGGATGCATATGCCCTCAGCTCACAACAAAAAGCGCGTGCAGCGATCGACTCCGGGCGTTTTCGCGATGAAATTGTCCCGGTCAGTACCCAGCGCCAGAACGGCGAAGCGCTCATCGTCGATACCGACGAGCAGCCGCGCACCGATGCCAGCGCAGAAGGGCTGGCAAAACTCGATCCGGCCTTTGAAACGCTCGGTTCTGTAACGGCAGGCAACGCCTCATCCATTAACGACGGTGCGGCGGCGGTGATGATGATGAGTGAAAGCAAAGCCCAGGAGCTGGCGCTGCCGGTGCTGGCGCGCATCAAAGCGTTTGCCAGCGTGGGTGTTGATCCTGCGTTAATGGGGATCGCCCCGGTCTATGCCACGCGCCGCTGCCTGGAGCGGGCGGGCTGGGAACTGAGCGATGTGGATCTGATTGAGGTCAACGAAGCCTTTGCTGCACAGGCGATCTCGGTCGGGAAAATGCTGGAATGGGATCCGCTGCGGGTCAACGTCAACGGCGGTGCAATTGCGCTGGGTCATCCCATTGGCGCCTCCGGCTGCCGCATTCTGGTGTCGCTGGTCCACGAAATGAAAAAGCGTAACGCCCGAAAAGGGATCGCAACGCTCTGTATTGGCGGAGGGCAGGGGGTGGCCCTGGCTATCGAACGGTAGTTTCCCCTCTCTGTGCACAGAAAACCTCCCACGGGAGGTTTTTTTGTGTCCGCAGAATCCTTTTTTAACACTTCTGCGTTCTTTCTGAAGCCCGCAATAATTATTGCGCGGTTAATTATTTGCTTTGTGAAGTGCTTAATGTGATCTTCCCCCTGAAATTTACGGTTAATGCCCTTTTTTTGTTGATGGGGTTCACGTCGATCTTTGCCAAAAAAAATGAAACAAATAATTTCGATCCTTGTCACTAAAATAACGGTGCATAAAAAATAAACTCAAGTTTCATAAAAACGAAACGTTATTTTAATTGAGGGTTTTTTCATGTTTAAGAAATCTCTGCTCCTTGCTTCCCTTATTAGTGCCTCTTTTGCGGCTAGTGCCGTTACCGTCGATCTGCGTCACGAATATATTGACAGCGGCTCGAATGCCGACCGTGTTGCCGTCTCGCACCGCTTTGATAATGGCTTCGGTTTTTCAGTCGAGGCGAAGTGGAAATCAGGCGGGGACAAGGCAGATCAGCCATTCGCGGATGTAGTGGGGAACGGTCACGAAGATCAGATTAGCTGGCGCTGGAAAGCGACAGACAATATCGCCCTGACCCCTGCGTTTACGATTGAAAGCACAGACAGTCGCACCATTTATAAACCGAATCTGCATGTGCAATATAGCTTCGATAATGGCTTCTACGTGGCTGCGCGTTACCGTTACGAATATACTCGCTACCCGTCAAGCTCAAATAAGGACGATGATAAAGTTAACCGAGGCGATGCGTGGGTCGGTTGGGTATTAGGTCACTGGCGTACCGAGCTGAACTATGTTTACGCGAAAAGTTCTGAAGGCGTGGCCCGAAATAATAATAAAGATTATTCCAACGAATATAACGCCAAACTGGCCTACAAATGGGATAAAAACTGGGCACCGTATGTGGAGGTGGGGAACGTGGGGGTTAAAGACACGGACGAACGCCAGACCCGTTTCCGTTTAGGTGTGGCGTACTCCTTCTGATAATTCAGTTCCTTCGCTAAAAACCGCCGGGTGGCGCTAACGCTTACCCGGCCTACACATTCTTTCCAATCCATTTTTTCGTAGGCCGGGTAAGCGAAGCGCCACCCGGCAAAAAGCGCCGCGCAATCACCCAAAAAAAAGCCCTCCGAATCGGAGGGCAAGGCCAGTTACAGAAACACTAACTCATTCAGGCATGCAACATTTCAGGTTGCTCGGGGAGTTTCGCGATATAGAGAGCCGGTTTGCCGTCTTTATCGGAACTGTACAGCACCGCTTTTTCGTCGGGCGTGAAGGACGGATGCGGGTGGGTTACCTGGCGGCTGTTCGCCACCGTAGCCCATGAGGTGTCATGACGGGCGATGCGGTAATAAGCTTTCTTCGCCACGTCAAAGGCATACAGATAAGGATCGTTATCAATGGTGTAGCCGCCGGTGTCTTTCACGTCAACAGGCGTACCGGAACCGTCGCCAACCAGCATGCTGCCGTCAACGTTGCTCATCAGATGCGAACAGGCGGGCATGTTCATTACCGCTTCATTCACGCCGGTGTCCGGGTTGAAGCGGGAGATGGTACGCCCTTGCTGACCTTTCAGATAAGAGACGTAGATCAGCGCGGACCCGTCCGGCACCCAAAATTCATGTGTACAGCTTTCACCTTCCGCGTGCGTTTTCACTTTCCGCACGTTGCTGCCATCTTCGTTGATCAGCCACATGCGGGCGTCGACCAGGTCGTGCGGCCCTTCATGACAGAAGGCCACGGTATTGTCATCGAACGGGCGATAAATCGGATGTCCCAGCCAGATCTTCTCGTCATGAATGGTGGTGCTTTCACCCGTTTTCAGATCAACGCGCAGCAGGCGGCAGTGCGGCCCTTTGTGGAAGAAGTCGTGGAAAATTTTCCAGTCGTTGAGTGGCGTCCAGTCACGTCTGGCAATCTCAATACCCACCAGTTTGGTGCAGTCGCTGTTCGCGACCCAGGTGCCGTAGCCGACCCACTCTTCCGGAACGCGGTACACTTCGCGCTCTGCCAGCGTCTGTAAATCCACCTCCAGCAGGGTGCGATCGTTCTTCACATAGTAGAGGGATTTATCGTCCGGAGAGAGGAACCCGCCAAAGGTATTATCGCCCGCGCCTTCGGTCAACTGTACCGCTTCGGCGTTTTTCAGATCCAACAGGTAATAGTTCCAGTGACCGTCGAACTCCCCGGCGAACAGCAGGTGGCTGCCATCGTTAAAGAAGCACTTCTGGTAAAAGTAGTTGCGATGACAGGTTACTTCCGGTGGGGTCAGGCGGGTGACTTCCACGCCTGTATCCGGATCGCGGCTGACCTCATAGTTCAGCTTGACCCGCATACCTTTAGCCATAATGCACTCCTTTGAACGCGTAATGTAGGTTGAAAACTAGGTGATAAATTATCAAAACGTTGTTTCATTATGTGTGACTGACAGCGCACTTTCTCATTTTCATTAACCAGATTGAGGGTCTTAAAGATTTATCGTGATCGAAACACCATTTCTGGCATAAACAGGCAGGAAAAATGAAACGTTGTTTTAAATGCAATTGAAAACCCCGTTGTCAGGGGATAATATGTGTTCATCACTAAAACGGAACGTTGTTTCGTTATTTATCTTTGCCTTCGGGCACGATCAATTCTGGAGGTTTACGTGGACGTCAGACAAAGCATCCACAGTGCGCACGCTAAAATGCTGGATACTCAGGGGCTGCGCAGTGAGTTTTTAGTTGAGCAAGTGTTCGAAGCCGACAAGTACACCATGGTCTACAGCCATATTGACCGCATTATTGTGGGCGGGATTATGCCGGTGGCGAAAACCGTCTCCGTGGGCGGTGAAGTGGGCAAACAGCTGGGCGTGAGCTACTTCCTCGAACGCCGTGAACTGGGCGTGATTAACATCGGCGGGCCGGGCACCATTACCGTCGATGGCCAGTGCTACGAAATTGGTCACCGCGACGCGCTGTACGTCGGCAAAGGCGCGAAAGAGGTGGTGTTCGCCAGCATTGATGCCAGCAAACCGGCGAAGTTTTACTACAACTGCGCCCCGGCTCATACGACTTACCCAACCAAAAAAGTCACGCCAGCGGACGTTGCCCCGGTGACCCTTGGCGATAACCTCACCAGCAACCGTCGCACCATCAACAAATACTTTGTTCCGGATGTGCTGGAAACCTGCCAGCTCAGCATGGGGCTGACCGAGCTTGCGCCGGGCAACCTGTGGAACACCATGCCGTGCCATACCCACGAGCGCCGCATGGAAGTCTACTTCTATTTCAACATGGATGAAGACGCCTGCGTGTTCCACATGATGGGACAGCCGCAGGAGACGCGCCATATCGTTATGCACAACGAGCAGGCAGTCATTTCGCCGAGCTGGTCCATCCACTCTGGCGTGGGAACGAAAGCCTATACCTTTATCTGGGGGATGGTCGGTGAAAACCAGGTCTTTGATGACATGGACCACGTCGCTGTTAAGGATCTGCGCTAGTCGCAGGCAGTTAAGCATACATCTGCCTGTTGCTGACAGGCGCTGAACGATTAAGGAACAAACATGATTCTGGATGCATTTTCTCTGCAAGGTAAAGTGGCTGTGGTTTCCGGTTGTGACACCGGGCTGGGGCAGGGTATGGCGTTAGGTCTGGCGGAAGCGGGCTGCGATATCGTCGGGATTAACATCGTTGAGCCAACGGAAACCATCGAGCGCGTCACCGCGCTGGGCCGCCGTTTCCTGAGCCTGACCGCGGACCTGCGCAAAATCGATGCGATCCCTGAGCTGCTGGATCGCGCGGTGGCGGAGTTTGGGCATATCGATATTCTGGTCAACAACGCCGGCCTGATCCGTCGTGAAGACGCGATTAACTTCAGCGAAACGGACTGGGACGACGTGATGAATCTGAACATCAAGAGCGTGTTCTTTATGTCCCAGGCGGCTGCGAAGCACTTCATTGCTCAGGGGAAAGGTGGCAAGATCATTAATATTGCCTCCATGCTCTCTTTCCAGGGCGGCATCCGCGTGCCGTCTTACACCGCATCGAAGAGTGCCGTGATGGGCGTGACCCGTCTGCTGGCGAACGAGTGGGCGCAGCACAACATCAACGTCAACGCGATTGCGCCGGGCTACATGGCCACCAACAATACCCAGCAGCTGCGTGCGGATGAAGAGCGCAGCGCGGCAATCCTGGAGCGTATTCCAGCGGGTCGCTGGGGTCTGCCGAGCGATCTGATGGGCCCGGTTGTATTCCTGGCGTCCCCGGCTTCGGACTACATTAACGGCTACACCGTTGCCGTAGACGGCGGCTGGCTGGCACGTTAAGTCAGCCCGAATAAAGAACCTCTGCCCTCGGGTAGAGGTTTTTTTTGCGCCAAAATTGGCTTTATCCATATCCTTAAAGATGAAAAATCCATACTGAAATGGAATGAATGACGGGTGTCACACATTTATTGCTTAAATATTAACTAATTAATCAAAAATAAGGTTAAACCATCCTGATTTGAAACTGTAATGTCCATCACAGATCGGTGTGTCGTAGCGAAATAATCCATATCTTCACCATTTCCGGCCTGACACTTTCTTCCGGTATCTCGTAATTTCACTTAACGAATTTCGCTGTTGAGGCAGGAAACTATGACATCTGTAAATGACTCTACCATTATGCCCGCTGCGCTGCGCGATACCCGACGCATGAACCAGTTTGTTTCTGTTGCGGCCGCCGTAGCCGGTTTACTGTTTGGTCTGGATATCGGCGTTATCGCGGGCGCACTGCCCTTTATTACCGACCACTTTACGTTAAGCAACCGCCTGCAAGAGTGGGTGGTGAGCAGCATGATGCTGGGTGCGGCCATCGGCGCACTGTTTAACGGCTGGCTGTCGTTCCGTCTCGGGCGCAAATACAGCCTGATGGTCGGGGCGATCCTGTTTGTTGCTGGCTCTCTTGGTTCGGCGTTTGCCACCAACGTTGAAGTGTTGCTGCTTTCCCGCGTGCTGCTGGGCGTGGCGGTAGGTATCGCGTCCTACACCGCGCCGCTTTACCTCTCCGAAATGGCGAGCGAAAACGTGCGCGGGAAGATGATCAGCATGTACCAGCTGATGGTGACGCTCGGTATCGTGCTGGCGTTCCTGTCGGATACGTACTTCAGCTACAGCGGCAACTGGCGGGCAATGCTTGGCGTGCTGGCGCTGCCTGCGGTGCTGCTGATTGTGTTAGTCATTTTCCTGCCGAACAGCCCGCGCTGGCTGGCGCAAAAAGGGCGTCACGTGGAGGCGGAAGAGGTGCTGCGCATGCTGCGCGACACGTCTGAAAAAGCGCGTGAAGAGCTGAACGAAATCCGCGAAAGCCTGAAGCTGAAGCAGGGCGGCTGGTCCCTGTTTAAGGCGAACCGCAACGTGCGCCGCGCGGTGTTCCTCGGCATGCTGTTACAGGCGATGCAGCAGTTCACGGGGATGAACATCATCATGTATTACGCCCCACGCATCTTTAAAATGGCTGGTTTTACCACCACCGAACAGCAGATGATCGCCACGCTGGTGGTGGGGCTGACCTTTATGTTCGCCACCTTTATCGCGGTGTTCACCGTCGATAAGGCCGGACGTAAACCGGCCCTGAAAATTGGCTTTAGCGTAATGGCGCTCGGCACCTTGATCCTTGGTTACTGCCTGATGCAGTTCGATAACGGCACGGCGTCAAGCGGCCTCTCCTGGCTCTCCGTTGGCATGACCATGATGTGCATCGCCGGTTACGCGATGAGCGCCGCACCGGTGGTGTGGATCCTGTGCTCTGAAATTCAGCCGCTGAAATGCCGCGACTTTGGTATCACCTGTTCCACCACCACCAACTGGGTGTCGAATATGATCATTGGCGCGACCTTCCTGACGCTGCTGGATGCGATTGGCGCGGCAGGCACCTTCTGGCTCTATACGGTGCTGAACGTGGCGTTTATCGGCGTGACATTCTGGCTGATCCCGGAAACCAAAGGCGTGACCCTGGAGCATATTGAACGCAAGCTGATGAAAGGGGAGAAACTACGTAATATCGGCGTGTAATGTCATTGCCGGGTAAGCGAAGCGCCACCCGGCTTTGTTTTTACCGCATCGCACGTCTCAAAATACGCTCCGCCTGACGCTGGAAGTCAGCGGCCGTCTCTTCCACGGTTTTCTGCCCGTAGTCGATATACTGCAAAGAAGTACCGAACTGCGCCACAATCTGTGGGTCGTCAAAGTATGGCGAGACGGTGAGTTTCGCCGGCAGCGACTGCGCCAGACGCAGGCCTGCCACGGAAGGATCGTCCTCTTTAATGGTGCCGTCTTCGGTCAGATACTGCACCGCTACTTTGCTCAGCGGTACGCCACGCTCAAGACCCAGCGTATCGACCCCTTCTTTGCTGTTGAGCAGGAAATTAATCAGCTTCGCTGCCGCCTCCGGGTTTTTGGTCGTCTTACCAATCGACAGCATCTGCGCCGGTTTGAAGAACAGACCTGCGTCGGTGGCGCCCGGCAGCATTGGGTAGTTGCCCAGCTCCAGTTTCGCCGGTGGCTTCAGGTTGTCGGAATATTTGTTGATGGTGGAGTTCCACATGTAGGTGCCGCCCCATTCACCCTGGATCCACGGCTTCATTTCATACATGTTGCTCTTACCGAACGAGGCATAGTATTTGGTGTCCGGCATGACGTGGCTGTCGATCAGCTTTTTGTAGGTCTGGAAAAACTCTACCCACTGTTCCTTTGTGTAGCTGAACTTTTTGGTTTTCTCATCCACCGCAGGAATGTTGTACTTCTGGATCATGTACGAATTCAGCAGCGCCAGCGTATCCTGATGCTCCAGGATCACCGGATAGTATTGCTTGCCGAGCTTGCTCTCGAAGGTTTTACCGGCCGCCATCAGCTCGTCCCAGGTTTTCGGGTACGCAATACCCGCTTTTTTCCAGGTTTCGTCATTGAAGTAGAACACGCGCGCCGTCACCGAGATCGGAATGCCGTTCAGCTTGCCGTCCACGGTGGTGGTTTGCAGCTCTTTGGGATCGAACTGCGACAGGTCAATCACGTCCTTCATCTTGTTCAGATCGTAGAAGCCGTCACCGGTTTTCGAGAAGATCGGCAGCCAGTTCCAGTTCGTCTGCATTACGTCCGGCTCGGTGCCGCCCGCAATCTGGGTGGTCAGACGGGAGAGGTGACCATCCCAGCCGGTGTATTCCGCTTTCACGTTGATGTCCGGGTTCTGCTTATGGAACTCTTCCAGCGCTTTCAGGGTGACCTGGTGACGGCCGTTGCCGCCCCACCAGGACATCCGTAAATCCACATTCTGCGCCATCGATGGCAAAGCGGTAAGACCCAGGGTCGCGGAGATTGCTGCGCTTAAAAGCACTTTTTTCATTTTTATCACTCCATCAGAGAGAGAGGTTCTGTTCAGTTTTTGCGTCAAAAATATGACACTTGTTCATCTCAAACGTGAAATACACCTTACGATGAAGCCCCTTATCAATCATTGGTTTAGCTTCATCGGACGGGATTCGGGCGGTCAGTTCGTAGTCCGCGACCTTCAGGTACACAAAGAATTCGTGGCCCATGTTCTCAACGCGCACCATCTCCCCGCTACAGCCGCCGTTCGGGAAGGGCTCATCAGAGAGCGACACAAATTCCGGACGCACGCCGTAGTAAATCTCCTGACCCGCGTAGGCCGCGACTTTCTCCTGCTTCTCCGCGTTCAGCGGCATGGTTTCATCGCCAATGGCGATGTGCAGCTGGCCCGCTTTTTCGACCAGCACGCTTTTACGTATATTCATCTCCGGCGCGCCGATAAAGCCCGCCACGAACATGTTCCTCGGCTTGTGGTAGAGGTTGTCCGGCGTATCCACCTGCATGATATGGCCGAGCTTCATCACGCAGATGCGGTCGCCCATGGTCATCGCTTCGGTCTGGTCGTGTGTCACGTAAACGGTGGTCGCCGGTTTTCCGGATTTCTTCAGCTGCTTGTGCAGGTCGGAAATACGAATACGCATCGAAGCGCGCAGTTTGGCGTCGAGGTTTGAAAGCGGCTCATCGAACAGGAATACATCCGGTTTTTTCACAATCGCACGGCCTACCGCCACGCGCTGCGCCTGGCCGCCGGAAAGCTGGCGCGGCAGGCGGTCGAGCAGCTCTTCCAGTTCAAGAATTTTGGCAGCTTCATTCACCTGAGACTCAATCTGATCTTTCGGCAGTTTGCTCAGCTTGAGACCAAAGGCCAGATTCTCGCGCACCGTCATGTGCGGATAGAGGGCATAGTTCTGGAACACCATTGCAATGCCGCGCTCTTTCGGCGCGAGGTTGTTCACGATCTTGTCGCCAATGCGCACCTCGCCGCCGCTGATGGTTTCGAGCCCCGCCAGCATGCGCAGGGTCGTGGATTTGGCGCAGCCGGATGGGCCGACGATCACCATGAATTCCCCTTCAGCAATTTTAAGATCGATAGCGTGTACCGCTTTAAAGCCGTTGGAGTAGACCTTTTCCAGCTTGTTGAAAATAACTTCAGCCATGGTATTTCCCTCTTAACCTTTAATTCCGCTGCTGGTGACGCCCTGTACGAAGTAGCGCTGTGCCAGGAAGAAGACAATGATGGATGGCAGAATGGAGATGCTCGCCATTGCCAGAATTTCGTTCCACGGCGCGCCTTCGGTGACATCGATGGACATTTTCAGCGCCAGTGCGATGGGGTATTTATCCACGCTGTAGACGTAAATCAGCGGCCCGATAAAGTCGTTCATGGACCACATGAACTGGAACAGGGCGACGGAGATAATGGCCGGTTTCAGGATCGGCACTACCACGTACCACAGCACCTGAATGGAGTTACAGCCGTCAATCTGCGCCGCCTCTTCCATGTCACGCGGGACGCCGCGCAGGAACTGGATCAGCATGAAGACGAAGAACCCCTGAGTGGCGAAGGCCAGCGGCAGGTACAGCGGCATATAGCTGTTGAGCATGCCCATTTCACGGAACATCAGGTACTGCGGGATCAGCAGCACGGTGCTGGGCAGCAGCATGGTGGTGATGAGCGTGGCGAACCAGAACTTCTTCCACGGGATCTCGAAGCGGGCAAAGCCGTACGCCACGATGGTGGAGGAGATAATGGTCAGGATCACTTTCGGGATCACATACTTAAAGGTGTTCAGCATGTAATGGCCGAAGTTGTACTCGGTGCCGGTTTTCCAGCCGTTTACGAAACCATCCCAGGTGGCGTGGGCAGGCCACAGGCTCAATGTGGTGAAGATCTCGTGGTTCGGTTTGAACGACGCGGAGAACATCCACACCAGCGGGTAAAGCATCAGCAGGCCGACAACCAGCAGAATCACATAGCGAACGGAGGCGTTGATTTTCTCTCTGCGCAGCGTGCGGGCCACTTCGCGTTCGGCGACGCTTCTTGCCGTGGAGAGTTGTTGAATATCAGCCATTTTTGCCTCCTTTATCGGCGGAGTAGAACACCCAGTATTTCGACGACTTAAAGGCGATACCGGCGAAGACGGCCACCACCAGGAACAGGATCCACGCCAGCGCCGCGCCATAGCCCATATCGAAATACTTAAAGGCGGTGTCGTAGATGTAGAGCGAGAACAGATAGGTCGAATAGGTTGGCCCGCCGCCGGTAATCACGTACGGCCCGGTAAATTCCTGGAACGCCTGCGTGGTCTGCATGATGAAGTTGAAGAAGATCACCGGCGTAATCAGTGGCACGGTCACCTTCATGAACATCTGCCATTTCGATGCGCCATCGATCATTGCCGCTTCATACTGGGACTGCGGTACGTTTTGCAGCGCGGCCAGGAAGATGACCATCGCGGAACCGAACTGCCAGACGCGCAGCAGGGTAACGGACATCAGCGCCAGCGACGGCTCGCCCAGCCAGTTCACCGGATCAAAGCCAAAAACGCCGATAAAGCTGTTCAGCAGGCCATCGATGGCAAATAAGGCGCGCCACAATACGGCAATGGCGACGGAGCTGCCGAGGATCGACGGAATATAGTAGGCCGTTCGGAAAAAGCCGATGCCGCGTAATTTAAAGTTCAGGACAAAGGCAATTCCTAATGCAAAGGCGAGCTTTAGCGGGATGGTTAAAAATACATAGGCAAAGGTCACGCCCATGGATTTCCAGAAGAGCGTGTCTTCGGTAAACATGTAGCGATAGTTTTCGATGCCGTTAAACACCGGCGGACTCATCAAATCGTAATCCGTAAAGCTGAGGAAAAACGATGAGACGAAGGGGAATGCCGTAAAGAGTATCAGCCCGATGATATAGGGTGATATCCATGCGAGCCCCAGCAGCTTGTTTTCATTCATACATACCTACCTGGCAATCAATGGTTTAATACGAAATCTGCTTTGTTACATTTTCCCAGGCCTGCGATGCGCGGCATGGGAGCTGAAATTCAGGGTGCAACGTCTGGCAACGGCAAAACCTACGTTTGTTTTTTAACGCTTTTTTGTCTTTCGTCGTGGTGTAAGCGCTTCGGGTTTCAAAAGAGCTGAACCGGTGTTCTTGGATACTAAAACATCGTTTTATTTTATATTATTGCGATTTATTTCTGCGTCATTCGCTTAATGGTGGAAATGTGATCAGCGTCGAAACGCTGTTTCAATATAGTGAGGGAGGTGGCATTTTTGACTTTCCACGGACGTTCGCCGCGGCCCATGAGGAAGAGATAATGAAGCAAAAGGGGAGCAGGAATAACAATAGTCACGCAGCGTGGCTAACTACCAGATCTGATAGCAGGTCTACAGATGTACCAATTCGTCATTCAGATAATTCTTACATTCTTGTATGATTTGTTACACCGGAACCAGTCAGGCAGAATTTCACTGCATCCTTAAAAGAAGAACAGTTATGTCAGCGATGGATTTCAAAAAACATACGGATCTCAATTTTCCTCACTATGCTCCCCCGGCGGTCAGCGCTAAAGAAATAGATCTTCTGGGTCTGCTGGACGTCCTGCTGGCAGCAAAAAAACGCATCATCACCATTGTCTTTGCATTTGCACTGGTCGGCCTGGCAATCGCCTTTCTGATACCGCAAAAATGGACCAGTAAAGCGGTCATTACGCCCGCGGAACAGACGCAGTGGAGTTCGCTGCGCCAGATGATGGTGGCGCTCCAGGTGCTTGATGTCGACGTGAAAATTACCCGTGCGGATGTGTTTAATCTGTTTATCAAAAAGTTTCAGTCCCAGTCTCTGCTTGAAGAGTACATGAAGAGCTCACCTTACGTGATGGCTCAGCTCGATGGCGCTGAGGTTGACCCGCTGGAGCTGCACCGCGCGGTGGTCAATATTGCCGAAAAGATGAAGGCTGTTGATAACACGCAGGAAAAAAATGCCGATAAAGCACCATACCTCTCCTGGACGTTAAGCTTCACAGCCCCAACGGCAGAGGATGCGCAGAAAGTGTTGAATGGTTACATTCAGTACATCTCCCGCATCGTCGAGCAGGAGACCATGCAAAACATTCGCGATCAGCTGATCCTGAGAACCAAAACGGTTCAGCAGCAGCTGGAGTTGGATCGGGTCCGTCTGACCAATATCCACAATACCAACCTGCAACGCCTGAACTACTCGCTGGAAGTGGCGAACGCGGCTGGGATCAAAAAGCCGGTTTACAGCAATGGACAGGCGGTGAAAGACGATCCGGATTATTCCGTCGCCCTCGGTGCGGACGGGATTGCGCAGAAATTGCAGATTGAAAAAAATCTCAAGGACGTTTCTGAGCTGAACGCCGATTTCCAGAACCGCGAATACTATCTGGCACAGCTGCAAAAACTCTCCTTCGAAGATGTGAGCCTGGAGCCGTTCAAATACCAGCTTTCACCTTCTATGCCGGTGAAAAAAGATGGCCCGGGCAAAGCCCTCATCGTGCTGCTGGCGTGTATTCTGGGTGGACTGTTCGCCTGTGGCAGCGTGCTGCTGCGCGAGGCTATGAGCACCCGCAACCCGCTGCCGGAACAACTTCCTGAGCCGGTAACGGAATAACATCAAAAAAGGCGCTCAACTGAGCGCCTTTTTTTATTTCAGGAAATCTTCGCGTACCGGCGTAAAGGTATCCAGCAGGGTGCCGGGTTTCAGGCAAACGCAGCCGTGCATCACGTGCGGCGCTTTATAGAGGGTGTCGCCCGCGGTCACCACATGCTTCTCCTCGCCAATGGTGAACTCAAATTCCCCCGAGAGAACGTAGGTGAGTTGCTCATGCGGGTGGTTATGCATCGGGCCAATCGCGCCTTCCTCGAAATTCACTTCCACCGCCATCATCCTGCCGTCGTGCGCCAGAATACGACGCGTCACGCCGTTGCCCAGATCCTCAAGCGTGGTCTCTTTATGGAAAATAAACATATTTTCGCCCTGTTATGTAATGAAACATTGTTTCAATTAACTTATCTCACCCGCCGAGAAAAGGAAACGTTTAGCCAAATAACTGGAAAGGCGATCACAAGTTTGCTTCACTGGGTGAAACGCACAGGAGGAAAGATGAAAACGCTCGGTCTGTTAGGGGGCATGAGCTGGGAATCAACGATCCCGTACTACCGCCTGATTAATGAAGGCGTTAAACAGCGTATGGGCGGTCTGCATTCGGCCAGCCTGCTGCTGCACAGCGTGGATTTCCATGAAATAGAAGCCTGCCAGTCGAGCGGGGAGTGGGACAAAGCGGGGCAGATACTGGCGGACGCCGCGCTCGGGCTGGAGCGTGCGGGCGCGCAGGGTATTCTGCTGTGTACCAACACCATGCATAAGGTGGCGTCGCACATTGAAGACCGCTGTTCGCTGCCGTTCTTACATATCGCGGATGCCACCGGGCGTGCCATACGTACCGCCGGCATGACGCGCGTGGCGCTGCTGGGGACGCGCTACACCATGGAACAGGATTTTTACCGCGGGCGGCTGAGCAGCCAGTTCGGGATTGAAAGCCTGCTCCCGGAGGAGGCTGACCGGGCGCACATTAACCAGATTATTTTTGATGAGCTGTGTCTGGGCACCTTCAGCGAAGCTTCGCGCGCCTGGTACGTCAGCGTGATAGAGAAACTGGCGCAGCAGGGAGCGGAAGGGGTCATCTTCGGCTGTACCGAAATCGGTCTGCTGGTGCCTGCAGACCGAAGCCCGATACCGGTCTTCGATACCGCCGCCATCCATGCCGCGGATGCGGTGGAGTTTATGCTGTCATAAAGGTTTTTGCAGGTCAGGTAAGCGAAGCGCCACCTGACGCGCGTGCGCAATCAGATGTTCACTAAAGGCATCAACCAGCGCTGAGGCGGGCCGGTGCAGCGGGCGGATCAGGCTCACGGTAAAGGGAACGGAAACGCTAAAACGGCGCAGAACCACGCCGCTGCTGGCGTAGTCCATGGCCGTGAGCGGGTTCACCACCGAAATACCCACGCCCGCGCGCACCATCGCGCAAATTGACGCCGCACTGTGCGTTTCCATCACCATCCGCCGCTTCACCTGATGTTCGGCAAACAGGCCATCCAGAAGCTGCCGGTAGCTGTCGGTCTGCGACAGGCTGATATAGTTCTCACCGTGAAAATCCGCCGGTGTCAGCACGGTTTTGTGGGCAAGCGGGTGGCTGGCAGGCAGCACGCAGACCTCATCCAGCGACAGCAGCTCCGTGCGTTCCGTTCCCGCTGGCGTGACGAGGGTTTCAGTCAGACCCAGATCGTGGCGCTGGGCCGAAAGCCACTCCTCCAGCAGCGGCGACTCCTGCGGCACGATGGTCAGGCTGACCTCCGGATAGCGGGCCAGAAACGGCTGTAACAGTACCGGCAGGAATGACTGGGAAAAGACCGGCAGGCAGACGATGGACAGTTCGCCCTGGCGGAACTCCCTCAGGCTCTCTGCCGCGCTCACGATCCTGTCCAGCCCGTACCAGGAGCGCTGAACCTCCTCAAACAGACGTAAACCCTGCACCGTTGGATGCAGCCTGCCGCGGGTGCGTTCAAACAGCTTCAGCCCCAGCACTTTCTCAAAACGCGCCAGCTCGCGGCTGACCGTCGGCTGCGAGGTGTGCAGCATGTGCGCGGCTTCAGTGAGATTGCCGGTGGTCATCACCGCATGAAAAATCTCGATATGGCGTAGGTTAACGGCGGGCATAGGGCACCTGATGGCTGAGCGTGTTCCATATCATTTTTGCATAGACTCACGATAAAACGATATTTTTTATTCTCTTCAGGCTATGGCGTAATGATAAAAAACAGATTTCCGGAGACGACCATGCCACGCCCGCTCAACCAGACCGAAACCGATTTAAACGCCGATAACCTGCTGCGCCTGCCTGCCGAATTCGGCTGTCCGGTGTGGGTCTACGATGCGCAGATTGTCCGCGAGAAGATCGCCGCGCTGCATCAGTTTGACGTGGTGCGTTTTGCGCAGAAGGCCTGCTCCAATATTCATATTCTGCGCCTGATGCGCGAGCAGGGCGTGAAGGTTGACTCCGTATCGCTGGGTGAGATCGAACGTGCGCTGGCGGCCGGGTTTGATCCGAAAGCCGACAGCGACGCGATCGTCTTCACCGCTGACCTGATAGACGACGCCACGCTGGCGCGCGTGCACGAGCTGCAAATCCCGGTCAATGCTGGTTCGGTGGATATGCTGGAACAGCTTGGGCAGGTCTCTCCTGGCCATCGCGTCTGGCTGCGCGTCAACCCGGGCTTTGGTCACGGCCACAGTCAGAAAACCAACACCGGGGGCGAAAACAGTAAACACGGGATCTGGTATGCCGATATGCCTGCGGCGCTGGAGGTTTTACAACGCTACAACCTCAAGCTGGTGGGCATTCACATGCATATCGGGTCCGGCGTGGATTATGGCCATCTTGAGCAGGTCTGTGGCGCAATGGTGCGTCAGGTTATCGATTTTGGTCAGGATCTGGAGGCGATCTCCGCCGGGGGAGGGCTTTCGATCCCTTACCGCGAAGGAGAAGAGGCGATCGACACGGATCACTATTACGGCCTGTGGAGCGCCGCGCGTGACAGGATCGCTGCCCATCTGGGCCATGCGGTGAAGCTGGAGATTGAGCCGGGTCGTTTCCTGGTCGCCGAAGCTGGCGTGCTGGTGGCGCAGGTGCGGAGCGTGAAGGAGATGGGAAGCCGTCACTTTGTGCTGATTGATGCTGGCTTCAACGACCTGATGCGCCCGTCCATGTACGGCAGCTATCATCACATTACCGCGCTTGCCGCCGATGGCCGCGATCTGGTCAACGCGCCGCGCATCGAGACCGTTGTTGCCGGCCCGCTGTGTGAATCCGGTGACGTCTTTACTCAGCAGGAAGGCGGGAAAGTCGAAACCCGTTCGCTGCCAGAGGTAAAACCGGGAGATTATCTGGTGCTGCATGATACCGGTGCGTACGGGGCGTCTATGTCTTCCAACTACAATAGCCGCCCGCTGCTGCCGGAAGTGCTGTTTGATAACGGCGTGGCGCGGCTGATTCGCCGTCGCCAGACCATTCAGGAGCTGCTGGCGTTAGAGCTGGTCTGATAAAACCACGGCCCTGTTGTCACCGAATCGCGTAAAACCAGCGTGCCGGTGAACGGCGGGATCGCTTCAACCGGCTGGTTTTTTGCCAGCCGGATCGCCTGGTCGATTGCCGTGACGATCATGTTGTCGATCGGCAAATATACCGACGACAGGGCAGGCTCCAGCCACTTTGCGCTGGGGGCATCGTCAAAACCAAACAGCGAAATATCCTGCGGGATCTTCAGCCCGGCCTGGTGTAATGCTTTGGAGGCGCCCAGGGCCATATCATCATTACAGGCAAACAGGGCGCTGAACGATGTCTTTTCCGCAATCAGCTCCTTGCACAGTTCGTAACCCCGCGTCATGCCTGCATCGCCGTATTTAATCCGCCGCTCGTCGAGACGAATACCGTGCTTCTCCAGCGCCTTACGGTAGCCCATCAGCCGCGCTTTACCCGTTGGGGTGTGGATCGGGACGGTGATACAGGCGATCTCCCGATGACCCTGGCTTATCAGGTAATCCACCGCTTTGAAGGCCGCGTCCTGCTGTTCAAAGAAGACGCAGCGATCCGCCGCCTGGCTCACTTCACGGTTAATGATCACCAGCGGCGTCTGCACGCTGTTGATCAGCTTCAGGATCGTCTTTTCGCTCATGTATCGCGTGTACAGCACGATGGCGTCGCACTTGCGGTCGGCGAGCATCTGCACCGCCTGTTCTTCCTGTTCAGGGGCGTCGTGACCGTCGGTGACAATCAGCTGTTTTCCGTGCTTTTCGGTCTGCCGTGACGCCTGCTGTAGCAAACGACCAAAGTAAAAACCGTCGAACGTCGAGACGACAAGACCAATGCTGTTGCTGGTCTGGTTAGCCAGCGAACGCGCGAGAAAGTTCGGACGATAGCCCAGCTCCTCCATCGCGCGAAATACCTGCTGACGCGTGCTCTCTTTAACCTGACCTGTGCCGTTCAGCACGCGCGAAACGGTGGCCTTCGACACGCCAGCACGCAGTGAGACATCCAGCATTGTTGCCATTCGAAATTCCTGTTTCCACGTAATGGTTTGCAGTTTAACACAGACCATCCGGCGCATAAGCGACGTGGGAAGGGCAAAACCCCATAACGATCACGCTTTTCGGTAACGATCCTCGCCAGCGGGATAAATGCCTGTCATTGGCATGCCAAAATGGTGATAAATCGCAATCTGGAATACCTCTTACCTCATTGAGAGCTTAATCACAGAACAAAGCGCCTGTGGGCGCTATTTTTGGCATACCAATAGTATCCGGCTGTCCATCTTATTCAATAAAAGCCCTTTTACTGAGGTATTACCCTATGGCATTTCAGGAAAAACTGATCGACGCTCTGGGCAGTTTTGCCACCACCTTCAACAGCTATCGCTATATCCAGGCGATCAAGTCTGCGTTTATTACCTTAATGCCGGTCATCATTGTGGGGGCGTTCTCGGTACTGATCTCCAATATGGTGCTGGATCCGAAAAACGGCCTGGCGAGCTTTCAGTCGCTGTCGTTTCTGGCGGCGTTAAAGCCGATCACCAGCGCGCTCAACTATGCCACGCTTAACTTTCTCAACATCGGTGCGGTGTTTTTAATCGGCATTGAGCTGGGGCGTATTAACGGCATTAAGTCCCTGTTCCCCGGCCTGCTGGCGGTGATCTGCTTTATCTGTGTGACGCCAACCACGGTGGAAATGCTGGTGGACGGCGAGATGCACGTGGTGAAAGACGTGCTGCTGCGCCAGTTCTCCGATACCCGCAGCCTGTTCCTCGGCATGTTTATCGCCATCCTGTCAGTGGAGATTTACTGCTGGCTGGAAAACCGCAAGGGGCTGAAAATCAGGATGCCGGACACGGTGCCGCCGAACGTCGCCGCGTCGTTCTCTGCGCTGATCCCGGCCATTATCACCACCACCGCCATCGCCACCTTTGGCTTCGTGTTTCATCAGATTACCGGCATGTATCTCTACGACGCGGTTTACCAGGTGGTGCAACAGCCGCTGGAGCGCGTGGTGCAAAGCCTGCCGGGGATCCTGCTGCTGATGTTTGTCGCCCAGCTGTTCTGGGTGATTGGTATTCACGGCAACCAGATGATCAAGCCGATCCGCGAGCCGCTGTTGCTGGGGGCAATCACCGTTAACATGAGCGCGTTCGAGCAGGGCAAAGAGGTGCCAAACATCATCACCATGCCGTTCTGGGACGTCTATATGAGCATCGGCGGCTCCGGCCTGACCATCGGCCTGCTGATCGCCGTCATGATTGCCACCAAACGTAAAGAGATGAAGGAGATCGCTAAGCTCTCCATCGGCCCGGGTATTTTTAATATCAACGAGCCGGTGATCTTCGGGATGCCAATCATGCTCAACCCGATCCTGGCTATCCCGTTCATCATCACGCCGCTGGTGACGGGCTCGATTGGCTACTTTGCCACCGTGACCGGATTTGCCGGGAAAGCCGTGGTGATGGTGCCCTGGACCACGCCGCCGCTGATCAACGCCTGGCTGTCAACCGCGGGCTCCATGGGGGCGGTGATCACCCAGTTTATCTGCATCGTGACCGCGGTGATTATCTATCTGCCGTTTGTGAAAATTGCCTCACGCCGCGCAGAGCAGGCCGCGCTGCAACAAGCCACCGATAACGCATGAGGACCGGATGAGCATAAAACAGATAACTATACCGCAGGATTTTATGCTGGGCGCGGCGGCATCGGCCTGGCAGACCGAGGGCTGGAGCGGCAAAAAGCCAGGGCAGGATTCGTGGATCGATCTCTGGTACAAGAACGATCGTCACGTCTGGCACAACGGCTATGGCCCGGCGGTGGCAACCGACTTTATTAATCGCTTCCGTGAAGACGTGGCGCTGATGAAGCAGGCGGGCCTGACGCACTATCGCACCTCGATCAACTGGTCGCGCTTTTTGACCGACTATGAAAACGCCACCGTAGATGAAGAGTACGCCGCCTATTACGACGCGCTGTTCGATGAAATGCACCGTCAGGGCATTGAGCCGATGATCTGCCTGGAACACTACGAATTGCCGGGCGTGCTGCTGGAAACCTACGGCGGCTGGGCGTCGAAGCACGTCGTCGAGCTGTTCGTTCGCTATGCGGAAAAAGTGTTTGAGCGCTTTCACGGCAAAGTCACCCGCTGGTTTACCTTCAACGAGCCGATTGTGGTCCAGACGCGCGTCTACCTTGACGCACTGCGCTGGCCCTATGAGCAGAACACCAGCACCTGGATGCAGTGGAACCACCATAAAGTGCTGGCGACGGCGAAAGTGGTGAAGCTGTTTCGCGAGAAAGGGTATGACGGCTCAGTGGGTTGTATTCTTAACCCGGAAGTGACCTATCCACGCTCGCGCGCACCGCATGACGTGCGAGCGGCAGAGATGTACGATCTGTTCTACAACCGCGTCTTTCTCGGCCCACTGGTGCACGGGCGCTATCCGCAGGCGCTCTTTACCCTGCTGGCGCAGCATCAGGTGCAGTGGGACTACACGGCTGACGAGCTGGCGCTGATTGCCGACAACACCGTCGACGAGCTGGGCATTAACCTCTATTACCCGCATCGCGTCAAAGCCCCGTCCCGCGCCTGGCACCCGGAGACGCCGTTCCACCCGGCGTATTACTACGAGCCGTTCGAGCTGCCGGGGCGGAGGATGAACACCTCCCGCGGCTGGGAGATCTTCCCGCGCATTATTTACGACATGGCGATGCGGATTAAAAACGACTATCGCAACATTGACTGGTTTGTAGCGGAAAGCGGGATGGGTGTGGAGAACGAAGCGCAGTTTCGCAATCGCGACGGCATTATCGATGACGCGTACCGCATCGCGTTTATCAGCGAACATCTCTACTACACGCTGCTGGCGCGGGAGGCGGGGGCAAACTGTCACGGTTATATGCTGTGGGCCTTCACCGACAATGTCTCGCCGATGAACGCGTTCAAAAACCGCTACGGGCTTATTGAGATCGACCTTGAAAACCATCGCGCACGGCGGGCAAAGAAATCGGCGTCCTGGTTCCGCCAGCTGCGCGATGAGCGTGTGCTGACGCTCAGTGTTGACGATG
Organism: Enterobacter sp. MGH119; assembly: GCF_001037675.1. NCBI lineage: Bacteria > Pseudomonadati > Pseudomonadota > Gammaproteobacteria > Enterobacterales > Enterobacteriaceae > Enterobacter > Enterobacter sp. MGH119. The sequence continues at coordinate 288,575 of NZ_KQ089930.1, read as the reverse complement.
AATGGAAGTAAGCCTTCTGGTAAAATAGCGCACAAACTGGCCGGGAGGACGTCCGGCCCGCGCATTAACTGAAAAACACAGGTGAAAACGTGGATAAGGCTGTCATCCTGCCGGAAAAAAAACAGTACCAGGAGATTGGCGAGGATTTACGGGCGCAGATTATCCAGGGGCATTATCCCGTGGGATCGCGTCTGCCGCCGGAGCGCAACATCGCCGAGACGTATGGCGTGAGCCGCACTATTGTGCGCGAGGCGCTGCTGATGCTTGAGCTTCAGGGGACGGTGGATATTCGCCAGGGGTCTGGCGTGTACGTGATGCGCATTCCGGAGGAGCATGAAAACGAGGAAGAGCGTTTTCTGAACAGTGACGTGGGGCCGTTTGAAATTCTCCAGGCGCGTCAGTTGCTTGAAAGCAACATTGCCGCCTTTGCCGCAAAAATGGCGACGCGGGCGGATATCGACAACCTGCGCCGCATCATCGAGCAGGAGCAACGGGCGATTGCCGCCGACGATCGCAGCCAGGACAACAACAAAATGTTCCACCTGGTACTGGCGGGGGCCACACAAAACCAGATGCTGCTGGCGACCGTTGAAAGCGTCTGGCATCACATGGACAGCAGCCCACTGTGGCAGCAATTCAACGGCCACATCGCCAGCCGCGCATGGCGGCTGAAATGGCTCGGCGACAGGCAAACCATTCTCGCTGCGCTCCGCCGCCGCGACGTGATGGGGGCGTGGCAGGCGATGTTCCAGCATCTTGAAAACGTCAAAAAGAGCCTGCTTGAGCTGTCAGACGAAGACGCACCCGATTTCGACGGCTACCTTTTCGAATCGGTTCCTCTTTTCCAGGGGAAGCTGGTGTGAATATACTGCCGCTTCACGCTGCGCCGCAGTTTACACAGCAGGTGATCGACTGGATCTGGTACGCGTTTGGTGAAGGTATGCCGCGTGCCTTTTTCCAGAGCATTGTCGAGCACAGCCTGACGCCGGGCGAGTTACCGCTCACCTTTATTGCCGTTGAGGATGACCAGCTGCTGGGCACCGTTGGGCTGTGGCGTTGCGATTTAATTTCCCGACAGGATCTCCACCCCTGGCTGGCTGCGCTGTATGTCGATGAAGCCGCCCGGGGAAACGGGCTGGCGGGAAAACTTCAGCAGCATGTTATCGGCTACGCGCGACGCGCCGGGTATCACGAGCTTCATCTCTGGTCTGCCTGTCGCGACTTCTACGAACGTTACGGCTGGCACTACATCGGCGATGCGCTGGAATACCCGGATAAAACCGTCCATCTCTATCGCTGTTCGCTCACGGCTTCCGCGGGCGATACCACCGAGTGACGGCGCACTAAGGTTGGGCTGAACAGGTGAGTAATTTCCGGCGGCGGGCGATGCTCGGCCAGCGCTAACGCCAGTTCTGCCGCCTGCGTTGCCATGGTTACAATCGGGTAGCGCACGGTTGTCAGGCGAGGGCGCACGTAGCGCGACACCAGCACATCATCAAAGCCAATCAGCGAAATTTCTGCCGGGACGTCGATCCCGTTATCATTCAGCACGCCCATTGCGCCGGCGGCCATGGAGTCGTTATAGCTGGCCACGGCGGTGAAATTCCGCCCGCGTCCCAGCAGCTCGGTCATCGCCTGCTCGCCGCCACTCTCATCCGGTTCTCCGTACGCCACAAGACGATCGTTGCAGGGCAGACCGGCTTCGCGCAGCGCGTCGTAATAGCCCTGAAGGCGATCTTCCGCATCGGAAATTGGGTGGTTGGAGCACAGATAACCAATTCGGGTATGGCCCTGCTGGATCAGGTGACGGGTTGCGAGCCATGCGCCGTAACGGTCGTCGAGCGCCACGCAGCGGGTTTCAAAACCGGGAATAATACGGTTGATAATCACCATCCCCGGCATCTGTTTCATCAGATGGATCAGCTCGGCGTCGGGGATCATTTTGGCATGGACCACCAGTGCCGCACAGCGATGACGGATCAGCTGCTCAATGGCCTGGCGCTCTTTCTGTTCATTGTGGTAGCCATTACCAATCAGCAGGAAATTTCCGGTGTGATAAGAGACTTGTTCTACGGCTTTGACCATCGCACCGAAAAACGGATCGGATACATCCCCGACCACCAGCCCGATGGTTTCTGTCGACTGCTGGGCAAGGGCGCGCGCGTTGGCGTTAGGGTGATAATTCAGGTTTTCCATGGCGTCCTGCACGGCCTGGCGCGATGCATCACTCGCTTTAGGGGAGTTGTTGATTACGCGGGAGACGGTCGCGACGGAAACACCGGCCAGACGAGCCACATCCTTAATTGTCGCCATTCAATACCTTCTTATAGGGGTAAGCGTTTACACACTAACTAGTGTTGCGGAAAAGCGGCGCGCATTCAAGGGGAGCGGGTGAGCGTCCTCTGCAAACGTGAAGCAGAACATCCCTCGCGGTGTAATCGTTACACGGCCAGTCATGTCTGAATAATGGTAATCTGAACCTTTAGTTACACTTTGCCTCAGGCTGTTGCGATTGTCCGTTAGCAACGATGCGTTATGAATTGCTAGAGTCGAGATCCCAGAGGTATTGATAGGTGGAATCAACTTCGGTTGATTAACACGATTTACACCAACCTGCGTTTTACGCAGGTTTTTTTTTGCCTGTAAGTTCAACCTGTAACAGCAAAAGAGAATATTCACACCTGGTTGCACTTCGGCTCATTCCCTTGCGTTTTCCCGCTGGCGAAGCCTGTCGCCGGAGGCCACAATCAAGATCCCAGAGGTATTGATTGGTGAGAATTCCTGGTACGTTTTCGTACTCTTCTCTTGCACCAACCTGCGCGGATGCGCAGGTTTTTTTTCGCCTCTGTTTTTGCTATCGCTCCCTCACTACTTCTCGTGTAATCTGCCACCATTTATACCTTTCACACTGGCTGGCAAAGGGAGTTGAAATGCTTTTTGGGTTCTTCCGCACACTGTTTCGTGTCCTGTTTCGCATCCGCGTGACTGGCGATACGCAGGCACTCTATGGCGAGCGTGTTCTTATCACACCGAATCACGTCTCTTTTCTTGATGGCGTATTGCTGGCGCTGTTTTTGCCCGTGCGGCCCGTCTTCGCGGTGTACAGCTCCATCAGTGAAAAATGGTACATGCGCTGGCTCAAACCGCTGATTGATTTTGTCCCGCTCGATCCAACCAAACCGATGATGATTAAACATCTGGTGCGTCTGATTGGGCAGGGGCGTCCGGTGGTTATCTTCCCGGAAGGGCGGATTTCAGTGACGGGCTCCCTGATGAAAATTTACGATGGGGCCGGTTTTGTCGCGGCGAAGTCTCAGGCCACCGTCGTGCCGCTACGCATCGACGGGGCTGAGCTGACCTTTTTCAGTCGTCTGAAAGGGCTGGTGAAGCAGCGTCTGTTCCCGAAAATTACGCTGCATATATTACCGCCGACGTCACTGCCGATGCCCGAGGCGCCGCGTGCGCGCGACCGCCGTAAAATCGCCGGGGAAATGCTGCACCAGATTATGATGGAAGCGCGCATGGCCGTTCGCCCGCGCGAGACGCTGTATGAATCGTTGCTGTCGGCCCAGTATCGCTACGGTGCGAAGAAAAACTGCATTGAAGACATCAACTTTACGCCGGATACCTACCGTAAGCTGTTGACCAAAACGCTGTTTGTCGGGCGTATCCTGGAAAAATACAGCAAACAGGGTGAAAAGATCGGCCTGATGCTGCCAAACGCGGGTATCAGCGCGGCGGTGATCTTTGGTGCCGTCTCCCGGGGCCGCATTCCGGCGATGATGAACTACACGGCGGGCGTGAAAGGGCTCTCCAGCGCGATTACCGCGGCGCAAATCAACACCGTCTTTACCTCCCGCCAGTTCCTGGATAAAGGCAAGCTGTGGCACCTGCCGGAACAGCTGACGCAGGTGCGCTGGGTGTTCCTGGAAGATCTGAAAGCAGACGTCACGACCGCCGACAAGCTGTGGATTTTCGCGCACCTGCTGATGCCGCGTCTGGCGCAGGTTAAGCAGCAGCCGGAGGATGATGCCATTATCCTCTTTACCTCCGGCTCTGAAGGCAACCCGAAAGGTGTGGTTCACAGTCACAAAAGCATTCTGGCGAACGTCGAACAGATTAAAACCATTGCTGACTTTACCGCCAACGATCGCTTTATGTCGGCGCTGCCGCTGTTCCACTCATTTGGTCTGACCGTGGGGCTCTTTACGCCGCTGCTGACCGGTGCCGAGGTGTTCCTCTACCCAAGCCCGCTGCACTACCGCATTGTGCCGGAACTGGTTTATGACCGTAACTGCACGGTGCTGTTCGGGACGTCCACCTTCCTCGGAAACTACGCGCGCTTCGCCAACCCGTATGATTTCTTCCGCGTGCGCTACGTGGTGGCGGGGGCGGAAAAACTCCAGGACAGCACGCGCCAAATCTGGCAGGACAAGTTTGGCCTGCGCATTCTGGAAGGCTATGGCGTGACGGAGTGCGCGCCGGTGGTCTCCATCAACGTTCCGATGGCGGCAAAACCCGGAACGGTTGGCCGCATTCTGCCGGGGCTGGACGCGCGTCTGCTGGCGGTGCCGGGTATTGAAGACGGCGGACGTCTTCAGCTGAAAGGGCCGAACGTCATGAACGGCTATTTGCGTGTGGAAAACCCGGGGGTGCTTGAGGCGCCGACGGCTGAGAACGTCAATGGCGAGGTTGAAACGGGCTGGTACGACACGGGCGATATCGTGCGCTTCGACGATCAGGGCTTCGTGCAGATCCAGGGACGCGCAAAACGCTTCGCCAAAATCGCCGGGGAAATGGTCTCTCTTGAAATGGTCGAGACGCTGGCGACCGCAGTCTCAGCAGAGAAAATGCATGCGACCGTGGTGAAAAGTGATGCCAGTAAAGGCGAGGCGCTGGTGCTCTTCACGACAGACGGTGAACTGAAGCGTGACGCGCTGCTCAGGTATGCACGCGAACACGGTATCCCCGAGCTGGCGGTCCCCCGCGATATTCGTTACCTCAAACAGTTACCGGTGCTGGGCAGCGGTAAACCCGATTTCGTGACCCTGAAGGGCATGGTTGAAGAGGCAGAACAGCAAAATGCGTGAGTCAGTGCACACTAACACTTCAATCTGGTCGAAAGGCATGATGGCGGTTATCGCCGCCCAGTTTCTTTCCGCGTTCGGCGATAACGCGTTGCTGTTTGCCACGCTGGCATTGCTGAAAGCTGAGTTTTATCCCGACTGGAGCCAGCCGATCCTACAGATGGTGTTTGTGGGTGCTTACATCGTATTTGCGCCGTTTGTCGGCCAGGTGGCGGACAGCTTCCCGAAAGGTCGTGTCATGATGTTTGCCAACAGCCTTAAGCTTCTGGGCGCGGCAAGTATCTGCTTTGGTATCAACCCGTTTGTCGGCTACACACTGGTGGGCATTGGTGCGGCAGCCTACTCCCCGGCGAAGTACGGTATTCTGGGTGAGCTCACCACCGGTGATAAGCTGGTGAAGGCCAACGGCCTGATGGAGTCCTCCACCATTGCGGCTATTCTGCTGGGTTCGGTGGCGGGTGGCGTACTGGCAGACTGGCATGTGCTCGCCGCGCTTGGCATCTGCGCCCTGATGTACGGTGGCGCGGTGATCGCCAACCTGTTTATCCCCAAACTGGCCGTGGCGCGTCCGGGGCAATCCTGGCGCTTCGGGCCCATGACCGGCAGCTTCTTCAACGCCTGCCGCGTACTGTGGCGTAACGGTGAAACACGCTTCTCGCTGATGGGCACCAGCATGTTCTGGGGGGCCGGCGTTACGCTGCGTTTCCTGCTGGTGCTGTGGGTGCCGGTGGCGCTGGGCATTACTGACAACGCCACGCCGACTTATCTGAATGCCATGGTCGCCGTCGGGATTGTTGTCGGGGCCGGGGCTGCGGCAAAACTGGTGACGCTGGAAACCGTCGCGCGCTGCATGTCTGCGGGGATCCTGATTGGCGTCGGCGTTCTGTTCTTCTCCCTGCAACATGCCATATTGCCTGCCTATGCCCTGCTGTTGCTGATCGGCATGTTAGGCGGTTTCTTTGTGGTGCCGCTAAACGCGCTGTTGCAGGAGCGCGGCAAGCAGACCGTTGGGGCGGGTAACGCCATTGCGGTGCAAAACCTTGGTGAAAACATGGCGATGTTGCTGATGCTGGGGATTTACTCGCTGGCGGTAAAAGCAGGTGCGCCGGTCGTGGCAATCGGGGTAGGATTCGGCGCGCTGTTCGCGCTGGCGATTAGCGGGCTGTGGGTCTGGCAGCGTCGTCGTTGAATTGTGCTGCCTGATGCCCTCACCCCGGCCCTCTCCCACAGAGAGAGGGTGAAAACCCTAAAAACGGCAACGTGCGTTGCCGTTTTGCTTTTATTACGGTGCCGGGTAGGTATAAACCTGATGCACCGCTTCTATCTCCGCTAATACCTCTTCACTCAGGTTCAGATTGAAACTCTCAATATTGGTTTTCAACTGATCCATCGTCGTTGCGCCGAGCAGGGTACTCGCCACAAATGGCTGACGACGCACGAAGGCCAGCGCCATCTGCGCCGGATCGAGTCCGTGGCGTTTCGCGATATCCACGTAGGCCGCAACGGCTTTTTGCGTCTGCTCGCCGCTATAGCGGGTGAAGCGGCTGAAAAGCGTGTTACGCGCGCCAGCCGGTTTCGCGCCGTTCAGGTATTTGCCCGTCAGGGTACCGAAGCCCAGACAGGAGTAGGCGAGCAGCTCCACCTCTTCGTACTGCGTCACCTCCGCCAGACCCACTTCATAACTGCGGTTCAGCAGGCTGTACGGGTTCTGAATGGTCACGATGCGCGGCAGATCGTGTTTATCGGCCAGATGCAGATAGCGCATCACGCCAAACGCCGTCTCGTTGGAAACGCCGATGTAGCGGATCTTACCCGCCCGCTGGCACTCCGTGAGCGCTTCCAGCGTTTCCAGCAGGGTAACGGCCGGAGCACTTTCGTTCCAGGTGTAGCCAAGCTTACCGAAGCAGTTCGTCGGACGCTGCGGCCAGTGCACCTGATAAAGATCGAGATAGTCGGTTTGCAGGCGCTTGAGGCTTGCATCCAGCGCCGCACGGATATTCTTGCGATCGAGGATCTGATTAGGGCGGATCCCGGCATCGTTATTACGGGAAGGTCCGCTGACTTTGGAGGCGATGACCAGCTTTTCGCGATTGCCGCGTTTCGCCAGCCAGTTGCCGACATACGTTTCAGTAAGACCTTGTGTTTCCGGGCGGGGAGGAACGGGGTACATCTCCGCCACGTCAATCAGGTTAATGCCCTGGCTGACGGCGTAATCGAGTTGTGCATGGGCATCGGCTTCGCTGTTTTGTTCACCAAATGTCATGGTGCCCAACCCCAGTTGGCTGATCTCCAGAACGCTGTGGGGGATACGATGATAATGCATAGCCGGTTTCCTTTTTTTGACATACAGACTGCGTCAGGAACCTCCCGACAAAGGAATATAAACATGGCAGAGGGAAGGCAAAAGGGGAAGGAAAAAATCAAAAAGGCCAGCAAGCTACTGACCTTTATCTGTTTAACGCTCGATGATCTGGGAGACTTCGTCGCGATTAATCTGCATTTGATTGCCTTCGCGATCGCGGTAACTCACCAGACCGGTATCGTCGTCGACTTCGGGTTTGCCATCGGTCAGGATCATACGACCATCTTTCGTTGACATGACATAGTCGCTGCTACAACCCGATACCGCAAACGCTAAACCGACTGCTGAGATAATTACTGCCCATTTTTTCATCGTTCTCATCCTCACCTGGCTCGTATCAAATCATAGTGTAGTAATAACCTGATATTACGACAGGTGAAAGGGGGGAAATCTTAAAAAGGAGGAGATTATGTTAGCCGGAGCGCAAAATTAGTAAAAAACTATGTTTTCAACAGGAAGTGGCGTGCCAGCAGTGCCCCGGTGAAATTCTTTTTAAGATAGAAACCGCGCGGCAGCGTGAGGATCGGTTCGCCCTGTGCGCCTACCGCTTCAGTGAGCGCTTTGCTATTGGCGGCTTTAGGACGAAGTTGCAGCACTTCGCCATGCCGGGCGGTGATCCGCTCAACCTGTCCCAGCACAATCATGTCCATCAGCTCTTCCCAGTCCTGGGAAAGCAGTCTCTCCTCTTCATCATTCGGACTCCAGAGCAGCGGGGCGCCAACGCGACGCTCTGCCAGCGGGATCTGCCTGTCGCCCTCAACGGGTACCCACAACACCCGCTTCAGCTTATGCCTGACGTGGCTGGTTTCCCAGGTCACTCCGCTGTTACCCGTGAGCGGCGCAACGCAGACAAAGGTGGTTTCCAGCGGCCGCCCCTGGCTATCGATGGGGATCGTCTTCAGTTCCACCCCCAGCGCCGCAAAATCTTGTTCAGGTTTACTGCCCGCGCTTGCGCCCAGCCAGCGTTCCAGCAACACGCCGATCCAGCCCTTATCACGCTTTAGATCGTTGGGTATCGTCAACCCCGCCATCACGGCCAGCTCGCCCAGTGAATAGCCTGCCAGACGTTGCGCCTGCTGGAGCAACTGGGCTTCACTGACGGGAGGGGAGAGCAGTGGGGCGAGAGAATGCATACTAACAACCTTTTGATTAAAAAATGAGCTGATATTTTATCCCTTGTGGACAGAGTTTACCTTTTTCTGAGTGAATATCCCATGCGTATGATTTATTTCATCTTTTTTAGACTATAGCCCGTCGCGCCGCGGCTAAAAAACAGGTTGTGCAATTCTGGTCACTGACAATAAACAGGATCTTACACCATGTTATCCACAGAAAAATGGGATAACTGGGAATAACTGCCACTACTGTTTCAATTTACAGCCTTGACGTGCGATGAAAATCGAATTTTCACACAAATTGTGCCTAACTTATTGGCACAATCTGTGGATAAAACCGACGCTGTTCGATCTTTCATCAGCAGGAGGATCTTTGATGTGACGATCGTCACGTTAATCGCCTCTGGCGCCCTTAATTCCAATATAATATTATGAATTTAAATGATTTATTATTGGCAGGGTAAATTGGCGTTTCGTCGGGTTAAAAGGTTGTTCATCGGTAATTCCGCACTTCTTCACAACTATATCCACAGAAAAGGTGAATAAAAATGGTCTCTGTCGCCCGCATCTGTTTATAACTCCTCACTAAATTGTGAGTTATTCAAATGTTATTAGGTTGCAGGCCTGTAAGAGAGTGGTTTACCGCCTCCCTGTAGTGTGAAACAATCATTCATATATCAGATTTAGTTTGGGGTAGTCCGGTGATTGATGACGATGGCTACCGCCCAAACGTAGGAATAGTAATTTGTAATCGTCAGGGCCAGGTGATGTGGGCCCGGCGATATGGTCAGCACTCCTGGCAGTTCCCGCAAGGCGGGATCAATCCTGGAGAGTCCCCAGAACAAGCGATGTACCGGGAGCTGTTTGAAGAGGTTGGTTTAAGCCGAAAAGATGTTCGTATTCTGGCTTCGACCCGCAACTGGTTGCGTTACAAGTTACCGAAACGTTTGGTGCGTTGGGACACAAAGCCGGTTTGTATCGGCCAGAAACAGAAGTGGTTTCTTTTGCAGTTGGTGGGCAACGATTCAGATATCAATATGCAAACCAGCAGCACGCCAGAGTTTGATGGCTGGCGCTGGGTAAGCTACTGGTATCCGGTTCGTCAGGTCGTGTCATTTAAGCGCGATGTATATCGTAGGGTGATGAAAGAGTTCGCAAGTGTCGTGATGCAGCTTCAGGAGACGCCTCCGAAGCCACAGAGCGCACCTGCCTGGCGACGTAAAAGAGGTTAAGCTACGCAAATCATGCTCACCCGCTTGCGAGAAATAGTTGAAAAGGTTGCCAGTGCGCCTCGCCTCAACGAGGCGCTGAATATTCTGGTGACGGACATCTGTCTTGCGATGGAAACCGAGGTCTGTTCGGTCTACCTGGCCGATCATGACCGACGTTGCTACTACCTGATGGCAACCCGCGGTTTAAAAAAACCACGGGGACGCACCGTCACGCTCGCGTTTGATGAAGGTATTGTTGGCCTGGTCGGGCGACTGGCGGAGCCAATCAACCTTGCCGATGCGCAAAAACACCCCAGCTTCAAATATATCCCTTCCGTCAAAGAGGAGCGGTTCCGCGCTTTCCTTGGCGTGCCTATTATTCAGCGCCGCCAACTGCTTGGCGTGCTTGTTGTCCAGCAACGAGAGTTGCGGCAGTACGACGAAAGCGAGGAGTCTTTCCTCGTCACGCTGGCAACGCAGATGGCTGCTATCCTCTCCCAGTCTCAGCTGGCAGCCCTTTTTGGGCAGTATCGTCATACCCGCATCCGCGCGCTTCCGGCCTCGCCGGGCGTCGCGATTGCCGAAGGCTGGATGGATGCCACGCTCCCGCTGATGGAGCAGGTCTACGAAGCCTCGACGCTGGATGAAGCGCTTGAGCGCGAACGGCTTACCGCTGCGCTGGAAGAGGCGGCGAATGAGTTTCGTCGCTACAGCAAACGCTTTGCCGCTGGCGCGCAAAAAGAGACGGCGGCTATTTTCGATCTCTACTCACACCTGCTTTCCGATGCGCGTTTGCGTCGTGAGTTATTTGCCGAGGTCGATAAAGGTTCGGTGGCAGAATGGGCGGTTAAAAAGGTCATTGAAAAATTTGCTGAGCAGTTTGCGGTGCTGACTGACGGTTATCTGAAAGAGCGCGCCGGCGATTTACGCGCGCTTGGGCAACGTCTGCTGTTCCACCTCGATGATACTATTCAGGGGGCGAACGCCTGGCCGAACCGGTTTGTGCTGGTGGCCGATGAACTCTCAGCGACGACGCTGGCTGAATTACCGCAGGACAGGCTGGCGGGCGTGGTGGTGCGCGATGGCGCTGCTAACTCCCATGCCGCCATTATGGTGCGCGCGCTCGGTATTCCGACCGTGATGGGGGCGGATATTCAGCCCTCCGTACTGCATCGCCGTACGCTGGTGGTGGACGGATATCGTGGTGAGTTGCTGGTGGATCCTGAACCGGTTCTCCTTCAGGAGTACCAGCGTCTTATCAGCGAAGAGAATGAATTAAGCAAGCTGGCGGAAGATGACGTCAACCTGCCCGCGCAGCTCAAGAGCGGTGAGCGGGTGAAGGTGATGCTCAACGCTGGCTTAAGCCCCGAGCATGAAGAGAAGCTCGGCAGCCGCATCGATGGCATCGGCCTCTACCGCACTGAAATACCGTTTATGCTGCAAAGCGGCTTCCCGTCAGAAGAGGAGCAGGTGGCGCAGTATCAGGGCATGTTGCAGATGTTTAATGACAAACCCGTCACGTTGCGCACCCTGGACGTCGGCGCGGATAAGCAACTGCCCTATATGCCCATCAGTGAAGAGAATCCCTGCCTCGGCTGGCGTGGGATCCGCATAACCCTCGATCAGCCGGAAATCTTCCTTATCCAGGTTCGTGCCATGCTGCGTGCCAACGCGGCCACGGGGAATCTCAGCATTTTGCTGCCGATGGTCACCAGTATTGACGAGATCGACGAAGCGCGGCGGTTGATAGAACGTGCAGGGCGCGAAGTGGAAGAGATGATCGGCTATGCGATCCCTAAACCCCGTATCGGCGTGATGCTTGAAGTGCCTTCGATGGTCTTTATGTTGCCGCAGCTGGCGACCCGCGTTGATTTTATCTCCGTTGGTACCAACGACTTAACGCAATACATTCTGGCAGTCGATCGCAACAATACGCGTGTTGCCAGCATCTACGATAGCCTGCACCCGGCGATGCTTCGTGCCCTGGCGATGATCGCCCGCGAAGCCGAGCAGCATAATATCGACCTGCGCCTGTGCGGTGAAATGGCCGGCGATCCGATGTGCGTGGCGATCCTGATTGGTCTCGGTTTCCGTCACCTGTCAATGAACGGACGTTCCGTTGCGCGTGTGAAATACCTGTTACGTCACATCGAACAAGATGAGGCGCGCGAACTGGCCGCGCGTAGCCTGGAAGCACAGCTGGCAGCCGAAGTGCGCCATCAGGTGGCTGCGTTTATGGAGCGACGCGGCATGGGCGGTTTGATCCGCGGCGGCCGCTGATCCCCACAAAATAATGACTGCTCGGACGACCCCTCTCCCTTGAGGGAGAGGGATGGGGTGAGGGAGAACAGCGCGCGTAAAACCCTATACACATCTTTTACATCTCAGGCGCATCCTCCGCGCCTGCCTTATGCTATGATTCGCAACTTTGGAGCACCTGCCAACGGCGGGAATGCAATTCACCCGCTGTCCACTTTCAGCGGAATAACAACATCTTGTGGTGACAGATGAACAGTGGTTATCTGCATTTTCCGGAATTCGATCCGGTTATTTTCTCAATAGGACCTGTAGCGCTGCACTGGTACGGTCTGATGTACCTGGTGGGCTTCGTTTTTGCCATGTGGCTTGCTGGCCGTCGCGCCAGTCGTCCGGGCAGTGGATGGACGAAGAACGAAGTGGAAAACCTGCTTTATGCCGGCTTCCTCGGCGTATTCCTGGGAGGTCGCATCGGTTATGTCCTGTTCTATAATTTCCCGGTATTCCTGAACGACCCGCTCTATCTGTTCCGCGTCTGGGACGGCGGTATGTCCTTCCACGGCGGACTGATTGGTGTGATCCTCGTGATGGTGATCTTCGCCAGACGCACCAAACGCAACTTCTTCCAGGTGGCTGATTTTATTGCGCCGTTAATCCCGTTTGGGCTGGGCGCAGGGCGTCTGGGCAATTTCATCAACGGTGAGCTGTGGGGGCGTGTCGATCCGAGCGTGCCGTTTACCATGCTGTTCCCGGGCTCCCGCGCAGAGGATATCGCGCTGCTGCCTTCGCATCCTGAGTGGCAGTCCATTTTCGATACCTACGGCGTCCTGCCGCGCCATATGTCACAGCTCTATGAGCTGGCGCTGGAAGGCGTGGTGCTGTTCATCATCCTGAATCTTTATATCCGCAAACCGCGTCCAATGGGGGCTGTCTCCGGTCTGTTCCTGATTGGCTACGGCGCGTTTCGTATCATCGTCGAGTTCTTCCGCCAGCCGGATGCGCAGTTTACCGGTGAATGGGTACAGTACATCAGCATGGGGCAGATCCTCTCCATCCCGATGATTGTCGCGGGTGCCATTATGATGATTTGGGCGTATCGTCGTCGTCCACAGCAACAACTTTCCTGAGGAATCATGAAACAGTATCTTGAATTGATGAAAAAAGTGCTCGACGAGGGCACGCCGAAAAACGACCGCACCGGCACCGGTACGCTCTCCATTTTTGGCCACCAGATGCGCTTCAATCTGCAAGAAGGCTTTCCTCTGGTGACAACGAAGCGCTGCCATCTGCGCTCGATCATTCATGAACTGCTCTGGTTCCTGCAAGGCGATACCAACGTTGCTTATCTACATGAAAACAATGTCTCCATCTGGGACGAGTGGGCAGATGAGAACGGCGACCTGGGTCCGGTCTACGGCAAGCAATGGCGCGCGTGGCCTACCCCGGACGGCCGCCATATCGACCAGATCACGACCGTCATAAACCAGCTGAAAAATGATCCGGACTCGCGCCGTATCATTGTCTCTGCCTGGAACGTGGGTGAACTGGATAAAATGGCGCTGGCGCCTTGCCACGCGTTTTTCCAGTTTTACGTGGCGGACGGCAAGCTCTCCTGCCAGCTCTATCAACGCTCCTGCGACGTGTTCCTCGGCCTGCCGTTTAACATCGCCAGCTACGCGCTGTTGGTGCACATGATGGCGCAGCAGTGCGATCTTGAAGTGGGCGATTTTGTCTGGACGGGCGGTGATACCCACCTCTACAGCAATCATATGGAACAGACGCATCTCCAGCTGACGCGCGAACCGCGTGCATTGCCGAAGCTGGTGATCAAACGTAAACCGGACTCGATCTTCGATTACCGTTTTGATGATTTCGAGATTGAGGGTTACGACCCGCATCCCGGCATTAAAGCTCCTGTCGCCATCTGATACGGCAAATCCTGACACAACCGGTGCTCTTTAGCGCCGGTTTTTTTTCACGCCCGTTTTGTTTTTCGAGCCTGTTTCCAGAGATGATGCAACGCGTTGCAACGGGTGAAATTCTCCTGAAAGCGGCTCGTAAAGTTCTGGTTTGACGCTCGCACCCTTTCTGCTATTCCTCCACACTCCCGCCATGAAAAACGAACAAGGCTTTACGCTTATCGAAACCCTTATCGCCGTTTCGCTGGCAGTGATCCTCAGCGCCACAGGACTCTATGGCTGGGACAGCTGGCAGCAGCGGCAGCGGCTTTGGCAAACCGCCTGCCAGGTGCGGGATTACCTGGTGTTTTTGCGCAATGACGCCAACCGTCACAACAGCGAGCACAGGATCGCGCTGTATAACGACGGTGAAAAGAACTGTCTGGCCAGTTCAGCGGTGACCGGTTGTGACAGCGGCGGACCGTTCGTGATGAAGCCGATGTGGCCAGGGGTCACGATAAGCGACATAACACCTGCGCTGGGATTTTACGGTTTAAGAGATACCGCGTGGGCCGGACATATCCGGGTGCAGAGCCGCGCTGGTGGGTGGTGGGTTATTGTCTCAAATGGCGGACGTATCAGGCTGTGTAATGCCGCAGGAGAAGGTGCATGCCAGTAAATCGAAAAGGGTTTTCCCTGCTGGAAGTGCTGATTGCGATGACGATAAGCAGCATTCTGTTACTCAGCACGTCACGTTTTTTACCGGGGCTACAGCGGGGGGTTTTACTGCAATCCGGGCAGCAGGAGCTGCAGGATGAGGTCTGGCAACGTCTGTTCGCGGTCGGTAAACAGTTTCAGAGAGCAGGATACTGTGCAGGGCATTGCCAGGGACAGGGGATGATCATCGGCAGGCAAGGACGATGTGCGATTGTGCAATGGGATGCGAACAGCAACGGCCAGTGGGATAGCACCGCGTCAGAAAACGACAGTACGGGATTCCGGCTTGAGTCCGGATCGCTTGAAACGCTGCGGGGCGCCACATCCTGTGACGGTAAGGGATGGGATAAGCTCACCGACCCGGATCGGGTCCTGATAGAGCAATTTATGGTCACTAAAACCGATCGTGCTGGCTTTGCGCCGGTCATCAGTATCGAGCTGCGTGCCCGCCGTAAAGGTGAACTGACCGCCCCCTTTTCGGCTCGCCATACCGTAACGGGGTTTAATCTGTGAATCGTCAGCGGGGCATGTCATCGCTGGCGCTGGTCCTGCTATTGCTGGTGCTCGGCACGCTGATCCTCACCGGATTAAATCAGCAGTTGCAAACCTTTAGCACGCTGGTAAGTGGCGAGAGTTTGTCTGTTCGCCAGCAGGCTGCCGTGCAATCTGCACTGGAGTGGGGGCGCGTTCAGGAATGGGCTTTACAGCCAGAGGTTCAGTGCAAACAGACACAGCGTTTGCGGGTCTGTGTAAGGTTGTTTGGGGAGCGTGTTTTGCTTATTGCCGGCAATGACGATCTGTTGCTATGGCAAGGCGGGGACATCGCGGAAGGGCAGATACGCTTTTCCGCCCACGGCTGGAGTGATTTCTGCCCCCTTAAGGAAAGTACGCTATGTCAGTTACCCTGAGCAGACAAAAAGGATTTAGCATGGTTGAGGTTTTGCTGGCAATGATGTTGCTGGTTGTGGTTGTGACGGCGTTATCCGGATATCATCGCGCGCTGGCAGCCCGGTATGCGGCGCTTAGCCAGTATCGTCAGCTATGGCATCATGCGTGGAATCAATCGCAGATCTCAACATTAACGCTCCCGCCGGGCTGGCAGGTCAGTCGGGGGCAGACAACACAGTCCGGATGTGTCAGCATCACGGTCACACTTATTTCTCCTATGGGGCGGCAGGGCGCGTTAACGCGTCTGCACTGCCCGGTTAGCCGCTAGTCGGGAGCGTTTATGCTAAGGGTTTACCACTCAAATCGTCTGGATGTGCTGGAAGCACTGATGGAGTATATCGTTGAGCAAGAGCGTCTTGACGATCCGTTTGAGCCAGAAATGGTGCTGGTGCAGAGCACCGGTATGGCGCAGTGGCTGCAAATGTCCCTTTCGCAGAAATTTGGCATTGCGGCGAACATCGATTTTCCGCTGCCCGCGAGCTTTATCTGGGAGATGTTTGTTCGCGTCCTGCCGGACATCCCTGAGCAGAGCGCCTTCAACAAACAAAGCATGGCCTGGAAACTGATGACGCTGCTGCCGGACATGCTGGCGCGTGATGAGTTTGCCATGCTGCGGCACTACCTGAATGACGACACCGACAAGCGTAAACTTTTCCAGCTGGCCTCACGTACTGCCGACCTCTATGACCAGTATCTGGTTTACCGTGCAGACTGGCTGATTCGCTGGGAAGCGGGAGAATTAGTCGATGGGTTACCGGAAGCGCAAATCTGGCAGGCGCCGCTCTGGAAAGCGCTGGTCGAGCATACCGGGAAACTCGGTCAGCCTAAGTGGCACCGTGCTAACTTGTACGATCGCTTTATCTCGATACTTGAGAACAGCGCAGAACGGCCAGCCCGTTTGCCGTCACGCGTGTTCATTTGCGGTATCTCCGCGTTGCCGCCTGTCTACCTGAACGCGCTAAAAGCGCTCGGTAAGCACACTGATATCCATATCCTCTTTACCAACCCGTGTCGGCACTATTGGGGGGATATTCAGGATCCGCGCTGGCTTTCACGGCTGGTCACCCGTCAGAGAAAACGTCTCTTTGAAGAACGCGCGGTGCCGCTGTTTAAAGACAGTGAAAACGCGGCGCAGCTTTTTGATGAAGAGGGGATTCAGAACCTGCCGAACCCGCTGCTTGCCTCGTGGGGCAAGCTCGGACGTGACTATATTTATCTGCTTTCAGATATCACCTCCTCGGGAGAAGGAGATGTGGATGCGTTTGCCGATATTACGCCGGATAGCCTGCTGCACAATATTCAGCTTGATATTCTGGATTTAGAGAACCGTGCCGTTGCCGGGATCACTGCCGAGGAGTTTGCGCGAAGCGATAAGAAGCGAAAACTGGATCCTGACGATCGTAGTATCGCGATCCACGTTTGTCACAGCCCACAGCGTGAAGTTGAAATTCTTCATGACCGCCTGCTGGCCATGTTGCATGACGACCCAACCCTGACACCGCGCGATATCGTGGTGATGGTGGCGGATATCGACAGCTACAGCCCGTTTATTCAGGCGGTATTTGGCAGCGCAACGGGCGACCGCTATCTGCCCTACGCAATCTCTGACCGTCGCGCTCGTCAGTCACACCCGGCGCTACAGGCCTTTATCAGCCTGCTTTCGCTGCCTGATAGCCGGTTTATCTCTGAGGATGTGCTGGCACTGCTGGATGTGCCAGTTCTGGCCGCACGTTTCAACATTAACGAAGAGGGGTTGCGCTATCTGCGCCAGTGGGTCAACGAATCCGGTGTCCGCTGGGGTATCGACGATGATAACGTCCAGGAGTTCGAACTGCCAGCAACCGGCCAGCATACCTGGCAGTTTGGGCTGACGCGCATGCTGCTGGGGTATGCAATGGAGAGCATCCACGGCGAATGGAATGACGTGCTGCCGTACGATGAATCCAGTGGGTTGATCGCGGAACTGGTTGGTCACTTAGCCTCGCTGCTTATGCAGCTCAACCGCTGGCGCCGTGCATTGATGCAGCCCCGCCCGCTCGAAGAGTGGCTGCCAGTTTGCCGCGAAATGCTGAATGATTTCTTCCTGCCGGACAGCGAAACTGAAGCCGCCATGGCGCTTATCGAGAAGCAGTGGCAGGCCATCGTTGATGAAGGGGTTAATTCGCACTATCACGAGGCGGTTCCCCTTTCGCTTCTGCGTGATGAGCTGACGCAACGTCTCGATCAGGAGCGCATCAGCCAGCGCTTCCTTGCGGGGCCGGTGAATATTTGTACCCTGATGCCAATGCGTTCAATCCCGTTCAAAGTGGTCTGTCTGCTTGGCATGAACGACGGTATTTATCCGCGTGCGCTGCCGCCTCTGGGCTTTGATCTTATGAGCGCACAACCGAAGCGGGGTGACCGCAGCCGCCGCGATGATGACCGTTATCTCTTCCTTGAGGCGCTGATGTCTGCGCAAAGCAGGCTGTATATCAGCTATATCGGACGTTCAATTCAGGATAACAGCGAGCGTTTCCCGTCTGTGCTGGTGCAGGAGCTAGTGGACTACATTGGACAGAGCCACTATCTGCCGGGCGATGAAGCCTGCAACTGCGACGAAAGCGAACGTCGGGTGATAGCGCATATCACTTGCCACCATAGCCGTATGCCGTTCGATCCTGTCAACTACGTTCCTGATGAACTGCAAAGCTATGCCCGCGAGTGGCTTCCCGCCGCGAAGAAAGCGGGGACGCCGCAAACCGATTTTATTCAGGCGCTCGAACCGCGCGCTATAGACACCCTCACGTTTGAGCAGCTACAGCGCTTTTGGGCACACCCGGTTCGGGCGTTTTTCCAGCAACGCTTGCAGGTGAATTTCCGCTCTGAAGAGAGCGAAATCCCCGATGCGGAACCGTTTATTCTTGATGGGCTGGAGCGTTTTAAGCTTAATTCCCAGCTTCTGAATGCGCTGGTTGACGAAGAAGACGCCAGTAAACTGTTTCGACGTTACAGGGCGTCGGGATTACTTCCGTATGGTGCATTCGGCGAAATCGTCTGGGATGCCCAGTGCGAGGAGATGCGAGCGCTAGCTGACCGCGTTATCGCGTGTCGGCAGCCGGCGAGCAGCATTGAAATCGATCTCGATTGTAACGGTATGCACCTTAGCGGCTGGCTCACGCACGTGCAGTCTGACGGGCTGCTGCGTTGGCGCCCATCCATGCTCAGCGTTTCACATGGCCTGCAACTCTGGCTCGAACATCTTGTCTACAGTGCGAGTGGTCACGAAGGTGAAAGCCGGTTGTTTGTACGTAAGGACGGCGAATGGCGCTTCCCGCGGATGGAGCCTGAGCAGGCGTTGACGTACCTGTCGCTTTATATTGAAGGTTACCGTCAGGGCATGAACAAACCCCTGCTTTTGCTGCCTGAAAGTGGGGGGGCATGGATAAAAGCCTGTTATGACGCGCAGAATGATGCCATGTTAACGGATGAGGCTTCGCTCCAGAAAGCGCGCAGCAAGTTTTTGCAGGCCTACGAAGGGAACATGATGGTACGTGGCGAAGGTGACGATGTCTGGTATCAACGTTTATGGCGAACGCTGGAGCCAGAATATTTCGACATTATCACCCAGGAGGCGCAACGCTACCTGTTACCGTTATACAAATTTAATCAGTCCTGAGTGCTGTATAAAAATTGCGCAGTATGAGGTGTTCATTTATGATGCACCTCTTATCACGGACTGATGTACCCAAAGAAAGAGATGCTGGCGTGTCCAGCACGCACGTTGTTAATGATGTAGCCGTGATAAAGAGGTCGTAATGCCAGGCAGCACCTTGTTCAAAGCGTTTGTTTTGTTTATCGCCCTTTGGGCTCCCGTCACTCAGGCCGATTCCGGTTGGCAACCTGTCAAGGAAACAATCCGTAAGAGCGATAAGGACACCCGTCAGTATCAGGCGATTCGTCTTGATAACGGGATGACCGTACTGCTGGTTTCCGATCCTCAGGCGGTGAAATCGCTCTCCGCGCTGGTTGTGCCGGTGGGTTCGCTGGAAGATCCTGACGCCCATCCGGGACTGGCGCACTACCTTGAGCACATGACGCTGATGGGATCTAAAAAATACCCACAGCCTGACAGCCTGTCCGAATTTCTGAAAATGCATGGCGGCAGCCACAACGCCAGTACCGCGCCGTATCGCACCGCGTTTTACCTGGAAGTGGAAAATGATGCGCTTGATGGGGCAGTGGACCGTCTGGCGGATGCCATCGCCGCACCGCTGCTGGATAAAAAATACGCTGACCGTGAACGTAATGCCGTGAACGCCGAACTGACGATGGCGCGCACGCGAGACGGTATGCGCATGGCGCAGGTTAGTGCTGAAACCATCAATCCGGCGCACCCGGGTTCGCGCTTCTCAGGCGGCAACCTTGAAACGCTGAGCGACAAGCCAGGTAGCCCGGTGCTCGATGCGCTGCATGCGTTTCGTGAAAAATACTATTCCGCCAATCTGATGAAAGCGGTTATCTACAGCAATAAACCGTTGCCGACGCTGGCAAACATGGCCGCGCAGACCTACGGCAGGGTGCCAAATAAAAATATCGATCTGCCGCAGATTAACGTGCCAGTTGTCACGGACGCGCAAAAAGGCATTGTTATTCACTATGTGCCGGCCTTGCCGCGCAAGGTGTTACGCGTTGAATTCCGTATTGATAACAACACTGCGCAGTTCCGCAGCAAAACCGACGAGCTGGTGACGTATCTTATCGGCAATCGCAGCCCGGGTACGCTCTCCGACTGGCTGCAAAAGCAGGGGCTGGTGGAAGGTATTCGCGCTGACTCCGATCCCGTTGTAAATGGGAATAGCGGCGTGCTGGCCATCTCCGCGACGCTGACCGATAAAGGGCTGGCTCACCGGGACGACGTCGTTGCGGCCATTTTCAGTTACCTCTCTCTGCTGCGCGACAAAGGCGTCGATAAACGCTACTTTGACGAGCTGGCGCACGTGCTGGATCTCGATTTCCGCTATCCCTCTATCACGCGTGATATGGACTACGTTGAGTGGCTGGCAGATACCATGATCCGCGTGCCGGTGGAACATACGCTGGATGCGGTAAATATTGCCGACCAGTTTGACGCCGGAGCGCTCAAAGCGCGTCTGGCGATGATGACTCCGCAGAATGCCCGCGTCTGGTATATCAGCCCGAACGAACCGCATAACAAAATGGCCTACTTCGTTGATGCCCCGTATCAGGTTGAAAAAATCAGCGAACAGACCTTCGCGGGCTGGCAGAAAAAGGCGGGGGAAATTGCGCTGAAGTTACCGGAGCTTAACCCCTACATTCCGGACGATTTCTCGCTGATCAAACCCGCAAAGGCGTATCCGCACCCGGAGCTGATTGTTGATGAGCCGACGCTGCGCGTGGTCTATACCCCAAGCCGCTATTTCGCCGACGAGCCAAAAGCGGATGTCAGCGTGGTGCTGCGTAACCCCAAAGCAATGGACAGCGCCAGAAACCAGGTGCTGTTTGCGCTTAATGATTATCTGGCCGGTATTGCCCTCGATCAGCTCAGCAACCAGGCTGCCGTTGGTGGTATCAGTTTCTCCACCAACGCCAATAACGGCCTGATGGTGAATGCCAACGGCTATACCCAGCGTTTGCCGCAGCTGTTCCAGGCGCTGCTGGACGGTTATTTCAGCTATACGCCTACGGAAGAACAGCTCGAGCAGGCTAAGTCCTGGTATGCCCAGATGATGGATTCTGCCGAGAAGGGTAAAGCCTACGATCAGGCGATTATGCCAGCACAGATGCTGTCGCAAATTCCGTACTTCCAGCGCGAAGATCGCCGCGCGATATTGCCCTCAGTCACCTTAAAAGAGGTGCTGGCTTACCGTGATGCGCTGAAAACTAATACCCGTCCGGAGTTCCTGGTTGTAGGGAATATGAGCGAAGATCAGGCTAAAACACTGGCGCAAAACGTCCGTGCGCAACTGGGTTCAAAAGGCGATGAGTGGTGCCGTAACCAGGATGTGCTGGTAGAGAAAAAGCAGAACGTGATCTTCGAAAAAGCGGGAAGCAGCACGGATTCCGCGCTGGCCGCGGTGTTTGTCCCTGTCGGTTATGACGAATTTACCAGCTCTGCCCAGAGTGCGGTGCTTGGTCAAATTATTCAGCCGTGGTTTTACAACCAGCTGCGGACCGAAGAGCAGTTGGGCTATGCGGTGTTCGCTTTCTCCATGAATGTGGGCCGTCAGTGGGGGCTGGGCTTCCTTCTGCAAAGCAGTGACAAGCAACCCGCTTACCTGTGGCAGCGTTATCAGGCGTTCTTCCCGCAGGCGGAAGCAAAACTGCGCGCCATGAAGCCGGAAGAGTTTGCCCAAATCCAGCAGGCGGTTATCGCCCAGGTGATGCAACCGCCGCAGACGCTGGGTGAAGAGGCCTCGCAGCTGAGCAAAGATTTTGATCGCGGTAATATGAAATTTGATTCGCGTGATAAAATAGTGGCCGAAATAAAACAGCTGACGCCACAAAAGGTTGCCGATTTCTTCCATCAGGCGGTAGTAAAACCGCAGGGTATGGCCATCCTGTCTCAGGTTTCTGGCAGCCAGAACGGGAAAACGGACTACGTAAAATCAAAAGAGTGGACCGTCTGGAAGAGCGTCAGCGCGCTGCAACAAACAATGCCCTGGAGTAAGAAAGAATGACCCATACCGCTGAGCCGCTTGATCCCCTAAGTTTACCTCTACAGGGTGAGCGACTGATTGAAGCCTCAGCGGGAACGGGAAAAACCTATACCATCGCCGCGCTCTATCTGCGTCTGCTGTTGGGGCTCGGCGGCAACGCCGCTTTTTCGCGCCCGTTAAGCGTGGAAGAGCTGCTGGTGGTAACCTTCACCGAAGCGGCCACTGCCGAGCTGCGTGGCCGTATTCGCAGCAACATTCATGAGCTGCGCATCGCCTGTCTGCGTCAGACGACGGATAACCCCCTCTACGCGAGCCTGCTGGACGAGATTGCGGATAAGCAACAGGCTGCGCAATGGCTGCTGCTGGCCGAACGGCAAATGGATGAAGCGTCCGTCTTCACCATTCACGGTTTTTGTCAGCGCATGCTGAGCCTGAATGCGTTTGAATCCGGCATGCTCTTTGAGCAGCAGCTTATTGAAGATGAATCCGAGCTTCGCTATCAGGCCTGTGCGGATTTCTGGCGTCGACACTGTTATCCGTTGCAGCGCGACATTGCCGAAGCGGTTCACGCCCTGTGGAAAGGTCCGGAAGAGCTTCTTCGCGCCATCGACCGTTACCTGCAAGGCGAGGCGCCGGTCATTAAATCTCCTCCGCCTGCCGATGAAACGCTGGCCTCGCGCCATGAAAAGATCGTCGCCAAAATTGCCGCGCTTAAGCAGAAGTGGAATGAGTCGGTCGGTGAAATTGATGCAATCATCGAAAACTCAGGCATCGACAGACGCAAGTTCAACCGTGGGAACCAGGGGAAGTGGATCGAAAAGATCAGCGCCTGGGCCCAGGAGGAGACGCGGGGTTACCAGCTTCCGGACGCACTGGAAAAATTTTCGCAACGCTTTTTGACCGAGCGAACCAAAGCCGACGGTATTGTGCCTGAGCATCCCCTGTTTGTGGCGATTGAAGCGCTGCTTGCGGAGCCATTAACGCTCAATGACCTGATGATCACCCGCGCCATGACGGAGATCCGCCAGGCCGTCGCGCGCGAAAAACGTCGCCGGGGCGAGCTGGGGTTTGATGACATGCTGAGCCGCCTGGACGAAGCCCTGTCCAGCGAGAATGGTGAAGCGCTCGCCAGCGCGATCCGTACCCGTTTTCCGGTGGCGATGATTGACGAATTTCAGGACACCGACCCCCAGCAGTACCGCATTTTTCGCCGCATCTGGCGACAGCAGCCCGACACTGCCCTGTTGTTGATTGGCGACCCTAAACAGGCGATTTACGCCTTCCGTGGGGCAGATATCTTCACCTATATGAAAGCCCGTAGTGAAGTTGTCGCGCATTACACGTTAGACACCAACTGGCGTTCCGCTCCGGGGATGGTTGAGAGCGTCAATGCGCTGTTCAGCCGTATGGAGACGGCGTTCATGTTCAAGGAAATCCCTTTTCTGCCGGTGAAATCCGCCCCAAAAAACGCATCCCTGCGCTTCGAAGTCAGTGGCGCGGAGCAGCCCGCCATGACCTTCTGGCTGCTTGAAGGGGAAGGCTATGGCGTTGCTGATTATCAGGCGGCGATGGCCCAGCACTGCGCCGCGCAAATCCGTGACTGGCTGAGCGCAGGCAACCGCGGCGAGGCGCTGCTGTGGAAGGGGGAACAGGCAAATCCTGTTAAAGCCTCTGATATTACCGTGCTGGTGCGCAGTCGTCAGGAAGCGGCGTTAATCCGCGATGCGCTAACATTGCTGGATATTCCGTCAGTGTATCTCTCTAACCGTGACAGCGTGTTCGACACGCTGGAAGCCCAGGAAATGCTCTGGCTGCTTCAGGCGGTACTGGCGCCGGAGCGCGAAAATACGCTTCGAAGCGCGCTGGCCAGCTCTATGCTGGGGTTGAACGCGCGCGATATTGATGAGCTCAACCATGACGAAAACGCATGGGATGCGGTGGTTGAAGAGTTTGTCCATTACCGTGAACGCTGGCAAAAACGCGGCGTCATGGCGATGCTGCGCGAATTGATGACGCGGCGTCAGATTGCCGAAAATATGCTGGCGTCATCCGGCGGTGAAAGGCGTCTTACCGATATTTTACACATCAGCGAACTGTTGCAGGAAGCCGGCACCCAGCTTGAAAGTGAACATGCCCTCGTGCGCTGGCTGGCGCAGCAAATCGCGGATCCAAACAGTAACGCCTCAAGCCAGCAGATGCGTCTTGAGAGCGATAAGCATCTGGTGCAAATCGTCACCATTCACAAATCGAAAGGTCTCGAGTATCCGCTGGTCTGGCTGCCCTTTATCGCCAACTACCGCGTTCAGGATCAGGCCTATTATCATGACCGCGAGACTTTCGATGCGGTGCTCGATCTCAGCAAGGCGGAAACCAGCGTTGAGCTGGCGGAAGCGGAGCGTCTGGCGGAGGATTTGCGCCTGCTTTACGTGGCGCTGACCCGTTCTGTCTGGCATTGCAGCCTGGGCGTCGCGCCGGTTTTCCGCCGTCGCGGGGAGAAAACAGGGGAGAGCGATTTCCATTTAAGCGCCTTAGGGCGGCTTATTCAGCGTGGTGAGCCGAAAGATGCGGCGGGGTTGCGCCTCTGTATCGAGTCGCTTTGCGGAGACGATATCGCCCTGCATATCCCTTCTCTGCCAGACAACAGCCGCTGGGAAATGGCGCAAGAGCCCGTGACCGATCTTAACGCGCGCCAGATCACACGGGTGCTTGCCGACGACTGGCGCGTCACCAGCTATTCTGGCCTGCAACAGCACGGGCAAAGTATTGCGCAGGATCTCATGCCGAAGCTGGACGTGGATGCCGCAGGGGTAGGCGATGTTCCGGTTGAACCGACGTTAACTCCGCATCAGTTCCCACGCGGCGCGTCGCCGGGCACCTTTTTGCACAGCCTTTTTGAAGAGCTTGATTTCACCCAGCCTGTCAGTGAGGAGTGGGTGCTGAAGATGTTGCAGAGCGGAGGCTATGACGCGCACTGGCAGCCCGTTCTCACTGACTGGATCAACGCCATTTTGCAGGCGCCGCTGACGGCGCAGGGCTTCTCTCTTCGCCAGTTAACGGCCAAAAATAAGCAGGTTGAGATGGAGTTTTATCTGCCCGTCGCAGGCCCGCTTAAGGCCGACGCGCTCGATGCGCTTATCCGTCAGTACGATCCGCTGTCAGCCGGTTGCCCGCCGCTGAACTTCCGTCAGGTGCAGGGCATGCTGAAAGGGTTTATCGACCTGGTCTTCCGTCACGAAGGACGGTACTACCTGCTGGATTACAAATCAAACTGGCTGGGCGAGAACAGCGAAGCCTATACCCAGCAGGCGATGGCGGCCGCCATGCAAATGCATCGCTACGATCTGCAATATCAGCTCTATACCCTGGCGCTGCACCGCTATTTGCGCCACCGTATTGCGGATTATCGCTACGACGATCATTTTGGCGGTGTCATCTACCTGTTCCTGCGCGGGGTTGATGCTGCCGATCCGCGCTCCGGGATCTTCAGCACTCGTCCGGATGCGGAATTGATTAATAAAATGGATAACCTGTTTGCAGCAAACACGGAGGAGATGGCATGACGATGCAGGACTTATTGCTGGATGCGGTAGAGCAACGCGTGCTGCGTCAGCTGGACGTGCAGTTTGCCATGATGATTGCCGCTGACCAGCCCGCCGTGATGCTTGCCGCTGCCCTGTTGAGTATAGATGCCGGAGAGGGGCATGTGTGTCTGCCGCTCTCGCGTCTGGTGGTTGACGAGAAAATGCCGCCTGTCCTCCAGTCCTGCTTTGCGCTGCTGGGAGATAAGGTGGACTGGCAGAAAATCTTGCGGGAATCGTCAGCCGTTGGGCCGGGAGACAACCAGGCACCGCTGATCCTGACGGGGGAGCGCTTATACCTGAACCGCCTGTGGCGAAATGAACTGACGGTAGCGCGTTTCTTTAGTGAGACCAATGCGCCGCTTCCCTGCGACGAAGCACAGCTTCGCCAGACGCTGGACAGGCTGTTTGACTCCGGTGAGGACACAGACTGGCAGAAAGTGGCGGCGGCCGTCGCCCTGACGCGGCGGATCTCGGTGATATCCGGCGGCCCGGGAACGGGGAAAACAACGACCGTCGCAAAGCTGCTGGCAGCCCTGATACAGCTTTCAGGAGAGCAGCGATGCCGTATTCGTCTGGCGGCGCCCACCGGGAAGGCTGCGGCGCGTCTGACCGAATCACTGGGCGGCGCGATGCAACAGCTGCCGCTCACTCAGGAGCAGCTTGCGCTTTTCCCGGGTGAAGCAAGTACTCTGCACCGTCTGCTCGGCGCGCAGCCGGGTTGCCAGCGGCTGCGCTACCATGCGGGTAATCCGCTGCATCTGGACGTGCTGGTGGTGGATGAAGCCTCCATGATCGACCTGACCATGATGTCGCGCCTGATTGATGCTCTGCCACCCCATGCGCGGGTGGTTTTCCTGGGCGATCGCGACCAGCTCGCCTCTGTAGAAGCCGGGGCGGTGCTGGGAGATATCTGTACCTACGCCAGTTACGGTTATACCGCCGCGCGGGCGCAGGAGCTCGCCCGTCTGACCGGTTGCTCGCTTGAACCCGATCACACGCCGATCGCGGGCGCACTGCGTGACAGCCTCTGCCTGCTGCAAAAAAGCTACCGTTTCGGTAGCGACTCCGGCATCGGCCAGCTGGCTGCGGCGGTCAACCGTGGCGACAGGCACGCCACGCGCACGGTGTTTGACGGTACCTTCACTGACATTGAAAAGAAATCG
Source organism: Enterobacter sp. MGH119 (assembly GCF_001037675.1). Lineage (NCBI taxonomy): Bacteria > Pseudomonadati > Pseudomonadota > Gammaproteobacteria > Enterobacterales > Enterobacteriaceae > Enterobacter > Enterobacter sp. MGH119. The sequence continues at coordinate 261,581 of NZ_KQ089930.1, read as the reverse complement.
CTGCAAAGCGGGGAAGAGTATCAGGCTATGCTTGAGGAGGCTCTCCAGGGATACCAGCATTTTCTGAGCTGCGTGCAGCAGCGCAGTGAGCCCGGACAGGTCATCGCCGCATTTGGCGAATACCAGCTTCTGTGCGCATTGCGGGAAGGGCCGTTTGGCGTCACGGGCCTGAACGACAGGCTGGAGCAGTTGCTGGTGCAGAAACGCAAAATTAACCGTCAGCTGCATTCGCGATGGTATGAAGGCCGGCCAGTGATGATCTCCCGCAACGACAGTGCGCTGGGGCTGTTCAACGGGGATATCGGCATTGCGCTCGATCGTGGTAACGGTCTGCGCGTCTGGTTCCAGCTACCGGACGGTAGCGTGAAGTCCGTCCAGCCCAGCCGCCTGCCAGAGCATGAAACGGCATGGGCGATGACGGTACATAAATCTCAGGGCTCCGAGTTCAACCATGCGGCGCTGATCCTGCCGACACAGCTGTCGCCGGTAGTGACCCGCGAACTGGTCTACACAGCCATTACCCGTGCGCGCCAGCGCCTGTCGCTGTATGCGGATGAGCGCGTGTTGAGCCAGGCTATTGCCACCCGTACCGAGCGCAGAAGCGGATTAAGCGCGATATTTGAATCTGTCTGAGTGAACGCCCTCTCCAACAGGAGAGGGTGACTGTTATCCCAGGTCCGCCATTAACACCTTCGAGCGGCGCTGGTAGTTGTACATCTCTTTCTTACTTTCCGGCAGGGAATCAATATCCACCGGCGTGAAGCCGCGCTCCTGGAACCAGTGAATGCTGCGCGTGGTGAGCACGAACAGCTTGCTCAGACCCATCTGGCGCGCCTGTGCCGCCACGCGTTCAAGCAGCAGTTCCCCCCGCGAGGAGCTACGGTAATCCGGGTGCACGGCAACGCACGCCATTTCGCCAATCTGCTCTTCCGGGAACGGATAAAGCGCCGCACAGGCAATGGTCAGGTTATCGCGCTGAATGATGGTGAACTTGTCGATCTCCATCTCCAGCTGCTCCCGGGAGCGGCGAACCAGAATGCCCTGTTGCTCCAGCGGACGGATCAGCTCCAGAATGCCGCCGATATCGTTGATGGTGGCACGGCGGATCTGCTCGGCGCTCTCCATGACGATCTGCGTACCGATCCCGTCCCGGGAGAACAGTTCCTGCAACAGCGCACCGTCTTCCTGATAGCTGATCAGGTGGCTGCGGCGCACCCCGCTGCGGCACGCTTTAACGGCGCCGCGCAGAAAACGCACGGTACCGGAATAGTAATCGCCTTCTGCTTCCAGCGCTTCCACGCGCGCCTGGGCTTCATTCGGAAAAAGTTCTGGCACAATTACGCCCTCATCGTTCACGACACCCTGCGAGGAGCAAAAGCCGATCATTTTTTCCGCTTTCAGCTTGATGGCCAGCTGGGTGGCAATCTCTTCTGAGGTCAGATTAAAACTTTCACCCGTTACGGAGACGGCAACGGGCCCCATCAGGACGATCGCGCCATTGTCTAACTGGCGGTGAATGGCGTCTTCATCAATACGGCGGATGCGACCGCTGTGGCAGTAATCCACGCCATCGTCCACGCCGAGCGGCTGAGCGATGATAAAGTTGCCGCTCACCACGTTAATGTGCGCGCCCTGCAACGGCGTATTATTCAGGCTCATCGACAGGCGGGCGGTGATATCGAGCTGCAACAGACCCGCCGCCTGTTTGACCAGTTCGAGGGTTTTCGCATCCGTCACGCGCGTGTGTTTGTGGTAGATCGGCTCATGGTGATGGGCGGCCAGGTTGGCTTCGATTTGCGGACGTGCGCCATACACCACCACCAGACGGATGCCGAGGCTGTGCAGCAGGCCGATATCATTGACGATGCTGGAAAAGTTTTCATGCTCAATGGCTTCGCCGCCAAGCATGATGACAAACGTTTTTCCCCGATGGGTGTTGATATAGGGAACAGAATGGCGGAATCCCTGGACCAGTTCGGTTCTGCGTTCCTTAACCATGACACAACCCTTAGTGAATGTTTATTCGTAATTTATGTATTTTTATTCGATCTTGGCCGCGTGTGCAAGCCTAAATTTTCTGCGACCCACAGAAAATAATAAGTAATCCGTGCGTTAACGTATGATTGTTTACCCTTTTATAGATGACAGTTTATGCGTCATTCGTTAAAGTTTTCGGTCAATTTGGGCGTTTTGTTCATCAATCAGATTTCTTGCTCGGGAGAAGCATGTCGGGATCCAATTCAGCAATAAGCCGCCGCCGCCTGTTAAAAGGGGCCGGGGCGATGTGGTTGCTTAGCGTCAGCCAGGTGGGTCTTGCCGCCACAAGCCAGGTAGTCGCGGTGCGCGTCTGGCCGTCGTCGACCTATACGCGCGTGACGGTCGAGTCCAATCGCGTGCTGAAATACAAGCAATTTGCCCTCAGCAATCCTGAACGTGTGGTGGTTGATCTCGAAGGTGTGAACCTCAACTCCGTGCTTAAAGGCATGGCAGCACAAATCCGTGGCGACGATCCGTTTATCAAATCGGCGCGCGTCGGGCAGTTCGATCCGCAAACCGTGCGCATGGTGTTTGAGCTGAAGCAGAACGTGAAACCGCAGCTCTTTGCCCTTGCGCCTGTTGCCGCCTTTAAGGAGCGTCTGGTGATGGATCTCTATCCGGCGAATGCGACGGATATTCAGGATCCGCTCCTGGCATTACTTGAGGATTACAACAAAGGCGATCTCGACAGCCAGGTTCCGCCAGCGCAAAGTGGTCCAAAGCCTGGCAAGGCGGGGCGCGATCGCCCGATTGTGATCATGCTCGATCCTGGCCACGGCGGAGAAGATTCCGGCGCCGTCGGGAAATATCGCACCCGCGAAAAAGATGTGGTGCTGCAAATTGCCCGTCGTCTGAAGGCGTTGATCGACAAAGAGGGCAATATGCGCGCCTATATGACGCGCAACGAAGATGTCTTTATTCCGCTGAAGGTCCGCGTGGCAAAAGCGCAAAAGCAGCGCGCGGATCTGTTTGTCTCTATTCATGCGGATGCCTTCACCAGCCGCCAGCCGAGCGGATCCTCAGTGTTTGCCCTGTCAACAAAAGGGGCGACCAGCACCGCGGCGAGATACCTGGCGGACACGCAGAACGCCTCGGATTTAATCGGTGGTGTGAGCAAAAGTGGCGACCGTTACGTCGACCATACGATGTTTGATATGGTGCAGTCGCTGACTATTACCGACAGCCTGAAGTTTGGTAAAGCGGTGCTGGGCAAACTGGGCCGGGTCAACAAGCTGCACAAAAACAGCGTCGAGCAGGCCGGATTTGCGGTACTGAAAGCGCCGGATATTCCTTCCATTCTGGTCGAAACCGCGTTTATCAGTAACGTGGAAGAGGAACGTAAGCTCAAGACGGCTAAATTCCAGCAGGAAGTGGCGGAGTCGATTCTGGCGGGGATCCGGGCCTACTTCTCAGACGGGGAAACGCTGGCGCGGCGGGGGTAGGGCATTAAGCCGGGTATCATGCCCGGCATTTTCACAAACGCCAGATACAAAAAAACACCCTTCAGGGTGTTTATTGTTTTAAGAAGTGTTGGTTGCGGGGGCCGGATTTGAACCGACGACCTTCGGGTTATGAGCCCGACGAGCTACCAGGCTGCTCCACCCCGCGTCCGTCTTTCTACACTTGTAGAAACTTACTTCTTCAAATTTGATTGGTTGCGGGGGCCGGATTTGAACCGACGACCTTCGGGTTATGAGCCCGACGAGCTACCAGGCTGCTCCACCCCGCGTCCGTCTTTTTGCTTCGTATTTCAAACCACATCTGCGTTGACTTTCCTCGTTCACCTCAGTCACTTACTGGAGTAAGCTCCTAAGGATTCACTGCGTCGTCGCCTTGCTGTGATTCGAACTACTTCGCAAAAACTTCTACAGTCGTAGAAGATACTTCATCAAATTTTAATTGGTTGCGGGGGCCGGATTTGAACCGACGACCTTCGGGTTATGAGCCCGACGAGCTACCAGGCTGCTCCACCCCGCGTCCGTGGAAGCGCACTATACTCGGATAGGTTTGTGATGCAACCCCTTTTTCACATAATTCATTATTTTGTATGCAAAATGAACGGCAAAAGCCACTTTGGACTATTTTTTGTGCAGAATTTGCCAAAGGGAAGGCGATTGCATTTCATTAACACGGTGGGTTTGTTATCTTCATCTCGCGGAATTGGGCAACTAAAAGACGAGATATAATGAAAGGACGTTGGGCGAAGTATCTGATGACAGGCGCAATGGTGGCGATTCTTGCGGCCTGCTCTTCCAAACCGACCGATCGCGGTCAACAGTATAAAGACGGGAAATTATCCCAGCCTTTCTCTTTAGTTAACCAGCCCGATGCCGTGGGTGCTCCAATCAATGCCGGGGATTTCTCCGAGCAGGTGTACCAGATCCGCAAAGCGTCGCCGCGCCTGTATGGCGCACAGAACAACGTTTATAGTGCCGTGCAGGACTGGCTGCGTGCAGGCGGTGATACCCGCAATATGCGCCAGTTTGGTATCGATGCCTGGCAGATGGAGGGGGCGGATAACTACGGTAACGTCCAGTTTACCGGTTACTACACCCCGGTTGTCCAGGCGCGACACACGCGCCAGGGCGAGTTCCAGTATCCCATTTACCGTATGCCGCCGAAACGCGGTCGTCTGCCGTCCCGCGCCGAGATCTACGCCGGCGCGCTGAGCGAAAATTATGTTCTGGCCTACAGCAACTCGCTGATGGACAACTTCATTATGGACGTGCAGGGCAGCGGCTATATTGATTTTGGCGACGGCTCGCCGCTGAACTTCTTTAGCTATGCCGGTAAAAATGGCCATGCCTATCGCAGCATCGGTAAGGTGCTGATCGACCGTGGCGAAGTGAAACGAGAAGATATGTCGATGCAGGCTATCCGCGAATGGGGCGAAAAGCACAGCGAAGCGGAAGTGCGTGAGCTGCTTGAGCAGAACCCATCGTTTGTTTTCTTCAAACCGCAGAACTTTGCGCCGGTGAAAGGGGCGAGCGCCGTCCCGCTGATTGGCCGCGCTTCTGTGGCATCGGATCGTTCGATTATTCCGGCGGGTACCACTCTGCTGGCGGAAGTTCCACTCCTCGACAACAACGGCAAATTCAACGGCAAGTATGAATTACGCCTGATGGTGGCGCTGGACGTGGGTGGGGCGATTAAAGGCCAGCACTTCGACATTTATCAGGGCATCGGCCCGGATGCCGGCCATCGTGCAGGCTGGTATAACCACTACGGACGCGTGTGGGTGCTGAAGACAGCGCCGGGTACCGGAAACGTATTCAGCGGCTGATTGTGGTATTCTGAGCGCAAGACGGATTACGGTTCAGGGTGAGGAATACCTCACCCTTTTTACATCTGAGGTTTTATGTCTGTGGTAATCAGCGATGCCTGGCGCCAGCGTTTCGGCGGCACGGCACGGTTATATGGTGAAAAAGCCCTGCAACTGTTCGCGGATGCGCATGTCTGCGTGGTGGGCATTGGTGGCGTGGGTTCGTGGGCGGCAGAAGCGCTGGCGAGAACCGGCATTGGCGCAATTACGTTGATTGATATGGATGATGTCTGCGTGACTAACACTAACCGTCAGATCCACGCCCTGCGTGATAACGTCGGTCTGGCGAAGTCCGAGGTGATGGCGGAGCGTATTCGTCTCATCAACCCGGAGTGCCGGGTGACGGTGATCGACGACTTTGTGACGGCAGATAACGTCGCGGAGTACATGAGCAAAGGCTACAGCTATGTGATTGACGCCATCGACAGCGTGCGGCCAAAAGCGGCGCTGATCGCTTACTGTCGTCGTTACAAGGTGCCGCTGGTCACGACCGGCGGCGCGGGCGGGCAAATCGATCCGACGCAGATCCAGGTGGCGGATCTGGCGAAAACCATTCAGGATCCGCTGGCTGCCAAGCTGCGTGAACGCCTGAAGAGCGACTTCAATGTGGTGAAGAACAGCAAGGGCAAGCTGGGCGTCGACTGCGTGTTCTCCACCGAAGCGCTGGTCTACCCGCAGGCGGATGGTTCAGTTTGTGCGATGAAAAGCACGGCGGAAGGGCCAAAGCGGATGGATTGTGCCTCTGGGTTTGGAGCGGCCACCATGGTGACCGCCTCCTTCGGCTTTGTGGCGGTCTCTCACGCCCTGAAGAAGATGATGGCGAAGGCGGAACGTCAGGCCTGAGCCTGACGGGCGGCATCCAGCACCGCGTCGTTTAGCGCAATCAGTCCCTGACCGCGCGAGGCGCTAAGCTGTGCGCGAAGTCCCAGCTCATCAAACAGCGCCAGCGGAGAATGTGCCAGCAGCTCTGCGGCGCTTTTCCCTTCGATTGCGGTCAACAGCACCGCCAGCAGACCGCGAACAATGCGTCCCTCGCTGTCGCCGAAGAAATGCAGTTTCTCACCGGATACGCTAAACCCAAGCCAGACGCGGTTCTCGCAGCCTGCGATCTCCTTCGCCTGTAATTTCAGCTCGTCTGACAGTGCAGGCAACTGTTTGCCCAGCAGGATCAGCTGACGATATTTATCTTCCCACTGCGTGAGCGGGACAAAGGTCTGTTTTAACGTCTCTTCAGTAATAACGGTGCCGAACGGGTGTCCGGCTAAAGCTGAACTTGTCATTAATCCACCAGTAATTCCAGGGCGCGGTCGACGGCGGAAACCAGCGCATCGACGTCACTTTTTGTATTGTACGGTGCAAACGAGGCGCGCAGGGTACCGCTCACGCCAATAGCCGCCAGCAGCGGCTGGGCGCAGTGCTGTCCGGCACGCAGGGCAATGCCGTATCCGGCAAGTAGCGTTACCATGTCGCTATGGTGCACGCCCGCGAAATCAAAGGCGAGCAGGCTGGAGTCCTGCACGCGGAACGAGCGAAAACCCGGACGTTTTTTCAGTTCTTCTTCCGCCAGCGTCGCCAGACCCCGGCTCCAGCTTTCAGCCTGAACCACGTCCGTTTCTGCCAGCCATTCGAGCGCCGCGCTCAGGCCAATAACCCCGGCCACGTTCGGTGTACCGGCTTCCAGGCGGTAGGGCACATCCTGCGTTTTAAAACCGTCGAAGGTGACTTCGGTAATCATCTTGCCGCCGCCGAGCCACGGCGTCATCCGGGCCAGCAGTTCAGGTTTGCCGTACAGCGCGCCGATACCGGTTGGCCCGTACAATTTGTGCCCTGAGAAGGCATAGAAGTCGATATCCAGCGCCTGCACATCAGCCGGAAAATGCACCACACCCTGCGCACCGTCGACCATCACCACCACGCCGCTGGCATGGGCAATCTCAATGGCGCGAGCCAGATCCGGACAGCCGCCGGTGACGTTGGACATCTGCCCCAGCGCCAGAATACGGCTGCGCGGCGTAATCAGCTCAGGCAGACGCGCCACGTCAGGCAGGAAGTCCGCACCCAACGGGAGCTTTACAACCTGTGCCCCGGTTTGTTCGGCCACCATCAGCCAGGGCACCAGGTTGGCGTGGTGTTCCGCCTCGCTGACGATGATCTCATCCCCGGCCTGCAACAGCGGACGCGCGTAACATTGCGCAACCATGTTAATGGCCTCGGTGGTGCCCCGCGTCCAGACGATGTTCTTACCGCTGTCAGCATTGATCAGGCGCGCGACCTGATCCCGTGCGGCTTCGTATTGCGCCGTTAAGCGCTGCGCGTCGGCATACTGGCTGCGGTGCACGTTCCCGGCGCTCAGGCTGTAAAACTGGCGGGTTGCCTCAATCACCGCCTGCGGTTTAAGGGCCGTGGCAGCGCTATCAAGATAAATGCCGGCATCGGCCAGCGCGGGAAACTGTGCGCGAAACTGCGCAGGACTGAAAGCGTTCATGGAATTCCTCATATCGATTCTACGATCGTCGCGCAAATTCATCGGCAGGGCAAGGAAGTTGATATCTATCAGATTTGTCTGCTTATCCTGGCGAGTCTGAAAAAGCAGGTTATGCTAAATAGTGTTAGGCGGATGTTTTAGCCTGTTATAAATCGAGGTTTGAATAGCATTAATTGCTAAAGGAGATAATCATGAAAAAGACAGCTGCAATCATTTCTGCCTGTGCGTTGACCTTTGCCCTGAGCGCCTGTTCTGGTAATAACTACGTAATGCATACCAACGATGGTCGATCTATCGTCTCTGAAGGGAAACCGACAACCGATAATGATACCGGGATGATTTCTTACAAAGATGCTAACGGGAACAAACAGCAGATCAACCGCAGTGACGTGAAAGAGATGAAGGAAATCGAGCATTAACAGTTAGATAAGCGAAAAAAAAGCACCGCAAGTTGGCGGTGCTACATTAATCACTATGGACAGACAGGGTAAATGTACAGGAAGTGAAAAATTGGTAGCGTTGCTACCGTGGTCTGAATCGCAGACCAATTGCAAACACAACAACACAACATCACAACCGTAAGCCAAAAGCCCTTCAGAACACGCATTCCAAAAAAAGCTTTTCGTTCCGGCTCAGGAAGTGCCGCCACTATAGGTATTTGCTGGTAGTTCCTCAACGGACAAATTATAATGGCTCAGATAAAAAAAACTAATAGGTTAAACGTTGTTTCCTATATGTTAAATCTCGTTAACATCTAAGCCAGATAACCATGTCCAAGCGATTGCCACCCCTAAATGCATTACGTGTTTTTGATGCAGCAGCACGCCACCTCAGCTTCACCCGCGCAGCCGATGAGCTTTTTGTGACACAGGCCGCAGTAAGTCATCAAATCAAATCTCTGGAGGATTTTCTGGGGCTTAAGCTGTTCCGTCGACGCAACCGTTCGTTGCTGTTGACCGAAGAGGGGCAGAGCTATTTTCAGGATATTAAAGAGATTTTTTCCCAGCTGACGGAAGCCACTCGCAAGCTTCAGGCCCGGAGCGCAAAAGGCGCTCTGACTGTGAGTTTATTGCCCAGTTTTGCCATTCAGTGGCTGGTGCCGCGACTCTCAAGCTTTAACTCAACTTATCCGGGAATCGATGTCCGAATCCAGGCGGTGGACCGTCAGGAAGACAAGCTTGCAGATGATGTGGACGTGGCGATTTTTTACGGTCGCGGTAACTGGCCGGGCTTGCGTGTGGAAAAATTATACGCAGAATATCTGTTGCCGGTCTGTTCACCGCTGCTGCTGACGGGGGATAAAGCGCTCAAAACGCCCGCCGATCTGGCGCAACATACGCTTTTGCACGATGCGTCGCGTCGCGACTGGCAAACTTATACCCGCCAGTTAGGTCTTAATCATATAAACGTGCAGCAGGGGCCCATTTTTAGCCACAGCGCGATGGTGCTACAGGCTGCCATTCACGGGCAGGGCGTGGCGTTGGCAAACAACGTTATGGCGCAGTCCGAAATTGAGGCAGGCCGTCTGGTTTGCCCATTTAACGATGTACTGGTCAGCAAGAATGCATTTTATCTGGTTTGTCATGACAGTCAGGCAGAACTGGGTAAAATAGCCGCTTTCCGGCAGTGGATACTGGCGAAAGCGGCAAGCGAGCAAGAAAAATTCCGCTTCAGGTATGAACAATAACGTTTGTGTGCCGGGCACGCATCAATTCAGGACTTAAACATGACCAGCCGATTCATGCTGATTTTCGCCGCGGTGAGTGGCTTTATTTTTGTAGCTCTGGGCGCGTTTGGCGCGCATGTCTTAAGCAAATCTCTGGGCGTTGTGGAGATGGGGTGGATCCAGACCGGCCTTGAATATCAGGCGTTCCACACGCTGGCAATTTTTGGGCTGGCGGTGGCGATGCAGCGCCGCATCAGCATCTGGTTTTACTGGAGCAGCGTCTTTCTGGCGCTGGGTACCGTACTGTTCAGCGGCAGTCTTTACTGTCTGGCGCTGTCGCATTTACGCCTGTGGGCGTTTGTTACACCTGTCGGCGGCGTCAGCTTCCTGGCGGGTTGGGTGTTAATGTTTATCGGAGCTATCCGTCTGAAACGCAAGGGCGTTGTTCATGAATAAGGTTGTTTTATATTGTCGCCCGGGGTTTGAGAAAGAGTGCGCCGCGGAAATCACCGATAAAGCGGCGAAGCGTGAAGTCTTTGGATTCGCTCGCGTCAAAGAGAACGCGGGCTATGTGGTATTTGAATGCTATCAGCCTGATGATGCCGACAAGCTGGCGCGCGAACTGCCGTTCAGCTCATTGATTTTCGCCCGTCAGATGTTTGTCGCGGGTGAACTGCTGAAAGATCTTCCGCCGGAAGATCGCATCACGCCGATTGTTGGCCTGTTGCAGGGCGTGGTGGAGAAGGGCGGCGATTTGCGCGTGGAAGTGGCCGACACCAACGAAAGCAAAGAGCTGATGAAGTTCTGCCGTAAGTTCACCGTGCCGCTGCGCGCGGCGCTGCGTGATGCGGGTGTGCTGACAAACTACGAAACGCCAAAGCGCCCAGTCGTGCATATCTTCTTTATTGCGCCAGGATGTTGTTACGCAGGCTACTCGTATACCACCAATAACTCGCCGTTCTTTATGGGGATCCCGCGTCTGCGCTTCCCGGCAGATGCGCCGAGCCGTTCAACCCTCAAGCTGGAGGAGGCGTTTCACGTCTTTATCCCGGCGGACGAGTGGGACGAACGGCTGGCAAACGGCATGTATGCCGTCGACCTTGGCGCGTGCCCGGGCGGCTGGACCTATCAGCTGGTGAAACGCAACATGTGGGTATCGTCCGTTGATAACGGCCCAATGGCGCAAAGCCTGATGGACACCGGACAGGTCACCTGGCTGCGTGAAGACGGTTTCCGCTATCGCCCGAACCGCAACAACATCTCCTGGATGGTGTGCGACATGGTTGAGAAACCGGCGAAAGTGGCCGCGCTGATGGCCTCCTGGCTGGTGAACGGCTGGTGTCGCGAGACCATTTTCAACCTCAAGCTGCCGATGAAAAAGCGCTATGAGGAGGTGTCGCAGAACCTGGCCTACATTCAGCAGCAGCTGGATGAACACGGGATTAACGCGGAAATCCAGGCGCGTCAGCTTTATCACGACCGCGAAGAAGTGACGGTGCATATCCGTCGCTGGTGGGCGGCCGTGGGGGGGCGTCGCGACGAGCGATAACGTTTGTAACGCCCGGTGGCGCTGCGCTTACCGGGCCTACAAAATCGTGTAGTTGTTTTAACGCTCTAACCTTAACTGCTGTAAATTCCCGTCCAGTTGTAAATCCGTCTGTAGCGTCGCCACCTCCCGGCAGATAAACGCCATTTCTTTATGCGCCTCCAGCTTTTTGCGCCATTTATCCGGCACCTCGTTCAGCCGGGCGTACATCCCTTCCAGACTCTGAAACTCCGTCAGCAGCTGTGCGGCGCTTTTGGGTCCAATACCGGCGACACCCGGCACTTTAGAGCTGCTGATCCCCGCCAGCCCCCAGTAATCCGGCAGTTGCTCAGGCGATACGCCAAACTCGCTGGCAATGAACGGCGCGTCCAGCCAGCGTTTTTGAAAATAGTCGCGAATACGGATAGTGGGGGAGAGCAGCTGGCAGTAGCCTTTGTCGGTTGAAACGATAGTCGCCTGATGTCCGGCGCTCGCGACTTTAACCGCCAGCGTTGCGGCTAAATCGTCAGCCTCATTACCGTGGGCGCCCCAGCACGGAACGCCGCGCTGCTCAAAGGCCGCGCGGATAGCGGGCATTTCTGCGTGCAGATCGTCCGGCATCGGCGCACGCCCGGCTTTGTAGTCCGGCAGGCGCTGGTGCCGCCAGCCCGTGTTGCGGGCTTCGTCATCAAAAACCGCGACCGCATGGGTGGGTTCACTGTGGCGGATAAGCTGCTCCAGCGCGTGTAAACAGGTGTCCTTGCAGGGTGTGCCCTGTACCGCATGAATACGGCGAATCAGGTTAAGAGCATCGACGATAAGCAAATGAACGGCCACAGATAATCTCCCTTCTGTCTAATGGGTGAAGGGTAACACTGAGCGCAGCATGAAACTATGAATGGTGGGGAAAACAGGAAGAAGCCTCGCAAAACGAGGCTTCCTGAGAGGCTTAATCGCAGGTGACGATCTTCATCGCCAGGCCACCGCGGGAGGTTTCGCGGTATTTGGCATTCATATCTTTGCCGGTTTCGTACATGGTTTCGATAACCTTGTCGAGGCAGACGCGCGGTTCGCTGGTACGACGCAGCGCCATACGGGCCGCGTTCACTGCTTTCACCGAGGCGATGGCGTTACGTTCGATGCATGGCACCTGGACCTGTCCGCCGACCGGATCGCAGGTCAGCCCCAGGTTATGTTCCATGCCGATTTCCGCCGCGATACAAACCTGCGCAGGGCTTGCGCCCAGCAATTCGGCCAGACCCGCCGCCGCCATAGAGCAGGCTACGCCCACTTCACCCTGACAGCCTACTTCCGCGCCAGAAATTGAGGCGTTCATCTTGTACAGTGAGCCAATCGCACTGGCGACCAGCAGGTAGCGTGCAAGTGAGTTTGCGTTCACTTCACGGATAAACTTGTCGTAATACGCCAGGACCGCCGGAACAATGCCGCACGCCCCGTTGGTTGGTGCGGTGACGACGCGGCCGCCCGCGGCGTTCTCTTCGTTCACCGCCAGCGCGAACATGTTGATCCAGTCGACGACGGCCATCGGATCGGTGGTGGTTTTGTCGGCGCTGACCAGCATGCGGCGCAGCGCAGCCGCACGACGCGGAACACGCAGTTTACCCGGCAGCACGCCTTCGGTGGTGATCCCGCGCTCAATGCCGCTGCGCATCACTTCCCAGACGTTAGCGAAGTGCTGTTCCAGTTCCTCTTTGCTGTGCAGGGCCAGCTCGTTTTTCATCATCAGGCCGGAGAGAGAAAGCCCTGTCTCCTGGCAGTGACGCTGTAAGTCGGCCGCGTTTTTGTAAGGGTACGGCACATCAACAGCAGAATTGGTGCTTTGACCAAAATGGTCCTCGTCGACGATAAACCCGCCGCCGATGGAGTAATACGTCTGGCTGTAAACCGCTTTGTCGCCGGCCAGCGCGGTAATGCGCATGCCATTCTCGTGCAACGACAGGTTATCCGCATGGAAATTCATGCAGTGATCAACCGGGAATTCAACCTCATGCTCGCCGTTCGCCAGCAGCAAACGACCGTGGGTGTTCACGTCCTGGATAAAGCCAGGTATTGCATCAATATCAACGGTATCCGGCAGATTACCCGCCAGCCCCATGATAATGGCAATATCGGTATGGTGGCCTTTACCGGTCAGGGAAAGGGAACCATATACATCGACAACCACGCGGGTGATGTCGTGCAAAATGCCGCGTGCAATCAAGTCATCCGTGAATTGTTTACCGGCTTTCATTGGTCCGACGGTGTGAGAGCTGGAAGGACCAATACCGATTTTGAAGATATCGAATACGCTAATCATGATGCGTCCATTGCTTCAGTCAGAGGGGAGAAGTGCGCCGTCCGCAGACGGCGCAGGAGGTATTAGCTGAACAGCGAGTAGAAAATAGCGGAGATGGCAATCAGGCCCATCACAACAACGAACACGTTGCTGATATGGCCGCTGTATTTGCGCATCGCAGGCACTTTCTGAATCGCGTACATCGGCATCAGGAACAGGATCATCGCGATAATCGGGCCGCCCAGGGTTTCAATCATGCCCAGAATGCTTGGGTTCAGGGTGGCTACCGCCCAGGTGGTCACCAGCATGAACAGTGCAGTGATTTTGTTCAGACGGTTGATTTCAATGGTCTTGCCTTTACCACGCAGAGATTTAATCACCATGCCGTTGAAGCCTTCACGTGCGCCCAGGTAGTGGCCCAGGAAGGATTTGGTGATGGCGATAATCGCGATGATCGGCGCCATCCACGCAATCAGCGGTGCGTTAAAGTGGTTTGCCAGGTAAGACAGAATAGAGATGTTCTGCTCTTTCGCCGCCGCCAGATCCGCCGGGGAGAGGCTCAGCACGCAGCTGAACACGAAGAACATTACGGTCAGTACCATCATGATGTGCGCGCGAGCCAGGATGCTGGAGCACTTCTTCTCTGCGCCATTGCCGTACTCTTCACGCTTCGCTACTGCGAAGGAAGAGATGATTGGCGAGTGGTTGAAGGAGAATACCATCACCGGGATCGCCAGCCACAGGGTCAGCATCAGACCGTTGCCGGTCGTGGATGCGCTGCTCAGAGACAGGGTTTCCAGCGCAGCGCCGTTCCACTGTGGGATCAGGTACAGAGCCAGCACCATCAGAGCCGCAACAAACGGGAACACCAGCACGCTCATCGCTTTCACAATCATCTGCTCGCCGAAGCGCACGATGGTCATCATACCGACGATCAGGATCAGGGACAGAATCGCACGCGGCGGCGGGGTCATCTGAAGCTGGTGCATCATAAAGCTTTCAACGGTGTTGGTGATAGCAACGCTGTACACCAGCAGAATCGGGTAAATCGCGAAGAAGTAGAGCAGGGTAATCAGCTTACCTGCGCCGACGCCGAAGTGTTCTTCAACGACTTCAGTGATGTCTTCGCCCGGATTTTTACCGGACAGCACGAAGCGGGTCAGGCCGCGGTGTGCAAAGAAGGTCATCGGGAAAGCGATGAGGGCCATGATGATCAGCGGGATCATACCGCCGACACCTGCGTTGATAGGAAGGAACAGTACACCAGCGCCGATTGCTGTGCCGTACAGGCCAAGCATCCACATGGTATCCGTTTTGCGCCAACCGCTTCGGGATTCAATCGAAGCAACGGTGCTGGTTTGAGTGGTTTCCATCTGTATCTCCTGGAGGAAGCAAATTGTCAGGTTTTTAGTCAAATCCGATGAAAAAGTGCCTGACGGTAATATGAAATTCGTTCAGTGACGGTTTTTTAATAATTTTTGCCCGTAACTATTGGCGGGCGGAAAGATACATTCTAGTTATGAATCTATCAGTGATCGCGATCCCAAATGCAATAATCCACTTGTGATGTGGGTATCTTTAGACCATTTATCTGTTAAAAAAACATCAAAGAGAATTTACGGGCGCGAAGGCTACCATTAACGACATGTTTTCGAAAAGGTCGACCCGCGAGATAGGTGTCTTTCGCTGTAAAGAAATGGGATTTTAGGATTTTCTGGCGGGTAATTTCGATTAAGGCTGATTATTTACGGTTTCAAAATCGAGGTAATCGTTTGCGCAGGCGTCAGATTTGTTAATAACATTGAAGATCGCTATGAATTGCATCACTAATAAAAAAGCCGGATGACGATCCGGCTTGAGAGGAGAGAAATGTCGCTTTACTTGATGATTTCGTAACACGGAATATAGGCAGAGCCTGGAAGCTTCATGCGGTGCTGAGCGACAAAGCCCTGCAACATGTCATCCATGCGGCGCATCATCTCCGGGTCACCGTGGATCTTATACGGCCCGAACTCTTCAATTGCGCGGATCCCTACCTCTTTCACGTTCCCCGCCACGATGCCAGAGAAGGCGCGACGCAGGTCGGCAGCCAGCACTTCCACCGGCTGATCCGGATAGAGTTTGAGGTTCGCCATGTTCTCATGCGACGGCTCGAAGGGTATCTGAAGATCCGGTGCGATACGGATGGACCAGTTAAAACTGTAGGCATCCCCGGTATCACGACGATTCTCTTTCACCAGCGGCATCGCTTTTTTCATCTGACGGGCCACTTCTGCGGCATCGTCAATAATAATGCGGTAGTGACGGCGCGCATCTTCGCCCAACGTATGCACGATAAACTCGTCCAGCACGCGGAAGTAGTCGGCGCTCTCTTTCGGGCCGGTCAGGATCAGCGGCAGAACCTGATCTTTGTTAGCCGGGTTCATCAGGATCCCCAGCAGATAAAGCAGCTCTTCCGCCGTGCCTACGCCGCCCGGGAAGATGATGATGCCGTGCGCGATACGGACAAACGCCTCAAGACGTTTTTCGATATCCGGCATAATAATCAGTTCGTTAACCAGCGGGTTAGGCGGCTCAGCGGCGATGATCGATGGCTCGGTCATGCCGATAAAACGGCCTTCTTTATAGCGTTGCTGTGCGTGTCCTACTGCCGCGCCTTTCATCGGCGCTTCCATCGCGCCAGGACCGCAACCGGTACAGATATTCAGTTCGCGCAGGCCGAGCTGCGTCCCTACGCGGCGGGCATACAGGTATTCGGTTTCGTTAATGGAGTGACCGCCCCAGCAGACGACCATGTTCGGCGCTTCGCCCACGTGCAGGGCACGGGCGTTACGCAGAATGGAGAAGACCAGGTTGGTGATATGAACGGAACTTTCCAGGTCAAGATGCTGGAAACGTCCGGCATTGCTGATCTGTCCGTTAACAAACAGAATGTCGCGCAGCACGGCAAACAGGTTGGCCTGAAGTGAGCGAATAATACGCCCGTCGACAAAAGCGTCTTCCGGCGGGTTGATCACTTCGAGCTTCACCCCGCGCTCGCGGCGCAGCACGTTGATATCAAAACTTTCGAAGCGGGACAGCAGCTCTTTACTGTTGTCGGTCAGGCTTCCGGAGTTCAGTACGGCAAGTGAACAGTTACGAAACAGTTGATAAAGGTCGCTACTGGCGGTGCGTTTAAGCATGTCCACTTCCAGTTGCGACAACATATCCATAGAGCCAAGCGGGCTAATATGTGTAATCAAGTGAGCTCCTTATGGGACGATTATCGTCTTTCCCTGTTGATTACAATAGCCCTGGCTTATGACGTTTCACAACACTTCGGGCGGAATACCGCCCGCATATTGTGAAAATATTTATCTTACTGGCGCACAAGTCGTCCGGTGGCAGGCACAAAATCGGTATTGGTGCGCCACGGGTTGATATCCAGACCGCCGCGACGGGTGTAGCGGGCGTAAACGCTCAACTTTTCGGGCTGGCAGAAACGCTGGATGTCGTTGAAGATGCGCTCCACGCACTGCTCGTGGAATTCGTTGTGATGACGGAATGACACCAGGTAACGCAGCAGCTTTTCACGGTCAATCTGCGGGCCGCGGTACTGGATCTGTACCGAGCCCCAGTCCGGCTGATGGGTGATAAGGCAGTTGGATTTCAGCAGATGGCTAACCAGCGTCTCGTTGACCACTTTTCCGCCCGCCGCGTTTTCCAGGTAGTCGCTGCTAAATTCATAGCTTTCCACCTCAATGTCCTGATCGTCGATGCAGGTGCCGTGGAAATGGGCGATGGGCTGACCTTCCAGCTCATGCAGACGGTATAACGAGACGGTTACGTTCCCCTGCGCGCACGCGCTTAAATCACGTTCAAGCGTCTGTTGCACCTCGTCCCAGCTGTTAAATTTGGTCTGGTTAAAGCTGTTGAGATAGAGCTTAAAGCTCTTGGATTCGACCAGGTTTACGCTGGCGTAATCCAGCTCAACGTGGCCCACGGCCACCTGCGGCAGACCGCGCGCATTCAGCCAGGAGAGTTCGTACAGCGTCCAGATGTCGCCGCCGACAAACGGCAGCGCGTCAGCGTGCAGCCCGAGCGGATCGCGGTTCAGACTGCGCGGCACGCCCTGCAACAGGCTTGCATCGTAGGTGTCGCGGTAATCGGTCGATTTTCCCAGCGTTAAGCCCGTTAACGCCTGATGATTTTCGTAAGACATGTTTCATAGCCACTTTACAGGTACACTTATGGGCTGAGTTTATCCTGTCTTACAAGAAGAGAGAAATCGGTGGATATCGAAACTGCAAATGCCCTGACGTCCTTCACGACCCGCTATTGCGATGCCTGGCATGAAAAGCGGGGGACGTGGCCGCAAAGTACTGACTTATATGGCGTGCCGTCACCGTGCATTATCGCTTCGCAGGATGATTACGTTATCTGGCAACCGAAACCGTTCATGGGCGAGCAGAATGTAAATGCTGTTGAACGCGCGATGGACCTTGTGATACAACCTGCGCTTCATGCATTTTATACCACGCAGTTTGCCGGGGATATGACTGCATGTTTTGCAGGACAGCCGCTGACGCTGCTGCAAACCTGGAGCGAAGACGATCTGCAACGCGTTCAGGAAAACCTCATTGGTCACCTGGTCACGCAAAAACGGCTTAAGCTCTCTCCGACTCTCTTTATTGCGACGCTCGACAGTGAACTGGACGTCATTTCTGTCTGCAACCTGTCTGGCGAGGTCATTAAAGAGACGCTCGGCACCCGCAATCGCGACGTTCTCGCGCCTTCACTTGCGGATTTCCTTACCCGAATTGAGCCTCTTCTGTAATCCATGATGCTACTGGGCGTGTGAGAGATCTCTTACACGCGCTGTGAGACATCGCCGAAACAATTAGCATTGTCTTAGGAATTTCAGATTAATATTAACTTCTCTTTCAATAAGTTAGTGGTTTTCTGAAAGGAAATCCCCCGTTTCGCCTGGCTTACATTGCTCACAAGGTGGGTTGTAAGACGAAGCAGAATAGCGGATTCTATCTGTGTCGACAGGATGCCGACACGAGAAACGAACATCAGGATGATGGCGTTTCTTACCAGGGACACGTCAGGATGACGCCGCAGGAAGGCTTCAGGATGAAGCAAAGTGGATCACGCAGGATGCGTAAGGGACACCTCCAGGAAGGAGAACGAGAGCCGGTCAGGATGGTCGGTGGGTCAGGATGGCCAGGACGTTTCAGGATGAAACCTACACATCAGGACGATGTGAGCAGGAAGCAAAAGGTAAAGGGATGACCAGGCCTTCGGGCATCAGGAAAAGTTGTCACGGATGAGCAGGGAGCACGTATTGTAGCTGGAATGCTGCGAAACGAACCGGGAGCACTGTTTTTACAGTGCTCCCTTTTTTATTTCTGTCTTCCGCAATGCTATGCTTCGCGCCATTCCGTTTTTCAGTTGAGGTATATATGTCGCATCATGACAGCGTTCGTGCGCAGTTGCACGCCATCGAAGCCCTTATGCGCCAGCATCAGCTGTGGCAGGATAACGCGCCGCAGCCAGACGCGTTCGCCAGCACCCAACCGTTTTGTCTGGATACGCTGGACCCGTTCGAGTGGCTCCAGTGGGTCTTAATTCCGCGTATGCATGCGCTGCTGGAAGGTGGCCACGCGTTGCCCGCGTCTTTTGCCGTCTCTCCCTATTACGAAATGGCGCTGGAAGCGACCCACCCGGCGCGTGCCATGATGCTGGTGGAGCTGGAGAAGCTGGATGCGCTTTTCGCCGGTGACGATGCATGACGCTTGAGATCCTTTATCAGGATGAGTGGTTAGTGGCGGTGAATAAACCGTCCGGCTGGCTGGTGCACCGTAGCTGGCTCGATCGCGATGAGAAAGTGGTGGTCATGCAAACCGTGCGCGATCAAATCGGTCAGCACGTTTTTACTGCCCATCGTCTCGATCGGCCAACCTCTGGTGTTCTGCTGATGGGGCTTTCCAGTGAGGCCGGGCGCCTGCTGGCGCAGCAGTTTGAACAGCACCAGATCCAGAAACGCTACCACGCCATCGTGCGTGGCTGGCTGATGGATTCCGCCACGCTTGATTATCCCCTGGTGGAGGAACTGGATAAAATCGCCGATAAATTTGCCCGCGAAGATAAAGGCCCGCAGCCAGCGGTGACCGACTATCGTGGTATGGCGACCACAGAACTGCCGGTGGCGACCAGCAAATTTCCGACCACGCGATACAGTCTGGTGGAGCTTTTGCCCAAAACCGGGCGCAAGCACCAGCTTCGCCGTCACCTTGCACATCTGCGCCACCCCATTATCGGCGACAGCAAGCACGGCGATCTGCGCCAGAACCGCAGCGCGGCCGAGCACTTTGGCTGTAACCGGCTGATGCTGCACGCCAGCGAGCTACGCCTGACGCACCCGTTTACCGGCGAACCGCTGACTATTCGCGCGGGGCTGGACAAGGTCTGGATGCAGGCGCTGTCACAGTTTGGCTGGCTGGGACAACTCCCCGAAAATGAAAGGGTTGAGTTTGCCGCAGGCAACGTTCAGGATGAACAGCAAGCGCAATAATTACGGGAGCAAAGCATGGCTGAAGTAGGCATTTTTGTCGGGACAATGTACGGCAACTCGCTGCTGGTGGCGGAGGAAGCGGAAGCAATCCTCGTAAACCAGGGCCATAAAGCAACGGTCTATGAAGATCCGGAGCTGGCGGACTGGGAAAAATATAAAGATAAATACATCCTGGTGGTGACCTCCACCACCGGGCAGGGCGATCTACCGGACAGCATCGTCCCGCTTTTCCAGGGCATTAAAGACCAGCTTGGTTATCAGCCAGATGTTCACTATGGCATCATTGCCCTCGGCGATAGCTCTTACGCCAATTTCTGCGGCGGCGGTAAGCAGTTCGACGCGCTGTTGCAGGAACAGAGCGCTCAGCGCGTCGGAGAGATGTTGCTGATTGATGCAGGTGAACACCCTGAGCCAGAAAGCGAGTCAAATCCCTGGGTTGAACACTGGGCCACGCTCCTGAACTAACCCTGTACTAAACGAACGCCAGGCCGGGTAAGGCGAAGCCGCCACCCGGCAACGAAGCCGCACCCTATCCTCAATTCCGTGAAGTATCTTCCACCACTTTGGGCTTATGCCCCAAACCACGTTCCCCACGCCCGTCAATGTTGTGTTCCTGCACGGTGAGAGAACCGGTCACTCCTTCATATACTTTTCCCGTCACTATAAAACGGCTTCTGGCCGTACCAAAACCAAACACAAATCTCTCATTCTGATTACCCTACAGGTGCTGTACAGAATGAACCAGGCGAAAGCTATGTTTCAGGAGTGCAACAATGAGTACATTAAGCCACGCGGCGAGCAGCGCTGAGAAGCGCACCAACGCCCGCTACTGGATAGTGGTGATGCTGTTTATCGTCACCTCTTTCAACTACGGCGACCGTGCCACGTTATCCATTGCCGGCTCTGAGATGGCAAAGGACATCGGACTTGATCCGGTGGGTATGGGGTATGTTTTCTCCGCATTTTCATGGGCCTACGTAATCGGCCAAATCCCTGGCGGCTGGCTGCTGGACCGCTTTGGCTCAAAACGGGTCTATTTCTGGTCCATTTTCATCTGGTCGATGTTTACCCTGTTACAGGGCTTCGTGGATATCTTTAGCGGCTTCGGCATTATCATTGCGCTCTTTACCCTCCGCTTCCTGGTGGGCTTAGCGGAAGCGCCATCGTTCCCTGGCAACAGCCGTATTGTGGCCGCCTGGTTCCCGGCGCAGGAGAGGGGTACGGCGGTAGCGATCTTTAACTCGGCGCAATACTTTGCGACGGTTATTTTCGCGCCAATCATGGGCTGGCTGACGCATGAGGTGGGCTGGTCACACGTCTTCTTCTTCATGGGCGGGCTGGGGATCGTCATCAGCTTCATCTGGCTGAAAGTGATCCACGAACCAAACCAGCATCCGGGCGTGAACAAGAAAGAGCTGGACTACATTGCTGAAGGCGGGGCGCTGATCAACATGGATCAGAAAACCCAGAAAGCTAAGGTCCCGTTCAGCCAGAAATGGGGGCAGATCAAACAACTCGTCGGCTCACGAATGATGATCGGTATCTATCTCGGCCAGTATTGCATTAACGCCTTAACCTACTTCTTCATCACCTGGTTCCCGGTTTACCTGGTGCAGGCGCGCGGCATGTCGATTCTGAAGGCGGGGTTTGTCGCCTCCGTGCCGGCCATCTGCGGCTTCGTGGGTGGGGTGCTTGGCGGGGTCATCTCCGACTGGTTGATGCGTCGTACCGGTTCGCTGAATATTGCGCGTAAAACGCCAATCGTGCTCGGCATGCTGCTCTCCATGACCATGGTGTTCTGTAACTACGTCAGCGCGGAGTGGATGATTATCGGCTTTATGGCGATGGCCTTCTTCGGTAAAGGCATTGGCGCACTGGGCTGGGCGGTGATGGCAGATACCGCGCCGAAAGAGATCAGCGGCCTGAGCGGCGGTCTGTTCAACATGTTTGGCAACATTTCCGGCATTGTCACCCCAATCGCTATCGGTTACATCGTCGGCACCACCGGCTCCTTCAATGGTGCGCTGATTTATGTAGGCGTCCATGCGCTGGTGGCGGTACTCAGTTACCTGGTGCTGGTGGGTGACATCAAACGAATCGAACTGAAACCTGTTGGGGAGCGCGGATGATGACAACGCAATCACGCCCGATCGTGACGGAGATGAAGGTCATCCCGGTGGCGGGGCAGGACAGCATGCTGCTCAACATTGGTGGCGCGCATAACGCCTGGTTCACCCGCAACATTGTGGTGCTGACCGACAGCGCAGGGAACACCGGCGTCGGGGAAGCGCCTGGCGGAGAGGTGATTTACCAGACGCTGGTCGACGCCATCCCGCAGGTGGTTGGGCAGGAGGTCGCCCGTCTCAACAAGGTGGTTCAGCGGGTGCATAAGGGCAACCAGTCGGCGGATTTTGATACCTTCGGCAAAGGTGCCTGGACGTTTGAACTGCGCGTTAACGCGGTGGCGGCGCTGGAGGCGGCTCTCCTCGATTTACTGGGCAAGGCGCTGAACGTGCCGGTCTGCGAACTGCTGGGGCCAGGCAAACAGCGTGATGCGGTAACGGTGCTGGGCTATCTGTTCTACGTTGGCGACCGGACTAAAACCGATCTGCCGTATCTGGAACGCTCGCCGGGTACCCACGAGTGGTATCACCTGCGTCATCAGGAGGCGCTCTCTGGCGAGGCGGTGGTACGCCTGGCAGAGGCGGCGCAGGATCGCTACGGCTTTAAAGACTTCAAGCTGAAAGGCGGCGTTCTGCCGGGCGAGCAGGAGATTGACAGCGTGCGCGCGTTGAAAAAACGCTTCCCGGAGGCACGCATCACCGTCGATCCGAACGGCGCCTGGCTGCTGGATGAAGCTATCGCGCTGTGCAAAGGGCTGGGCGACGTGCTGACCTACGCGGAAGATCCGTGCGGTGCCGAGCAGGGCTTTTCTGGCCGCGAGGTGATGGCCGAATTCCGCCGCGCTACCGGGGTGCCGGTTGCGACCAACATGATCGCCACCAACTGGCGCGAAATGGGCCATGCGGTGATGCTGAATGCGGTGGACATACCGCTGGCGGACCCGCACTTCTGGACCCTTTCCGGCGCGGTGCGCGTGGCGCAGCTGTGCGATGACTGGGGCTTCACCTGGGGCTGCCACTCCAATAATCATTTCGACATTTCGCTGGCGATGTTTACCCACGTTGGCGCGGCGGCGCCGGGCAACCCGACCGCCATCGATACGCACTGGATCTGGCAGGAAGGCGAAGCGCGCCTGACCAAAAATCCACTTGAAATCAAAAACGGCACAATTGCCGTACCGGATGCGCCGGGGCTGGGCGTGGAGCTTGACTGGGATCAGATCCACAAGGCGCATGAAGCGTATAAAAAATTGCCGGGCGGCGCGCGCAACGACGCAGGCCCGATGCAGTACCTTATCCCCGGCTGGACATTTGACCGTAAGCGCCCTGTATTTGGACGTCACTGATAAAAGGATCGAACGATGAGCACATTTTCTACCCCTGTAGTTACCTCCATGCAGATCATTCCTGTCGCGGGACATGACAGCATGCTGATGAACCTGAGCGGCGCCCATGCGCCGTTCTTCACCCGTAATATTGTGGTGATCAAGGACAACTCAGGGCATACCGGTGTCGGTGAAATCCCGGGCGGGGAGAAGATCCGTAAAACGCTGGAGGACGCCATTCCGCTGGTGGTGGGTAAAACGCTGGGCGAGTACAAAAATGTGCTGACTCGCGTGCGCACGACCTTTGCCGATCGTGATGCGGGTGGCCGTGGTCTGCAAACGTTTGATCTGCGCACCACTATCCATGTGGTCACGGGCATTGAAGCCGCGATGCTGGATCTGCTGGGCCAGCATCTGGGCGTCAATGTCGCCTCCCTGCTGGGCGACGGCCAACAGCGCAGCGAAGTGGAAATGCTCGGCTACCTGTTCTTTATCGGCAACCGCAAACTCACCCCGCTGCCGTACCAGAGCCAGCCGGACGAAAAATGCGACTGGTATCGTGTGCGTCACGATGAAGCGATGACCCCGGACGCGGTGGTGCGCCTGGCGGAAGCCGCGTATGAAAAATATGGCTTTAATGACTTCAAGCTGAAAGGCGGCGTACTGGCGGGTGAAGAAGAAGCAGAGGCGATCGCCGCGCTGGCGAAGCGCTTCCCGCAGGCGCGCGTCACGCTGGATCCGAACGGTGCCTGGTCGCTTGATGAGGCGATCAAAATCGGTAAGCAGCTTAAAGGCGTGCTGGCCTACGCGGAAGATCCGTGCGGCGCCGAGCAGGGGTTCTCCGGACGT
The DNA here is from genome assembly GCF_001037675.1 of Enterobacter sp. MGH119. Taxonomy (NCBI): domain Bacteria; kingdom Pseudomonadati; phylum Pseudomonadota; class Gammaproteobacteria; order Enterobacterales; family Enterobacteriaceae; genus Enterobacter; species Enterobacter sp. MGH119. The sequence goes on along the minus strand of NZ_KQ089930.1, from coordinate 237,394 downwards.
GAAGTAATGGCGGAGTTCCGTCGCGCCACCGGGCTGCCAACCGCCACCAACATGATCGCGACCGACTGGCGTCAGATGGGGCACACGCTCTCGCTGCAATCGGTGGACATTCCGCTGGCAGACCCGCACTTCTGGACGATGCAGGGCTCGGTTCGCGTGGCGCAGATGTGCCATGAGTTCGGCCTGACCTGGGGCTCCCACTCCAACAACCACTTCGACATCTCGCTGGCGATGTTCACCCACGTGGCGGCCGCTGCGCCGGGCAACATTACCGCCATCGACACCCACTGGATCTGGCAGGAGGGCAACCAGCGCCTGACCAAACAGCCGTTTGAAATCAAAGGCGGCATGGTGCAAGTTCCAGCTACGCCGGGGCTGGGCGTTGAGCTGGATATGGACCAGGTCATGAAAGCGCATGAGCTTTACCAGAAACACGGCCTGGGCGCGCGTGATGACGCGCTGGCGATGCAATACCTGATCCCAGAGTGGAGATTCGACAATAAACGTCCGTGCATGGTACGATAAGCTCATTGGGACCGCTCCCATGAGTGATCCCTTACGTGGTGTATGCTTAACGTAACTAACATGCGTAAGGATGGCTTATGAAAATTGTTATCGCTCCGGACTCGTATAAGGAAAGCTTGAGCGCGCTGGAGGTGGCGACAGCGATAGAGGTCGGTTTTCGCGAAATTTTCCCGTCAGCGCACTATGTCAAATTACCGGTTGCCGATGGTGGCGAAGGGACGGTGGAAGCGATGGTGGCAGCCACGCATGGGCGTCTTGTCCATGTTCCTGTTACCGGGCCTTTGGGTGAACGCGTGGAAGGGTTTTTCGGGTTATCCGGAGACGGGAAAAGCGCCTTTATCGAGATGGCGGCAGCGAGCGGTCTGGAGCTTGTTGCTCCTGCAAAGCGTAACCCGTTAATCACCACCTCCTGGGGAACTGGGGAACTGATCCGTCATGCGCTGGATGCGGGCGTTAAGCATATCATTATTGGCATTGGAGGCAGCGCGACCAATGACGGTGGCGCAGGCATGGTGCAGGCGCTGGGCGTAAAACTGCTGGATGCGAAAGCGCAGCCCGTTGGGCCGGGCGGCGGCGAACTGACAAGCCTTGCGCATATCGATCTTAGCGGGCTGGACAAGCGGCTGGCAGACTGTCGAATTGAAGTGGCCTGCGATGTAACCAACCCCCTGATCGGCGAGACTGGCGCTTCTGCGGTATTTGGTCCGCAGAAAGGGGCGACGCCGGAGATGGTCAGGACGCTGGACAACGCGCTTGCGCATTACGCAAAAATTATCGCCCGGGATCTGGATATTGACGTCTTAAACCTGGCGGGCGGCGGTGCGGCTGGCGGAATGGGGGCGGCGCTGTATGCATTTTGCGGCGCACAGCTCCGTCAGGGGATTGAGATTGTCACCGATGCCCTGCATCTCGATGAACAGGTCGCGGACGCCGATCTGGTGATCACGGGCGAAGGGCGTATCGACAGCCAGACGATCCACGGAAAAGTGCCCGTTGGCGTGGCGAGAGTCGCGAAACGCTATAACAAGCCGGTTATTGGCATTGCCGGCAGCCTGACGGCGGATGTTGGCGTGGTGCATGAGCACGGACTGGATGCCGTATTCAGCGTGATTTACACCATCTGCTCGCTGGAGGATGCGCTGGAAAATGCGCAACAGAATGTACAGATGGCCGCAAGGAATATTGCGGCGGTGATAAAGATGGGGCAGGGGATGTCGCGTTAACGTTCGTGCTCCTGTAGGCCCGGTAAGCGAAGCGCCACCGGGCTTTGGTCTTAGCTCCCCAACACCTTCATTGCTTCCCGCGTCACGTTGTCCATCTCGTCCAGCAGCTCCAGGAACTCCGGTTCGAGATCGGATTCTGGCGTACCCGCGCGGAGCTGCTGTTCAAGCAACTGGCAGAGATTTTTCAACCGCGGTACGCCGCTGTAGCCGCAGCTGCCATGCAGTTTATGAATAGCTTCCAGCAGTCCTTCGGGGTTTTCACCCACCAGCTGTTCTTCAACCTTGTTACGGATCTCAGGCAGGAAGTCCACCAGCATTTGCAGCATATCGCGGGCCAGATCGGGTTTGCCTGCCGCCTGGCGCAGCGCCAGTTGCCAGTCAAACGTGGCATTCTGGTTAACGCTGATCTCCGGCGATTCAGCTGTAATGGTGTATGTCCCGCCAATGTGCCCCGGCTTGTAGCGCAGCAGCAGGCTGTGCAGCTTCTCTTCGTCGATCGGTTTCGCCAGATAATCGTTCATGCCCGCACCCAGCAGTTTCTCCTTTTGCCCCGCCATCGCGTGCGCCGTCACGGCAATCACCGGCGTCTGCTGCTGGTGCGGAAGCTGGCGAATCAACTCGCAGGCGCGGATGCCATCCATGCCCGGCATCTGAATATCCATCAGGATCAGGTCGAACTGCATCTGTTTGGCTTGTTCCACGGCTTCGGCGCCGCTGGTACACAGCTCAACGTGCTGAACCTGATCCTCAAGCAGCACGCCAATCAGCTTCAGGTTCGCCGGGTTATCGTCCACGGCCATCACCGTCATCGGCAGCTTATGTTCGTCATTTTCCAGCGGCAGGGACTGATGCGTCAGACGGCAATATTCAGTCAACGCAGGTAACAGCCGTGTGGCGGTGAGGGGTTTCAGCAGACACGCCGCCGCTCCGTCGTTTTTCAGCTCTTCGGCGTTGATTTGGGCGTGGCACGGCAGCGCCAGCAGCAGGTAGTCCGTCATTGAGGCCGCCTTCGCCAGGCGTTCCTGCTGCATGGTCAGTTCTCCGGTAAACGTCACCGGAATCCCCAACAACAGGATATCGTAATGATCGTTCGCCAGCGCGGAGAAGGTCGGGCTGTAGATGACCTCCAGCGGCGTGCTGCTTAATACATCCAGCGTACACTGCGCCGCCGCGGCGTTCGGTTCCACATAGGCCAGACGCATCCCTTTCAGGCAGCCGGTGACCGGGCCGTCGGTCTGCACGTTCGGGTTAAGATCAAGGTTGATATGGAACCAGAAGGTTGAGCCCCGGTTAGGCTGGCTGTGGAAGGAGATATCGCCTCCCATCTCTTTCACCAGCTTTTGGGTGATCACCAGCCCCAGGCCCGTTCCGCCGTGACGACGGGAAATGCTCGCATCGGCCTGGCGGAAAGCCTGGAACAGACGCGTCTGATCGCGCTCCGGAATACCGATGCCGGTATCCCGGATCTGCACTTCAATCTGGACTTTGTTATTACTGAGCGCCCTTTTTTCGACCAGAATGTCGATGTTGCCGCTCTCGGTGAACTTAATCGCGTTGCCCACCAGATTGGTAATGACCTGTTGCAGGCGCAGCGGGTCGCCAATGACGTTATCCGGCACATCATTTTTAATATTGAGCGTCAGTTCCAGACCCTTATCATGCGATGAGTGGGCAAGAAGCGTGACCACGTCATCCAGCGTGCTGCGCAGCGGGAAGGGAATACTCTCCAGAATCAGCTTGCCCGCTTCCAGCTTCGAGAAGTCCAGTACGTCGTTAATAATGGTCAGCAGGTTATTGGCTGAGCGTTCAATGGTATGCAGATGGTCACGCTGGGTTGGGTTAAGCTCGCTTTTGAGCGTCAGACGGGTAAAGCCAATCACCCCGTTCAGCGGCGTGCGCAGCTCGTGCGACATGTTCGCCAGGAATTCAGACTTAATACGCGCCGCCTCCTGAGCACGTTTTTTCGCCAGATCCAGCTCCACGTTCTGGATCTCCATCTGCTCCAGCGTTTCGCGCAGGTCAGAGGTGGCCTGGTCAACGTTGTGCTGCATCTCTTCGTGATAAGCCGCCAGCGACATCGCCATTGAGTTGATGCCGTTTTTCAGCATATCCAGCTCGCCGAGCATAAAGCCTTCCACGCGGCTGTCGAGCTGACCCCGGCGGATCCGGTCAACGGTATTCACCATGTTGCGGATAGGCCCCGTGACGTCGCGCATCAGTCGCCAGCCGAAGATCAGCGCTATGCCGATGCAGAACAGCATCATCACGCCGGAGATGAATATTTCTTTGTACTGCTGGAGCCGTACCGACTTAAGATCCAGCTCCAGCGCCACATATCCCAGCATATTATTGCTGGACTTCGCATCGGACTGGGCGGATTCATCGGGTGAATAGCTTTCGGAGATAATCGGCGTGCGCAGGATCATGATATCGCCTCGCCGCAACACCGTAAGATGACGCGGGAAGGGGGTACCATCCGGGATTTTCAGCGACGTGGGATCCAGATGGAAATTCGAGGTGACGAACAGACGGTTATGCTCATCGTAAACGGAAATGGCGCGCACAATCTCTGAATGACGGCGGTGCAGCACGCTGATTAACTGACCAATGGATTCACGGTTTTGCAGGTTCATACCGTACTCGCTGGAGACGGCCAGCGGTTCGATAATGCTGGCCCCGGCATCTTCAAGCTGTCTCTGCAAATCGTTATAGCGATGCACCACAAAGAAAATGCTCAGCAGCAAACCGATGAGAACGGTAGGAGCGAGGATCAAAATCATCATGCGCGCGCGCAGGCTGTAGTTGGTCATGGAGTTCCGTTATGGGACAATCAGGCTAATTATGTTTATTTGAGAACAATCTCGGCGATGGCGCAATTCTACTCTGCAAAACGACGCGTGACGACGCGTCAGATCATAACTGTTGAAGCCTCTGACCTCGATCCTTTTGGACAGGGGGTGGCGCGTCACAAGGGTAAAACACTGTTTATCACAGGTTTGCTGCCAGGAGAACGTGCAGATATTACGCTGACGGAAGACAAACGTCAGTATGCGCGCGGTCAGGTCAAGCGCCGTCTTAATGATAGCCCGGAGCGCGTGACGCCTCGCTGCCCCCATTTTGGCGTCTGCGGTGGCTGCCAGCAACAGCATGCCAGCACTGAATTACAGCAAAAAAGTAAAAGCAGCGCGCTGGCCCGCCTGGTCGGACACGACGTGAATGACATCATTGCCGATCGGCCCTGGGGCTACCGTCGCCGCGCTCGCCTGAGCCTCAGCTACCAGCCCAAAACCGAGCGGCTGGAGATGGGGTTTCGCAAAGCCGGCTCCAGCGATATCGTCTCTGTCACGCAGTGCCCTGTTTTGGTGCCCCATCTTGAGGCATTGCTCCCGGACGTGCACCACTGTCTTGCATCGCTGGATGGCGTGCGTTCGCTCGGCCATGTCGAACTGGTGCTGGCCAACAGTGGCCCGCTGATGGTGCTGCGCCACACCGCGCCGCTGTCAAAGGCGGATCGCGAAAAACTGGAACGCTTTTCGCATTCTCATGAGCTTGCGCTTTTCCTCGCGCCGCAAAGCGAGATACTTGAGCAGGTCAGCGGAGAAGCGCCCTGGTATGCGTCACACGGGCTACGCTTAACGTTCAGCCCGCGGGATTTTATCCAGGTCAACGACGGCGTGAACCAACAGATGGTGGCGAACGCGCTGGAATGGCTCGACGTACAGCCCACTGACCGGGTGCTCGATCTGTTCTGCGGCATGGGGAACTTTACCCTGCCGCTGGCCCGCAGAGCAGCAAGCGTGGTCGGAGTGGAAGGCGTTGAGGCGCTGGTGGCGAAAGGCCAGGAGAACGCCCAACAGAACGGTTTGCAAAATGTGACATTCTTTCATCAAAATCTTGAGGATGATGTCACTCAGCAACCGTGGGCTAAGCAGGGCTTTGATAAGATCCTGCTCGATCCGGCGCGCGCAGGTGCGCCGGGCGTGATGCAGCATATAATTAAACTCGCGCCTGAACGCGTGGTCTATGTTTCCTGTAACCCGGCGACGCTTGCCCGTGACAGCGAAGCATTATTGAGCGGGGGTTACCAGATTCGGCGTCTGGCAATGCTGGACATGTTCCCGCACACTGGTCATCTGGAATCGATGGTGTTGTTCGAGCACATCTAATGAGTTTGGCTTGTCGACTTCGACAGGCCCTTGTCCCTAAAGGAGAGGACGATGGTTGCGGTAAGAAGTGCACATTTAAATAAAGCTGGTGAGTTTGACCCTCAAAAATGGATCGCAAGTCTGGGGATTTCCAGCCAGCAGTCGTGTGAACGCTTAACCGAAACCTGGGCCTATTGTTTACGCACAACGCAGGGGCATCCGGACGCTGAACTGCTGTTGTGGCGCGGCGTGGAGATGGTTGAAATTCTCTCCATGCTGAACATGGACATCGAAACGCTACAGGCCGCACTGCTGTTCCCCCTGGCGGACGCCGACGTGGTGACGGAAGACGTCCTGCGTGAAAGCGTCGGCCAGTCCGTCGTGGCGCTTATCCACGGCGTACGTGATATGGCAGCCATTCGTCAGCTTAAAGCCGCGCAAACTGACTCTGTCTCTTCCGAGCAGGTGGATAACGTTCGTCGTATGCTGCTGGCGATGGTAGATGATTTCCGCTGCGTGGTGATCAAGCTGGCCGAACGGGTTGCCCATCTGCGTGAAGTAAAGGATGCGCCGGAAGACGAGCGCGTCCTGGCCGCCAAAGAGTGTACGAATATCTATGCGCCGCTGGCGAACCGTCTGGGTATCGGGCAACTGAAGTGGGAGCTGGAAGATTACTGCTTCCGCTACCTGCATCCGGCGGAATACAAACGCATTGCAAAATTGCTGCACGAACGCCGCATTGACCGCGAGCACTATATCGAGGAATTTGTCAGCGGGCTGCGCCAGTCGATGAAAGAGGAGAATGTGCGCGCCGAGGTCTACGGGCGTCCAAAGCACATCTACAGCATCTGGCGCAAAATGCAGAAGAAACACCTCGCCTTTGACGAGCTGTTTGACGTGCGCGCGGTGCGTATCGTGGCGGAGCGTCTTCAGGACTGCTATGCCGCGCTGGGGATAGTGCATACTCATTTCCGCCATCTGCCGGATGAGTTCGATGACTACGTCGCGAACCCGAAACCGAACGGCTATCAGTCTATCCATACCGTGGTGCTCGGCCCTGGCGGCAAAACGGTGGAAATTCAGATCCGTACCAAACAGATGCACGAAGACGCCGAGCTGGGCGTGGCGGCGCACTGGAAATACAAAGAGGGTACCTCCGGTGGAGGTCGCTCCGGTCACGAGGACCGTATCGCCTGGCTGCGTAAGCTGATTGCGTGGCAGGAAGAGATGGCCGACTCCGGCGAAATGCTCGACGAAGTGCGCAGTCAGGTCTTCGACGATCGCGTCTACGTCTTTACCCCGAAAGGGGACGTGGTTGATTTGCCGGCAGGCTCCACGCCGCTCGATTTCGCCTACCACATCCACAGCGATGTGGGGCACCGTTGCATCGGGGCGAAGATCGGCGGACGTATCGTACCGTTTACCTACCAGCTACAGATGGGCGATCAGATTGAAATCATCACCCAGAAGCAGCCAAACCCAAGCCGCGACTGGCTGAATCCGAACCTCGGTTACGTTACCACCAGCCGTGGGCGCTCTAAAATCCACGCCTGGTTCCGCAAGCAGGATCGTGACAAGAACATCCTTGCCGGTCGTCAGATCCTGGACGACGAGCTGGAACATATCGGGATAAGCCTGAAAGAGGCGGAGAAGTTCCTGCTGCCACGCTACAACTTCAACGAGCTCGACGAACTGTTAGCGGCGATTGGTGGCGGCGATATCCGCCTGAACCAGATGGTGAACTTCCTGCAAGCGCAGTTCAACAAGCCAAGCGCAGCGGAGCAGGATGCGGCGGCGCTGAAACAGCTCCAGCAGAAAACCTACGCTCCGCAGCAGCGCAGCAAGGACAATGGCCGCGTGGTGGTTGAAGGGGTGGGTAACCTCATGCACCATATTGCCCGCTGCTGCCAGCCGATCCCGGGAGACGATATTGTCGGCTTTATCACCCAGGGGCGTGGGATCTCGATTCACCGCTCCGACTGCGATCAGCTTGCAGAGCTGCAATCGCATGCGCCGGAACGTATCGTGGAAGCCGTCTGGGGGGAGAGCTACTCGGCGGGTTACTCGCTGGTGGTGCGCGTCACTGCCAACGACCGCAGCGGCCTGCTGCGCGACATCACCACCATTCTCGCCAACGAGAAGGTCAACGTGCTGGGCGTTGCCAGCCGCAGCGATACCCGCGAGCAGCTTGCCACCATCGATATGACTATCGAAATCTATAACCTTCAGGTGCTGGGCCGCGTACTCGGCAAACTGAATCAGGTGCCGGATGTGATTGACGCGCGTCGTCTGCACGGTGGCTAAACATCCTCTTCTGTAGGCCGGGTAAGGCAACGCCGCCACCCGGCTCAGGCATTTAATGGAATCTGTTATGACTCAAATCGACCGCCTGCTTGGCATCATGAAACGCCTGCGCGATCCGGAAAACGGCTGCCCGTGGGATAAAGAGCAGACTTTCGCCACCATTGCGCCTTACACGCTGGAAGAGACCTACGAAGTGCTGGACGCCATTTCACGCGAGGATTTCGACGATCTGCGCGGTGAGCTGGGCGACCTGCTGTTCCAGGTGGTGTTCTACGCGCAGATGGCGCAGGAAGAGGGGCGCTTTAACTTTGACGATATCTGCGCCGCTATCAGCGACAAGCTGGAGCGTCGTCATCCGCATATCTTTGGTGATGCCTCCGCAGGCAACAGTGCGGAAGTGCTGGCGCGCTGGGAGCAGATAAAAAGCGCTGAACGCGCTGAAAAATCCCAGCACTCGGCGCTGGACGACATTCCCCTGAACCTTCCCGCGCTGATGCGCGCGCACAAAATTCAAAAGCGCTGCTCGGCGGTAGGGTTTGACTGGACCTCTCTCGGCCCGGTGCTGGAAAAAGTACACGAAGAGATCGACGAAGTGATGCATGAAGCGCAGCAGGCCGTTGTGGATGAAGCAAAGCTGGAAGAGGAGATGGGCGATCTGCTGTTTGCAACCGTCAACCTTTCACGCCACCTCGGTGTAAAAGCGGAAACCGCCCTGCAAAAAGCGAACATTAAATTCGAACGACGCTTTCGCGAAGTTGAGCGGATTGTGGCCTCGCGCGGCCTGGAAATGAGCGGGATTGACCTCGACGCGATGGAAGAAGTCTGGCAGGAAGTAAAACGCCAGGAACATGATCTCTAACGAGATTTTGCGATCAAGCGCAATTTGTGTGATTTTTTAAATGACAAGCGCTTGATTTGCGTCAAAAACATTTACCCAAAAGGGGCTATTTTCTCACTCCTTATGTTTGTCATGGCCTGGAATGGAGACGGAGAATGAAAGTTTGTGGCGCTCGTCGTGTTCGGGTATACTACTTTCCCGTCCTGGTTATTCCATCGTTTCACCCTAACTTCTCAGGTTCAGCATGACAACGAACTATATTTTTGTGACCGGCGGGGTCGTATCCTCTCTGGGTAAAGGCATTGCCGCAGCCTCCCTCGCAGCCATTCTTGAAGCCCGTGGCCTCAATGTGACCATGATGAAACTGGATCCGTACATCAACGTCGATCCTGGCACCATGAGCCCAACCCAACACGGGGAAGTGTTCGTTACTGAAGACGGCGCTGAAACCGATCTGGATCTTGGCCACTACGAGCGTTTCATCCGTACCAAAATGACCCGTCGTAACAACTTTACGACTGGTCGTATCTACTCTGACGTTCTGCGTAAAGAGCGCCGTGGTGACTACCTGGGCGCGACCGTGCAGGTCATCCCACACATCACTAACGCCATTAAAGAGCGTGTCCTTGCCGGTGGCGAAGGGCATGACGTTGTGCTGGTTGAAATCGGCGGTACCGTGGGGGATATCGAATCCCTGCCATTCCTCGAAGCGATTCGTCAGCTGGCGGTAGATATTGGTCGTGAGCACGCGCTGTTCATGCACCTGACGCTGGTGCCTTACATGGCGGCAGCAGGTGAAGTGAAAACCAAACCGACTCAGCACTCTGTTAAAGAGCTGCTCTCCATCGGTATTCAGCCTGACATCCTGGTTTGCCGTTCCGATCGCGCGATTCCGGCGAACGAACGTGCGAAAATTGCATTGTTCTGTAACGTGCCTGAAAAAGCCGTTATTTCAATGAAAGATGTCGATTCCATTTATAAAATTCCGGGCCTGTTGAAATCACAGGGTCTGGACGATTATATTTGTAAACGATTCAGCTTGAACTGTCCGGAAGCTAACCTGTCTGAATGGGAGCAGGTGATTTACGAAGAAGCCAATCCGGGCGGCGAAGTGACTATCGGTATGGTCGGCAAGTACATCGAACTGCCAGATGCCTATAAGTCAGTTATCGAAGCGCTGAAACACGGTGGTCTGAAGAATCGCGTCTCTGTGAACATCAAGCTGATTGATTCGCAGGATGTGGAGACGCGCGGCGTCGAAATTCTCAAAGATCTGGATGCGATTCTCATCCCTGGCGGCTTCGGCTACCGTGGTGTTGAAGGCAAGATCGCCACTGCACGCTATGCGCGTGAAAACAATATTCCATACCTCGGTATCTGCCTGGGTATGCAGGTTGCGCTGATTGAATTTGCGCGCAACGTAGCGGGAATGGAAAACGCGAACTCTACGGAATTTGTGCCAGACTGTAAGTACCCTGTTGTGGCGCTGATTACGGAATGGCGCGACGAAGACGGTAACGTCGAAGTCCGTACCGAGAAGAGCGATCTGGGTGGCACCATGCGTCTTGGCGCACAGGCCTGCCAGCTGTCCGACGATAGCGTGGTACGCAAGCTGTACGGCGAGCCGGTCATCACCGAGCGCCATCGTCACCGCTATGAAGTCAACAACATGTTGTTGAAACAAATTGAAGCTGCGGGTCTGCGTGTTGCGGGCCGTTCCGGGGATGATCAGTTAGTCGAGATCATCGAAGTGCCTAACCATCCGTGGTTCGTGGCCTGCCAATTCCACCCGGAATTTACTTCAACGCCGCGTGACGGGCATCCGCTGTTTGCAGGCTTCGTGAAAGCCGCCAGCGAGTACCAGAAGCGTCAGGCGAAGTAAAAAAAGTTAGAACGGCAACGCGTACCTTTGGTACGCGTTGTTTGTCTGGAGTTTTAGTTTAACTTGTACTGAGGAAAATCTAATGTCCAAAATCGTTAAAGTCATCGGTCGTGAAATCATCGACTCCCGTGGTAACCCGACCGTTGAAGCTGAAGTTCATCTGGAAGGTGGTTTCGTCGGTATGGCAGCGGCTCCATCAGGTGCTTCTACAGGTTCCCGCGAAGCGCTGGAACTGCGTGATGGCGACAAATCCCGTTTCATGGGCAAAGGCGTACTGAAAGCGGTTGGCGCTGTTAACGGTCCTATTGCTCAGGCTATCGTTGGCAAAGATGCTAAAGATCAGGCTGGCATCGACAAGATCATGATCGATCTGGACGGTACTGAAAACAAATCTAACTTCGGTGCGAACGCAATCCTGGCGGTTTCCCTGGCGAACGCCAAAGCGGCAGCAGCAGCTAAGGGCATGCCACTGTTCGAGCACATCGCTGAACTGAACGGCACCCCAGGCAAATACTCTATGCCTGTACCAATGATGAACATCATCAACGGTGGTGAGCACGCAGACAACAACGTTGATATTCAGGAATTCATGATTCAGCCAGTTGGCGCGAAAACCCTGAAAGAAGCGGTACGTATGGGTTCTGAAGTGTTCCACAACCTGGCTAAAGTTCTGAAAGCTAAAGGTATGAACACGGCTGTTGGTGACGAAGGCGGCTACGCGCCAAACCTGGGTTCTAACGCAGAAGCACTGGCTGTTATCGCTGAAGCGGTTAAAGCAGCAGGCTACGAGCTGGGCAAAGACATCACCCTGGCGATGGACTGCGCAGCATCTGAATTCTACAAAGACGGTAAATACGTTCTGGCTGGCGAAGGCAACAAAGCGTTCACCTCTGAAGAGTTCACCCACTTCCTGGAAGACCTGACCAAACAGTACCCAATCGTTTCTATCGAAGACGGTCTGGACGAGTCTGACTGGGATGGTTTCGCATACCAGACCAAAGTACTGGGCGACAAAATCCAGCTGGTTGGTGACGATCTGTTCGTAACCAACACCAAGATCCTGAAAGAAGGCATCGAGAAAGGTATCGTTAACTCCATCCTGATCAAATTCAACCAGATCGGTTCTCTGACCGAAACGCTGGCTGCGATCAAAATGGCGAAAGACGCTGGCTACACCGCGGTTATCTCTCACCGTTCTGGCGAAACTGAAGATGCTACCATCGCTGACCTGGCTGTTGGTACCGCTGCTGGCCAGATCAAAACCGGTTCTATGAGCCGTTCTGACCGTGTTGCTAAATACAACCAGCTGATTCGTATCGAAGAAGCGCTGGGCGAAAAAGCACCTTACAACGGTCGTAAAGAGATCAAAGGCCAGGCATAAGCCTGAACCTTCGTTCTTATGAAAAAACCCGCTTCGGCGGGTTTTTTGTTTTCTATAGCAGAAGCGGCAACGTGGCGCTTGCCGTTTGCTGGCTAACGTCACCGTAATGGCTGTCTACTGCAATAAGGGAAGTGGTTAGCAGTTCAACCAGCAGCATCACGCCAACCTTGGCATTGAGCGCACCCGCGCTCAGCGGTCCCTCGGGTTTGGCTGCAACCAGCTGTAAATCGCTCAGGGAGGCCAGCGGGCTGCGAGGCGTATTGCTGAGCGCCAGTACCTTAACGCCCCTCTTGCGGGCGAGTTTCACCACGTGAAGCAGATCCCGTGTAGAGCCGGAACTTGAGATGGCCACCACCAGCGTCTCTTTCGAGAGCGTCGTCGCATTCATGGCGGCGCGATGCATATCGCTAAACAGCTGTGCAGGTTTGCCGAGTCGCAGCAGCTTGTAATGCAAATATTCCCCCAGAATCGCGCTGGCCGCCACTCCGTAAATTTGCACTGACTGCGCCTGATGCAGGGCCAGTGTCGCCTGTTCAAGCTGGGCCCGGTCGAGGAGTTTTGCGGTATCTTGCAGCGCCTGGACAGACTCATCCACCACGTTATCTATTGCATCTCCTGCCTGACGCTCAGGCAAACCCTGCTGAATATCCAGCGCAAGCGCCATTTTAAATTCGTTATACCCCTTACAGCCCAGCGTGCGGCAAAGGCGTGTGACGCTGGCCTCGCTGGTGCCGCTTTCACGCGCCAGCTCGGTGATCGTCAGGTAGAGCACCCTGGCAGGATCGTTGAGGACAAACTCCCCCAGTTTTTGTTGCGTTGGGCTGTACCCGGAAGCCTCCTGGCGTAGCTTCAGCAGCAGGTTTTCATGGTCCGACATGCTAGATCCTTAATGCGTTTCTCTGCCAACTAGTGTGGCGGAAAGCGGGGGAGAGATGCCAGTCATTTCGAAAAAGTATGATCGGTGTCCTGGTTTTTGGTGGTAATTTTCACAATTAAAAATATATGTGGTAAAAATTTTCATCAACAACCAGGGGGATAAAAAATGATGCAAATGTTCAGCGGAGCGTCTTCCGGCGGATGGTTTGAAAAAGCGCAGCGCTTTGGCAAATCCTTTATGTTACCCATCGCCATACTGCCCGCAGCAGGTCTGTTGCTGGGGATCGGCGGGGCGCTATCGAATCCGAATACGCTTACCGCGTATCCATTTTTAGACGTTGGCTGGCTACAGGCCATCTTTACCATCATGAGCAGCGCAGGCTCGATTGTGTTTGCAAACCTGTCGGTACTGTTTGCTGTTGGGGTCGCCGTTGGGCTGGCGAAAAATGATAAAGGCACGGCAGGGCTGGCGGCGTTGCTCGCTTATCTGGTGATGAATGCCACTATCAATGCGCTGCTGATCCTGACCGGAAAACTGGCGCATGAGAACCCGGGCGCCGCAGGGCAGGGCATGACGCTGGGTATTCAGACGCTTGAAACGGGCGTGTTTGGTGGGGTAGTTATTGGGCTGGTGACCTGCGCACTGCATCATCGGTTTAATAAAATCGCGCTTCCGCAATTCCTGGGCTTTTTTGGCGGCTCACGCTTCGTTCCCATTATCAGCTCGCTGGCGGCGATACTCGTCGGCGCGCTGATGACCGTGGTCTGGCCGCATTTTCAGAAGCTGATCTTTGGCCTCGGCGGGCTGGTGGATGCCACCGGCTATCTGGGGACTTTGCTGTACGGCTTCATCCTGCGCATGCTTGGCCCGTTTGGTTTGCACCACATCTTCTATCTTCCGTTCTGGACCACCGCGCTTGGCGGCAGTGAAATTGTTAACGGTCACCTGGTTGAGGGCACGCAGCGGATCTTCTTCGCCCAGCTCGCCGACCCGAACACGCAGCATTTCTATGAGGGCACGTCGCGCTTCATGTCCGGGCGCTTTATTACCATGATGTTTGGCCTGCTGGGCGCCTGCCTTGCGATGTACCACACGGCCAGGCCGGAGAATAAGAAGCGCGTCGCCGGGCTGCTGCTTTCTGCGGCGTTAACCTCATTCCTGACGGGAATTACCGAGCCCATAGAGTTCTCATTCCTGTTTATTGCCCCGGTGCTGTACGTCATTCATGCGCTGTTTGACGGGCTGGCGTTCATGCTCGCGCACATTCTGCACATCACCATCGGACAAACTTTCTCCGGCGGGTTTATTGATTTCGTGCTGTTCGGCATTTTGCAGGGGGAAGCGAAAACTAACTGGATGTTCGTCCCGCTGGTGGGCGTACCGTGGTTCTTCCTTTACTACTGTACCTTCCGCTATCTGATCAAACGTTTTGATTTTGCCACGCCGGGCCGTGAAAAGGAGGCGTTGGCTGACGAGGCTACCCTGCCGCAAAGCGAGCGCGCCGCGGCGGTGATCGCCGGGCTGGGAGGAAAAGACAATCTGGATGACGTTGACTGCTGCGCCACGCGCCTTCGCGTCACGGTGAAAGACGGTAGCAAAGTCAATGAATCTGCACTGAAAGCGACCGGCGCGCGCGGCGTCATCGTGCGCGGTAACGGGGTTCAGGTCATCTATGGCCCGCACGTCACCATTATCAAAAACGAAGTGGAAGAGATCTTATCGTAATGAAAACTGTACTGGATAACCTGAAAGGAAAACTGGTCGTCTCCTGCCAGGCGCTGGAAAACGAACCGCTGCACAGCCCGTTTATTATGTCGCGAATGGCGCTGGCGGCGGCCCAGGGCGGTGCCGCTGCGATCCGCGCCAATAGCGTGGTGGATATCGAGGCTATCAAAGGGCTGGTCTCACTGCCGGTCATCGGCATCATCAAACGAGACTATCCGGACAGCGAGGTGTTCATCACCGCGACGCTCAAAGAAGTGGATGAGCTGATGGCGGTCGCCCCGGAGATCGTTGCGCTGGATGCGACCGCCCGGAAACGGCCCGGTGGCGTATCGCTGGACATGCTGATCGCGCAGATCCGCACCCGTTACCCGTCGCTGCTGCTGATGGCGGATATTGCCACCGTGCAGGAGGCCGTGACCGCGCAGGCGCTGGGATTTGATTGTGTCGGAACCACCCTTTACGGTTATACGGCGGAGACCGCGGGCCATTCGCTACCGGAAAATGACTGCGCGTTTTTGAAAGAGGTGCTGTCTGCCGTCACGATCCCCGTGATAGCCGAAGGTAACGTGGATACCCCCGATCGCGCGGCCAGGTGTCTGGCGCTGGGGGCGCACACGGTTGTCGTCGGCGGGGCGATCACCCGACCGCAGCAAATTACGGAACGGTTTATGGCGGCAATTGGCGCGCAAAGCACCGATGGAGCATGATCATCTGACGGGGATCTGCGATACTTATCGTTTATCCCCTTAACAGAGTTGACTATGCAGTACCCGATTAACGAGATGTTCCAGACCCTTCAAGGCGAGGGTTACTTTACCGGCGTTCCCGCTATCTTTATTCGTTTACAGGGATGCCCGGTTGGCTGCGCCTGGTGTGATACCAAACATACGTGGGATAAGCTCGCAGATCGGGAAGTGTCGCTGTTCAGCATTCTGGCGAAAACCAAAGAGAGCGATAAATGGGGCGCGGGCAGCGCGGAAGATCTGCTTGCCATTATTGGTCGTCAGGGCTGGACGGCGCGGCACGTGGTGATCACCGGCGGGGAACCCTGCATTCACGATCTGATGCCGCTCACCGAACTGCTCGAGAAGAACGGCTATAGCTGTCAGATTGAAACCAGCGGTACCCATGAAGTGCGCTGCTCCCATTCAACGTGGGTAACGGTTTCACCGAAAGTGAATATGCGCGGCGGGTATGACGTACTATCGCAGGCGCTTGAGCGTGCTGATGAGATCAAACATCCGGTGGGGCGCGTGCGTGACATCGAAGCGCTGGACGAACTGCTGGCGACGCTGACGGACGAAAAGCAGCGCGTGATCGCGCTACAGCCTATCAGCCAGAAAGACGATGCGACCCGTCTGTGCATTGAAACCTGTATCGCCCGCAACTGGCGGCTGTCGATGCAGACGCACAAATATCTGAACATTGCCTGATACTTTTGTGGCCCCGCTTAACGCGGGGCTTTTGTTGTTGGCAGTAAAGCCCAGGTCACGACTGCCGACCCAAGGCAAATCGCACTGTTGAAAAGCAAGGCATACTGCGCGGCACTGGCCGTTCCCATCGGCAGCCATAGCGCGTACAGCGATGCGGTGACCGCGATACCCATTGCGCCGCCCAGGGAACTGCCCATCTTATAGATCCCTGAAGCCACCCCCACTTTGTTTTCAGGGGCATTCATTACCGCCGTGTCCGTTGAGGGCGTGGCGTAACATCCGAGCCCCAGCCCGAATAAAATATTGCTCAGAAAAACGGTAACAATGTAGACCTCTTTGCTTAAGAAGGTGCATGAAATCAGCGAAATACCTGTTGCGGTCAGCAGCGGGCCGGTCATCATCGGCAGCCTGGCGCCATAGCGCTGAAGCAGTTTTTCACCCACCCGGATCATCGCCAGTACGGTAACCAGATACCCCAGCGTCATCATGCCTGTCTGTAGTGGTGACAGATGATGGCCTTGCTGCAACCAGATGCTGGCGATCATCATGGTGCCAATGCAGCCGTTGAGCAGGAAATTTGAGAATACCGAGGCGCTATAGGCCCGGTTTTTAAACAGGGCGAAATCGATCAGCGCCGCATCGCCTTTTCGCCGCCCGGTAACGACAAAGCACATCAGTGCAATCACGGCTCCACACAGTACAAGAAGCGATAAACTGCTGCTCCAGCCCCAGCTGTGTCCTTTGCTGATAAACAGATTGAACAGCACCAGCATAAGGACAAAACTCACCAGGCCGCTGATATCCAGTTTGTGTCGACACGCATCAGGGCTGCGGCTTTCCGGGGTGGCGCGGATAAGCAATAGCGCGGCCAGAGCCACCACCATGGAGAAAATAAATATCCAGCGCCAGCCCAGCGTGGTAGCGATGGCGCCTCCCACAAACGAGCTCAGGCCACTGCCGCCCCAGGAGCCGATAACCCAAAAGCTGATGGCCCGCTGGCGTGCTTTACCGTCATACCAGGTCTTAATCAGCGCCAGCGTGGCGGGCATGATGCAGGCCGCTGATAGCCCCTGTATCGCTCTTCCCAACAGAAACAGGACGGGCTCCCATGAAATGAACAGCAGACCACTCCCGATCATGCTCAGGATCAGG
The DNA here is from genome assembly GCF_001037675.1 of Enterobacter sp. MGH119. NCBI lineage: Bacteria > Pseudomonadati > Pseudomonadota > Gammaproteobacteria > Enterobacterales > Enterobacteriaceae > Enterobacter > Enterobacter sp. MGH119. The sequence continues at coordinate 219,909 of NZ_KQ089930.1, read as the reverse complement.
CCAATCATGGTCAGTCGCATGCGCCCAAACTTATCGGCAAACCCACCGCAGGCAACGACAAAACAGCCGCTGAACAATGCGCTCAGGCTGACGGCCAGCGTAAGGGTTTCGAGGGCAATATCGAGGCTATTCTGCATGGCCGGAACCACGTTGATAACCGACTGGGCAAACAGCCAGAATGTCAGAACGCTCATGACGATACCCGCCAGCAGCCGATCGTTACCGGCGTAGGCGGATGCGCCTGTCAGGGAAACGGTACTCATAGTGCAGCCCTCCCGGGAAGGTGCGAATCAGCGCAGATAGTGTTCGGTCAGTGCGGCCCACAGCGCCGCGCCGGTGAGGAGAATGTTGTCGTTAAAGTCGTAACCCGGGTTATGTACCATGCAGCGGTCCGGCTCATCGCCGGCGCCAAGGGTGAAATAGCATCCATTGGGATTTTTCTCGAGCATGAAAGCAAAGTCTTCGCTGCCCATAAACGCATTCACCTCCGCGACGGAATCCTGACCGAACAGATCGGTGGCGACGTTGCGCACCATCTCATTGGCTTGCGGATTGTTTTTCAGTACCGGGCTGCCGTTAATGTGTCGAATGGTGGCCGTCGCATTGAAACTTTCCGCCTGTGCAACGGCGATATCATGGATACGCTGTAGCACGGTTTGCCGCACGCGTTCATCCAGCGTGCGCACGGTAAGTTTCATCAATACTTTGTCGTTGATAATGTTGGGGGCGTGCCCGGCCTGAATGCTGCCTACGGTAACGACGGCTGGCTGGAAGGGGGTAATGTTGCGCGAAACAATCGACTGCAACGCGATAGTGATATGACAGGCAACCAGGGTGGCGTCAACGGTATGTTCTGGCACCGCGCCGTGACCCCCCACGCCGTTAACCTCAATATGAAGAGTGTCGGAAGAGGCCATCATGGCGCCATCGCGCTGACCAATTTTTCCGAGGGGCTGTGACGGCATATTGTGCAGACCAAAGATGTGGTCGCAGGGGAACAGGTCAAACAAACCGTCCTCTACCATAACGCGTCCGCCATACAGAAGTTCTTCCGCGGGCTGAAAAATAAGGTGCAGCGTGCCGTTAAAATTACGGGTGCGTGCCAGGTACTCCGCTGCATACAGGAGCGTTGTGGTGTGGCCGTCATGACCGCAGCCGTGGAATTTACCCTCAACGGTACTGCTCCACGCCTTGCCGTTGTTTTCCTGCATTGGCAGCGCATCCATATCGGCGCGCAGGCCCAGGCGTTTATGCCCGTTACCCACCTTCAGTGTGCCGACCACACCGGTTTTCGCCAGCCCGCGATGAACCTCATATCCCCATTCCTGAAGCAGCGCAGCAACGCGATCGCTCGTGTTGTGCTCCTCAAAACCAATTTCAGGATGCTGATGAAAATAGCGCCGTAATTCAGTGAACCGAGCTTCGTTGCCACGCAGAGCTTCGATAATTGGATGTGTCATTTTTGTTATCCTTTTTCTGCCAAACGATGATAATTTCGAGTCTATGACGATCGTCCCGCCTGAAAATGCATTTTTTTGTTGTAAAGCGACGGCTTTATTTTGATTGTTTTTCATACAATTCAGTTATGACAAAAAAGAGCAGGTCATTATTTGTCTTTGATGAGGGGTAAGATGGCGCAACGGGGAGATGAATTTTGGATAGAGATTCAGGACATTCGCCACTGCGTGGAGGATGAAGGCGATACGCTAACGTTGCTCTGGGTGCTGGAAGGGCGGGCAGAGCTGAACACCGATGCGGGACGTGACATCCTGGAGGCCAATACCCTTGCCATCATAAACCGTCATCGGCGCTGGCAGTTCACGAGCGAAACGGCAAATGTCACCCTGCGCGTAACCCTTTCCGGGCGCTGGGTCGTCCAGCTCTGCAATGATTTTTTTGCCCATGATTATGCTGTACCGGCAGAAGCCGGAGGCGTCTGGCCCCAGTGCGATGCGCTTCGCGATCTGCTGCGCCAGCTTCTTGTGGTCACCCTCATCAACGACCCGCACCGCTACCGGCTGGAGGCGTACCGCTGGCTGAGCGAGATTTTGCTGTTGCTGACCAGCCGCTTTCAACAGCCCGCCCGTATGCTGTCCCGGGAACTTTCCTCAGCGCACAGCAAACGCATCGCCCGGGTGATAGAGCGGATCAATGCCAGTTATTCCCGCCGTATTACGCTTGCGGAAATCGCCGCGAGTGAATATGTTTCTGAAGCCTGGCTCTCTCGTCTCTTTCGCAAGGAGGTGGGGATCAGTTTCATGCAGTACATCACCCGCCTGCGGCTGGAAAAGGCGGCCGACGCTCTCCGGCTGACGAACCGACCGCTGCACCAGATTGCGCTTGAGCAGGGTTTCGCCAGCACGCGCATGATGAGCGATCGGTTCAGGCGTGTTCACAATATGTCTCCGGGTGAGTTTCGTAAGGCCCGACGCCAGCACCCGGAGGCGGCACGTATTCGGACGGACAGGCGTGAGCAGCGCTATCCGGTCGCCGTGGACAAGCTGTTTAGCCTGCTCAATGAACCGGTGGCGCGCGGTTGGGGAGCCTCGCCGCTCGTCGTTCACCCGCAGCAGGAGCAGAGACTGGATCTTGAGCAGCTCAATCCTCTTTCTGCCTCGCTGCGCCGTATGCGGGTGGTCATTACCCTGCGTGAGCTCGACGATTTGCTCCGTGAGGACGTTCGACAAAATCTGGAGGCGATAAATGAGGCCATTCCCATTGAGGGAATTGATATCGCCGAACCTTTTCTCAGCAGTCGTCTGTTTGCTACCGGGTGGGATGACCCCCAGATGGCGGGCTACGCCTGCTGGTACAATCTGCATCAGCTCTTCACCTGGCTGGCAAAAAAGCAGTGGACGGTGCTACTGCACACCGGCGTAACCACCCGTCGCGATCTTCTCACCCGCTTTTTACAACAGTCGGTTAATCATTTTTCGCCAGAAATCACCGCGGGCTGGCACTTCGTCATGCACTGGTCAACACAGGCGAGTGAGGAGACCCGGGAGCAGGTCTGGCTGGCCCAGCAAAAGGCAATACGAACTTATCTTCCGCAGGCAAAGTTTGGTTTATGGCACCGATTTGCCCCCGTCAGCGCGGGCGTAAGCGACGATACCCTGTTCAGTTCAGACATCCTGATGCAGGCCGATTTTCTTGCCTGCTCTGCCGATGCCAATGAACTTCTCGATCCCGCGCAGCTGGAGGTAACCCCTCTCTCCTCAACGGAAAATTATCCGATACTGAAGGTCCGCCAGATCCTCGCTGACCTTCGCCTGCGAAAATGTTCGCTTCCCGTCTGGCTTCTCTCCTGGAATACCCTCACCGGCAACACGCGGGCGACAAACGGCTGGTTTTTTCGTGGGGCGCTGCTGATGCAGAACCTGCTCGGGCTTTCGGAGCAGGTCTGGCTGGCGGGATTCTGGCTCAATTCGGGCCTTCAGGGAGAAGCCCGTGCGAACAACACCATCGATACCTCAAGCCTTGCGCTACAGTATAACCATGGTCTGCCGCGTCCGGTTTATTGGGTACTCTGGCTCTGGCAACGTCTGCGGGGCGAGGTGCTGGTCAATGATAAGCGTGTCCTGCTTACGCGCCATCGCAATGGTTATCAGCTGTTGCTGCGTAATGTGGTGGTTTTTAATCCGCTCCTATCCAGTGAAGAAGCCTTCATCCAGCGTTTTCGCCAGCAGTATCATTTACACCTGAAGGGAATGCGCGGTAAATGGCGAATTAAATGTCATCTGTTTGATCAGCACAACGGCGCGCTCTATCCGTTGCTTGAAGGGGTTGGCAGCGAAAGCGGCCCTGATGAAGAGATGTGGCGCTGGATAGCGCATAAAGCGCGTCCAACGCTTTCCGTACGCGATGAACGCCTTTATGACGGCTGGCAACTGAGTGAATCACTGGAGAGTAATGCGCTGGTGCTCTACGAGTTTACGCCGCTCGTGCCTCGTGAGGCCGAAACGGAGGAGATTCACTCCCCGCGGTAGACGCAGCCTGCCGTGCAGGTCTCTTTGATCATCACCGCGCTCAGCAGCGGGACCAGCGGTTTCATCTGATCCCAAATCCATTTCGCCAGCACCTCGCTGGTCGGGTTTTCAAGGCCCGGAATATCATTCAGATAGTAGTGATCGAGACGATCGTAGGTCGGCTTAAACGCGGCCTTCAGTTCGGCAAAGTCCATGATCCAGCCCGTATGGGGATCGACTTCACCGGTGATTTCAAGACGCACCATAAACGAGTGTCCATGCAGGCGGCCACATTTGTGCCCGGCAGGAACGTGTGGAAGGTGGTGTGCGGCTTCGAAGGTGAAATCTTTAAACAGTGTGGTGGACATCATAGCTCTCAGGAATGCGGAAAAAACCGCCGCATAGTACCGGAAAGCACAATTTTTATCATTAACTAAAACGGCTCTGAACGGTCAACGCCTCGTATTCATGGTGTTTATCGACTTTTGTTGTTTTATTTCAGATAGTTGTTTAATCGCTTTTATCGTTAAGAACGATAACTAAAACAGGTTAGTCCATTTGGTTATTTATTATTTCCATCCCTTCTTTAATTGTTATTATCCCCGCCGTTAACCTTATCTTCAGTTTGGATTTATTCGCTTAAAGTCCGCTTTGCTACTGGAACATAACGACGCATGACAACACAGGCCCCACCTTCAAATTTGCTTCCCCTTAACCCGGAGCAACTGGCGCGCCTCCAGGCCGCGACTTCCGATTTTTCACCCACCCAGCTCGCCTGGGTCTCCGGCTATTTCTGGGGAATGCTGAACCAGCAGCCGGGTGCTGTGGCTGGCGTCCCGCCAACGGCCGTTGAAATTCCTGCCATCACGCTTATCTCCGCTTCGCAAACGGGTAATGCCCGTCGTGTGGCCGAAGCGCTGCGTGATGACCTGCTCGCCGCGAAGCTGAACGTTAACCTGGTCAACGCCGGGGATTATAAATTCAAACAGATCGCGTCAGAAAAACTGCTGGTGGTGGTGGCGTCAACGCAGGGCGAAGGCGAGCCTGCGGAAGAAGCCGTCGCGCTGCATAAGTTCCTGTTCTCGAAAAAAGCGCCAAAGCTCGAGGGCACCGCCTTTGCCGTCTTCGGCCTCGGTGACACGTCCTATGAATTTTTCTGCCAGTCCGGTAAAGATTTCGACAGCAAGCTGGCGGAGCTGGGTGCAGAGCGCCTGCTGGATCGCGTAGACGCTGATGTCGAATACCAGGCCGCCGCCGCCGAATGGCGGGCGCGCATCGTTGAGGTGCTGAAGGCCCGCGTCCCGAAAGAGACGCCAGCGCAGGCCGCCGTTACCGCAGCGGGCACCGTCAACGAAATCCACACCAGCCCTTACACGAAAGAGGCGCCGCTGACGGCGACCCTGTCGGTAAACCAGAAAATCACGGGCCGTGATTCGGAAAAAGACGTGCGCCATATCGAAATCGATCTCGGTGACTCCGGCCTGCGTTATCAGCCTGGCGATGCGCTGGGCGTCTGGTATCAGAACGATCCGGCGCTGGTGAAAGAGCTGGTCGAACTGCTGTGGCTGAAAGGCACGGAGCCGGTCCAGGTGGAGGGTAAAACCTTACCGCTCTCTGAGGCGCTTCAGTGGCATTTCGAGCTGACGGTGAACACCGCCAACATCGTTGAAAACTACGCCACCTTAACCCGCAGCGAATCGCTCCTTCCGCTGGTTGGGGATAAGGCGAAGTTACAGCAATACGCGGCGACAACGCCGATTGTCGATATGGTGCGTTTCTCACCGGCACAGCTGGATGCCGACGCGCTGATCGGCCTGCTGCGTCCACTGACGCCGCGTCTTTACTCCATCGCCTCCTCACAGGCGGAAGTGGAAAACGAAGTCCACATCACCGTTGGCGTGGTGCGTTACGACATCGAAGGCCGCGCGCGGGCGGGCGGGGCCTCGGGCTTCCTGGCCGACCGCGTGGAAGAAGAGGGCGAGGTGCGCGTCTTTATCGAGCACAACGACAACTTCCGTCTGCCGGCGAACCCGGAAACGCCGGTGATCATGATTGGCCCGGGCACCGGCATCGCACCGTTCCGCGCCTTTATGCAGCAGCGTGCAGCGGACGAGGCACCGGGTAAAAACTGGCTGTTCTTCGGCAACCCGCATTTTACCGAGGATTTCCTCTACCAGGTTGAATGGCAGCGCTACGTCAAAGAGGGTGTGCTGACCCGCATCGATCTGGCCTGGTCTCGTGACCAGAAAGAAAAAGTATACGTACAAGACAAACTGCGCGAACAGGGCGCAGAGCTGTGGCGCTGGATCAATGACGGTGCCCACATTTATGTCTGCGGCGACGCCAATCGCATGGCGAAAGACGTTGAGCAGGCACTGCTGGAAGTGATTGCCGAATTCGGCGGTATGGATGCCGAAACGGCGGATGAATTTTTAAGTGAGCTGCGCGTAGAGCGCCGTTATCAGCGAGATGTCTACTAATGAGCGAAAAACATCCTGGCCCACTGGTGGTCGAAGGCAAACTGTCTGATGCCGAGCGCATGAAGGTAGAGAGCAACTACCTGCGCGGTACCATTGCCGAAGATTTAAATGACGGCCTGACCGGCGGTTTCAAAGGCGACAACTTCCTGCTGATCCGTTTCCACGGTATGTACCAGCAGGACGACCGCGATATCCGCGCCGAACGTGCCGAGCAGAAGCTGGAGCCGCGTCACGCGATGCTGCTGCGCTGTCGTCTGCCGGGTGGCATCATCACCACCAAACAGTGGCAGGCGATCGACAAGTTTGCCCATGACAACACGATTTACGGCAGCATTCGTCTGACCAACCGTCAGACCTTCCAGTTCCACGGCATTCTGAAGAAGAACGTCAAGCCGGTTCACCAGATGCTGCACTCCGTGGGTCTGGACGCGCTGGCGACCGCCAACGACATGAACCGTAACGTGCTTTGCACCTCGAATCCGTACGAGTCCGAACTGCACGCCGAAGCGTACGAGTGGGCGAAAAAAATCTCCGAACATCTGCTGCCACGTACCCGCGCCTATGCGGAGATCTGGCTCGATCAGGAGAAAGTCGCCACCACCGATGAAGAGCCGATCCTCGGTCAGACCTACCTGCCGCGTAAGTTCAAAACCACGGTGGTGATCCCGCCGCAGAACGATATCGACCTGCACGCCAACGACATGAACTTCGTGGCGATTGCCGAAAACGGCAAGCTGGTCGGCTTTAACCTGCTGGTGGGCGGCGGTTTGTCCATTGAGCATGGGAACAAGAAAACCTACGCCCGCACCGCGAGCGAGTTCGGCTTCCTGCCGCTGGAGCACACGCTGGCTGTGGCTGAGGCGGTGGTTACTACCCAGCGCGACTGGGGTAACCGTACCGACCGTAAAAATGCGAAAACCAAATACACTCTGGAGCGCGTAGGCGTCGAGACGTTCAAAGAAGAAGTGGAGCGTCGCGCGGGCATCAAGTTTGAGCCGATCCGCCCTTACGAATTTACCGGTCGCGGCGATCGCATCGGCTGGGTTAAAGGTATCGATAATAAATGGCACCTGACGCTGTTTATCGAAAACGGCCGTATTCTTGATTATCCGGGCCGTCCGCTGAAAACCGGCCTGCTGGAAATCGCGAAGATCCACAAAGGCGAGTTCCGTATCACCGCTAACCAGAACCTGATCGTCGCCAGCGTGCCGGAAAGCGAAAAGGCGAGAATTGAAGAGCTGGCCCGCGAGCACGGGTTGATGAATGCGGTGAGCGTGCAGCGTGAAAACTCGATGGCCTGCGTGTCGTTCCCGACCTGTCCGCTGGCGATGGCCGAAGCCGAGCGTTTCCTGCCGTCCTTCACTGATAAAGTGGAAGCGATTCTGGAAAAACATGGTATTCCGGACGAGCATATTGTTATGCGCGTGACGGGCTGCCCGAACGGCTGCGGCCGCGCGATGCTGGCCGAACTCGGTCTGGTAGGGAAAGCGCCGGGTCGCTATAACCTGCACCTGGGCGGTAACCGTATCGGGACGCGTATTCCGCGTATGTTCCGCGAGAACATCACCGAGCCGGAAATTCTCGATTCCCTCGACGTGCTTATCGGACGCTGGGCGAAAGAGCGCGAAGCGGGTGAAGGCTTCGGCGACTTTACGGTACGTGCGGGCATCATTCGCCCGGTGCTCGATCCCGCAAGGGATTTCTGGGAGTAACCACGAGAGGTAATTATGTCCGTACTCGATCTAAACGCGCTTAACGCATTGCCAAAAGTCGAACGCATTCTGGCACTCGCAGAAACTAACGCCCAACTGGAAAAGCTGGACGCCGAAGGGCGTGTGGCGTGGGCGCTGGAAAACCTGCCGGGAGACTATGTGCTTTCGTCGAGCTTTGGCATTCAGGCGGCGGTCAGTCTGCATCTGGTGAATCAGATCCGTCCGGACATTCCGGTGATCCTCACCGATACCGGCTATCTGTTCCCGGAGACCTATCAGTTTATCGACGAGCTGACGGATAAGCTCAGGCTGAACCTGAAAGTCTACAGTGCGACGGAAAGCGCGGCCTGGCAGGAGGCGCGTTACGGCAAGCTGTGGGAGCAGGGCGTTGAGGGCATTGAGAAATACAATGAGATCAACAAGGTCGAGCCGATGAACCGGGCGCTAAAAGAACTGAACGCTCAGACCTGGTTTGCGGGCCTGCGCCGCGAGCAGTCCGGGAGCCGGGCAACGCTGCCGGTGCTGGCGGTGCAGCGCGGCGTGTTCAAAGTGCTGCCGATCATCGACTGGGATAACCGCACGGTGTACCAGTATCTGCAAAAGCACGGGCTGAAGTACCATCCGCTGTGGGATCAAGGCTACCTGTCGGTAGGCGACACCCACACCACGCGTAAATGGGAACCGGGAATGGCGGAAGAAGAGACGCGATTCTTCGGGCTGAAGCGCGAGTGCGGGCTGCACGAAGGGTAATGTTTTTTCGCCCGGTGGCGCTGCGCTTACCGGGCCTACAAAGGCTTAATTCTCCCTCTCTCCGTGGGTAGAGGGTTCCCCAGTAATTTGAAAGCAAAAGCGATAACGTTGCCTCAGAATAACTGAGGGCTTTCAGCGATGCCTCGGTCCGGCTGTAAATCGCTGAGGCGTTTCCTGTAGGCCGGGGCGAGGCGCAGGGATGCGCCGAGAGGGCGGGCTTTACAGGGATGTTACCTCCGCCCGTCCCCGATAAGCCGGAAGGAATGAGCCGAAGGCACCGCGAAGCGGCGATTTTCCGCCGGAAGCCCGGGTCGCCAGGGTGGTGGCGACTGAGCCACCCTGGCACGTTCACCGGTCATGTCGTGACAGAGTAGCAAGGAACATAAAGTGAACGGAATGACCACCAGAGCCGTATGTTCCCCCTCACCCCAGCCCTCTCCCTCAAGGGAGAGGGGGCCGTCTGTGCAGGCATTATTTTGTGGGGAACCCTCAGCCCCGTGGGAGAGGGTTGGGGTGAGGGCATAAGGCCGTACTATGCTTAACGGCCTCAGGCTTTCCCCGCTTTCGCCAGCTCCTTCACCAGCGGCAGCATCACTTTAACGACATCCCGGCTGCGGTGCTCAATCCGCTGCGGCAGCGCTTTATCAATGTGCTGCTGATTATCCAGCCGCACATCATGCCAGCTGGTCCCGTCCGGGAACGCTTTCGATTTGCTGCGCTGCTGATAGCCATCTTTTTTGCCCAGCGCCCAGTTCGTCGCCTCGACGTACAGCACCGGAATGCCCGCCTTATCAAACACTTCACCGTCATTACAGCAGCCTGTGCCTTTAGGATACTCCGGGTTACCGCCCGGATTTGTCGCGGCATAGACGCCATGCGTGCGGGCAAGCGCCAGCGCGCGGTCGCGGGTGAGTTTACGTACGCTGCTCGGCGTGCTCTGTCCGCTATTAAAATAGAGCTTATCCCCCACGATCAGATTATCGAGGTTAATCACCAGCAACGTATTTTTCTTCTCCTCAGCGCTCATGCGCTTAAGGAGATTCTCAGCGCCGAGTTTTCCTTCTTCTTCGCCGCTGGTCGCAACAAAGCGAATGCTGTATTTCGTCGGAATATTCTTCAGGCGTTCGGCCAGCTCAAGCATCACGCCCAGACCCGCCGCATTATCATCCAGTCCCTGAAGCGTCAGCCCGCCGAGATTATTATCGACATCGGCATCGCTCAACGGCGTGTAGGTATCAAGGTGCGCCATAATAATAATCTGCTCAGCCGCCTTTCCTTCGTGCGCCGCAATGACCGTGCTGCCGGTTACGTTATGCCAGTTTTGCGTTTTATTGCGAGTGGTATAGATGTAGCGGCTGTGGAAAGCGCGAATGTCGCTTTCATAGCCCATATCCGCAAACTGCTGACGAATATAGTCTGCCGAGAGCATCTCGGCTGGGGTTCCGGTCATACGGCCCGGAAAGACCGTCGCAATATGCCGCGCCTGCATACTGGCTATTTCACCGTAAGATGGATTTTTTGCCTGAGCCGGAAGGATAAAGCAAACGCCGAGCGCCAGGGCAACGAATCGGTGGCGCATTGCGGAAAACATAGTGAGTCCTTAAAAACAGAGCAAAATTTTAACCCGCATAGTATGAAACTGTGATCGGGTAGACACAATTTGAATTGCTCTTAAATGCCCGAAATTTCGCGTGTTAAGCACTTTTTGATATTTGCTTTTCCACGGCGTTATTCCATTGAGTAACTACTCATTCCAATTCGTAATTTCATTCGATCTAAGCCGCCCCCTATAGTCCCTTTATTCGTGGTTGTTAGTGAGTTGTTGCCTGTGGACTATCTCCCCCTTTTTGCTGCCTTAAAAGACCGACCGGTATTGGTTGTCGGGACGGGTGAAATTGCCGATCGCAAAATCGCCTTCCTGCAACGCGCCGGGGCGCAGGTGCAGATCGTTGCAGAGGCGGATTTTGCAGAGTCTCAGATCGACAGCGTGGTACTGGTGATTGCGGCAACCGAAGATCGGGCGCTCAACAGCCGAATCTCCGACGCAGCCCAGGCCCGTCACCGCCTGGTGAACGTGGTAGACGACCAGCCGTTATGTTCATTTATCTTCCCGTCGATTGTCGACCGCTCGCCGCTGCTGGTGGCGATCTCCTCCGGCGGCACCGCCCCGGTGCTGGCGCGCGTGCTGAGAGAAAAAATCGAAGCGCTGCTGCCGACCAGCCTCGGACGTATGGCGGAGAAGGCCAGCTACTGGCGCAACCATCTGAAAACGCGTCTGACCAGCGTGACGGAACGCCGTCGCTTCTGGGAGCGTGTGTTTCGCGGCCGCTTTGCCAGCCTGATGCAGGCCGGTAACGAGACGGCGGCGCAACAAATCCTCGAAGACGAACTGGATAACCCCGGCAGTACGGGCGGGGAGATCATTCTGGTGGGCGCCGGGCCGGGCGATGCCGGGCTGCTCACGCTGCGTGGCCTCCAGGTTCTTCAGGATGCGGATGTCGTGTTCTACGACCACCTGGTCACCGACGGTATTCGCGAGCTGATCCGCCGTGACGCGGAGCAAATCTGCGTCGGCAAACGTGCCGGCGAGCACTCCGTGCCGCAGCACGACACCAATCAAATGCTGATTGCCGCTGCGAAAGCGGGCAAAACCGTGGTGCGCCTGAAAGGGGGCGATCCGTTTATCTTCGGTCGTGGTGGCGAGGAGTTGCAGGCGGCAGCCGAAGCGGGCGTCCCGTTCCAGGTGGTTCCCGGCATTACGGCGGCGTCTGCCGTCACGGCCTACGCCGGTATTCCGCTGACCCATCGCGATTACGCCCAGAGCGTGACCTTTGTGACCGGGCACTATAAAGCCGACAGTACGCCGTTTGACTGGTCGCATCTCGCCCAGAGCCGGCAAACGCTGGCGATTTATATGGGCACGATGAAAGCGGCAGACATCAGCGAACAGCTTATTCAGCACGGTCGCGATGCGGCGACGCCGGTAGCGGTGATCTCCCGCGGGACACGCGTCGATCAGCATGTCGCCATCGGCACTTTACAAGACCTTGCAACCCTGGCGAAAGACGCCCCAATGCCCGCCCTGATTGTGGTGGGAGAAGTGGTGCAGCTGCACAGCACGCTCGCCTGGTTCCAACACACAACCGACACAGAAGGCTTTGGCGCTTCTGTTATAAATTTGGCTTAAGGAACGGTTATGGACCAAAAACGACTTACTCACCTGCGGCAGCTCGAAGCGGAAAGTATCCACATTATCCGCGAAGTGGCCGCCGAGTTTTCTAACCCGGTGATGATGTACTCCATCGGTAAAGATTCCAGCGTCATGCTGCACCTGGCGCGTAAAGCGTTTTATCCGGGTACGCTGCCGTTCCCGCTGCTGCACGTGGATACCGGCTGGAAATTCCGCGAGATGTACGAGTTTCGTGACCGTACCGCCAAAGCCTACGGCTGCGAGCTGCTGGTGCACAAAAACCCGGAAGGGGTGGCGATGGGTATCAACCCGTTCGTGCACGGCAGCGCCAAGCATACCGACATCATGAAAACCGAAGGGCTGAAGCAGGCGCTGAATAAATACGGTTTTGATGCGGCCTTCGGCGGCGCGCGCCGTGACGAAGAGAAATCCCGCGCCAAAGAGCGTATCTACTCTTTCCGCGACCGCTTCCACCGCTGGGACCCGAAAAACCAGCGTCCGGAGCTGTGGCACAACTACAACGGCCAGATCAACAAGGGCGAAAGCATTCGCGTCTTCCCGCTCTCCAACTGGACCGAGCTGGATATCTGGCAGTATATCTATCTGGAAAATATTGAGATCGTTCCGCTGTATCTGGCGGCCGAGCGCCCGGTGCTGGAGCGCGACGGCATGCTGATGATGATCGACGACGATCGCATTGATTTACAGCCGGGCGAAGTGATCAAAAAACAGATGGTCCGTTTCCGTACTCTCGGCTGCTGGCCGTTGACCGGCGCGGTGGAATCCAGTGCGCAGACGCTGCCGGAGATCATCGAGGAGATGCTGGTGTCGACTACCAGTGAGCGACAGGGGCGCGTGATTGACCGCGACCAGGCAGGCTCCATGGAGCTGAAGAAACGTCAGGGTTATTTCTAAGGAGCCGCCATGAATACGACTATTGCCCAACAAATTGCCGATGAAGGCGGCGTAGAAGCTTATCTGCACGCCCAACAGTACAAAAGTCTGCTGCGTTTCCTGACCTGCGGCAGCGTGGATGACGGGAAAAGTACCCTGATAGGACGTCTGCTGCACGACACGCGCCAGATCTACGAAGATCAGCTCTCTTCCCTGCACAATGACAGTAAACGCCACGGCACCCAGGGCGAAAAACTCGACCTGGCGCTGCTGGTAGACGGCTTGCAGGCGGAGCGCGAGCAGGGCATTACCATTGATGTCGCCTATCGCTACTTCTCTACCGAAAAGCGCAAATTTATTATCGCCGACACCCCGGGGCACGAGCAGTACACCCGTAACATGGCGACCGGCGCGTCCACCTGTGATCTGGCGATCCTGCTGATTGACGCCCGTAAAGGTGTGCTGGATCAGACTCGTCGTCACAGCTTTATCTCTACGCTGCTGGGGATCAAACATCTGGTGGTGGCGGTGAACAAAATGGATCTGGTGGACTACAGCGAAGCGCGATTCGACGAGATCCGTCAGAGCTACCTGACCTTTGCTGAACAGCTGCCGGGCAACCTCGATATTCGCTTTGTGCCGCTGTCGGCGCTGGAAGGGGATAACGTCGCCTCTCAGAGCGGGAACATGCCGTGGTACAGCGGCCCGACGCTGCTGGAAGTGCTGGAAACCGTTGAAATTCAGCGCGTGGTTGATACCCAGCCGATGCGCTTCCCGGTGCAATACGTGAACCGTCCGAACCTCGATTTCCGCGGCTTCTCGGGCACCATTGCGTCCGGCTCGGTCAAAGTGGGCCAGCGCGTGAAGGTGCTGCCGTCCGGTGTGGAATCGGCCATTGCCCGAATCGTCACCTTTGATGGCGATCTGGAGGAAGCCGGAGCAGGTGAAGCGGTAACCCTGGTACTGAAAGACGAAATTGATATCAGCCGCGGCGACCTGCTGGTCGACGCGCAGGAAACGCTGGCGGCGGTGCAGGGCGCATCCGTGGACGTGGTGTGGATGGCGGAACAGCCGCTGACCGCAGGCCAGAGCTATGACATTAAAATCGCCGGCAAGAAAACCCGCGCCCGCGTGGACGGCATTCAGTTCCAGGTGGACATCAACAACCTGACCCACCGTGACGTGAGCGAGCTGCCGCTGAACGGCATCGGTCTGGTGGATATGACCTTCGACGAGCCGCTGGTGCTGGATCCGTATCAGCAGAACCCTGTTACGGGCGGGCTCATCTTCATTGACCGCCTGACTAACGTTACCGTCGGTGCCGGCATGGTGCGCGAGCCTGACGCGCAGGCGAGCGTGACGTCTGAGTTCAGCGCCTTCGAGCTGGAACTGAACGCGCTGGTGCGTAAGCACTTCCCGCACTGGGGCGCACGCGATCTGCTGGGAGGCAAGTGATGGCCGCCCATGATGAGAACGTCGTGTGGCATCCTCATCCGGTCACCGTCGCCCAGCGCGAACAGCTCCACGGTCACCGTGGGGTTGTGCTGTGGTTTACCGGGCTGTCTGGCTCCGGTAAATCCACGGTGGCAGGCGCACTGGAAGAGGCGCTGCATCAGCAGGGGGTGAGCACCTACCTGCTGGACGGCGACAACGTGCGTCACGGCCTGTGCAGCGATTTAGGGTTCAGCGATGAAGATCGTAAAGAGAACATTCGTCGGGTGGGGGAAGTCGCCAGCCTGATGGCGGATGCCGGGCTGGTGGTGCTGACGGCGTTTATCTCACCGCACCGCGCCGAACGTCAGATGGTGCGTGAGCGCGTGGGGCAGAATCGCTTTATTGAAGTGTTTGTGGATACCCCGCTGGCAATCTGCGAAGCGCGCGATCCTAAAGGGCTGTACAAAAAAGCCCGCGCGGGAGAGCTGCGAAACTTCACCGGCATTGACTCCGTTTACGAAGCGCCTGAATCCCCTGAGATTCAGCTGGAAGGTCAACAATTGGTAACAAATTTAGTAAGCCAATTATTAGACCTGCTCAGACGGGACGATATTATCAGATCCTGAGACGGTATCGTTCGGGAGCTGTCTTCCCGAGCGATGAGTCACGGTCACAGGATTAGCTATGCGCAACAGTGAAAACTACATGATTACCACCGGGTCGGAACCGTTAACGACCGACGACGAGACGACCTGGTCCTTCCCTGGGGCGATAGTCGGCTTTGTGTCGTGGCTACTGGCGCTGGGTATCCCGTTTTTGATCTACGGTGGTAACACCCTCTTTTTCTTCCTCTATACCTGGCCTTTCTTTTTGGCGCTGATGCCCGTTGCGGTGGTTGTGGGCGTGGCGCTGCACTCCCTTTTCAACGGCAAGCTCCTGTATAGTACGCTCATCACTATCGCCACCGTTGTGGTCATCTTTGGCCTGCTGTTTTTATGGCTGATGGGCTAACTTACGGCATAATTAAAACCCCGCAGTAGAGTCCAGCGGAAAGTTATGGGATGATGATGCCGTTTTTTCAGGGGGCAGGATGGGTAAACTAACGCTGCTGTTGCTGGCTTTGCTGGTCTGGCTGCAATATTCGCTGTGGTTCGGCAAAAACGGACTGCACGACTACAGCCGGGTGAGCGATGACGTCGCGGCACAGCAGGCGACAAACGCCAAACTTAAAGCGCGTAACGATCAACTTTTTGCTGAAATTGATGACCTCAATGGCGGCCAGGAGGCGATTGAGGAGCGCGCACGCAATGAACTCAGTATGACTAAGCCGGGCGAAACGTTTTATCGCCTGGTTCCGGATGCGTCTAAACGCAATCAGGGCTCCGCACAAAACAATCGATAATCAGGCCCAGGATTACGACATGGCAGCAACTTTTTCGGACGTCTGTGCCGTGGTGCCGGCCGCAGGTTTTGGCCGGCGCATGCAGACAGAATGTCCTAAGCAGTACCTCTCAATTGGCGATAAAACGATCCTCGAGCACGCCGTGGCGGCGCTGCTGGCGCATTCTCGGGTGAAACGCGTTGTTATTGCCATCAGCCCCGGCGATGCACGTTTTGCTCAGCTCCCGCTGGCGAATCACCCTCAGATTACCGTCGTTGACGGCGGCGCAGAGCGGGCTGACTCCGTTCTGGCGGGCATTCAGGCTGCTGGGAACGCGCAGTGGGTGCTGGTGCACGATGCCGCGCGTCCCTGTCTGCATCACGACGATCTGTCACGTCTGCTGGCCCTGAGCGAAACCAGTAACGTGGGCGGCATTCTGGCCGCCCCGGTGCGTGACACCATGAAGCGTGCCGAACCGGGTAAACCGGCGATTGCCCACACCGTCGAGCGCGTCGATCTATGGCACGCGCTGACGCCACAATTTTTTCCCCGCGAATTACTCCACGACTGCTTAACGCGTGCGCTTAAAGAAGGTGCGACCATTACGGACGAAGCCTCGGCGCTGGAGTATTGCGGTTTCCACCCCACGCTTGTTGAAGGGCGCGCTGATAATATAAAAGTGACGCGCCCGGAAGACTTACAGCTCGCGGAATTTTATCTTACCCGTACGACCCCTCAGGAGAAGGCATAATGCGTATTGGACACGGTTTTGATGTACACGCCTTTGGCGGCGTTGGCCCAATTATCATTGGCGGCGTGCGCATTCCTTACGAAAAAGGTCTGCTGGCGCATTCTGATGGCGACGTGGCGCTGCATGCGCTGACCGACGCGCTGCTGGGTGCCGCCGCGCTGGGCGACATTGGCAAACTGTTCCCGGACACCGATCCTGCTTTTAAAGGCGCAGACAGCCGCGAACTGCTGCGCGAAGCCTGGCGTCGTATTCAGGCCAAAGGCTACACCCTTGGCAACGTTGATGTGACGATCATTGCCCAGGCACCGAAGATGTTGCCGCACATCCCTCAGATGCGTGTGTTTATCGCTGAAGATCTGGGCTGCCATATGGACGACGTCAACGTCAAAGCGACCACCACGGAGAAGCTGGGCTTTACCGGTCGTGGCGAAGGCATTGCCTGTGAAGCCGTGGCGCTGCTGGTGAAGGCGGCCAAATGACGGATTTCGACAACCTGACGTATCTGCACGGTGAACCGCAGGGCAAGGGGCTGCTGAAAGCCAACCCTGAAGATTTCGTGGTAGTGGAAGATCTCGGTTTTGAGCCGGACGGCGAAGGCGAGCACATCCTGGTGCGCATTCTGAAAAACGGCTGCAACACCCGCTTCGTGGCGGACGCGCTGGCAAAATTCCTCAATATTCACGCCCGCGAAGTGAGCTTTGCCGGTCAAAAAGATAAACATGCCGTGACCGAACAGTGGCTTTGCGCCCGCGTGCCCGGCAACGGCATGCCCGATTTAAGCAAATTTGAGCTTGAGGGCTGTAAGGTACTGGAGTACGCCCGCCATAAACGCAAATTGCGTCTGGGAGCGTTAAAAGGCAATGCCTTTACTCTGGTGTTGCGCGAAGTGACCGAACGCGAAGACATTGAAAAACGCCTGAAGGCCATTAACGAACGCGGCGTGCCAAACTATTTCGGCGCACAGCGCTTTGGCATTGGTGGCAGCAACCTGCTGGGTGCGCTGCGCTGGGCGCAAAGCGGTGCACCGGTGCGCGATCGTAATAAACGCAGTTTTTGGTTGTCGGCGGCCCGCAGTGCGTTGTTTAATCAGATTGTGAGCGAACGGCTGAAAAAACCGGACGCGAATCAAGTTGTTGTCGGCGATGCGCTACAATTAGCGGGACGCGGAAGCTGGTTTGTGGCAACGGCCGATGAGATGGCCGATGTCCAGTCGCGCGTGGACGCTAAAACGCTGATGATTACCGCCGCCTTGCCGGGTTCAGGCGACTGGGGAACCCAGGGCGAGGCGCTGGCCGCTGAGCAGTCAGCGGTGGCGGATGCGCCAGAATTACAATCGTTGCTGGTGCGGGAAAAGGTCGAGGCGGCGCGCCGTGCGATGCTCCTCTACCCGCAACAGTTGAGCTGGAACTGGTGGGATGACGTAACCGTCGAGTTACGCTTCTGGCTGCCGGCAGGTAGCTTTGCCACCAGTGTTGTCAGGGAACTTATCAACACGTCGGGTGATTATGCGAATATTGCTGAGTAACGATGACGGGATCCATGCGCCAGGTATTCAGACGCTGGCGAAACACCTCCGCGAATTTGCGGATGTGCAGGTCGTGGCTCCCGATCGTAACCGCAGTGGCGCGTCTAACTCATTGACGCTGGAGTCTTCACTTCGCACCTTTACCTTTGAGAATGGCGATATTGCCGTCCAGATGGGGACGCCGACCGACTGCGTGTTTCTGGGCGTAAATGCGCTAATGCGCCCTCGGCCGGATGTTGTGGTCTCCGGCATCAATGCGGGGCCAAATCTTGGCGATGATGTGATTTACTCCGGCACCGTGGCCGCGGCGATGGAAGGGCGTCACCTGGGTTTCCCGGCGCTGGCGGTCTCGTTAAACGGCCACACCCACTATGACACTGCCGCCGCGGTGACCTGCTCCATTCTCCGTGCGCTTGGCCGCGAGCCACTGCGTACCGGACGTATCCTTAATATTAACGTGCCGGATCTCCCACTGGACGAGATTAAAGGGATCCGCGTGACGCGCTGCGGCAGTCGCCACCCGGCCGATCAGGTTATTCCCCAGCAGGATCCGCGTGGCAATACCCTGTACTGGATCGGCCCGCCGGGAGATAAATGCGATGCCGGGCCAGACACCGACTTCGCTGCGGTGGATGAGGGTTACGTTTCCGTAACGCCGTTGCACGTAGATTTAACCGCTTATAGCGCGCATGATGTGGTGTCGGACTGGTTAGATCGGGTCGGAGTGAACGCGCAATGGTAAGTAAACGTGTACAAACTCTTCTGGAACAATTACGCGCACAGGGGATTGCCAACGAGCAGGTGCTGGATGCGCTTGCCCAGGTTCCCCGTGAGAAGTTTGTAGATGAGGCGTTTGAACACAAAGCGTGGGAAAACGTGGCGCTGCCCATCGGGCAAGGCCAGACGATTTCGCAGCCCTACATGGTGGCGCGTATGACGGAGCTTCTGGAGTTAACGCCAGACTCCCGGGTGCTGGAAATTGGCACCGGTTCAGGGTATCAGACCGCGATCCTGGCCCACCTTGTGCACCATGTCTGTTCCGTGGAACGGATTAAAGGGTTGCAGTGGCAGGCGCGCCGTCGCCTGAAACAGCTTGATTTACATAATGTATCGACACGCCACGGCGATGGATGGCAGGGTTGGCAGGCTCGCGCCCCGTTTGACGCCATCATTGTCACGGCAGCGCCACCTGAAATCCCCGCTGCACTTCTCTCGCAGCTGGACGAGGGCGGCATTCTTGTTTTGCCCGTCGGCGATGAGCAGCAGCTTTTAAAGCGCGTTCGTCGACGCGGCGGCGAGTTTATTATCGATACCGTGGAAGCCGTACGCTTTGTGCCCCTGGTTAAGGGCGAGCTGGCCTGAGACTCGGATTTTTCCAGGGTTATTAAGGCAAATTCAGCGTATGGTGTGGCGCGATAGGTTCGTGCCATCACGGTTATTTTTAAGTCACTGGTAGTTAACACATTCCTGGGGGATAAATGAGCGCGGGAAGCCCAAAATTCACCATCAGCCGTGTTGCGGCATTATCACTGGTTTCGCTCTGGCTGGCAGGCTGTACAAGTTCAAATAACGCGCCTGCGCCCGTCAGTTCCGTTAATGGAACCAGCGGCTCGGGTAACACGTCCAGCGGAATGTTGATTACCCCTCCGCCTAAAATGGGCACCTCAACGGCGCAGCAAACGCCGCAGATCCAGCCGGTTCAGCGTCCAGTTACGCAGCCTACGCAGATACAGCCAGTGGAACAGCCTGTTCAGACTGAAAATGGCCGCATAGTGTATAACCGTAAGTATGGGAACATTCCGAAAGGTAGCTATACCGGCGGCAGCACCTATACCGTGAAGCGCGGCGATACGCTGTTCTATATTGCCTGGATCACCGGGAACGATTTCCGCGATCTGGCACAGCGAAACAACGTCCAGGCCCCGTATGCTCTGGAAGTCGGGCAAACGCTTCAGGTTGGCAACGCGACGGGGACACCGCTTACGCCAGGCAACACCGTTTCAGCAGCCGACGTAACTGCGCAAAATAACAGCGTCACCCCTGCACAAAAAACCACCACGGTGGTTGCTTCACAACCTGTAATTACGTATTCTGAGGATTCAGGTGATCAGAGTGCTAACAAAATGTTGCCGAATAATAAAGGTACTGCGACTGTTGTCACAGCACCGACTACGGCACCTGTGGTTAGCTCTACTGTACCGACTGCAAGCAGTCAGAATGCCAGCTCGTCAATTACCACCTGGCGTTGGCCAACTGACGGCAAGATCATCGAGAACTTCGCTACCTCTGAGGGGGGCAACAAAGGGATCGATATCGCAGGCAGTAAAGGACAGGCAATCATCGCGACCGCAGACGGACGCGTTGTCTATGCCGGTAACGCACTGCGCGGTTACGGTAATCTTATTATCATCAAACATAATGATGATTACCTGAGTGCCTACGCCCATAACGACACAATGCTGGTCCGGGAACAACAAGAAGTTAAGGCGGGGCAAAAAATCGCTACCATGGGTAGCACCGGAACCAGTTCTACACGCTTGCATTTTGAAATTCGTTACAAGGGGAAATCCGTAAACCCGCTGCAATATTTACCGCAGCGATAAATTGACGGGGCATGCCAGCCAGGGTGTCTCGTCCAGGGATCACGGGTAGGAGCCACCTTATGAGTCAGAATACGCTGAAAGTTCATGATTTAAATGAAGACGCGGAATTTGATGAGAACGGAGCAGAGGCTTTTGACGAAAAAGCCTTAGTAGAAGAGGAACCCAGTGATAACGATTTGGCTGAAGAAGAGCTGTTATCGCAGGGTGCCACACAGCGTGTGCTGGACGCGACTCAGCTTTACCTTGGGGAGATTGGTTACTCCCCACTGCTAACGGCCGAAGAAGAAGTCTATTTCGCACGTCGTGCTTTGCGTGGTGATGTTGCCTCGCGTCGTCGCATGATCGAAAGTAACCTGCGACTGGTCGTGAAAATTGCCCGCCGTTACGGCAATCGTGGTCTGGCTCTGCTGGATCTGATTGAAGAGGGCAACTTAGGTCTCATCCGCGCAGTTGAGAAGTTTGACCCGGAACGCGGGTTCCGTTTCTCAACCTACGCGACCTGGTGGATTCGTCAGACCATCGAACGGGCTATTATGAACCAGACCCGTACGATTCGACTGCCGATCCACATCGTCAAAGAGTTGAATGTTTATCTGCGTACCGCGCGCGAGTTGTCCCATAAACTGGACCACGAGCCAAGTGCGGAAGAGATCGCAGAGCAACTCGACAAACCGGTTGATGACGTAAGCCGTATGTTGCGTCTCAACGAGCGCATTACCTCGGTTGACACCCCGCTGGGTGGCGACTCCGAAAAAGCGCTGCTGGACATCCTGGCCGATGAAAAAGACAACGGCCCGGAAGACACCACGCAGGACGATGACATGAAACAGAGCATCGTCAAATGGCTGTTCGAACTGAACGCCAAACAGCGTGAAGTGCTGGCACGTCGTTTCGGTTTACTGGGGTATGAAGCTGCGACACTGGAAGATGTCGGCCGTGAGATTGGCCTGACCCGTGAACGTGTTCGTCAGATTCAGGTTGAAGGCCTACGCCGCCTGCGTGAGATCCTGCAAGGGCAAGGTCTGAATATCGAAGCGCTGTTCCGCGAGTAAGCAACCATTCGTCAGAAAAGGCCCGTCGTGAGACGGGCCTTTTTTATGCCTTACGGCTGCGCCGTTTCGTGCAGCAAACACCAGGTGATGTTATCCCCTTCCTGATTAAGCACCGCGGTTGACCAGCGCACGTTGACGGGCTGGCCTGGCCGGGTTTGCGTCTCCCGGTAATGGAGCACCGCGCCGTTGTCCCATGTCTGAAGCGTTGTTAACGCGTCAATACCGATCCTGAGCCCGGGTCGGGTTCCCCGCTGCGCATATAAAAATTGGGCAAGCGCGTGATGATCTAACGGGTTGCCACTCGGTGGAACCATCAGAAAATCCGGACGGAAACGGGCGAGCAGGGCGTCCCGATTGCCTTCGCCTGCACCTAACCAGTTTTCAAGGGCGACGTGAATGTCGAGGATCTCTTGTTCGAAATGGGTCATGGTTGCTCCTGTTGCAGTTGCGCAAGTAACTGCGTGTTGTTAAGACGGTAGACGTACAGTACGGGCAGTAGAGTGATGACTGCGGCAAAAACAAACATCCCGTGCCAGGCGGCCAGCGGCGAGAGATAAGCCTGCATGAAGCTCAGCGCCTGCGCCAGCAGCAGAGCGCCCGCAAAAAAGCTCAACTGACGATTGAGATTCCATAGCGCGCTGGCATCGGGCATATCTTCCGGTCGCATCGTCAAAAACGCGCTGCTCTGAGCCGTACTGCTGCAAAGGCTTCCCCCCGCGCCCATCAGCGCAAACGCAACGGCAGGTAGCAGCATTGCCGGGCCGACGTTAACTAAAAGCAGAATGCCCGTCGCCTGCAAAAGGCAACCGATGACCACCAGCGGCCGGGGGCCGATACGGTTGAAATAGCGTCCTGTCGCGGTGATAGCCAAAAACGAAGCCACAGACCACGGCAGCATAAGCATGCCCGTTGCGGCGGGTGTCATATTGGCCTCGCTCTGGAGGTAATACATGCCCGTTACGTTCACGCCGATAAAAATGCCGGGTACGCACACATAGATAAGCATGGATAAGCGCAACAGCGGATCCGTCAGCAAAGACAGGTTTACTGTCCTGGTGGGGGTTATCGGCGACGGTTCTGTTTTAAGCCACGCGCAGGCCAAAGCAAAGGTGACAATGACGACGGGCAGGGTGGCAAAAAATATCCAGCGCCAGCTGAATGTCTGAACCAGCATACCGCCCACAGCCGGTGAGCACGCGGGGGCAAGCAGTGCGACCAGCATCACCGCCGAGGAGAGTCTGGCCCGCTCATGAGGCTTAAACTGTTGCCAGGTCAGCGCCTGACCAACCGGGATCAGTAACCCCCCTCCGGCGCCCTGCACGGCTCGCCAGGCAATCAGACTTTCCAGCGAAGATGAGAGACCCGCCGCAACGGAGGCCGCGCTAAAGAGAAGCAGTGAGAGCAGGATAACGCGCTTCGGCCCGACGCGGCGCATCAGGATACTGCTGAAAGGGATGACTAGCGTCAGCCCGGCAATGTATCCGTTACTTACCCAGGCAAGCGCGGAAGGTGTGGTATTGAAAGCGCGAGCCATCGCCGGAAAGGCGACGCTGGCAATAAACATGTTTATCAAATCAAGGAAAAAGCCGAGCAGAAAGACGACGGCGATTTTGCTGCGATACGTCATGGAAGTTCCTCCGGTGAGGTGGCGTATCGTATCGGCCCGCGCGTTACGGATAAACGCGACAAAGCACGATATACTGTCAACATTATTTTGACAGTTAACCAGGCAAGCGATGCTTAATTTACAGCGTACGGCAATGTTTATCGCCGTAGCGGACACCGGCAGTTTCACCGCCGCGGCGGAGGCGATGGGGCTGACAAAAGCGGTGGTCAGCTTTCATATTCGTCAGCTTGAAGAGGAGCTGGGCGTCACCCTGTTGCTGCGAACCACCCGACGCCTGACGCTGACCGAGGCGGGGAAGCTCTTTCATCAACGAAGCGTGATGCTGTTACGGGATGCAGAGCGATTGCAGGATGACGTTCGCGCCAACCACGCCGGGCTGACGGGAGAACTGCGGATCACCACCACGCCCGAATATGGCTCGCAGGTGGTGGTGCCTTTGCTGGCTGAATTTAGCCAGTTGCACCCGGACCTTCGCGTGCGGCATGTCTCGTCCTCTTTGCATGCCGATCTTATCGCCGAGCGCTTCGATGTCGCTATCCGGCTCGGCACGCTTGCAGATTCGCGCTACCACGCCGCGTTGATGACCTCTTTCACCATCCTGCCCGTGGCAACGCCAGGCTGGCTGGCAAACCATCCGGTTGACTCGCTGGAACAACTGGCGGAAGCGGACTGGATCATTCACGAGCGTTTAACGTCGCCGCTGCGCTGGCAGGTGAGAGGTGTTGATGGACATCCGGTTTCCTTTGAGATCAAGAAAGCGCCGCGCCTGTATGCAGACAGCGCCCAGGCGCTGATGGCTTTTGCCCTCGCGGGATGTGGAGTGGCGCTGCTGCCGGAGTGGCTGGTGCGTAACGCACTGGATGCGGGGGAACTGGTCTCGCTGTTACCGGCATACACGTTTGCTCAGCAGGGCATCTATGCCGTTTATCCCGATGCCCGGCATGTGCCCGCGAAAGTGCGAACATTTATTGATTTTATGCGCGTCAGGGTGACTTAACCCTGCATCATTTTTTTAATGAGCGCTGAAAATTGCTCTCGTTCCGCGCCATTAAGGCGCCCCAGAAATGCCTCATCCACCTCATTTCCAATCGGTTTACTGCTCTCAAGCAGGGCCTCTCCTTCGGCAGTCAGAAAGACAAACCGACGGCGTTTGTCTGCCGGATCGTGCTCGCGCCTGACCAGGCCGCGTGCTTCCATGCGGCTCAGCATTTCTGCCAGCGTCGCTTTGGTGCTCACCGCGACTTCAGTCAGGGCAACCTGCTCAATACCAGGATTTTCAGCAATTGACCGCATCACCGCATATTGTGGCTTGGTCAGTTCAGGCAATGCGTGCTGCCACTGGGCGGTATGCTGTTGAAAAAGCTGACGTAGCAGGTGGAAAGCTTCTTGTCTTAACTCCATGGACACTCCGACGGAAAAATACTCCCTCTATGATAGCCGCTCTTGGGCTGAATTTTAACGCGAGAGTTTTTTAGCGATTAGTGTGATCGTATGCGAACGATCTTGTCAGCAGCAGGATCAAGGCGTAGTTTAATTAATATGTTCGTATACGAACAAATTAATTGAGGTGCTGAATGAGATTGATTGTGGGAATGACGGGCGCGACGGGTGCGCCATTAGGCGTGGCGTTGTTACAGGCGCTGCGGGAAATGCCGGAGGTGGAAACGCACCTGGTGATGTCGAAGTGGGCAAAAACCACGATTGAGCTGGAAACGCCCTTCACTGCGCATGACGTTGCTGCACTGGCGGATGTCGTCCATAGCCCGGCCGATCAGGCTGCCACCATCTCCTCCGGCTCGTTTCGCACCGACGGCATGATCGTCATCCCGTGCAGCATGAAAACGCTGGCGGGTATCCGCGCGGGCTACGCCGAAGGGCTGGTAGGGCGTGCGGCAGACGTAGTGTTGAAAGAGGGGCGCAAGCTGGTGCTGGTTCCCCGTGAGACGCCGCTCAGCACCATCCATCTCGAGAACATGCTTGCTCTTTCCCGTATGGGCGTGGCGATGGTGCCGCCTATGCCTGCGTACTACAACCACCCGCAAACCGCCGATGACATTACCCAGCATATCGTGACCCGTGTTCTCGACCAGTTTGGTCTGGAGCATAAAAAAGCCCGACGCTGGGAAGGTTTGCAGGCAGCGAAACATTTTTCACAGGAGAATAAAGATGGCATTTGATGATTTGAGAAGCTTCCTGCAGGCGCTCGATGAGCAAGGGCAACTGCTGAAAATTGAGGAAGAGGTTAACGCCGAGCCGGATCTGGCGGCGGCCGCCAACGCGACCGGACGCATTGGCGATGGTGCGCCTGCGCTGTGGTTCGATAATATTCGCGGCTTCACCGATGCCCGTGTGGTGATGAACACTATCGGCTCGTGGCAAAACCACGCTATTTCGATGGGGCTGCCAGCGAATACCCCGGTGAAAAAACAGATCGACGAGTTTATTCGTCGCTGGGACAAATTCCCCGTCTCGCCAGAGCGTCGTGCAAATCCGGCCTGGGCGCAGAACACGGTGGACGGGGAAGACATCAACCTGTTCGACATTCTGCCGCTGTTCCGCCTGAACGACGGTGACGGAGGCTTTTATCTCGATAAAGCGTGCGTTGTCTCCCGCGATCCGCTCGACCCCGATCACTTCGGCAAACAGAACGTCGGGATCTACCGTATGGAAGTGAAGGGCAAGCGTAAGCTCGGCCTGCAACCGGTGCCGATGCATGATATCGCGCTGCATCTGCATAAGGCAGAAGAGCGCGGCGAAGACCTGCCTATTGCCATTACGCTGGGTAACGATCCGATCATCACCCTGATGGGCGCCACGCCGCTGAAATACGATCAATCCGAGTATGAGATGGCCGGTGCGCTACGCGAAAGCCCGTATCCGATGGCGACGGCTCCACTGACCGGTTTCGATGTGCCGTGGGGGTCGGAAGTGATCCTCGAAGGGGTGATTGAAGGCCGGAAACGTGAAATTGAAGGGCCATTCGGTGAGTTTACCGGACACTACTCCGGCGGACGCAATATGACGGTTGTACGCATTGATAAAGTCTCTTACCGCACCAAACCCATTTTCGAATCCCTTTACCTCGGCATGCCGTGGACCGAGATTGATTATCTGATGGGGCCCGCCACCTGCGTACCGCTCTATCAGCAGCTAAAGTCGGAATTCCCGGAAGTGCAGGCGGTAAACGCCATGTACACCCACGGTTTGCTGGCGATTATCTCCACTAAAAAGCGTTACGGCGGTTTTGCCCGTGCGGTCGGCCTCCGAGCCATGACCACGCCACACGGTCTGGGTTACGTGAAAATGGTGATTATGGTGGATGAAGACGTCGATCCGTTTAACCTGCCGCAGGTGATGTGGGCGCTGTCATCAAAGGTCAATCCGGCAGGCGATCTGGTGCAGCTACCGAATATGTCTGTGCTCGAGCTTGACCCCGGCTCCAGCCCGGCGGGGATCACTGACAAGCTGATCATTGATGCCACCACCCCGGTTGCCCCGGACAACCGTGGTCACTACAGCCAGCCGGTACAGGATCTCCCTGAAACCAAAGCCTGGGCCGAAAAACTGACCGCGATGCTGGCGGCACGTCAATAAGGAGGAAAAAATGATTTGTCCACGTTGTGCCGATGAACATATTGAAGTGATGGCAACATCACCGGTGAAAGGTGTCTGGACGGTATATCAGTGTCAGCACTGTCTGTATACCTGGCGCGATACCGAACCGTTGCGCCGTACCAGCCGCGAGCATTACCCGGAAGCGTTCCGCATGACCCAGAAGGATATTGATGAAGCACCGCAGGTGCCGACGATCCCGCCGCTGCTGTAAAAAAAGCCCGGTGGCGCTACGCATACCGGGCCTACGGGTTTTGTAGGCCGGGTAAGGCGAAGCCGCCACCGGGCAAAAGACCGCAGAAAACTAAACCAGACTCTTCAACCGATAAATCCACTCCAGCGCCTGACGCGGCGTCAGTGAATCCGGGTCGAGGTTCTCCAGCGCTTCTACCGCCGGAGAGGTCTCTTCCGGCACCGCCAGCAGTGACATCTGCGTACCATCTATCTGCGTAGCTGCCGCATTCGGTGACAAACTTTCCAGCTCACGCAATTTCTGACGCGCGCGCTTAATCACCTCTTTTGGCACGCCCGCCAGCGCGGCGACGGCCAGGCCATAGCTCTTGCTTGCCGCGCCGTCCTGCACCGTGTGCATAAAGGCGATGGTGTCGCCGTGCTCAAGCGCATCAAGGTGGACGTTAGCCACGCCTTCCATTTTCTCTGGCAGCTGTGTCAGTTCGAAATAGTGCGTTGCGAACAGCGTCAGCGCCTTGATTTTATTTGCCAGACTTTCCGCGCACGCCCAGGCCAGAGACAGGCCGTCATAGGTGGAGGTACCGCGTCCTACTTCGTCCATCAACACCAGACTGTTCTCTGTCGCGTTATGCAGAATGTTGGCGGTTTCGGTCATCTCGACCATAAAGGTAGAGCGACCGCTCGCCAGATCGTCCGCCGCACCCACACGGGTGAAGATACGGTCGATAGGGCCAATCTCAACCTTCTGCGCTGGAACGTAGCTGCCGATGTAGGCGAGCAGCGCGATAAGGGCTGTCTGGCGCATATAGGTACTTTTACCGCCCATGTTGGGGCCGGTAATGATCAGCATTCTTCGCTGCGGTGACAGGTTCAACGGGTTGGCAATAAACGGCTCGTTCAGCACCTGCTCAACCACCGGGTGGCGGCCTTCGGTAATGCGAATGCCGGGTTTGTCAGTAAAGGTCGGACAGGTGTAATTCAGCGTGTCGGCGCGCTCAGCCAGGTTTACCAGGACATCCAGCTCGGCCAGCGCAGCGGCGCTCAGTTGCAGGTCAGCCAGGTGCGGCATCAGGATGTCGAACAGCTCGTCATACAGCTGTTTCTCCAGCGCCAGCGCTTTACCTTTCGACGTGAGCACTTTGTCTTCGTACTCTTTCAGCTCGGGTATAATGTAGCGCTCGGCATTTTTCAGCGTCTGGCGGCGAACGTAGTGAATCGGGGCCAGGTGGCTCTGCCCACGGCTGATCTGGATATAGTAACCGTGTACCGCGTTGTAGCCGACTTTCAGGGTGTCGAGCCCCAGACGTTCACGCTCGCGGATTTCCAGCTTATCCAGATAATCCGTCGCGCCATCGGCCAGCGCACGCCATTCGTCCAGCTCTTCGTTGTAACCCGGAGCAATAACCCCGCCATCCCGCACCAGAACAGGCGGCGCATCAATGATGGCGCGTTCCAGCAGTTCGCGAAGCTCGGTAAATTCGCCCATGGTTTCGCGCAGCTTTTGCACTGGCGCGCTGTCGATCTCTCCCAGCTGAGCGCGCAGTTCCGGCAACTGCTGGAACGCGTGCCGCATACGGGCGAGATCGCGTGGACGCGCGGTGCGCAAGGCCAGGCGCGCCAGGATACGCTCAAGATCACCCACCTGACGCAGCACCGGCTGCAATTCGGTGTAACGATCCTGCAATGCGGCAATGGTTTGCTGGCGGCCAGTCAGCGTTTCGGTATTGCGGATCGGCATATGCAGCCAGCGTTTGAGCATACGGCTGCCCATGGGGGTAACCGTGCTGTCAAGAACCGACGCCAGCGTATTTTCCATGCCGCCAGCGAGGTTCTGCGTGATCTCCAGGTTGCGGCGCGTGGCGGCATCCATGATGATGCTGTCCTGCTGACGCTCCATGGTGATGGAACGAATATGGGGCAGGGCGGTACGTTGCGTATCCTTAACGTACTGCAACAGGCAGCCTGCGGCACACAGCCCGCGCGGGGCGTTTTCCACGCCAAAGCCAATCAAATCGCGCGTGCCAAATTGCAGGTTTAACTGCTGGCGCGCGGTATCAATTTCGAACTCCCACAGTGGACGACGACGCAGGCCGCGGCGACCTTCAATCAGCGCCATCTCGGCGAAATCCTCTGCATAAAGCAGTTCTGCCGGATTAGTGCGCTGTAGTTCAGCCGCCATGGTTTCACGGTCAGCCGGTTCACTCAGGCGAAAACGACCGGAGCTGATATCCAGCGTGGCGTAGCCAAACCCTTTACCATCCTGCCAGATCGCCGCCAGCAGGTTATCCTGGCGCTCCTGAAGCAGGGCCTCATCGCTGATGGTTCCCGGCGTGACGATGCGTACGACCTTGCGCTCAACGGGGCCTTTCGATGTGGCCGGGTCACCAATTTGTTCGCAGATAGCGACAGACTCGCCCTGGTTCACCAGCTTCGCCAGATAGTTTTCAACCGCGTGATGCGGGATACCCGCCATCGGGATGGGCTCGCCTGCCGACGCGCCACGTTTCGTCAGGGAAATGTCGAGCAGCTGAGACGCACGTTTCGCATCGTCATAAAAAAGCTCATAAAAATCGCCCATACGGTAAAAGAGCAGGATTTCCGGATGCTGCGCTTTCAGCTTCAGGTACTGCTGCATCATTGGCGTGTGGGCGTCAAAATTCTCAAGTGTGCTCATAAAATCCTGGTGTCCATGTTCTTAAATTTCAATGAGTTGTATTTTTTTGTTGTCTGGTTACATATCCGCTCATTGGAACTCATGAATCCTGCGTTTCATTCATCGATGTATGGCGACCATGATAACGAAGTCTGTATGGCAGGAAAACAGCAGGAAAGGGCTCTTTCTGTAAAATGCGTACCTCATTCCATCCTTGTAGCTAATCCGGCACTCAAGGTGCTGTCGCGCTGTACAGCGTTAATCCAAGCATACATCGCATTTAGCGTCCGTTACTCGTTATTACGTTCATCCCGCGGGTGAATATACTTTAAAAAGAGGCCCGACTATTAAATATTGCGATTGACTGTAAATCTGGTCCTTATCCGCGGCATTAATGTTCTGTCGGAACAGGTAAATGCGGAAGGAAAAAGTGATAACCCCCTGCTTTGACAAGGGTTGATCGCAGAGTATAATTACACTTCACCCCGGCAGTTAACTATTCTGTTTATCGTAAGCGAGCGGCATATGTTCTGGATAATTAACGATAAAATTAAATTTTGTCCAGAGAGGAATTTGCTGATTTCGTTGACCCGTCCTGACTTAAATGTAATTCTGACAACCCCTGCCAGCCGTTGTCTGAACCTTCTTTTAGAATCATTTCCAGAAGTCGTTACGCAGAAATACTTCTTTGATAAAGTCTGGGGCGAGGACGGCATGCTGGTTCCGGCAAATACGCTTTATCAGAATATCTCTATAATTCGACGCGGGCTCCGGACCACAGGAGAGACGGACGATACGCTGGTGGCGACGGTGCCGAGAAAAGGATTCCAGATAGAGAAAAATGTCAGGGTAACCCGCGTTGACACGGACTGTGTTGATGACGGAAAAAAAGCGACAGCGACGGGAGTGGAAACCTCTCCGGTTGAAACAAAGGATAAACCTGTCGAAAATATTCCCGTAATGCCGGGTGGGAGGAAAAAACAGCGTCAATTACGCCAGTATATTTTCCCGACAGCTTTAATGATAATCGCGTTTTGTGCCGGTTTCTTTGCGTTTCAATACCTTTTACATGATAACCCGGAAAAAGATTTTTTCAGGGATTATCCAATTACTCTTACACAGAACGGCTGTCATTTTTCCTCGCAAAACGATGATATTCGTGGCGTCGGCAACTTCAGGCGATTTATAAAAATCATTTTAGACACGGGGCTTGATTGTAAAAAATATCCGTGGGTCTATTTTTCCTCATCCAGCCATGCTCCGGCGCTTTCCGTTCTTGCTTGCAGAGAACCCTTTGAAATAAAAGCAAATGCCGGATGTATTTCGCTCTATTTTAGAGGACATCTCTGATGACCAAAAAGGCAACCGTTCTGTTGTTTCTGGTATTCTTCCTCGCTGGCGCACTGGCCGCATGGCTATACCGTCTACACCAGCAAAACAGTGAAAATACGGAGGCCTGTTCAGCGTCAATCGTCGTCTATCATGAGGATATTCGCGCTAACCTGACGATGGACTTCATGTACACGATGAAGAAGCAGACTGGCGTCATTGCGCTAAGCGGAGCCTATTATAAAAATGATAAACTTGCTGGCGTTATCCGCAGAGATGTCTCCTATGTATGGACAGAAAATAAAGACTCATTCCATTTTACATCGGTAAATATACATGACATTAATGGTCAGCAAACCGCACCAAATGAGATTATGAATGAAATTCTCCCTGACTTCTTTCTGTATCCGAAGAAAAACCTGAATTATTCCATTACGCAGCAGGGACCCCGTGGGTTTATGTTTTCTGTCGGAAAACGCCCTATTTTTTACTGCTCTCGCTGAACGACATGGCCGGGATGTCCATCATCCGGCTCTTTAATGAGTTCGATAATTATTTTACCCGGCCCGACCTCCACCCGAACCTGCGAATGGGTTAAAAAGCCTGCTTTTTCGAGCCAGTCCCCTTTCAGATTCAGGGCTGCGTGTACGCTGTAACGCGTTGGGATCTTGGTTTTACGATCTTCATGACGCTTTCTGAAATAACCCACTTTTAAGTGACGATACGGTTTGGTGATAGCCATTCCTTGCATAGATCCTCCGGTAACTGTTGGCAACGTGTGTTCAGACTGCCTGTATAAAATAACAGTAAAAACGCGTCAGGAAAGAGCGAAGACTGGAAGGCGCCTTCAGAAAACAGAATGCAACGACTGAAATCCCTTTTTTAAAATGGTATTCTGAATGCGTGTTATTGAGGGGGGATGAAAATGGCGGGGAAACGCATTGCGCGCGAAAAAGAGACGATCGCGAAAATGATCGCCCTGTATGAAAAAAACTGTCCGCAGGCGGTAAAGGATGAGGGCCATTATCAGGCGCTGAATGCCTACGCGGATAAGCGCCTGGATAAATGCATCTTTGGTGAGGAAAAACCCGCCTGCAAACAGTGCCCGGTGCACTGCTATCAGCCCGCCAGACGTGAGGAGATGAAGCAGGTGATGCGCTGGGCGGGGCCACGAATGCTATGGCGTCATCCGATTCTGACTCTTCGCCACCTTATTGACGATCGCCGTCCGGTTCCGGAACTGCCTGAAAAGTATCGACCTAAAAAATAGGCGCTTCAGCGCCGCAGCGGGCGGCAAATCACGCTCAGCGCGACCGCGCTGCACAGTGGAAACACCGCCAGCAGCAGCCACGGGTAAATGGCCTCCGTCGAGGGCACCAGCGCCTTATCCAGCAGGCTGCCTAAACCTAAATTCCCCACCAGCACCGCGATGCCGCCGGCGGTTGAGAGTGCGCCATAGTGCGCTCCAAGCGTTGACTCCTCGGCAAAGCGCGGGATCAAATCTTTAGCCGACGGCACCAGCAGCATTTGTCCGAGCGTCAGCAGCGTGACAAGGCTTGCAGAGGGCAGCAGGCGCAGCCAGCCCTCCGGCGGCTCCGTCGCGGCAAAGAGCGCCACGCTTGCAAACGAGGCGGAAAGCAGCAAAAAGCCCACCGGTAAGATCCGGACCGCGCCGACGTTTCGGGCGAAACGGGCAAGGGGCAGCTGCAGAACAATAATCAGCACCGAGGCCAGCATAAACAGCGGCCCCAGATCTTTTTCGTTCCCGCCGGCGCGTTGGATCTCCACCGGCAGCGCCAGATAGAGCTGGTTATAGCTTAACAGCCATGAACTGTAGGCAATGATAAAGGCGACGAAACGCGGCTGACGGAACGTCGTCCACCAGGGCAGAATTTTCAGCGGCTTCGTGCTGTGATGTGCCGCAGGCAGGCAGAAAAAGAGCACCACCAGCGCAACGATAAATATCCCTGCGCCTGCGAGCGCAACCTGACGAAAGCCCAGCTCCGTCAGCAGGGCCCCCATCACCGGGCCAAGAACGGCGCCAAGTTCACCGCACACCGCAAACAGCGCAAACCACTCCGCGCGGCTCCGTTTACCCTTCGCCTCGCTTTGCGTTCCCGCTTTGGCCAGCAGGGCTTCTATCGACGGTGAGAACAGCGCGCCGCCGACGCCCGTCAGACAGGCCCCCAGAATGACGGGCCACAGGGATTGCCCAAAGGCCAGCAGTAAATAACCCACCACGCGGACGATGCAGCCGCTGAGGATCACGCTCTTCGCGCCAAACCGGTCTGAAAGCGCGCCGCCAACAATAAACATCCCCTGCTGGGAAAAGGTGCGCAGCCCAAGCACCAGCCCAATCAGCCCGCCGGAGAGCAGCATATCGTCACGCAAGAAGATCGCGAGGAAGGGAACGACCGCGTAAAAGCCAATGTTAAACACGAACTGGCTGCCCAGCAGAACGGGCGGCCAGAGCGTGGTGGCAGTGCGAAGAGGCATCGTTTTAACTCACCCCTACACGATAAAATGGATGTGTTTTTTGCCGTGGTACGGCGAGATCTCGATTCTGGTTTTCACCCTGAAGACGTCCCAGAGTAGTTCCTCGGATAAGATTTCCTGCGGCGTTCCGGTCGCCACAATCTGCCCTTGCTGCATCACAATCAGCGAATCGCAGAACATGGATGCGTGGTTAAGATCGTGAATGGCGACGATGCTGGTCACCGGCAGCTCGCTGATGAGATGCATAAGCTGTATCTGATGATGAATGTCCAGGTGGTTGGTCGGTTCATCCAGCAGAATTTCGGTTGGCGCTTGCGCCAGCGCGCGGGCGATATGTACCCGCTGACGCTCGCCGCCGGATAAGCTCAGCCAGCCCTGTTCGCTGCGATCCAGCATATCCACGCGTTGCAGGGCGGCGGTGACGGTTTCGTCATCCTGCGCGCTCCAGTTTGAGAAGGGAGAATGGTGCGGAATTCGCCCCAGTTTGACGACGTCACGCACGCGCATATTGGCGTCGGTCATTCCGTGCTGTTCAACAAACGCCACGCGCCGCGCCAGCTGCTTTTTGGCAATGCGGGCAATGTCCTGTCCGTCCAGCGTCACGCACCCGGCATCCGGGCGGCGCAGACCTGCCAGTATGCGCAACAGCGAGGATTTACCGCAGCCGTTAGGGCCAAGCAGGCCCACCGTTTCGCCCCGGGAAACCGTCAGCGAAACATTATTCACAATGATCTTTTTACCTACCTTCCAGGTGATTTTCTCGGCGCAGATGCTCATTACTTATTCCTTGAGCGGTAGATAATAACGGCGAAGAACGGTACGCCAACCAGCGCGGTAACGACGCCAACCGGCAGGCTTTGCGGAGCAATCAGCATCCGCGAGGCGATGTCGGCCAGCACCATCAGGATCGCCCCCGCCAGCGCGCTGGCTATCAGCAGCGTGCGGTGCAGCGGCCCGAACAGGAAACGCATAACGTGCGGCACGACCAGCCCGACAAAACCAATAGAGCCCGCCATGCTGACGATGGTCGCGGTGATCAGGGCGGTGGTGGTAAACAAGGCCAGGCGCACCCAGGGCACGGCAATGCCCAACGAGGCGGCGGCATCATCACCGAACGTAAAGGCGTCCAGCGCACGGGAATAATAAAGACAGACGGCCAGCCCCGCCAGTACCACTACCAGCGCCAGCTGGAATTCCGGCCAGCGTACGCCGCTAAAGCTGCCCAGCAGCCAGAACATCACGTCGCGCGCCTGTTGCGCGCTGGCAGAGGTGCTGATGGTATAGGCGGTAATGGCGTTAAACAGCTGAGAGGCCGCTACGCCCGCCAGGATCGTGCGTTCATTGCCGCCGCGCGCGCCGTTGGTCAGGAAGGCGACGAAGGCAAAGGCGGCGAAGGCTCCGGCAAACGCGCCCGCAGAAAGCGACACTGCGCCGGTGCCGAGACCCAATACGACGACTGACACCGCCCCGGTTGACGCTCCCGCCGACACGCCGAGCACGTAAGGTTCCGCCAGCGCATTCTTCAAAAGGCTCTGCAATACGGCCCCGCAGATGGCCAACCCGGCTCCGCAGCAGGCCGCCACCAGCGCGCGGCTGAGGCGAAAGTCCCAGATGACGCTCTCGTAGATGCGGTTGAGCGGAACGTCAGTCAGCCCCAGCTTATTGCTGATGGCGTAGAACACGTTATTGAGCGGGATAGACAACTCACCGATGCTGACGCCAAGGGCGATCACCAGAAACAACAGCACGAAGGCGAGCAGGCATGACGTGGTCAGGAGCACCCCCTGCCGCATCTGAAGTACGGCGGTGGTCATCAGTTCAGTCCCAGTTTTCTGAGCTGTTCGCCGACCTGCTCAGCACCGTAAAGCGTGCGAATCGTCGGGTTCATGGCCTGGCCGTCCATCACCACAATATGACCCTTCTTCACCGCCTCCATCTGGCTGACGGCTGGATCGCTTTTCAGGAATTTGATTTTTTCTTCGGCGTTGTCCAGCGCCCAGCGGTTACGATCCAGGCTGGAGACCACAATCACGTCCGGATTAGCGGCAATAATACTTTCCCAGCCCACGGTCGGCCATTCGGTCTCAGAGGTAATGGCGTTATGGCCGCCCAGCACGTTAGCAATAAAGCCAGAGGCGCTGTTTTTGCCGCCGACATAGGCATCAGCCGAAGGTGAGGAGCTTGAGAACCAGAAAACAAAGGAGAGGTCTTTGTTGTTTTTGCCAAACTCCTGGCGCAGGTCGGCTTCACGTTTTTTGAAGTCGGCGATAACGGCCTGACCGCGCGCTTCCACGTTGAAAATCTTGGCGAAATCCTCAATCTCTTGATAAAGGTAGGTCATGTCCCACAGCGTCTGGCGGCTGCCGTACATGTCCCCTGCGGCTTTTTTGGTGGCGCACATGCCCGGAGATAAATAGCTGTTTACCCCAACGGTGGCCAGGTCTTCGCGTTTTGCGACCTTACTTTCCGGTCCGAGCAGCAGCGGCAGCTGTGCAGGAACAAAATCAGGGTTTTGCGCAAGAATGGATTCAAGTGTCGGAATTTCGACGGTCAGGGTTTTGATTTTTGCATTCTGCTCAGCCAGCTGCGGCAATACTTTGGTCGGCCAGAACGCGCTGGCTTTCACCTTATCTTCCAGACCCAGCAGAAGCAGGATCTCGACGGTATTCTGCCCCAGGGCCACAACGCGTTCCGGCGCTTTGGTGAAGGTTTCTTTATACCCGCAGTTTTCTATCGTGAGCGGGTACGTGGTAGCCAGAGCTGTACTCATTGATGCAACCGCCAGGCCTAACGCGCAGAGAACCTTTTTCATTAAACGCTACCTTCATTAAAATTATTTTGATGCAAATGAAACGCATTATTAAGGCGGAATTTTATACAGAGGAAAATATATTGTGTCAATGTGAGACAATTACGCAGAGTGATGAAAGGCGGCGCCATATACGGCGCCGGAATGACGGGTTAATTCAGGCTCTCTTTATCGATTCCCAGACGCTTCATGCGCGAGAGCAGGGTGGTACGCTTCAGCCCCAGCCGTTGCGCCGCGCCTTTCGGCCCGGCCACCACGCCGTTGGTCTCCCTGAGCACGCGCAAAATGAGCTGATATTCATCCTCTCCATCCTTCGCAACCTCGGTTGCGGCCACGGTCGTTTCCGCAAGAGAAACCTCCGGCAGGGACAGCTGAAGCACGTTCCCGCGCGTCAGCAGCACCGCGCGCTCGATGACGTTTTCCAGCTCGCGCACGTTCCCCGGCCACTCCATCGCCGAGAGTGTGCGTAGCGTTTCAGCAGGAATACTGTCGATATTTCGCCCCATCCGGCGGGCAATCTTCGCGGTAAAGGCTTTCACCAGCAGCGGAATATCTTCCGGGCGCTCGCGCAGCGGCGGCAGGCAGATCGGGAACACGTTCAGGCGATAGTAGAGATCGCTTCTGAACTCACGGTCTGCGACCATTTTTTTCAGATCGCGGTTGGTGGCGGCAATCAGACGCACGTCGGTCTGGATCAGCTTGTTGCTGCCGAGGCGCTCAAACTCCTGCTCCTGCAGCACGCGCAGCAGCTTGGGCTGGAGCTCCAGCGGCATATCGCCCACTTCGTCGAGGAACAAAGAGCTTTTATCCGCCAGCTCAAAACGGCCCAGCCGCTGGCTGCTGGCGCCGGTAAAGGCACCGCGCTCGTGGCCGAACAGGTCGCTTTCCAGTAAGCCAGCAGGCATCGCCGCGCAGTTCATCTTCACCATCCGGCGGCTGTTGCGGTTGCTCAGGTTGTGGATCGCCCGGGCAATCAGCTCTTTCCCGGTACCGGTTTCACCGAGGATCAGCACCGTGCTGTCGCTTTGCGCCACCATCTCCACCTGCTTGAGCACGCTGTACATGGCATCGCTGCGCCCGATGATTTCGCCAAACTCGCTGTCCACGTTGTTGAGCTGCTCGGTCAGCGCCAGGTTTTCGTCCACCAGCCGCTCCTTCAGGCGGTGGATCTCCTGATAGGCGAGGGCGTTATCCAGCGCGATGGAGATGCGCTCGGCGATCTGGCGCAGCAGCTTCAGGTTGGCGGTGGTAAATACGGCTTCATCGCACTGCGCCAGTTTGAGCACGCCGAGCATGGTGTTGCCGGACATCAGCGGCAGCAGGCACAGGGTCTGGATCTTGTTGCCCCAGGTGTTGAAGAGCATCCGCTCGTAGGGGGCTACCGGATCCTGTTCATTGAGATTGAGCAGCAGGATCTCTTTGCTTTTAAATACCCGCTCGGACAGCGTTCCCGCTTCGTCCACTTCGCTCTGCTCGTGCGCCGGGTTAGCTTCATCAAGGTAGTGGGTGGAGTAGATGTTCAGCTTGCCTTTCCGGTTGCCGCGTAGCGCAATGCTGATGGCATCGATTTTAAAATAGTGATGGATCTCTTTTGATACTTCGCTGACCAGCTCATCCATGTCCAGGCGGGAGAGCACGGCGTTGGTGATGGCAACCAGAATGCGGAAGTTATCGCGCTCGCGGCTCAGCAGGTCGTAGTCCACGTTATTGGTGACGCGGCTTTGGATCTGCTCCGCGACAACGGCCACAATCTGGGTAAAGGTGTGCAGGCGTTCGTACTCCGCCTCGCTCCAGGGCTGGTCGGTATCGCGGATAAACTCGCAGCCGCCAAAAATTTGCCCTTCCACCGCCAGCGGCAGCATGCTGTAGTGGCCGAACGGGTGGTAAAGGTTGCTCTCTGCCAGCTTCGGCCAGGCCTGGCGAAACTGGTCAAAATTGCAGTGCAGCGCTTCCGGGCGGGAGAGAATACGCCGCACCGGGCCGTGGGCAAGAAACGTTTCATCTTCATATTCGAAGATTTTGCCGTTATCACGCGTTGAGAAATAGCTCGCGCGGTGGGTTGCGCTATGCCAGAGCACAATGGCGGCGCTGTCCGCCAGCGCAGATTGCCTGACCAGCCGCGTCAGGGCATCGCTCAGTGCGCCGAGGTCGGGCTGTTGTAAAAGTGTGCGCGTGATGTCAAACAGGCCCTGCTGTCCAAGATCGCTCATCGGTGTATACGGCATTGTTGCTTTCCAATAGAAACTGGCAAAAAGAGAAATTCAGCGCTGACCGCTTTTGGCGCGGTCTAGCAAATTCGGGGTAACGGTTCAGCGTGCGGCAGATCCAGCGTACGCTTCACGCCGTAAAGCCCGGTCAGGCGCACCCCTTTGCGCTCAACCACGTCGCCGATGATGGCCGCGTCTTTCCCTAATGGATGCGCGCGCAGCTGTGCAAGTACGGCTTCGGCAGCCTGGCGCTCCACGCCGATCAGCAGCTTGCCCTCGTTGGCAAAGTTCAGCGGGTCGAGCCCCAGCAGTTCGCACAGGCCACGAACGGCAGGTCTGACGGGCAGGCTGCGCTCGTTAAGCTCAATACCACAGCCACTGCTGGCGGCAAACTCATGCACCACGGCATTCACGCCGCCGCGGGTGGCATCGCGCAGCGCTTTCACGCCGGGAACGGTACGCAGCGTCTGGAT
The DNA here is from genome assembly GCF_001037675.1 of Enterobacter sp. MGH119. Classification (NCBI taxonomy): domain Bacteria; kingdom Pseudomonadati; phylum Pseudomonadota; class Gammaproteobacteria; order Enterobacterales; family Enterobacteriaceae; genus Enterobacter; species Enterobacter sp. MGH119. The sequence continues at coordinate 180,774 of NZ_KQ089930.1, read as the reverse complement.
CAGCGGCGTGAGTACCGCGCAGTCACTGCGCAGTTCCCCGTCCAGCCCCAGGCCTTCGCGCAGGTTCAGGATGGTTGCCCCGTGGCAGCCCAGCGTGCCGCTGACAATCAGCACGTCGCCTGCGCAAAGCTGTTGAGCGCCCCAGTGAATATCGGCGGGGATCGCCCCCATCCCGGCGGTGTTGATAAAAAGCTTATCCGCCGCGCCGCGCTGCACCACCTTGGTATCCCCGGTGACGATAGCGATCCCCGCCTCGCGGGCGGTGTGCGCCATGCTGTTGACCACCGCCGTGAGCGTTTCCATCGGTAACCCTTCTTCGAGGATAAACCCGCAGGAGAGGTAGCGGGGGATCGCGCCGCTGACGGCGACGTCGTTTGCCGTGCCGCAGACGGCGAGCTTGCCGATATCGCCGCCCGGGAAGAACAGCGGGTCAATCACGTAGCTGTCGGTAGAGAACGCCAGCCTGTCACCGTGTGCGGTGAGGGTTGAGAGCGCAATGCGCGCCTGATCTTCCTGCTCGGCGAGCCAGGGATTGTCAAAGGCGTCCATAAACAGCCGGTTAATCAGCTGCTGCATCGCCTGTCCACCGCTTCCGTGCGCCATTTCCACCGTGTTCATGCTTCACACTCCTGGTTGCGATAGTGATACCACGCGGCGCATGCCCCTTCTGAAGAGACCATCAGCGCGCCAAACGCGGTTTGCGGGTTACAGGCGTTGCCAAATAACGGGCAGTGATGAGGTTTGCATTTTCCGGTGAGTACGTCGCCACAGCGGGCGCGGGGATCGTCGCACACCTGCTGCGGCTGCGGTCGGAAATGCGCTTCGGCGTCGAAGGCGCGATACGCGGGCGTCAGGTGCACGCCGGATTCGGCAATCAGCCCCAGTCCGCGCCATTCGCTGTCGCCTTCGACGCTAAACACGTCGGCTATGGCCTGCTGTGCCCGTCTGTTACCTGCATCGGGCACCACGCGGCGATACTGATTTTCCACCGCACTCAGGGCCGCTATTTTCTGCTCAACCAGCATGGTCACGCCTTGCAGTAGATCAAGTGGCTCGAAACCAGCCACCACTAACGGACGATTGTACTGTTCAGCGATAAAACCGTAGGCTTCTGTGCCGATCACCATGCTGACGTGGCCCGGCGCCAGAAACGCGTCGATACCGTTATCCGGCGCTTCCAGCAGGCTGCGCAGCGTGGGAATAAGCGTGATGTGCTGGCAGAAAAAGTAAAAGTTTGTGACGTTGCGGGCTTTCGCCTGCTGGAGGGTAATGGCGGTGGCGGGCATGGTGGTTTCAAAACCCAGCCCGAAAAAGACGACCTTACGCTCAGGATTAGCCATCGCCAGCGTCAGGGCATCCATCGGTGAGTAGACGATCCGCACGTCCGCGCCGCGCGCCTTCGCCTGGAGCAGCGAGCCATTTTTTCCCGGTACACGCATGGCGTCGCCAAAGGTACAAAAAATCACACCGGGGCGGCTGGCGATGTCGAGACAGCTGTCGATGCGCCCCATCGGCAGCACGCACACCGGGCAGCCGGGGCCGTGGATAAATTCGATGTTCTCCGGCAGCAGCTGGTCGAGGCCAAATTTAAAGATGGCGTGGGTGTGTCCGCCGCACACCTCCATGATCCGCAGCGGTTTTTCTTTCGTGTAGTCCAGCAGCGACGCGCGGGACTTCAGGCGATCGATAAGCTGCAACACCTGCTCAGGCGCGCGATATTCATCAACGTAACGCATGTGTTATCGTTCCTCCCCATACAGCAGGGCGCCCACGTCCGGCTCGACGTCAAACATATTCTGTAGCGCGTCCAGCGTGTCGCGGGCTTCTTCCTCATTAATCACGCTCATGGCAAAACCTACGTGGACCAGCACCCACTGGCCGAGACGCGATGCGCCGGTCTCATCGTGGCTGCCTACCAGCGTCAGGTCGACATCGCGCAGGATGCCGCAGACCTCCACTTTGGCCTGATTGCCGTCGATGGAATGAATTTGTCCGGGGACGCCTATGCACATCGTTCGTTCTCCAGCCAGTTCAGCCAGGCGTCCATCCCGTCGCCGCGCGTGGCGGAAACCAGCAGGATCTCAATGTCCGGATTCACTTCGCGGGCGTAAGCCAGGCACTTATCCACGTCGAAATTCAGGTACGGCAGCAGGTCGACTTTGTTCAGCAGCATGAGGGAGGCGGCGGCAAACATATGCGGATACTTCAGCGGCTTGTCTTCCCCTTCGGTCACGGAGAGTACCGCCACTTTATGCCGCTCGCCGAGGTCGAAGCTTGCCGGGCAGACCAGGTTGCCGACGTTTTCAATGAACAGGATGCCGTTGTTCGCCAGCGGCAGGCGCGGGGCGGCGTCGGCAATCATCTGCGCGTCCAGATGGCACCCTTTCCCGGTGTTGACCTGAATCGCAGGCGTACCGGTTTCGCGGATGCGCGCGGCGTCGTTTACCGTTTGCTGGTCACCTTCGATAACGGCGCAGGAGACACGTTTATTCAGCCGTTTGAGGGTTTCGGTCAGCAGCGTGGTTTTACCGGAGCCGGGGCTGGAGACCAGGTTCAGCACCAGCTGTTCGCGCGCGGCAAAGCGGGCGCGATTGCGGACGGCGAGCTGGTTGTTTTTATCCAGCACGTTAATCTCCACCTCCAGCATCTGGCGCTGGCTGATGCCCGGCGCGTGGGTGCCCGCTTCGCCGCGGCCGTAATGCAGGTCACCCGCGTCGGAACGCTGCGGCGCGAAGGTGATGCCGGTCAGTGCCGCCGCGGGACGCGGGGCAGGGGAAAAGGGCGCGGAGCGAAACGCGGAGTGGGGGCGGTGTTCATCCCCTTCGATATACAGGTTGCCTTCAGCGCAACCGCAGGTACTACACATACTTTACTCCTTCTCGATTTCGAGGCGTTGGATCTGCATACCGTCATCCGCCACGATGCGCAGCCCGCTGCTCTGGCACTGTGGACAGCGCTGTACCTTCGATGACAGCAGCGTGACGTACTCCTGACACTGTTCGCACCAGCACTCCGCCTGCTGCTCCTCGATATGCAGTGCGCAACCTTCCGCCAGCGTGCCGCGGCACACCAGCTCAAAACAGAAGGTGAGGGCGCTGGTCTCGACGCAGGAAAACGCCCCGACCTTCAGCCAGACGCCGGTCACGCGCTTCGCATGGTTCTGCACAGCCTGCTGTTCGATAAGTTCCAGTGCCCGCTGGCAGAGGGTGATTTCGTGCATGACGCCTCCTTAATGAATTGCCCCTTCAATGCAATAACAGTGCCAGCTTGATTTGCGTTACGGCGTGACGATGTCAACGCTGTCGAAATGACACGTCGACACCGCGGCGGTGACAGTACGTATCTTGTTAAAAGATATTTAAATCAACAGATTAAAAACTGGCACGAAAACTGCTTAACAGCCGCTAACTCCATTAACCGGATACCTTTTATGACTATTTGGGAAATTAGCGAAAAAGCGGATTACATCGCGCAACGTCATCAGCAGCTTCAGGATCAGTGGCACCTCTACTGCAACTCTCTGATTCAGGGGATCACCCTGTCAAAAGCCCGTCTGCACCATGCCATGAGCTGCGCGGCGCAGGGGGACATGCGCTTTGTGTTGTTTGGTCACTTCACGATTTTTGTCACCCTGGCGGAGAGCTTCAACAGCCACACCATTGAGTATTACGTTGAGACAAAAGAGGGTGAAAAACAGTGTATTGCGAAAGCTCAACTGATGGCCGACGGCATGGTGGACGGTCACGTCAGCAACCGCGATCGCCAGCAGGTGCTGGAGCACTATCTGGAGAAAATAGCGCCGGTTTATAACGGCCTCTACGCCGCCGTTGAGCACGATCAGCCGATCAACCTGAAACAGCTGATCGACGGAAAATCCTCCGCGAACGTGGCCTGAAAAGCGAGTGTCGAGAAGTGTCGATAAGACAGTTTTTTTCGTCAAAAATGACCATCACCAGAGGATGACCCGGTGAACCGTTTTGTAATTGCTGACTCGACGGTCTGTATTGGCTGTCGGACCTGTGAGGCGGCGTGCTCGGAAACGCACCGCCTGCACGGGCTACAGTCCATGCCGCGCCTGCGCGTCATGCGTAATGAGAAAGAGTCTGCCCCGCAGCTCTGTCACCACTGTGAAGACGCCCCGTGCGCGGGCGTTTGTCCTGTCAATGCCATCACCCGCGTTGACGGCGCGGTACAGCTGAACGAAAGCCTGTGCGTGAGCTGCAAGCTGTGCGGCATCGCCTGTCCGTTCGGCGCCATTGAGTTTTCCGGCAGCCGTCCGCTGCATATTCCGGCGAATGCCAATACCCCGAAAGCGCCGCCTGCGCCGCCGGCTCCGGCACGCGTGAGCACGCTGCTGGACTGGGTGCCGGGCATTCGCGCCGTTGCGGTGAAGTGCGACCTGTGCAGCTTCGATGAGCAGGGTCCGGCCTGCGTGCGGACCTGCCCGACCCGGGCGCTGGTCCTGGTCAACATCCGCGACATCGCTCGCACCAGCAAACGCAAGCGCGAGCTGACCATCAATACCGACGTCGGCGATCTTTCGCTGCTGCGGGCGCTTAACGAGGGGGCGAAATGAACGCGATAGTTATGATGACCAGCGGCGTGGCCTGGTTTGCCGCCGCCGCTGTCCTGGCGCTGCTCCTCGCCTTCCATAAAACGCTGAGCGGCGTGATTGCTGGTATCGGCGGGGCGGTCGGCAGCCTGATGACGCTGGCGGCGGGCGGGGTTGTCCTGATCGACGGGCAATCCGTCGACACCCTCATCCCGCTGATTCACCACGCCGTTGAGCTTACGCCGCTGAACGCCATCTGGCTGATAACCTTTGGCCTGTGCGGGCTGTTTATCAGCCTGTTTAATATCGACTGGCACCGCCATCAGCACACCAAAGCCAACGGCCTGCTGGTTAACCTGTTGATGGCCGCCGCGGTCTGTACCGTTGTCGCCAGCAACTTCGGCGCACTGGTGGTGATGGCTGAAATCATGGCCCTGTGCGGCGTGTTCCTGACCGGATGCAGCGCCTCCGGCAAGCTGTGGTTTGCGCTCGGACGTCTCGGCACGCTGCTGCTGGCGCTGGCCTGCTGGCTGGTGTGGCAGCGTTTTGGCACGCTGGATTTCGCCGCGCTTAACGGCCAGCCGCTGGGCAACGACGTCTGGCTGTTGGGCGTAGTCGGTTTTGGCCTGCTGGCCGGGATAATCCCGCTGCACGGCTGGGTGCCGCAGGCGCATGCCAATGCCTCAGCCCCGGCCGCTGCGCTGTTCTCCACCGTGGTGATGAAGGTCGGTCTGTTCGGCATCCTGACGATAACCCTGACGGGCAATCAGCCGCCGCTGTGGTGGGGCGTGGCGTTGCTGATTGCGGGGATGATCACCGCGTTCGTCGGTGGCCTCTACGCGCTGATGGAGCACAACATCCAGCGTCTGCTGGCGTACCACACCCTGGAGAACATCGGGATTATCCTGCTCGGCATGGGCGCAGGCGTCACCGGGCTGGCGCTCAACCAGCCGGCGCTGATTGCCGCCGGGTTTATTGGCGGTCTGTATCACCTTATCAACCACAGCCTGTTTAAAAGCACCCTGTTCCTCGGCGCGGGCAGCGTCTGGTTCCGCACCGGGCACCGCGATATTGAGAAGCTCGGCGGGATTGGCAAAAAAATGCCCGTCATTTCGCTGGCGATGCTGGTCGGGCTGATGGCGATGGCTGCGCTGCCGCCGCTGAACGGCTTTGCCGGCGAGTGGGTGATTTATCAATCCTTCTTCGCCCTCGGCCAGAGCGAGGCGTTTATCGGGCGTTTACTCGGCCCGCTGCTGGCGGTGGGCCTGGCGATCACCGGGGCGCTGGCGGCGATGTGTATGGCTAAAGTTTACGGTGTCACCTTCCTGGGCGCGCCGCGCACCCGAGAAGCGGAAAACGCCTGCTGCGCCCCGGTACTGATGACCACCAGCGTGGTCGCGCTGGCGCTGTGCTGCATCGCGGGCGGGGTTGCCGCGCCGTGGCTGCTGCCGCTGCTGGGCCACGCTATTCCGCTGCCGCTGGTCACGGCGCATACCGTCGTTTCCCAGCCGATGATGGCGCTGCTGCTGATTGCCGCGCCGCTCCTGCCGTTCGTGCTGATGCTGTTCTTCAGACGCGACCGTCTCGCCTCCCGCTCGCGCGGCGCGGCGTGGGCCTGCGGCTACGAACACGAGCAGTCGATGGTCATCACCGCCCACGGTTTCGCCATGCCGGTGAAAGAGAACTTTGCCGCCGTGCTGAAGCTGCGCCACTGGCTGAACCCGGTGGGCTGGGTGCCGGGCTGGCAGGGAGCCGCCGTGCCCGTACTGTTCCGCCGCCTGGCGCTGATCGAGCTGGCGGTGCTGGTGGTGATTGTCATTTCACGAGGAGCCTGACATGAGTCTGTTACTGGCAATTCTTCAGGCGCTGGTGCTGTTCGCCGCCGCGCCGCTGCTGTCGGGCATCACGCGCGTGGCGCGCGCCCGGCTGCACAACCGTCGCGGACCTGGCGTGCTCCAGGAGTACCGCGATCTCTTCAAACTGCTCTCCCGTCAGAGCGTCGCGCCGGATACCGCGGGCTGGGTGTTCCGCCTGACGCCGTTTGTGATGGTGGGCGTGATGCTGACCATCGCCACCGCGCTGCCGGTGGTGACGGTGGCGTCGCCGCTGCCGGTGCTGGGCGATCTGATTACGCTGATCTACCTCTTCGCCATCGCGCGTTTCTTCTTTGCGATTGCGGGCCTGGACACCGGCAGCCCGTTTACGGGTATCGGCGCCAGCCGCGAGGCGATGCTCGGCGTGCTGGTTGAGCCAATTCTGCTGCTGGGGCTGTGGGTCGCCGCGCAGGTTGCAGGCTCGACCCACATCAGTTTTATCACCGACACCGTTTACCACTGGCCGGTTTCACGTTCGCTCCCGCTGGTGCTGGCGCTCTGCGCCTGCGCGTTCGCCACGTTTATCGAGATGGGCAAGCTGCCGTTCGATCTCGCGGAAGCGGAGCAGGAATTACAGGAGGGGCCGCTCACCGAGTACAGCGGCTACGGCTTTGCGGTGCTGAAGTGGGGCATCAGTCTCAAGCAGCTGGTGGTGTTGCAGATGTTCGTCGGCGTTTTCTTCCCGTGGGGGCAGATGACGCACTTCTCTGCGGGCGGCCTGCTGCTGGCCGTGGTGGTGGCTGTGCTCAAGCTGCTTATCGGCGTGCTGGTCATTGCCCTGTTTGAAAACAGCATGGCGCGCCTGCGTTTTGTCGAAACGTCACGCATTACCTGGGCCGGGTTTGGTTTTGCATTTTTAGCGTTCGTCTCCTTGCTGGTGGCGTGATTAAAGAGAGTGTTTATGTCTGAAGAAAAGAAAGGTCAGCAGTATCTCGCCGCGTTGCATCAGGCTTTCCCGGGCGTGGTGCTGGAGGAGTCCTGGCAAACCAAAGACCAGATCACCGTCACCATTAAGGTGAACTATCTGCCGGAAGTGGTGGAGTTTCTCTACTACCAGCAGGGCGGCTGGCTGTCGGTGTTGTTCGGTAACGACGAGCACCAGCTGTGCGGCAGTTACGCGGTGTACTACGTGATGTCGATGGAGCAGGGCGAGAAGTGCTGGATCACCGTGCGCGTCGAGGTCGACCCGAATAAACCGGAATACCCGTCCGTCACGCCGCGCGTGCCTGCCGCCGTCTGGGGCGAGCGCGAAGTGCGCGACATGTACGGCCTGATGCCGGTTGGCCTGCCTGACGAGCGTCGCCTGGTGCTGCCGGACGACTGGCCGGATGAACTCTATCCGCTGCGCAAGGACAGCATGGACTACCGCCAGCGCCCGGCCCCAACCACCGACAGCGAAACCTACGAGTTCATCAACGAGCTGGGCAGCAAGAAGAATAACGTGGTGCCGATTGGCCCGCTGCACGTTACCTCTGACGAACCGGGCCACTTCCGCCTGTTCGTCGACGGCGAGAACATTATCGACGCCGACTACCGCCTGTTCTACGTCCACCGCGGCATGGAGAAGCTGGCGGAGACCCGCATGGGCTACAACGAAGTCACGTTTCTTTCTGACCGCGTGTGCGGCATCTGCGGCTTTGCCCACAGCACCGCCTACACCACCTCGGTGGAAAACGGCATGGGGATCGTGGTGCCGGAACGCGCGCAGATGATCCGCGCCATTCTGCTGGAGGTGGAGCGCCTGCACTCGCACCTGCTGAACCTCGGCCTGGCCTGCCATTTCGTCGGATTTGACTCCGGGTTTATGCAGTTCTTCCGCGTGCGCGAGGCGTCGATGAAGATGGCGGAGATCCTTACCGGGGCGCGTAAAACCTACGGCCTGAACCTGATCGGCGGGATCCGCCGCGACCTGCTGAAAGACGACATGATCCAGACCCGCCAGCTGGCGCAGCAGATGCGCCGGGACGTGCAGGAGCTGGTGGATATGCTGCTCAGCACGCCCAACATTGAGCAGCGCACCGTCGGGATTGGTCGTCTTGACCCGGAAATCGCCCGCGACTTCAGTAACGTTGGTCCGATGGTGCGCGCCAGCGGCCACGCCCGCGATACCCGCGCCGATCACCCGTTCGTCGGCTACGGCCTGCTGCCGATGACCGTGCACAGCGAGCAGGGCTGCGACGTCATCTCCCGTCTGAAGGTGCGCATCAACGAGGTATTCACCGCGCTGAACATGATCGACTACGGCCTCGATAACCTGCCGGGCGGCCCGCTGATGGTGGAAGGCTTCACCTACATTCCAAACCGCTTTGCCCTCGGCTTTGCCGAAGCGCCGCGCGGGGACGACATCCACTGGAGCATGACCGGCGACAACCAGAAGCTCTACCGCTGGCGCTGCCGTGCGGCGACCTACGCCAACTGGCCAACCCTGCGCTACATGCTTCGCGGCAACACGGTCTCCGACGCGCCGCTGATCATCGGCAGCCTCGACCCGTGTTACTCCTGCACCGACCGCATGACCGTCGTGGACGTGCGCAAGAAGAAAAGCCAGGTGGTGCCGTACAAAGAGCTTGAGCGCTACAGCATCGAGCGTAAGAACTCGCCGCTGAAATAAGGATTCGCCATGTTTACCTTTATCAAAAAAGTGATCAAAACCGGCGCGCAGACCAGCAGTTATCCGCTGGAGCCGATCCCGGTGGATAAAAACTTTCGCGGCAAGCCGGAGCACAACCCACAGCAGTGCATCGGCTGCGCGGCCTGCGTCAACGCCTGCCCGTCGAATGCCTTAACGGTGGAAACGGACCTGAAAACCGGCGAGCTGGCCTGGCAGTTTAACCTCGGGCGCTGCATCTTCTGCGGCCGCTGCGAGGAGGTCTGCCCGACAGTCGCCATTCGCCTGTCTCAGGAGTACGAGCTGGCGGTGTGGAAGAAAGAGGATTTCCTCCAGCAGTCGCGCTTTGCGCTGTGCAACTGCCGCGTCTGCAAGCGTCCGTTCGCCGTGCAAAAAGAGATCGACTACGCCATTGCGCTGCTGAAGCACAACGGCGACGTCCGCGCGGAGCATCACCGTGAAAGCTTCGAAACCTGCCCGGAGTGCAAGCGTCAGAAATGCCTGCTGCCGTCTGACCGCATCGATTTAACCCGCCATATGAGAGAGGCCAGCTGATGGAAAACTTACTCGGCCCGCGCGACGCTAACGGCATTCCGGTGCCGCTGACGGTGGAGGAGTCCATCGCCAGCATGAAGGCGTCGCTGCTGAAAAAAATCAAACGCTCGGCCTACGTCTATCGCGTGGACTGCGGTGGCTGCAACGGCTGCGAGATTGAGATCTTCGCTACGCTGTCGCCGCTGTTTGACGCCGAGCGCTTCGGCATCAAGGTGGTGCCGTCCCCGCGCCACGCGGATATCCTGCTGTTCACCGGCGCGGTCACCCGCGCGATGCGCTCGCCTGCGCTACGCGCCTGGCAGTCTGCACCGGATCCGAAAATCTGCATCTCCTACGGTGCCTGCGGCAACAGCGGCGGCATCTTCCACGATCTTTACTGCGTCTGGGGCGGTACCGACAAAATCGTGCCGGTGGACGTCTACATTCCGGGCTGCCCGCCGACGCCCGCCGCCACGCTGTACGGTTTTGCCATGGCGCTCGGCCTGCTGGAGCAGAAGATCCACGCCCGCGAGCCAGGCGAGCTGGACAACCAGCCAGCCACTATCCTGCACCCGGATATGGTGCAACCGCTGCGGGTGAAGATCGACCGCACGGCACGCAGGCTGGCGGGCTACCGCTACGGACGCCAGATTGCCGACGATTATCTGCGTCTGCTCAGCCAGGGCGACCATCAGGTAGCGCGCTGGCTGGAGGCCGAGAACGATCCGCGTCTCAATGAGATCGTGGCGAACCTGAACAACATTGTGGATGAGGCGCGTATCCGATGAGTGAAACGGTGGTGTTCAGCCAGCTGAGCCGTAAGTTTATTGATGAGAACGATGCCACGCCGGATGCGGCGCAGCAGGTGGTCTATTACAGCCTGGCGATTGGGCACCACCTCGGGGTGATCGACTGCCTGGAGGCTGCGTTAACCTGCCCGTGGCCGGAATACCTGGCGTGGATCGCCACGCTGGAGGAGGGCAGTACGGCGCGGCGCAAGATGGAGGGCGTGCCGAAGTATGGCGAGATCGTCATCGACGCCAACCACATTGCGATGCTCGCTAACGCCTTTGACGCGGCGCTGAGCGTACAAACCCCGGCGCAGCAGGCGTGGAGCAAAACGCTGCTCGGCATGCTGCACGATATTCATCAGGAGAGCGCCATCTACCTGATGGTGAGGAGATTACGTGACTGACGTTTTACTGTGTGTCGGCAACAGCATGATGGGCGACGACGGCGCGGGTCCGCTGCTGGCGGAACTGTGCGCCGCAAACCCGCCGGGCAACTGGGTGGTGATTGACGGCGGCAGCGCGCCGGAAAACGACGTGGTCGCCATCCGTGAACTGCATCCGGACAGGCTGTTAATCGTCGATGCCACCGATATGGGGCTTAACCCCGGCGAGATCCGCCTGATTGACCCGGACGACATCGCCGAGATGTTTATGATGACCACCCACAATATGCCGCTGAACTACCTGGTGGATCAGATCAAAGACGACGTGGGCGAGGTGCTGTTTTTGGGCATTCAGCCGGATATTGTCGGGTTTTATTACCCGATGACGCCGCCGGTGAAAGAGGCGGTGGAGGGGGTGTATTCACGGCTTGCCGGGTGGGTTGGAGATGGAGGTTTTTCTCCGCTCTGAGCAGTGCCGGGTGGCGGCTTCGCCTTACCCGGCCTACCAAACCCATCTCCCTCTCCCTGTGGGAGAGGGCTGGAGTGAGGGCAACAGGCTACTCGAGATCCCCCCCGTTACTCGCAATCACCTTCTTATACCATCCGAACGATTTCTTGCGTTTCCGTTCCAGCGTGCCGTTCCCGGCGTCGTCGCGGTCGACGTAGACAAATCCATAGCGCTTGCTCATCTCCCCGGTTGAGGCCGAGACCAGGTCGATGCAGCCCCAGGTGGTGTAGCCCAGCAGCGGAACGCCGTCCTCAATCGCGTCGCCCATCGCGCGGATGTGCTCGCGCAGGTAGCTGATGCGGTAGTCGTCGTTGATCTCGCCGTTTTCATCAATGACATCTTTCGCTCCCAGACCGTTTTCCACCAGGAACAGCGGCTTCTGGTAGCGGTCGTACATCATGTTCATAGTGATGCGCAGGCCGAGCGGGTCGATACCCCAGCCCCACTCGCTCACCTGAATGTGCGGGTTGCGCAGGGACTTCACGATGTTCGCCGCGCTGGTGTTGCCCGCGTTCATGTCCGCCGACGCGCAGCGCGAGGCGTAGTAGCTGAACGAGACAAAGTCGACGGTATTTTTCAGCAGTTCGTCATCGCCCGGGTCTTTCACAATCACGACGCCTTTTTCGCGGAATACGCGGGCAGAGTAGGCCGGATAGCTGCCGCGCGCCTGCACGTCGATAAAGAACAGGTTCTCGCGGTCTTTCTCCAGCGCCATCCACACGTCTTCCGGCTTGCAGGAGTAGGGATAGAAGTTACCGCCCGCCAGCATGCAGCCGACCTGATTTTCCGGGTTCACCTCGTGAGCGATTTTAGTCGCCAGCGCGCTCGCCACCAGCTCGTGGTGCGCGGCCTGGTATTTCACCTGGTCTTCGTTTTCACCTTCCTCAAACACCAGCCCCGCGCCGGAAAACGGGCTGTGCAGCATGATGTTGATTTCGTTGAAGGTCAGCCAGTATTTCACCAGCCCGTTAAACTCTTCGAAGCAGGTGCGGGCGTAGCGGGCGAAGAAATCGACCATCTTACGGTTGCGCCAGGAGCCGTACTCCGTCACCAGGTGCATCGGCACGTCGAAGTGGCAGAGGGTCACCAGCGGCTCGATGTTGTACTTTTTGCACTCCTCGAACACCGCGCGGTAGAAGGCAATGCCTTCCTGATTCGGCAGCGGTTCGTCGCCGTTCGGGTAGAGGCGGCTCCAGGCAATCGAGGTGCGGAACACCGTAAAGCCCATCTCCGCCATCAGGGCGATGTCTTCTTTGTAGCGATGGTAAAAATCAATCGCCTCGTGGCTCGGGTAGAATTCGTCGTCCCGCAACGAAAACCGTTTTTCCTTGCCGACTTTTACCGCCAGGCGGTTTGCGCCGTGGGGGATCATATCGACCGTCGTCAGTCCTTTGCCGCCTTCACGGTAAGCCCCTTCACTCTGGTTGGCGGCAAGCGCGCCGCCCCATAAAAATCCTTGTGGAAAAACAGACATTCTTACCTCGCTTTCAGTTTATGCTTCTGCTGCTTTGTTCTGTACCGGTGCGGTTTGCAGGGCGCGTGCTTTTTCGGCTTCGTCTTCTACCGGGATATCCTCAAACCCTAACAGCAGGGTCAGCACAAACGACAGCACCACTGCCAGACCCATCACGCCAAACACCCAGACGATGGTCATCGGGTTGGCCGGGTCGAAGAACTGCACGCTGGTAAACAGCCCCGGCGCCGCCATCGAATGGCTGGCAAGACCGGCCATTCCTGCCACCGCGCCGCAGATAAAGCCGCTGATCAGACTCGCAATCAGCGGACGCTTCAGGCGTACCGCCACGCCGTACAGGGCCGGTTCAGAGATCCCCGCCATGATGGCGGAGGCCGCCGCGGCCAGCGCCGTCTGGCGCAGCTCCGGGTTTTTGGTTTTCCACGCTACCGCCAGCGATGAACCGCCGAGCGACAGGTTGGCGCCGATTTCCGACGGCATCACCATCCCTTCTTTGCCGGTTTCGGCAATGGTCTGGATGATGGTCGGCGTAAACACGCGGTGCATCCCGGTCATCACCAGCAGCGGCCACAGCGCGCCCATAATGGCAACGGAGAGCCAGCCCAGATAGCCGTGAATGGTGTAGACCAGCGCGGAGATGGCGCTGCCGATCCAGATCCCGAGCGGGCCAATCAGTACGATGGCGAGCGGGGCGGCAATCAGCACGATCAGCATCGGCTTGAGGAAGTTTTTCGTCACCGCCGGGGTAATGCGATCCACCCAGCGTTCGATGTACGACAGGCACCAGGTCATCACCAGCGCCGGGATAACGGTATAGGTGTATTTCACCGCCGTCACCGGAATGAACGCGAACTCAACGTGCTCGCCCTGCGCGGCCTTGGCCATCAGCTCGATAAAGCTCGGGTGAACCAGCACGCCCGCGATGGCGATTGCCAGGGACATGTTGGTTTTGAACTTCACCGCCGCGGACGCCGCCACCATCAGCGGCAGGAAGAAGAACGCGCCGTCGCCGATAACGGTCAGGATCGTCAGCGTCGGGTCGCCTTTGCCCAGCACGCCGGTCATCTCAAGGATCATCGCCAGCAGCTTGACCATCGACCCGCCGATGATCGCCGGGATCAGCGGAGACATGGTGCCGATCAGCGCGTCGAGGATCCCGGCGCCAATCCGGCGCAGCGTGAGCTTCTGTGGACCTTCCGCTACGGCAGGTTGCAGGTTGGCGGGCAGCAGGCTCACCACTTCACGGTATGCCTGGGACACGGTGTTGCCGATGATCACCTGGCACTGGTTGTCGTTGCGCACCACGCCGAGCACGCCGCTGATGCTTTTCAGGCGCGCGGTGTCGGTAAGGCTTTCGTCTTTCAGAACGAAGCGCAGGCGCGTCATGCAGTGGGTGACGGCGACGATGTTCTCTTTACCGCCCAGCGCGCTAACAACGTCGTTTGCCAGCGCAGCGTAATTTTTTGCCATCGGATGTGATCCTGTTATCGTTGTGAGAAGTGTAGGAAACCGGTTTCACATAATCATCATGAGTTTCTTTTAATGAAACAAGACCACTTTTTATGCATTTTTTCGTTTCGTGATGACGATCACTCGTGGCCGTAAAAAGCGTGATAACGTCGCTGCGACAATTTTTCTGCGGTGAAGTACACTGCGGCTCATCGGTTTTGAATGGAATAACACTATGACCACCATGCTGGAAGTGGCGAAGCGGGCAGGCGTGTCGAAAGCGACGGTCTCCCGGGTGCTGTCGGGGAACGGTTACGTCAGCCAGGAGACGAAAGACCGCGTGTTTCAGGCCATCGAAGAAAGCGGGTATCGCCCCAATCTGCTGGCGCGAAACCTGGCGACCAAACGCACCCAGACCCTGGGGCTGGTGGTGACGAACACCCTGTACCATGGGGTCTACTTTAGCGAGCTGCTGTTTAACGCCGCGCGGATGACGGAAGAGAAGGGGCGCCAGCTGATCCTGGCGGACGGCAAGCACAGCGCCGAAGAGGAGCGCGAGGCGATCCAGTACCTGCTCGACATGCGCTGCGACGCGGTGATCATCTACCCGCGTTTTCTGAGCGTGGAAGCGCTGGACGAGATCATTGAGAAATGCGAGCAGCCGATCATGGTGCTCAACCGCCGTTTGCGGAAAAACAGCAGCCACAGCGTCTGGTCCGATCATAAAGCGTCGTGTCAGGACGCGGTATCGCAGCTCATCGCGAAAGGCCACCGGGAGATTGCGTTTATCACCGGTTCGCTGGATTCACCCACCGGGGTGGAGCGTCTTTCCGGTTACAGGGACGCGCTGGCGCAGCACGGGATTGCAGTTCGTGACGCGCTGATCGCCGAAGGGAAGTGGAGCCCGGCCAGCGGCGCGGCGGCGGTCTCTCAGCTGCTCACCCGCGGCGAAGCGTTTACCGCGCTGGTGGCGAGTAACGACGATATGGCGATTGGCGCCATCAGGCAGTTGCACGAGAGCGGCGTCGCCACGCCGGGCGCGGTGTCCGTCATCGGCTTTGACGACGTGGCAATCGCGCCCTATATCGTGCCGTCCCTCTCCAGCGTGCGTATTCCGGTAACGGAGATGATCCAGGAGACCATCAGCCGCCTGATTTTCATGCTCGACGGCGGTGAGTTTAAGCTTCAGCAAACCTTCTCCGGCGAGCTTATCCTGCGCGACTCCGTTATTGACGGCCCGCATCGCTGACGTCGACATCTGTCATCGTCACTAATGACGATGACAGAACTACTTCTTTTTATTTCGCTTTAAAATCAAAGTATTAAATATTGGCACGGTTTATGAATAGCTTCGCGCATAACAGTTATGCCGGAGAAGCAGATGAACCGTTTTATTATGGCCGATGCCAGCAAATGCATTGGTTGCCGTACCTGTGAAGTGGCGTGCGTGGTGTCCCATCAGGCAGAGCAGGATTGCGCCTCTCTCACCCCTGATACCTTTCTGCCGCGCATCCACGTCATTAAAGGCGTGAATATTTCTACCGCCGCTATCTGTCGCCAGTGTGAAGACGCGCCGTGCGCCAACGTCTGTCCGAACGGGGCGATTAAGCGCGAGAAAGGCTTCGTGCATGTGATGCAGGAGCGCTGCATCGGGTGCAAAACCTGTGTGGTGGCGTGTCCGTATGGCGCGATGGAGGTGGTGGTTCGCCCGGTGGTTCGCAACAGCGGTATCGGGCTGAGCGTGCGCGCGGAGAAAGCCGAAGCCAATAAATGTGACCTCTGCTACCACCGCGACGCCGGTCCGGCGTGTATGGAAGCCTGTCCGACGCATGCGCTGGTCTGCGTCGATCGAGACAAGCTCGAACAGATGAGTGCCGAAAAACGTCGCCGCGCGGCGTTCGACACCTCGTCATCACTGCTGTTCTGAACCGTATGAGCAGCAACGGCGTTCAGCTGCGGGTGCGCGGCAAGGTGCAGGGCGTGGGGTTTCGGCCCTTCGTCTGGCAGCTGGCGCACCGGCTGAAGCTTGTGGGCGATGTCTGCAACGACGGAGAGGGTGTCCTGGTGCGTCTCGCGGGTAATGGGGGGGACTTTACCGCGAGGCTGCATCAGGACTGCCCACCGCTGGCGCGCATCGATCGCGTTGAAACGCAGCCGTACAGCTGGAATACGCTGCCGGACGAGTTTGTCATCCGCCACAGCGAGAGTGGGGCGATGGACACGCAAATCGTCCCGGATGCCGCCACCTGTCCCGCGTGCCTGGCGGAGATGCGCGATCCCCGCGAACGTCGCTACCGCTACCCGTTTATCAACTGCACCCACTGCGGGCCGCGGTTTACCATTATCCGCGCCATGCCCTATGATCGCCCGGCCACGTCAATGGCGCCATTCCCGCTCTGTGTGCCCTGTGAAACGGAGTACCGCAACCCGGCTGATCGGCGTTTTCACGCCCAGCCGGTTGCCTGCCCGGACTGCGGGCCGCAGCTGGAGTGGCGAGCCGGGGAGGCTGCTGCTGCCCGCGAATCGGCGTTAAGCGCGGCGGTGGCGATGCTGGAAGGCGGCGGGATTGTGGCGGTCAAAGGGCTGGGCGGTTTTCACCTGGTCTGCGACGCGCTTAACCCGCAGGCGGTTCGGAAATTACGGGCACGCAAGCAGCGCCCGACCAGGCCGCTGGCGGTGATGATCCCGCATGCGAACGATCTGCCGAAGGCCATCCAGACGCTGTTACGTTCACCCGCTGCGCCGATTATGCTGACGCCAAAAGCCTGCCTTCCAGCGTTTCCTGAGGAGATTGCGCCGGGGCTGAATACGGTCGGCGTGATGTTGCCTGCGAACCCGCTCCAGCATTTGCTGATGTTGGACTGTCAGCGTCCGCTGGTGATGACCTCCGGCAACCTAAGTGGCCATCCACCCGTCATAAACAACCAGCAGGCGCTGGAAGAACTCAGTGACATCGCTGACGGCTTCCTGCTGCACAACCGCGACATCCTGCAACGGATGGATGATTCAGTGATGGACCAGGAGGGCACGATGTTGCGTCGCGCACGCGGTTTTGTGCCGGATGCCATCACATTGCCCGCCGGATTCCGCGACATCCCGCCCATGTTATGCACCGGCGCGGAGATGAAAAATACCTTCTGCCTGGTACGTGGCAACCAGGCGGTGCTGAGCCAGCATTTTGGCGATCTGAGCGACGAGGGCGTAGAGGCGCAGTGGCGCAGCGCGCTCTCGACGATGCAGGAGATCTACGCTTTCCAGCCAGAGCGTGTGGTGTGCGATGCCCATCCGGGATACCACGCCCGACAGTGGGCCCGGACGCAGGCGCTGCCCGTTGAGACCGTGCTGCATCATCATGCGCATGCGGCAGCGTGTCTGGCGGAGAACGGCTGGCCGCTCGACGGCGGGGATGTTATTGCCCTGACGCTGGACGGGATCGGCATGGGCGAGAACGGCGCGCTGTGGGGCGGCGAGTGCCTGCGGGTGAACTATCGCGACTGCGAACGGCTGGGCGGTCTGCCAGCCGTTGCGCTGCCGGGGGGCGATCTGGCGGCAAAACAGCCGTGGCGCAATTTGCTCGCCCACTGTCTGGCGTTCGTACCTGACTGGCAGCAGTACCCGGAAACTGAGGTGGTACAGCGTCAAAACTGGCCGCTGCTGGCAACGGCGGTGTCGCGCGGTATCAATGCGCCGCGGGCCTCCTCCTGTGGTCGTCTGTTCGACGCCGTGGCCTGTGCGCTGGGCATTGAAACGCAACGCTATGAGGGCGAAGCCGCGTGCCGGCTGGAGGCGCTGGCCGAACGCTGTGCAGGGGTTGATCATCCGGTGACGCTCCAGACGGATAACCTTGCGCTGTTCTGGCAGCAGTGGCTGGCCTGGCGGGCGGAGCCCGGCGAGCGCGCCTGGGCCTTTCACGATGCGCTGGCAAAAGGGCTGAGCGAACTGGCGGCAACGCATGCCCGCCGACGGTCGCTCTCTACGGTGTGCTTCAGCGGCGGCGTCCTTCACAACCGCCTGCTGCGCGCGCGCCTTTGTCATTACCTTTCTGATTTCACGCTTCTTTTTCCTTCGCGCCTGCCCGCAGGTGACGGAGCGATCTCCTTCGGGCAGGCGGTGGTTGCTGCCGCCCGATCATGTTTACAAAGGACTTAAAATGTTACGACTGTTACGCAATGAACCTCGTGCAGCGTGCCTGCTGCTGGCTCTCGGGATGGCTAACCTGCTGGCCTGGGGGCTGGCGTGGCACACCTTTAGCGACAGTACGGCGCTG
The DNA here is from genome assembly GCF_001037675.1 of Enterobacter sp. MGH119. Taxonomy (NCBI): domain Bacteria; kingdom Pseudomonadati; phylum Pseudomonadota; class Gammaproteobacteria; order Enterobacterales; family Enterobacteriaceae; genus Enterobacter; species Enterobacter sp. MGH119. Next base: position 162,334 of record NZ_KQ089930.1, on the reverse strand, counting down.
ATGGCGGCCAGCCTGCTGGCCTGGTGTTACGGACTGCGTCATGCGGTGGATGCCGACCATATCGCCGCGATTGATACCGTGACGCGTAAGATGATGCAGCAGGGCAAGCGCCCGTCCGGCGTGGGCGCATGGTTTTCTCTCGGACACTCCACCATCGTGGTGCTGGCCTCCATTGCTATCGCCGCTACCGCCACGGCGTTTCAGAAAAACATGGCATGGTTCCACGAAACCGGCAGCCTGATTGGCACCGCCGTCTCCGCCACCTTCCTGCTGGCGATGGCGCTGGTGAATATGGTGATCCTGCGCGGCGTCTGGCGCAGTTTTCAGGCACTGAAACACGGCAGGCCGGCGCAGGGCGACATCACGCTGCCTGCACAGGGTGGCGTCATGAACTGGCTGTTCGGCAAAACCTTCCGCCTCGTCAATAAAAGCTGGCAGATGTACCTGGTCGGTTTCCTGTTTGGCCTCGGCTTTGACACGGCCACCGAAATCGGCGTGCTGGGGATCTCCGCCGCCAGCGCCTCCAGCGGGATGTCGGTGTGGTCGATCATGATCTTCCCGGCGCTCTTCGCCAGCGGCATGGCGCTGGTGGATACGCTCGATAACCTGCTGATGGTGGGTGCCTACGGCTGGGCGTTTAACAAGCCGCAGCGCAAGCTGTACTACAACATGACCATCACCGGCACTTCGGTGGTGGTGGCGCTGTTTATCGGCGGCCTGGAAGCGCTGGGTCTGCTGATGGACAAGTTCTCCCTCAGCGGCGGCGTGTGGGATCTGATTGGCGCGGTGAACGATAACCTGGGCGATGCCGGATTTGTGGTGGTCGGGCTGTTTGTCGCCTGCTGGCTGATCTCGATGGCGAACTACCGCTGGCGCGGTTATGACGCGCTGGTGGTGCGCTCCTGACGCTGAAAGGGTAGCCATAAAAAAAGCCCCGGGACATCGGGGCGGTGGACAATAAAATCCAAAGGTTAAGTAAGCGTGGCAGTACTGTAGGCCGGGTAAGCGGAGCGCCGCCCGGCATGACGAGGGTTAAGCAGGTAACGATTTCAGCAGCGCGAAGGCCTCCTTCATTCTGTCTTCGCTGACCACAAAGGCGCGCATCTGACCGGCAGTATCGGTGCCGCGCGCCACCATGCCCTGAGGCGAAAGGGCAATCTGCCAGTCCAGATCCTGACGCTGCGTTTCACCTGCGAGATGCAGCGGTAGTTCCGGCGTTTTTACCTTCACCAGCATGGCGGGTAATTTCACCGGGGCGTTGCCGCCGAGCAGGTTTTTCGCCAGGAACATGGCGCTTAACTGAATCGGTTGCAGGAACGGCAGCACCTGGCCGTTAATTTCCGCGCAGCCGCCCAGGGCATAAATATCCGGCTGGGTGGTTTGCAGGTAGCTGTCCACCTTCACGCCGCGATTGATCTCTGCGCCCGCGCGGTGCGCCAGCGCGGTTTCCGGGCGCAACCCCGTCGCCGCAATTACCACATCCACTTCCACGCTGCGGTTGCGGTCGAGCGTCGCACAAATGCCGGTTTCGGTTTTGCTCATGCTCTGCAACTGCGATTTCAGCAGCAGATGCACGCCCATGTCGGTCAGACGATGCTGTAAGCGACTGCTTACTTCTGCTGGCATCAGCGCTGACAGAATGCTGGCCGCGTGGTCAACCAGGGTGACGGATTTTCCCGCCCGGCAGAAGTCCATCGCCAGCTCGGTGCCAATCAGCCCGCCGCCGACAATCATCACCCGCGTGGCGTCGCGTAACAGGGTCTCGCTGGCCTGATACTCCTGCTGGCTGTTGAGCGTGACCATTAGTTCGCGGCCCTCAACCGGCGGCACAAACGCCGATGCCCCCGTCGCCAGCACCAGCTTGTCGTAGTGCCAGGTTTTATCTTTCGCGTTCACCACGTGGGCGTCGGCGTCGATATCGGTCACCCAGGTGTACGGAAACAGACGCAGGTTAAACTGTTCTGCAAACTCCCCCGCCGTCTGGCGGGTGAGATCGTCGGCGCGCTGATTCTGGCTAATGACGTGGCTTAAATCAGGCTTGTTGTACTCATCCATGCTGTCGGCGGCGATTACCGTCAACGGCACGTTAGCATCCTGTTTGCGGATATTTTTCACCAGCTGGCGGGCGGCAAAGCCCGAGCCGATAATGACGATGCCGTGGCTCATTTTGCCTCCGTTGCCAGTTCATCAAAGACGTCTTTCCCGAGGGAACATTCCGGGCAGAGGAAGTTGTCCGGCACCTCGCTCCATGGCGTACCCGGCGCGACATCCTGCAACGGCTCGCCCAGCTCAGGATCGTAAATCCACTGGCAGACGCTGCACTGCATGCAAGGGCCGAGGTCGGCAGCGGCAGGAGCGGCTTCTGCTACGGCTTCCGGCGCAACAGCCGCGGCGGGTGCGGTTTCCGGCAGTGGCGCAAGCGCCCACTGGCGGGCAATGTCGCGACCGTGCTGGCGACAGATTTCCAGCGCGTCGAGATCCGGACGCCATTTCGCCTTCAGGCTCAGGGACATCTCAAAACCGGCATCCTGTAAACGGGTGGAGAGACGGTCTACCGCGCCGCCGCTCCAGCCGTGTGAACCAAAGGCGCTGGCGCGTTTGTTACGGAAGCGCAGGCCGGTCATCTCTTCCACCAGTCCGGCAATTTTCGGCATCATCACGTTATTCATGGTGGAGGTACCCACCAGCACGCCTTTGGAGCGGAAGACGTTGGTCAATACCTCATTCTTATCGCTGCGCGCCACGTTGAAGATTTTCACCGCCACGTTCGGGTCAACTTCGTTGATGCCCTGGGCAATGGCGTCCGCCATCATGCGGGTGTTGTTGGACATGGTGTCGTAGAAGATCGTAATGCGGTCTTCCTGATAGTCCGCCGCCCACTTCAGGTACAGTTCGACAATCTGGGTTGGATTTTCACGCCATACCACGCCGTGGGAGGTGGCAATCATATCCACCGGCAGGTTGAAGCCGAGGATCTCGGTGATTTTTGGCGTGACCAGACGGCTGAACGGGGTCAGGATGTTGGCGTAGTAGCGTTGGCACTGTTCGAACAGCTCGGTCTGATCCACTTCGTCGTTGAACAGACGTTCGTCGCAGTAGTGCTGGCCGAAGGCGTCGTTACTGAACAGCACCGCGTCACCGGTCATGTAGGTCATCATGCTGTCCGGCCAGTGCAGCATTGGGGTTTCCACGAAGATCAGCTGTTTGCCGTTGCCGATATCCAGCGTGTCGCCGGTTTTCACAGTGTGGAAGTTCCACTCCGGATGGTGGTGGTGGCCGTTGATGGAGTCAATGGCGTTAGTGGTGCAGTAGATCGGGGTATCCGGAATGTGGGACATCAGCTCGGTCAGCGCCCCGGCATGATCCTCTTCCGCGTGGTTGATGATAATGTAGTCGATCTCATTCAGATCGATTTCGCTGCGCAGGTTCTGCACGAACTCGCGGCTGAATTTGTGATCGACGGTATCGATCAGGACGTTTTTACCTTCACGAATGAGATAGCTGTTGTAGCTGCTGCCGCGCAGCGTTTTGTATTCCGTCCCGTGAAAATCACGTACTTCCCAGTCACGTTGACCCACCCAATGAATGTTATTTTTAACCAGAATAGACATAGCAACCTCAACTTAATACGGCGTTCTCAAATAAGATGACTGTCATATATCAAGTTGCGTGCCAACTTTTTAAATTATTGAAAATAATGGATTTATATTTTGATGCTCCCAAATAGGTAGTCATTTTGACTATCTTAAAAATTGTCAATATGACACCATGTATTGTCAAAATGACAGTGAGGCAGAGATGAGCTTTTCCGTAGATGTGCTGGCGAAGATCGCCATAGAACTGCAAACCGGTATTGGTCATCAGGACCGCTTTCAGCGGCTGATCTCCACGTTGCGTCACGTGCTGGATTGCGATGCCTCGGCGCTGCTGCGTTACGAAGGGCGGCAGTTTATTCCGCTGGCTATCGACGGTCTGGCGAAGGACGTACTCGGGCGGCGCTTTACCCTGGAGGGCCACCCGCGTCTGGAAACCATCGCCCGTGCGGGTGACGTGGTGCGTTTCCCGGCGGACAGCGATCTGCCCGACCCTTACGACGGCCTGATCCCCGGGCAGGAGAGCCTGAAGGTGCACGCCTGTATCGGCCTGCCGCTGTTTGCCGGGCAGAACCTGATTGGTGCGTTAACCCTCGACGGCATGTCGCCGGATCAGTTCGATACCTTCAGCGACGAAGAGCTACGGCTGATTGCTGCGCTGGCGGCCGGGGCGCTGAACAACGCCCTGCTGATAGAACAGCTGGAGAGCCAGAATATTCTTCCGGGTAGCCCGACGGCGTTTGAGCAGGTGGCACACACCGAAATGATCGGCCTTTCGCCAGGCATGGCGCAGCTCAAAAAAGAGATTGAGATTGTCGCCGCGTCTGATTTGAACGTGCTGATCTTCGGAGAGACCGGCACCGGTAAAGAGCTGGTGGCGAAAGCGATCCACGAAGCCTCGCCCCGTGCGGTGAATCCGCTGGTCTATCTCAACTGCGCGGCGCTGCCGGAAAGCGTGGCGGAAAGTGAGCTGTTCGGACACGTCAAAGGGGCCTTTACCGGGGCGATCAGCAACCGCAGCGGCAAGTTCGAAATGGCCGATAACGGCACGCTGTTCCTCGATGAAATTGGCGAACTCTCCCTTTCGCTCCAGGCCAAACTGCTGCGGGTGTTGCAGTATGGCGATATTCAACGCGTGGGAGACGATCGCAGCTTACGCGTGGATGTGCGCGTGCTGGCGGCGACGAACCGCGATCTGCGCGAAGAGGTGCTGGCGGGGAATTTCCGCGCCGATCTGTTCCACCGTCTGAGCGTGTTCCCGCTCACGGTGCCGCCGCTGCGCGAGCGGGGCGACGACGTGGTGCTGCTGGCGGGCTTTTTCTGCGAACAGTGTCGGCTCAAAATGGGGCTTTCCCGCGTGGTGCTAAGCCCCGGTGCGAGGACGCACCTGCTGAGCTACGGCTGGCCGGGTAACGTGCGTGAACTGGAACATGCGATTCACCGCGCGGTGGTGCTGGCGCGGGCTACGCGTTCGGGGGATGAAGTGGTTATTCATGCGCGCCATTTCGCGCTGCAGGAGGAAACGACGCCGTCCGTGAAGCCGGTGATACCTGAGAGCGTGAACGAAAACCTGCGCGAGGCGACGGATGCGTTCCAGCGTCAGATGATCGCCCGCGCGCTGGAGCAGAATAACCGCAGCTGGGCGGCGTGCGCGCGGGCGCTGGAGATGGACGTCGCCAACCTCCACAGGCTGGCGAAACGTCTGGGGCTGAAGGGTTAAATAATCCCCGCCTGGTAGAAGTCTTGCAGGTTGATCGCGCCGCACAGCCTGCCGTGCTCGTCCACCACCGGCGCGGCGGTGATTTTGCGCTTCATCAGCACCTCTTTGGCTTCAATGGCGCGGCTGTCGGCATTCAGCGTCAGTCCGCCCTGGGTCATTGCTTCGGATACCCGCGCCTCCAGCTTGCCGCCGCCCACCAGCCAGCGGCGCAGGTCGCCGTCGGTGAAGACGCCCTTCACCTGGCGGTCATTGTCGCATACCGCAACCAGCCCCAGCCCGGTGCGGCTCAGCTCCAGCATGGCGTCCATCACGCTGGTGTCGAGTTTGACCTGAGGAATGGCATCGTCGGTGCGCATCAGGTGGTGAACCTTGTTGAGCAGACGTGCCCCAAGCGCGCCCGCAGGATGGGAGCGGGCGAAATCTTCCTCATTAAAACCGCGCGCCTGCATCACCGCCATTGCCAGCGCGTCGCCCATCATCAGGGTGTTGACGGTGCTGGAGGTCGGTGCCAGGTGCATCGGACAGGCTTCGCGCTCAACGGAAATATCCAGCGTTGCTTTCGCGGCCAGCGCCAGCGGCGATCGGGATTTGCCGGTCATCGCTAACAGGGCCACCGATTTTTCTTGCAGGCGAGGGATGATGAGATCCAGCTCTTTGGCTGAACCGGAGTAGGAGATAAACAGCATCACGTCGCGGCTTTCGATCATCCCCAGATCGCCGTGCAGCGCTTCGGCAGGATGCACAAAGAACGCCGGGGTGCCGGTGCTGGCAAGCGTCGCGGCAATCTTCTTGCCGATATGACCGGATTTACCGATACCCGCCACGATCACTTTACCCTCGCAGTGGATAATGGCGTTGGCTGCACGAACAAAATCCTCACCCAGACGCTCCGGCAGGCGGCTGGCTTCCTGTAGCTCCAGCAGCAGGGTCTGACGGCCTGCGTTTAACAGAAAATCACTCATTTTTCTCTCCGGTTACGATCACGTCGATGCCCTTCGCTTCCAGCGCTTTTTTAAACGCCGGGTCGATACCCGCGTCGGTAATCAGCTTGTCGACGCTTTCAAGGCTACAGACAATGTTGGGGCTTTTGCGGCCAAACTTCGACGAGTCTGCCATCAAAATCACTTCCCGCGCGGCGTTGCACATGGCTTTACTGACGCTGAACACCTCGTTAAACGTCGTGACGCCCGCGTTCAGGTCGATGCCGTCGGTACCTATAAACAGTTTATCGAAGCTGAAGTGGTCGAAGGCGTTCTCCGCCAGCTGCCCGTGAAACGACGCCGATTTTTTACGGAAGGTGCCACCGGGCATCAGGATGGTCTGCTCGCTGTCGAACTCTGACAGGGCATTGACGATGTGCAGGCTGTTGGTCATCACGGTGATGTTATTAAAGCGGCTGAGCAGCGGGATCATCTGTAGGACAGTACTGCCTGCGTCGAGGATAATGGAATCGCCGTCATGGATAAATTTGACGGCGGCTTCGGCAATCAGCGCTTTCTGGTGAGTATTGATCAGCGTTTTGTGGTCGATAGGCGGGTCGGCTTCGTCTTTATTGAGCACCACGCCGCCGTAGGTACGAATGACGGCGCCGGAGTTTTCGAGCAACACCAGGTCCTTGCGTATTGTCGTGCCGGTGGTGTCAAAGTAGTGGGCCAGATCCTCTACCGAGCACTTTCCCTGCTTTTGCAGATGCTCAAGTATGGCCGCCTGCCGCTGACGTGGTTTCATAGGCGCTTCGTTCCTTACGTTGCGAAATGATAATTCCGCAAGTTTATAACTTTCACAACGAAATTATCCATGTTTCAGATTAAGCGCTAATGATAGTGCATTCTGACAGAGTGAATCATGGGGGAAGATCACATCAGGTTGTAATTCATGCAGCGAAATGCCGTTGATCGCCTGAATTTTGGTCGGACGGGCAAACATCGTTACGCCGCGCATGATGAGGGAATCGCTCACCCGGTTGTGTTCATCCAGCGCAACGGCAACCACCACGCGCGGCTTAAAGCGCCCCCCGGAACGCCCGACGCCGACGCGTCCCTTCTGACACAACGCATCAAAGGCGCGGTTAAACTGGTAGATCTGCCAGCCGCCAAACGCCATCTGGCAGATCCAGGCGAGGGCGGCGACGGTGATGAGTGCGGTTACCATATCGGCTCCTTGTTATATTCCCTCTCCCGGTGGGAGAGGGGGAGGGTGAGGGCATCACCCTGCTCGATCAGAACATCACCTGCCCACCGGTGACGTTAATCGACTGTCCGGTGCAGTACGAGGCTTTCGGGCTGGCGTAAAACAGCAGCATGTTCAGCACGTCCTGATAGTCGCACCCGCGCTTGAGCGGCACTTTGTCGATGTAGTACTGCTCCACTTCTTCAGCTTTGATGCCAAGTTTGGCGGCGTACTGTGGCAGCAGGGACTGGAACATCGGGGATTTCAGCAGGTTACCCAGCATCAGCGCGTGAACGGTAATGCCGTATTCGGCCAGATCCAGCGCCAGAGACTGTGTCAGCCCGACGCCGCCAAACTTCGCCGCGCTGTAGCCGGAGTTGTGCTTGCTGCCCACTTTCCCCGATTTTGAGTTGATCTGAATGATGCGACCCTGAATACCGTCGCGGATCATCAGACGGGAAAATTCGCGGGCGCAGAGGAAATAGCCCACCAGATTCACCTGCAACGAGCGGTCAAAATCCCCCAGCTCGAAATCGCTGATAAACGCCGCTTTCGCGATCCCCGCGCTGTAGACCAGCAGGTCGATACGCCCAAATATCTCGTCCACGCCGCGGGCCAGCGCCATCACGCTCTGCTCGCTGGTGGCGTCGGCACCAAATCCGTACGCCATCCCTTCGCCAAACTCGGTGTTGATGGCGTCCGCTACGCGGGCGGCTTTCTCACTCTGAATATCCACGACCGCCACGCGGTAGCCCTCTGCGGCAAGCCCATGGCAGAGGAACTCGCCTAAGGTTTGTCCCCCACCAATGACAACGGCAACCTGACTCATGTGTCTCTCCTTTATTACGAAATAAATTTTAACGTGCAGCCTGGGGTGACAGCCTGCGGAACCGGGCCCACTACGTGAACCGTACCGGGATACTCCGCCTGCGGCTGGCCGTCGAAACGTAGGGTGATATGCCCCAGCTCGCGCAGGTTTTGCTCGGCGACGTCGCCGACGGCGGTCACGGCATAGCGCGCCTCGCCCAGCTGTAGCTGGCTCCCTGCCTTTAGCTCGCCGTTCAGCTCGCCGTGGCAGTGGATAAAGCAAAACTCTTCGATATCTGCCGGGGCGCCTTCGCGGAAGGTGATCAGCATCTGGTCGCTCAGCGCATCCGCCGCGCTCTGGCCGATGCGGGTAATGGTTGTCTGGTAAATCACAGTCATGGCAGGCACCTCTTATTGATAAATAAAGCCGGAAACAAACCAGGCAATCAGCACCGTCGGCGCGCCCGTCAGGAAGCGGCTGACCAGCACGGACGGCACGCCCACGCGCACGGTCTCCTGGCGTGCTTCCGCCAGCGACAGCCCCACGGGGATAAAGTCGCACGCTGCCTGGGCGTTAATGGCAAACAGGGCGGGCAGGGCGAGGTGCGGAGGAATATTCCCCAGACCAATCTGCACGCCAATCAGCACGCCGATAACCTGAGCAATCACCGCGCCCGGGCCGAGAAACGGCGACAGCAGCGGGAAGGAGCAGATCAGCGCCAGCGTCACCAGGCCGAGCGGGTGGCTGGCAAGCGGGGCGAGGCCGTGGGCAATCCAGTCGCCCAGGCCTGAGGCCATGATGATGCCGATCAGCGCCGAGACGAATGCCATAAACGGCAGAATGGTCTTCAGCACCGTGTCGATGGTGTCGCGCCCGGACTGGAACAGCACCGCCACGGCGGACCCCATCCCCATCCCGACCTTCGCCAGCAGGCCATCGCTCTGCTCGGTGATTTTTTTGCTGGTGTCGTACTCGCGCGGGGCCGCTTTTTGCGGCGCAGATGTGCCATTCACCAGCGTGATGTTGTCTTCCTTCACGCCTGACACATAAATATCTTCAACGATGTACTGCGCCAGCGGGCCGGATTTCCCGGTGGAGTGAATATTTACCGTCGGAATGCGGCGCTTCGGATAGATGCCGCAGCGCAGCGTGCCGCCGCAGTCGATCACCGCCACGCCGATTTCCGCTTCCGGCGGTTCGCCTTCCTTGAAGCCGTCGACCGCTTCCCAGCCGGTCAGCTCGCGCAACTTGTCGACGATCGCCGGGCGCGTGCCCGCGGTGATGTACACAATCTTTTTGCCTTCGGTGGCGTCGAACTCCAGCGGGCCGCCCCAGCCGCCCGTGCCTTTCTCAATGCGGATCCGGTTCATGCTGTGGCTCCTGAAAGATGGACTTTCTGTTCAAGCTGGATGCCCATTTTTTTCTCGAAAATGGCGGTGGTGAGGTCAGTCACCCAGCCGCGGAAGAAGTTGGTCACCAGACCGACCAGCAGGTAGCTCACCGCCAGCGGGCCGAGCGGCAGGCCAAGCGTGGTCAGGCCGCTGGCGATCCCGAGATAGACAAACAGTTCGCCGGGGTTGATGTGCGGGAACAGGCCGTTCATGGAATGGCAGCTGTAGGAGGCGGCGGCGTAATAGCTCGGCTTGTACTTCTCTGGCATAAAGCGGCCGAGGCTTAAGGTCATCGGGTTGCAGAACACGAAGGTGCCGATAAAGGGCAGTATCAGGTAGCGGGACAGCGGGTTTCCGGCGCAGCGCTGGGCGAAGCGCTCGATGCGCTGCTGGCCGATAAAGTTAATCAGCGCGTTCATGATCACCAGCAGGCTGATCAGCAGGGGCAGGATCCCGGTCACCATGCCAGTAAACACTTCTCCGCCTTTCTGAAACAGCCCGATGAACCACTCGGCGCCATGGGTGATGGTTTCTATCATTCTTCTCTCCTGTAGGGCGTTTGTTTTTGTCTATCTGCGGCTAATAATAATCACTTTGAAAGGTTTTAAAGTGTTAATTAGATCTCACAATGAAAGAAAAATGTATTATTTTGAAAGTTTATTGGTGAGGTGAATAATTTTTGGTGGAAAAAGGCACGGATTTGCGTTGGGGAGGTGCGTACCGCTTCCTTGAGGAGTTGGGGATGCTTTACCATACTGGGTTCTTACCGAACTCGTTAAATGGATGCCACATGTTCAAGCGTCGTTATGCAGCGCTGTTGCCTGCGCTTATTCTCCTGTCCGCCTGTAGTAGCAAACCCAAGACCGAAGCCGTTCAGCCAACGGCGGGCGCGCCTTCCGGAGGATTCCTGCTGGAGCCGCAGCACAATATGATGCAGATGGGCGGCGACTTCGCGAATAACCCTGCGGCCGAACAGTTCATCGATAAAATGGTGAGCAAGCACGGTTTTGATCGCCAGCAGCTTCATGCCATTTTGTCTCAGGCGAAGCGTCTGGACTACGTGCTGCGCCTGATGGACAGGCAGGCGCCGACGGCCCAGGTGCCGACCGGGCCAAACGGGGCGTGGCTGCGTTATCGCAAACAGTTTATTACCCCGGACAACGTGCAAAATGGCGTGGTGTTCTGGAATCAGTATGAAGACGCCCTGAACCGCGCGTGGCAGGTCTATGGCGTGCCGCCGGAGATCATCGTCGGTATTATTGGGGTTGAGACCCGCTGGGGACGCATTATGGGTAAAACCCGCATCCTCGATGCGCTGGCGACGCTCTCCTTCAACTACCCGCGTCGCGCGGAGTATTTCTCTTCCGAGCTGGAAACCTTCCTGCTGATGGCGCGAGACGAACAGGACGATCCGTTAGATCTGAAAGGGTCGTTCGCCGGTGCGATGGGCTACGGCCAGTTTATGCCGTCCTCCTATAAGCAGTACGCGGTAGATTTTAACGGGGATGGTCACATCAACCTGTGGGATCCCGAAGACGCTATTGGCAGCGTGGCCAACTACTTCAAAGCGCATGGCTGGACGCCGGGCGGCCAGGTGGCGGTACAGGCGAACGGCGAAGCGTTTGGTCTGGAAAACGGATTTAAAACCAAATACAGCGTGGCGCAGCTGGCTGCGGCAGGCTTAACGCCGTCTCAGCCGCTGGGCAATGTTGACCAGGTGAGCCTGCTGCGCCTGGATGTCGGAACCGGTTATCAGTACTGGTTCGGGCTGCCGAACTTCTACACCATTACCCGCTACAACCACAGCACGCACTATGCGATGGCGGTGTGGCAGCTGGGGCTGGCGGTGTCTCAGGCGCGTGTGCCAGCAGCGTCACCGTTTAGCCAGTAAGTCCCCTTATGCCTCCCTCTCCCTGTGGGAGAGGGCTGGGGTGAGGGCACCCGCCCGCACCTGTTTCCCGCAGAAACATTTCGCCACACTCCCATTTTACTCCCGCCGTTTACATCTCAATCGCCTTTCATTATTGTTATGTTATAACATTATTGAATTGAGATATCCATGTCCCTGTTTTCTCTCTCATCCTCGCTTCGGCTGCTGCTGGCGCTGGTGCTCATTCTGTTTCTCGGCCTGGCCGTGCGCTGGGCGGTGGCGTTGCCATGATCGTGATGAACGACCTGGTGGCGGGTTACGATCGCCAGCCCGTTACGCGCGCGCTGTCCGGCGTGATTGAACGCGGGAGCATGACCGCCATCGTCGGGGCCAACGGCTGCGGCAAATCCACGCTGCTGAAAACGCTCGCTGGCTTTATTCCGCCCGTCAGCGGTACGTTTCGCTGGCAGGGGAGACGTCCGGTGGTGGGCTGGCTGGCGCAGCGTCACGCGCTGGAGGCGCAATTTCCTCTGACCGTGCAGGACGTGGTGAGCATGGGCTGCTGGCCAGCAATCTCTCTGTTTGCCGGTTTTCGTCGGGATGCCCGCATGCGCATTGCCGGCGCGCTGGAGCGCGTGGGGCTGGAGTCCATGGCGTTCTCCACTATTGATGAACTTTCCGGCGGGCAATTCCAGCGCATGCTGTTTGCCCGCGTTTTAGTGCAGCAGGCACCGCTGGTGATGCTGGACGAACCCTTCACTGGCGTCGATGAAGCGACCTGCAACGTGCTGATGGATCTGATGCTGGAGATGTATATGCAGGGGCAGACTCTGCTGGCGGTACTGCACGACAGCGAACGCGTCTCGCGCCACTTCCCACAAACGTTGCGGCTGGACGCTGATACGCCGCACTGGAAAACCGAGCGGGTGAGGGTGGCATGATCTGGCATCTCTTCTTCCAGCCGTTTATTGAGTACGGCTTTATGCGGCGCGCGCTGGTGGTTTGCCTGGCGCTCTCCGTCAGCACCACTGCGCTGGGTGTATTCCTTCAGCTGCGTCGGATGAGCCTGATGGGGGACGCCCTTTCTCACGCCATTTTGCCGGGTGTCGCGGTGGGCTATCTGCTCAGCGGAATGTCGCTGCTGGCAATGACTGTCGGCGGGTTTATTGCCGGTATCGCCGTTGCGCTGGTGGCCGGGCTGGTCAGCCGCCGTACACCTCTTAAAGAAGATGCCAGCTTCGCGGGGTTTTACCTGGGTTCCCTGGCGCTGGGCGTCACGCTGGTGTCGCTGCGCGGTTCAAATGTCGATCTGCTTCATCTTCTGTTTGGCTCCATTCTCGCCGTGGATAGCGTGTCAGCCCTGTTCGTGACGGGGGTCTGCATGTTCACGCTCCTCACGCTGGCGATTTTTTATCGTGGGCTGGTCAGTGAAGCGTTCGATACTGCGTGGTTGCAGGTGAACGCGCGCTGGCTGCCCGGGATGTTACACGGTCTGTTTCTGGCGCTGCTGGTGCTCAACCTGGTGGCCGGTTTTCAGGTACTCGGCACATTGATGGCCGTCGGGCTGATGATGTTACCCGCCGTGGCGGCACGCTGCTGGGTGCGCACACTGCCAGGGTTACTTTTGATGGCGGGTATCAGCGGTATTTTTTGCGCGTGGCTGGGCTTAAGTCTTTCCTGGGCAGTGAGTCTGCCCGCCGGGCCCTCCATTGTGCTGACCGCCAGCGCATTGTTCTTTATTTCAGTTTTATTTGGCACGCGCAGCAGGCTGGCGGATAGCCTGCGGGCGCTTTTTTAACGCAAGGGGAAACGATGAAACGTACAGGGTTAGCCGTGGCGCTCGCGCTCGGCATGATGACGCACGGCGTAATGGCGAAAACGCTTAATGTGGTGACCAGCTTTTCCATCCTGGGAGACATCACGCAGCAGGTTGGCGGCGATCGTGTGAAGGTGACGACGCTGGTGGGGCCAGACGGTGATCCCCATACTTTCGAACCCTCGCCCAAAGACAGCGCGGCGCTGAGTAAAGCTGACGTGGTGGTGGTCAATGGGCTGGGGCTGGAGGGTTGGCTCGACCGTCTGGTGAAAGCCTCCGGATTCAAAGGCCAGCTGGTAGTTGCTTCAGACGGCGTGAAAACGCACACGCTGGAAGAGGACGGTAAAACCGTGACCGATCCGCACGCGTGGAACAGCGCGGCGAACGGCGCGCTGTATGCGCAAAATATTCTCTCAGGGCTGGTGAAGGCCGATCCTGAAGATACGGCGGCGCTTGAAGCTACCGGTAAACCCTATATTGCGCAGCTCTCTCAGCTGGACGGTTGGGCTAAAAAGCGTTTCAGCGACATTCCACAGGCGAAGCGCAAAGTGCTGACCAGCCACGACGCCTTCGGCTATTTCAGCCGCGCCTACGGCGTGATGTTTATGGCGCCGCAGGGGCTGTCGTCTGAGAGTGAAGCCAGCGCGGCGCAGGTAGCGGAGATCATCAACCAGATTAAAGCTGACGGCGTGAAAACCTGGTTCATGGAAAACCAGCTTGACCCGCGCCTGGTGAAGCAGATTGCGACCGCCACGGGCGCCCAGCCGGGCGGTGAACTTTACCCGGAAGCGCTGTCCGCGAAGGGCGGCGTGGCGGACACCTACGTCAAGGCGTTTCGCCACAATGTGGACACCCTCGCTAACAGCATGAAATAAGCGTCTCTCTGGCCGGTGCGCCCGCATCGGCTTTTTTCTGAAGCCCCCTCGTAAAACCCGACGCGCATCCCCATATTTGATGAGAAAGTGCTATCTTGTGCTGCATGTTTTTCTAAGGCCTGGAGCGAGAATGACTGACCATGAATTGATGCAGCTAAGCGAAGTGGTGGGGCTGGCGCTGAAACAGCGCGGCGCGACTCTCACGACCGCAGAATCCTGCACCGGCGGCTGGGTGGCGAAAGCAATTACCGATATTGCTGGCAGTTCCGCCTGGTTTGAACGCGGCTTTGTGACCTACAGTAACGAGGCTAAAGCGCAGATGATTGGCGTGCGTGAAGCCACGCTTGAGCAGCATGGCGCGGTCAGCGAACCGGTGGTGATCGAGATGGCGATTGGCGCGCTGAAAGAGGCGCGCGCAGATTACGCTATCTCCATCAGCGGTATCGCGGGGCCGGACGGCGGCAGCGACGTGAAGCCTGTCGGCACCGTCTGGTTTGGCTTTGCCACCTCAAAAGGTGAAGGGATCACCCGCCGGGAATGCTTCAGCGGCGATCGCGAAAGCGTGCGTCGTCAGGCAACGGAATACGCGTTAAAAACGCTCTGGCAACAATTTCTACAAAACACTTGATACTGTATGACTATACAGTATAATTGCCTCAACAGAACAGAAGTCCATGGTGAAGCGCAGTTGCTTCTCCCGGCATGACAGGAGTAATAATGGCTATCGACGAAAACAAACAGAAAGCGTTGGCGGCAGCACTGGGCCAGATCGAAAAGCAATTCGGTAAAGGCTCCATCATGCGCCTGGGTGAAGACCGTTCCATGGATGTGGAAACTATCTCCACTGGTTCGCTTTCTCTTGATATCGCACTGGGCGCTGGCGGTTTGCCGATGGGCCGTATCGTAGAAATCTACGGTCCGGAATCCTCGGGTAAAACCACCCTGACGTTGCAGGTTGTTGCGGCGGCACAGCGCGAAGGTAAAACCTGTGCGTTTATCGATGCCGAGCACGCGCTGGACCCGGTCTATGCCCGTAAACTGGGCGTTGATATCGACAACCTGCTGTGCTCCCAGCCGGACACCGGCGAGCAGGCACTGGAAATTTGTGACGCGCTGGCGCGCTCAGGTGCGGTTGATGTGATCATCGTCGACTCCGTTGCGGCGCTGACGCCAAAAGCGGAAATTGAAGGTGAAATCGGTGACTCTCACATGGGCCTCGCGGCACGTATGATGAGCCAGGCGATGCGTAAGCTGGCGGGTAACCTGAAGCAGTCCAATACGCTGCTGATCTTCATCAACCAGATCCGTATGAAAATTGGTGTAATGTTCGGTAACCCGGAAACTACCACCGGCGGTAACGCTCTGAAATTCTACGCTTCTGTCCGTCTGGATATCCGCCGTATCGGCGCGGTGAAAGAGGGGGATAACGTAGTCGGTAGCGAAACCCGCGTGAAGGTTGTGAAGAACAAAATCGCAGCACCGTTCAAACAGGCTGAGTTCCAGATCCTCTACGGCGAAGGTATCAACTTCCTCGGCGAGCTGGTTGACCTGGGCGTGAAAGAGAAGCTGATTGAAAAAGCGGGCGCATGGTACAGCTACAACGGTGACAAGATTGGTCAGGGTAAAGCTAATGCTATCTCCTGGCTGAAAGAGAACCCGGCGGCGGCGAAAGAGATTGAGAAGAAGGTGCGTGAACTCCTGCTGAACAACCAGGACTCTAAACCTGATTTCGTGGTCGACGGCGCGGATGCTGAAGAAACCAACGAAGACTTTTAATCCTCTCGGATAAAAATGAAGGGCTGCTGATGCGGCCCTTTTTGCATTTCTGAATCGACAGGTTTTTTATGAGTGAACCGACATCACGCCGACCAGCCTACTCACGCTTGCTGGATCGGGCCGTGCGTATTCTTGCCGTGCGTGACCATAGCGAACAGGAGCTGCGGCGGAAACTGTCAGCGCCCGTCATGAGCAAAAACGGTCCGGAAGACATTGATGCCACCGCGGAAGATTATGACCGCGTGGTTGCCTGGTGCTACGAGCATCACTATCTGGATGACGGCCGTTTTGCCGCTCGCTTTCTTGCCAGCCGTGGTCGTAAAGGCTATGGGCCAGCGCGTATCCGCCAGGAGCTGAACCAGAAAGGCGTTGCCCGTGAATCGATTGAAAAAGCCATGCGCGAAAGTGAAATTGACTGGTGCGAACTGGCGCGTGAGCAGGCGGTACGAAAGTACGGTGAGCCGCTGCCGCGTGAATTTTCAGAAAAAGTTAAAATCCAGCGCTTTTTGCTCTACCGCGGCTTCCTGATGGAAGATATTCAGGATATCTGGCGTAATTTTACCGATTGAACGCATGCGGGATTTTACTTCCCACTAAAGAAAACTTATCTTATTCCCACTTTTTCCAGTAGCTGGTCCGTCCAACTGTTTACAGATACAGATCTGCTGCGACATTTCGTTAGCTTGATTTCAGGATAATTATGAGCAAGAGCACCGCTGAGATCCGTCAGGCGTTTCTCGATTTTTTCCATAGTAAGGGACACCAGGTTGTTGCCAGCAGCTCCCTGGTACCGAACAATGACCCGACTCTGCTGTTTACCAACGCCGGGATGAACCAGTTCAAGGATGTGTTCCTTGGTCTCGACAAGCGTAATTATTCCCGCGCCACAACCTCACAGCGTTGCGTGCGTGCGGGCGGTAAACACAACGATCTGGAAAACGTCGGTTACACCGCGCGCCACCACACCTTCTTCGAAATGCTGGGTAACTTCAGCTTCGGCGACTACTTCAAACACGACGCCATTCAATACGCGTGGGAACTGCTGACCGGTGAAAACTGGTTCAATCTGCCGAAAGAGCGTCTGTGGGTGACCGTGTATGAGACCGATGACGAAGCGTTCGACATCTGGGAAAAAGAAGTGGGTATCCCTCGCGAACGTATCATCCGTATCGGTGACAACAAAGGCGCGCCTTACGCGTCTGATAACTTCTGGCAGATGGGCGACACCGGCCCTTGCGGTCCGTGCACCGAGATCTTCTACGATCATGGCGACCACATCTGGGGCGGCCCTCCGGGAAGCGCGGAAGAAGATGGCGATCGCTATATTGAGATCTGGAACATCGTCTTCATGCAGTTCAACCGTCAGGCCGACGGCACCATGGAGCCGCTGCCAAAACCGTCCGTAGATACCGGTATGGGCCTTGAGCGTATCGCGGCCGTTCTGCAACACGTTAACTCCAACTATGAGATTGACCTGTTCAGCACCCTGATCAAAGCCGTTGCTGAGGTAACGGGCGCAACCGATCTGAGCAACAAATCACTGCGCGTTATCGCAGACCATATTCGTTCCTGTGCGTTCCTGATTGCTGACGGCGTTATCCCGTCAAATGAAAACCGTGGCTATGTGCTGCGTCGTATCATTCGTCGTGCGATCCGCCATGGCAACATGCTGGGCGCGAAGGACACCTTCTTCTATAAACTCGTTGGGCCACTGATTGGCGTGATGGGCTCTGCCGGCGACGAGCTGAAACGCCAGCAGGCGCAGGTTGAACAGGTTCTGAAAACCGAAGAAGAGCAGTTTGCCCGTACGCTGGAGCGCGGTCTGGCGCTGCTGGACGACGAGCTGGCGAAACTCAAGGGCGACACGCTGGATGGCGAAACCGCTTTCCGCCTGTACGACACCTACGGCTTCCCGGTTGACCTGACGGCGGACGTTTGCCGCGAGCGCAACATCAAAGTTGACGAAGCAGGCTTTGAAGCCGCAATGGAAGAGCAGCGTCGTCGTGCGCGTGAATCCAGCGGTTTTGGCGCAGACTACAACGCGATGATCCGCGTTGATAGCGCGTCTGAATTTAAAGGCTACGAAGAGCTGGCCCTGACCAGCAACGTAACCGCGCTGTTTGTTGACGGTAAAGCCGTAGACAGCATTAGCGCGGGTCAGGACGCGGTTGTTATCCTGGATAAAACGCCGTTCTATGCGGAATCGGGCGGTCAGGTTGGCGATAAAGGCGAACTGAAAGGCAATGGCTTCAGCTTCAGCGTAAGCGATACCCAGAAATACGGTCAGGCGATTGGTCACCAGGGCAAACTGGTTTCCGGTTCTCTGAAAGTGGGCGAGGGCGTTCAGGCCAACGTTGACGAAGCTCGCCGCGCGCGCATTCGTCTGAACCACTCGGCAACCCACCTGATGCACGCAGCCCTGCGCGAAGTGCTGGGTACGCACGTTGCACAGAAAGGTTCTCTGGTTAATGACAAAGTGCTGCGTTTCGACTTCTCACATTTTGAAGCGATGAAGCCATCTGAAATTCGTGCGGTGGAAGACCTGGTGAATGCCCAGATCCGCCGTAACCTGCCAATCGAAACCCACATCATGGATCTCGAGGCAGCGAAGAAGAAAGGTGCGATGGCGCTGTTTGGCGAGAAATATGACGACCGCGTTCGCGTGCTGAGCATGGGCGACTTCTCTACCGAACTGTGTGGCGGTACTCACGCATCCCGCACCGGTGACATCGGCTTGTTCCGCATCGTTTCCGAGTCGGGGACGGCGGCAGGCGTGCGTCGTATTGAGGCGGTGACCGGGGAAGGCGCAATTGCCAGCCTGCATGCGCAGAGCGACCAGCTACACGAGATCGCGCAGCTGCTGAAAGGCGATAGCCAGAACCTGGGCGAAAAAGTGCGTGTCGCGCTGGATCGTACCCGTCAGCTGGAAAAAGAACTCCAGCAGCTGAAAGAACAGGCTGCGGCGCAGGAGAGCGCAAACCTCTCCAGCAAAGCGGTAGACATTAAGGGCGTCAAACTGCTGGTCAGCGATCTGGCGGGCGTTGAGCCTAAGATGCTGCGTACCATGGTCGACGATCTGAAGAACCAGCTTGGTTCGACGGTTATCGTGCTGGCAACGGTCGCAGAGGGTAAGGTTTCTCTGATTGCGGGCGTCTCTAAGGATGTGACGGATCGTGTCAAAGCAGGGGAACTGATTGGCATGGTCGCCCAGCAGGTGGGTGGCAAAGGTGGCGGTCGTCCGGACATGGCGCAAGCCGGTGGTACGGATGCGGCGGCACTTCCCGCGGCATTAGCCAGCGTTGAAAGCTGGGTAAGCGCGAAACTGTAATAACTACAAAGCACAAGCAGACGCCATAGCGGTAACGTTATGGCGTCTTGCTCACTGCGCTATCGATAACGATAAAGTCAGGTTGAGTTTGTGTATATCGGCTAAACTTACGTTTAACAGAATGTGATGCCGTGACTGCTTACACTTTACGTGTTTGTCATCGCTTACTTTTTGGCGTTATATGATGGATAATGCCGGGATACAAGAGACCCGACTCTTTTAATCTTTCAAGGAGCAAAGAATGCTGATTCTGACTCGTCGAGTTGGTGAGACCCTCATGATTGGGGATGAGGTCACCGTGACAGTTTTAGGGGTAAAGGGTAACCAGGTACGTATTGGTGTTAACGCTCCTAAAGAAGTATCTGTCCACCGTGAAGAGATCTACCAGCGTATCCAGGCTGAAAAATCCCAGCAGTCCAGTTACTGATATTGTCGCGTCTCGCTGTCGGGCGAGACGCAACCCTCCTGTTATTTTTCCTGCATAAAGTTACCGTTCTATTTCAAACGCTTCGTTTTTGACCACTCTCATAACCTTATCTCATCCAAATGACGCGCTTCTCTCAACAGAATTCTGTGAAGATGTCTGCAAAATCCGCTTATAAAACACTCTCTTTGCGGCTTTTACATGCGAATTGCGTGCGAATTGTGCAAACGAAAAAAGCATGTGGAAAATTGTTTGACTTATAAGTCCCAGAAAGTAATATATGCGCCACGCAGCGACGAGAAGCTCTTAACGAGTTGCTCGAAGCACTCGAAAGAGGCGTTGTGTGGTGAGGTGGCCGAGAGGCTGAAGGCGCTCCCCTGCTAAGGGAGTATGCGGTCAAAAGCTGCATCCGGGGTTCGAATCCCCGCCTCACCGCCATTTTGCATCCGTAGCTCAGCTGGATAGAGTACTCGGCTACGAACCGAGCGGTCGGAGGTTCGAATCCTCCCGGATGCACCATCTATTACTTCATATTGCTTTCGAAGTGATATGAATATCGAGCAGTACAGTAGTAAATCCCGATGCATCCGTAGCTCAGCTGGATAGAGTACTCGGCTACGAACCGAGCGGTCGGAGGTTCGAATCCTCCCGGATGCACCATTTTTTACTTCATATTGCTTTTGAAGTGATATGAGTATCGAGAAGTACAGCAGTAAATCCCGATGCATCCGTAGCTCAGCTGGATAGAGTACTCGGCTACGAACCGAGCGGTCGGAGGTTCGAATCCTCCCGGATGCACCATATTTTACTTTGTGTTGCTTTTGAAGCGATACCGAGTATCAGCAGTAACAGTAGTAAATCCCGATGCATCCGTAGCTCAGCTGGATAGAGTACTCGGCTACGAACCGAGCGGTCGGAGGTTCGAATCCTCCCGGATGCACCATTTTTTACTTCATATTGCTTTTGAAGTGATATGAGTATCGAGAAGTACAGCAGTAAATCCCGATGCATCCGTAGCTCAGCTGGATAGAGTACTCGGCTACGAACCGAGCGGTCGGAGGTTCGAATCCTCCCGGATGCACCATATTTTACTTTGTGTTGCTTTTGAAGCGATACCGAGTATCAGCAGTAACAGTAGTAAATCCCGATGCATCCGTAGCTCAGCTGGATAGAGTACTCGGCTACGAACCGAGCGGTCGGAGGTTCGAATCCTCCCGGATGCACCATATTCTTCTGGATAACAGCGATGCTGTTGTTTTAAGGTATGCGAGTTAATCGCAAGCACCAGGGAGGATAACGTTGCTTTAGCAACGGCCCGCAGGGCGAGGCGTAAGCCGAGTAATCCTCCCGGATGCACCATCTTCTCCCCCCTTTGTTTATTCCTTCGACGTTCCGTCAGCAATCACGCTCTCTGTCAGCGACAAAAATCCCCTTTTACGATAAAGTAATGCTTTGTTAATCGTTTAGCGAGAGCACGATGTACGCACAGTATGACGGTTTGATCTTCGACATGGACGGCACCCTCCTGGATACCGAACCCACGCATCGTCAGGCCTGGACCGAAGTCCTGGGCCGTTACGGTATGCGTTTCGATTTACAGGCGATGATTGCCCTCAACGGATCGCCCACCTGGCGTATCGCACAGGCCGTGATTGAGCTGAATCAGGCCGATCTCGACCCTCATCAGCTCGCGCGTGAAAAAACCGACGCGGTAAAAGCCATGCTGTTAGACACCGTGCAGCCTTTACCACTCATTGACGTCGTCAAGGAGTGGCACGGCCGTCGTCCTATGTCTGTCGGTACGGGCAGCGAGAGCGCGATTGCTGAAGCGCTACTCAATCACCTTGGCCTGCGCCACTATTTTTCTGCCGTCGTTGCCGCCGATCATGTTAAACATCATAAACCCGCACCGGATACCTTCCTGCTCTGTGCAGAATTAATGGGTGTTCCACCTGCAAAATGCGTGGTGTTTGAAGATGCTGATTTTGGTATTCAGGCCGCGCGTGATGCCGGAATGGCGGCGGTGGACGTTCGCTTACTGTGAGTGACGCGCTGTCACTCGCTTCATTATTCGCCAGCAGTTTTTTAAGCTCCACCCTCTTACCGGGGAATTCGGAAGTGGTGCTGGTGGCGATGCTGTTGTCCGGCGTAAGTCAGCCCTGGTTGCTGGTCTTAATAGCAACAATGGGTAATAGCCTTGGAGGGCTGACTAACGTTATTCTTGGACGTTTCTTTCCGCTACGCGAAAAATCTCGCTGGCAGGAAAAGGCAGTGGGCTGGCTAAAACGCTATGGCGCTGCCACGCTGTTATTAAGCTGGATGCCTGTAATAGGCGATTTACTGTGTCTGCTGGCGGGATGGATGCGCATCTCCTGGGGACCGGTGCTCTTTTTTTTGTGCCTTGGCAAGGCGTTACGCTATGTTTTACTGGCATGGGTAACACTACAGGGTATGACGTGGTGGCACTAATTGGTGGAATGAATTCGCGACCTTCAATCGTCAACCATTACAATTATGCTGAGTGACAATTTTTTGACAGGCGGGAGGTCAAATTGATCCCGGACGTATCACAGGCGCTGGCCTGGCTGGAAAATCACCCTCAGGCACTGAAGGGGATTCAGCGTGGGCTTGAGCGCGAAACGCTGCGCGTAAATGCGGATGGTAGCTTAGCGACTACGGGACACCCGAAGGCGTTAGGCTCGGCGCTGACACATAAATGGATCACAACCGATTTCGCCGAAGCGCTGCTGGAGTTCATCACGCCAGTAGACGGTGATATTGATCATATGCTGACGATCATGCGCGACGTGCATCGCTTCACCGCCCGCAACCTCGGCGACGAGCGTATGTGGCCGCTCAGCATGCCGTGCTATATCGAGCAGGGGCAGGATATCGAGCTGGCGCAGTACGGCACCTCGAATATTGGTCGGCTGAAAACGCTGTATCGCGAAGGACTGAAAAACCGCTACGGCGCATTGATGCAGACGATCTCTGGCGTGCACTACAACTTTTCTCTGCCGATGGCGTTCTGGCAGGCGAAGTGCGGTGAAACGGATAAAGAAGCGATCTCCGCGGGCTACTTCCGCCTGATCCGCAACTACTACCGTTTTGGCTGGGTTATTCCGTATCTGTTCGGCGCGTCCCCGGCTATCTGTTCATCGTTCCTGCAAGGGAAACCGACCACGCTACCGTTCGAGAAGACCGAATGTGGCATGTATTACCTGCCATACGCGACCTCCCTGCGCCTGAGCGACCTTGGCTATACCAATAAATCGCAAAGCAATCTCGGAATTACGTTTAACGATCTGCACGAATATGTGGCAGGCTTGAAGCGGGCGATAAAAACCCCGTCGGAAGAGTACGAAAAAATCGGCCTCGAAAAAGACGGCAAACGCCTGCAAATTAACACCAACGTGTTGCAGATTGAAAATGAACTGTATGCGCCGATTCGTCCGAAGCGCGTGACGCGCAGCGGTGAAACGCCGTCGGATGCGCTACAGCGCGGCGGGATCGAATACATTGAAGTGCGCTCGCTGGATATCAACCCGTTCTCACCGATTGGCGTTGACGAGCAGCAGGTTCGTTTCCTTGACCTGTTTATGGTCTGGTGCGTACTGGCGGATGCGCCGGAAATGAGTTCCGACGAACTGCTGTGTACCCGTGCCAACTGGAATCGCGTGATTCTGGAAGGGCGCAAGCCGGGCCTGACGTTAGGTATTGGCTGTGAAACGGCTCAGTTCCCACTGTCTAAGGTAGGGAAGGATCTGTTCCATGACCTGAAGCGCGTAGCCCAGACGCTGGATAGCGTGTACGGCGGCGAAGCTTACCAGAAGGTCTGCGACGAACTGGTTGAAAGCTTTGATAACCCGGAACGGACATTCTCAGCACGTATTCTGCGTTCTATGATTGAGCAGGGAATTGGTGGCACAGGGCGTTCACTCTCAGCGGAGTACCGTGAGATGCTGATGCAGGAGCCGTTAGAGATCCTGAGCGAAGCGGATTTTGTGGCAGAGCGCGATGCGTCCGTTGTGCGTCAGAAAGAGGTCGAAGCGGCGGATACGGAGTCGTTTGAGGCGTTTCTGGCGAAGCAGGCCTGAACCAAAAGAAAAAGGCCACATCGCTGTGGCCAAAATATACATCTCTGAATTCAGGGATGATGATAACAAATGCGCGTCTTTCATATACTCAGACGCGCATTCCGTAGAAGAGTTCAGTTTATTTTAAAAAAAATCACTATCGGAGGTGACGTATGCCGTTATTAGATAGCTTTACTGTCGACCATACCCGTATGGAAGCACCAGCAGTCCGCGTGGCGAAGACCATGAACACGCCGCACGGCGACACGATCACCGTTTTCGACCTGCGCTTCTGCGTGCCGAATAAAGAAGTGATGCCAGAGAAAGGCATTCACACGCTGGAACACCTGTTCGCCGGATTCATGCGCGACCACCTGAACGGCAACGGCGTGGAGATCATCGATATCTCTCCGATGGGCTGCCGCACCGGTTTCTACATGAGCCTGATTGGTCAGCCTGAAGAAAAACGCGTCGCGGATGCGTGGAAAGCAGCAATGGAAGACGTGCTGAAGGTGAAAGAGCAGAACCAGATCCCTGAGCTGAACGTTTACCAGTGCGGCACTTACCAGATGCACTCTCTGGAAGAAGCTCAGGAGATTGCCCGTCATATCATCGAACGTGATGTTCGTGTAAACAGCAACGACGAGCTGGCCCTGCCAAAAGAAAAACTTCAGGAACTGCACATTTAGTATCGTGCCTGTGGATGCCCGGTGGCGCTTCGCTGACCGGGCCTACAATCCTGATGACGACAACCACCACCTTCTCCTTTACCCATCGCCCGCTTGTGCCGTTTTCGCATGATTATGCTCATGGCGACAGCGAGCCGTGGCATCAGCACGACTGCGCGCAGCTCCTGCACAGCCTCACCGGCGTCGTGCGGGTGGATACCGCATCTGGCTGCTGGGTGGTGCCGCCCGGTCGCGGCGTCTGGCTACCTGCGGGTACGCAGCACGCCCTGCGCATCACCGGCAACGTTGCCGCCCGCACGCTGTTTATCGACCCGCTGGCGCGCGCCGATCTCCCGGCGACCTGCCAGATCGTGCAGATCTCGCCCCTGCTGCGCGAGCTGATCCTGACCTCCCTTACGCTTCCTGAATCTTACGCACCCGGAAGCCGCGATGAACGTGTTTATGAGCTGATCCTCGATGAAATTCGTCTCATGCCGGTGCTGCCGTTTCACCTGCCCGAGCCGGAAAGCGAAGCGCTGCGCCATCTCTGCCAGCAGATTCGAATGGCCCCGGGAGAAAGCTGGAGCAGCGCCCAGGCCGCAGGTATTGTGGGGATGAGCGAACGCACGCTGAACCGTCATTTTCAGCAGCAGACAGGCCTGAGCTACGGCGAGTGGGTGAGAAGGGCGCGACTGCTGGAAGCCTTAGTGCGGCTGGCGCAGGGCCAGCCGGTATTACGCGTGGCGCTGGATCTGGGGTATGGCAGCCACAGCGCCTTTACGGCAATGTTTCGCCGGGTAATGGGTCTCTCACCCAGCGATTACTTCAGGAACGACTGACCGCGTTAAAAAGCGCCTGAATCGACGCGCGTGCCACGTCGCTGTCGATGCCCACGCCCCAGCGGCTGGTCCCATCCTGGAACAGGCAGCGGATATAGGCCACCGAGCGGCTGTCGCTGCGTTCGCCTAACGTATGTTCGTGATAATCCTTGATCACAAACGACGCGTTGATCCAGCGGCTTAAGCCGTGAGCGGCGGCGGAGAGCAAACCGTTTCCCTGGCCTTCCAGCTGGCGGGTGCCCCCATGCGTGGCGACGCTTGCCGTCAGCCGCAGCTGGCCGTCCTGCTGGCTGTCGCTGCGGTACGATTGCAGCGCTAATGGCGGGCTCGCCACCAGGCCGTAACGGGCGCGGAACAGCTGCCAGAGCGCATTCTGCGTCATCTCTTTTCCATGGTTATCCGTTTCCTGCTGCACGTGCTGGCTAAAATCCTGTTGCAGGGCGCGAGGCAATTTCAGGCCGTGGTTTTGCTCAATAAGCCAGGCGCTTCCGCTTTTTCCTGACTGGCTGTTCACGCGGATCACCGCTTCATAGGTACAGCCAATATCCTGCGGGTCGACGGGCAGATAGGGCATCTCCCAACGTTCGCCAGGCTTACGGGCATCGAAACCTTTCTTGATGGCATCCTGGTGCGAGCCGGAGAAGGCGGTGTAAGCCAGACGACCCGCCCACGGATGGCGCGGATGGACGGGCAGCTGGTTGCAGGTTTCTACCGTTTCAACCACCCGATTCATATCGCTGAAATCCAGATTCGGGCTAATGCCCTTGCTGTAGAGGTTCATCGCCAGCGTCACCAGACAGACGTTGCCCGTGCGCTCACCGTTGCCAAACAGGCAGCCCTCCACGCGGTCAGCCCCGGCCATGACGGCCAGCTCCGCGCTGGCGACGCCCGTTCCGCGATCGTTATGCGGATGTACGCTGATACAGACATCACTGCGGCGGCTGAAGTGGCGGCAGAAATACTCGATCTGGTCGGCATAGACGTTCGGCGTGCTCACTTCGACGGTAGCGGGCAGGTTGACGATCATCGGACGCGCCGCGCACGGCTGCCAGATCTCCGCCACGGCTTCACAAATCTCCAGCGCAAACTCCGGTTCGGTAAAGCAGAAGGTTTCCGGGGAGTATTCGTACTGCCAGCGGGTGTCAGGGTTCTCTTCACACAGCTGACGAATCAGGCGCGTCGCGCGCGTCGCCAGCTCGACGATTTGCGCTTTCTCCATGCCGAATACCAGACGGCGGAACAGCGGGGCGGTAGCGTTATACAGGTGAACGGTGGCCTGCTTCGCGCCGCGCAGGGAGTCGAAAGTGCGATGGATAAGATCGTCCCGCGCCTGCGTTAACACCTGAATGGTGACGTCATCCGGGATGCGGTTCTCCTCAATCAGCTGACGTACAAAATTAAAGTCCGTCTGCGAGGCGGACGGGAAGGCGACTTCTATTTCTTTAAACCCGCAGGTCAGCAGCAGATCCCAGAATTGCAGCTTGCGCGCGCTGTCCATCGGCTCGGCCAGCGCCTGGTTACCGTCGCGTAAGTCGGTCGAGAGCCAACGCGGGGCGCAGGTGATAATCTGCTCCGGCCAGCGGCGGTCGGGCAACGAAAGGGTGGGGTAAGGCTGGTATTTGTCGGCGGGTGTGTTCAGCATGGTGCGCTCCTGTTGTCTTTTCACTATCGTGAATCGATTTCAGGCGCGCTGCTTTATCGGAACTGACAATCGCTGTCGCGTTTTGGACAACCGTAGAAGTTGCACGGTGGCGCTGCGCTTACCGGGCCTACGATCGTAGGCCGGGTAAGGCGTCCTGTAATGAGGGCTAATGCGCCCCACCGCCCCCGCTACCGGCCCCAAACGGTGGTTTGGCAAACCACACCAGCCCCAGCAGGACGATAAAGATCCCCGCCGATATCCAGAAAATCTCGTTTGCCGAGATAATCAGCCCCTGGTTGGTGATCTGCTGGGCAAGCCAGCCGGACGCCTGCTG
The DNA here is from genome assembly GCF_001037675.1 of Enterobacter sp. MGH119. Classification (NCBI taxonomy): domain Bacteria; kingdom Pseudomonadati; phylum Pseudomonadota; class Gammaproteobacteria; order Enterobacterales; family Enterobacteriaceae; genus Enterobacter; species Enterobacter sp. MGH119. The sequence goes on along the minus strand of NZ_KQ089930.1, from coordinate 135,005 downwards.
CTCCGTCATCCCCATCCCCTCAAGCTGGCTATACATCTGCTGAGCGTTAGGGTTGAACGGGTTCACCGCTTCGGTGAGTTGAGCATGGTGCATCGATTCCCGGTTGGTCCACAGCGTGGTGGTGATCGATGTCCCGATGGAGCCCGCCAGCGTACGGGTGAAGTTCGACAGGCTCGATGCCGCCGCCATCCGCTCAGGCGGCAAGCCGGAAAGCGTAATGGTGGTTAGCGGCATGAAGAAGCACGCTACGGCGAAGCCCTGAATAAACTGTGGCCACGCGGAGGCGCCAAAGTCCATTCCCGGTTCAAACGTATACGCGCGCCAGTAGAAGCACACGGCGTACATGATGAAGCTGAACGTCACCAGCCTGCGCATGTCGAGCTTATGGGCGAAACGGCCAATAATCGGCGACAGCAGAACCGGAATTAACCCCACCGGTGCGGAGGCCAGCCCCGCCCAGGTTGCGGTATAGCCGTACACCTCCTGCAACAGCTGCGGTAGCAGAACAATCGCGCCGAAGTAGAGCATATAGGCGAGGCTGATACACAGGCAGCCGATGGTGAAGTTTCGCGATTTAAACAACGAGAGGTCGACTATCGGGTTATCGTCCGTCAGCTCCCAGACAATCAGGAAGCTGATGGCCACCACAGCGACCACCGTCAGCACGATGATTTCCGTAGAGGCGAACCAGTCCAGCTCTTTGCCGCGGTCGAGCATGATTTGCAGGCTGCCGATGCCGACAACCAGCAGTGCCAGCCCGATGCCGTCGATCCGCCGCTGTTCAGTCCGCGTTTCGCGACCACGCAAAGACTGTAGCGTCATCAGTACCACCAGCGCACCGATGGGTACGTTGATGAAGAAGATCCAGCCCCAGTGATAGTTATCGCTGATATAGCCGCCGAGGATTGGCCCGCAAATTGGGGCGACAATCACCGTCATCGACCACAGCGCGAGCGCGATGGAGCGTTTGGCGGGCGGATAGTTGTTCAGCAGCAAACTCTGCGACAGCGGAATCAACGGCCCGGCGACAATCCCCTGGATGACGCGGAAGAAAATCAGCATCGTCAGGCTACTGGACATGCCGCAGGCCCAGGAGGCCAGCACGAACAGGATCGTCGACCAAAGGAACAGCTTCACTTCACCGACGCGCTTCGCCAGCCAGCCGGTGATGGGAATGGAAATGGCGTTCGCCACCCCGAACGAGGTAATGACCCAGGTCCCCTGGCTCAGCGATGAGCCAAGGTTCCCGGCGATCGTAGGGATCGCCACGTTTGCGATGGTGGAGTCCAGCACCTGCATGAATGTCGCCAGCGACAGCGCAATGGTCATAATGACCAGTTGCGCCCCCTCCAGCGGTTTTTGCGGCTTTTGCTGTTGCATAACGCTCACCTTCGGCTTAACCGGCGTTTGCCTTCACGATGTCATCGATCAGCTTATTGACCGGATCGAGGCTAATTTCACGGGCGTTACTTTCATAAGCTGGCGTACTGCGCACCTGGCTTGCGAGGATCTGACCGTCGCGGTTGGCGGTATCGACCGTCACCAGCGTGGAAAGGCCAATTCGCAGCGGATGGTCTGCCAGCTGCTTAGGATCCAGTTCGATACGCACAGGCAAGCGCTGTACCACTTTGATCCAGTTGCCGGTGGCGTTCTGTGCAGGCAGCAGGCTAAACGCGCTGCCGGTCCCCATGTCCAGACCGACCACTTTCCCGGTGTACTTGATGTCATCGCCGTAAATATCGCTGACCACAGTTGCGGTTTGGCCGATACGCATATGCGCCAGCTGGGTCTCTTTGAAGTTCGCATCGACCCACAGATTGTTCGCCGGAACTACCGCCATCAGCGGCGTGGTGGTGCTAATCTGCGCCCCTGGCTGTACGGAACGACGGGAAACGTAGCCGGTCATCGGGCTGACGATTTTGGTACGTTGCAGGGCAAGCCATGCGTTACGCACTTCGGTCGCCGCCTGTTTCACCGCCGGCTGGTTTTCCAGAGAAGTACCCAGCACCATCGCCTGATTAGCGTTGTACTGTTGGATCGCCACGTCCAGCTGCGCCTGTGCGCTGGCCACCGCATCGCGGGCGTGCTGCAACTCTTCACGGCCAATCAGGTTGGCGGTGCCGAGAGGAACACGACGATTGAGGTCGCTCTGCGCCTGAGCCAGCGCCGTTTTCTGCACGTCGATATTGGCCTGAAGCTGCTTGCTGTTGATCATCAGCTGGCGGGTCTGGCGAACGCTGGAGGCCAGCGCCGTCTGTGCTTTTTCAAAAGCCTGTTGGGCGTCGGTAGGATCGAGCGTGACCAGCACATCGCCTTTTTTCACAAAGTCGGTGTTATCAGCCCAGACTTTCGTCACGCTGCCTGACACCTGGGCCATGATTTGAACCTGATTCCCTGCCACGTATGCATCGTCTGTCTCTTCAACATGACGCAAGACTAAAAACCAATAGATCCCATATGCCACGGCAATAATAATAAAGAGCAAGGTCAGCAGAATAAGGGCGCTCTTACGTTTGCCCTTTTTGTTGACCGGTTGCTGCGGGGGGGTGTTCTCCGCATTTGCGCTCATTGTTGTTCTCCACGATCTTTTTATTTTCACATCGGCTGAGCCGACCTGTTGTCAGAAAGGCCAGCAGTTTCACGTGCTGGCCTGTCAGTTTTTCTTTTTAGCAATCTGGAATGTTGAGCGGATCGTCGCGTTAGCGCAGCGCCTCAAGGATGACGCCATCTTCATCCATCTGGTCCAGACGGGTGAGCAGCTTGCGAGTAATATGCTCAAGCTGGTCGCGCTCGGCGGTGCTGAGGGCAGACCAGAGCTGGTGCAGGCAGTTGTGCTGCGGTGGCAGCACTTCGCGCAAGAATTCGTGACCTTTCTCGGTCAGTTGCAGATGCAGGCAGCGGCGATCGTTATCGCTTTCACGGCGTTCAATCCAGCCGCGCTTTTCCAGTTCATCCGCGATACGGGTTGCATTGGTACGGGATGACCCCAGCGCACAGCTCAGTTCCGATGGCTGAATGCTGTGATTTTCCTGAGACTCCAGCGTAATCAACGCCATAAACAACGTCTCGTTAATCCCTTGCGCTTTCAGCATCTTGTTACGATTTTCCAGCAGCTTACCCTGCATGTGCATGCACAGGCGGGTCAGCAGAATTTCCTGATACGGGAAGTCCTCATGACGACTGGCGCGGAACTTAAGCATTTGTTCAATGGGCGTAAACGAACTATCCATTTTGGGCATAACCTCATTAATTACAGCCGATATAGTAACGACAGTGACAAATAATGTAAATGAATTATTTGTGCGGTTATATCCGCCAAACGTATGTCACCATCAGAAAGCGCCGGGTAAATCCGTGACCCGGTGAGCACAGAGAGCGTGGGGTGTGTACCCGCGAAAGAGGGGATGTGAGGACAGGGGTCTGAACTATTCATGCCGGTAGTAAATATGTCACCCACAGTAAAATTTCTGGGATAAATGATTACCGTTACCTTAACAGATGCAGGCCCCCTTTACACCCCAGGGGACCCAAAGCAATGTAAAACTTAGTGAATTGCTTCCTGACGGTGATAGCCGCGCCACCATACCAGCAGATTTATCGCCGCGACGATGGCGCCGATGGCGCACACGCCCGTCCAGCCCGCATGCTGCCAGGCGGAGGCTGAGATGAGCGAGCCCGCCGCGCCGCCGATAAAGTAGCTGGTCATGTACCCGGCCGTCAGACGGTTACGGGCGTCCGGCTTCACGCGGTAAATCACGGTCTGGTTGGTGATGTGTACGCCCTGCACGGTGAGGTCTAGCACCAGAATACCGACAATCAGCGCCAGCACGGAGACGTGTCCGTACCAGATGGCCGCCCAGGAGAGCAGGAGTAAAACCAGCCCTGCGGAGGTGGTCATATGAGATTTACCTTTATCGGCCAGCCCACCCGCCGGGCGCGCGCCCAGTGCGCCAGCCGCGCCTGCCAGCCCGAACAGGCCAATCACGCCTTCTGAGTAGTTAAACGGTGGCGCGGCGAGCAGAAACGCCATCGACGTCCATAAGATGCTGAAGTTGGCGAAGGTGAGACACCCCAGAATGGCGCGCGTGCGCAGGAGTTTATCCCGGGTGAAGAGGCTGAAAACGGAGGCGAGGAGCTGCGGATAGTTCAGGTGATTTTCCTGCTTCACCTTTGGCAGGCCGCGCCACAGGGCCAGCGCCATGATAAGCATCAGCACGCTCGCCACCCAGTAAACGGTGCGCCAGCCGCCGAGGCTCGCCAGCAGCCCGGCAACGGTTCGCGCCAGCAGGATGCCCAGCAGCAGGCCGCTCATGATAGTACCGACCACTTTGCCGCGTTTTTCCGGGGAAGCCAGCGTCGCGGCGAGGGGAACCAGAATTTGCGCCACCACCGAGAACAGCCCCGTCAGCGCGGTGCCGATAATCATCATCGTTAACGACTGGCTGCTGGCGGTGATCAACATTCCGCCCGCCGCCAGCAGCGTCATGGAGACGATAAGCATCCGGCGCTCAAACATATCGCCTAATGGCACCAGGAACAGCAGCCCGGCTGCATAGCCGAGCTGTGCTGCGGTGACAATAAAGCCGGCGGAGCTGGCTGAAAGATCGAAGGCGCGTGCGATGGTGTCGAGCAGTGGTTGTGCGTAATAGTTGCTGGCGACGGCCAGACCCGTTGCCACGGACATTAAAAGGATGAGTGCGGGGCTAAGCCCTTGAGTTGTTTTTGTCATTAGTTTCAGGAATCGTGAGTTAAGTGATTATTTTTCCGGAAACATAATAACCAATGATGGTGAATGTTGGGGAATTGTTATGTGTGTGTTTGTGCGGTTAAGCCCCTCACCCTAACCCTCTCCCCAGAAGGGAGAGGGAACGCTAACACCCTCTCCCTTCGGGAGAGGGCTGGGGTGAGGGGAAAGTACTTTACTTCTGCGCCTCAAGCGCCTCTTTCACCCAGCCATCGAACTGCTGCTGGTGGGCTTTGATCCAGCCATCCACGTGGCCTTTGATATCTGCTTCGGATGATTTACCCGCGTGCATCATCGCGTTCTGGGCGTTAATGTCAGCCAGCGGCAGTTTCATCACCGAGAACAGCTTCGCCGCCGCAGGGTTTTTCTCGGCCCAGGCTTTGTTCGCCACGATATGCATGGTATTCACCGGGAAGCCATAGTTCATGCCATTTGGCAGTTTGGTGTCGATATCTTTCTGCTCGCCCGGCAGGGAAGAGAAGGGCACCTGCAACCACACCACGTCTTTGCCCGGCTTCAGCACGTCGCTCACCCAGTACGGCGTCCAGGTGTAGTAGATCACTGGCTTGCCTTCTTTAAAGCGGGCGATGGTGTCGGCCATCATCGCAGAGTAATTGCCGTGGCTCACGTCGACGGTCTTAGCCAGATCGAAGGCTTTGTTCTGGTGGTTAATCACCGCTTCACAGCCCCAGCCCGGCGAGCAGCCCATCATGTCGGCTTTACCGTCACCGTTGGTATCAAAGAGTTTGGCGATCTTCGGATCTTTCAGCTGTTCAATATTGGTGATGTGATACTTATCGGCGGTTTTCTTGTCGATCAAATATCCCTGCGCAGCGCCGGTCACAAAGGTGCCTTCACGGTAGAATTTCTTGTCACCGCCTGCGGCGGCATACATATCGTCGTGCAGCGGCTGCCAGTTCACGGCGGTAAAGGTGGCATCGCCGGAGGCAATGGAGGTATAGCCCACGTTGTAATCCACTTCGCTGGCGGTATTCACCGTATAGCCCAGTTTCTCCAGCGCACGGCTGACAATCTGGGTCTGGAAGGACTCTTCCGAAATGGTGCTCTGCACCGGCTGCACGGTAATGCCTTTGCCCGGCAGGTCAGCGGCAACTGCGCTGGTGGAGACAAGGGTCGCAAACGCTGTGGCAAAAAGTACGTTATGTCGCATCGTTGTTCCTTATTTTGTGAATGGGCGGGTGAGTAACCCGACAGGGCCGGTGGTGTACCAGCGACGGTTGCCGCGACTGCGTGAATCACGACCGACAGCCTGGGTCAGGCGGTCAAGAATGATGGCGAGGATCACAATCCCGACGCCGCCGACGGTCGCCAGCCCCATATCGAGACGGCCAATGCCGCGCAGTACCATCTGACCTAACCCGCCAACGGCAATCATTGAGGCGATCACCACCATCGACAGCGCCAGCATCAGCGTCTGGTTAACACCTGCCATAATGGTCGGCATCGCCAGCGGAAGCTGAACCTTAAACAGCATCTGACGCGGGCTGGCGCCGAACGAGCGCGATGCCTCTATCAGATCCGCAGGCACCTGGTTAATGCCCAGAATGGTCAGACGAATAATTGGCGGAAGGGCGAAGATAATGGTCACGACCACCCCCGGTACGTTACCGATGCCGAACAGCATCACGATAGGCACCAGGTAAACGAACGCTGGCGTGGTCTGCATCGCATCCAGCAGCGGGCGGATAATTTTCGCGGCCCGGGGGCTGCGCGCCAGCCAGATCCCCATCGGCAGGCCGATCACCACGCAGAACAGCAGGGCGGTCAGCACCAGCGCCAGGGTGATCATCGCCTGAGACCACGCGCCAATCGCGCCGATGGCAATCAGGGAGATCAGCGTGGCGATCCCCATACCCGCGCTGCCGAACTGCCATGCGATCAGCGAGAACAGGATAATCGCCACCGGCGCGGGCATGCCCAGCATCAGCTGCTGGAAGCCGTTAAGGATGTAATCCACCGGGATGCGGATCCCCTGGAACACCGGACGGAAGTGGGTAACGACCCAGTCGATCCCCTCCGTTACCCAGCTATCCAGCGGGATCAGCGTCTTGTGGAACGGATCCATAATATTGAAATGCTCTGGGGCAGGCGCTGGTGCGCTGTTGAGCCAGTCTGCCGCGCCGCCGCCATCGGCAGGCGCAGGCGTCGAACCCCACGCATCGGCAGATTGCGCCGCGCTGTCCGCTGCTTCAGTGGTGCCCCATGGGTTTGATTGATCAGCCATTGTTTGTCCCCTCGCGATCTAAAGCCTGTAGCAGCATCCGTTTTGAGATGATGCCAACGTACTGTTGTTCTTCACCGACAACCGGCACGGCGCACGGCGCCTGACCCACGTGAGAGAGCAACTCGCTGAGCGGCGTTTCGGCGTCCACGGCAAGCGGAGCGTCAATCAACGCCGCATCGATTCCCTGGTTTTCGCTCAGGGCGGTTTTCAGGGAGTCGATGGAGACAACGCCGACAAATTTATTGCCGCGTTCAACCAGATAACCGTATTCACGGTCTTCGTCCTGCAACAGCTTCAGCGCGGAGCGCGGACCAAAACCTGGCGTTTTACGAATAATGCCGTTTGGTGTTCGACGGGCAATATCTTTCGCACTGAATACGTGGCTAATATCCACGCCGCGGAAGAAGGTGCGCACATAATCATTCGCCGGATTATTGAGAATTTCATCCGGTGTGCCGACCTGCACCACTTCACCATTTTGCATAATGGCGATACGGTCACCAATACGCATGGCTTCATCCAAATCGTGAGAAATAAAAACAATGGTGCGCTGATGTTTGGCCTGTAATTTTACCAGCTCATCCTGCATCTCGGTGCGAATTAAGGGATCGAGCGCCGAGAAGGCTTCGTCCATTAATAAAATATCCGGATTAATCGCTAATGCGCGCGCTAATCCCACACGCTGACGCATACCGCCGGAGAGTTCATCCGGATACGCATGAGCATAATTTTCCAGCCCGACCTGACGCAGTGCATCAAGGGCTTTTTCCTGACGTTCCTGAGCGGGGATACCGGCTAACTCCATGCCAAAGGCGGTATTATCGAGTACCGTCATGTGCGGCATCAGTGCAAATGACTGAAACACCATCGCAATTTTCTTTCTGCGCACCTCGCGGAGTTCCGCGTCTGATATTCTGGCGATATCAACGCCGTCAATCAGCACCTGTCCGCGGGTGGGTTCAATCAGGCGATTGAGAAGGCGAACCATAGTGGATTTACCCGAACCGGATAATCCCATGATGACAAAAATCTCGCCTTCTTCAATGGCCAGACTGGCGTCTTTAACGCCAAGCGATAGCCCGGTTTTTTCCAGAATTTGCTCTTTCGAAAGGCCTTTCTCAATATATTTGAAAGCACGCTGCGGGTGCTCGCCAAATACTTTATAAAGATTTTTCACTTCTAATTTAATTGCCATGCAATAGAGAGTGTCCTGTTATTTGTTTACGTCGATATGATTACCATGGTAAATAGTTAACTGGCATTACCCTAACATACTCAGAATCTGAGACAACCCTGAGCCGGCCGGAGGCCGGAATTTTGCCGCAAGCGAAACGGCTGAATTTCCCATGAATAAAGGGCTGAGGGCGGTTTGAATTTTTCTCAATTTTTTGCTGCTGCATGGGGAAATTTCGCCTGAATCGGTGTGTTTCAGGCGAATATGACGGGGAAATTACAGTGTAGTACGTAGTGGAATATTCGGCTGAAAATAATGAAATGCAGAGTTAATTAATGAACGTTAATTCATTCATTAAAAATCCCAGTCCTCGTCTTGCGTCTCCACCGCTTTACCCATCACGTACGACGAGCCGGACCCGGAAAAGAAGTCGTGGTTTTCATCGGCGTTGGGCGACAGCGCCGCGAGGATCGCCGGGTTCACTTCCGCCATTTCCGGTGGGAATAACGCTTCGTAGCCCAGGTTCATCAGCGCCTTGTTGGCGTTGTAGCAGAGGAAGGCTTTTACGTCCTCTTCCCAGCCCGTTCCGGCGTACAGCTCCTCGGTATAACTCAGCTCGTTGTCATACAGATCCATCAGTAAATCGAGGGCAAAACCTTTGAGTTCCTCGCGTTTTTCCGGGATGACTTTCTCCAGTCCTTTCTGGTACTTATAGCCGATGTAATACCCGTGTACCGCTTCATCGCGGATGATGAGGCGAATCAAATCGGCGGTGTTGGTGAGCTTGCCCCGGCTCGACCAGTACATAGGCAGCCAGAAGCCGGAATAGAAGAGGAAAGATTCCAGGAATACGCTGGCGATCTTCTTCTTCAGCGGCTCGTCGGCCCGGTAATATTCCAGCACCAGATCTGCCTTGCGCTGCAATGACGCGCTCTCTTCACTCCAGGCGTAGGCGGCGTCCACGTCCCTGGTCTGGCACAGAGTGGAGAAAATCGAGCTGTAAGAGCGGGCATGCACCGCCTCCATAAAGCTGATATTCGACATTACCGCCTCCTCGTGCGGGGTCAGCGCATCACTCATCAGCGCGGGCGCACCCACGGTATTCTGAATGGTGTCCAGCAGCGTCAGGCCGGTGAAGACGCGGATTGTCAGCTGCTGCTCGGCATGGCTCAGAGTTTGCCAGGCCGGAATATCGTTGGAGAGCGGCACCTTTTCCGGCAGCCAGAAGTTGCTGGTCAGGCGGTTCCATACCTCCAGGTCTTTATCATCCTGAATTTTGTTCCAGTTAACGGCGCTTACGCGTGACAGTTTCATCCTTTCTCCTTACAGCGCGCAGGACACGCAGCCTTCAATTTCGGTGCCTTCCAGCGCGAGCTGGCGCAGGCGAATGTAGTACAGCGTTTTGATGCCTTTCTTCCAGGCGTAGATCTGCGCTTTGTTGATATCCCGCGTGGTGGCGGTGTCCGGGAAGAAGAGCGTCAGCGACAGCCCCTGATCCACATGTTTAGTCGCCTCGGCGTAGGTATCAATGATCTTTTCCGGGCCAATTTCATAGGCGTCCTGGTACAGAGCCAGATTCTCATTGGTCATAAACGGGGCAGGGTAGTAGACGCGCCCGGTTTTGCCTTCCTTACGGATTTCAATCTTCGACACGATGGGGTGGATGCTCGACGTGGCGTGATTGATATAGGAAATGGAGCCGGTTGGCGGCACCGCCTGAAGGTTCTGGTTATAAATGCCGTAGCGCATCACCTCTTCACGCAGCTGTTGCCACATCTCACGCGTCGGCAGGGTGATGCCAGCGCGGGCAAACAGCGCGCGTACTTTTTCGGTTTTCGGCTGCCAGTCGCCTTCCAGATACTGGCTGAAATACTCTCCGCTGGCGTAGCGGGACTGCTCAAAGCCTGCGAACCGCTGGTGGCGTTCGCGCGCCAGCATCATCGAGGTATGCACCGCATGCCAGGTGACGGTGTAGAAATAAAGGTTGGTGAAATCCAGCCCTTCGGGGCTGCCGTAGGCGATGCCCTCCCGCGCCAGATAGCCGTGCAGGTTCATCTGCCCAAGGCCGATGGCATGCGACGCGGCGTTGCCCGCTTCAATAGACGGTACGCTGCGGATGTGGCTCATGTCTGATACCGCCGTCAGCCCGCGAATGGCGGTCTCTACCGTGCGGCCAAAATCGGGAGAGTCCATGGTGTGGGCAATATTCAGCGACCCGAGGTTACAGGAGATATCCTTGCCCACGTCCGCGTAGTCGAGGTTCTCGTCGTAGCTGGACGCGCTGTTGACCTGCAAAATCTCCGAGCACAGATTGCTCATGTTGATGCGCCCGCCAATCGGGTTGGCGCGGTTCACCGTATCCTCGTACATGATGTACGGATAACCGGATTCAAACTGAATTTCAGCCAGCGTCTGGAAGAAATCCCGGGCGTTGATGGTTTTTTTACGAATGCGATCGTCGGCCACCAGCTCGTCGTACAGCTCGCTTATCGCCACGTCGCCAAAGGCTTTGCCGTAAATCCGCTCAACATCATACGGCGAGAAGAGCGCCATGTCGGCATTCTCTTTAGCCAGCTTAAACGTGATATCCGGGATCACCACGCCGAGCGACAGGGTTTTAATGCGGATCTTTTCATCGGCGTTTTCACGTTTGGTATCCAGAAAACGCAGAATGTCCGGGTGGTGCGCGTGCAGATAAACCGCACCCGCGCCCTGACGCGCGCCAAGCTGGTTGGCGTACGAAAAGGCATCTTCCAGCATCTTCATCACCGGGATGACGCCGGAGGACTGATTTTCGATGCGCTTAATCGGCGCGCCCGCTTCCCGCAGGTTCGAAAGCAGAAATGCCACACCGCCGCCGCGTTTCGAAAGCTGTAGCGCCGAATTTACCGCACGGCCAATCGACTCCATATTGTCTTCAATACGCAGCAGGAAGCAGGAGACCAGCTCGCCGCGCTGGGCTTTCCCGCAGTTAAGGAACGTTGGCGTGGCGGGCTGGAAGCGGCCGGAGAGGATCTCCTCCGTGAGACTTTCGGCCAGCACTTCATCGCCCTGCGCCAGCGTCAGCGCCACCATCACCACCCGATCTTCAAAGCTTTCTAAATAGCGTTTGCCGTCAAAGGTTTTCAGGGTGTAGCTGGTGTAATACTTCCACGCGCCGAGAAACGTCTGGAAGCGAAAACCGCTGGCGTGCGCCCGTTCAAACAATGCCACCACGAAGGCGCGGTCGTAGCGGGTCAGGACACGCTCTTCGTAATAACCCTCTTTTACCAGCCAGTCGAGACGTTCCTGCTGGCTGCCAAAAACGATGCTGTTCGGGCGCACATGAGCGGCAAAAAAGGCGTCCACCGCCTCACGATCTTTATCAAACTGAATGCGCCCCTCCCGGTCATAGAGGTTTAGCATGGCGTTTAATGCGTGGTAATCCTGCGTTGCCTGAATCACGCGCTCTGCGGTTGTCGTTGCCAAAATTCGTTCACTCCTTTACGCACGTTCTCTACGTCCTGCTGTGTCCCCATCAGTTCAAAACGATAGAGATACGGCACGCCGCATTTTTGAGAGATGACATCCCCGGCGCGGGCAAAGGCCTCGCCGAAGTTGCGATTGCCTGCGGCGATCACGCCGCGAATCAGCTGCCGGTTATGGGGATCGTTCAGAAAGCGGATCACCTGACGAGGCACAGCCCCTGCGGTGCCGCCACCGCCATAGCTGGGCACCACCAGAATGTAGGGTTCGTCTACCTGAATACGCTCCCGCTCGTTCAGCGGAATGCGTATCGCGGGCAGCCCGAGACGCTCCATAAACCGAAGCGTGTTTTCCGAGCTGCTGGAAAAGTAGACCAGCGTGCTCATGCACTGACGCCCTGAGCGGCAAGGCGGTTGATCATGTCCGGACGGAAGCCAGACCAGCTGGTGTCGCCGGCAACCACAACCGGAAGCTGACGGAAACCCTGCGCCCGCAGGGTGTCTGCCGCGTCGGGCACCTGATCAATATTGACCATCTCAAATGCCACGCCGCGGCTCTCCATCGCCCGTTTCGTGGCGTGGCACTGAACACAATCGTTACGAGTGTAAATAATAATGCTCATGATTCGCATTTCCATTTATAATGAGAGGACGGCGCGAGTAAACGCGTCATATTGTGTGTGTCTTACTAAAGGGAATACTAGATGTAGTTTATATAAGTTTCAACCACACAAGATATGGGAAATTCAGATTAATAAGGCCCCGATGATGAGCCTGGCGGGGCAGGGCGGGCTGTACGGTTTTTTCAGGTTGTCAGGCAAAGAAAAGCCCCGGCGCCTGAGGCTACCGGGGCTAAGAACGCGCGCTTACTTACGCAGACTAAGCAGGGCGCCGACAAAAATCCCGACCGCCGCGACCGTTCCCAGCGTACAAAGCGGTTTTTCACGTACGAAGGTGGTGGCGCAGCTGGCCATGTCGCAGGCCGCCTGAGTGGTACGTGAGCGGCCGTTCATCCTTGCCCGCGTTTCACGCAGCAGAGACTGAGCCTTACGTTTCGCGGCATCTGCTTCGTCCTTCGCGTCAGAGCCCCAGGATTTCAATACGGCTTCCAGCGTGTCCGCTAATTGGCTGACATCGTTACGAATATCCTGTGTGTCGTCATTAATATCGTTTCGGTTCGGTCTGTTAAACATACGATCCTCCATAATTTGTGTTCCCGTTTAGTTTAGTCCAGAAATGTAATATCTGAAGCGAGTCACGGCTTATCGGGCAGTTTATGGAATATTCTGAAAGCCCTGCTAATGCTGAATACTGTAAGGTTGCCGGGCAGGAATGATAATGAGGAAAAGATATGTATTTACGACCCGATGAGGTGGCGCGCGTTCTTGAAAAAGAAGGGTTCACCATGGATGAGGTAACATCAAAAGCGTACGGATATCGCCGTGGTGAGAATTATGTTTACGTCAACCGTGAAGCAAGAATGGGGCGTACTGCTCTCATTATTCACCCGACACTCAAAGACAGAAGCCTGTCATTTGCTGAGCCCGCCTCGGATATTAAAACCTGCGATCATTATCAGCAATTTCCGCTCTATTTAGGCGGCGAGACGCATGAACATTATGGTATTCCGCACGGTTTCAGCTCGCGTATGGCGCTGGAGCGATTCCTGAAAGGGCTGTTTGGCGACGTACAATAACTCTGCGACTGGCATGAGCCAGTCGCCTTACCTTACGCTTTTGCCTGGCTATAAGGGCTGACTTTGAACAGGCGGCGGCAGTAGTCAAGAAAGTAACCGTACACCGCACCCATCAGCATGGATACCACGATATTTGAACTTACCGCAGCGGCGATTTGATGCCAGTCTGCGCCCACCGTCAGCAAAATAAACACATACACCGGGGACTGGAACGTCACGTAAGCCAGCACGTCCGCCAGGTTTTTTACCCAACCCGCCGGGCTAATACGCCGGGCTAAACGCATCACTGCATCGCGGTACAGGCCGTACGGCCAGGCGATCATGATATTCACCGGAATGGCCACCAGGCGCGACGAGAGAGATTGCTCAAAGGACATTCCCGACAGGAAAATTTCAATCAGCATATTCACGACGGAACAGTAAACGACCATCGCGAACGTATCCGCTACCGCATGGCGCAGGCGAGACTGCGGTGAGAACATGTCTGAACTCCTCGAACAGGACAAAAAAGTGGCGTTTTACCTGCGGCCTTTAGTGCTTTAGGTTGGTTTGTTTTGAGTGTATAGCGTATCTCTCTGGCTTTTAACTAACAAGTAGTGATTAATTTTTATTTACTGGCGCTTTAGCCATAAAATTCTCTAAAATTGTGCGTTTTTTGCGCGCTTCGTTATTTTCTCTCCTCGCGCCTATTTTAGTGAAATATATCAATGAATTAGATTATCTATGCGCGTGTGAAACCTTTGTTGTGTGGGATTTTGGAGGCGGTTTTTTGAACGGTTTAAAACAGGGTTTTTTGGCCTGGGGAAGGGCGGTATATTACGCTTTAAAACAGACATATATTTCAGGGTTATATTAACGGGATATTCTAAAACATTTACAATAATGTCAAAACGTCACGGTGGGTAGATATCAGAACCAAAATCAATTATTCTGTTGCCTGATTTATGTTATACACAAGAAGAAAGGTTTTTCATTATTATGGCTTTAACGTTACAGAATCTTAATAATATTCGTACCCTCCGGGCGCTGGCACGTGAATTATCCATGGATGTTCTGGAAGAAGTGCTGGAAAAATTCCGGATTGTCACTGAAGAAAAACGCAGCGAGCAGGCTGAATTAGAGCGTCAACGCGCTGAACAGCAGGATAAAATTAATGCTCTGCTGGAACTGATGAAAGCTGACGGTATTTCTCCGAGCGATCTGTTAGGCAGTGACCTGGCGCAGGCGGGTCAGCCGACGAAAAAACGTAAAGCGCGTGCGGCGAAATATCGTTTTATTGACGCGAACGGTGAAGAAAAAACCTGGACCGGTCAGGGACGTACGCCAAAGCCAATTGCGACCGCACTGGCAAACGGTAAATCGCTGGACGATTTCCTGATCTGATGATTATTCGGGCGGTGTATTCCGCCCGATTATTGACTTAGCAGACGCCAAAGTCACCTTCTTCGGAGTACAGAACTACGTCCGCCGCTTTCAGGTGATATTTCTCGCCCTGCTCATCGCTGGCCTGCACGGCCACAATGTTTTCACCATTCACTTCGAGCACTTTCAGTTTCGGACCGCCCTGACGCGGTTGGACATAATCACCGACAGAAAACATAGCACCTCCTCATCATTGTCATGATCTTCACCATAGCCCACGTCCGGGACGGGGTACAGCCTAATCTTTCAGATACTCCTTATCAGGTACGTCGGTTCCACGGCATCACTTTCAGAAGTCGCGCCATACCGCAAAAACCTGCCACTCCGGCGAACAGCAGCCCGACGCCCACAAAACCGCTCAGCAGGAAAAAACCGCTGGAGACGCTGTAACCCAACACCACGCCGCAGAGGATCAGCAGCCCGGCAGCGATCTGCACCTGACGCATCAGCGGAAGCGGCTGCGATCGATCTTCAACGGTCAGCAGCCCGGCCTGTTTCCAGCCCTGAATGCCTCCCTCAGCCACACAGGCGTTCGCAGGGGATGCTGCCTGCGCCAGACGAGCAGCATTGTTTGAGGTTCGTGCGCCGGACTGACAGTGGAAAATCACCGTTTCTCCCGGCGCCGCGTTAAGCCCGCCGGGTAACGAATCCAGCGGAATGGAGTGCGCCGCCGGAATATGCTCGCGGGCATACTCGTCGGGGTCGCGAATATCGATAAGTTTGGCGCCTTCAGCAATAAGCGCGTTTGCCTGCTGCGGCGAAATAAGAGGAAGAGACATTATGTTTCCTTACGGTCAATTTCAGAACAGTAGAGCATTTAAGGCCGGGTTTAAGCCAGTGTAAAGAGGGTAAAGGCAGGTAAAAGCGCGAGAGACGAATGGCAGTTACCCGTAAACTGGCTACGCTTAGAGAAGTGTCTTTTATAATTTTCAATTGGTTAGCTTGCACGGAGTTATTTATGGGTTTTTGGCGCGTTGTTTTTACGATTATTCTCCCGCCGCTGGGCGTGCTGCTTGGCAAGGGGCTGGGCTGGGCGTTTATTCTGAATATCCTTCTGACCATCCTGGGCTACTTCCCCGGTCTTATCCACGCATTTTGGGTTCAGACGAAGAGCTAGGTACGCCACAGTAAGTCACTGTAGATCCGGGTCAGCACGCCTTCGGGGCCAAATTGCTGTTTTATCCAGCGCGTGACCTGACCGGTCGCCGCATGCTGCGTGGCGAGCAGCATGCGCGAATCCTGGCGCGGATTATTGATTCGCCGCGTTACCAGCAGCCCATCCTCCACCGCCTCACGCGTCATGTATTCCGGTAAAAATCCAATACCTTCCCCCAGGATCTGACACTGGCATTTCGTGTTGAAGTCCGGCACCAGAATCGCCTCCTGACCGTGAAGCAGCCAGCCCACCTTCTTATTGATGGTATGCGCGGTATCCTCGACCATGATATTGGGATACAGACGCAGCTGACTTTCGGAGATGGGCTCCGGGGCGAACGCCAGCGGATGCGTGGGCGCGATGGCAAATACCCAACGGATCGCTCCTATCTCGGTATAATCAATGCCGCCGCCGTCCAGCAGCGTATCCGGCGCGCCAATGGCGATATTGGCCTGATTATTAATGATGGAATCCCAGACGCCGTTATACACCTCGGTTGTCACCGTGATCTGGCAGGTGGGAAACTGTTTTTTCAGCACCTGGAGCAAACGCGCGGTATGGCGTGGCGTATACAAAAGCTGATTTATGCAGATGCGCACCCGCGTCTCAATGCCCTGAGAAATGGTATCAATCCCGCGCTTGATGGCATGAAAGTCATTCAGCAGGTCGGTCGCTTTACGATAAAAATAAAAACCGGATTCGGTCAGCTCAATGCTGCGCGTGTTGCGTACAAACAGCACCACGTCCAGGCCGGTCTCCATGCGTTTGATGGTGTAACTGATGGCCGAGGTGGTTACGCCCAGCTCGGCAGCCGCTTTGCTAAAACTGCCAAAACGTGCCGCGGTGGTGAAGGCCAGCAAATTCTCTTCGGTAAAGATGGAATTCATATTATGGCTCCTGGTGACCATCAGTTTTGAACATATTTTAACACTGGCGTTACATCATAGTTGATGTTGGTCACAGTTCTGTATTTTTACTTAGGGCCGCGCTGTGTAAGGCTTTTTCAGCCATAAGGATAATGCAGCCTGAAGTGTGTAAAAGCGGTAAAACATAAGAAAAAGGTTGCACAGACGCACGTTTCTGCCGGACCGTTGAATTTAACTCAACAATGAATTGCGTGTCGATGAATGATTTTTAAGCGGATTCTTTTATGACCAGGCTGTTGCTATTCTCAGGCCATCAGAAGTGAAACATAGGGAGTCTGAATATGTCTGCAACTGCACTGGTTACAGAATTTCTGCTGGCGGCAGAAGAGGGCAATATCGACGCGCTAAAAGCCTGCCTGGAAAAAGGCGTGGATATTAACGTAACCAACCGCCAGAAAAGAACCGCCATTATTATTGCCAGCCTGAAAAAGCATTACGCCTGTGTGGAATTTTTAATTGCCGCCGGGGCGGATATTGATAAACAGGACCAGACCTGTTTTAACCCCTTCCTGATCAGCTGCCTGACCAATGATTTAACCCTGCTGCGCATTGTCCTTCCGGCGGATCCGGATCTCGACCGTCTGACGCGCTTTGGCGGCGTGGGCATTACCCCTGCCAGTGAAAAAGGGCACGTTGAAATCGTGCGTGAGCTGCTGGAAAAAACCGACATCAACGTCAACCACACCAATTTTGTCGGCTGGACGCCGTTGCTGGAGGCCATCGTATTAAACGACGGCGGCGCAAAGCAGCAGGAAATTGTGAAGCTGCTGCTGGATCACGGCGCGAACCCGCACATGACCGATAAATACGGCAAAACCCCGCTCGAACTGGCGCGGGAAAAAGGCTTCAACGCGATCGCAGACCTGCTGCTGGCGGCAGGCGCGTAGCGCATTCGGTCAGCCTTCCCCTGGCTGGCCGTTACTGAAAAAACGCATTGTTACCGACGTGCATTTAGCACGACGGCGGCCCCCTTTTATCTTAAACAGGTGAAAATAATGCCAACCAAAATCGTCATAAAAAAGAATACGTATTTCGATTCGGTTTCCTTAATGTCGGTTTCCACCAAAGCCAATAAATTGCCGGGCGTCGAGCAGGCGTTTGTGGCGATGGCGACGGAAATGAACAAAGGCGTATTAAAAAACCTCGGGCTATTAACGCCGGAATTAGCGGACGCGAAAAATGGCGACCTGATGATCGTGATTAAAGGCGACGCGGCAAATGATGAAACCCTGGCCGCCATTGAAGCGCTGTTCACGCGTAAAGAGCGCACGGGCTCCCATGAAGCACGCTACGCGTCGATTGCCAGCGCCAAAACCCATCGTCCGGACAGCAACCTGGCGGTGATTTCCGTCAACGGCACCTTCGCCGCCCGGGAAGCGCGTCAGGCGCTGGAAAACGATCTTAACGTGATGCTGTTCTCCGATAACGTATCGCTCGACGACGAGCTGGCGCTGAAGCAGCTGGCGCATGAAAAGGGTCTGCTGATGATGGGGCCAGACTGCGGCACCGCCATTATCAACGGCGCGGGGCTGTGCTTCGCCAACGCGGTGCGTCGCGGGCCGATTGGCATCGTTGGCGCCTCCGGTACCGGCAGCCAGGAGCTGAGCGTGCGCATTCATGAGTTCGGCGGCGGCGTGTCGCAGTTAATCGGCACCGGCGGACGCGATCTTAGCGAGAAGATCGGCGGCCTGATGATGCTCGACGCCATCGACATGCTGGAGGCGGACGACGCGACTCGGGTGATAGCGCTCATCTCCAAACCGCCAGCACCCGCGGTGGCTGAGAAGGTGCTGGCCCGGGCACGCGCCTGCCGCAAGCCTGTAGTTGTGTGCTTCCTGGGCCGCAACGAACCGCCTGCCGATGAAGACGGTTTGCAGTTTGCTCGTGGCACCAAAGAGGCGGCCCTGAAAGCGGTGCTGCTTACCGGCATTAAAAAAGACGACCTGGATTTACATCCGCTCAACTGGCCGCTGATCGAAGAGGTACGCACCCGCCTGACGTCGCAGCAGAAATACATTCGCGGCCTGTTCTGCGGCGGCACCCTGTGCGACGAAGCGATGTTTGCCGCGCTGGAGAAGTTTGACGATGTTTACAGCAACATCCAGCCGGACCCGGCCAGGCGTCTGAAAGATATCAGCGTTAGCCAGGCCCACACCTTCCTTGATTTCGGTGACGATGATTTCACCAACGGCAAGCCACACCCAATGATCGACCCGACCAACCGCATCAGCCGCCTGCTACAGGAGGCGCGCGATCCGCAGGTGGGCGTCATCGTGATGGACTTCGTGCTGGGCTTTGGCGCGCACGACGATCCGGTGGGGGTGATGATCGAGGCGATCAAAGAGGCACAGGCGATCGCGAACGCCGACAACCGTCCGCTGGAAATTCTCGGCTACGTGCTCGGCACCGATCAGGATCCGCAGTCGCTGGCGCAGCAGTGCCAGCTGCTGACCGACGCAGGCGTCATCTGGGCCAGCAGCAGCACCAACACCGGATTACTGGCACGCGAATTTGTCTGCAAAGGGGAGAAAGCATAATGACCACTTTATTCAACCAGCCGCTAAACGTCATTAACGTCGGCATTGCGATGTTCAGCGACGACCTCAAAAAGCAGCACGTTCCCGTGACCCAGCTCGACTGGACGCCGCCGGGGCAGGGCAATATGCAGGTTGTTAAAGCGCTCGACCAGCTGGCGGAAAAACCGCTGGCGGAGAAAATTGCCGCCGCGAACAAAATTGCCCTGGAGCGGATTATTCAGTCCCATCCGGTGCTGGTGGGCTATGACCAGGCCATCAACGTGGTGCCGGGCATGACCCGCACGACCATTCTGCACGCCGGTCCGCCAGTTACCTGGGAAAACATGTGCGGGGCGATGAAAGGCGCGGTTACCGGCGCGCTGGTGTTTGAAGGGCTGGCGACGGATCTGGAGGACGCCGCAAGGCTGGCGGCGTCAGGTGACATCACCTTCTCGCCGTGCCACGAGCACGACTGTGTGGGCTCTATGGCGGGCGTCACCTCCGCGTCGATGTTTATGCACATCGTTGAGAACAAAACTTACGGCAACCGCGCCTTCACCAACCTCAGCGAGCAGATGGCGAAGATCCTGCGCATGGGGGCCAACGACCAGAGCGTGATCGATCGTCTGAACTGGATGCGCGACGTGCTCGGCCCGATGCTGCGCGACGCCATGAACATTATCGGCGAAATCGACCTGCGCCTGATGCTGGCCCAGGCGCTGCATATGGGCGACGAGTGCCACAACCGCAACAACGCGGGCACCACGCTGCTTATTCAGGCGCTGACGCCGGGGCTGATCCAGGCGGGCTATTCGGTGACGCAGCAGCGTGAAGTGTTCGAGTTTGTCGCCAGCAGCGACTATTTCTCCGGTCCGACGTGGATGGCAATGTGTAAGGCCGCGCTGGATGCCGCCCACGGCATTGAGTACAGCACCGTCGTCACCACCATGGCGCGCAACGGCTACGAGTTCGGCCTGCGCGTTTCCGGCCTGCCGGGGCAGTGGTTCACCGGCCCGGCGCAGCAGGTGATCGGCCCGATGTTCGCGGGCTATAAGCCGGAAGACTCCGGGCTGGATATCGGCGACAGCGCCATCACCGAAACCTACGGCATCGGCGGCTTTGCGATGGCGACGGCCCCGGCAATCGTGGCACTGGTGGGCGGCACGGTGGAGGAAGCCATCGATTTTTCTCGCCAGATGCGCGAAATCACCCTCGGCGAAAACCCGAACGTCACCATTCCGCTGCTCTCCTTTATGGGGATCCCGACCGCCATCGACATCACGAAGGTCGCGGGCAGCGGCATTCTGCCGGTCATCAATACCGCCATTGCCCATAAGGACGCGGGCATCGGCATGATAGGGGCGGGCATCGTTCACCCGCCGTTTAGCTGTTTTGAAAAGGCGCTGTTGACCTTCCGCGATCGCTACTTTTTATAAGGCATGCATCCATGAAAAACATGAAACTGGAGTGGAAAAGAGGTGACTGGGCAGCTTATTTCGGGTTGATGACCAACAACCTGACCAATTTGCTGACCATGATGGGGTTGCTCATTTTTGTCGTCGGCATCCCGAAGGAGATTGTTTATGGACGCATCGCGCCAGCCTTCGGGCTGGCGGTGCTGGTGGCGAGTCTTTGCTATACGTGGTTTGGCCTGCAAATGGCGCGCGCTACCGGACGAACGGACGTCACCGCGCTGCCGTCCGGCCCGAGCGCGCCGTCGATTTTTACCGTGACCTTCCTGGTCTTAATGCCGGTTTACCAGCAAACCGGCGATGCGGATTTCGCGATTCAGATTGGCCTGGTGTGGTGCTTTGTGGAAGCGATGATCCTCGCGGGCGGTTCCTTCCTTGGGGAAACCATTCGCAAGATGATCCCGCGTACCGTGCTGCTGTCGTGCCTCTCCGGCCTGGGCCTGCTGCTGCTGGCGATGAACCCGATGCTGCAAGCGTTCGAAGCACCCACCGTGTCGTTTATCGTGCTGCTGCTGATCTTCATCAACTGGTTCGGTAAAAAGCCGATTTTCGCCAAAATCCCGACCGGTCTGCTGTTGCTGATTGCCGGTACGGTCCTGGCGTGGATCTCCGGCCTGCAGAGCCCGGAAGCGATCAAAGCGTCCATGTCATCGTTCGGCTTTAACCCGCCGCAGGTGCATGTGGAGGGCTTCCTGCAGGGCTTGCCGCACGCGCTGCCGTATCTTGCCTCTGCCGTGCCGCTGGGTCTGGCGAACTACATCTTTGACCTGGAGAACATCGAAAGCGCCCACGCGGCGGGGGATGAATACCCGACGCGCAAGGTGATGCTGGCGAACGGTCTGGCGTCGATGCTCGGCTGCCTGATGGGCAACCCGTTCCCGGTGACGGTCTACGTCGGCCATCCTGGCTGGAAAGCGATGGGCGCCAGCATCGGCTACACCCTGGCGTCCGGCGTGACCATGTTCATCGTGCCGCTGTTCGGGCTGGGGGCCTTTATGCTCGCCATCATACCGATGACCGCCATCGTGCCGATTCTGGTGTTTATCGGCGTCGTCACCGCCAACCAGGTGGTGAGGGAAACCCCGAAAGTGGAGGTGCCCGTCATCTTCATCTGCCTGTTCCCGTGGATCGCCAACTGGGCGCTGACCATGATGAACAGCGTGATGAGCGCCGCGGGGACCAGCGCGGCGAAAATCGGCACCGACGTGTTGCACAGCAAGGGTATCTACTACGAAGGCCTGATGCATCTCGGCAACGGCGCGCCGCTCGCCAGCATGCTCTGGGGCTGTATCGCCATCTTCGCCATCCTCAACAAACCGCTGCGCGGGGCCGTCGCCGCCGCAGGAGGCGCGCTGCTGGCGCTGTTTGGCGTGATCCACGCCCCGGTGGTGGGCTTTGCCGAGGGCAGTTCCCTGATGTTTGTCACGGCCTACCTGATGATGGGCGGGATGTTTGTGGTGAAGCATGTGCTGGATACCTCTGTTAATCCCCCTCTCCCTGTGGGAGAGGGCCGGGGTGAGGGCACCAGAACGCACCTTCTAAAGGAAACAAAATGAAAGAGCTTATGGTCGTCGCCATCGGCGGCAACAGCATTATCAAAGACAACGCCAGCCAGTCGATTGAGCATCAGGCGCAGGCGGTCAAAGCGGTGGCTGAGTCGGTGCTCGAAATGCTGGCCTCGGACTATGACATCGTGCTCACCCATGGCAATGGCCCGCAGGTGGGGCTGGATCTGCGCCGCGCCGAAATCGCCCACGAGCGGGAAGGGCTGCCGCTGACCCCGCTGGCAAACTGCGTGGCGGATACCCAGGGCGGCATCGGCTACCTGATCCAGCAGGCGCTCAACAACCGCCTGGCGGCGCGTGGCGAGCAAAAGGCGGTCACGGTCGTCACCCAGGTGGAGGTGGATAAAAACGATCCCGGCTTTACGCACCCGACAAAACCGATCGGCGCGTTCTTCAGCGAGGCGCAGCGCGACGAGCTACAGCTCGCGCACCCGGACTGGCATTTTGTCGAGGATTCAGGCCGGGGCTATCGCCGCGTGGTGGCCTCGCCCCAGCCGCGGCGCATCGTCGAGGCGGATGCGATTAAGGCGCTAACGCAGAAAGGTTTTGTGGTCATCGGCGCGGGCGGTGGAGGCATTCCCGTGGTGCGCAGTGAACAGGGCGATTACCAGAGCGTGGATGCGGTTATCGATAAAGATCTCTCCACCGCGCTGCTGGCGCGCGAGATCCGCGCCGACGTGCTGGTGATCACCACCGGCGTGGAGAAAGTGTGCGTGAACTTCGGCAAGCCGAACCAGCAGGCGCTGGATACCGTCAACGTGGCGCAGATGACGCGCTACATGGATGAAGGCCACTTCCCGGCAGGTAGCATGTTGCCAAAAATCGTCGCTTCGCTGGAATTTTTACGCCATGGCGGCAGGCGCGTAATCATCACCTCGCCGGACTGCCTGCCCGCAGCGCTGCGCGGTGAAACGGGTACCCATATTATTAATGAAGGAAGATAAGATGAGTGAGAATAAAAGCCGCCGCGAGTTTATCAGCCAGAGCGGCAAAATGGTTACTGCCTGCGCGCTGTTTGGCGCCACGGGTTCCGTCGCGTATGCTGCCGATTCTGTAAAGGCAACCTGCGAGACGGGTAAACCGATGAACATCACCGCAAAACATTACTATCTCGACAACGTGCTGCTGGAAGCCGGGTTTAACTACGACGGCAGCGTGGCGACAAGCACCCGCACCGAGCTGAAAACGCTGGAGATCAAAGACGGGAAAATCGTCGCCCTGCGCGATAACGGCAGCCACGCCGACGCGACCCTGCCGCACTACGACGCGGGTAAAAAGCTGATGCTTCCGGCGATGCGCGACATGCACATTCACCTGGATAAAACCTTCTACGGCGGCTCGTGGCGCTCCCTGAACCGTCCGGCGGGCACCACCATTCAGGACATGATCCGCCTGGAGCAGAAGCTGCTGCCGGAGTTACAGCCCTACACGCAAGAACGTGCCGAAAAGCTGATCGACCTGATCCAGTCCAAAGGGTCCACCATCGCCCGCAGCCACTGCAACATAGAGCCGGTTTCCGGCCTGAAAAACCTGGAAAATTTGCAGGCGGTACTGGCGCGCCGGGGCGCAGGCTTTGACTGCGAAATCGTTGCCTTCCCGCAGCACGGCCTGCTGCTGTCGAATTCTGAAAAGCTGATGCGCGAGGCGATGCAGGCGGGGGCGCATTATGTGGGCGGGCTGGACCCAACCAGCGTCGACGGCGCGATGGAGAAATCGCTAGATACCATGTTCCAGATTGCGCTGGATTACGACAAAGGGGTGGATATTCACCTGCATGAAACCAGCCCGGCGGGCGTGGCGGCGGTGAACTACATGGTCGAAACCGTGGAGAAAACCCCGCAACTGAAGGGCAAGCTGACCATCAGCCACGCCTTCGCGCTGGCCACGCTCAACGAGCAGCAGGTGGATGAGATTGCTACCCGCATGGCGGCGCAGCAGGTGACTATCGCCTCCACCGTGCCGATTGGCACCCTGCATATGCCGCTGAAGCAGCTGCGGGACAAGGGCGTGTTTGTGATGACCGGCACCGACAGCGTAATCGACCACTGGTCGCCGTACGGTCTGGGGGACATGCTGGAAAAAGCGAATCTCTACGCCCAGCTCTACATCCGCCCGAACGAGCAGACGCTCTCCCGCGCGCTGGGAATTGCGACCGGCGACGTGCTGCCGCTGAACGACAAAGGTGAACGCGTGTGGCCGAAAGCGCAGGACGACGCCAGCTTTGTGCTGGTGGATGCCTCCTGTTCCGCCGAGGCGGTGGCGCGCATTTCTCCGCGCACCGCGACGTTCCACAAGGGGAATCTGGTCTGGGGCACGGTCGCCTGACGCCACGTTGGGGTATCGCTACAGGTGATACCCCGACAATCGCAACTCACGGTCAATCCACTCGACGAACTGCTGGATCTTCCACGCGCGTTCGTTCATGTGCGGCATCACCAGATGGTGCGCGTTGATGGCGATACCCATTTCATCAGGCAGCACCTGCACCAGCGAGCCATCCTTCAGGTGATCGGTAGCCATCATTTTGCTCTCCAGAATAAACCCAAGCCCCATGCGCGCCGCTTCAAAGCTCATGTAGGAGCGGTCGAAGCTGAGGCTGAAATTAAGCCAGGGCCTGTCGATATTGTGCCAGGCGAACCATTTCTCCCAGTTCACCAGAGTGCTGGTGGACGAGATAAGCGACTGTTGCAGCAGATCGGCGGGCGTGCTGATGGGATGCTCTTCTGCATAGTCCGGCGAGGCCAATACCACCAGCGTGTCGTTTTTAATGGTCATCACCCGGTAGGCGTCCCAGTCCGGAATACCGTGACGGATATCAATGTCGATATTATCTCTGGCGAACTGTAGGTTCTCATAGGAGCAGGTGAGATTGATGGTGATATCAGGATATTCGGCGCGGAATCTGCCCAGACGGCGCAACAGCCAGGACAGCCCGAAGGTGGGGGAAGAGTGCACGCGAAGCACAGCATTGTCTTTTTCTTTCACGATTTGATCGGTGGCGCGCCCGATGGCGCTCATCGCCGCCGAGACCTCCCGCAGATATTTTTCTCCCGTCGGGGTGAGTTGAACCCCTTTGCCGCTGCGGATAAATAATTTCTTGCCCAGCCACGATTCCAGCGACGCGATCTGGTGGCTTACCGCCGAAGGCGTGACGTTGAGCTGTTCCGCCGCCTGATGGATGCTCAGGGCGTTAGCAACGGCGATAAACGCCTGCAAATTTCTGAGCGAGGGCAGCGATAACGTCTGGCGATCCTGCGCGGACATGGCCTACTCCTTACACGATAATTGATAAAAAACATAACATTGAGACTGCGAGCGGGCAATTTTATCCCGATGTTATTTTTTTTGAGCTGTATCGCGAATCAAATTTATCTCAGCAATAAATGAGCTTTATTGAATGGCGTTTCATGGGTGAGCCGATATATTGACGTTGAACGCAATAATAAAACGACTCACGGTGTTCGAATAATGAGGTAAGTTATGTCTCGTATAGAACAAGCTGTCCCCTACATAAAGACTAAAAAAACCAATTACCGTTTCGTTGTGCTGGCATTAATTTTTATTGTTTATGCCATTAACTATGCTGACCGAACAAATATTGGTGCAGTACTGCCGTTTATCATTGACGAATTTCATATCAATAATTTCGAAGCCGGTGCCATCGCCAGCATGTTTTTTTTGGGATACGCCCTGAGCCAAATTCCTGCGGGCTTTTTTATTGCCAAAAAGGGAATTCGCGGCATGGTGGCACTGTCGATATTCGGCTTCTCTGCCTTTACCTGGCTGATGGGCACCGCAACCTCGGTTCTGGGCCTGAAGTGTATCCGCCTGGGGCTGGGGTTAACAGAGGGGCCGTGCCCGGTCGGGCTGGCCTCCACCATCAATAACTGGTTTCCGCCAAAGGAGAAGGCCACGGCCACGGGCGTCTACATCGCCGCCACCATGTTCGCGCCCATCCTCGTGCCGCCGCTGGCAGTGTGGATCGCCATGACCTGGGGCTGGCGCTGGGTCTTCTTCTCCTTTGCGATCCCCGGCCTGGTCATTGCCGTCCTGTGGTATCTGCTGGTACGCACCAGGCCGTCCGAGAGCGCATTCGTCTCGAAAGCGGAGCTGGAGACCATTACCGCCGGTCAGGAGACCCCGGACGCCAGACGGGAAAATATCGTGATTTCACCAGGCTTTGCACGCCTCGACCGGCTGATCCGCGTGCGGGAATTAGCCCCGGTAAGCACGGTGAAAGGGCTGTTTACCTCGAAGAATATTCTCGGCGACTGCCTGGCCTATTTTATGATGGTCAGCGTGCTGTACGGACTGATGACGTGGATCCCGCTCTATCTGGTGAAAGAGAAAGGCTTTACGTTTATGAGCATGGGGCTGGTCGCCAGCATGCCGTGCATCGGTGGATTTATCGGTGCGATTTTTGGCGGCTACGTCTCCGACAAACTGCTCGGCCGCCGACGTAAACCGACCATGATGTTTACCGCCATCAGCACCGTTTTAATGATGGTTATTATGCTGAATATTCCGCAAAGCACCGTCGCGGTTTGCGTCGGGTTATTTTTTGTCGGCCTCTGTCTGAATATCGGCTGGCCCGCTTTTACGGCTTATGGAATGGCTGTTGCGGACAGTAAAACCTATCCGATTGCCGCGTCCATTATCAATAGCGGCGGTAATCTCGGCGGATTTGTTTCCCCGATGCTGGCAGGTTATCTGCTGGATAAAACAGGTAGTTTTAATACCGTGTTTATTTATTTCGGTATTTGCGCAGCCATTGGCTTAATAATGATTATGCTGCTGGAAGAGCCGAAATAAAACATTAAATCTCTCTTGTCCTAATGGAGTAAATGTATGCTACTGAAAAATAAAGTCGCCGTTATTACCGGCGCGGCTTCCGTACGCGGTTTGGGTTTCGCTACGGCGAAATTATATGCTGAACAGGGTGCGAAAGTGGTGATTATCGATTTAAACGCTGAAGCCAGCCGGGCTGCCGCCGCGAGCCTTGGCGACGAACATCTGGGCCTTGCGGCGAACGTCAGCAATGAATTACAGGTTAATGCCGCCATTGAGCAGGTGCTGGGGAAATACGGGCGCATCGATATTCTGGTGAATAACGCCGGCATAACTCAGCCGATCAAGCTGATGGATATCAAACGCGAAAATTACGATGCGGTGCTTGACGTCAGCCTGCGCGGCACGCTGCTAATGTCCCAGGCGGTTATTCCCACTATGCGCGCGCAAAAGTCGGGCAGCATCGTCTGCATTTCATCGGTATCGGCCCAGCGCGGCGGCGGCATCTTTGGCGGCCCACACTACAGCGCTGCAAAAGCGGGTGTGCTGGGGCTGGCAAAAGCCATGGCGCGTGAGCTGGGGCCCGACAATGTGCGCGTAAACTGCATCACGCCGGGTCTTATCCAGACGGACATTACCGCAGGCAAGCTGAGCGATGAGATGAAAACGTCCATTCTGGCGGGCATTCCGCTTAACCGCCTCGGAGACGCGCAGGATATTGCCCGCGCCGCGCTGTTCCTCGGCAGCGACCTCTCTTCTTACTCCACCGGTATCACGCTCGACGTGAACGGCGGGATGCTGATCCATTAAGGAGATACGACGATGACGGATACCACAGTTCAACAGGTTGCCGCCGCGGCCTGGCGCATTCGCCGCTACGCGCTGCGCATGGGCGAAGTGCAGGGGCAGGGCTACATCGGGCAGGCGCTGGGCTATGCCGATGTGCTGGCCACCGCGTTTGCCCACGGGATGAACCTTAAGCCGGGCGAGCCGGAGTGGGAGGGGCGTGACCGTTTTTTGCTCTCTCACGGCCACTACGCCATTGCCTGTTACGCCGCCCTGATTGAAGCGGGGATCGTTCCTGAAGAGGAGCTGGAGACCTACGGCGCGGACGACAGCCGCCTGCCGATGTCCGGCATGGCAACCTACACGCCGGGCATGGAGATCTCCGGCGGTTCGCTGGGGCAGGGCTTAAGCATTGGCGTTGGCATGGCGCTGGGGCTGAAGCGCAAGCAGAGCGCGGCATGGGTCGTTAACTCCATGTCGGACGGCGAGCTGGACGAAGGGTCAACCTGGGAAGCTGCGATGTCGGCGGCACATCACGGCCTGTCGAACCTGATCGTGCTGGTGGACATTAACCGCCAGCAGGCGGATGGCAACTCGCACGCGATCCTCGGCTTTGAGCCGCTGGAAGATAAATGGACCTCCTTCGGCTGGTACGTGCAGCGCGTCAACGGCAACGATGTCCCTTCACTGGTAACGGCGTTTGATAACGCCAAACGCTACCCGGAAAACCAGCCGCGCGTCATTTTGTGCGACACGCTGATGGGCAAGGGCGTGCCGTTCCTCGAAAAGCGTGACAAGAACCATTTTATTCGCGTGGATGCTGACGAGTGGCAAAAGGCACTCGCTGTGCTGGATGCCAACAAACCTGAAGGAGTGCTGTAATGAGCCAGACCACGGAGAAAAAACCGCGTTTAACCACGTCGGCGATGATTGCCTCTATCGCGGAAGAGGGCCAGGAGACGCGAGCCGCACCGTTCGGCCACGCGCTGGTGAAGCTGGCGGAACAGCGACCGGAGGTCGTAGGCATGACTGCGGATCTGTCGAAGTACACCGATCTGCATATTTTCGCTCAGGCCTACCCGGAACGCTTCTTTCAGATGGGCATGGCCGAGCAGTTGTTAATGGGGGCCGCGGGCGGCATGGCGAAAGAGGGTTTTATTCCTTTCGCCACCACCTATGCCGTCTTCGCTACCCGCCGCGCCTACGACTTTATCCATCAGGTGATTGCTGAAGAGCACCTGAACGTGAAGATCTGTGCGGCGCTGCCGGGGCTAACCACCGGTTACGGGCCGAGCCACCAGGCGACGGAAGATATTGCGATTATGCGCGGTATTCCGGGCATGACGATTATCGATCCCTGTGACGCAATCGACACGGAACAGGCGGTGCCGGCGATGGCAGCGCACGATGGCCCTGTCTATATGCGCCTGCTGCGCGGCAAGGTGCCGGTGGTGCTGGACCAGTACAACTACCAGTTTAAGATTGGCAAAGCTGCGCTGCTGGAAGAGGGGAACGATGTCCTGATCGTCGCCTCAGGCCTGATGACCATGCGTGCGCTGGAGGCGGCGAAGCAGCTGCGTAAGGATAACGTCAGCGTGGCGGTGCTGCACTCGCCCACCATTAAGCCGCTGGACGAAGAGACGATCCTGGCGCAGGCTGCGAAGCCGGGACGGCTGGTCATCGTGGCGGAAAACCACAGCAGCGTAGGCGGGTTGTGCGAAGCCGTCGCGTCGCTGTTGATGCGCAACCGCGTGAACGTGGATTTCGATACCGTCGCGCTGCCGGACGCGTTCCTTGATGCGGGCGCGTTGCCCACCCTCCATGACCGCTACGGGATCTCAACCACAGCCATGGTGGAGAAAATCCGGCGCAGGCTGTGATTTATAAGACGGATACGTTGTCAACGGGCGAGGGGTGCTTTACCCTCGCCACTGTTGCGATAAAGGAGTCTGTTATGGCGCAAAACATCTACGACAACCCGGCATTTTTTGAAGGCTATGCCCAGCTTCCGCGCTCGGTTCAGGGCCTGAACGGCGCGCCGGAGTGGCCCGCGCTCAAGGCAATGCTGCCAGATTTAACCGGTAAAGCGGTTGTCGATCTCGGCTGCGGCTACGGATGGTTCTGTCGCGCAGCGCGCGAGCTGGGCGCGTCTGACGTCACGGGTGTTGATATTTCAGAAAAAATGCTCGCCCGCGCGGCTGAACTGACTGATGACAATCGGATTCACTATCAGCGTAGCGATCTGGAATCTCTGGCGCTGAAAGCGAATAGCCTCGATCTGGTCTACAGCTCGCTGGCGCTACACTACCTGCCGGAGCTGGACACGCTATTCGCCAGGGTTCAGCGCGCGCTAAAACCCGGTGGCAGCCTGGTCTTCTCGATGGAGCACCCGATTTATACCTGCGCCACCCGTCAGGGCTGGCTCACCGACGACAACGGTGAGCGGTTCTGGGGCGTGAACCATTATCAGGACGAAAGCCAGCGCGTCAGCAACTGGCTGGCGGACGGGGTGATTAAATACCACCGCACGCTGGGCACCACGCTTAACGCACTGATTAAAGCGGGGTTAACGATAAGCGAAGTCAATGAGTGGGGACCAACGCAGACGCAGGTTGACGCCTGGCCCGCGCTGGCCGAAGAGGCGGAACGCCCGATGCTGGTGCTGATCGCCGCCCGTAAGGCTTAATAGCCGACTTTATATACCCGCCCGCTCTGTACCCCTTCCACGCTGCGGCGGTAGGCCTGCGCAACGGTCGCAGCGGGAACGCTTTCAAAGCCCGGGAAGAAGCCATCATATGCTTCGACGGATTCCGTCAGCACCGTCGGGCTGATCAGGTTAATGCGGATCCCGCGCGGCAGTTCACAGGCCGCGGCGCGCACAAACCCTTCCAGCGCCGCATTCACCGTGGTGGCATTGACGCCCTGAGCAATCGGCTCGTGAGCCACAATGCCGCTTATCAGCGTAATCGAACCACCTTCGTTCAGGTAGTGCTGGCCGGTCAGCGCCAGACGAATCTGCCCCAGCAGCTTATCCTGTAAGCCCCGGTTGAACTCGCCGTCGGTCATGGTTGCGAGCGGGCCGAAGTGTACCCCACCGCTGGCGGAGACAATCGCATCCACCGGGCCGATCTTTTCGAACAGCGCCTGTACGCTCGCCTGCGAGGTGATATCCACCTGATGGTCGCCCTGCGTGCGACCCACGCTGATCACCTCGTGACGACGGCTTAGCTCATCTGTCACAGCACGACCGACCGTACCGCTGGCACCAATAATGACGATTTTCATAGCAGACTCCTTATGTTGTGAGCCTTCATTCTTTAATAAATAAAAATTCAGATAAACTGGGTTGATGTTAGAAGATTGCTAACCAGAGGTTCGGAATATGGATAAGCTTCGCGGCATGGAGACGTTCATCACGGTGGTGGAAAGCGGCAGCTTTACCGGCGCGGCGGCCCGGCTGGAGATGTCGGCGGTGATGGTCGGGAAGTATATTACGCAGCTGGAATCGCAGCTCGGTACGCGGCTGCTGGAGCGCAACACCCGTCGCCAGAGCCTGACCGACGCCGGACGCGTTTATTTCGAAGAGGCCAGGCGCGTGCTGGAGCAGGTCTCGATTGCTGAAAACGCGGTTGAGCGCCTGCGAGCCACACCCGCCGGCACCCTGCGCGTGACAGCGCCCACCTCGTTTGGCGGCTGCGTTATCGCGCCTCTGACGGCCACGTTTTTGCAGCGTTACCCGGAAGTGCGCATCGAACTGGATCTCACCAACCGAATGGTTGATCTGGTCGAGGAAGGGGTCGATCTGGCCATTCGTATCGGTGAGATCCGTAATGAGGACCTGGTGGCGAAATATCTGTGTCCCTACAACATGACGATCTGCGCCGCGCCGGATTATCTGGCGCGTCACGGTACGCCGCAAACGCCAGCCGATCTGGTGGATCACCTGTGCCTGTCGCACACGGTATGGACGGCGCGTAACGAGTGGCGGCTGCCGGGTGTGGAAGGCGAAGTGCGCTGGAAGCGTGATGCCGTCTTACGATGCAATGACGGCTACGGCTTACGCATGGCGGCGCGAGCCGGGGCGGGACTTCTGCTGCAACCGGAAGTGCTGGTGGCGGAAGAGCTGGCGAGCGGCAGGCTGGTTCGGGTTCTGAAAGCGTTTACGCCCGCGCCGAGGCCGGTGCATTTACTGTGGCGCCAGGATTTGCGGCCGCTGCCTAAGCTAACGGAATTTATTGCCCATATTCTGCTAAGATTGGGCACAATATAAAAAAAGAAGGTAAGTAAAGAATGTCTGCAAACAAACTCGCCAGCAGCGCGCAGGGCCTGCAATCCTCTGCCATCCGTGAATTATTAAAACATAGCAAAATGGCAGGCGTGATTTCGCTGGGTGGCGGTATTCCAAATCCGGACCTGTTCGATCATGAAGGTTTAAAAATCGCCGCTGATGCCGTGCTGTCTCAGCATTTTGGCGAAGCATTCCAGTACGGTCTGACGGAAGGCGTCCCGGGGCTGCGCGAAGAGATCCAACGCATCTCTGAAGGTCGCGGCATCGCCTGTAAAGCCGATGATGTGGTCATTACTTCCGGCTCGCAACAGTCGCTTGACGTGCTGGCGCGGGCGTTAATCAACCCGGGCGATACGGTCGTCGTGGAGCGGCCTACCTACCTCGCCGCGTTGCAGGTCTTTGGCCTGGCGCAGGCGAAATTTGAATCCGTCGGTACCGACGGCGACGGCATGAAAGTGGATGAACTAGAAGCGCTGGTGGCAACTAAAACCATCAAAGCGGTTTATATCGTGCCAACCTTTGGTAACCCGGGCGGCGTGACGCTCTCCGAAGCGCGTCGTAAACAGCTGGTGGAATTATCGAAGCGCTATGACTTCGTGATTATCGAAGACGACCCGTACAGCGAGATCAACTACACCGACGAAGCGTTCCGCCCGCTGATTGCTCATGCCAAAGATATCGGCAATGAGGATAACGTGGTGTACACCTCCACCTTCTCTAAAATCCTCGCGCCGGGCACCCGCGTGGGCTGGGTGCTGGTGCCGGAGTGGCTAAAGCGCGCGGTAGTGAACCTCAAGCAAACCACCGATCTGCACACCAGCACGCTGTCGCAGCTGATGACGTACGAATATCTGAAAACCGGTCGTCTGGCGAATCAGATTAAAATGATCCGCGAAGCCTACCGCCAGAAATACCAGACCTTTGCCAGTGAACTGGAAGCGGAGCTGGGCGATGTGATGTCGTTCCACAAGCCAAAGGGCGGCATGTTCCTGTGGGCGAAAATGAATAACGGCATCAATACGACGAAATGGCTGGAAAAAACGTTGAGCAACGGCGTCGTGTTTGTGCCGGGTGAGTTCTTCTACTGCAACGAGCCGGACCACACCACGCTGCGCATGTCTTTCGTTACCCCAACGGATGAGCAGCTTAAAGAAGCGGTTCGACGCCTGAGAATTTCCCTGTAACCGGATGCGCATAATGGCAGATGCCGTTATGCGCCGTTCCCGTGTCGGGTAAGCGTATTGCGTGGCGCGGGCGGATCAGGCGACGTCCGGCTTGCCGGATTTTCGCTTCGCCATGACTTCCGCAACGGTTTTTATCCGGCTTAACTCCTCCTGCGTGCGGGAGTTAGATTGCGCTTCCCAGATATCAACGTTTAGCTGTAAGTTCAGCCAAAATTCAATAGTGGTATTAAAGGCTTTTGCCAGTTTGATCGCCATATCGGCAGTAAGTTTGCGATTGTTATTGACCAACGCGCTTACGGTATTGCGGTGTACATTTAGCATCTCTGCCAGATCGTTGATTTTCAGATTGAGCGGTTCAAGATACTCATACTGCAACACCTCGCCCGGCATGGTGGGTTTGCGGAGTGCCTGTTGAAGTGTCATAGGTGATGCCTCACTTGTGTTGCGTGTACTTGTGTGGAGAGAGATAGAGATCGTCTGCTTTTCCCTCTGACCAGCGAAATACAAGCCTGTATTGTCTGTTTACCCGGATAGAGGAGTATCCCTTCAACGGAGGACTCAATGCTTCATACATATTGCCCGGTGGCGATCGTAAATCCAGGTGCGACATGGCCGCATTGATGATGTCGAGCTTTCTTGCAAGCGCTGTTTCCAGATTCAAAGGAATAACATTGCTCGATCTCCCGTAGAGAAAAAAATCCTCAAGCCATTGATCCCGAAAATGATTAATCATAATGCTGGTAAGCTCCAGTCCTTGAAGCTGAGTGGATAGTAATGCACTCCTGCACTGTGCGCAAGTGCTTTTTGTCTGCGAGTA
This sequence comes from Enterobacter sp. MGH119, assembly GCF_001037675.1. Classification (NCBI taxonomy): domain Bacteria; kingdom Pseudomonadati; phylum Pseudomonadota; class Gammaproteobacteria; order Enterobacterales; family Enterobacteriaceae; genus Enterobacter; species Enterobacter sp. MGH119. Next base: position 100,762 of record NZ_KQ089930.1, on the reverse strand, counting down.
ATATTACCCTGGTCATGGCTGAAGGGAAGTGTGATGCATGACTAAAGGTTAATTCTTCGAGGCGGATTCCACGTCTTGCGTGCGGATTAATGCCCGGCGGCGCTGCGCTTGCGCGGGCCTGCGAGAATGTAGGCCGGGTAAGGCGCAGCCGCCACCCGGCGTTTGACTACCGCTCCCTCAGCGCCTCCTTCGCCCGGTTAAACGGTTTGATCATATAATCCAGCACCGTTTTCTCTCCGGTCTTAATATCCACCGTCGCTATCATCCCCGGCACGATCGAGAAGTGCCTGCCCGCCTTATTCACCAGATAATCCTGGCTGGTACGGATAAATACCCGGTAATAGAACACCTCCGGCTTCGCTTCGTCCTGAATGGTGTCCGGCGAAATGGTCTCCACCACCCCGTGCAGCCCACCGTAAATCGCGTAATCGTAGGCAGTGATTTTCACCAGCGCCTCCTGATTAGGGTGGATAAAGGCGATATCCCGCGGCGAGAGGCGAGTTTCAATCAGCAGATGATCGTCCACCGGCACAATTTCCATTAGCTCGCCGTTGGGCGGGATCACGCCGCCGATGGTGGTGACTTTGATGTTTTTCACGATCCCGCGCACCGGAGACTTCACCGTCAGGCGGGTAACGGAATCCTCGCGGCCTTTCAGGATCGCTGACACCATATCCACCTCGGCGTTGGCCTTCGACAGCGCTTCACGGGCCTGCACGTAATACTGGGAACGTACGTCGGTGAGCTTCAGCTCCAGGTCGCTTTTCTGCCGTTGCAGGCGCAGCACTTCCACGTGGCTGGCGGCCCCGGTTTTCACCAGCCGCTGGGTGATCGCCAGTTCTTTGTTCGCGAGATCTAACGCGGCGCGCAACTCCCGCTGGGTATCCTCCAGCTGGGCGCGGCGCGAGTTGTAGAGCCGCGTTTCAGCGGCGGTCAGGTCGGTCCATTTCGCCAGGGACGGCGGGAATTTGAGCGGCAGATCGTTCACCTCGGCATACAGACGCGCGCTGGAGGCCAGCGACGCGCGGTAACGCGCCGCGCTTTCGCCGACGTTAGATTCCGAGCGGGTAGGATCCAGCCGCGCCAGCACCTGTCCGGCCTGCACCTGATCCCCTTCGTGCACGTTCAGCTCGGTGAGGATCCCCCCATCCAGCGACTGCAACACCTGCTCGCGTGAGCTGGGGATCACTTTTCCGGTGCCGGTTGAGACTTCGTCCAGCACGCCGAACCACGCCCAGACGCCGAGCACCACAAACATCACCAGGGAGAAGAAAACAATGCGCCGGGCGCCGGTATAACCGCTTTCGGAGTCGAGCGCGTTATCCAGATCTTCTACTGCGGCAACGTCACGCTGACTGATTTTCATTTTTCCACTCCCGTCCGGTTGCCTGCTGCTGTTGCTGCATACGGCTGTTGTTCAGCGCCTGGGCTTTTGGCGCGTCCATCACCAGCATGCCATCTTTGAGTACCACCACGCGCTCCACCAGCTCCAGCACCGGCACGCGGTGGGTCGCGACAACCAGCGTGCGGTTGCCGAGCCACGCCCCGAGACGTTGAATAAATTCCCGCTCGGTATGTTCATCAAGGGAGGCGGTCGGTTCATCCATCAGCACGATATTCGGGTCGCGCAGCAGCATCCGCGCCAGCAGAATAGACTGCCGCTGCCCGCCGGACAGCCCGACGCCGTTCTCCATAATCGGGTAATCCAGCCCCTTTGGCAGCTTCTGCACAAAGCTGGCCGCGCCGCACATCTCCAGCACCTCGAAGATCTCTTTATCGGTGGCGCGCGGCATGCCGAGCGTGATGTTCTCGCGCAGGGTGCCATAAAACAGCCGGGCGTTTTGGGTCATAAAGCCGACGTTTCTCCGCACGTCAGCCACGTCCAGATGCGGCAGGCTGAGGTTGTCGAGCCGCAGTTCACCACCCGCCAGATCCATCCCGCCCGCCATCGCCTGCAACAGGGTTGATTTGCCCGCGCCGTTGCGCCCGAGGATCGCCACTTTTTCGCCCGCTTTGATCTCCAGGCGGTTAATGCGCAGCGCCATGCGGGGATCTTCCGGGTGATAGCGGAACTGCGCCTGCTCGAAAAGATAGTGGCCGCGCAGCACGTCCTGGCGGATCGGTGTCTCTTCGCGCTGGTTCTCGGTCGGCAGCTGCATAATGCTGTCCAGCCCCTCTTTGGCCGCCTTCACCTGCTGCCAGCGGGCCAGCACGCCGCATAGCGTCGCCATCGGGGCGATCATCCGTGAGGCGAGCATCGAGGCGGCCACCACCGAACCGGTGGTTAAGGTGCCGTCGATCACCATCGGCGCGCCCACCACGATCACCCCGGCATAGACCAGGCTCTGAATGGTCATCCCCCAGCTGATCAGGTTCTGCGTCAGTTCGCGGGTGCGCAGGCCGGATTCGGCGGTGATCTGGATATAGCTGTTCCACTGCTGCAAAAAGCGGTTCTCTGCCTGCATCAGCTTGATGTCCTCCAGCCCCTGCACGCTTTCCACCAGCACCGCGTTGCGCAGGGTTGATTCATGCGCCGACTGCTTCGCCAGCTCCGCCAGCTTCTTTTGCAGCAGCAGGCCAGGCAGGACCATGATCACCGCCGCCACCGGAGCGATCCACGCCAGCTGCGGCGCGATGATCGCCAGCACAATCACAAACAGGATAAAAAACGGCAGATCGACGATGGTGGAGATGGTGGAGGAGGTGACCATCTCGCGGATCTGCTCCAGCTCGCGCAACTGGGAGATAAAGCTGCCGGTGGATCGCGGAATGGCGCTGTGGCGCAGCCGCAGCGCGTGGCCGAACACCCGATCCGAGACGCGCAGATCCGAGCGTTTGCCCAGCAGATCCATAATGTGTCCGCGCGCCACGCGCAGCACAAAGCCAAACAGCGTGGCGATCAGCACCCCGATAGTCAGCACATAGAGCGTCGGATAGGACTGGGCGGGGATCACCCGGTCATACACCTGCATGGAAAAGACGATGCCCGAGAGGGAAAGCACGTTAATGAACAGTGCAGCCAGCATCACCCAGCTGTAAGGGCGAAGGTCGCGCATCACCAGCCGGTAGAGCCAGTCCGGGCGGTATTTTGATATATAGGCATCCACGCGGCTGTCCTTCAGCGCCGCCAGCGGACGCAGGGCGATGACGTGGCGGATGGCAGGCAGCATCGCGCTCATCGACAGGCGGTTGGTGTGCGTGCTGTCGTCGAAAAAGCTGACCTCAAGCGTATCCTCGCCGTCGAAATTGTCGATGACGCCGATTTTACCGTCGTTCAGCTCCACCACCACCGGCAGACGCCAGCTGTTGATAGCGTGCTGATCGGCCGTCAGCAACTGGAATGTCAGCCCGGCTTCACGGGCGAGCTGCGTCAGCGCGGGCACCATCGGTTTGCCTTTCAGCCACGGCGCGCCTGCGACGAGCGAGCCTGGCGAGCAGGCAACGCGATAGCGCGTCGCCACGTAGCCAAACGCCTGCGCCCACTGCTCTAGCGCCTGATCCGTCATGTTTTCACCCTGCGGGATATCGCGTTGCTTCATGGCTGGATCTCCACGGTCTGGATGGTGCGGTTTTCAAGATCGAACGCGTGACGCAGGCGCCCGGTGTTGTACAGACAGTTGAGCTGAAGCTGATGCAGCTGTCCGGCGGTTTGCTGTTGGGTAAAGCGCGCCTGATACACCTCCTGCTCGGCGTTGAGCACGTCGAGCAGCGGGCGGGAACCAAGATCGAGATACTGCTGCTGATACAGCTCGCGGGTGCGGGCGCTGAGCGCTTCCTGACGGCCCTGGATCTGAAGCGTGCTCATCAGGCTCATCACCTGGCTGCGCGCTTCCAGCAGTTTTTGCCGCACCTCAAGACGGGTGCGCTGGATGGTGGACTGGGCGGATTCCACCGCGTGTCCGGCGGCGTTACGCCGGGCGGTGAGGCCGCCACCCTGATAGAGCGGCATTTGCACTTTAACCCACGCGGAGTACTGGGTGCGGTCCCGCGTTTCGTTGCCCGCGTAGCGGTCGTTCAGGTAGTGACGAACTTCCGGCTCCAGAGAAACGGTAGGGGTCATTTGCGCGTTGGCATAATCGAGATTTGCCTGCGCGACGTTGGCCTGCGCCCAGGCCGCTAATACCGAGGGCACCAGACGATCGTCCGGCTCGGTGATGTCGTAGCTGCGGGCCAGGCTTTGCGGAAAGTCATTGCTGACCGCGTTCAGGCTGTCCCAGCCCAGCAAGCTCATCAGCGTGGCGCGCGAGCTGTCGAGGCTCGCCTGATACTGCATCAGCTGCGCACGCGCCCCTTCGATACGGGCATCGGTCTGCACCACGTCAGAGAGTGACGTTGCGCCTTCATCATTACGTTGTTTCGTCAGGGTGCCGATGGAGGACAGGGCATCCAGCTGTTCTTTGGCGGTCTCGACCATCTGCTGCCAGGTCTGCACCTGCACCATGGCGATGGCGGTATCGTGGGCGATGGTGTCGATGCTCACCAGCACGTTGGCCTGCTGCTGGGCGACGCCCGCGTTTTCCGCGCGCACCTGGCTTGCGACTTTGCCGAAGTCGTACAGCATTTGCGAAAGAGAAAGCACCAGCGAGGGGGTAAAGCCATTATCGTCACCGTCGTGGCTATAGCCGTTATCCATGCCAGCGTTAATTTGCGGATAATATTTCGATTTAGCGACGTCCACATTTTCGCTCTGCTGATAAAGTTTGCCGACGGCTTCACTGATGGCCGGATGCCAGGTCACGGCGCGGTTAACCGCTTCATTCAGCTGTAGCGTGCCGGGGGCGGCTTTGCTGGCTACGGGCGCCACGCGGCCATTTAAAGAGGGGAGTTCCTGCGTTTCGCTTAATTGTCCGGTATTAATCATCGCCGCAGGGTTTGCCGCGATAGCGGGCACAGATATCAGGCAGCACGAGAGCCACCAGTAAGGCATCTTCTTTCCCATGTCTTGTCCCTAATAAAAAAGTACTGCTTTTTTGTTTATGCCCGGGCGCTGCGCGCGCCCGGGTCATTTCTTGCAGGTGCTATCAGGTAATGATGTGTTGCTGGTTTACAAGCTCGTCGTAGGTGGTCTGAACATTGTCCAGCGTAACGAGTGTAGATTTAGTGTAGGCGGCTCCCGTGCCGTCACGGTCGATGGAGATCACAGTATTGTTACCGCTTTGTGAAACAGAGACATAGTTCCCCAGCGTCGACGCGCTACCGTTCCACCCCACCAGCAGATCGCCAATGTCGATCTTGTCTCCCTGCGTGAGGGAGAAGTTCGTCCAGTGGTCGCCCGTGCTGTTACCTGCGGTGGCGTTACCCGCCGTGTTGTTCAACACCTGATAAATCAACGTGTCGCCGTAGGCCGTACCGCTAATCACATCGTTATGCTCCGAACTGACAAATTTCGGCGCCATGTCAATGGTCAGCGACGCGGTATCTTTAACACCGTTGGCATCGGTCAGGGTGTAGTTAAAGACCTCCTTGCTGGTAATGGTAGAGAGCGAAATACCCGGGTTGAGGGTGTAGGTGTAACTGCCGTCAGCGGCAATCGCCAGCGTCCCGTAGTGGCCCGTGATGTTTGACATCGTGCTGCCGGTGTACGGATCCAGCGTAGTGGTAACGCCGTCGTAGCCGGTAATGCTCACGCGGGTATCAACCGAGTGGAGCTGGTCCATCGCCCCTGCGGAGTCGGTGCCGTCGAAGATATTGCCGTCAACGGTGTGGGTACCCGTCGTGTCGAACTGCGACAGCGAGTAGCTGGTGCCGGTCACGCTTGGGGTGATGGTGATATTTCCTACCCCCAATGGCCCCATTTTGCCCGTATAGCTCAGCGTATAGGTTCCCGCCTCCAGATCGAGACCCGTCAGGTTGATGGTCGCCGTGCCGCCCAGCAGTAACCCACCGTTAAACGAGCCGGTTCTGACGGTGGTTGCGCCGTTGGACAGCGTCCAGTCCACCGTTAACCCGGTAAGCGTCAGCAGCGAGGCGACGTTAAACGACAGAACCACGTTATGCAGCGCGGTATTAGGATCCACCACGAAGGTCCCGCTCCCGCTGCCCTGGGTTGAGGCAAGCAGCGCAGCGTTCCAGCTCGCCGACCCGACCGTCGTATCGGAATAGGCGGCCGTATGGTGAACCGTCGTGACGTCCATCGCGGTGCTGACATCGTTTACCGCATCCATTGGGCGCGCGGTTGGGGTGATGTTCAACGATGCCGTGTCTTTCGAGCCGTCAGGCGCGGTGATGGTGTAAACGAAGGTATCCGGCGTGCTGATATGGTCCGCGCCGACCCCGCTGTTCAGGGTGTAGGTGTACTCTCCGGCCGCGTTGATCCGCAGCGTACCGTACTCGCCGGTGATCTCCGTCAGACCGCTGCTGTTCACCGCCACGCCGTTAACGTCGGAGACTACGGTACCCGCTGGCGCAATATCATCCGCCAGCACATCGCCGGTGGTGCTCTCGCTCACGCTTGCCACGCTGTAGACATGATCCTGCAAGACGTTCAGCGTGTAGGCCGTCAGCGCGGTGATCCCCGCCGCCGTATTGAGCAGGAACAGGTACTCGCCAGCGGGCAGGTTCAATGTCAGCTGCGGGGAGGTGCCGCCCAGCAGCGGCGCGCGCAGCCAGCCGGGTTCAACGCGCATCTGCTCGAAGGTCTGTGTCGCATTGTTGAACTTATAGATGTAAAGGTCGAACACCGAGGCCAGCGCGACGCCGCCCACGGACGCCTGAACGGTCATGGTGCGGGTGGTGCCTTCTTCCACGTTATAGATGATCGGGTTGGCCAGATCGTCCAGCAGGTTCAGCCCCAGCGTATTGCCAAGGTTGATCCCCACCAGGGTAAAGCCGCCCTGCGACGAGGTGCCGTTGTTGATCGCCTCCACGGTGGTATCGAAGGTCAGCGAGGCGGTATCGTCCACGGCCACGATACCGCTGCTGCTGGTGCCTTCGCCCAGCGACAGCACCAGATTTGCCGAGGCGCTGGTGCCGTTGTGGGTGATGGTGTAGGTAAAGTTCTCCGTGCGGCCAATGACGGCGGCGCTGGTGTTGGTCAGGTTATAGGTATAGCTGCCGTCCAGGTTGATGGTCAGCGTGCCGTACTGCCCCTGAATCACTGTGCCGTCAGCCGTAACGCTGGTGGTGGTGCCCTGGGCGTTGGTGACCGCAGTGACGGTGGTGCCCGCCGGGGCGTTGTCGCTGCCTGCGGTTGGATCCACGTCGGTGATGACGTTACCGACAATGTTGGTTTCGCCGGACACGGTGCCTGCGCTGGTCTCTTTCACCGCCACATCGAGGCTGGTGTAAGAACCGGTTGCCAGCAGGTTAGTGTTGTAGCTCAGGACGCGATACTGACCATCCGCCAGACCGGTCAGGTTCAGCGACACCCCCGTCGCGCCGAGGGTCAGCAGGTCAGCGAACTGCGGCTGTCCGGTATCGACCACGGTGGTCCAGGTGTTGTTGGCGGCGTCAAAGCGCTGTACCACCAGCTCAAGGGTATTGAGCAGGGAAAGAACGGCACCCGTGGCGTTGGCGTTCACGGCAATATCCGCACTGCCGCCGTTGCCGACGGTGAAACCTACCTGCGCGGTGTCGTTGCCGAGCAGCGTCAGCACGTTACCTACGGCGCCCACCAGCAGGAAACCATAGTCGCTGTACTGCGAGTTGGTCACCGTTGCGGTGGTCGTCAGCGCCAGCTCTTCAACGTTGGTGCTGGCAGAGAGCGGCACCACCGGCGCAAGGGCTGAGCCGGGCAGCGAGACGTTCCCTGCCGCATCGGTGGCGGTGATTTGCAGCGTCTGGCCTTCCGTCTGTTTATTGAGGAAGGTGTAGCTCCAGGATCCGTTGCTGTCTGCCGTGGCGGTGACCGTTGAATTGTCCGCCAGACGGATGGTGACGGTGCTGCCCGCTTCGGCGCTACCGGTCAGTACGCTGCCGTCTGCGTTGAAGGTCCCGGTTGGAGCCGTTGGCGCAGTGAGATCGACAATGACGGTGGTCGACGTGGAAATCGGGCTGGTGCCCGAGCCGTTGCTCGCCGTGGCGGTGAAGGCATGTGGCCCTTCGCTCAGCACCGGCGTGGTGAAGCTCCAGTTGCCGCTGGCATTCGCGGTGACCGTGCCCATCAGCACCCCGTTGTTATAGAGGGTGATGGTCGCGTTCGGCTGCGCCGTGCCGCTCAGGGTTGGCGTGGTGTCATCGGTGGTTTTCCCGTTGGTCAGGTTGCCCGTCACCGTGCCGACGTTATCGTCGATGTTAGCGATAACCGGCGCGTTCGGGATCGTGGTGATCGGGGCAATCACGGAGGTGGTGATACCCGCGTTACCGGCCTTATCGGTAGCAAAGACAATCAGTGACTCCCCGCCGGTCTGTGGAGGGGTGAGGGTGGCGCTGAAGTTTCCGCTGCCGTCCGCAACGGCTGTGCCAAGCACGGTTCCGGTGCTGCTGGTGATGGTGACGGTACTTCCCGCTTCCGCCGTACCGGTAACCTGCGTCCCGTTGGTGATCACCGCCAGCCCGGTTGGGGCTGCTGGCGGCGTCAGGTCAACGTTGATCGTGATAATCGGCGATGGCGCGCTGGTATTGCCCGCGGCATCGGTGGCGGTGGCGGTGAAGCTATGCGCGCCTTCGATCAGCGTGGTGCTGGTTTGCGGCAGCGTCCAGTTGCCGTTGGCATCGGCAGTGACGGTTCCCACCAGCGTCGTGCCGTCGTAAATACGTACGGTGGCATTGGCTTCCGCCGTACCGTTTAAGGTCGGACGGGTGTCGTTGGTTGGGTTGGTGCCGGTGACAGGGCCGGTGACGGTTCCCACATCATCCACAATCGAGGTGATTGCCGGTGCGACAGGGGCGGTGGCATCCACATTGATGGTGTAACCCCCGGTCTGTGCGCTGGCGTTGCCCACGGCGTCGGTGGCGGAGAAGGTCAGATTATGCGGCCCGTCAGCCAGCGGGGTGGACGGCGTAAAGCTCCACGCGCCGCCGGTGGCGACCGCGGTGCCAATCTGTACCCCATTGTCGTAGATGGTTACCGTCGCGCCGGCTTCTGCCGTACCGGTGAGCGTTGGACGTGCATCGTTGGTTAACCCGCCGTTGGCGACAGGCGTCGCAGCATTACCGACGTCGTCGGTGATGCTGGTCAGCACCGGTAGCGCTGGCGGCGTGGTGTCAATGGTCAGGCTGAAGTCGGCGGACGGCGCGCCGGTGTTCCCCGCCTGATCCGTTGCTTCTGCGGTAAAGGTGTGTGACCCGGTGCCCAGCGGCACGGTGATATCCACGGTCCAGTTGCCGTTAGCATTGGCAGTACCGGTGCCCACCAGCGTAGTGCCTTCGTAGATATTCACGGTGGCCAGCGGCTCGCTGGTCCCCACCAGGCGCGGGAGAGGATCGTTCGTGGTCTGGCCGGAGCCAATCGCCCCGGTGATGGTGCCAACATCGTCAATCGCCTGGGTGATAACCGGCGCGGCAGGCGCAGTCGTATCCACAACCAGCGTAAAGCCCGGTGAGGCAGGACTGACGTTGCCCGCGGCATCGGTTGCCGTGGCGGTCCAGGTGTGGCTGCCGTTTGCCAGCGTGCCGGTGGTGAAGCTCCATACGCCGTTGGCATCCGCCACGGCGGTGCCCACCTGCTGACCATTCTCATAGATGGTGATGGTCGCGTTGGCTGCCGCGGTGCCGTTCAGCGTTGGCGTGGTGTCGTCTGTGCTTTGTCCCGAGGCGACCGGGCCCAGCACGGGACCGGCATTGTCGGTGGCGGGGGTAAAGACCGGTGCTTCGGGCACCGTCGTATCCACCGTCAGGTTGAACGGTGGCGAGGTGACCCCGGTATTGCCTGCGGCATCGGTGGCGTTAAAGGTAATGGTATGCGGCCCTTCACCCAGCGCGGTGGTCGGCGTGAAGGTCCAGTTACCCTGGGCGTTGACGACCGCCGTGCCGATTTCCACATCATCGACAATAACGTGCACCGTTGCGCCCACTTCCCCCGTACCGTTGAAGGTTGGACGGGTGTCGTTGGTGGAACCGTTGCTGGCGATGATTCCCGTTCCCGGGCTGACATCGTCTATCACCGTGGTGACCACCGGGGCCGCAGGGCCAGTGGTATCCACCGTAAAGGCGAACACTGGCGAGTTGGCGGAGACGTTTCCAACATCATCGCTGGCGTTTACGCGCAGGTTATACGTCCCGTCCGTCAGGACCGGATCCGGCGTAAAGGTCCAGTTACCGTTGCCGTCGACCGTAGTGGTACCAATCTCCACGCCGTTATTCAGAACGTGAATAGTGGTGCCCGCCTGGCCGGTGCCGCTCAGGGTTGGCGTGGTGTCATTTGTCACCTGCCCGGCGGTAAGCGGGCCGGTTACGCCACCCGGGGCGTTGTCGCTGACCGTAACGATCGTCGGCACCTGTGGCGCAGTAAGATCGATTTCGACGCTCCAGGCGTTGGACGGCTGGCTGACGTTGCCCTGCGGATCCGTGGCTCTGACGGTAAAGTCATGCGTCCCTTCGCCGAGGGCGGTTTCAGGAGTAAATGTCCAGGCGCCGGTACCGTCTGCTGCCACGGTACCAATCTGCGTGGTGCCATCAAAAATGGCGACGACGCTGTTCGGCTCAGCGGTACCGGTCAGGGTTGGCGTGGTGTCGTTGGTTGGATCGCCGCTTGGAACAGGCGTTGCCGCATTGCCTGCGTTATCCGTCACGCTGGTAATCACCGGCGTGGTAGAGACGGTGTCGACCACAATGGTGATCCCGGCCGACGGGGTGCTCTCATTGCCTGCCGGATCGGTGGCGGTCACGGTCAGGGTGTGGCTGCCGTCGTCCAGCGCAGGCGGCGTGTAGCTCCAGGTGCCAGTCGGACCGACAATAACGGTGCCCAGCGGGTCGCCGTCATCGTACACCGTAATGGTGTCCCCGGCCGTGCCTGTCCCGGTCAGGGTAGGACGGTTATCGTTGGTGCTCTGCCCGTCGGCGATTGGCCCGGTGATCGGACCTACGTCATCGGTCACCGCACCGATGGCTGGCGCTGTCGGGGCGGTAAGGTCGACGGTGACGGTCGCGACAGGCGACTGCCCGCTGGTCGCGCCGGTGGTGGTGTTTGTAGCGGTCACGGCGAAGGTGTGTGGCCCTTCCGTCAGCGGCAACAGCGGCGTGTAGCTCCAGTTGCCGTTGGTATCCGCAACGACAGTGGTCACCGGAAGCAGCGATCCATCCTGATAAATGGCGATCACGCTGCCCGGATCGGCGGTGCCGGTAAGGGTAGGCGTGGTGTCATTGGTGGTTTTATCTTTCACGTCGCCCGTGACGGGATCGACGTCATCGTTGATCGCCGTAATCACCGGCACCGCAGGCAGCTCGAGCGGAGAGTCCGGCACGTCAAAGGTGGTTGACGGGCTGGCATTGCCTGCGGGGTCCGTGGCGATCAGCGTCAGCGTCGCGGCATCCAACTGGGCCGGGGAGAGGGCAATGGAGAAGGAGCCTCCCGTCGCGACCCCGGTCCCGATGATATTGCCGTTGGCGTCACGAACCGTCACCGTGGTTCCGTCATCCGCCGTCCCGGTCAGCGGGGTGCCCTCCGCGGCAATGGTCATATTCGTTGGCGTTGCAGGCGGCAGGGTATCCACCGTCACGCTGAGATCGCCGGAGCTGGCGGAGGTATTCCCCGCCGCGTCACTCGCGACCACTGAGAAGGTATGCGGCCCCTCGGTGAGCGCAGGGTCGGCGGTCCAGGACCATGTCCCGTTCGGCTGAACCTCCACGACCACCGGCGAGGCGACACCATCAACGGAGACGGTGACGCTCGAACCCGGCTCGCCAATCCCGGTGAGGGTTGGCGTACCGTCGCGGGTGTAAAGCACGCTGTTGGTCAGCTGGCTGTCAGAGACGGCGTCAATTTGCGGCACGGTTGGCGCCTGCGTATCAACCTCCACCGTAAAGACCGGACTTACCGGGCTAACGTTACCGGCATCGTCCACCGCGGCGACGGTGATATTCAGCGGGCCGTCGGTTTGTGTCGGCAGGGTATAGGACCATTCATTATTGACGACCTCTACGCGCGCGACTTCCACGCCGTTGTTGTAGATGATCACCGTCTCGCCGGTGGTGCCGGTTCCGCCGATGCCTGGCGTAGTGTCGTTGGTAGACTCGCCATTCTGCACGCCACCAATGGCACTGATAACCGGAGTATCCGGGGCGAGGGTATCGACCGTTATCGTGATACCGGCTGATGGCACAGATTCATTCCCGGCTTCATCGGTGGCGGTCGCCGTGTATTCGTGCGTCCCTTCGCCAATGTTGCTCTCAGGACGCCAGCTCCAGTTACCGTTACCGTCCACCGTAACGCTGCCCACGGCCTGCGGCTCGCCTGTACCCACCTGGTCATAGATGGTAATGACGTCATTCGGCGTACCGGTGCCACTCAGGACCGGACGCGGATCGTTGGTGGATTCGCCATCCAGCACGGGTCCGGTGATCTGGCTTACGCTGTCTGTCACCGTTGGGGTTCCCGGTTGGGCAGGCGCGTCAGTATCAATGGTAATGGTCACCGGCGTGGACGGCGCGCTTTCGTTCCCGGCGCTGTCCTGGTTAGTGACCGTCAGGGAGAGATCGTAGGTGCCGTCAGGGAGCGGATCATCCGGCGTCCAGCTCCAGTTACCGTCGCCATCGATCTCGGCTTCACCAATTTTAGTAGCGCCATCGTAAATGTTCACGATATCCCCCGGCGTGCCCGAGCCGCTCAGGGTTGGCGTGGTATCCCGGGTGGTCTCCCCTGGATTCAGGGCCGTCCCCGGCGTGCCGCCGTCCGGGTTGACGGTGATCTCAGGAATATCCGGCGTTGCAGGCGCGGTCGTGTCGATCGCCAGTTCAAACGGCGGCGAAATGGTGGTGTTACCCGCCTCATCCGTTGCGTGGACCGTCAGCGAGTGCGGGCCGTCCGTCAGCGGCGTGGTTGGCGTAAAGCTCCAGCCGCCGCTGCCGTCGAGCACCGCCGTGCCGAGCAGGGTGGTTCCGTCATAGATCGTGATGGTGGTGCCGTCCGGTGCGGTTCCCTGCAACTGCGGCAGCGTGTCGTCGGTGGTGTCCCCGCTGTTAAGCGGAAGCTGCACGGGCCCCACGTTATCGGAGACGGTGTCAATGGTGGCCGCTGGTGGCGGGGTGGTATCGACGGTAAGGGTAAAGCCGGCTGATGGTGCGCTGGCGTTACCGGCCGCATCGCTCGCGACGACGGTGAACGTATGCTGCCCGTTCACTAATGGGGTAGCAGGTGTGAATGTCCATGCGCCACCGCTGTTAACAACGGCAGTACCAATATCCTGTCCGTCCAGGCGGATCGTCACGGTGGAGCCCGGCTCACCGGTACCGTTCAGCGTCGGGAGCGTGTCGTTGGTAGTTTCATTGGTGTCGAGCGCACCCGTGCGGCCCGGTACGTCATCAATGACCTGCGTAATGGCCGGCGCGCCCGGCGCGGCGGTATCCACCGTGATGCTCCAGGTGTTCGATGTCCCGCTGAGGTTATTATTGGCGTCAACCGCCGTCGCCGTCAGCACGTGCCCGCCGTCCGGTAGCGCGGTTTCCAGCGTGATGGACCACTGACCGTTCGCCGAAACCAGCGCGGTGCCAAGCACGGTAGTACCGCTGTAGAGGGTGATGGTGGTGCCAGGCTCGCCCGTTCCGTTGATGGTTGGCGTGTTGTCGTTGGTGAGACCGTTCTGGCTGACAGGACCGGTGACGCCTGGGGCATCATCCACCACGCCCGTGATGACCGGGGTTTGTGCCGCGGTGATGTCCGGCGCGTCAAACGGCGCGGTCGGGCCGGTGTTTCCGGCGGTATCGGTGGCATCGGCGGTCAGGGCTTCGCCGTTGGCTTTCGGCGGGATCAGTTCAACGCTGAAATTCCCCTGATCGTCGGCGACCGTTTCCCCGACCTTCACGCCATTTTCACGGATGGTGACGGTGCTGCCCGGCTCGGCTGTACCGGTTACGGTGGTGCCGTCGGCAGAGATCACCACGTTTTCCGGCGCCAGCGGTGGGGTGCTGTCTGGCGCGTCGGCAAAGCCAGACGGGCTGGTGTTACCGCTGCCGTCGGTGGCCGTCACTTCAAGGGCTTCGCCGTTGGTCTGGGCTGGCGAAATCGGGATGGTGAAGGTGCCGTCCGGGCCGGCGGTGGCCTGGCCGATGATCGTACCGTCCGGCGCTTTAATGATAATCGTGCTGTTTGGCTCGGCGGTTCCGCTGACGCTGGCCCCGTCTTCCGCCACCACCAGGTTGCCCGGTGCGGCAGGTGGGGTGATATCCGCTGCGTTGACCAGCGCCGGTGAGCTCTGGTTGCCTGCGGCATCGGAGGCGACCACGGAGATAATCTCGCCGTTGGTCTGCGCAGGGTTCAGGTTGACGACATAGTTGCCGTTGCTGTCGGCAGTGGCGGTCCCGATTTGCAGCCCGGCATTGTTGGTGATGACGATTTTACTGCCCGGCTCGGCGGTACCGGTGATCTGGGTGCCTGCGGAGTTGAGCGTCGCAACCGGCATGTCTGGCGGCGTAAGATCGACGGTAAAGTTGATCGGCTGAGACAGACCGCTCTGGTTGCCTGCCGCATCGGTTTCCCGCAGGGTAATCGAGTGTGCGCCTTCTGCCAGTGGACTCGTCGGCGTGATGCTCCAGGTGCCGTTCGGCAGAACGGTGGTGGTGCCGATAACAACGCCGTTATCGTAAACCGTGATCGTGCTGCCCGGTTCGCCTCTGCCCGTCAGACGTGGCTCTGAGGCATCGGTAAACTGCCCGGCACCGATCGCTCCTTTCAGTACGCCCGTGTCGTCGTTAATGATAAACCCGGAAGGCGTTTGCGGCGCGGTGACATCTACCGTGACGGTAAAGACCGGCGAGGCCGGGCCAGTGTTACCGGCGACGTCGGTGGCGCGCACGGTAAGCTGGTGGCTGCCTTCGCTCAGGTTCACCGACGGCGTAAAGCTCCAGCTTCCGTTACTGCCCACAACGGCTGTGCCAATGGCAATGCCGTTATCATAGATGGTGACCGTCGAGCCCGCTTCCGCCGTGCCGGTGAGCTGTGGCCGTGGGTCGTTGGTGCTGCTTCCACTCCCGAGTGTGCCGGTGCCAGGCGCAACATCATCGGTGATGCTGACGATAGCTGGCGCGCCAGGCGCGACGGTATCGACCACGAAGCTTACCGCCGTGGACGCCGGGCTAGTATTGCCTGCGGCATCGGTCGCGGTGGTGGTAATGGCGTGGTTGCCTTCAGACAGGTTGGTCGACGGGGTAAAGCTCCATTTCCCTGTGGCATCGGCTGTTGCGGTGCCAATCGGTTTCCCGTTGTCATAGAAGGTAATGACGGTGCCGGCTTCACTGATGCCGCTGAAGGTCGGGCGGGCATCGTCCGTGCGTTGTCCGTTGCTCAGCGGGCCTGTTTCGGCGCCTACGTTATCATTGACGGTGACAATCTCCGGTGCATCCGGCGCGGTTAAATCCGGTGCCGTGACCTGAACGCCCGGGCTGGTATTGCCGGACGGATCGGTGGCGGTTGCGGTGATCTGTTCCCCGTTGGTGAGCGGCGTACCCAGATCAATCGTAAATTTCCCGTCGCTACCCGCTTTGCCCGTTCCGATGGTGTTGCCATCGGTATCTTTCAGGGTAACGGTGCTGCCCGGCTCAGCGGTACCGGTGACGGTTTTGCCGTCAGGGGAGACCTCCAGATTGGCCGGGGCATCCGGTGCGGTGAGATCCGGTGCCGTGACCTGACCGCCCTGGCTGGTATTGCCGGATGGATCGGTGGCGGTGGCGGTGATCTGTTCCCCGTTGGTGAGTGGCGTACCGAGATCAATCGTAAATTTTCCGTCGCTGCCCGCCTTGCCCGTTCCGATGGTGTTGCCATCGGCATCTTTCAGGGTAATCGTGCTGCCCGGCTCAGCGGTACCGGTGACGGTTTTGCCGTCAGGTGAGACCTGTAGATTGGTGGGGGCATCCGGAGGCGTGGTATCTGGCTCGGAAGGATTTCCCGGATTGCCGGGATTCGGGCTGTTGTTATCGTCATCTCCGCCACCTCCACCGCCAGTTCCCGCCGCAATAGCAATCCCACCTGCGGCGGCCAGGCCACCCAGCACCCAGGGCCACGCAGCGGCGCCGCCGGCATCACTCCCTGACGCCGCCAGTAATGCATCGGTGGAGGCGATGGATTCATAGGTTGCGGCACCGGTTGGATCTTCAATCCACCACAGCGCACCGTCGCTCTCCTCAAGCACCAGCTGGCTCACGCCCTGCGCGTCGGTGACGTAGAAATTCTTGAGGGTAATCACTTCGCCCGAGTTGAGGGTAATCACCAGATCGTTTCCGCTGCGGGAGTAACCTGAGATGTCGGCGCGATCCACGTTAAGTTTAACGATTGAGGAGTGATCGAGTGTTATCTGTGTCCCTTCCGTGGTCGTTTCCACGCCAGTTAATTTAGATATAACAGATATTTGGCTCATACAATTATTACTCCAGCTGAGTGATTGGTTACGGCGTGTAAAACAAAGCCATCGTTTCTGAAGAGACGAACGCGCTCCCGGCGAAAATACTGTTTAATAAACAGGATTTACCGTTACTTTCTTTAGCGCGACCGATGCCCGCCAGGATTAAAAGTGGCAACCTCAGGGCAAAGCTAATTATTTACACAGGAAATAGTTGTTTATTTATATGTTTGCGATTTATAAGCCTTATTATTTGTGCAGGTATTGATTTATTGCGTTATGAAAATGATATAGCTATAAATGTCTGAATATGCAAATTAAGTGTTCGTAAACCCAGCACGGCTATTGCAGGGGCGATTAATTGATAGCGTTAATATATTTCGTTAGCTATGAGGGCGCGTGGGCAAAGGGTTTTGGCGTTAAAGGTGAAACCCTTAAAACGGTGCTGGTGGGGCGATAATAATAATTAAAATGTGCGGTAAATATTTAATTTTGGTTAGGTTTAATTTCTGCTTAATAGTAATTTAAGTTAGGGTGAAATATCTGGTGTATGATATATTTAAAATTCTCTCATTTATAAAATATATTTTTACGTGCGGGTTAATTTCTGCCACTCCAAAAATAACGTGATTTCTTCTCATGTTTAATAAATAAAAGGCCGCAAGCGTGGCCTTTCAGAGGCAATCGGTATTAGCCTAAAGAAATTAAGCCGATTTCCACGAGGGCGGCTAATGTCAAAAGAATAAAGAGGATAACAACTATTGGTCTGTACATTTTTAAGGTTCCATCCTTGTGTGAAGTCCTGCCCATCGTGTCCGTTGTCATTTTCCATGGTAATGACGTGCTGTCGTTGATGCTCATCAAAGGGACGCAGCAGATTGAGGAAAATCTGCATTCAGGGTTGGAACCATTCAACGCTGTGTGGGTTGCGTGGCGGGGAGCTGTCGCCACTGGCGGATGTGCTCGATCAGGGCTCTGAGCTTGGGGGCCATATTGTGGCGCTGGGGAAAATAGAGATAAAAACCAGGAAAAGATGGAAGAAACGCATCCAGTAAGGAAACCAGCTGTCCTGATTCAATGTACGGTGTGAAGGTGTCCTCGGTGGCAAAGGTTATGCCACCGCCGGCCAGCGCGAGGCTGAGCATAAGACGCAGATCGTTAGTGGTTATTTGTGGTTCAATTGCCACATCGAAAGGGACGCCTGCTTCCTCAAACTCCCAGCGATAGGGGGCAACGTCCGGGGAAGGGCGCCAGCCGATACACCGATGAGCGACCAGCTCACGGGGATGCGCCGGTGCGCTGTGTGTCGCCAGATAGGAAGGTGAAGCCACCACCCGTTCACGCTGCTGGCCCGTAAGGGGAATCGCGATCATGTCTTTTTCGATAACTTCGCCCAGTCTCACCCCAGCGTCATAGCCCGCTGCCACGATATCGAATTCCTCATCTGACACGAAGACATCAAGCGATACCGCAGGATGCGCTGCCGCAAACGAGGCGAGCAGTGGGCCAGAAAGAAACGCTTCCGCTATTGAGGTGACAGCGATCCTGAGCTGTCCGCGCGGCATGCTGTCCGAGGTGACATCGTCAAAGGCCGCCTCAATGTTGGCGATGGGCCCCAGCAACGATTTATGCAACCGTTCACCCGCTTCGGTGAGCCTTACCGAGCGCGTGGTGCGCATCACCAGCAGGGTCTGAAACCCATCTTCGAGACGTCTTATCCCCTGGCTGACAGCGGAACGGGTGATGCCCAGCCGCCCGGCGGCCGCGCTGAAGCTGCGCTCCTCGGCGACCGCCAGAAAAAGCGGTAACAAATTAAGATCAATTTTCATTGTTTAACATCGCTAACCAGTGAGTCCAGTAAAGGCAGGATACAAGAAACAATGTTGAGACTCTATGATTGCTTTGAACTCAACTGAAGGAGCAAAACATGAACAAAGTGATCTTAATTACCGGTGCCTCCAGCGGTATTGGAGAAGGTATTGCCAGAGAGCTGGGAAAGGCAGGCGCAAAAGTTTTCCTGGGGGCACGCAGGCTGGAGCGCATCCACGCCCTGGCTGATGAAATCCGCAGCGCAGGAGGAGAGGCAGAGGCTCAGGTATTAGACGTTACCAGCCGCCAGTCTATGGCCGCCTTCGTTGAGGCAGCACGGGAAAAGTGGGGCCGCATTGACGTTCTTATTAACAATGCGGGCATTATGCCTCTGTCTCCGCTTTCGGCTGGCAAGCAGGATGAGTGGGAACGCACCATTGACGTGAATATTAAGGGGGTACTGTGGGGAATTGGCGCGGTTCTGCCGATTATGGAAGCCCAGAACTCGGGGCAGATCATTAATATTGGCTCGATCGGTGCCTTGTCCGTCGTGCCCACGGCCGCAGTTTATTGTGCGACCAAATTTGCGGTCCGGGCCATTTCCGATGGTTTGCGTCAGGAAAGTTCAAACATCCGCGTGACCTGCGTCAACCCCGGAGTGGTGGAAAGCGAACTGGCCTCGACCATTACGCACGAAGAAACCATGGCGGTGATGGATGCGTACCGGGCTATTGCTCTCAAACCAGCTGATATCGCTCGCGCCGTGCGCCACATCATCGAGGCGCCTGAGAGTGTCGATACCACCGAAATCACCATCAGACCTACGGCCTCCGCAAACTAACGTAGCGGGTCAGGCATCAGCCTGACCCGCTTCACTCTCTTACCACGGCTGTTCGGGCGGCATAATAAACAGCTCTGCCACGTTCACATGTTCCGGTGCCTGCAACACGTAAGGAATCGAGTCGGCGACATCATCGGCTTTCAGGAACGTCATCTTCTCCTTCAGCTGTTCCATCGGTGCACGATAATTTTTGTCACTGATATGCTCGAATAATTCACTTTCAACGGCACCCGGCTGAAGCGAGGTGACGCGAATGTTGAACTGAGGCGCCAGCTCCACGGACGGGGGGGTTATATGCCGCTGCCAATGGTCGAGGAAGCTTTCGCAGCGGGAAAACGGGTTACGCTGAACGTGCAGATGCAGCCCGACGTCGGGACCGGTTTTTCCATGCGGGCAGTGCACCTGGAAGAACATCCGCCCGGCCAGGCCAGATGCTGGTTCGTTAACACGCTGAAAGGCTGACATGCCGGGTATCAATAGCATCGTTGGGTAGCCAGCATTCATTGCTCAGGAGGGCTTTCCACTCTCTCATTGCGCTGGTTGGAACCCACGGTGTTACCGGCGCGATCCGAAATCTCATACTCAATGGTAACGTTATGCCTGGTGGTCGGTGTGACGGTGATGTCCTTGATCCTGCTGCCCGAATCGGGGGGAAGCGTGAGGCTTGTATTGCCTTTAGCCAGCACCCGACCATTTTGCTTCACCTGCCACTTCAGACGACACGCCTCACAGGCGGACCAGGTGTCATTGATCGCCCACAGGCGAACCGTTGCTTCGCTTCCCTGACGCCACACCGCCGTCACGGGTTCAATCGACGGCAGAATGGGCTGATAGGCTTTTTGCAGGGCGTAGTAGCCCGCTTTCGGCTTACGCAGATAATCCACGACGCCCCAGTTGATGGAGGGCCAGGTTTCTACAAACATAAAGTGGAAGAGGGCAGTTACCGGCTGGTAGCGCTGCCGACGATAGCTCTCTGCCGCCATTGCCACCAGCTCTGCCTGGTAACGCTGGGTGTTGGCAATCATCTCCTGAATGGTATTGCCCCGCGGAATATTGGCAAATTTAAAGGTCTGGAAGGGCTGGAAGTTATGGTATTTCCAGTGCGTCCAGCCGGGATCGTCGGCGGCGGTGCTTTTCGGCCACATCAGGCGGGCGGGAATGATGGTTTTCAGGGTTGAGAGTCGCGGTAGCGCCTGAGCGCCAAACTCCGTGATGATCGCGGTTTTGGCGGGGCCAAGAAGATCGCGCATGGTGCCAAAGTACCATCCGGCCCAGTAGTGTTCTTCCACCGCAGAAAAACGATGCACTATGCGCGAGGTATCTTGCGAAAGCGCGTCTCCGACGCGTTTCGTCAGCGTCTGGTTCAGGTTTTTATTCCAGTCGGGAAAGCGTTTTTCCATCCACGGTGAATTCCATGGCGGCTCGTTATGACCGCCCCAGACGATAATGGCCGGGGAATTACCAAACTGTTCAACCATCTCGCGGGTCTGTCGCGCGGCATTATCCGCGAAGGCGTCGCTGTTATTGTAACCCCATTGCAGGGGGACATCCTGCCAGATCATCAGCCCCATTTCGTCAGCCACATCGTAAAGTGCCCGGCCTGCCACATGCGAGTGAACGCGTATCGCGTTGGCGTTCATTGCCTGCACCAGCCTGAAATCGCGGCGATATTTTTTGCGTGTCATGGTGCTAAGCCACGGGGAGCCGATGTAATTACTCCCTTTGATAAACAGGCGTTTGTCATTAAAGAGCCAGCCCTTGTTGTCAGGCTGCTTCACTATCTTGCGTAACCCGGTACGGGCAACTGCGGTATCCATCACTCCTTGCTTATCCGTCAGGGTTGCGCGCACTCGGTACAGGTTTGGCCTGCCATAGCCCACTGGCCACCAGAGCCTGGCGCCTTGCATTGGCAGCGTGACGCGAAGCGATTGCGGCTTTCCGTCCGTTCTCGCAAGGTTTACAGGGAATTTCTGCTTTACAGGCGGGCCCGTAAAATTGTCTGGCGTGGCCGACAGGCGCAAAGTTACGTCACCGGCAGACAACGCCCGGTAGCGGATCTCGGCGTGCAGCGCTGGTTTGCTCAGCCCTTCACGCCAGTCCGGACGCAGTATTACCTCGTCGATGGTCACTCCGCGGCTCAAATGTAGCTTTACCGGCGACCAGATCCCCCCGGAGTTGGCATCCTGGCCGTCCTCTGACCAGGCCCCGCCAGGGCGGGTATCGTGCTGGTTAAGTACGCCTTTAACCATCGTTTTATGCAGCGGCCAGATTGTTTTCGGATCTTCCCAGGGACTGTCCACCCGCACGGCGAGCTTATTGTGTCGCTGCAAAGCATCGCTTATGTCTACCGAGAAGCGCTGAAAATACCCCTCGTGATGGGCAAGATGCCTGCCGTTGAGCGTGACGTCGGCAAAATAGTCCACGCCATCAAAGACCAGGGTGGCCATGGTATCGGGCGCGCGCCTGGGCAGGGTAAATTCGTGCCGATACCAGAGGGCACCCTGATGATCGTATCCGGCGCTGTACCAGTTGGCCGGAACCGCAATCGATCGCCAGTCGCGGTCAGGCGCGCTGGCGCCATCAAAGGTGCTGAGGTTGGCGTCATGCACGCGCCACATTCCGGCCAGTGACCAGGTGACGGGCTGGCTGGCCTGGGCCAGCAGAGGGCTAATTGCCAGCAGCAGAAGAAGCCTGATCATCTTTAACCTCCTGTGCTCTGCGGCGCAGCCAGGCCGCAGAGCGTCTGGCCTCCTCGATAAGCTCGCCATGTAAAACGCTCAGCCCCGTCTGGTTCAGCGAGACCGCCTGACTCTCCAATTGCTGGAGCACTTCTGAAAGACGAATGAAACCGAGGGTGACGGCTTCGCCGCGAAGCTTATGAGCGGCCCGCCGCAGGGCATCGCGGTCATTATGCGCAATGTTCAGCGCCATGGCTGCCACCGCCTCGTCAAGACCGTTGCCGAACAGCGCCAGCAATTCATTAACCAGTTCAGGATCGTCCGCGCACTGTTTTAACAGCTGTGCCTCATCTGGCAGACCCTTATCTTCTCCGGCGAGAACATGGGCTATCTCCTCCCTGAGCGCCTCCTGACTTACCGGCTTGGCAATATAGCCGTCGAAGCCCATTGCCAGACAGCGCGCCTTGTCACCCTGCATGGCATGGGCGGTCATCGCGATGGCGGGCTGGTGGCTACGCCCCCGCGTCAGTGTCTCCTCACGAAGCAGGCGAATGGCCGTTTCACCGTCCATTTCTGGCATTTGCAAGTCAACCAACATCAAATCCCAGGACTGTTCACGCCAGCGTTCGAGGGCCTCACGGCCATTGGATACCACTTCGCAACGGTGGCCGAGCTGCTCCAGCAGGCGTCTGGCGACTTTCTGATTCACCAGGTTGTCCTCGGCCAGCAGGATACGCAGACTGGCCTGCGCAGTAACGGGCGCAGAAGCGGGCACAGCCGCGGGAGAGGTAAGGGGAGCGGGTGCCAGGACGCTGGCTATGGTTTGATAGAGTTCACGTTGGGCAACCGGCTTATGCAAATAGTGGGCAACCCCGATGCGCTTGAGCATATTGGCATCGAAATGGCGGCTCATGGAACTGAGCATAATGATGTGGCTTTGCTCGGCCTGCGGCATAACAGAGAGCTCAATGGCCAGCGATACACCGTCCATATCCGGCATCTGGGCATCCAGCAGGATCAGCGGCCAGTATCCCCTTTTTGCGGTCAGGCTTAACGCTTCCCCGGCGTTGTTAACACAGGTCGGTGTCAGACCCATCTGGCGAAGCATGGTGTCCAGCAGCCGCAGGTTGGTACTGTTGTCGTCTACCACCAGTACCGATTCGCCGTTAAAGCGTGCTACAGGAGCATCGGTTGCTGAGACAGCCAACTGACCTTCCAGTGGCAACGTAAAAGCAAATTCGCTGCCTTCACCCGGCTCGCTCTGAACCGTTAGCTCTCCGCCCATCAGACTTACCAGGCGAGCAGAAATGGTCAGCCCGAGGCCAGTACCGCCGTAGCGGCGGGTGGTAGAGCTATCGGCCTGGCTGAACGCCTCGAAAATGGCTTTTTGTTTCTCCATCGGGATGCCAATGCCGCTGTCGCGTATGCGAAAACGCCAGTGCCCTTCACTTTCTGTAGGCTCTATTGCCAGCATAACCTCACCGTGATGGGTGAACTTCAGCGCGTTGCCCAGGAGATTAGTCAGAATTTGACGTAGTCGGGGACCATCAACGATGAGCACTTCCGGCACCCCCGGAGCGATATCCACCAGCAGTTCAATGCCTTTTTCGCTGGCGGAGGGCATATGCGGGCGGATGAGCGACTGCACAAAGGGGCGGATTTCCAGCGGCTCTGTATCGACGGTCATCTTACCTGACTCAATGCGTGAGAAATCGAGAATGTCATTGATGATATGCAGCAGTGACTGCGCTGAACTCATCACCAGAGAAAGATATTCCCGCTGTTCGGGGGTGAGCTGTGTATCGAGGCAGAGCTGAGTCATGCCCAGAATGCCGTTCATCGGGGTGCGAATTTCGTGGCTCATGTTGGCGAGAAATGCACTCTTCGCCTCGTTGGCCTCCCGGGCCACTTTCGCCGCTTCAATGGCTAACAACTCGGCCTCCTTGCGGCGGGTGATGTCCTGTAGGGTGCCGATCACCCGTTCGGCCTGCTGCTGCATACTGAGGGTGACCACCTGTCCCGAAACCAGCATCCAGCGCCAGCCCTGCGTCGCGTGTTGCACGCGAATCTCACTTTCAAACACCGGCATGTGCTCCTGCCTGGAGGCGATCATCGCGTTGCGCAGGACGGCACGATCCTCTTCATGGACCAGATTCAGTAAAAAGCGCAGCGGGTAGTGCAGCTGCGTACGCGACTGACCCACCATCGCCAGCAACGTATCGTTCACCTCCAGGCTGTCGTGAGAGACCTGCCAGTTCCAGATGCCGATCTGAATGGACTCTGCGGTCAGTAAAAAATCATCGTGCAGCTGCTGGCGCGAGCGCTGGGCGTCGTCAAGCTCGGTAATATCGGTATGCAGGCTGAGAATGCCGCCATCGGCGAGACGCTGATGCTGCACGTAGAGCCGCCGGTTTCCCGACTGCCGCACCTCTCGATGGCTTGACTGACGGCAGTTGCGAACGATCGCTTCACGCAGGGTCCGGCGGCGGGTGGAGTCGATGTTATAACCCGCATCAATAAATTTCTCCGCCAGGCTCTCGAGGGAAGCGCCGGCGATCAGCCAGGGGGCGATCACCGGGTAAAAGCGCGATATCTGGTCATTCCAGGCCAGCAGATGCTCGGCGGGATCGTAAATCATCACCCCCACAGGCAGCGCGTTGAGATCGAAACGGGATGTGGCTCGCATGGTTACTCACCTCTGGCCTTATAGTGCAGCTCCGCCTGGCGGCGCAGAAACTCCAGCCCGGGGGCAATTGCCATCGCCCAGGCTGTGAGGATCTCTTCATCGCAAAGTGGATCGCAGGCGCGCACGGTCCTGAGCATTGCCTCCCGCCAGAGGCCGAAAAATCGCGGTGGCAGGCCTAGTCCTTCATCACTCTGCTCCCGCGCCAGGCGTTCCAGAAAATCGGGTACAAACAGCGCACCGTCAACGGCAAGCATGGCGAAAAAGCTCTTGAAGATCGTCTGCTGGCCATCTCCGCCCTGGTCCCGGGCAAAGTGCTGTTCTGTCTCCGGTGACATATGGATAAACGTTTCCCAGAACGTTTCAAAAAAGTGCCGTTTATCATTCTCCGGCAGGACGCGGTTCAGGCTGGCGTCAAAGAGATCGCGATAAAATTTCATGGTGCGGCCCTCAAGGCACGTTCGCCGGGCAGACAGAGGCCGGGCGGATTGAAAGGATCCGACGTGCGGCGTGCAAAATAGCCATCATTCTTCACAAGGCCGTTTTCAAACAGCGGTCCGGCGTTGTGTTTGTACAGCAGCGCTTCCAGCACCATGGCGTTCGTCGAGAGGGTTAGCGTCGGGTTGATATCGCCGGTGGCCTCAACGCGGCCCTCAAACCAGCCCTGTTGCGGGTTATTCAGGTGTCGGGTTATAGCCATCAGGGCATCGGTATATTCGTTTTCCCACAGCGTCCAGAGCATGAAGACCGCTTTGGTGGTCACCTGTGCCAGCCGGGGATAGCTTTTACCGTCATCGCCCAACGTATTCCAGGCGTAACCATTCCCCCAGACGGTGTCCTCGACGTGCCATGGCGCCTGAGAGAGGTAAAAATCGGCGCGTGCGGTGAGTATGCCGTCGTGCTCCCAGCGCGTTTTTTGGCTGAGCCATACTCCTTCGGCCCGGGCGCGCAGCCTTTTTTGAATATCGACGGCCACTCCGGGGGCCTGCCAGCCAAACTCCAGACCCGGGAGCATCGCGGGGAGGGTGGAGAGCAGCGATGGCTGCCAGGTTGTTCTTGGATCGCGCGCGTCAACGGCGAGGCTGCGCTGGTACATGATGACGTTCTGGGAAGGCGGGGAAAATGCCTTGCCCGCCGGGAATCCCCACAGCCGAAACGCGCTGGCGGCATATTCGCTTTCACCCAGCCGCAGTTCGTCGCGTACCAACAGCTGTTCGTTCTGCTCGGACGCAGACCACAGCTCCCCGTCTTTATCCATCACCGGACAAAAATTCCAGCGCAGGATGATTTTTTCCAGATATTCGCGGTACTCAGGTGCTCGCTCGGCAGTGAGACGCAGGGCCAGCATCAGCCGCGCCATATCTTTCGCCGACCATCCGCGCTGCGCCGGTTTTCCTGTGAAATCGATGGGCGTGGCCGTACGGCTGGAATAGAGTCTGCCTGGCGTGCGGGTTTCGGTCAGCGTCAGGCGATTGAGTGTTCCGAGCAGGCGCGTCAGCCGTGCATCAAACTCGGCCGCCTGGATCAGACCCAGCTCGCGGGCTGCCAGCAGGGCGATAAGCGTATCGCCCATTTGCCACAGCGTAACGCGTGGCTGTTTATCGCTACCGTTGACCAGCCCTGTCTGAGGTTGGGTGTTATTCTCAAAATAGCGCCAGGCGATACCCGCCCACTCCCGTTCCTGTGGGGTCAGGCTACTGATGCGAGCGGTGGTGTGCCAGCCGCCTTTGGTCAGCCAGCGCCACCCTGCGCTTTCGCAGCTGAACAGGGCGAAGGCGATAATAAGAATGAGGACGGCGGCAGCCAGCCAGCGGGCTAAGGTCTTAAGCATTGTGCGGTCACCGGCGGCAGTTTCACAGGCTCGTCCGTATTACAGGTAGCACATTGACAGGCCTGGCAAGCGGGTTTGGTGCGCAGAGTGGTCCCGGTTTGTTCACACCATGTCTTCACTGCGGGCGTACTGTTCAGGAATGGACGGTTGCGCGAGGCATTATTAGGCTCAAAGAGATCCACCAGCTTTTTTTCCCACAGGGAAGGGGCAAAGTGGGGATCTTTGGGATTATCGCTGTTGAACTGCAACAGCTTGCCCTCTTTTTTGAACAGCAATGCTTCAAGCATGATGCCGTTGTTATTGGCCGTGAATTCTTTGATGGGGCCGTCGCCGTTTTCGTACAGCCCTTCATAGTAGCCTTTGCCCGCCTCGTTGGCGTTTTCAATGGCGTCCAGCAGGCGGTCGGTATAAGGCGAATTCCAGAGAACCCACATCCCGAGCGCCGCTTTCAGAGAGACGGCGGCCGTATTGGGAACGTACACGCCTTTATCGGTGATGGTGTTCCAGTTGAAGCCGTCGCTAAAGACGGTGTCGTAGACGAAGTAGGGTGACTGATCGAGTTGATGCTCAGAGCGAGCAGATAAAATACCGGTGATGGCGTAGCGATTCTCCTGCGCCTGGTAAACCCTGTCGGCGAAGTTTTTCATCCACGGATGGGTGTAGTCACGCGGGCTGTTTTCCCTGTCCGTCGGTTTGTCGAAACCAAATTCGAGGCCGTAAAGCACATAGGATTCGGTTACGACGTAATTATGCTGGCTGGTAAGGCGCGGATCGCGCGAGTCATAAGGCACCATTACGCAGTAGATCTCAGCCAGCTCGTAGGGCTGAGGCTGGCTGGCCTGACAGGTGCCAAAGCCCCACAGCGCAAAGCCCGCTGCACCATACTCTTCGTAGCCCAGCCGCCCCTCCTGCACGTACTTTGGCTGGCCATTTTCCAGGTAGGCTCCGTACATCATTCCACAGGGGTTGATGACGTTGGTGAAGTTCCATCCCAGCAGCACGTTATCAATGCTGTTGCCGTATTCCGGATAGCGCTCCTTAATGACCTTCAGCCAGATCAACATCCTGCCGATGTCCAGCGCCGAGAAGCCAATCTCGCCAGGTTTGTTCTGGTAGTTAACCTTCTGACCTGTGATGGTGTTATAGGCTTTATTGGGCAGTTCGTTGCGGAATAAATCCAGTTTGTTCAGGGTAGCGAGTAATTTCAGCATTCTGCGATCGAACTCAGCTTTATCAATAATCCCCAGCTCCCTTGCGGCCGTCATCGCGGCCATATAAGAGGCGCTGTCCCACATAGTGGTTGAGGGGTATTTATTAACGGCATTTACCAGGCCGGTTGTGGGCTGATAGTTAGCAACGAAATATTGCCAGGCGTTTTTGGCAATAGCCATCTCGCGAGGCGTGAGTTCGCCGCTACGCGGTGGGTAATCAGAAGCGGGAAGTCCAGCCGCTGCCTGTGCCGCAGAGAGTGAGAGCCAGCACGCCACAAGCCCGGCCAGAAGAGGAAAAAAGAGTATTGATTTCAGCTTCATGGCTTCGCTCCTGCTGAAGAGGTTTGGGGAGTGGCGGGGCCAGGGCAGGCCAGACAAAGCATCTGACCGTGCGCAATGTACGCCAGGCTTTCGAGGACGACCGCATTGGTATCGGCATCAACGATCTCGTTCACGCTGCTGTTGAGGTTAAGCCCGCGCTGCCAGCCCTTGCCTGGTACCTGTAGCTTTTGCACCTGCTGGCGCAGTGCTTCGCTCCAGCCGTTGCGGAACAGGGCGTACCAGGCAAAGGCGGTGCGGGTCGAAGTCATCGCCGTTTGCTCCGGCGTGGCGTCAAGCAGAGCGCTATTTTGCAGCGGCTGGCGATTGGGCAGATCGTTGACGTAATCCGGCGCGGGCTCGGCGTAATCGGTGCTGATCGGCGGCTTGCGGACCCGAAGGCTATGTCGACGCTGTTGGATCTGCATTATGCGCCATGTGATTTCTGCGCTCTGCGCATCAAAACCCAGCTCAAGCCCCGTTAATAAATAGGGAAGGCTGATAAGCGAAGGTTGGCGACCCCACGGCGTGCGCAGCCCCTCGTCGGGCACCATTATTCCGTCGATGTCGATCATCTGCTGCCCTTCTGGTGGATTCGTCACTGCCAGTCCCGCCGCGCTGTCGATCAGCCGAAGCGTATGGCTTGCATAAAGACGATAGCCGAAGCTGTTTCTCGGCTCGTCCGTCGCCAGCGCCCAATGGTGGAGCGGGACCGCGGCCTGGCTGGTGGTGTTATTGGCAATCAGGGCGCCCATCTTCCAGCGATCGAGCAGATTGCGTACGGCGCCAGCGTGCTGAGGATAACGCCACAGCAGCGTTTGCAGGGCGTTAAGCAGGCGGCCCATGCCGATAGCCGAGGCGTCCGGTTTGCCCAGGGTCTCAAGTGTGTCGGCATGGTAATAGGCGGCGGGCAGCCCCTGAGGATTGAGTGGAAGGCTTGCGAGGGCCGCCAGTGCGGCCGCGATGCGTTCATCAAACTCCTCGGAAGTAAGAACGTTGAGCTGCCTGGCGGCTGCAACCGCAAAAAGATAGCTGCCGGTGCTCCACAGGCTGAGCCAGGGTTCGCCGTCGTGCGCGTTGGCCAGGCCATTCGGCTGCGTGTTGTTCACATAATATTGCCAGGCCACCCGCGCCCAGATGGCTTCTTCGAATGTCAGTTCACGCGGAGCGGGCAAGGGTGGGAAATCGTTACTCAGCGATATCCCTGCGCTGCTCTCAACGCGTGTCGGCATCTGTTTTTCAACCCAGACGACAATAGCGAATCCCAGCAGAAAGCCGAGCAGAATGGTGAGGTAGCTGCGGGCTGACAAAAGTGCGTCGCGTTTTCTCATTCGCTCACCTCTTCTTCAGCCGGAGTCCACATGGCGGCGAAGATCAGCGGCAGCATGGCGGCAATGTTGACTGCACCCCAGAAGATATTGATAACGTAGCCGGACGGATCGTCAACCTGCCCACGTGCAACCTGAATACCGCCCCAAATCAGCCCCGCCAGCGTGAGCACGACGATGGCGATTTGCGGTTTCACCAGGTATAGAAACCGTCCCGTCTGCCTCTCTTTGGGGGTAACGTGGAATTTGATCTGCTCTCCGCGCAGGACTGTGTTGAGCGCGCGCAAATTCATGGAGAAGAATGAGAGATACGATGCTCTGCCATCCCAGGCTGATATTCCCCAGGTGCCGAACATAAACGCCAGCTCCGAAACAATAAAAAAGGGCAAAAAATGAAGATAAAAGGGTTCAGACCAGGCTGATACAGGCGGAATGCCGGTAAACAGGTAAACAATGGGCGATATCAGGAAAACAGTGTTCCACACGCAGGCCAGATAGGACCAGAAGGTGGTGGCGTACATCAGCGTTTGCGGCAAAGAGAGCTTAAAACGGCGGCGGCTGAAAATATTGTCATGGAACAGAATATCCAGTGAACCCGCGGCATATTTGAAGCGCTGGATCATCCACGTCAGCATATCCTGCGGTGAGAGCATTTTCGATTCGATCCGCGGGTGCATTACCGAGCGCCAGCGGCGGGCGGCATCGCCGTGGAGCAGGATGGAGGTATAAATATCTTCTGAAACGTGAAATTTATAGGGCGTGAGTTCCGTGTCGAAGGCCACGTGGGGACGCATGGCGTCCTGAAGGGTTTCACGCATGACGGGATCGCGAATGTCCCGCGTGTGGCGATCGATCTCTTCTTCTATCGTCCAGACGTAGCTGCGCAGCGCTGCCTGCATTACCGCTTCGCGCCTGTGTACAGAGGCCGCACCGCAGCAGAAGGCGGCGTTGGCCCAGTTTCGCCGTCGCAGAATGACGTCATAAAACATGCGCGGATCGTTAAAAAAGGGATCGCGGCCGATGGTTACTGGCCCGATGAACTTCTGGGCGAGCCATCCCAGCCCGTATCCCGTTTTGCCCGCTTTTCGCCCAAGCCAGCGCGCGAGGTTTTCCCCCTCCGGCAGGTCGAAGAACCACTGCGGTGTCTGAACCCAGGCCACGTCAGGGTCACGAAAGTAGCCCAGCGTGTGGCTGAGCAGAGTGGGGAAGACCCGGGTATCGGCATCGCAAATGATCAGGAAATCACCGTCGGTTTGCTCAAGTCCGTTTCGCAAGTTACCGGCCTTAAAGCCAATATTGGTCTGGCGGGAGATGTAGTTTGCGCCTTCCTGATCGCAGACGGCTTTCATCTCCGGACGCCGGCCATCATCGAGCACGTGCACCTTGTAGTCCAGCGGGCCGGGGTAATCCATCTTCATGGCGTCCCGAATTGAAAGCCTGACCAGCTCAACATCTTCTGAATAGGTTGCGATAAAAAGATCGACCTTGATGGGTCTTGAGGCTTCCGCGTCTTCGGAGCGCAGGCAATCATTGATCTCAATCGGGGGCGGATTTTGCGGCGGATCGTCTTCTTTCCACAGGTTTATGGTGAATAGCACTGTGCCGATCCAGGCCAGGGTTTCAGCCAGCACCAATGGAATGGCATACCACAGCGCGTCGGTATTTAAGGAAGCTGTCCAGCGCCAGTAAATATAATTAGCGCCTAAAATCAGCGAGGCAACCGCCAATACCTGCCATGTTAACATGACCCATCGCGGTGTCTTAAGCGGTTCAGGCGGCTGGCGATGTTCAAAACGGGTAAAATAAAAATCCATAGAGAAGGATATCCTGTTTCCACGATAGTTATTAATAACAGACCCGTTACTGACAGGGAGCGCAAAACGGAAAATAACGTCCGTAAACAAAAAGTAAAGTAAGTGTAGATGGCGGAGGAAATAATTCCAGAGAGGTTAAAACTCGATTGTTTACACGCGCTAAAATAACTGTTAACTACGCTTAATGATATTTGAAGCGTTATCAAAAATTGCCAGATGCTTTTGTTTACGCTATCTAAATAAAATACAAGAAACTTTTTAGCATGGAGAACGCGACGCCCCATGAGCCAGATTGCGCCTGTGCTTATAAATAAAGACGTTGAAAAACCAACGACATGGCGTTACATCGCGTCGGATAAACGTGATTTACGTATTGATTTTATGCGCGGTATCGCCTTAGTGATGATGGTGGTGGCGCACACGGAAGTGATGTCGATATTTAATATATTTACCTGGGAAAGGTTTGGTCTGGTCACCGGCGCTGAGGGTTTTGTGATCCTTTCAGGATTTATGCTGGGAATGTTAAACCGTGTAAGATTGCAAAAAGCAGTATTGTTGACTATATCCTGGGGACTTTATCTGCGTGCATGGAAAATATATCGGATAAATATCATCATTATTCTTTCATTTTTACTGTTAGGATATCTGCCGTTTATTAACGTCTTTGAGGTGACCCATTTTACCGATCGTTACTCAGGTACAACCTGGTCACTGTATCCGGTGACGCCGCAAATTAAAGAAACCTGGTTTAACATTGTCCTCTACCTGCAAATTGGCCCTCATCAAACGCAAATCCTTGGGCTCTATATTTTTCTTCTGCTGTTAAGCCCCCTGTTTTTGGGGATGCTCCAGAAAGGATACGTCTACTGGCTGCTGGGTTTATCGTTGCTCGTCTACGGCGGCTGGCAGATGTGGCCGGTACGCGCTACGCCGTCTCAGTTTGAATTCGCGTTTCCGCTGCTGGCCTGGCAGTTTATTTTCGTGCTGGGTATGTGCAGCGGTTGGTACAAAGAGGATTTGATCTCTTTTGCCCGTACGCCCGCCGGTAAGGTCGTGCTCGTGGCGCTGGTGATAATTGCGCTGCTTCTTGGCTTTATCGCCCAGAACCATACCAACCCGTTTATGCCGCCCGCACTGCTAATGCACAGCCTCTCGCCGGAGGACTTCAACGCTTTTTATCATACCTGGGCGGCAAAAAATGGCCTTGGGCCCGTCAGGGTACTTAACGATATCTGTCTGATGGTGACCGTCTATTTGGTGCTGACCTGGTGCTGGCTGCCCCTGTATCGCCTCGCAGGCTGGTTTCTTATCCCGCTGGGTCAACATTCGCTTTATACCTTTATTTTGCATGTCTACGTCGTATTTCTGGTAAGCCAGTTCGTCACGTTCGATCTGTGGCGCCAGGACTGGATAGTGAATACCTTCATTCACGCTGCGGCGCTGGGCGTGCTGTGGCTGATGGCGAAATATAACGTCGCCGCGCGCTGGATACCTAACTAAGGAAGGGCTGATGCGGGATAAATTTTTGCTGACCTGCGCACTGCTGTGCGTTGCCACTGGCGCAGAGTCGGCGCCGAAGGACGATGCGGATTCACTACGTGACAAGAACGGCGAGCCGGTGCAGGCTGGCGTGTTCACCAGCCGCTGGGGTCGCCTGTTCTCCGGTAATGAAGACGTCTTCTCTGGCGCGCTGAGCTTTAGTTCGGGACTAAAAGAGCAGTGGATGACTATTCCTAACAGCTCGGACACCGCAGAGCAGAAACGTAAATACAACCAGACGCTTAATCTCAGCCTGCAATACTCACCCTACAGTTACTGGTTTGCGAACGTGACATCGCGTTTGCCGGTGACGGACACCAGCCGCTACACGGCCGATTTTCGTTACAGTTTTGGCTATGATGACTGGCATGCCAACACTTTCAGCCTGGTGTACAGCAATTACGGGGATAACCGCTTCTGGACGTCAGGAAACCGTCGCCACACCTATTTTGAGCAGGGGGCCGTGACGCTGGCGTATAAATTTTCACTGCCGAAACCGATAGAGAATACGCTCCTGTTTAACAAAGGCGACTCTATCATTTGCCAGATGGGCTACAGCTGGGTTCCGCGTTATTACGATCTGGACAGCAACGATATCCGCAAAAACAAGAACGTGGTATTGGGCGGGTGTGGTTATACCTTGAAGCAGCACTTCTTCGTGCGCGCCACGGCGTTCTGGTTTCCGGACAGCAGCCAGCAACAGCCCTGGAACGGCGACTACAGCTATAGTTTTGGCTATGCGGGTTATACGCCAGGTTCATTCTCTGTTCAGTATGCTAACTACTCCGGCACCCGTTACCCCGGTCACCAGAGCGGCAGCGGTAAATTCCGGGAAGGCACCGTCAGCGTCATCTGGTTCTTACCGCTTTAGGAGGGCGTATGTTGTCACAGCACGTCCTGATAGTTGAAGACTCACTGGTTTATCGTCGCCTGCTTAGCCGAATGCTGACGCAGTGGGGGTATACCGTCTACGAGGCGGAGAACGGCGTTGCCGCGCTTGAGATCCTCGAAAACCAGCCAGTCAGCCTGGTGATCAGCGACTGGGATATGCCGGAAATGGATGGCCTGACGTTGTGCCGGGAGGTTCGCAGCCGTCAGTTCGGACATTATGTTTATTTAATTTTGCTTACCGCACGCGAAGAGCCGGGCGATCTGACGGTGGGGTTTGACGCCGGTGCGGATGATTTTCTCAACAAGCCGGTCGAGCAGAGTGAGCTACGGGCGCGATTGCACGCGGGGGCACGGGTTCTGTCCCTTGAGGCCACGCTTGCTACGCGTAATGCACGCCTCAGTGAGGCGTTAAGGCAGATAGAGCAAGACCTTGAAGTGGCGGCGCGGATCCAGCAGTCGGTTCTGCCTGCGCATCAGTTGCGTTACCGGGATTACTTTGCAGACTGGATTTTTTTGCCGTCAGCCTGGGTGTCCGGCGATATTTTCAATGTCTTCCCGCTGGACAATCACCTGGGATTCTACTGTGTAGATGTGTCGGGGCACGGCGTTGGTGCGGCGATGATGTCACTTGCCGTGGCCCGTCAGTTTCTGCATGGCAGGGCGGTAGAGCGTTTTCTGTTTGCAGACGATAGCGACGTTGCCTCCCCTGCGGAAGTCGTTCGGATCCTGAATGGTCGCTTTTGCAGCGAAGAGGTTGAGATAATGAGTTATTTCACCATGATTTACGGTGTTATCGACCTGACAACAGGTGAAGGCAAGCTTTGCCAGGCCGGGCATCCTACGCCGTTCATTGTGAACCCTGGCGGCGAGGTCAGGACGGTAGGTGAAGGCGGCGCGCCGGTAGGATTGATGCCGGATCTCAGCTGGTCAGACGTAAGCTTCTCGCTGGCGCCGGGTGAGCGCCTCTGCCTGTTTAGCGATGGCATCACCGAGTGTGAAAATCCTGACAACGAACAGTTTGGTCAGGCTCGTTTGCAGCGTCGGCTTCAGGATGACGCCACGCTCGCACTGGAACGGCTCTTACCGCAGTTTGCGCAGCATCTTATACGCTGGCGCAGCGGAAAATACCGTGAACAGCAGGCCATGGCGGACGATGTTTCCTTATTAGTGATTGAGCGTACAGGAGTAAACGATGAACATTGATACAGACCGACTGGACGACGTAAACATTATGACGCCTTCGGTGCGCCGACTGGACGCCTCGGTGGCGGCGGTATTTAAGGAAGCTATTGCCCGGGAGATTGGGGTGGATCGTAAAGCCCTGATAGTCGATTTCAGCAAAATCGATTTTATCGACAGCAGCGGCCTTGGCGCACTGGTTTCCCTGCTGAAGATGATGAATGGTAAAGGTGAAATGATGCTGTGTGCGCTGAACCCCGGTATACGCAACATGTTCACCCTGACCCGTATGGATCGCATATTTCGCATTTGCCCGGATCGCGCTACGGCACTTTCGCATCTAAATCAGTGAGTTGACTGTGGCTAACGACATTACTTTTCCCGCCACGTTAACCTCCGTCTCGCCGCTTGCGGCATGGCTTGAGCGTCAGATGGCTTCGCTGTCCGTTAGCGATGACTGGCGCTTTGCGCTCGATCTCGCCGCCTGTGAAACGGCTACCAACATTATTCGTCATGCGCTACATGAGGATCCGGAACGTTGCTTCACCGTGGAGTTCATCGTTACCGTCTCGGACGCGGCGCTGCGTTTTACGGACGATGGCGATAAATTTCCCGCTGAACGTCTCGCGGCGGTGCGTGACGACGCGACGTTCGATGCCTCTCTTTTGGCTGAAAGCGGCAGAGGACTGAAACTCATTTTGTTGTATGTGGATAATTTCACGGTAGAAAATATTGCAGGGAAAAATATCACCGTTCTGGAGAAGAGGATGGTCGGATAATTGTGACGTTTAAGAAGGTCCGATCAGGGCTGTATGTGGGTATTCACAATGGCGCAGTGATCAATCTGCGCCAGTATCGTGATGACGAGCACAAGCCCAGTCAGGCCTCCGCCAGCCATTTTGCCAGTATCGCACCGGCCCGACGGGCCGTGGCTGGCAGGATGTCGGCATCCGCCACGTAGCCATCAGGATCGATACAGCGATTGTGTTCTCTCGCCTCGTGCAGGATCGCCTCGTCCCAGTAGAGGCGCTTACGCTGATCGCCCCGGGTCGTCAGAATAAACTCCACATTGCCATCAACCGCGCGGTAGCGGCGCCAGCTGTTTGCCGGAATGGAGATCACCGAACGTTCCGGGGCGATAATGCTGACTTCCTTACCCGCCTCGTTCCAGGTCACCTCCAGCTGGCCTTTAAAGACCATGATCACCTGAATATCCGGGCAGAGATGGCGACCGACAATGTGGTCGTCAGCAAGACGCAACCATTCGACGGAAAAACCGTGCGGGCTCAGGATAGCGGGAGCGGAATCCCGATCCTGTGAAATGCCGAAACCGATAACCGGCGCAATTTCGCCGCCGTGTCCCGGCAGCACCGAATCCAGCAGTCCCTGTGCTGACCAGCGGCGGTCATCGCCGGTTACCGCACGCTGGCGCATCTCCTCAACGCTGTAGTCACGCAGACCGGCAATATATTGCTCTGACAGCGGCGTCAGCAGCGCGGCGGGATCGGGCGTTGGCTCACCTGGCTCCTGCGCAATCAGCATATTATCCTTGCTGAGATACATACCGTACTCGCTGGCGGCCGCCAGCACTGACGGGTGCCAGATGATGCCGCCCGTGTTGTCCCCGCCGAGCACGGTAAATACCATGCCGCAGGTATCTTCTTTACTGACGTTGGTGAAACCGCGGAAGATCCAGGTCGGTATTGAGAGGATGGTGGGCGCGCTAAATTCAGCTTCATGCTCGCCGTTGGCGCCCCAGCGAAAACGCCACGTCCCTTCATGGATCAGGAACACTTCTGCGGTGAAATGCAGATGCAGGTTATTCGTCACCCCTTTTGGCATAGCCGCCGCGCCAATGTTAAAGCCGTGCGGCTCGGGAATATTGACGACCTGCTCGCTGGACTGGGTTACACCCGGGCCGATGAAGGAATAGTTTTGTTTGAGATGCGAGCCGGGCAGCTTGCAATCAATAAAAGCAAGATTGCAGGAGACCATATCGTCGGGGGCGATTAACCGTGTTCGTGCCTGGCTCTGGGTAAGATGGATAGTTTTCATCATTTCTCCTTTTAATAACCGGATGCACCGGTGGTAGGGATGGCGTTGCCGCGGGCGAGGGCAATGGCTTCACGTGAGGCGCGACCCAGCTGCATAACGTCGTTTGCAGGGGTAACAAACTGGAAACCCTGAGCAATACGCGCTGCCGCGGCCGCGCCGGAAGTGCAGAAAATACCGGCAATCTTTTGCTGCTGGCGGCAGCAGTGAATCACCCGCTCAATAGCAGCAAGCATTTCGGGATGTTGGGATTCGGCGCTGGCACTGCCGGTCAGCGTCAGCGAGAGATCGTTGGGGCCAATAAACACACCGTCCAGCCCTTCGGTATCAAGGATGGCGTCAAGATCCGCCAGCCCTTGGCGGGTTTCGATCATTGCCAGCGTCAGGATCTCGTCGTTGGCGTGCTGTGGATAATCGCTGCCGCCATAGAGTAGACCTCTGGCCGGACCAAAGGAGCGAACCCCCAGCGGTGGATAGCGACAGGCCGCGACAAAACGGCGAGCCTGTTCCGCGCTGGAGATCATCGGGCAGATTACGCCGTAGGCTCCTGCGTCTAATACGCGCATGATTTGCGCCGGATCGTTATCTGCCACCCGCACCAGCGGCACGGCATGCGTGGCCGATAGCGCCTGTAGCATCGACAACGCGCTGGCAAAATCAATCATGCCGTGCTGCAAATCGACGGTGACGGCGTCGTAACCCTGATGGCCCATAATTTCCGCGCTATACCCGGAGGGGATTGCCAGCCAGCCGTTAACGATCGGGGTATTTTCCAGAAATGCGGTCTTTAAACTGTTTTTGCGCACTGTATGCACTCCGTTATCCACTGACGCAGCAGCGGCGCGATCTCATCCGGGGTTTCCAGCGGAATAAAATGCCCGCCAGCCTCCACCGTATGCCTGGTCACGTTCGCATTGCCTGCTGCCAGTAGTTGATGATGATGAGGCGTGCAGATAACGTCCTGCGCGCCGTTTAGAAGTAATGTGGGGCAGGCGAGGGCGTTAAACGCAGTCCGGTTGTCCTGCCGGTGAATGGCCATTTCCGTTTGCCCGGCAAAGGTCTCAATGCCGCACTCTTGCGCCATTCGGCAAATAGTCTCTTGCAGGATCCGATCGGACAGACGTGACGGGGCGACATAGCTCTGCCACAGCGAGGAGACCAGCCAGTCGGCCAGGCCCCGCGCCTGTGCGGTGTGTACCGCTTCCCGGCGTGAAGCGAGGGTGTCTGGCGCAACGGGCAACGGATTAACGGAAATCAGCGTCAGCCCGTTCACTCTTTCTGGCGCGTCGGCGGCCATTTGCAGCGCGACAATCGCGCCGAGCGAAAAGCCCGCCAGCAGAAAGCGCGGCGGCAGAACCTTTAATAACCGCCGTGACGCCTGCGGCGCGGACTCTGCGCCCGTCAGCGTGATGCACAGCACCGCTGAGATGTTCAGCCTTTCAATAAGGGGCTGCCAGAGCCGGGCGTTACACAGGGTGCCACCAAGCAGCACCAGCGGTAGATCGGTATTGTCCAGAAGCGGATATTCCATTGCATCCCTCACGTAGCCGTCCAGCCGCCGTCAACCATCAGGGCGCTGCCGGTGATCAGCCCGGCGGCCTCAGAGGCGAGGAACACTACCGGCCCCATAATGTCCTCCAGCCTGCCTGGCCGGCGCAGCTTGATATTGTCCAGCACGTAGTGGCGGAACGCCGGATCGGCAAGCGACGAACGCGTCAGGTCGGTTTCAATGAAGGTCGGGCACAGCGTATTGACGCGGATCCCCGCATCGCCCAGCTCCAGCGCCATCGTTCGGGTTAACCCTTCAAGCGCGAATTTGGAGGCACAGTACACGCTACGCTCGGGGCCGCCAACGTGTCCCATTTGCGATGAGATGTGAATAATCGATCCCCCCTTACCGCCCGCCCGCATTCTGCGCGCCACGCGCTGGCTGACAAAAAAGGTGGCGCGCAGGTTAAGCGCCATCACCGCATCGAAATTTTCCTCGTTTACCTCAAGAAACGGCTGGTGGCGGGCCAGCCCGGCACTGTTCACCAGAATGTCGGGCGTGGGCAACGTCGCCAGCACACGCTCCACCTCCTGAGCGTCGGTAATATCCAGTTCCAGCGGGTGGAATGCGAGGCTGTGTTCCGCTGCCAGACCTGCGGCATGCGCAAGCGCCTCGCGGCCCCGGGCGGCAATCCAGACCTCTGCCCCTGCCTGTGCGAGGGCGACGGCGGCAGCGAAGCCAATCCCTCTTGACCCGCCGGTCACCAGCGCGCGTTTGCCGTGCAGGGTGAAAGAGGGCGTTTGCAAAAGCGTCATGGCTTACACCTTTTCCCTGACCGGGGCCGGTGTGGCGTAGGGAACTTCCGTCTGGCCATAACGGCGCACGCGAATATTGGCCTGCTCGGCATGTCCGGCGAACCCCTCCAGGAGCGACAGACGCGAACAATAGCTGCCGATTTCGGCGGTGGCTTCGTCGCTGAGGACTTTCTGGAAGGTGCAGGTTTTCATGAACTTGCCCACCCACAGGCCGCCGGTATAACGTGCGGCTTTCTGCGTGGGCAGGGTGTGGTTGGTGCCGATCACCTTATCGCCGTAGGCCACGTTAGTACGTGGTCCAAGGAACAGCGCGCCGTAATTGGTCAGGTTAGCCAGGAACCAGTCGTCCCGGTCGGTCATCACCTGAACATGTTCGGAAGCGATACGATCTGCCTCCAGCAGCATCTCATCGTAGCTGTCGCAGACGATGATTTCCCCGTAGTCCTGCCACGACTGGCGGGCAATGTCGGCGGTAGGGAGCTTTTCCAGCAGCCGTTCCACTTCGCTGAGCGTCTCTTTGGCAAGCTGGAGCGAGTTCGTCAGCAGGATGGCAGGGGTGGTGACGCCGTGTTCGGCCTGGCCCAGCAGATCCGTGGCGCACATTTCCGCGTCAACCGTGTCATCGGCAATCACCAGCGTTTCCGTCGGACCGGCAAACAGATCGATACCTACCCGGCCGAACAGCTGTCGTTTGGCCTCCGCGACGAAGGCGTTACCGGGGCCGACCAGCATGTCGACCGGTGCCAGCGAGTCCGTGCCCAGCGCCATGGCGCCTATCGCCTGAATGCCACCAAGGGCATAGATTTCCGTTGCGCCAGCCATTTTTTGCGCCGCGACGATCGCCGGGGCGGGCTGACCGTTAAACGGCGGGGCACAGCTGATAATTCTTGAGCATCCCGCCACGCTGGCGGTGATGATCGACATGTGCGCGGAGGCGAGCAGGGGATATTTTCCGCCAGGCACGTAACATCCCACGGCGTTAATCGGAATATTTTTATGCCCGAGAATAACGCCGGGACGCGTTTCAATTTCCAGGTCCCGCAGACATTCTTTCTGCGCGCGGGCAAAATTCGCGACCTGCTGTTGGGCGAATTCAATATCCTGAATATCCTGACGGCTTAACTGTTTTATGCAGCGGTCAATCTCCGCGGACGTCAGACGATAATCCTGACGGTCATAACGATCGAATTTAATGGATAATTCGCGAATGGCTTTATTTCCGCGTTTTTCAATATCCGCAAGTATTTGTTCAACCGTTTCTCTTATTTGCTGGTTGGCTTGCTGGCGCTCTTCGGTAGATTTACCGGTTTTTAATTTCCAGGACACTCGCTTCTCCTTACCTTTTTCAGATGTCAGTTGTCCTCCCGGCGAGCCGGGAAAGGGTATTTACTTCAGAAAGGGTTATTGATCCGGCGCGGCAGCGTACGCACCGTTTTTTAATAATTGGGCTGAGGTTTGCGATTTACGGGCATATACCCATCGAGCGGACAGCGGCGTGGCAATAGCGGCCACAACGGAAAGGGCGGCAATCAATATATAACCGGACGACAGGTTAATATGTTGCATCATTACGCCCATCATTACCGGCCCGACAAACATGCCGCAGGAATAAATGGTCTGGAATAGCCCCATTCGCGTGGATTGTTCATCAGACGAGGTATTCACTACGCTGAGCGACATGAATGCTGCAAAGGCCATACCGAACGAGAACCCCGCCAGCGCCTGCCACAGGTAAATAACATAGATATTGCTGGTGAAGGGAATGCCGAAAGTGGATATCACCTGTAAAACGATGCCGAGCACGGCGGTTTTTACCAGCCCAAGGCGCTGATAAAACACCGAGCTGCACAGGGCGATGGCCAGCCCGTAAAAAAGAAGGTGAATGTTACCCAGCAGCGCGAGGATCCCCGCCCGGGCGCCAAGCTGCTCGGCATAGACCGGCGTCAGCGTGTCGCGGGTGGCGAAGGGCACCAGAATGACGACGGTCGCCAGAATGCCAATCAGCCAGACGGAACGGTCGGCCAGCTGCTGGCGCGCGCCGGTAATGCAGGCTTTAAGCGTGGGGGCCTGAACCGGGTCGTGCACGTCCTGAATGCGGGTCGTCAGGATCAACGCCACCAGGGCGGAGATGCAGGAGACAAAAAAGGCGATGTTATTGGCGAAATAGTGAATCAGCACCGCGCCAATACAGTTGCCGAGAAACACGCCGATGGGCCCTGCAAGCGCCAGCAGCGCGACGGCGGCAGGGGCTTCGTTGCGACCGAAGTAACGCATGAACAGGATGTTGTACAGCACCCAGGTCGCCGCCGTGACGCCGTCTGCCGCTTTCGCCAGATACAGCGTAATGGCATTGGGTTCAAGCCAGGCAATCGGCCAGGCGATAATTGGCAGCAGCAGGCCAATCTGGATGAAGATCCTGCGGCTTTTAACCACGTCGGAAATAATGCCTAACGGGAAGCGTATCAGAAGGGTTGCCAGACCAGACGCGCCCATAATGATGCCCATGATCTGTGGCTCAATGCCCTGGTTGATCATCATGGGGGCCAGGAATGCATCAATGCTATGGATGCAGATAAAGAACAGGATGCTGATGATAAAAAAGAGCCGGGCTTCCCGACGGCGTAACAGTGCTTGAAACATGGTTTTGAACCTCTTGAGAATTAATGGGTTATAACCAGTCAGGGACGACGTTTACCGGTTCAATCCTTTGGGCGACTCCTGTTCTCTCCGGTACCATTGACGGTATGAAAACTCTTTGCATACGTATTCAAGATTTGAAGTTACGAAAAGGTTTCATGTTTGTAAAGTGATCTCGATCTTGTTGTGAGAATTTTAATTTTTTGTGTTGCATACGCATGCAAAGGTGGTGTAAGTATAAAAAACACCCACTTGCTGAGGCGTTTGAAGCACGCGCAAATGGGCAGGACGTTGATAAGGAATCAGGGGTAATGAAACGTAAGACTTTTGCAGCAGTCACATCCCAACAGGTCGCTCAGCTGGCGGGGGTATCGCAATCTGCGGTGTCGCGAACGTTCACGCCGGGGGCGAGCATTTCGCCGGCAACGCGTGAAAAAGTGCTGAAGGCAGCGCGCGAGCTGGGTTATCGCCCGAATGCGATCGCCCGTTCGCTCAACACGGCTCGTTCGCGCATTATCGGTGTCGTCATTTCTTACTTTGATAACCCCTTTTACTCGCAGGTGCTGGAGGCGCTGGCGCAAAAGCTGGATACGCTGAACTATCACCTGCTGCTGTTCGTTGGCGACCGGGAGGGCAACGTTGACCGTATTTTTGACCAGATTATGCAGTACCGGGTGGATGGTATTGTGCTGGCCTCGGTGACGCTGTCGCTGGAGTTATCTGAAGAGTGCCTTGCCGCCGGGATCCCGGTAGTGCTGTTTAACCGCAGCGAAGAGAGTGGCATGGCCTCCAGCGTCAACAGTAATAACGAAGCGGCCGCGCGGCAGATTGCCGAGTTTCTGCTGGCGGGGGAGCACAAGCGTTTTGCCTACGTGGGCGGCGTGGCCGATTCCCCGGTCAATATTGCCCGCCAGCGCGGGTTCATCTCCACGCTGGAAGAACATGGCATCACCGATGTGCGGGTGGTGCACGGGAATTACGACGCTCAGCAAACCACCCGGGCAGCCTATACCCTGTTTTCGACGTCCCCCGCGCCGGATGCGGTCTTTGTCGCCAACGATCATATGGCCGTCACGGTAATGGATGTGGCGCGCTATGAGTTTGGTTTGCGCATTCCGGAGGAGGTCTCCGTTGTCGGGTATGACGACATTGGCCCTTCCGGCTGGCCCTCTTATGCGTTGACCTCGGCGTCGCAGCCGGTCGGCGCGATGGTGGATGCCACGGTGGAACTGTTAATGAAACAAATTGACAGCGGAACCATAGAGCCTGAACAGATTACGGTGCCCGGTACGCTGGTGATACGCCACTCGGCGCGTCGCCCACGCAGCGGCGTTATCGAAACCAATGGTTTAACGCTATTCCAGTCTAAGGAGCGCACATGACCAGATTGCGGGGCTTCAGCCCTCAATTCGACTCTATCCAGCAGTTCATTTTGACGCTGACGCACGTGGTGTGGGAGCAGAAAGATATCGGCCAGCTGGCGGATTTTTACGCCACGCCAGTGGTTTTCACTACCCCCGAAAAACAGCTGCATGAGCTTTCCCAGTTTATGCGCCTGACGCTTGAGGCGATGCACAGCTTCCCGCAGCGAGCGGTGCTGACGGAGGATATTCTGTGCAGCCAGAACCCGGGGGATGAGTACTATGCGGCGCAGCGTACCGTAGCCCGCATTCAGCATCAGGGGGAGGGATTTTTTGGCCCGCCGACGGGGAAAAATGTCTGGGTCCGCACCTGGGCCGATCGCATTTGTGTTG
Organism: Enterobacter sp. MGH119; assembly: GCF_001037675.1. Classification (NCBI taxonomy): domain Bacteria; kingdom Pseudomonadati; phylum Pseudomonadota; class Gammaproteobacteria; order Enterobacterales; family Enterobacteriaceae; genus Enterobacter; species Enterobacter sp. MGH119. The sequence continues at coordinate 57,466 of NZ_KQ089930.1, read as the reverse complement.
ATGGTGCCGTACGCCAGGAGTGGCTGCTTCAGGATCGTGCCGCGATTGTGGCGCAACTGGGGCTGGATGTCCGCGACTTTGCTTTTAACCTGGCGACCATGCGCCAGCAGCTTGGGCTGGAATCTGTGTCTGCTGAGACGCTGGACGCCCGCTGGGCGGGCGGGCCCGAGGGCGACGACGTGGAAGGGGCGCTGGCCGGGGTCGTTGAGCGCTACTTAACGATGTGGGCGGGCGGTAACAGCGGCGTGGTGCCCGGTCTCTATCACCCGGCGGCGACGCTGTACGCGCCGGGGCACTGCCTCTGCACCGGCGAACAGGAAATTGGCGCACAGCTTTCCGGTTATCGCGCTTCATTTGCCGACAGCGAAACGCAACTTCATCACCTGATTGTGCGTAAAGATCCTAATGAGCCGATTCGACTTTCATTGCGCTGGTCGTTGTTAACCTGGCATGACGGTTACGGCAAATTTGGTGCGCCGACCCGTAAACCCATATCAATTACCGGTATCAGCCAGCTTGAATTACGTGATGGTTTAATTTTCCGTGAATACCTGGGGATCGATGAATTAGCGATTTGGTCGCAAATATTTAATTAATGGGGCGGCAGCCCCCTTATTCCGGCTGCAAATATTAACCGTGTTTAATTCACCCTCACTTACGGGTGCGGGTTCTTATTGTCTGAAAACAGAGCAGGAGTTTATATGTCTTCCACCGAAGCAACAAATAAAGCACCAGCCGTACCCGAAAAAAGCAGCGTGAAATCGCTGAAAGAGGAACCTGTATTACAGGTGGAGCGTCGTGATTTTGTCGATCTGGTACCGGAAAAAAGACCGCGTGTGCAATCATTACGCGGCTTTGATGACTGCTATACCGATATTGTCGATTATATCGTTCGCTGCACCCATAAAATATGGGACGAGCGCGATGTCGGCTTAATTTATTCTCACTATACCCATAACTGCGTGCTGTATAACGCGCTGGGGACACTCTATAACCGTGAACAGGTGGTACAGGATACGCTGCAACGCTTAATTGCCTTCCCGGAACGGCGCGGAATGGCAACCCAGGTTATCTGGAACGGAAATGATGTTGACGGTTTTTATACCTCTCACCTGGTGACGGGAAGCGGGCGGCATACCCAGCACAGCCATTTAGGCAAGCCGACCAACCGCTCCTTCGTTACCCGGACCGTGGCGGATTGCATGATCCACGAGAATAAAATTTATCGGGAGTGGGTGGTCAGCGACAACATGTCGTTAATGAAACAGCTTGGCCTGAACACCGATCAAATCGCATTTAATATGGCAAAAGAGCAGTTCGATAAAGGCTTCCGCGTGATGGACATCGGCGAAAACGGCCGCATGCTGGGGCAATATCCGCCGGAGATGGAGTGCGATGTATCCATTGCGCACACTGATACTGAGGAGCAGTGCCTGCGTTGGCTGCATGAGATCTACAACCGCCGGATGTTTGGCAAGATCAAAGAAGTGTATGCGCCTAACGTACAGTGGCACGGTCCGCTGATGAAAGAGCTGTACGGCACCGCGGCGGTAACCCATCAGACGCTGGCGCTGGTGGGGATGATCCCTGACGGCGCGTGGCTGCCGCAGCATATTTGTTCCAACCCGTGCGATGAAGGCGGCGTCAAAGTGGCCGTTCGCTGGATCATCGAAGGGCATCACCTGGGTTACGGCGAACTGGGCAAGCCGACCGGAGAACGACTGTTTGTGATGGGCATGTCGCACTACCACATCGTCAACGGAAAAATTGTTGATGAGTGGGTGGTTTACGACCATCTGGCGCTGTTGGCGCAGATCAAACTCGGCCAGATGGAGGACGCGTAAATGTTAAATAAGGTGAGCTGGATTAAGCGCCCGCAGGGGCAGGATGCGCAGGCCGATCGTTCCCTGACGGAGAAGGTCAGCGCCATTATCGAGCGCGTGAAAACCGAAGGCGATACGGCGCTAAGAGCCTTTTCGCAGCAGTTTGATAAGGTCGTGCCCGCGCAGTTTGAGGTGAGCGAGCAGGAGATCGCCGAAGCACTGGAGGGGATGGATGCCCAGACGCGCCGCGACAGTGAGTTTGCGATTAATCAGGTGCGTCGTTTTGCGCAGGCGCAGCTGGCGACCATGCAGCCGCTGGAGGTAGAGACGCTGCCTGGCGTGCATCTCGGTCACCGGATCATCCCGGTGCAGACGGTGGGCTGCTACGTGCCGGGCGGTCGGTATCCGATTCTCTCCGCTCCCGTGATGTCGATTGTTCCTGCGACGGTGGCGGGTTGTGAACAGATTATCGCCTGTCTGCCCCCGGGCGCCCATCCGGCGATGATTGCAGTTTGCCATCTGGCAGGCGCGCACCGCATTTTCAAAGTTGGCGGCGCGCAGGCCATTGCGGCTATGGCCTGGGGAACGGAGAGCATTCCGTCGGTGGACAAAATCGTTGGGCCAGGCAACGCCTTCGTTAATGAAGCGAAACGCCAGGTTTTTGGTCGGGTCGGCATTGATGCCCTCGCCGGGCCGAGCGAGATTTTCACTATCGCGGACGACAGCGCCGACCCGCGCATTCTGGCCGCCGATATGCTGGCGCAGGCAGAGCACGATATTCATACCCGCGTCGGGCTGGCGACAACCAGCCGGGATATCGCTGAGCGTACCCTGGCGGAGGTTGAGCGTCAGCTCGCCAGCCTGCCAACGGCGGCAACGGCGGGGGAGGCGTGGCGCCGGCAGGGTGAGATTGTGCTCTGCGAAGATGAAGCGCAGCTGATTGCTTTTGCTGACCATATGGCGACGGAGCATTTGCAGGTGCATACCCGCGATCCGCACGCGACGGCGGCGAAGATCCGCAACTATGGCTCGCTGTTTATTGGTCAGAACGCCAGTGTGGTGTTCTCTGATAAATGCTGCGGCACCAACCACACGTTACCGACGATGGCGGCGGCACGCTATACCGGCGGTCTGTGGGTTGGCGCGTACGTCAAAATCTGTACCCATCAGTGGATTGACGAGCAGGGTATCCCGGCAATCGCAGAACCGGCGATCCGCCAGAGCCGTACCGAGGGGATGCAGGGGCACCGACGGGCGGCGGAAATTCGTCTGCGTCCGCAGGACATTGATGCCATTACTACCGGCATGCGGGACTAAAACGTATCCCGGGCAGCCTTCTGCCCGGTTTTCATCACGAGAGAGCCTGAGACTATGAAGCGCCTGATACCGCCAGACGACTGCCCGGAGGAAATTGCCCACCGTATCGACGTCATACAGCAGCACCGGGCGCTCAACGCGATCCTCGGGGTTAACCCTGACGCTATGTCTCAGGCGGAACAGCATCAGCAGCAGCGTCGACGTGGAGAACCGATCGGCCCCCTGCACGGCGTGCCGCTGATCGTCAAAGATAATATTGCCTGCGCGCCGATGCCCATTACTCTTGGCTGCCGGGCGCTGGCCTCACTTAACGCGACAGCGGATGCACGGGTGGTGCAGCGATTGCGCAGCGCGGGGGCGATTATTCTCGCCAGGGCCAATATGTCCGAGTTCGCGTTCGATGTGCGCTCGCGAAGCTCGCTGGGGGGCGATGTGGCGAATCCACTTTGCCCGACACTCACCGCCGGAGGTTCCAGCGGAGGATGCGCTGCGGCCGTGGCGGCGGGAATGGCGGATGGCGCATTGGGTACCGATACCGGCGGCTCTATCCGCATTCCCTGTAGCTATACCGGGCTGGTGGGGCTACGGCCTGCCTTTCGCCGTTCACAGCTTAACGGTGTGGCGCCGCTCTCGCCCAGCAAAGATACCGTTGGGCCAATGGTACATAGCGTTGAAGATGCCGCCTTGCTGCATGCGGTGATCCATGGCCTGCCGCCGGTTGCGCTTCCTGTGCGTTCGCTGAAAGGCGTTCGCTTTGGTGTGGTAACCGCGTTACAGGGAGAGGATGAGGTACAGCTGGAGGTCTGGCAGTCGGCGCTGCACACGTTGCGCCGTGCCGGAGCGACGCTGGTGGAGGTTTCACTCCCTTTCCTTGAAGAGGTGAGGCAGGCCACCTGCCTCAGTCTGTATGAATTTCGCGTGGCGATTGACGACTGGCTTAGCAAACAGCCTGGCGCTCCCTCCGGACTGACGAGCATTGTGGACTCCGGCGCTTTCCTGCCGGAGTTTGCGCCGTTTCTACGTCAGATGCTGGCGAGTAACACGCTGAAAACCCCGCTCTGGCTGGCGGGGCGTCGCTTTCAGCGCCTGTTGCGGCAGAACCTTTGCCAGGTGGCGGAGGCGCAGCGCATCGACGGATTTGTGTATCCCACCGTACAACGATTACCAGAAAGTATGGCGAAGATGCCGCCAGGCTGCGCGCCGGAACTGGCCGCCATCAGCGGCCTGCCTGCCATTACGTTGCCCTGTGGCGTAAGCCGTATCGGTCTGCCGGTGGGGATGGAGATGTTATCGGTGCAGGAGGATGAGGCGGCACTGATGGTGCTGGCGCTGGCGTGTGAGGGGGCGCTGGGCGAGAAGGGATAGATACAAAAAAGCCCGCAGGGCTTGTGCCGTGCGGGCTTTCTGTACTTCACCGGACATATCCGTATCATTATTTGGTGGGCTGGCGGGAGTTGAACTCGCGTCCGAAATATATTTAACTCATTGAAAATAAACAATTCTACTGCTGCTATATACCTCAAGTGCATTTTACGTGCATATTGAGGTCTTTCTAACGTCCTGATTCCGTCCAACATTTTGAAATATTCACCCCGCTACAGAGCGGCTGAAATCGCGGTTTTACCGTCATATTCTGCCAGGTATTTACCGTAATTGCGGAATATCATTTCAGGCCCCTTATGGCCCATCTGCCCGGCAAGCCAGAAGAGGTTCACGCCCTGGCTAATATGCTTGGTGGCGAAAGTGTGTCGCGTCTGGTATGGGTTACGGTAGCGCACACCAGCTTTTTTCAGGGTCGGCACCCATGCTTTTTTACGAATAGCGTCAGCGTTCGCCCAAGGCTCTCCCGTTTTCGGGTCGCTAAATATAAATTCGCTTTTCAAAAAGGTGTATTGTTTCTGCGCCTGCAAAGCTGCCAGCGCCTCACTGTTCAGCTCCACCTTACGTGTACCGGCTTTTGTTTTGGTACCTTTAAGTACCCCTACGACACTGGCAGCTTTTACGTGAGCTGTGTTTGCTATCGTGTCGAGATCAGGCCAGCGTAGCGCGCACAGCTCGGAACTCCGCAGGCCTGTATTGAAGGCGAAGCGGAACAGGTTTTCCCATTCCGGATATCTGCAACCCTTGTAAATCGCGAGGGTTTCCGCTGGCGTAAATGGATCAACCTCATAATCGTCGGCGCTTGGGCTGCTGTCGATCACATGGTATCGGCTGGCGCTGACAAGGGTTACCGGGTTAATGGTCAGCAGGCCATCCGTGACCGCTTCATCGATGGCGCTGCGCAGAAACGAAAGGTTATTTCTTGTAGTTTTCAGCTTTGTTTTCCGGCTGGCTATCCAGTTTTTAAGAACCGCTGGTGTCAGCTCTGACACATGGAGCTTATGCAGAGCTGACAACGCCGACAGGCATTTTTCATAACCTTTAATAGTCGACGGAGAAAGGTTGCGGTTCTGGCAGATTTTAAGGTACTCGTCCAGATAGGACTTTATATTTTTGGTTTTTTTCACTACCCCGAACAGCTCCAGTTTTTTTGAGGTGGGGAAGTATTTCGCATAATCGAATGTGCCGCCGGCAATCTGGTTCTGTATCTCCCCCAGCAGGCGCTCGGCATACTTCACGCCGCGCGCGTTTGCTTCCATTCTGGAAAGGGGCTCCCGGCAGAGAACCCCCTTGTAGGTGAATGTGATCACCAGGGTATCGCCAGTTTTATGCTGGCGAATGGTTACTCCTCTTGGGAGAGATAATGATCCTTGTTCTTTCTTGCCCACTTCGAAACCTCCGTTAAGTCTATCCAGCGCTCTTTAACGCCATCGACTTTTAATACATGGACACCCTCTTTCCATAACCCCCTTTGTATCCGTTTGTTAACGGCTTCAACCGTTTCTCCGGCGTTCCGGCAGTAGGTTGAAAGTGGTACGCAATCAAGACTCATGACCGACCTCCCGCCCAAATGCCTGGGCATTTTCCAGTTCATTTGCCGCATAGATAAGTGCGTTGTGGTGCGCTCTAAAACCGCCATCAAGTTCGCTGGCCGCTCTCTTGCGCAGAATGTCGATCGCATCCTGATAGTCATTCTGGTAATCGGCGGAAAAGTCCGCCGAACTGTCCGGCATTACACCCAGCACCATCAACATATTTTCCGGGTCGATGGGGATGGTGGTAAGCCCCAACTGCTTGGCCTCCGTTGCTAGACGGGTCCAACGCTTAATAATTTCTAAAACTGGCTTATTCATGGAGCGCCTCGCTACCTCACCAAAAATTTATATTCAATCAGCGCGCCGATAACTGTGGCCGCCAGCAGCATGGAAACAATGATGCTGAAAATGAAGGGCTTCATCATTTCACCCCGTCAGGTTTGCAGGACTGCAAAGCATCAACCTCTTTAACGAATCGGTCATGCATCGCGTCCCATTTCTCACACCATTTCTCCATTTCTCGCTTGCGCGCCAGGATGCGACGCAGACGGCGAACACAACGCTGGTGGGCGGCCAGATACTCAGCCTTCGTTTCCCCGTCTCGCCATACCTCCATATCATCGCGATCAATACGCACTCGCGGGTGATGCTGCGGAAAACCTGAACGCTCAAAAGCCTCGGTGGTCATGAAGAAAGCCAGATAGCGGATCGCCGTATCTCGCGTGAAGCATTTTTTGATACGACCGTGACGTACTGCTACGAACAAAGGGCCAACTGGCGTATCGTGTTTCTGTAATGCCAGGTCAATCATGCTTACGGTGCGTTTATCTTTCATTTCCGGTCCTTAACTTTGCTGTATCGTTCGTGACTCATTACTTCCCAGTTCTTGCCGCCATCGCGGGAGAGTAGCCGCCAGCGATGGTTAACTTTGAGGCTCAAATTCCCGGAGCCGTGCATACGGCAAGGGTGAATGCGCCTTGCCCTGAACTGACTTAAAACGTGTACCGCTTTGAGGTGAACCCACTCAGGAATTCTTATCGCTGTCAGTGCCATCAGATCCCCCCATTACATGACCCTCAGTTTTCGGAGACTCCACTTTTTGTTTTTTGACGAACTCAACCAGCTCAGAAATGAGCTCGTCGATTAACTCCTTCCCGCTATCCGTAAGGAATTCACCGCTGCCATTTACATCAACAGCACTGCTGTAAATTCCCCTGATGGCTTTTACGCCTTCGACATTCCCGTACTCACTGATCGCAAGTCTTTCGAATTTTCGTAATAATCCATCCAGAAGAATCTCTGTTAACTCGACCGTGTTAATACCCCCTTTATTGAGCTTAATAACAAGGCAGTTACTGCCTGTTTTACGCTGGTGGCGTAATAACGCTGCTTTTAAAATTCTGCGTCGGTATGTGTCTATCAAGTTAGTCATTTTCATTTGCCATAAGCCTTTTTCAAATAAAGCATTCCGATATGCCAATAACCTGTTGAGCAAAATAATTGAGCTGTTTTAAATGCTTGTGGATTAATCATGATTCACCTGAATTTGATTACAGAAATCCCCAGGAATATTCCTGTAATCAAAATGACTAATAATTTTTAAGCAGGGTTTTTGGACTCTGCCTCGATAAGATAAGCTGCAACTGGACCAATGAGGTCTGCCAATAGTGATGCGACTGATTCTACATCTGAGTTGGTAAGCTTATGAGGGTACTTCTCAAGCATCCTTGCGACAATCTCAGCCTGATATGCCTTTGATGCCGCTTTATGCAATGTGATTTCAGACATTTTCTGCATCCTTATAACCAGAGGAGTAGGTCGCTGATATGGCAATTTTGTTAGTAGCCATTGCTAATTCAGCGAGGTCGGAAATCACGCCAGATAAAGTCATTATTTTATTTTTATTCAAATTCTTTTCTTCAACCTCATTCATAATGCTAACCCCTATATGATTGATGGCCTCCAAAATAGAGATTGTTTTTGTATCGCAATCAGTAGCAATTTTGTCAAAATCAATGTCATGACATTTCTCTTTGTCAGAAGAGAATCGGTAATCGGGAATATCTACAAGTTGAAAAAATTTCTCTGTACTCATCTTATGCACTCCATTAATCCGCCAATGCATAAACAATACATAACGTATTAAATAAGATCAATACAAAACGGAGTATTTGTGCGTATTATTTCACATCATTTTGTTTTTGAAGGTTTTTTAGTTGATCGCAGGAAGTTTGAGGCATAAAAAAAGCCGCTTTCGCGGCCATTTTATGGGAGGTTGGTGATTTTTGCGTCGACCACAACCCCGATAATACGGCAGTTGCCATTTATAGGGATTATGGGGTACTGGGGGTTGAGGGGTTTTAAAAATCTTTGACCAGCATCTATAACAAGCTTTTTGAATGTAGCTTCATTGTCACCGTCGAGTTTCGCTACAACCAATTTCCCGTTGATTGCTTCCACCTGGGGATCGACAAGTATCACCATACCTTCTGGTATGCTCAGCCCTGCTGGTGATGTCATTGAATCGCCTCGGACGTCTAACCAGAATGAATCCTCAGAACATTCTACGGTTGTGTCATACCATCTATCGATCGCTTTACGGTGATACGGTTCTACTGCTTCCATCCAGTCTCCAGCGCTAACCCAGCTAATAACAGGGTAACTTCCCTTGGATTCGTTAATGCTATTAAAACTTACATTGTGATCGGCTCTTGAGTCGCTGACCGTGCCATCAGCGTTTACTACGAAGCCTGGCATTTTCAATATGTTAAAAATCTTGGCTATAACCTCTAGGTTTGGTTCGCGTCTGGCATTTAGCCAATGGCCTAGGCCGCCCTGCGTTATGCCGAGCGCCTCTGCCAGCTGTTCTTGAGTCATGCCGACCTCTTTCATCCTGGTTTTGGCCAGGTCCTGCCATCTCTGTTTCATAGTCATGATTATTACATTCTGTATTTAGTGAGCAACTTCCATTTTGTATTATTACGATGAGCGTGTATAGTACGTTATGTATTATTTATGCGAGAATAATCGAATGAGTGGAATCAAGAGCCTTAGACGCAAAGCAAAGGTAACTCAGGGAGAGCTGGCTGCGTTGATCGATAGCTCCCAAGGGGCCGTTAGCCACTACGAAACAGGAAGAAGGATTCCTGATGTTGCTGTCGGAAAGCGGATTGTCAGTGCCTTTAAACAGCTTGGTCTGAATACAAGTTTGGACGAGGTATTTTCAGATGATGTCGCAAGGGATGAAGCGTGAATCCGATCTGCTCCCGTCAGTATATGCATTGGCCGATGAAGAGTGGATCAAGCAGCAGTTACTGAGCCTCACGGCAGCAGCACGACAAAAAGCCATTCAGCGTTATGCAGCTGTGTATCAGGAATCGTTCGAAGCCGAGCCCGTTTCATACCGCAAGGAGAACCGGGCAAGGCATGAAGCAAATATGCGGCTTCGCCTGTTTGTGAGAAATCACGGCATGGCTTTACAGGGGTATACCGCCGAACCTCCCCTGGCCGGAACGCCAACGCGTTCCTGATTGTTGCGGGTTTAAAGGTACCCGGACAAGAACAGGCTTAAAGGTGCCTGTTCAGGTTGGCAACCAACTGACCCAGCTCCTCATGTGTACTAGGTAGGCAGTACGTTTTTATGGGGAAGAGGGAAAGGGGGGTAAGGGGGGATTGGGTGTAGGGGTAGGAATAGGTTCTTTTCCAACAGGAGAGATCCATTGGTTAAGTAGATCACTGTCTTAAAGGCGAAATTAAAAAAAGCCTGTATCAGCAAGGTAGTACAGAGCGCTCAGGCGCTGAGAAAAAGGGTTCTTTCTGGAAGAGTGATTTTTCAGGGGAACTGATTCAGAAGGGAGGCTGGCAGCCTTTGGGGAGGCCACCAGCCATGTGAGGGGGAATCCATGAAAACCACATCACAAAATTATTATCTCATTACCGCGGGGTCCGCACAATGCAGCTGACGATCACACCTAATTTTGCACAGGAACGAGCCCTTAATCAGCTGCGCCGTAACTGGAAGGATACAGAAACCTTCATGGTGTACTCGCCGACGGGCAGTGGTAAAACAGGACTTGCCGCCTTCATCGTTGCCGGGTTCGTCAGTCGTGGCATGCGGGTAATGTTTTGCGCGCCTTACCAGATCCTCATTACCCAAACCGCGAAGCGTTTTGTGGAGTACGGGTTGCCGGGTGATGAAATCGGCTATGTCTGGGCGGATCACCCAAACTACGATCCTTCCCTCAAAATACAAATTGCCAGCGCTGATACGCTTATTCGTCGCGTGTTCCCTGACAATATTGATCTGCTGATTATCGACGAAGCGCACCTGCGAAAAAAACGCATTCTGAAGGATATCGAACGCCTGCGCGAAAAAGGCGTGAAAGTGATTGGCCTTTCGGGGACACCATTTTCCCCGTTCCTTGGCAAATACTATGACCGACTGATTAAGCCAACCACCATCGGCGAGCTGATCCAGCGTGGCGACCTGAGTAAATACGAATTTTACGCGCCAACTAAGCCGGATCTGAAGGGCGTTAAAACCTCTCCGTCTCTCCAGTACGGTACCGACTACAACGAGACTCAACTGGCGGAGATCATGTGTGGTTCCACGCTGGTTGGCGATATCGTCCAGAACTGGCTTGAGAATGGCCGGGATCTGCCGACAATCGCTTTCTGCGTCAATGTGGCCCATGCCAATTATCTGACCATCCAGTTCAACCAGGCCGGTGTTAATGCCGAGGTGATGACCGCAGACACTCCGGCCGAAGAGCGACAGACCATCATCCATCGCTTTGAGACTGGGGCCACAAAAATCATAGTCAGCGTGGGCGTGCTGGTGGCCGGGTTCGACAGTGATGTTCGCTGCATTATCTACGCCAGGCCAACTAAGAGCGAAATTCGCTGGTTACAGGCGATCGGGCGAGGCCTGCGCACGGCGCCAGGTAAAGATTCCTGCCTTATCTTCGATCACAGCGGCACTGTGCACCGCCTTGGTTATCCGGACTCTATCGAATATGACGATCTCCCGGGAAAATCTGACGGGATGGAAGAGGGCGCGCGCCGGGCCGCTGAGGAAAGGGCGGAGAAGCTGCCGCACGAATGTTCGCAATGCCACTTCATGAAACCAGCTGGTATTTATGTCTGCCCTAAATGTGGCCATAAGCCGCTGGCCGGTGAGGACATTGATACCGACACCTGGCGAAAACTCAAAAAACTTGGGGGCGAGCAGCGCCAGCCGACGAAAGCAGAGAAACAAGCCTGGTGGAGTCAGATCAAATTCTATCAGCGCCAGCGCGTATCGCTCGGGAAAAAGCCTGTCAGCGATGCCTGGTGTTCTCATACCTTCCGCGAACGTTTTGGCGTATGGCCGAACGGCCTGAGCGATTACCCGATGGACATCACGCCGACAGTTTCAAACTTCATTAAGCACAAACAGATCTCCTTCGCTAAGCAACGCGAGAAAGAACAGCGCCTGCAAAAGCAGGCAGAAGAGCAGCCGAACCCGGCAAGAGTTCAACAGGCGCTTAAACACGTCAGCGACATCAGACAGCAGTTAGGAAAACGAGCATGAAAACGGTAGAAGCAGCAAAAGGCCATTGGGCCATGATTTTTGAGCATTACGGCCTGCCGCCGATCACCGGTAAAAATCACTTTAAGGGGAAGTGCCCTCTGTGTGATTCGATTGGAAAGTTCCGTATCGATGATCGTGACGGTGCCGGCACCTGGATCTGTACCTGCGGCAGCGGTGATGGATTAAAACTGGTTACGCAAACCCAGGGCAAACCCTTCAATGAGATCTGCCGTGAAATCGACGAGTTGATCGGCAATACCTTTGCTCGGGAAAAAATACCGGTCACCAGTAACGCTGGCAGCCTGCGCAAAAGGGTGATCAGTAAGTTTTCGAAGCTTGCACCGCTGCGCGGCACATCCGCGGCTGAGTATCTCAGCTCCCGTGGTGTCTACCAGCTCCCGCAGGACGCTATCAGATTCAACGATCATGAGCGCTACGGCGGAAAGGTTTTCCAGAGCCTGTATTCACTCGCAACAGATGACAAGGGCGAGCTGTGCTATCTGCACAGAACCTTGCTGGACGGAAACCGGAAAGCTCAATTGAAAGATTCATCAGGGGCGAAGCGTCAAAAATCACTTCAGGAAGAAAGTTACCTAGATCACGCCCGTTCTGTGGCGATCCGTATGTTCCCAGTTACCACCACGCTGGGCATCGCCGAGGGCATCGAAACAGCTCTGTCAGCGCACCAGCTTTACGGGGTCAACACCTGGGCAACCATGACCAGCGGGTTCATGAAGAAATTCCGTGTGCCGGCTGGCGTGAAGAACTTCATCATTTTTGCAGACCGTGACGTCAACAGTGCTACCGGTTTAGCGGCTGCTATGGAATGTGCTCATGCCAATTTGATGGCAAAAAACGACCTCGAAAAGGTCAGTATCTACTGGCCGGATAAAGGGGACTTTAACGACATGCTCATGAACGGCGATCAGGTTCGTGAAATGGTTTTCTATAAAAAACAGCAGGTGGCCGCATGAAACTGAAAGCAGCTCTTAAACATTTCAGCCCGCAGGGCATGCATATTAGTGACAAAGAACAGGAAAGAGAAACCGCAATGCGTGATATGTACGAGGTTATGGATCGTTGGGGGGCCTGGGCTGCCTCAGATCACAACGGAGTGGACTGGCAGCCAATTGCAGCTGGATTCAAAGGGCTCCTGCCGCACGGTAAGAAATCACGGCCTCAGTGTAACGATGATGAGGGGATCATGATTGATGGATGCGTTGCGAGGTTGAAAAAATTCAAACCTAATGAATGTGAACTTCTGATTGCTCATTTCGTTATCGGAATCTCATTGAGAGCAATTGCGAAAAAAAGAAAAGTCTCCGATGGTACTATTAGGAAAGAACTACAAACTGCAATGGGGTTTATTGATGGCTGCATTTGTATGTTAAGCTGAGTATCAGGCAGCACTAGCTGCCTGATTTATCATTAAGTTCTTTCTTCTCTGTGTAAAGCTTTTTCAATTTCAAAGGTATGAACGTAGACTGAATAAATGAGAAGCAAGTTAAGAATGATATTGCATGGGTTATCACGCTTATTGATAATGATAAAGCCAAACCTGCGTGGCTTTTATCTTTTGAGAGTAAGTAATATATGAAAATTAGTGCTAATGTTAAAAGATACAACAAAAACAAACTGTAATATCTATTGAATCTAATTAAGAATCTATTTGTTTGATATGTGCGCTCAACTTCAGTTAGTCCAAGTGAAACGGAAGAATTATCGCCTGACAGTGTGATGACTAACAATAAAAAGCCAGTCAATATTGAGAATATATTGGCAACCAAGTTGAGTGCGTCAGTGTTATTAGTAAGAGTTTCAGTAAAGAAATAAGAAAAAAATAAAGAGGCGAGCATGTTTAACGCTGTGATAGCAATTGCATTTATATCAAGGTTTCTCATTATCTCAAGCCTCTTAGAAATCTCATTAAAACTCGTTTTTTACAAAATCGCTTAAAATTTCTTCCGCATATTTTGACAGGATCGACTTTGCCCCATAGGGAATAGTGTAGTATACCTGTGTTAGCCTTAAGCTGTCACTGGTTATTTTTTCGCTTTTTTTTGTTTCAAAGTAAAAGTCACTATCTAAATCACTTATCCAAGGGGTTGGATTATTTTCAATAGATTTAGCGAGTTGTGGGTTTCCTTTATGATCAATAGTTAGATGACCTGAAATTCCTGTCTGTTTTACAGCTGGTTCATTTTGGATTAATGATTTTAAAAAGCCAGGTTGTTTATTAAAATCAGAGCTCATTACTTCCAGATTTACATGGACCGCTTTTAATCCGTCTGATTGCAATTTCGCAACTGTATCCTGGCGGAGGATGCATGTTGGAATAATGTCTATCTTAAAATGACCAAATAATTTGCTGGTCTTAACCTCTGGCCAATTAGTCGATATTAACATTAGTGATGCTATTTTGTTCCCTTTAATCATGTAGAAAGCATGCAGGTTGTCATGGTTTTTGACTGGAAAAAGATCTTTATCTTTAGGATTGATAGGTGAGACTGAGACCTGCTCATTAGGGTTGTATGAAGTAAAGTGAATAAAATGTGTATTATTTATAGTTTTGAGTTCTTTGCATTTGATGTGCTTGGTAGCTGAATATTGAATGATGGTGCCCGCAGCTAAACTTTTACTAGCTGCGATCTGCTTATATAAGTTGTTGTTATTATTTGAGTTTACTTTAAATGCCCTAACCGTAACCTTGCGGGTTAGGTTGGCTTGCTTTTGTTTTGAGAAGTTCATCGCTTTTCCTTAAGGTTAGAGTTTAGGCGAGCATACTTTAAAAAACTAACGCGTACGCAAAATATATAGTATTCTGCTATGAGTTGTCACTACGCACTGACACATAACATTCGAAACCTCGCCAGCCGGCGGGGTTTTTTTATGGTCGCAATTCCTGCTTTATCCCCGCGCCATTGGTCTCGTCGCTAATGGATGGTGGTAAGTTGGAATTATCCGCGAGGTCAGGCCAACAATCATAAGCCTCGGCATCCTGCCGGGGCTTTTCTTTTTCAGGCTCCGGGAACCATCATCGACACGCCTACTTGTTAAATCGTCCCGAGGGCCTGAACCAACTACACACGGAATAAATATGTCTGAGACCTTCACTATCGTAGGCGTTGGTCTTACATCGTCATCAGTCGGTGTAACCTTTGCCACGCTGTTTCCGGAGGCGACTCCAGCAGTGATGCTCGGATCACTCGCCGGAACGGCGCTATACGTTCTGACCTCAGATCCCCATCAACTCTGGAAGCAGGCTATCTTTGCGCTGATATCGTTTATCAGTGGCGTGTTCTTCTCCGTCCCCATGGCGAAAATCATGGCCGGAATCATCAACACGCCGTTAAGCCTGATGAAGCCACCGGCCAGCATTGAGGTATCGCCAGCTGTCGGTGCAATTGTCACTGCTTCCATTTCCGTGGCAGTCCTGCTGCGTATTCTCCGCAAATCCAAAAGCGGGAAGATGCCGGGGCTGGGGGAGGAAGATAAATGACATGGCAGCTTCTTCTGATGGATGCAAACGCCATAGTTTGCCTGCTAATCATGGTCAGGCTGATGTTTTTCCGGAAAGAGGGAAAGCGTCATCGCCTGAGTGTCGCGGTGCTAGCCTATCCGGATCTGATCGCCGACGGGCAAATCGGCCCACGTAGCATCAGCGCGCTAAAGTCCTTCCTGGAGAAACGAGGCGGCGAAGGGGAAATCGTATTGCTTCGCGCACTGAACTGTAGCCAGGGCCAGCGTTATCTTGAGCTGGCAGAACAGCGGCCGGCTAACGAGTCATTCGTTTATGGCTGGATGCGCGAGCGGGTGAGCCTATGACGACACTCAAATCTGTACTGGCGGCAATCGGAGTTGCGATCCTGATGGTGCTTGGTGCGTTTGGTGTGGGCCGTTTTCGCGGGCGTGAACGTGCTGAAGAAAAAGCAGACCGACAGCGCACAGAAGAAAAGGCCTCGCCATTGAGTCAGCAGCCGAACGCCGTGTAGAAGCAACGAAAGAGGCCAGCAATGTACAGCAGAATGTTAACCGTATGCCTGATGACGATGTTGATCGCGAGCTGCGGGACAACTGGACCCGTAAGGGTTGAGGTAGTGGACACGGCTTGCGACTGGGTTAAACCCATCTACGGAACGGACCACGACTGGGATGTGCTGGACCGGCAGACCAAGAAAGACATCCTGACGTATAACAAAGCGTGGCAGGCGAACTGCAATAAGTTGGCTCGTCCTTGAGCTCACAGGTACTTCTGAACGACGGCTTTACCTGACATAGCAAAGCACCATTAAATTGTAGAAAAGACTCGATATTTAACAAGCGAAGGGCAGCATAGTAAAAAAATGCCCTCGCATGGAGGGCTACCAGAGTCTCAGTTTCACTTGCACTGAAATATTACTTCGCGCAATAGACACGTGCTTCACGAGGGGTATAGATGCCGAAGGTGACAAATCCCAGCAGTCCGTTTACAAAAGTCTGCTGAACTTCAGTACGAACAACTTTATCTGCACCACCGCAAACCTGAGCTGCATCAATTTGCTTGGATTGACCAATCCCGCTAACGAAGAAATGATGTGTCGTGACTTGCTGTGGGGCAGTCACTGGCGCTTTGTTTACTGAGAATGATTGCTGGGCACAGCCAGAAACAGCGCCTGCAATCAGGGCTACCATAATTAACTTTTTCATAAATGACCTTATTGTTTGTTTAATTCGCAAAAATAATGACACGTATCATCAACCAATACATATCAGACCAGTGGGTAGATTTTGTTCTATCTATTGATTGATTAACTATCAGCATCATCCATCGTTGGCGTCAGCTCATCCATTATTGCGAATGAGATGATTAATAAACTCCCAGAGGAAAATTATGCAGGTCACTATTGATGGTGTCCCGTTTGTGCCTGCCTGCGCTTCAGCGTCACGGATTGGCATTGCCATTACTACCCACAATCGGCCAGACGTTTTAAACCGCGCCATTGAGCAGCACATTAAACATCTGCCCGCCGGGGCGCTGGTGGTGGTTATCGACGACGGCTCTAAACCTGTCGCAGTAGTACCTGACGGCGTGCAGCTGCTTCGCCATGAAACATCACTCGGCATTGTTGCTTCGAAGAACGCCAGTTTAACCGCGCTGATGGATGCCGGGTGTGAGCATCTTTTCCTTTGGGATGATGACGCCTGGCCCATCGCTGATAACTGGCACCTGCCATACATCGAATCACCCGAACCGCACCTGGCTTACCAGTTTCTCGATCTTGCTGGCCAGAATAAGCTCAATGACCTTTCGGTGCTTTACCGTGACGATCAGCATGTGGCGTATACCGGGCAGCGCGGCGTGATGCTGTATTACCACCGCAGCGCCATTGAGAAAGTAGGTGGATTCGATCCGATATACGGCCGTGGTATGTATGAACACAGTGACCTCGCGCTACGTATCCATAACGCTGGCCTGACGACGTGGGCTTACGGTGATGTGGTCGGTTCAGAAAAGCTGATTCATTCTCTCGACGAGCATGAAGCGGTAGATCGTTCGGTGCCGCGTCCCGACCGACAGGCGCTGGTGGAACGTAACGTGAAGATCCACAACGAACGGCGTGATGCCGGGTTTACTGGTTACGTTGAATACCGGCAGCAGAGCGACGTGGTTATCACTACGTTACTGACCAGCCAGCCTGACCCTCAGCGCGGCACGAAACTGACGGCCTCACCTGACATGCTGATCAAGTGGGCGGACTCGCTTCGGAATTGTGGACGTATTGCGCTGGTGGATGAATTACTGACTGCCCCGGCAGATGTTGAGCTGTATCTCGTACCTGACGTGAAGATGAATGTCTACTTTCGTCGCTGGCTGCACATCTGGCAGCACCTACGAGATCACCCTGAATACCGGTTCGTCTGGTGTACCGATGGTACCGATGTCGAAATGCTTCGCGCGCCGTGGGAAGAAATGGAAGCCGGAAAGGTGTATGTCGGTTCAGAACCGAAGACCTACGCCGACACCTGGGCAAAGCAGAATCACCCAGAGCGCATCTATCAGGAGTTCATTGAAGCGCACCGAAACGATGTGATGCTTAACGCTGGGCTGCTGGGTGGTACCCGCGCTGATGTAATGGCGTTTGCTCACGGCATCATCCGTCTTTACTACCGGATCGAGAGTTATCGTTTCTGGAAGAAAGAACAGGCTGTCGCTGCGGTGGGTGACATGATGGCGTTCGGCATTGTTGCGCAGTCATTCGCTGACAGGCTGGTCACCGACCCTCTGGTGCATACCGTTTTCAAAACTGACGGCTTAGGCAAAGAGAGCGCCTGGTGGCGTCACAAATAGTAGGAGGTTATATGGCAAATGAACAGAAAGCCAAAGTGTTGAAGAACCCAAAAACTGAAAAGAAAAATGCGGCTCAAACAGAAGCCGCACGGGAGCTACAGACGAAAGAAGTGATCATAACTCAGTATGATAGCAAAGGTATTGCCAGGGTTGTTATAGGGCCGCTTTGATGATTTTTGCCATCCGGGCTATCTCAACATCTACATTGGTGCCTAAACCATTATTATACATATATGCATGGTCTAGATTTTTCAGTAAATCCTCTTGTTTCTTTGGATCATCACCAGCAATTGATTTACCAAGCGCGGCTAAAACTGCAAGAAGGGCATATGAAACTTCTTCATGGTTTACAGGTACGTCTGTATTAACACTATCAAAATTATAGTTGGTCATTTATACCCCTTATCCAGAGGTTATCAGCCATCCCTCTTTATATGAGTGCGCCAGTGTCCCACCACTGACGGGCTGAGTGCTTACCTTAACCAGGGTTAATGAGAAGTAACACCCTGATATTCAAACAGTAGCCGCCATTGTGCGGCTTTTTTTATGAGCGAAGGAAATTATCTATGACTAGATTCTGCAATGTTTCCGGATGCTGCAATAAAGTTTTAGCGCGTAACCTATGCAACAAACACTACATTCGGATGAGGAAATTTGGCGATCCTCTCGCCGGGAAAGACAGGTTTGCCTCACCTGAGGTGAGATTTGAATTCAGTACCGAGATATCAGGTGAGTGCTTACTGTGGACCGGTGCAAAAAACAGCAAAGGATACCCACAACTAAAATCGGAAGGCCGCATCATTTCAGCCCACCGATATGCCTGGGAAAGAGAAAAAGGCCAAATACCTGACGGAATGGAGATTGACCACATTTGCCGCAATAGAGCATGTGTGAATGTAAATCATCTTAGGTTGGCTACTCGCTCTCAGAATATGCAAAATCTTTCACTTGCCGGGAGAGCCGAATCAGGTGTGAGAGGTGTATATAAGGACGGAAATATGTGGCGGGCCACTCTGTTCAACTGTGGAGAAGTGGTGTGGCAAAAATGGTTTAAAAATCTTTCTGACGCAGAAAAAGAAATTATCGCTGCCAGAAAACGAGTTCACACCCACGCACCGACAGAGGCTTACACATGAAATTCGTAGTTTGCGCTCATCACACCCGGATAGATCATGCACAACGTCTTGCTGCGCTACTGCATGCTCATCTGCTGGTTGATGACGGTAACCACGGCGCGAACTGGAATCACCGACGCGCGCTGGAGTGGGCAGCAGAACAAACATGCCGGGTGGTAGTGTTGGAAGATGACGCGCTACCGGTGCAGGGATTCACCGAAAAGGTAACTGACTGGCTGGTGCGCTTCCCTGATGACATGCTGAGCTTTTATCTCGGTACGGGCCGACCGCCGCAGTATCAGAAAGAGATAGCCGGAATGCTGGTGGATGCGGATCGCGTCTGCGGTGACCACATCGTATTAAGCAAGCTGATTCACGGGGTATGTTATAGCCCTCCTCAGGGCAGGCTGGCGCGCATGCTCAGCGCATGGAATAAAACGCTGGCAGCTGATTACGCCGTCGGTGAGGCGTTCGGTGGCAGGGTGATTTATCCGTGTTACTCGCTGGTGGATCACGCCGACATGCCGGCGGTTGAGCGTCACCCTGACAATGAGCCGAGGACAGAACGCCGCCGTGCATGGAGACTGGCATGAACAAAGAGCCCCGTGTATATGGCAGCCGATGGGATAAGGCCCGTCTGCGTTTTCTCCAGCAGCACCCACTGTGTGTGATGTGCGAGCAGCAGGGGCGCATAACACCAGCAACGGTGGTTGATCATATCGTGCCCCACAAACTGAAAGATGCGCTTAAGTCAGGTAACCCGCTGGCCATATCGAAAGCACAGCTCCTGTTCTGGAATAAAGATAACTGGCAGCCACTGTGCAAAGCACATCATGATTCAACGAAACAGAGAATGGAGAAGAGCGGCGCGGTAATAGGCTGTGATGCCAACGGCTATCCGCTCGATCCTGCATCTCACTGGAGGACATAATGAAAGACCTCATCATTGAATACCGCGATGGTAAGTTTGTTCAGCTGGCAATTGATGGCGTGGCGATGAAGACTGTTACCTCTATTCAGTTCTCTCACACGGTAGGAGAAAACGTGCCGACGCTGACCTTCTCAGGTCATGTGTGGCCCGAGCATGGGAAAGGCGCTCAGAAACTCGAACAGGTTGATAAACAGACCTCCTGGCATGACGAAGCAAAGCAGATTATGAACGATTGTAATCGTTTCAACTGCAATCATTTCAAGTGAGAATGAATCCCATCAAGGGCAGGGGGGGATCAAATCTTCAAAACCTTTGCCCCAAATGACCGCCGCCAAAGTTTGAATTTAACGCTAACCCGATTTTTTTAGTTTTAAGGTGTTGACATATGGCAGATAAACGAACCCGTTCCGACAGTTCGGCGGCAGCGGTTCAGGCCATGAAAAATGCAGCTGTGGACACCATCGATCCGCCGTCCCATGCAGGTTTGGAGAAAAAAGCCGAACCATTCTGGCATGACAATATCAGATCGAAAGCTCTGGACAGCTGGACGCCTGCCGACCTGCTGGCCGCCGTAGAACTTGCTAATAATCAGCTCTATATCACCGTTTTACGCAAGGATTTACGTAAAGAAGAGCGTATACGCGGGGAGGAGCGAGACGAAGGCCTTATTAAAGACCTCCGCAAGCAAATTGTTGAGCTACAACGAACTATCCTGGCTCAGCGCCGCGACCTCCAGATCCATTCCCACGCAACCAACGGCGAAAGTCGCGACCAGAAGAAACGTAATCAGAACGATCGTGATGCACGGAATACCAAAAACGGGCATCAGGACCAGGACGACAACCTGATCGCCTTTCCCAAGCACGGATACTGCAAATTTCGACTGTGTGGCGCTGCGTGAGCCTGATTTCAACGCTCACGGCATGCTTACCGCTTGATGTCTTCGAAACAGACCAGAATGACAACCGTAAAAAAGTGGATTTGAGCAATCCACTGGCGCGACTGCTGCGCTACTCACCGAATCAGTACATGACCGCCCAGGAATTCAGGGAGGCCATGACAATGCAGCTCTGTTTCTTCGGTAACGCGTATGCACTGATTGACCGCAACAGTGCGGGTGACGTGATCAGCCTTCTCCCGCTTCAGTCAGCCAGTATGGATGTGAAACTTGTCGGAAAAAAAGTGGTTTATCGCTATCAGCGAGACAGCGAATATGCCGATTTTTCGCAGAGAGAGATTTTTCACCTTAAAGGCTTCGGATTCACCGGGCTGGTCGGCCTGTCACCAATTGCTTTTGCCTGTAAATCGGCAGGGGTGGCGGTGGCGATGGAGGATCAGCAACGTGATTTCTTTGCTAATGGCGCCAAGTCTCCGCAAATTCTCATGACCGGAGACAGAGTTCTAACCGAACCACAGCGAAATCAGCTTGAAGAGAACTTTAAAGAGATCGCCGGCGGGCCTGTAAAAAAAAGGCTCTGGATTCTGGAAGCAGGATTTACCACCTCACCTATCGGCGTAACGCCACAGGATGCCGAGATGATGGCGTCCCGAAAATTCCAGGTTAGCGAGCTGGCGCGATTCTTTGGCGTACCGCCTCACCTTGTCGGCGATGTGGAGAAGTCAACGAGCTGGGGCTCAGGCATCGAGCAGCAAAATCTCGGTTTTCTACAGTACACACTACAGCCCTATATCTCCCGGTGGGAAAACAGCATTCAGCGTTGGCTTATCCCGGCTAAGGATGTTGGCCGGATTCACGCTGAGCATAATCTTGATGGTCTTTTAAGGGGCGATTCTGCATCCCGCGCAGCCTTCATGAAGGCAATGGGCGAATCTGGGCTCCGCACTATTAACGAGATGCGTCGAACTGACAACATGCCTCCATTACCTGGTGGCGATGTGGCAATGCGACAGGCGCAATACGTGCCGATCACCGACTTAGGAACCAACAAAGAGCCCCGTAATGACGGGGCTTAATTTTTATGGGGGCCGTAATGCCTGAAATTGTAAAAACGCTCTCTTTCGACGAGACAGAAATCAAATTCACTGGTGACGGAAAGCAGGGGATCTTTGAAGGATATGCCTCTGTCTTTAATAACACTGATTCCGATGGCGACATCATTCTTCCCGGGGCGTTTAAAAACGCACTGGCAAACCAGACCCGAAAAGTGGCGATGTTTTTTAACCACAGGACGTGGGAACTGCCAGTAGGAAAATGGGACAGTCTGGAAGAAGACCAAAAAGGGCTGTATGTGCGCGGTCAACTAACGCCAGGGCACAGCGGGGCCACTGATCTGAAAGCTGCAATGCAGCACGGTACGGTTGAGGGCATGTCGGTTGGCTTTTCCGTTGCAAAAGATGATTACACCACCATTCCCACCGGTCGAATTTTCAAGAATGTCCAGGCACTGCGTGAAATAAGCGTCTGCACTTTCCCGGCCAACGAACAGGCCGGCATTGCAGCCATGAAAAGTGTCGACGGCATTGAAACGATCCGTGATGTGGAGAACTGGCTGAGGGATTCAGTCGGCCTCACCAAATCACAGGCAGTTGGGCTAATTGCCCGGTTTAAGTCAGCGATTCGGAGCGAGTCCGAGGGCGACGGAAACGAAGCACAAATCAAAGCTCTGCTTCAGAGCATCCAATCTTTCCCTTCTAACTTAGGTAAATAATTATGTCTGAACTCGCTCTCATTCAAAAAGCTATCGAAGAATCCCAGCAGAAAATGACCCAGCTTTTCGATGCGCAGAAAGCAGAAATCGAAAGCACGGGCCAGGTTTCCAAACAGTTGCAGTCCGACCTGATGAAAGTACAGGAAGAGCTGACCAAATCCGGCACTCGCCTATTCGATCTGGAACAGAAACTGGCATCCGGCGCTGAGAATCCTGGTGAGAAGAAATCCTTCTCTGAACGGGCTGCTGAAGAGCTTATTAAGTCAGGCCAGCATTGATGTATCCGATATCACCGATGCAATCCTGGAGGAGATTAAAGAGACTGATACGTTCAAAGACCTGATCGAGAGCGCGGTGGAGAGCAGTGAAAAGTTCGCAGAACTGGCTGATGCAATCAAAGAGAATGCAAACGGTCTTGCAGCGGCGGTTGGATCGAATAAGCAGACAGCAGAAGCAATCATCGGCAACGCGCTTGCTATTGCTGATGTTGTCGTGCGGCAGACAGCCCAGCAGGGCGCTAACTCTGCGACCTTCGAACAACTCCGGGAGGTGATCGCCACTGAGACGGAGGCTCGCGTCACGGATGTTACTCGTCTTGAGGCAAAAACTGAGCAGAACGAGGCGGGAATTACCGAGGTAAGGCAGGCTCTGTCAGATGAAGCTCAGGCAAGGGCGACAGCTGTCGACCAGCTTACTGCGAGTTGCGGTGTGCACCTTGTATAAGAAATTTCCGGCGCGGTAGTGGCAGAGGAAAAAAATATTGAACATTTAATCCAATTTTCGTAATAAAGTATTGAAATAATGTAATGAAGTTGTTGAAATTTTGGTAAGCGGTTGGGTTGAGCATTGGGGGTATTCATGGCAAAAACAGATTCTATTACACCTGAAGAGTTTAGGGCTATTCACTTTGAATTGTCTAAAATCTCATCAACATGGGCAGACTTATGGTTAACATTGTTTTCTCTCCGTGCTGAAGGCAGCAGGGTGATTACTATGAGATATTCCGATATCGAAGATGACATGCTGCACTTGGCTGGAACTCCAAAATTTGAGCCACGAACAATTAGATTAAATTTATTGCTTTCTAAGTTAATTGCGTACAGAAAGGATTGCAATCCTTCTGATATTTATGTTTTCCAGAGTAGATCAAATCGAGTTAAAGGATTAGCTAGGCCTGTGACTGTAATAGCAATGAATAATGCCTTAAAACAAGCATCCAAATATGTAACAAGGAAAAACATCACCATGAAAAGTGCTATAAGGGTGATCGGAAGGAACTAGATGGACGGGGGTTCATACACTACATACCCACCTGTGTATGGAAGGTTAGGGCGATGGTCTATGAGCACATCCTTTATCAAGTCATTATTCATCCCTGATGCTTTTCGATTTACTACTCGATTGGATGTAAGATATGTACATGCATGAATCTTAGGAGGGATTTCGAGTAAGTAAAATGAGATCCTGATCAGAATAAATCAAACCTGGCATTGAGTAGAGTAAATAATAAAGCAGCGCATGCAAGATTTAAGAGTATAACAAAACGGGCGGAAACATTCACTGAACAAATCTCCTGATCATGTATTAGACAGAGAATGACTGTAATGTAAAACCATCTTACATACACCTACTAAAAAAGACAGATAAAACAAGGTGCCATCCGATGAGATAGCTAAGCATTTGCGCCTTGGATAGGTCTTACCATCGGAGCATGGAGTTATGCTGGCTTGTTGAGTACTGAGAAATGAAGAGATTAGAGGTTCAGAAGGGGGAGCCAGTTTGTCAAACGAGATAGTTTATTTACTATGCTCAACATATTGAATTGTTTAGCTTTATCATGGTGGTTTAGGGGGCGTTAAAACGAACTTATCACATTGTATTAAAAGTAAACAACTATCTTTCGTTTGATGCCTGAAAGCAGATGGGGATGGTTTTTCACTTTTTCTTCTAAAGGTCCAGAGTACGTTGCCGATAGTGAACATAGCGGCGCAGGAGCCAAATGGTGGAAGCCGTAAACTTAATTTAAGTTCAGTCAAATAGGAATTACTATCATGGCACAAGTCATCAATACCAACAGCCTCTCGCTGATCACCCAGAACAACATCAACAAAAACCAGTCTTCAATGTCTACTGCCATTGAGCGTCTGTCTTCCGGTCTGCGTATCAACAGCGCAAAAGATGACGCTGCTGGCCAGGCGATTGCTAACCGTTTCACCTCTAACATCAAAGGTCTGACTCAGGCTGCCCGTAACGCCAACGACGGTATCTCCGTTGCACAGACTACTGAAGGCGCACTGTCTGAAATCAACAACAACTTACAGCGTATCCGTGAGCTGACTGTTCAGTCTTCTACTGGCACCAACTCCAAGTCTGACCTGGACTCCATCCAGGACGAAATCAAATCCCGTCTGGACGAAATTGACCGCGTATCCGGTCAGACCCAGTTCAACGGCGTGAACGTGCTGGCAAAAGACGGCTCCATGAAAATTCAGGTTGGCGCGAACGATGGCCAGACCATCACTATCGACCTGAAAAAAATTGACTCGTCTACTCTGAACCTGACTGGCTTTAACGTTAATGGTGAAGGTTCAGTGGCTAATAAGGCAGCAACTAAAGCTGATTTGACAGCTGCTCAGCTCACTACAACAGCTGCTGGCGGTCCTATCGCTGCTCCTGCTGCAGATGCTAATGGCGTAACTAAGTATACAGTAAGCGCGGGATTGAACGAATCTACCGTAGCTGACGTGTTTGCTGGCTTAGGTGATACTGCCGTAGTTAATGCTAATATTACCAGTGGTTTCGACGCTGTTACTGGTAATAACTATACGTATCATAAAGATACTAATGATTTTACATTCAATGCTACTATTGCAGCTGGTGACGCAACAACTCCAAGTAATAGCGCCAAGTTACAATCTATCCTGACTCCTAAAGCAGGTGATACCGCTAATCTGAACGTTAAGATTGGTGCAACATCTGTAGATGTTGTTCTGTCAAGCGATGGTAAAATCACTGCGAAAGATGGTTCCGAGCTTTTCATTGGTATTGATGGCAACCTGACTCAGAACAGTGCTGGTGCTGGTATTAAGCCTGCAACTCTTGATGCTCTTACTCAAAACACAACTACTCCTGCGGCGGCAGTTCCAGTCACCATTACGACCGAAGATAAGACTGAAATCAAATTAGCGGGTGCAACTGTTGCTGGTCAGAGTGGTGCAATTGTAGTTACTGGTGCCCGAATCAGCGCTGAAGCTATGCAGTCTGCTACCAAAACGACTGGTTTCACAACTGGCACAACGACAGTAGCAGCTAATACTGGCAAAGTTACAATTGGTGGTAATCAAGCTTACACTCAGACTGACGGTACGTTAGCTGCCAAGAATGAAACTGAGATTTTCCTGCAGAAAGACGGCTCCATTACTAACAATTCCGGTAAGGCTGTATATGTACAGGAAGATGGGAAATTCACCACAGATGCAGCAACTAAAGCAGCAACCACTGCTGACCCACTGAAAGCGCTGGACGATGCAATCAGCTCTATCGACAAATTCCGTTCTTCCCTGGGTGCTGTACAGAACCGTCTGAATTCTGCAGTAACCAACCTGAACAACACCACCACCAACCTGTCTGAAGCGCAGTCCCGTATTCAGGACGCCGACTATGCGACCGAAGTGTCAAATATGTCTAAAGCGCAGATCATCCAGCAGGCCGGTAACTCCGTGTTGGCTAAAGCTAACCAGGTTCCTCAGCAGGTTCTGTCTCTGCTGCAAGGCTAATTCAGCACTACTAAACCGTAAAGCCCTGCACATGCAGGGCTTTTTTATCGAATGAATATAGCTGAACATAGCCGTCATATTCACTCGATAAAAAAGCCGATCATCATTTAAAATTGGCTTTCTCAAATTGAGCGTGTATAGGTTCTATTGTGATTAAGAAACAGGCATTTAAATTTTTGCTTGAGCCGAATAAAACTCATATGAATGACTTTTTGGTTTTCGCAGGTTCCTGTCGATTTGTATACAATAAAGGACTTGCTCTTATTAATGAGAATTATGATTCGGGTAAGAAATTCTTGAATTACAATCAACTAGCATCAGAACTAGTTAATTGGAAAAACGAAGAGTGCCTTGCATGGCTAAAAATGGCTCCATCACAGTGCTTGCAACAATCATTAAGAGATCTGGATAGAGCTTTTAAAAACTTCTTTTCGGGAAAGTCACAATATCCTCGATTCAAAAAGAAAGGCCGTAATGATTCTTTTAGAGTGCCATGCCAAAGAGTCAGACTGGACCAAGAAAAGCATTTAGTATCATTGCCCAAACTAGGGTGGGTTAAGTATCGTAAAAGCCGAGAGATAACAGGAGTATTAAAGAATGTTACTATTTCAAGAAAGCTTGATAAATGGTATATAAGCTTTAATACAGAAGAAGTTGTTCCTGAACCCCTTCATCCATCATTTAGCAAAACCAAAATTTTGCTAAATAATGAATGGCTTATGCAACTCACAGCGTGTGAGAGTCTGGTCGAGCAATTTGCCAACATGGAAGGTAATAAAAAGCTAAGGAACCTGAATAATATACTAGGCAGAAAAGTAAAATACAGCAGTAACTGGCTAAAAACTAAAAAGAAAATTGACGGCGTAAAAGCAAGGTCAAGCAGGCGGAGACTGGATGCCTTACATAAAATAACTACGGAAATATGCAAAAAACACGCTATTGTAGAGTTGGTTAATTTAACGGATTCTTTACCTGATAAAAATAATGGTTCTGTAAGCATGACTTATGAATTTGTTAGACAGTTAATGTATAAGCAAGAATGGTTGGGTGGTAAGGTAATTCGGTTGGGCGATTAGCGTAGTTTATTAATGATCAAATAAGAGTTATATACAGCTGTTTATATGGCCTTAGATAAATTGCTGGCGGCAGGGCATGTCGTGTCAGTTTGTGGAGGGGGGTTATTTCAACTTCCGATGAAGCAAAAATCTCGGTTATTGATACTGAGAATGTCAACGTCTGGTCAATACTTTGGCACACCAGTTTGTGCACCTTTAGTAAATTAGTCATCGAACGCTGCTTAAATATGACTGTGATTATATACAGCGCTTGCTGTGAAAAAAACAGTCTCGAGGCGAGTAGGGTGCAAAATGGTGAAGGATTTTTGTTACCCTTAGTTACAAATAGAAAAACCCCAGCGCATGAAATCTGGGGTTCTTTTAAAGTGCACGTGCATTTCACGTGCATATTTTTGTCTTTTCTCGGTCTGCCTGCTGTCTGGTCAGTGTCCGTAAGTGGCTGTTTTTATTGCCACTGTCCGGTTGCAGTCCTATCAAAAGTGGTGGAGCTGGCGGGAGTTGAACCCGCGTCCGAAATTTCTACATCCTCGGTACTACATGCTTAGTTTGTCTTTACATTCGCACGCCAGCTGCGGACAGACACGCCACTAACGAACTAGCCTGATTAGTTTTAACGCTTCAACCCCAGGCAGGGTTTCCACGCGATCTCTTTTGGGTTTGACCTCTCTTTGATCCCCGTCTTAAGAGCGGAAGCTAGGGAGAGAGGGCTCTTAGCAGGTTATTAAGCTGCTAAAGCGTAGTTTTCGTCGTTTGCGACTATTTTTTTGCGGCTTTTAACGAGGCAAACCGCCCCTCGGCATGCACCTTGGGTTTCGCAAATCCCGTCGAATCCAGAATCAGCCCCAATAGTGTTGAACTTAGTATACCAGATTTTACTTCCTCGACACCAGCCCGAAACGCTAACTTATTGAATAGTACAATAAGCGCGCAGAATCAACGTCCTGCGTTTTTCATGATACGTGCTTTGTCGAGCTGCCACTCGCGTGCTTTCAGGTCAGTACGCTTGTCGTGTTGTTTCTTACCTTTCGCCACGCCGATTTTCACTTTGCACCAGGCGTTTTTCCAGTACAAAGAGAGTGCCACCACTGTGAAGCCTTCACGGTTGATGCGTCCGTAGAGGGATTCCAGTTCGCGCTTGTTCAGCAGCAGCTTACGGGTGCGGGTAGGATCGCAAACGTAATGTGAAGAGGCGACGGTCAGCGGCGTAAAGTTCGCGCCGAACAGGAAGGCCTCACCGTCTTTCAGGATCACGTAGCTGTCGCCGATATTGGCTTTCCCGGCACGCAGCGATTTTACTTCCCAGCCCTGCAACGCAAGGCCGGCCTCGAATTCTTCTTCGATGAAATACTCGTGGCGAGCACGCTTGTTAAGCGCAATGGTCGCCGAACCAGGTTTATGTGCTTTTTTCTTCGTCATAAGTGTCGTAAAGCCGTCGGTAATCTGATTTTAAAAAGTCACCTCATTGCGTCCTGTGAGGTCTAACGCGCTATATTAGCACGAGATAAGGCTTAGCGTTTTTTTAACAGGTGATAAATGTTATTATTTGTCTGTTGTGTGACCATGGAAAATGCTATGCCTCAGATTAGCCGTACTGCGCTTGTTCCCTACAGCGCGGAACAAATGTATCAGTTAGTGAACGACGTTCAGTCCTATCCGGAATTTATTCCAGGATGCACCGGTAGCCGGGTGCTGGAATCTGGCCCGACGCAGATGACTGCGGCCGTGGATGTCTCCAAAGCGGGGATCAGCAAAACGTTCACCACGCGCAATACCCTGACGAGCAATCAGAGTATATTGATGCATCTGGTGGATGGTCCGTTTAAAAAACTGATGGGAGGGTGGAAGTTTACGCCACTGAGCGCTGACGCCTGCCGCATTGAGTTTCATCTGGATTTTGAATTTACCAATAAGCTGATCGAACTGGCGTTTGGCCGAATCTTTAAAGAGCTGGCCTCGAATATGGTTCAGGCGTTCACCACGCGCGCCAAAGAGGTTTACAGTGTCGCATAAGATTGCTGTTGAGGTGGTGTATGCGCTGCCGGAGAAGCAGTATTTGCAGCGCGTGACGCTTGAAGAGGGCGCCACCGTTGAGGCGGCTATCCGGGCCTCCGGCATCCTTGAACTTCGCCGTGATATTGACCTGGCGAAGAATAAAGTCGGCATTTATAGCCGTCCGGTTAAGCTCGGTGATGTGCTGAAAGAGGGCGACAGGGTTGAAATCTATCGTCCGTTGATTGCCGACCCGAAAGAGTTGCGCCGTCAGCGAGCAGAGAAATCCGGTAAGTAGCCAAATAAATGTACACAAAAAAGGTGCTCATTGAGCACCTTTTTGCGTTGCTGACGCCTGATTATTTGGTCAGGGCAGGCTTGTTGTCGATGTTGGTCAGAACGCCGGCACTGCTGAAGGTCAGCGTCAGGGTTTGCTGGGTTACATCTTCATGACCAGGCTGCTGGCGGAATACATAGAACCAGGTGTTTGTGCCGAAGGGATCGGACATCATCGGGGTTCCCAGGGCATAAGCGACCTGCTGTTGTGTCATACCCACGCGGATTTTGGACACATCGTTAGGGGTAAGGTAGTTCCCCTGGTTGATGTCAGGACGGTAAACCACTTTCTCCAGAGTGGAACAGCCTGCGGTCAACATCAGAAGAACCGCTGCGGCAGCGGTCAGCGTTTTACAGCGCATAGTGATTTGATTCCTTTTCGGGCCCGAGCAGTACGCGGCTCATATGTAATATGCCGATGATAATAGACCTTGCCCCACTTTGAAACCGGTCTGGCGGCGTTTTTGTTGTTCTGTATGACCCTGAGATCCCGAAAAAGTTTATGCCGCCAGCAGTTCTTTCGCATTCGCGAGGGTATTGCGAGTGACTTCACTGCCGCCGAGCAAGCGTGCCAGCTCCTGCAAGCGTGAGCGTTTATCCAGCGGCTTCATGTGCGTTTCCGTCATTTCACCATCGGTTTCCTTGCTGACGATAAAGTGGTGATGACCACATCCGGCGACCTGCGGCAGGTGAGTCACACACATGACTTGCGTCGATTCACCCAACTGACGCAGCAGTTTGCCGACAACGGCCGCAGTCGGGCCGCTGATACCCACATCCACTTCATCGAAAATCAACGCCGGGGTTTCCATTTTACGGGCGGTAATCACCTGAATGGCCAGGGCGATACGCGACAGTTCACCACCGGAAGCCACTTTCGAAATTGCCTGCAAAGGCTGGCCCGGGTTGGTGGTGACGCGGAATTCTACGCGGTCTGCGCCTTCCGCCGTCAGGTGATTCTCTTCAAAGCGAACATCTATGGTGAACACCCCATGCGGCATCGCCAGCGTATGCATGCTGTCGGTAATGTGCTGGCTAAGCTCCTGCGCATAGTGTTGCCGCACGTCGTGCAGCCGTTTCGCCGTTTCCAGCGCCTGCTGATGATGCAGATTAACCGCCAGAGACAAGGTTTCAAGGGAATCGGCCTGATCGTCCAACTGCTGCTGTTCCTCCAGCAGAGACTGATAGTAATTCGGCAGCTCTTCCGGGGTAACGTGATGCTTACGCGCCAGTGAAATCTGACGGGAGATGCGTTGCTCAAGCTCGAACAGACGGTTCGGATCGAGATCCAGACGTTCACAGTAGTGGCGCAGCTCATCCCCGGCTTCTGAAATCTGAATCGCGGCCTCTTCCAGCATTTCCAGTACGCCAGAAAGCTTATTGTCCATGCCGGTCAGCTCGGTCACAAGCTGACGCACGTTGTACAGCTGGCTCTGCAAATTCACGTCTTCGCCATCCGCCAGCATGTTAAGGGCATTCTGGCTGGTGGAGAGCAGCTGACCGCTGTTGGCCAGACGCTTGTACTCTTCGTCGATTTGCTCAAATTCACCCGCCTGCGGGTTAAATTCGTTCAGCTCTTTCAGCTGATATTCCAGCAGCTCGGCGCGCGCAGTACGCTCCTGGCTTTGCTGCTGATGCTGCGCAAGTTCGCGGCAGCTTTGATGCCACTGACGATAGTGCTCCGCCATGAGTTGAGTAAGCGCGTACTCACCTGTGTAGCCATCAAGCAGGGCTTTCTGTTGTTCGGGTTTGATTAACTGCTGGTGCGCATGCTGACCATGGATCTGGATGAGCAGCTGGCCCAGCTCGCGAAGCTGGGAGAGGGGAACCGCTGTACCATTGATAAAACCGCGGGAGCGGCCATCGCTGCTGATGACGCGGCGAAGTAAACACTCACGTCCGTCTTCGAGCTGGTTTGCTTCCAGCCAGCGCAGGGCGGCAGGTGTGTCTTTTAACGAGAAGCGGGCGCAGAGATCGGCACGGGCGGCGCCTGTGCGCACCATATCCCCCTCTGCACGACCACCGAGGCACAAGCCGAGGGCATCAATGGCAATGGATTTACCTGCACCGGTTTCACCGGTAATCGCCGTCATTCCGCTATGGAAGTCGATCTCAAGCTCACGAACAATGGCAAAGTTGCTGATGGTCAGTTGTGCCAGCATAATTGTTTTCCTGTGTGAAAAACCATAACTGTGTTTGTATACAGTATAAACTGGTTTTATATACAGTAAAGTGCTGGATGCAAAATCAGAACAATTTTTTTGACCAGCCGAGCTTGGAGCTTAATGTGTTGAAATAGCTGTAATCTTTTGGGTGAATGAGGTTCAGGTGGTAATCGCAGCGGCGAATGAGGACATCTTCACCTTCCTGAATGGGGAGCGCAATCTGACTGTCGCAGCTGATCTCCAGATCGCTGCGGCGATGAGAAAAACGCAGGCGGATGGTGCTGTCGCCGTTGATCACCAGCGGACGCGCCGAGAGCGTATGCGGGAACATCGGCACCAGAGTAATGGCATCCAGCGATGGCGTAAGGATTGGACCTCCGGCTGAAAGCGAGTAGGCGGTGGACCCCGTCGGGGTTGAAATAATCAGCCCGTCAGACCGCTGCGAGAAAGCGAAGATTTCGTCGATATAGACTTCGAATTCGATCATGTGCGCCACTTTACCGGGGTGGAGAACCACCTCGTTAATGGCGGTGCTGATGCGCTTCTGGCAGTCCTGCTGACACACCTGGGCTTCCAGCAAAAACCTTTTTTCACTGATATAGTGGCCTTCCAGCACGTCCGCCAGCTGCTGCTGCGCATTGTCCGGGTCGAGGTCGGTCAGGAAACCGAGATTGCCACGGTTAACACCAATAACCTTAATATCATAGCGAGCCAGCGTTCGCGCCGCGCCCAGCATATTGCCGTCGCCACCGACCACCACGGCGAGATCCGCCTGCTGGCCAATTTCCGCCAGCGTGCCGGTTCTGACGCTTTTAAGCTGCAACTCCTGGGCAATCTGCTGCTCGACCATCACTTCATAGCCTTTACCACACAGCCAGCGATACAACATTTCATGTGTCGTCAATGCGGTAGGGTGACGCGGATGGCCGACGATCCCAATACACCTGAAATGATTATTCATTTTCTGGAGGTCCTTGTGCCTGATGAATGATGACAATCTGCCTTGTTCCCTTGAATCCAGGAAACTGATCCCCATAATAAGCGAAGTTAGCGAGATGAATGCAGAAAAACGCGGAGAAATTCATGAGTAGTAAAGAACAGAAAACGCCTGAGGGGCAAGCCCCTGAAGAAATTATCACGGAACAGCACGATGAAGTTGAGGCAGTAGAGCCAGACACGTCTGCTGAGCAGGTGGACCCGCGCGATGAAAAAATTGCCAACCTGGAAGCTCAGTTGGTAGAAGCGCAGAATCGCGAACGCGATGGCGTACTGCGTATCAAAGCGGAAATGGAAAACCTGCGCCGTCGTACCGAGCTGGACGTTGAAAAGGCGCACAAATTTGCGCTGGAGAAATTCGTCAACGAACTGCTTCCGGTGATCGACAGCCTGGATCGCGCGCTGGAAGTGGCGGATAAAGCTAACCCGGATAACGCGGCAATGATTGAAGGCATTGAGCTGACGCTGAAATCCATGCTGGATGTGGTGCGTAAGTTCGGTGTTGAAGTGATTGCCGATACGGATGTACCGCTGGATCCAAACGTTCACCAGGCCATTGCGATGGTGGAATCCGAAGACGTTGCCGCGGGTAACGTGCTGGGCGTGATGCAGAAAGGGTATACCCTGAACGGCCGTACTATTCGCGCTGCGATGGTGACCGTGGCGAAAGCGAAAGCGTAATTTGCCGACCCGTAGTGCCGGGTGGCGGCTTCGCCTCACCCGGCCTACAACATTACTCGGCGATACTTTCGCGTAAAGGTTTAACGGGCAGGACCTTAACCTGCTTAATCATGTTGTCCTGAACGTCCAGAATATCAATATCATACTGCTCAATACGCACGCGCGTGCCTGTCGCCGGGATCTCTTCCAGCGCTTCCAGGATCATTCCGTTCATCGTCCGCGCTTCGTCTTCCGGCAAATGCCAGTTGAACGCTTTATTGATTTCACGAATGTTGGCGCTGCCGTCGATAAGCACTGACCCGTCGTTTTGCGGGGTGACTTCTTCCGCAAGGGAAGGCGACATTGAGGTGGTAAAGTCCCCGACAATCTCTTCCAGAATATCTTCGACCGTCACCAGCCCCTGTATATCGCCGTATTCATCCACCACCAGGCCGACTTTCTTCTTGTTGCGCTGGAACTTCACCAGCTGCGTGCTGAGTGGGGTGCCTTCCGGCACGTAGTAAATTTCGTCGGCGGCGCGCAGCATTACCTCTTTGGTGAACTCGTTTTTCTCGGTCATCAGGCGATAGGCCTCGCGCACGCGCAGCATGCTGATGGCATCGTCGAGAGAATCGCGATAGAGGACGATACGCCCGTGCGGGGAGTGCGTCAGCTGGCGGACAATGGCCTTCCAGTCGTCGTTGATATCAATCCCGACGATTTCATTGCGCGGCACCATGATGTCGTCAACGCTGACCTTTTCCAGATCCAGCACCGACAGGAGCATGTCCTGATTGCGGCGGGAGATCTGCGAGCGGGATTCGTTCACGATGGTACGCAGTTCGTCTTTGCTGAGCGCGCTACTGATGGTGACGTCTGCCTTTATACCGACCATGCGCATCAGCACCCGTGTCACCATATTCAGCAGCCAGACCAGCGGCATCATCAGAATAAGCAGCGGTGCTAACAGGAAGCTGCTCGGGTAGGCGACTTTTTCCGGGTAAAGCGCCGCGATGGTTTTGGGCAACACTTCCGCAAACACCAGTACCACAAACGTGAGCACACCTGTGGCAATCGCCACGCCTGCGTTGCCGTACAGACGCATCCCGACGATGGTGCCCAGTGCAGAGGCGAGAATATTGACCAGGTTGTTACCGATAAGCACCAGGCTAATCAGACGGTCCGGCTTACGCAGAAGCTTTTCGACACGACGCGCGGCACGGTTACCCTGCTTGGCGCGATGACGTAACCGGTAGCGGTTCAGCGTCATCATGCCGGTTTCAGAGCCAGAGAAATAAGCGGAGATGACCACCATGATGACCAGAATGACGATCAGCGTGGTGGTAGAGATGTGTTCCAGGGGGAACTCCTTTTGTTACTTAGCCAGCAAATTGCTGTATGAAGCGGCTACCAAAATAGGCAAGCGTGAGAATGCCCGCACCCGCAACGTTGAACCAGACCACGCGGCGACCGCGCCAGCCTTCATGATAATGGCCCCATAACAGGACAATATAGACAAACCACGCGATGATGGAGAGCACCGCTTTATCGATATTCTCCACGCTGAACAGGTTCTTCATGTAAAACAAGCCTGTGCACAGCGTGAGCGTCAGCAGCACCACGCCGACCTGGGTGATGTGGAACATCTTACGCTCAATCACCATCAGCGGCGGCATTTCGTGGTTAAACGCCAGCTTTTTATTTTTCAGCTGGTAGTCAATCCAGGCGAGCTGCATGGCGTAAAGGGCGGCGATGATCAGCGTCGCGTAGGCAAAGAGCGACAGGCCGATATGCACCAGCATCCCCGGCGTGGCTTCCAGGTGAGTAATAAACTCATTGGGCATGAACGTGGCTAACGCCAGATTGATCAGCGCAAAGGCGTAGACTATCGGCAGCAGCAGCCAGCCACGGTTTTTAGACGCGACAATGGTCATGACCGTACAGATCATCAGGCTGACCAGCGAGCCGACGTTCAGTACGCTCAGATTTTGCACGCTGCCGTCGCCGGGGATAATGCGTGATTCCAGCGCAAAGGCGTGGCTAATCAGTGCGATCACTGCCGAAAGAATAGCCATGCGCCGCCAGCCGCTGTTTTTTTGCAGCAGGCCAGGAATGATCAGCGCGAGGCTGACAGAGTAGGCAACAAGGGCGATCAGTGCGAAAACAGGCATATAGGCGTCGACAGTTGTCTTAATAAGAAAGAGAAGCAGTATAACGTTACGTGACGCCTGCTCCAACCGTTGCATAACAACAAAGGCGCCTTCATGTTATACTCCGGCAAAATTCTGTGTATGTGTCGCCCAGGCGACCTAACGTTTCTACCCCAGGCGAGAGACAATGTTTGATAATTTAACCGATCGTTTGTCGCGCACGCTGCGCAACATCAGCGGCCGTGGACGCCTCACCGAAGAGAACATCAAGGAAACGCTGCGCGAAGTGCGCATGGCGCTGCTGGAAGCAGACGTCGCGTTGCCGGTCGTGCGTGACTTTATCAACCGCGTGAAAGAGAAAGCGGTTGGCCATGAAGTGAACAAGAGCCTGACTCCGGGTCAGGAGTTCGTCAAAATCGTCCGTAACGAGCTGGTTTCGGCGATGGGCGAAGAGAACCAGGTGCTTAACCTGGCGGCTCAGCCGCCAGCCGTCGTGCTGATGGCGGGTCTGCAAGGTGCGGGTAAAACCACCAGCGTCGGTAAGCTGGGGAAATTCCTGCGCGAAAAGCACAAGAAAAAGGTGCTGGTGGTGTCGGCGGACGTGTATCGCCCGGCGGCGATCAAACAGCTGGAAACGCTGGCCGAGCAGGTTGGCGTGGACTTCTTCCCGTCCGACGTGGCCCAGAAGCCTGTCGACATCGTTAACGCGGCGCTGAAAGAGGCGAAGCTGAAATTCTACGACGTGCTGCTGGTGGATACCGCCGGTCGACTGCACGTTGACGAAGCGATGATGGACGAAATCAAGCAGGTTCATGCCTCTATCAATCCAGTAGAGACCCTGTTTGTTGTTGACGCCATGACCGGTCAGGATGCGGCAAACACCGCAAAAGCGTTTAACGAAGCCCTGCCGTTAACCGGCGTGGTGCTGACCAAAGTCGACGGCGATGCCCGCGGCGGTGCGGCGCTGTCTATTCGTCATATTACCGGTAAGCCAATTAAGTTCCTCGGCGTGGGCGAGAAAACCGAAGCGCTGGAGCCGTTCCATCCGGATCGTATTGCCTCCCGTATCCTCGGCATGGGCGACGTGCTGTCGCTGATCGAAGATATTGAAAGCAAGGTTGACCGCGCCCAGGCGGAAAAACTCGCCAGCAAGCTGAAAAAAGGTGACGGTTTCGATCTGACCGACTTCCTTGAGCAGCTGCGTCAGATGAAAAACATGGGCGGCATGGCAAGCCTGATGGGCAAACTGCCAGGCATGGGCCAGATCCCGGACAACGTCAAATCCCAGATGGATGACAAAGTGCTGGTGCGTATGGAGGCCATCATCAACTCGATGACGCTGAAAGAGCGCGCGAAGCCAGAAATCATCAAAGGTTCCCGTAAACGCCGTATCGCTGCCGGTTGCGGCATGCAGGTGCAGGACGTAAACCGCCTTCTGAAACAGTTCGACGACATGCAGCGCATGATGAAGAAAATGAAGAAAGGCGGCATGGCGAAGATGATGCGCGGCATGAAAGGCATGATGCCGCCCGGTTTTCCTGGGCGATAATCGCTTTTGAGATTGCTTTTTGCCCGAAAATGAGTAAAATTTTCGGGCTTTTAATATGACACCCGGGCTCCGTTCCTCGATGGGGCCCGGTTGTTTTATTCACACAAGAGGATGTTATGGTAACTATTCGTTTAGCACGTCACGGCGCTAAAAAGCGTCCGTTCTACCAGGTTGTTGTGACTGACAGCCGTAATGCACGCAACGGTCGCTTCATCGAGCGCGTTGGTTTCTTCAACCCACTGGCCGCTGGCGCAGAAGAAGAAACCCGTCTGGATCTGGATCGTATCGCTCACTGGGTTGGCCAGGGCGCTACTGTTTCCGATCGCGTTGCTACGCTGATCAAAGCAGCAAACAAAGCAGCTTAATCTGTCACGGTGGTCATGATGAGCAATAAAGCACCTGTTGAACCGATCGTATTGGGAAAAATGGGTTCTTGCTACGGTATCCGTGGTTGGCTCAGAGTGTTTTCCTCCACTGAAGACGCTGATAGCATTTTTGATTACCAGCCCTGGTTTATCCAGAAAGCCGGTAAGTGGGAAGAGGTCGAGCTGGAAAGCTGGCGTCACCACAATCAGGACATCATCATCAAGCTGAAAGGCATTGACGATCGTGATGCCGCGAATGCGCTGACTAATTGTGAGATTGTCGTGGATTCGTCGCAGTTGCCGCAGCTGGAAGAGGGTGACTACTACTGGAAAGACCTTATGGGTTGCCAGGTAGTGACCACTGAAGGCTACAGCCTGGGGAAAGTCATCGACATGATGGAAACCGGGTCAAATGACGTTCTCGTCATTAAGGCAAACCTGAAAGATGCATTTGGCATCAAGGAGCGGTTGGTTCCGTTCCTCGATGGACAGGTTATCAAGAAAGTCGATCTCACTACTCAAACCATTGAAGTAGATTGGGATCCTGGTTTTTAAATTCTCCGGATAAACGGTAAAAGACGGCGCTATGTGGATTGGCATAATTAGCCTGTTTCCTGAAATGTTCCGCGCGATTACCGATTACGGGGTAACTGGCCGGGCAGTAAAGAATGGCCTGCTGAGCATCCAGAGCTGGAGTCCTCGTGACTTCACGCACGACCGGCACCGTACCGTGGACGATCGTCCTTACGGCGGCGGACCGGGGATGTTGATGATGGTGCAACCCTTACGGGACGCCATTCACACAGCAAAAGCCGCGGCAGGTGAAGGCGCGAAGGTGATTTATCTGTCACCTCAGGGACGCAAGCTTGATCAAGCGGGCGTGAGCGAACTGGCGACGAATCAAAAACTGATTCTGGTCTGTGGTCGCTACGAAGGAATAGATGAGCGCGTAATTCAAACCGAGATTGACGAAGAATGGTCTATCGGCGATTACGTTCTCAGCGGTGGTGAGTTACCGGCAATGACGCTGATTGACTCCGTCGCCCGGTTTATTCCGGGGGTTCTGGGCCATGAAGCTTCGGCAACGGAAGATTCCTTTGCCGATGGGTTGCTGGACTGTCCACACTATACTCGTCCTGAAGTGTTAGAAGGGATGGAAGTCCCGGCAGTGTTACTGTCTGGAAACCATGCCGAGATACGTCGCTGGCGTTTGAAGCAGTCGCTGGGCCGAACCTGGCTTAGAAGACCTGAACTTCTGGAAAACCTGGCTCTGACTGAAGAGCAAGCAAAGTTGCTGGCCGAGTTCAAAACTGAACACGCGCACCAGCAGCATGAACATGATGGGAAAGCGTAATACGCTCCCGAATATCAGTTTACCCAGGATAAGAGATTAAATTATGAGCAACATTATTAAGCAACTTGAACAAGAGCAGATGAAGCAGGACGTACCTTCCTTCCGTCCAGGTGACACCGTGGAAGTGAAAGTATGGGTTGTTGAAGGTTCCAAAAAACGTCTGCAGGCATTCGAGGGCGTGGTTATCGCTATTCGTAACCGCGGTCTGCACTCTGCATTCACTGTTCGTAAAATTTCCAACGGCGAAGGCGTTGAGCGTGTCTTCCAGACTCACTCTCCGGTAGTTGACAGCATTGCTGTTAAACGTCGTGGTGCTGTACGTAAAGCTAAACTGTACTACCTGCGTGAGCGTACTGGTAAGTCTGCTCGTATTAAAGAGCGTCTGAACTAAGATTCGCTTAAGCGACATCCTGTTAGAAAGGGCTGGCCGAAAGGCTGGCCCTTTTTTTATCTCATCGCACCTCTCGCGTTAACCCTTCCGTCATAAATCATTTACAATGTTCGCCTCTTGGGTGGAGGGTAAGTGGATAACGTACTGCATCAGCATAGCTGGAAACGCACAGCGGCATTGACCGCGCTGTTTGCGATCCTGCTGATCGTCGTGGCGCCGCTGATCTCCGTCTCGCTGCAAAAAGATCCCATGAGCGCCATGCCGGGCATGCACCACGACATGAGCATGATGTCGGTGGACGAGCATCATGGTGATATGCCGCATTCTATGCCAGTTGACCATGCTGAAGCATGCGGCTACTGCGTGCTGTTAGCGCATGTACCGGGCGTGATGCTGGCGCTTATCGTTCTGCTCAGCGTGGTGTTGCAGCGGCTGCGCGTGAAGCCGCCTCGTCAGGCGGTCAGCCACTGGCACTTTTTCCCCTGGCTTTACCCCGATACCCGCGCGCCGCCGCGTCGGTCTGCTTTCTCCCTTTAAAACAAAATCACTCACTTTTTGCCTTAAAAAGGAAAAGTATGACTACCTGCACTCCGCGCGCGGCATGGGGAAACCTGCTGCGTCGCCTCCATTTCTATATCGGGCTGTTTGTCGGTCCGTTTATCTTCTTCGCAGCGCTGACCGGTACGCTGTATGTCGCCACGCCGCAGCTTGAAAATGCGCTGTACCATTATGCACTCCACACGGATGCCGTTGGTGAGGCGCAGCCTCTTGCTAAACAAATTGCCGTGGCAGAAAAGGCCGTGGGTTCAGCGCTGCGTTTACACGCTGTTCGTCCGGGGCTGGAAGAGGGTGAAACGACCCGCGTGATGTTTGCCGACCCGGCGCTGGGTCCCTCCGAGCATCGGGCTATTTTTATTGATCCCGCCAGCCTTGAGGTTCGAGGGGATATGACTGTGTACGGCACCAGCGGGATTTTACCGCTGCGTCAGACTATCGATTATCTGCATACCTCGCTGATGCTGGGCAACATCGGGCGCCTCTATAGCGAGTTAGCCGCCTCGTGGATGTGGGTTGCTGCCCTGGGCGGGATCGCGCTGTGGTTCTACACCCGACCGAAGCGCCGTATTAACAATCGTTTCCAGAATCGTCGTCGCCTGCATGTGATCTTAGGCTGGACGTTACTGACGGGAATGCTGCTGTTCTCAGTCACCGGGTTAACCTGGTCACAATGGGCCGGTGGCAACGTCGATAAGCTGCGTGCAGAGATGAACTGGCTGACGCCGCAGGTAAATACCACCCTTTCCGGTGCGCCGGAAATGAGGGATGAACACGCCGAACATCGTGGTCATCACGGGGGAATGACGATGCCTGAAATGCCTGTTGAACTGTCGCTTTTTGACAGCGTATTGCAGGCCGCCCGCCAGTCAGGAATTGATGCGAAAAAGGTTGAGATCCGCCCGGCAAGCAGGGAAGACCGGGCCTGGACGGTGACGGAAATCGATCGCCGCTGGCCGACGCAGGTTGATGCCGTTGCCGTGGATCCCCACTCACTGAAGGTGCTGGACAGCACTCGCTTCGGGGATTTCCCGCTGATGGCTAAACTCACCCGCTGGGGCGTGGATTTCCATATGGGGATCCTGTTTGGTCTGGCAAATCAGCTGCTGCTCATCGCGTTTGGCGTTGCGCTGTGCGTGTTGATTATCTGGGGATACCGGATGTGGTGGATGCGTCGCCCTGCAACGTCAGCCGCGAACCCGGTACAGACGCTCTGTCAAAGCTGGCTGGCATTGCCGCTGTGGGGAAGGGGAGTGACGTTCCTGATAAGCCTCCTGCTGGGGCTGGTGTTGCCGGTAATGGGCGTCAGTCTGTTGGTCTTTATTGTGATTGACTGGCTGCGCTGGCGAGCGGTTTCAGGCGTGTCGCTCGCCGGAACATCCGTTAAATAGCCTTAAGGCGTGCTGATGACTACCGCAACCCGGCGGTTTTCAGCGCGCCCCTGTGCAGTGCGGTTGCTGCTGACAGGGTATTTTTTGCCTAAGCCCCGCGTGGTGAGGTTGCTGCGCGGGATGTTCGCGCCCTTCGCCCAGGCATCCGCCACAACATTGGCACGTTTTAACGAAAGCGCTTCGTTGTAGCTCTCTTCGCCATAGTTATCCGTATGGCCATCCATCCGGGCGTGGTTCAGGCCGGTTGCCGCCAGGCGTGAGGCCATAGTCTGGATCTGCGTTTCACTTTCCGGGCGCAGCCTGGCGTCATTTTTATCAAACAGGATCTTATCTGACAGGCCCAGAGACCAGTCGCCATTCAGTTCGTTAAAGCCATAGGATTTCATGGCCGCGATTTGCTCTGGCGTGAATTTCCCTTCAGGGGATGACTGGCATCCGGACATTGCCAGTGATGCCAGTAACAACGGCGCAAAATATCGCTTTAACATATCGTCTTCCTTTCAGGATATTGTTTTCGAACGCTGGTTTTTGACCAGATACATATTGCGATCGGCTTGCTCCAGTAAGGCCTCAACGGAGGCATTTTCCCATGCCAGAGCAAAGCCAATGCTGAGTGACATTGATGCTGTGTGCCCGTTATGCAGATCAAACGGACGGATAAATTGCTGCGACAGCGCAGCGCAAATATATTCGACCTCACGCGCGGTGTGGACGCCGTAAAGGATCATGGCAAATTCGTCGCCGCCAAGACGGTAAGACTGATGACGTTTTTCGCCAAATTCGACCATCCTTTTTGCGGCTTCGATCAGAACGCAGTCACCCGCGGCATGACCCCAGGTGTCATTGATAAACTTGAAGTTATCACCGTCCAGAAATAGCAGGGCGGAATTGGTTTTTGCCGAAGCGTCATTCATTAATGCTGCAATGTTGTTGCGAAACGCGGCGCGGTTTGCAAGCCCCGTGAGCGGATCGTGCATGGCGGTACGCAACAGTTGAGCGTTTTTCGCCTGTAGTTTGAGCTGCCACTCTTCCATTTCATCCAGCAGGCTGTTGAAGTCTTCTCCAAACTGGTGGAACTCTTCAATGCGGCCTTCCGTTACCCGGCGAGAAAAGTTGCGGTTGGTGCGAACGTCATGCACAACGTCAGTGATGTTTTGCATTTCAACAACCATGCCATGATGTAGCGAGCGGGTGATGGTCAATGCGACGGCAGAAGCAAAAAGAATGCACCCGGTGAGGACTGCAAACGAGAGCCAGATAAAGTGGCTAATCAGGCTGTCGCGTGCGGTCAGACGAATTTCGCCAATCACATTGCCGTTATGTATGATGGGCTGTGCGACAGGAACAGGGAACAGCCACCGGTTGACCAGCGCGCCCAGCGTGTCGGTATTATCCGCCGGGTTCCACGACCACCAGGCAAACCGTTTATGATGTGCATTAAGCACTTCCGCCACGGCAAACTGCCCCTGCTTGCCGAGGGTCGCCAGCGTTTCATTTGCTGCCATGGCATCGTTGAACACCAGAGAGGCTTCAAGGCTGTGGCTCATGGTGGCGCCGGTAAGTTCGAGGTTTTTTTGCGCGTATTGCTTTAATGTCACCACGGAAGCGAAACACAGCAGCAACCATATAAACGTCATCGTTATAATGACGCTTATCATGCTGATTCGCCGCAACGTTCTTTTAAACGTCGGACGCGGTGTTGGTACGACTTCCTTATTCATGCTTCTTATTCCGTGCGAGCATTAATACATCCGGATTGACTCTTACGCCACTGCGCGCCAGCGCATCCAGATTTACGGAAAACCTGACCTGGTTGTGCTCTATTATCAGACAAAATGCGCTGCCAATAACGCATTCAGGATTTTGTTCTGACATTAATAGCAACGCCTGGTCCTGATATTGATTTATTATTTCCTGTTGTTTTGCTGGCGACTCGCTCCCGAAATAGAGGGCATCGCACCTTGCTGTGAGTGCTTCCCGATCGCTATGCACAATGACAGGACTATAGGGCAACGGGTTGTGTTCATCTTCACTGCTGAGCGCCTGTCTGTAATGGGAAGAGGCATAAATACAGAGCTTAGGCTGGCCAGACAGTGCTGGCCATCGGGTGTAGCTCACAATACCAGAAACAATCGAACGTACTGATTTATCCGTTTCAGTGAACGAGCCTGCCTTTGCAGGGGCCACTAAAATGAACAGCATTAGCGCCAGGGGGAGTCGGAGCAAAGCGATCAAGATTGCATTTCTCATCAGAATCCGCCAAACCGCCCCGGAAATAGATGTCCTTAAGAATTGTCGGCAGAATACCATTGTTTATCAAAGCCGTCATTATGTCAGAAATATCCCTGTTTTGACCTAAGCTAAATCTTACAGTGAGCTATATTCAGAGGAATTAAGGCAGGCTCAATTAAGCCTGCTGGAACGCATACTTTCATCCAATCCTTGTTGCCAGGATTCATGCAGTTTTACTGCATTTTCAGTTGTATCGCAGCTGGCAGGAAATGATTTTCCCGCTAATCCCCAGGCGTGAATAAAGCCCTCTTCGCATATTTTTTTCT
Source organism: Enterobacter sp. MGH119 (assembly GCF_001037675.1). NCBI lineage: Bacteria > Pseudomonadati > Pseudomonadota > Gammaproteobacteria > Enterobacterales > Enterobacteriaceae > Enterobacter > Enterobacter sp. MGH119. Next base: position 13,485 of record NZ_KQ089930.1, on the reverse strand, counting down.
GTCCGTCAGCGTAGCCACGAAGATATTCCCCTCGATCAACCTGGGGGTCATTAAAACTATCGGCCAGCGCCTGGTTATCTTTAACCGGAACACCATTCATAGCGTCTTCTTTACCGGCAGTGAACCAGTCCGGGCTGGTCCAGCCAGGCTGAAAAGTATAAGGATTGATCTGGCAACCCGACAAAATCAGCGACAACAACATGAGAGTAATTGAACGCATGGCTATTCTCCTTTTTGTGAGCATAGCCTGGCTTACAAGTGTGCGTGTGTAATTTTAAATTTACGGTTTTAGGCCATTAATTTTGCAACTAAAGGGCTTCTGTAAAGTAATGTGTACGTATTTTGGATTGAAATCTTTACTTGATGTGATATCGTTGTGTCACCTCTTCGAGGAAAACCACTATCGCAAACGAGTTTGACAGGATCGCAATCATGCAAAAAGACGCGCTGAACAACGTACATATCACTGACGAACAGGTGTTAATCACCCCGGATCAACTGAAGGCGGAATTCCCGCTGAGCGTCGCGCAGGAAGCTCAGATTGAGCACTCGCGCCAGACCATTTCTGACATTATCGCAGGCCGCGATCCGCGCCTGCTGGTGGTATGTGGTCCTTGCTCCATTCACGATCCTGAAACCGCCATTGAGTACGCTCGTCGATTTAAAGCATTAGCGGAGGAGGTCAGCGATAGCCTCTATCTGGTGATGCGCGTCTATTTTGAAAAGCCACGTACTACGGTTGGCTGGAAAGGGTTGATTAACGATCCGCACATGGATGGCTCGTTTGATGTGGAAGCGGGCCTGAAGATTGCGCGTCGCCTGCTGGTGGAGCTGGTCAGCATGGGGCTGCCGCTGGCAACCGAAGCGCTGGATCCGAACAGCCCGCAGTACCTCGGCGATCTGTTTAGCTGGTCTGCGATTGGGGCGCGCACCACCGAGTCGCAAACCCACCGCGAGATGGCGTCTGGCCTGTCTATGCCGGTTGGTTTTAAAAACGGTACCGACGGCAGCCTGGCTACGGCGATTAACGCCATGCGCGCCGCCGCTATGCCCCATCGTTTTGTCGGGATCAACCAGGCGGGCCAGGTATGCCTGCTGCAAACTCAGGGCAACCCGGACGGGCATGTGATCCTGCGCGGCGGTAAAGCGCCAAACTACAGCCCGGCGGATGTCGCGCAGTGTGAAAAAGAGATGGAACAGGCGGGACTGCGTCCGGCGCTGATGGTAGATTGCAGTCATGGTAATTCGAATAAAGATTACCGTCGCCAGCCTGCGGTTGCAGAATCTGTGATTGCACAGATTAAAGATGGTAACCGTTCAATTATCGGCCTGATGATTGAAAGTAATATTCATGAAGGCAATCAGTCATCGGAACAGCCGCGTAGCGCGATGAAGCCCGGCGTCTCCGTCACGGATGCTTGCATCAGCTGGGAAACCACTGATGCGCTACTGCGTGAGATCCACAAAGATTTGAACGGCCAGCTGGCGACGCGTCTGGCATAAGAGGATAGTTATGGTTGCTGAATTGACCGCATTACGCGATCAAATTGATGAAGTGGATAAGGCGTTGCTGGATCTGCTGGCGCGCCGCATGGCACTGGTTGCTGAGGTCGGCGAAGTTAAAAGCAAATACGGCCTGCCAATTTACGTTCCGGAGCGTGAGGCCTCTATGCTCGCCTCCCGCCGTAAAGAGGCACAGGCGCTGGGCGTTTCACCGGACTTAATTGAAGATGTCCTGCGTCGTGTGATGCGGGAATCCTATTCCAGCGAAAACGACAAGGGCTTCAAAACCCTCTGTCCGTCGCTGCGTCCGGTGGTGATTGTCGGTGGCGGCGGCCAGATGGGGCGTCTGTTTGAAAAAATGCTGACGCTTTCTGGCTATCAGGTGCGCATCCTGGAAAAAGAGGACTGGCCGCATGCACCGGAACTCATGAAGGATGCCGGAATGGTTATCGTCAGCGTACCGATTCATGTGACGGAGCAGATTATCGCGAAACTTCCTCCGCTGCCGGAAGATTGCATTCTGGTGGATCTGGCGTCCGTTAAAAATGGTCCTCTACAGGCAATGCTGGCGGCGCACACCGGGCCCGTGCTTGGGTTACACCCGATGTTTGGCCCGGACAGCGGCAGCCTGGCGAAGCAGGTAGTGGTTTACTGCGACGGTCGTCAGCCGGAAGCGTATCAGTGGTTCCTGGAACAGATTCAGGTCTGGGGGGCACGTTTGCACCGTATCAGTGCGGTTGAGCACGATCAGAACATGGCGTTTATTCAGGCGCTGCGCCACTTTGCAACCTTCGCCTATGGTCTGCACCTGGCGGAAGAGAACGTTCAGCTTGAACAATTGCTGGCGCTTTCCTCGCCAATCTATCGTCTGGAGCTGGCGATGGTGGGGCGACTGTTTGCCCAGGATCCACAGCTTTACGCCGACATCATCATGTCGTCTGAAAATAACCTGGCGCTGATCAAGCGCTACTATCAGCGTTTTGGCGAAGCGATCACCTTGCTGGAACACGGCGATAAACAAGCGTTTATCGACAGTTTCCGTAAAGTGGAGCACTGGTTCGGTGATTACGCCACGCGATTCCAGAGTGAAAGCCGCACGCTGTTGCGCCAGGCAAATGACAGTCGCCAGTAATGTAATGATGTATATACTGAAAGCCAGCATTGCTGGCTTTTTTCATTTTGGGGAACTGTCATGGCTGAACCGCAGCTGCTGTTGAACTATACCGGGCATCTGCCTGAATGCCCGACGTGGAGTGCAGAAGAGAAGGCGCTCTACTGGGCGGATATCCTGGAAGGGGAGATCCATCGGTACCATCTGCCCACCGCGGAACACTCGGTGCTCTCATTCCATGAAGAAGTTGGGTGTTTTGCCCTGCGTGAACGCGGCGGATTTATCGTCGCGATGCGAAACGCCATCTGGCTGACCGATAAACACGGCCTGCTCCAGCGTAAGGTTTGCGATAACCCGTCCAACCCGCAGCTTGCACGCTTTAACGATGGAAGCACCGACCATCAGGGACGGTTTTATGCGGGCACGTTCTGGGGGCCGGGAGATTATAACGGCGCCATGCTGATGCGTATCGACAACGACCTGACGCCGAAAGTGATCCAGTGCGATATTCACGGACATAACGGTTTAGCGTTTAGTCCTGACAAACGGTGGATGTTTACTTCTGATACGCCGAACGGTGTGATTTACCGTACGCCGCTTGATGAGCAGGGGGAACCCGGTAAGCGCGAAGAGTTTCGCCGGTTTAGCGAGGGAGACGGTATTCCCGACGGTGCGGCAATGGATGAGGAAGGCTGTTACTGGAGCGCACTGTTTGACGGCTGGCGTATCGCACGGTTTTCACCGCAAGGCGAACAGCTGGAAGAGCACCGGCTGCCGGTACGCTGCCCGACAATGGTCTGCTTTGGCGGCGACGATATGAAAACGCTGTTTATCACCACCACGCGGGAAAATATGGAGGCGGAGGAGCTGGCGAAATACCCGCTTTCCGGTGCCATCTTCACCCTGCCAGTAAATGTGGCAGGGATGAAGAAAAGCCGCTTTATCGAACATTAAGCCGGATCGACCGGGACCACGGTTTCGCTCGGATAGCAGCCCAGCACTTTCATGGAGCGTGTGATCTCGCCCAGTTCGCGCAGGGCTTTCTGCATGGATGCAGACTCCAGGTTGGCCTGAACGTCGAGATAGAACATCTCTTCCCACGGGTTGCCATGGATTGGACGGGATTCCAGCTTCGTCATGATCAGGTTGTGATTACGCAGCACCAGCAGCGCTTCAACCAGCGCACCCGCCTGCTGGCCGGTCGCCATCAGCAGGGTGGTTTTCGCCGGGACCTGATCCGATACGTTGATGGCCTTGCGGGCCAGAACCACGAAACGGGTGATGTTCTGCGTCTGGTTGGCCAGATTGCGTTCCAGCACCTGTAAGCCATACAGCGCGCCGCCCGCTTCGCTACCGAGAGCCGCGACGGCAGGAGAGTTTGCCTGCGCCACTTTTTCCATCGCCGCCGAGGTGCTTTCGGTGTACTCAATTTTCCAGTGCGGATAACGGTTCAGGAACTGGCTGCACTGCTGGAACGGCTGCGGGTGACTGTACACCGTTTCGATCTGACTCAGATCGGTTGAGCCAGAGACCAGCACACAGTGATCGATAGGGATGGTCAACTCGCCGACTAACGACAGGCTGGTGTGCTGGAGCAAATCGTAAACATCGTTGATGGCGCCGGAACTGGTGTTCTCAATAGGCACCACGGCGTAATCTGCCTGGCCGGTTTCGACCTGGTTGAAAATGTCTGCAAATTTCGCGCAGCCGCTCTCAATAAACTCTTCGAAATGGCGGGCTGCGTACTGGCGAGCCGCCAGGTGAGAATAGGACCCTTTCGGGCCGAGGAAAGCGATACGAGCAGAGTGCGGGTTGGTTTTGTTCAGATGCTGCTGGAGCAGGGCCTGTTGCGTCAGAACGGAGTCTTCGATGATGAGCTGGAACAGGCGGGTGATGTAGTGCGCATCCAGATGACGCGCTTTGCCGAGTTGAATCAACCGTTCCAGTAAATCACGTTCGCGATCGATATCGCGCACCGGCCGATGGGACTCGAGCTTGGCTTTTCCCACTTCAACGGCGAGTGCGCGGCGTTCTGCCAGCAGGGCCAGTAATTTTTCGTCGAGTGCACTGATTTTTACGCGTAAATCCAGGAGCGGGTTTTCCGGTGTCATAGTGTTGTCTGTCTCATTTTATCGTTATCAATAAAAAAGGCCTCCCGGTGTGGGAGGCCTTGTTGTTCGTCTTCGCATTCTTTATCACACGACGAAACGCCTCCCGGTCAGGGGAAGGTAAAAAAGAATGCGAAGAAAAACGGCGTCTGTTTCATAAAGTCATCCTGAAATTGATAGGGTTAAAGTACCTGCACTGTTTTGATCCTGTCAATAAAAAACGCGCCCGAAGGCGCGTTGTCGGTACACTCAATTTTAGAGGATTACTCTTCTTCAACTTCTTCCGCGAAGCTGGCGTCTTTCACCGAGGTTGCGGCGCGACGTGCTTCACCTTTGTGTTGCACTTTATTGAGCTGCCGTTCCAGCTTGTTGATCAAATCGTTAATTGCGGTGTACATATCCTCGTGTTTTGCGCTGGCGACCAGATGGCCGTTTGGAGTATTGATAGTTGCATCAGCGATGAAACCCTGCGGCTCCTTGGACAGGATGATATGTGGATTAATCAAATGTGTTTGCCATTTATCCAGTTTGGCGAGACGGTCTGCGACGTGCTGGCGGATTGCCGGAGTAATTTCCATTTGTTTACTGGTAATGTTCATTGTCATAAATTTTACCTCTTGTCTTTCCGTCTTGGTGATTCCAGCATACCCGACCCAATGTCAAAATGTGTGATTTAGATCACGTTATTTTGTCGGTTTTTGTCAGGGAATCTTTTTTGTGAGGCAGGGCAGGAAGAGGTGAGATTTACCTTGTCGAAGCCAACAATTGCGGTCATAGTTGAATGGATGTGTTGAAGCTAAACCGCTTCAGCGTAAGTCTGAAAGAATAAAAAAACGGCAGCCCGCGGGCTGCCGTTATGCGTTGTAGCGGTATCAGGTTTTGCTGCTGTTCGCGGCGATGATTTTCGCCACTTTGTCAGCCTGAGCCGTCATCTGCATCTGGCGATACGCATTTTCCATCAGCTTCAGGCCATCACGCGTGGCTTGGGTATCCGGATAATCACGCAGCATGCCTTCTACACGGTTAACCACGGCAACCCATGCGCCACGGCGGGTGTAGTATTCCGCAACGGAGTACTCATATTTCGCCAGACGATCTTTCAGGAACACCAGACGCTTAGTGGCATCGGTAATGTACTGGCTGTTCGGGTAGCTACGCACCAGTTTGGAGAAGTCATTGAAAGCATCACGCGCATGTTGCGGGTCACGGTCTGAACGATCCACCCCGAAGAAGCCCTGCAATGCACTGTCATCCAGCGCCATGTTAGTCAGGCCGCGCATGTACATCACGTAATCGATGTTAGGATGGGTAGGGTTCAGACGCATGAAACGATCGATCGTTGCCTGAGCCAGCGGCAGATCGGCATTTTTGTAGTAGGCGTAGATAAGATCTAACTGTACCTGCTGCGAATACGGACCAAACGGATAGCGATTATCCAACGCTTCCAGTTGCGTTATCGCCTGTTTCCAGTTACCGTCCTGCAACTTTTGTTGTGCAGTCGCATAGATTTCATTCGGCGGATTGTCAGGGACCTGTTCATTCGAACCGGAGCAGCCCACCAAAGCCAGGCTCAACGTGGCCGCTGCCACCAGATATTTCATGCGCGTCATGACGTTTTGACTTTCCTCAAATGTTTGTCCGGGAGAAACTCAGTTCCTGCTCCCGATTAAGACCAGCTACAATAGCACACTATATTAAACGGCAAAGCCGTAAAACCCAACGTTAAACGAAGAAGCAGTTTATGGCACAACGAGTAGAACTCACCGCAACAGTCTCCGAAAATCAGCTCGGTCAACGCTTAGATCAGGCTTTGGCCGAATTGTTCCCTGATTATTCGCGTTCACGCATAAAAGAATGGATCCTTGACCAGCGCGTGCTGGTAAACGGCAAGATCTGGGACAAACCAAAAGAGAAAGTGTTTGGTGGGGAAGCTGTCGCCATCAATGCTGAAATCGAAGAGGAAATCCGCTTCGAGCCGCAGGATATCCCGCTGGATATCGTCTACGAAGATGACGACATTCTGGTCATCAACAAGCCGCGCGACTTTGTTGTTCACCCGGGCGCGGGCAATCCTGACGGTACGGTACTTAACGCACTCCTTCATTATTATCCGCCGATTGCCGACGTACCGCGTGCCGGTATTGTTCACCGTCTGGATAAAGACACCACGGGTCTGATGGTGGTGGCGAAGACGGTTCCCGCCCAGACTCGCCTGGTGGAATCGTTGCAACTGCGCGAAATCACCCGTGAGTATGAAGCGGTGGCGATTGGTCATATGACCTCTGGCGGCACGGTGGAAGAGCCTATCAGCCGTCACCCAACCAAGCGTACGCATATGTCCGTACACCCGATGGGCAAACCGGCGGTGACCCATTACCGCATCATGGAACATTTCCGTATTCATACGCGCCTGCGTCTGCGCCTGGAAACCGGGCGTACTCACCAGATCCGCGTGCACATGGCGCATATTACCCATCCGCTGGTGGGTGACCCGGTTTACGGCGGTCGTCCGCGTCCACCAAAGGGCGCATCGGATGAATTCATCTCCGTGCTGCGTAAATTCGATCGCCAAGCGCTGCATGCGACGATGCTGCGTCTTTACCACCCAATCACCGGAATTCAGATGGAATGGCATGCGCCGATCCCACAGGATATGGTGGAACTTATCGACGCGATGCGCGCAGATTTCGAAGAACATAAGGATCACGTGGACTGGTTATGACCAAACTGATTGTCCCGGAGTGGCCACTGCCTGAAGGCGTGGCCGCCTGTAGTTCAACCCGTATCGGTGGCGTGAGCCAGGGCGCGTGGGAGTCTTTGAACCTCGGTGCGCACTGTGGCGATAACCTGGAGCACGTTGAAGAGAACCGTAAACGCCTCTTTGCTGCGGGAAACCTTCCTTCAAAACCGGTCTGGCTTGAGCAGGTGCACGGTAAAGCGGTGCTGAAGCTGACGGGTGAGCCCTATGCGTCTAAACGCGCCGATGCTTCGTACAGCAATACGCCGGGAACGGTTTGCGCGGTGATGACTGCTGATTGCCTGCCGGTGTTGTTCTGCAATCAGGCAGGAACTGAAGTGGCTGCTGCCCACGCCGGATGGCGAGGCCTGTGCGAAGGCGTGCTGGAAGAGACCGTCGCCTGCTTCCAGGACGATTCTGCAAATCTCATCGCCTGGCTTGGCCCGGCGATTGGCCCGCAGGCATTTGAGGTCGGGCCCGAAGTGCGCGATGCCTTTATGGAAAAAGATCCACAAGCGGTCGAAGCGTTTGTGGCTTCCGGAGATAAATATCTGGCCGATATTTACCAGCTTGCCCGCCAGCGCCTGAATAACGTCGGTGTGACCCAAATCTTCGGCGGAGATCGCTGTACCTTCACCGAAAAGGGTGATTTTTTCTCCTATCGCCGCGACAAGACGACAGGCCGTATGGCAAGTTTCATTTGGCTGATATAACCTAAAGAATCAAGACGATCCGGTACGCGCCGTTTTCTTTTCACATAATTCAGGTTATTAACCTTGAATAATTGAGGGATGACCTCATTTAATCTCCAGTAGCAAATTTGACCTGTTATGGGAGGAGTTATGCGTCTGGATCGTCTTACTAATAAATTCCAGCTTGCTCTCGCCGATGCCCAGTCCCTTGCACTGGGGCACGACAACCAATTTATCGAACCTCTTCATCTAATGAGCGCCTTGCTGAATCAGGAAGGGGGATCGGTACGTCCTTTATTAACGTCCGCTGGCATTAATGCCGGCCAGTTACGCACCGCCATCGATCAGGCGCTGAGCCGTTTACCGCAGGTAGAAGGTACCGGCGGCGACGTGCAGCCGTCGCAGGATCTGGTGCGCGTGCTGAACCTTTGCGACAAGCTGGCGCAAAAACGTGGGGACAACTTTATTTCGTCAGAGCTCTTTGTTCTGGCGGCGCTTGAATCACGCGGTACCTTAACCGACCTGCTGAAATCCGCCGGTGCAACCACCGCTAATGTGACCCAGGCGATTGAGAACATGCGCGGAGGTGAAAGCGTGAACGACCAGGGAGCCGAAGACCAACGTCAGGCTTTGAAGAAATTTACGGTCGACCTGACCGAACGTGCCGAGCAGGGCAAACTTGACCCGGTGATCGGCCGCGACGAAGAAATCCGCCGGACAATCCAGGTACTGCAACGTCGTACCAAAAACAACCCGGTGCTGATTGGTGAGCCAGGCGTCGGTAAAACCGCCATTGTTGAAGGGCTGGCGCAGCGTATCGTTAATGGCGAAGTGCCCGAAGGGCTGAAAGGCCGTCGCGTACTGGCGCTGGATATGGGCGCGCTGGTGGCCGGGGCGAAATACCGCGGTGAATTTGAAGAGCGTCTGAAAGGCGTGCTGAACGATCTGGCGAAACAGGAAGGTAACGTCATCCTGTTTATCGACGAACTGCACACCATGGTGGGGGCGGGTAAAGCTGACGGCGCAATGGATGCCGGGAACATGCTGAAACCTGCTCTGGCGCGCGGTGAACTTCACTGCGTCGGCGCCACTACGCTTGACGAGTATCGTCAGTACATTGAGAAAGATGCCGCGCTGGAGCGTCGTTTCCAGAAGGTGTTTGTCGCTGAACCAAGCGTTGAAGATACCATCGCCATTTTGCGTGGTCTGAAAGAGCGTTATGAGCTGCACCATCACGTGCAGATCACCGACCCGGCCATCGTTGCGGCGGCGACGCTTTCGCATCGTTACATTGCCGACCGTCAGTTGCCGGATAAAGCCATTGACCTTATCGATGAAGCGGCGTCCAGCATCCGTATGCAGATTGACTCGAAACCGGAAGAGCTGGACCGACTCGATCGCCGTATTATCCAGCTCAAGCTGGAACAGCAGGCGCTGAGCAAAGAGTCTGATGAAGCGAGCAAGAAACGCCTTGATATGCTCAACGAAGAACTGGACGAGAAAGAGCGTCAGTATTCTGAGCTGGAAGAAGAGTGGAAAGCTGAGAAAGCCTCCCTCTCTGGCACCCAGACAATCAAGGCGGAGCTGGAGCAGGCTAAAATTGCCATTGAGCAGGCGCGTCGCGTAGGGGATCTGGCACGGATGTCCGAACTACAGTACGGCAAGATCCCTGAGCTGGAAAAACAACTTGAGATCGCCACGCAATCGGAAGGCAAAACCATGCGTCTGTTGCGTAATAAAGTGACGGATGCCGAGATTGCCGAAGTGCTGGCGCGCTGGACGGGTATTCCTGTGGCTCGCATGATGGAAAGCGAACGCGAGAAACTGCTGCGTATGGAGCAGGATCTGCATCAGCGCGTCATTGGACAGAACGAAGCGGTCGAAGCGGTATCTAACGCCATTCGTCGTAGCCGTGCGGGGCTGTCCGATCCGAATCGTCCAATCGGCTCGTTCCTGTTCCTGGGGCCAACCGGTGTCGGTAAAACCGAGCTGTGTAAAGCGCTGGCTAACTTTATGTTCGACAGCGATGACGCGATGGTGCGTATCGATATGTCCGAGTTTATGGAGAAACACGCCGTCTCGCGTCTGGTCGGTGCGCCTCCGGGATATGTCGGTTATGAAGAGGGCGGTTATCTGACGGAAGCGGTTCGCCGTCGTCCTTATTCCGTCATCCTGCTGGATGAAGTGGAAAAGGCACATCCTGACGTATTTAACATCCTGTTGCAGGTACTGGATGATGGACGCCTGACGGACGGGCAGGGGAGAACGGTTGACTTCCGTAACACGGTGGTGATCATGACCTCGAACCTGGGTTCCGATTTAATTCAGGAACGCTTCGGTGAGCTGGATTACAGCCATATGAAAGATCTGGTGCTGGGTGTGGTCAGCCAAAACTTCCGTCCGGAGTTCATCAACCGTATTGATGAAGTGGTCGTGTTCCATCCGCTGGGTGAGAAACACATTGCGTCGATTGCGCAGATCCAGTTGCAGCGTCTGTACAAACGTCTGGAAGAGCGTGGGTATGAAATCCACATTTCCGACGATGCGCTGAAACTGCTGAGCGAGAATGGTTACGATCCTGTTTATGGTGCGCGTCCGTTAAAACGTGCTATCCAGCAGCAGATCGAAAACCCGCTGGCGCAGCAAATCCTCTCTGGGGAGCTGGTTCCGGGCAAAGTTATCCGTCTGGAAGCCAACGAAGACCGAATTGTGGCAGTGCAGTAAGTCACAAAACGCAAAAACGGGCCGCTTGCGGCTCGTTTTTGTTTAAAAACCAGGCAAGAATTAATGTCTGAGATGTGTTTTGCCTGGAAAGTGAGCAGTCGGTAAATAATTTTCACTTTGCACTTGCAGCCTCAGAATAACTCCCTATAATGCGCCTCCACTGACACGGAACAACGGCACACACGCCGCCGGGTCAGCAGAGAAAAGCAAAACAAACGCTTGACTCTGAAGCGGGAAAGCGTAATATGCACACCCCGCGCCGCAGCGAAAACGAAGCGGCACTGCTCTTTAACAATTTATCAGACAATCTGTGTGGGCACTCAAAGTGACATGGATTCTTAATGTCCTCGGACACTAAATGAATACCAAGTCTCAACGAGTGAACACGTAATTCATTACGAAGTTTAATTCATTGAGCATCAAACTTTTAAATTGAAGAGTTTGATCATGGCTCAGATTGAACGCTGGCGGCAGGCCTAACACATGCAAGTCGAACGGTAACAGGAAGCAGCTTGCTGCTTCGCTGACGAGTGGCGGACGGGTGAGTAATGTCTGGGAAACTGCCTGATGGAGGGGGATAACTACTGGAAACGGTAGCTAATACCGCATAACGTCGCAAGACCAAAGAGGGGGACCTTCGGGCCTCTTGCCATCGGATGTGCCCAGATGGGATTAGCTAGTAGGTGGGGTAACGGCTCACCTAGGCGACGATCCCTAGCTGGTCTGAGAGGATGACCAGCCACACTGGAACTGAGACACGGTCCAGACTCCTACGGGAGGCAGCAGTGGGGAATATTGCACAATGGGCGCAAGCCTGATGCAGCCATGCCGCGTGTATGAAGAAGGCCTTCGGGTTGTAAAGTACTTTCAGCGGGGAGGAAGGCGATAAGGTTAATAACCTTGTCGATTGACGTTACCCGCAGAAGAAGCACCGGCTAACTCCGTGCCAGCAGCCGCGGTAATACGGAGGGTGCAAGCGTTAATCGGAATTACTGGGCGTAAAGCGCACGCAGGCGGTCTGTCAAGTCGGATGTGAAATCCCCGGGCTCAACCTGGGAACTGCATTCGAAACTGGCAGGCTAGAGTCTTGTAGAGGGGGGTAGAATTCCAGGTGTAGCGGTGAAATGCGTAGAGATCTGGAGGAATACCGGTGGCGAAGGCGGCCCCCTGGACAAAGACTGACGCTCAGGTGCGAAAGCGTGGGGAGCAAACAGGATTAGATACCCTGGTAGTCCACGCCGTAAACGATGTCGACTTGGAGGTTGTGCCCTTGAGGCGTGGCTTCCGGAGCTAACGCGTTAAGTCGACCGCCTGGGGAGTACGGCCGCAAGGTTAAAACTCAAATGAATTGACGGGGGCCCGCACAAGCGGTGGAGCATGTGGTTTAATTCGATGCAACGCGAAGAACCTTACCTACTCTTGACATCCAGAGAACTTACCAGAGATGGATTGGTGCCTTCGGGAACTCTGAGACAGGTGCTGCATGGCTGTCGTCAGCTCGTGTTGTGAAATGTTGGGTTAAGTCCCGCAACGAGCGCAACCCTTATCCTTTGTTGCCAGCGGTCCGGCCGGGAACTCAAAGGAGACTGCCAGTGATAAACTGGAGGAAGGTGGGGATGACGTCAAGTCATCATGGCCCTTACGAGTAGGGCTACACACGTGCTACAATGGCGCATACAAAGAGAAGCGACCTCGCGAGAGCAAGCGGACCTCATAAAGTGCGTCGTAGTCCGGATTGGAGTCTGCAACTCGACTCCATGAAGTCGGAATCGCTAGTAATCGTGGATCAGAATGCCACGGTGAATACGTTCCCGGGCCTTGTACACACCGCCCGTCACACCATGGGAGTGGGTTGCAAAAGAAGTAGGTAGCTTAACCTTCGGGAGGGCGCTTACCACTTTGTGATTCATGACTGGGGTGAAGTCGTAACAAGGTAACCGTAGGGGAACCTGCGGTTGGATCACCTCCTTACCTTAAAGAACCTGCCTTTGTAGTGTCCACACAGATTGTCTGATGAAAAGTAAATAGCAAGGCGTCTTGCGATTGAGACTGTACGTCCCCTTCGTCTAGAGGCCCAGGACACCGCCCTTTCACGGCGGTAACAGGGGTTCGAATCCCCTAGGGGACGCCACTTGCTGGTTCGTGAGTGAAAGTCACCTGCCGTCATATCTCAAAACTGACTTGCGAGTCACGTTTGAGATATTTGCTCTTTAAAAATCTGGATCAAGCTGAAAATTGAAACGACACACAGCTCATGTGTGTTCGAGTCTCTCAAATTTTCGCAATCAGAAGTGAAACATCTTCGGGTTGTGAGGTTAAGCGACTAAGCGTACACGGTGGATGCCCTGGCAGTCAGAGGCGATGAAGGACGTGCTAATCTGCGAAAAGCGCCGGCGAGGTGATATGAACCCTTGACCCGGCGATGTCCGAATGGGGAAACCCAGTGTGTTCCGACACACTATCGTTAACTGAATACATAGGTTAACGAGGCGAACCGGGGGAACTGAAACATCTAAGTACCCCGAGGAAAAGAAATCAACCGAGATTCCCCCAGTAGCGGCGAGCGAACGGGGAGCAGCCCGGAGTCTGAATCAGCTTGTGTGTTAGTGG